>NZ_CAXIPY010000007.1:0-727915 GCF_964030725.1 Rickettsia endosymbiont of Urophora cardui | reverse complement strand
AGAACAACATTAAATGGCTTCTAACTAATACACAATTTTGCTAAGTGCGAAACTCCTGTCTTATTCATTTCGTATATTTTAAATCTTTCATCTATCGTTAAATGAGCCATGATATATCTATATTTAAATGATGCTCCTCGCAGCAGAGCTACGAGGTATCTAAAAAAGTTTTAGTTGTTTCTTATGATATCACGAAGCAGAGCTTCGGGGAATTAAACCCTGAGAGATTAAAAATTGATTATATCTGGCTTAATTAATTATAGAACTTTCCGATTATAGACATATTATTGATAGTTTAGTACGTAAACCTGGAGCATTTGTTCAATATCAATATTATGAACGCCAATTTAGGATAAGAGCAGTTGTTCTGGAGCTAAAGCATCAAGTTTTATACGAGATTTAGTGATAGCATAAGAAGTAACACAAGCTAGAATATGCACCAAGAAATTAACAGGAGATCTATGCCTTGTATGCTCTAGGTTCATTCTATTTTTTAGTATATTAAATACTGATTCAATTAATGATCGTTTACGTAACATAGCTTTATCTTCTAAGGCTCTGTCTCATCAATTGTGTAAATTTCGTGAACCATTAAATTCTACCATCAAATTTGATCATAAAATGAGCCATAGCTTCATTCCAATTGGGGATAGGCATAGACCACTTTTTGGTAATATAATCAATTGTCAGATATAAAACCTTAAATACTGCGTCATCATTTGGAAAGATGCGTTTATTCTTAGTAACTTTTCTCAATTGGCTATTCAGCGATTCTATCGCATTTGTAGTGTAAATAATCTTACGAATCTCCTTTGGATATTGCAAGAAAATTATCAAATTATCCCAATTATTATACCAAGATTTAGCTATATGCGGATATTGCTTACTCCATTTTTGATCAAATGACTCAAGAGCTAATTCTGCTTCTTTTTCAGTAGCAGAAGTATAGATTAGTTTCAAATCCGCTGCTAATTGCTTTCTATCTTTATATGATACATATTTGAGGCTATTCCTGATGGCTTTGTTGCATAAATAAGCTTTTGAATATACTGCCCCTAACCCCGCAATGCTAGCCTAGCCAACAGGCACAGAGATAGGTTTACCAATTTCAAACATTTTGTTTAATAAGTGGCATTTAATAGACATTGCTTTTGTCATATTTTGATCATGTCTTGATAGAAACTTACTACCAAAAGAAGTTTTAAATCGAAAGAACGTGTTCTCTACACGCTCCCTTCTACCATAATTATTCTTTACCCTCCATGCTTGGTATCCTTTGTTTTGTTGATATATAACAGCTGCATCTCTCTCAGTTTTATCCCTAAGCGATTGAACTTTTACTGAAGAGTTTGGGGGTCTAATAACTGGTTTTATCTTCTTCTTTCTCAACAATTGATATGTAGATTCACCGTCATACCCTCGATCTCCCAGAAAATCCTTGGCTCTGACATTAGCTGTTAGTAGTCCAATCTGTGATCTATCATCTATAGTATGCTCTGTGGTACTATCGGCAAGTATCATACCTTGATCTTCTATAACGATATGTAGCTTTTTCCATATGCGACGCTTATATTGCTTACCATGCTTATTTTCTAGCCATTCGTTCCCTGTGTAGGCTTGTATCCCTGTACTATCCATTGAAATACAACTAAATTCTTTATCTTGATTTCCATGTAAATACCTAAGATCTAATGACTTCATACGCTTACTTAATGTTGTATAGTCTGGACATCTAATAGATAAACCCGATATTTCAAAGAGCCAGTTTATAAAGCCTTGGGTTTGGCGTAACTTAAGACCGAATAAGCATCTGATCTTCAAACACTGTAATATAGCGTGATCACTATAGCGTCTAGGTCTTCCTCGTTTCATTTCCTCTCTGTAATCAGCATACCAGCCAATCGCCAAATCACTGGCAATCATAAAATCTATGCGACCCCTATTGCGTAAAAAATTATTATATTCCGACCAATTCGTTATTTTATATTTAGAATACTTGCGTGATTTACTAAAAACCTGAATTCTGGATTAATCTAGGTTTGGAAGTAAGTATTTACAAGGGATAGAAGATACTCTATATAATTTTTAGCAAAAAAACAAGAGTATCCCCATGAAGAAAGATATTACTGCATTATTTTGTTTTGTCGATGATTTTTGTAAAATTAGCGAGCAGTGGATTAATAAATCATTTCTACCATTAATTAATCTCTCAGGGTTTAATTCCCCGAAGCTCTGCTTCGTGATATACTACTTGAATGGAAGAAAGCAGTTATGTACATAAGAGTCATAATGTCACAGTACTAATATATCATTTAGTAACGCCGGCAAAGTATAGAAGAGTAATATTCAATCAAGAACTAGATGATTATTTGTGTAAAATTTGTGAGCACATAGAAGATCGTTATGAAATTAGATTTTTAGAAATAGGAGTAGATAAAGATCACGTACATTTTTTATTACAGTCAATACCAATGTATAGCCCAACAAAAATAACTCAAATCATAAAAAGTATTACTTCTAAGAAAATGTTTGAGAAATATCCAAATCTTAAAGAAAAATTATGGGGAAGTGAGTTTTGGAGTAAAGGATATTTTATGAGCACAGTAGGTAAACATGGTGATGAGCAGAAATTACGTAATTATGTACAGAATCAAGGTTCAGGCAAACCTTCTTATAAAGCATTTCAACAAAAACAGTTAAAGCTTTTTGGATAGATACCTCGTAGCTCTGCTGCGAGGAGCATCATTTAAAAATTTTTTGTCAAAACTTCAGATTAAACAAAATGTTTGAAATTGGTAAACCTCTCTCTGTGCCTGTTGGCTAGGCTAGCATTGCGGGGTTAGGGGCAGTATATTCAAAAGCTTATTTGGCTCTGTCTCATCAATTGTGTAAATTTCGTGAACCATTAAATTCTACCATCAAATTTGATCATAAAATGAGCCATAGCTTCATTCCAATTGGGGATAGGCATAGACCATTTTTTGGTAATATAATCAATTGTCAGATATAAAACTTTAAATACTGCGTCATCATTTGGAAAGATGCGTTTATTCTTAGTAACTTTTCTCAATTGGCTATTCAGCGATTCTATCGCATTTGTAGTGTAAATAATCTTACGAATCTCCTTTGGATATTGCAAGAAAATTATCAAATTATCCCAATTATTATACCAAGATTTAGCTATATGCGGATATTGCTTACTCCATTTTTGATCAAATGACTCAAGAGCTAATTCTGCTTCTTTTTCAGTAGCAGAAGTATAGATTAGTTTCAAATCCGCTGCTAATTGCTTTCTATCTTTATATGATACATATTTGAGGCTATTCCTGATCTGATGGACAATACAAATTTGATGTTCAGTTTTCGGATATACTGATGCAATAGCATCAGACATACCAGTTAGATTATCACTACAAGCAATTAAGATATCTTTTACTCCTCGATTCTTCATTTCAGTAAAATTACCAAGCCAAAATTTAGCTCCTTCATTCTCACTTATCCATAAGCCTAAAATATCCTTTCTGCCAGATAAATCTATTCCTAAAGCTACATATACTGATTTATTAATAATAAGTTTATCTTGTCTTACTTTCACTACTAAACAGTCAAAATATACTATAGGGTATACTGATTCAAGAGGTCTACTCTGCCAAATCTTGACCTCATCTATTACTTCATCTGTAATCCTGCTGATTAGGCTCTCACTGATCTCAGCTCCATATAATTCTTGCAATTGTGTTTTAATATCAGACACACTCATACCCTTCGCATATAAGGATATTATCTTTTGGTCTAAGCCATCTATTCTTGTTTGTTTCTTTGAGACTATTATAGGTTCAAATTTACCTTGTCTGTCTCTTGCAGGAGTTTCGCACTTAGCAAAAAGTATGTTAATCTAGAGAAAAATAGTTTTAGATAAAAATGACAAGAACAAAATGTAGCAAGGACTTATATAAATCATTTTTACAAGCAAGTAGTGTCAGATATACTAGCAAGGCATTATCTGAAGTGAGTCCAGTAGATCTATCTCACGATAGTGCAAGTCGATGGTTAAAGAGTAAGGATTTTCGTCCTAGCGAAATCTATAAGGAAGTGTCAAAATATATAGATTGGGAAGCACCGTGTTTATTAGTGGGGGATGACACCTTATTATCAAAGCAATACAGTCAGAAGATTGAGCTTGTACGTTATCAATATTCTGGAGCTGTACATGATGTTATACCTGGTATAGGAATGGTAAACTTACTACATTACAATACTAAAATTGCTCAATCTACTCCCGTAGATTATAGAATATATGATAAAGACACTGATGGTAAAACAAAGAATGAGCATTTTTGTGATATGCTTACTTTAGCTAAAGAAAGAGGTCTCAATCCTGATGCCATAGTCATGGATGCTTGGTATAGCGGGTTGGAGAATTTAAAACATATACGTAATTTAGGCTGGCTATGGGTTACCACCCTAAGGAAAAATAGAAAAGTTAATCATAATGTTAGCTTGGAAAGTTTAGAGATACCCGATGAGGGGCTAAAAATTCACCTACGTGGATACGGTTGGGTTACGGTATTTAAGTTTGTGGCAAAGAATGGTCGCATTGATTACATAACAACGAACTTGGAAAATCCCACACGTGAGCAAATAGAGAAAATTGTTAAGGCACGTTGGTCTATAGAGGTTTATCATCGAGAATTAAAACAAACTTGTGGTATTGAACGCTGTCAGGCACGCACGGGCCGAGCTCAAAGAAATCATATTTGCCTTGCAGTATTTGCCTGGCTTGATATGAATAAAAGGAGGATAAATGAAAACATTACTTTATATCAACAAACTTGGGAAGTTATAAAAACATCAATTCAAAACAATATCAGATGGCTTTTAACTGATTCGCAACTTTGCTAAGTGCGAAACTCCTGTCTTGGAACATTTATCTCTATAGTACCATTCTCACTAATCAGATTCTTACTAAAACTACCATTCCTCGCATTCTCAGTTTCAGCTCTATCATACTTGCTATAACCTAAATGTTCTGACATCTCAGCATGCAGTGCTCGCTCTAAAATACCCTTGGTTAATTCCTTAATTAATCCATTCTGACTTAGTACTGTTTTTAAATCTACTCCGCCTTCTATCAGCAAATCTATTGCTTCATTTATTTTTTTATTCTTCTCTATTTGCATTTCTGTTACCTATATTTTTAATTACTTCTAATATAGGCTCAACAAAAATTTACACAATCATTGCAAAAGACTCTCTTCTAATTCTAGTAAATAATTCTTCATATCCTTGCGAATATTAGTTATCATTCTTAAATTTCTAGAATAGAGTTTAAACCATAACTCTTTACAAATATATGCTTTATCACCAAATACCTTACCTGTTATCTTCTGAGTTATAGATTCAAGAACAGATAAATCAGCTCTATTTGCTTTTGTTATTTTAACAGCTATAATCTCTGCTTTATGGTTAATGATTAAATGTAATTTAAATCCCATAAACCAACCATAACTACTCATCCCAACTTTGGCAATTTTACCAAAAACTCTATTACTAGAAGTGCGCTTAGCATGACAAATAGATAGTTTTGTTGAATCAATAAAATATATTCCTGTATCTTCACCTCGTAGTAATTGCAACATTATTGACAATGGCAATATTAACCTTGGCCATAATTGTACTATTCTACTATAACATGGTAAATTAAAGTAACCCTTATATTTATGCGGTAAGTAGTATAAATAATAGTTTTTAAAGTCCTTGCAAGGCGATAGATAAAAATATATGACTATTGTCATCAATTCTGCAAGACTTAATTTTCCTATTCTATGCCTTTGCTGATTTGTTGATAATAGACGGTGTTCTATCCATTCTTCATATATTTTACAAAAATTATCTACTAAATAATATACAGTTATGATACATCTTTTCATGTTGAGTTACTGATCTTTTATTAAAAAAATCTATCATAACTCAACATTAATCTCCTTTAAACCCTTTATCTATAAGCTTTCTATCTATCCCTTATCCTAAATTAGCGTTATGAAGCTTTATTCCCACGTGCTATATTGCGTCAGGTATATGACCAGCTTATCTCTATATATCCATATAAAGGGCATAAAATATATCTTAAAATATTACAATTAGCAAAAATGTATGGAGAATTGAATGTAGTTACTGCATTAGAAGTGCTATTAGAAAAGAAGATTGAGCCAATAATTGATCATATTACAGATTTACTAAATAGCCAGACTCAAACTGTTTGTTCAGTAAAAATTAATCAACCAATACTGTCTGAATATGATCAATTACATTGCTTTAAAACAATGGAGGTTGCATGAGTAAACAGATAATAACTCCGCAACCGCTAAATAATTTACTCAAGAACCTTTGCTTACCTACTTTTGCATCGTGCTATAAATCAGTTGCAGAAAGCTTTGAGCAAGAAAAGAAAACATATATAGATTATCTACAGGAGTTAGCCATACGTGAGTTAGAACATAGACAACAACAACGTATTGCCAGATTGTTGCTGAAGCAAGCAAAACTCTCTCGAGATAAGTTATTAAGCAACTTTGATAATGATGCTCCTCGCAGCAGAGCTACGAGGTATCTAAAAAAGTTTTAGTTGTTTCTTATGATATCACGAAGCAGAGCTTCGGGGAATTAAACCCTGAGAGATTAAAAAAATCTATCATAACTCAACATTAATCTCCTTTAAACCCTTTATCTATAAGCTTTCTATCTATCCCTTATCCTAAATTAGCGTTATTACTAAAAAAGTATAAAAAAATTGGAATACATTCCTCCTTATGGAAAGGATTTTGTCAAAACTTCAGTTATACAGATCTTGATGATTTACAATTAGATCTTGATATTTGGTTAGAGCATTTCAATAATGAAAGACCTCATTCTGGTAAATATTGTTATGGTAAAACTCCTATGCAAACTTTTCAGGATAGTAAGAAATTAGCTGTTGAAAAGAATAATGAAATCTTGTATCTTGAACATGTATCTGACAGTCAAAATTTGATGCGAAATTTATAGTGTCTGTAAGATCAAATCTTGACTTCTACAGCTTAACTACTTTTAATAAATAAGCTACACTAAAAAAGACTATAATACCAATTGTAATAGTACCTCCTAATGCAAAAACTTTAATCAGCAAATATTCCGAATAAAAATATTCTAAGAAATAATGTTTTATTGAGCCAATCATAATAGACATAATTATGCAGCATAATAAAACTTTAATACAAAAAGATTTTATATCCTGCTCTATATGTAGCATGTTCTGCTTTTTAGTATAGCTGTATAATAAACCTAAATTATACCAAGCTGCAATAGAAGTACCAACTGCAATACCAATATGCTTTAAAGAATCCATTAATAATAAATTCATGCTGGTATTAATTATTATTGAAAATAAAGTTATTTTCAAAGGTGTTTTAGTATCACTATTAGCATAAAAAATGGGGGTTAGAATTTTTGCCAAAATAAAAGCAGGCAGCCCTAAAGCAAACGCAGAAATAGCCTCAGCCGTATTTGTAGTATCAAGGTAAGTAAAAACGCCTCTTTCGTAAATCACATTAATAATAGGATGCGATAAAATTATAATTCCAAAAGTTGCAGGCAGCGACAAAAATAGCCCCATTCTAATTGCATTATTCTGTACTTTCGTTGCAGCTACTATATCATTTGATTTATATATTTTTGATAATTCAGGCAATAAAATAGTTGAAAAGCTAGTACCTATTATTGATAGAGGAAATTGATAAATTCGGTCAGCATAGGATAGTATGGATATAGCTCCCTCAATAAAGCTAGCAATAGATTGAGAGATAAAAAGGTTTAATTGCTGTACGCCTGAGCTAATGGTTGCCGGTCCCATATTAATTAAAAGCTTTTTTACATCTGGATCATTTAGCTTAAAAATAAACGGAAAGTTTAAATCCGCTCTTTTAACGCAAACAAACATAACAGAGACTTGTAATATTCCAGCAATTATTAAAGATAAGCTGATTGAAATGGTAGACTCTGTATAATTATCCAACATTAATGTACAGACTATTACACATACGCTTAAGATAACGGGTGAAAAAGCAAAAGCAGCAAAGCGTTTTACTGAGTTTAAAATCCCACCTAATAAAGCTGTAAGTGAAACAAATATTAAGTAAGGTATAGTGATTCGGCATAAGAATACTGTAAGCTCAAACTTTTCTTTTTTACCGTGAAAACCAGGAGCTATAAATAGCATTAATTGCGGCATAAATATTTGCATTAATACTATTATAACTATTAATGAGAGTAGTAAAAGTGTAAAGACCTCACCAGAAAATCTACCTGCTGCTTTCTTAGAAATCAGCATTTTTTCATTATAAATAGGGATAAAGACATTTGATAATGCTCCCTCGGCAAAAATTCTTCTAAATAGATTTGGTACTTTAAAAGCAACATTTATGCTATCACCCATTTGAGTAGAGCCGAATAATGAGGCGATAAATTGTTCACGCACCAGCCCGAATATACGAGAAATTAATGTAAAAAAGGCTACTACAATCCCTGATCTGAATAATGTCACTAATTTATAATTTTATTGTTTTCATAAGCACGTCATTGCGAAAAGATGTTGCCTGGGTGAATCAATTTTTCCCCTGTCATCTAGTTGCTTGACCACGAAATCCAGTATAAAGCGAGAAACGTGATCAGTGTCATACCGTGGCTTGTCCACGGTATCCAGAAAATAATTAAAAATACTAATTTTATTAGTATTTTTAACTGGATCCCGTGAATAAATCACGGGGGGGATGACAAGGGAAAATAATCCACGCAACAACGCCGCCACGGGATGACACCCATGCACTGTGGCAGGAATGACAAATCTAGGCTCTGTCTCATCAATTGTGTAAATTTCGTGAACCATTAAATTCTACCATCAAATTTGATCATAAAATGAGCCATAGCTTCATTCCAATTGGGGATAGGCATAGACCATTTTTTGGTGTAGAAGTTAAGATTTGATCTTACAGACACTATAAATTTTGCCCCTGATTGTCAGTTAAATTTTGACTGTCAGATACATATTCAAGATACAAGATTTCATTATTCTTTTCAACAGCTAATTTCTTACTATCCTTAAAAGTTTGCATAGGAGTTTTTCCATAACAATATTTACCAGAATGAGGTCTTTCATTATTGAAATACTCTAGCCAGATATCAAGATCTAATTGTAGGTCATCAAGAGCTGTATAAATCTTTTTCCGCATAGCTGTATCAAAGAATTCTTGTTTCATGGTTTTATTAAAACGCTCACACATACCGTTTGTTTGAGGAGAATATGCTTTAGTAGTAGTATGCTCTATACCTTCGATACTTAGAAATAATTCAAAAGCATGATGCTCTATATTCCCCTTATATTCTGACCCACGATCTGTCAGAATACGAAGTATTGGTATCCCTTGAGTCTCATACCATGGTAACACTCGGTCATTAAGCATATCAGCAGCAGTTAAAGCTGTTTTATCAGTATATAGTTTAACATCAGCTACTCTGCTGTAGCTATCAATAAATACCTGAGAATAAACCTTACCTATACCCTTAAAGTTGCCTACATAGTCCCTCCGCCAAAACTCTAAAAAATATCACTTGTGTCACTAATTTCCAAAAATAGTGCGATTTTAGAGCAAATTACTCTAATTTTGAGGGCTGATTTTAAATTTTTGTATTAAAAACCACACTATTTCCCAAAATGCATTCATTTTTTTATTGTCATTTTTTTGTATTTCCATAAGCTTTTGATATAAAACCTTTCATTTTCTTATGGATTTTACTATGCATTTTTGCCTTAAAACCCTATTGCCTATAAGGCTTTTAGAGTTTTGGCGGACGGACTACATAATATGTATCTTGGCATCCTAGATACCCTGGATGCTGTGTCTCAATTTCTCCATGAGCTTCTTTTTCATTACGACGCTTCTCTAGCACTTGTAATTGTGCCTCAGTAAGCACAATACCATCTTGAGCCATTTTTGCTTCTAATGCTTTAAGTCTTTTACTGATGTTGTTTAAATCATTACGTAACCAAATTGATCTTACTCCCCCAGGTGATACAAGTACACCTGTCTTTTTAAGCTCATTTGATACTCTTAGCTGACCATATGCTGGATATTCTATTGCCATATCTAGTACTGCTTTCTCTACAGCAGGATCAACTCTATTCGCTATTATTGGCTTTCTTCGACTAATTTCATACAACGCTTCTTCGCCACCAGTTTCATACAGTTCTTTAAATCTGTAATAACTATCTCTACTATATCCCATCGCTTTACATGCTGATGATATACTACCAAGGCTCTTAGCTAATTCAAGTAAACCTAATTTTGGTTTTATTATTTTTTGATTTAAGTTCATTCTTTATCTCCATTTAATAATTAATTTATTTTACTAAATGTAAGATATAATCTCAACTATTACATATAATCAATTGTCAGATATAAAACCTTAAATACTGCGTCATCATTTGGAAAGATGCGTTTATTCTTAGTAACTTTTCTCAATTGGCTATTCAGCGATTCTATCGCATTTGTAGTGTAAATAATCTTACGAATCTCCTTTGGATATTGCAAGAAAATTATCAAATTATCCCAATTATTATACCAAGATTTAGCTATATGCGGATATTGCTTACTCCATTTTTGATCAAATGACTCAAGAGCTAATTCTGCTTCTTTTTCAGTAGCAGAAGTATAGATTAGTTTCAAATCCGCTGCTAATTGCTTTCTATCTTTATATGATACATATTTGAGGCTATTCCTGATCTGATGGACAATACAAATTTGATGTTCAGTTTTTGGATATACTGATGCAATAGCATCAGACATACCAGTGAGATTATCACTACAAGCAAATGATGCTCCTCGCAGCAGAGCTACGAGGTATCTAAAAAAGTGTTAGTTGTTTCTTATGATATCACGAAGCAGAGCTTCGGGGAATTAAACCCTGAGAGATTAAGATATCTTTTACTCCTCGATTCTTCATTTCAGTAAAATTACCAAGCCAAAATTTAGCTCCTTCATTCTCACTTATCCATAAGCCTAAAATATCCTTTATGCCAGATAAATCTATTCCTAAAGCTACATATACTGATTTATTAATAATAAGTTTATCTTGTCTTACTTTCACTACTAAACAGTCAAAATATACTATAGGGTATACTGATTCAAGAGGTCTACTCTGCCAAATCTTGACCTCATCTATTACTTCATCTGTAATCCTGCTGATTAGGCTCTCACTGATCTCAGCTCCATATAATTCTTGCAATTGTGTTTTAATATCAGACACACTCATACCCTTCGCATACAAGGATATTATCTTTTGGTCTAAGCCATCTATTCTTGTTTGTTTCTTTGAGACTATTATAGGTTCAAATTTACCTTGTCTGTCTCTTGGAACATTTATCTCTATAGTACCATTCTCACTAATCAGATTCTTACTAAAACTACCATTCCTCGCATTCTCAGTTTCAGCTCTATCATACTTGCTATAACCTAAATGTTCTGACATCTCAGCATGCAGTGCTCGCTCTAAAATACCCTTGGTTAATTCCTTAATTAATCCATTCTGACTTAGTACTGTTTTTAAATCTACTCCACCTTCTATCAGCAAATCTATTGCTTCATTTATTTTTTTATTCTTCTCTATTTGCATTTCTGTTACCTATATTTTTAATCTCTCAGGGTTTAATTCCCCGAAGCTCTGCTTCGTGATATCATAAGAAACAACTAAAACTTTTTTAGATACCTCGTAGCTCTGCTGCGAGGAGCATCATTTAAATATAGATATATCATGGCTCATTTAACGATAGATGAAAGATTTAAAATATACGAAATGAATAAGAGTGGTTATAGCTCGCGATATATAGGGACAAAGATTGGCCGTGATAAAAGCACTATATGTTATGAACTCAAGAGAATGAGGCATAATTATAGACCAGATAGGGCTAACACACTTGCTTGCAGTTTAAGGCAAGGTAAGAGAAAAAGAAAATTAGATATTGATAATAATTTACGAGCAGAAATAATAAAGCAGTTAACACAGGGTATTTCACCAGATATAATTTCAGGTAGACGTAAACTATCACGAGATACTGTCAATATTTCTACAGAGAGTATATACCAGTTTATTTATACATCTCCTATAGCACAAAGGCAAAAATTATATTTATCTTTAGCAAGAAAAAGGAAAAATAGGTTGCATCATGGTACAAGAATCAGAAACAAAAGAATTACAATACCAAATCGAGTTTCCATTACTGAAAGACCAGAGATAAATAGAAAGATAGCAGCAATAGGTCATTTAGAAGGTGATTTAACTTTTAACAAAGGTAATCAAAGTCGTAATATAGGCGCTCTTGTGGATATCAGAACACAAAAAGTGTTTCTCACTTTAAACCGTTCAAAAAGAACACAAGATGTGATTGGTAACATGAATAAAAAACTTAAACAATTGTCGCATATAATCAAAAGCATAACGTTAGATAATGGCAAAGAATTTACCAATCATGAACAACTATTGCCAAAATCTGAACGAAAAGTATATTTTTGCAATCCTTATTCTCCATGGCAAAAACCATTGATAGAGAAGATTAACTCAATGGTGCACAGAGTATACTCTAAATCTTTAGATATAAAAAAATTAACAATAAAGCAATTACAAGAAATTGAGGATTTTTTAAATAATTTACCAAGAAAAGTGCTCGGTTATAAAACACCCAATGAGGTATGGGAAGAAAATATAAATCTGGCTTAATTAATACTGGAATTTACCATCCTTTCTATCCCTTCCTCTATAAGGCTATCAGCTTTGGCTTTATTTTCCCAGCCGGTAACTTTAACCCATTTACCTTTTTCTAAATCTTTATAATGCTCAAAGAAATGAACTATACGTTTTCTAAGCATCTCACATACATCATCTAATTCCTTGATATGATCAAAGGTAATATCAAGCTTAGAGGTTGGAACGGCAATAATTTTCTCATCAAAACCCGATTCATCTTCCATCATTAATACCCCAACAGCTCGGCACTTAATTACTGAACCAGGCACTACTGGATGATGCGATACAACAAGTACATCTACTGGATCACCATCATTAGAAAGAGTATGCGGAATAAAACCGTAATTACAGGGATAGCTCATTGTAGTTTGCATGAAACGATCAACAAAAACCGCTCCTGATTCTTTATCGAATTCATACTTAATCGGACCACTATTCATCGGTATTTCAATAATTACATTTATTTCGTCGTTATTTGCTTTTGCTTTAATTTTATCTATGAACATGTTTTATTTTTTTGTTATAATTGTTTTATGTTATTTAATAGCTCATTTGTCATTCCTAGCTAAAAGCGGGAATCCAGTCAATTATATTGTCATCCCGTGACTTGATCACGGGATCTTGTGCCATAGCATGTGTCCTGAGATACCGCGGTCAAGTGAGCTAGTATGACAGATTTTTTTCTAGATTCCCGCTTCTGCGGGAATGACAGTATTCGGAGGTCGGTAATTCTCATCATGCTTTGCTAGCAGCTCCCTTGCTATAAACTTGCCATTTGATAATTGACCGATAGCGATAATACCCTGATTCTCACGAAATAAGGCAGGCAGCACTCCTTGATATAATATTTCTAAGTCTTTAATACTGTCTGTGATAACAAAACTTATTTTATCAGCCGCAATTTTATTTATTGAATCTACTTTAACTAGCCCGCCGACTCTTAGCTCTTTCCCCTGCTCTACTTCATTAATTTTTGATGGCGGCACGAAAAATACTATACTTTTTTCTAAATTATAAAGTATTATACTAATTCCGATTACTGCTGAACAAAAGCAAATAATGATAGTTATTAACCTATTTTTTGCTCCTTTTTGCATCAGTATTTTTTTTCTCTTTCTTATAACTTACAAAGCTACTAACTAACAATACTCCCAGACTTAAAAAGGTAAATATATATGCTACTAACAAATAATTATTCATCAGTTACTTTTTAAAAATTCCATAATTTCGCTAGGAGCAGAATCTAAATAAAAATGCTTTAGATATTTTCCATTTTCATTCATCAAATAAGTAAAAGAGGAATGATCTAGCATATAATCCTGGTCATGATCATTTTCACTAGCAGCCTTAGCATAATAAACCTTAAACTTATCTGCTACTTCTCTTATTTGCTTCTCATTACCTGTAAGTCCAATAAATTTAGGATGAAAATGTTTTAAATATTCCTTTAATACTGCCGGAGTATCGCGGCTTGGATCAATAGTAATAAAAACCGGTACTATATCTATCTTATTTTCGCTTAAAATTTCCACCGCTTTTGTTATTTTATTTAAAGAAGTTGGGCATATATCAGGACAGCTAGTAAATCCAAAATATATAAGGCTTAATTTACCTTTTAATTCATCACTGCTAAATATTTCACCATTTTGATCTATTAATTCAAAGTCACCACCGATTTCTGCATTATCTTCATAAATATTTACCTGACCAGCAAGAGGCTTATCAGGAGTCTTTAAAGATAATAACAAATATAATGCTCCAACGCCTATTAATAGACTAATTCCAATAATAATTTTTATAACATTTGATTGCATTTTTTATATCCCCAAATCTTATACAAGACCTAGTTTTTGAGGTTTAAAATATTTTACCCAAATATCTATTAGTAATTTAGTAATAATAATTGCTGAAAACATCGATGATATAATCCCGATTGTTAATGCCACAGCAAATCCTTTTATTGCTCCCACTCCAAATATATAAAGTAAAAAAGCAACAATCAAAGTAGTAAGGTTAGAATCTAAAATAGTGGCAAAGGCTGATTCAAAACCGGTTTTTATAGCATAAAGGTTGGAAGTTCCTTTATTTAGCTCTTCCTTTATTCGCTCGTAAATCAATACATTAGCATCAACAGCCATACCCATAGTAAGTATTATCCCAGCAATCCCTGGTAGAGTTAAGGTAGCTTGGAAAAGCGACAATAAGGCTAAAACATATAACATAGCAAGACTTAAAGCTATATTTGCAAATAAACCAAGCAAGCCATAAGACCAAACCATAAATATACAAACTGCTGCAAAACCAATTATTCCTGCTTTTTTTCCGGATTCTATAGAATCAGCTCCAAGATTTGGTCCGATACTTCTTTCCTCGATAATTTTAAGTGGTGCAGGCAGCGAGCCGGCACGTAATAATAACGCAAGTTCATTTGCCGATTCAACAGTAAAATCACCTGAGATTATACCACTACCACCCATAATTGGTTGATTTATTGTTGGAGCACTAAGTAGCTTATTATCTAAAACTATAGCAAGATGCTTTCCAACATTATTTTTAGTAACTTCACCAAATAATTTACTACCCAAACTATTAAAAGAAAATGATACCACTGCTTGTGAATGCTGATCAAAAGAGGCTGCGGCAGTTGTTAATGAATCACCACCTAAAATAGCTTTTTTCTTTACAACTAAATAACCCATTCTATCCCCTTGAACAAGCATTGAACCCATAGGCACATGACCTTTTACCGCTTCTTCAACATTAGCATTTTCATCAACCAAATGAAAAGTTAACTTAGCAGTTTTACCTAAAATATTTTTTAAATAGGTTGGATCTTCTTCACCAGGAACTTGTAATAATATACGCCTATCACCTTGCTTTTGCAGTATAGGCTCTTTAGTACCAGTACTATCAACTCGCATTCTGACAATCTCAATAGATTGATCGACTACTTTATTAAGTAGCTCACTTAATCTAGATTCGCTGTAGGAAAGTTTTATTCTATTATCATTTGCTTCAACATTAATCTCAGGATCAATTTTGCTAATTATTTTCTTTAATGGCTTTAATTCTTCCTGCGACCTCAGCTCTAACTGAATATTATTCTGCTTAACCAATAGATTTTTATAACCAATTTTATCTTCACGGAAGCTTTTACGTAAAGTATCGGCCAAATTTTCCATAGTATCATTAAGATAAGTATCGAAATCAACATCAAGCAATAAATGTGCTCCACCCCTAAGGTCAAGCCCTAAATTTACTGAATCATGAGGCAGATATTTGGACTTTACCTGTGTAAAATTCGGTAAAGCACAAATAACTGCAAAAATCGTACATATAATTGAAAGGAAAATTTTCCACTTAGGAAGATTTTGCACCGCTTACCTTCTTATCTTTTTTATTATTTTTACTGTCTTCCTTTTTAACTGCTACATCTTTAGAACGGCTAGTTATATCAACAATAGCACTTTTTAAAACTTTAATACGTACATCTTTTGCTATCTCAACTTCAATGTTAGGTTCGCTTTCGCTAACTTTAGTAACGATCCCGTAAATACCACTATTTGTTAGCACTTCTTCACCCTTTTCAACTTCGCTTACTAACTTCTCTCTTTCTTTACGACGTTTTTCTTGTGGACGTAATAGTAAGAAATAAAATACCGCAAAAATTAACACCATCGGTATTAAGCTTGTTAACCCCGATTGTAAAGAATTCGTAGTCTCTACAGGTACAATTTCAGTTTCTTGTATCTCTATTGTATCATTATTATTTGTGTTACTGTCTTGCCCATTTGTCGACATAAATTATTTCCTTTAAGTTATTTATAAAAAATTCAAATGATGCTCCTCGCAGCAGAGCTACGAGGTATCTAAAAAAGTTTTAGTTGTTTCTTATGATATCACGAAGCAGAGCTTCGGGGAATTAAACCCTGAGAGATTAATGGTAGAAATGATTTATTAATCCACTGCTCGCTAATTTTACAAAAATCATCGACAAAACAAAATAATGCAGTAATATCTTTCTTCATGGGGATACTCTTGTTTTTTTGCTAAAAATTATATAGAGTATCTTCTATCCCTTGTAAATACTTACTTCCAAACCTAGATTAATCCAGAATTCAGGTTTATAAGAAGGTTTGCCTGAACCTTGATTCTGTACATAATTACGTAATTTCTGCTCATCACCATGTTTACCTACTGTGCTCATAAAATATCCTTTACTCCAAAACTCACTTCCCCATAATTTTTCTTTAAGATTTGGATATTTCTCAAACATTTTCTTAGAAACCTGAATTCTGGATTAATCTAGGTTTGGAAGTAAGTATTTACAAGGGATAGAAGATACTCTATATAATTTTTAGCAAAAAAACAAGAGTATCCCCATGAAGAAAGATATTACTGCATTATTTTGTTTTGTCGATGATTTTTGTAAAATTAGCGAGCAGTGGGTTAATCCCTGTTGGGTTAAATTCCCCGTGGCTTGCCACGATTATTTGAATCAAAGCAGGACGGTCCGCAGGAAAATTTGCCGTAAATACCCCGTAGGCTTGCCTCGGGGATAGGCAAATTTAGTTCTGCGAATTTAATGATGCTCCTCGCAGCAGAGCTACGAGGTATCTAAAAAAGTTTTAGTTGTTTCTTATGATATCACGAAGCAGAGCTTCGGGGAATTAAACCCTGAGAGATTAATAAAAACCCTACAAGCAAGCCTGAAATAAGCTATTCTGAGCTGTTAATAATAGTGCTTTTATACCATCAATCACCTTGTAAAAACTTTAAATATTTTTATATGTCCTATCTACAATTATATAAATCAGACTTTGTAACTCTTCCATCATATACTCGTTTTATAGCTCTAAAACCAAGAGTTCTGAGTTATTTAGTTTTATTACTTGAATGGTATATGCAGGCAGCTCAATCTACGGGAGTTTCTTATATTGACGCCACATCTTTAGAGGTTTGTCATCGAAAAAGAATCTCTCGTAATAAAGTCTTTGCCGGTATTGCTGCTTTGGGTAAAACAACAAAAAGTTGGTTTTTTGGTCTAAAATTACATTTGGTTATTAACGAAAAAGGTGAGATTCAAGGTCTAAAACTAACACCTGGTAATGTAGATGATAGAGCGCCGGTTTCGATAATCACCAAACATATCACGGGATTATTGTTTGGCGATAAGGGTTATATCAAACAGGAGCTCTTTGATGATCTATACAGCAAAGGAATCAAGTTAGTAAATGGCATAAAGAAGAAAATGCAGAATAAACTTATGCCATTATTTGAAAAAATATTATTACGCAAACGCTCAATTATCGAAACAGTATTTAGTGTGCTGAAGGGTGCAGGAGTTTCGCACTTAGCAAATAATATGCTAATCTAGAGAAAAATAGTTTTAGATAAAAATGACAAGATCAAAATGTAGCAAAGATTTATATAAATCATTCTTACAAGCAAGTAGTGTAAGATATACTAGCAAAGCATTATCTGAAGTAAGTCCATTAGATCTATCGCACGATAGTGCAAGTCGATGGTTAAAGAGTAAGGATTTTCGCCCTAGCGAAATCTATAGCAAAGTGTCAAAATATATTGATCTGGAAGATCCTTGTTTATTAGTGGGAGATGACACCTTATTGTCAAAGCAATACAGTAAGAGGATCGAGCTTGTAAATTATCAATATTCTGGGGCTGTACATGATGTTATACCTGGTATAGGAATGGTAAACTTACTGCATTACAATACTCAAATTGATCAATCTACTCCTGTAGATTATAGAATATATGATAAAGAAACTGATGGTAAAACAAAGAACGAGCATTTTTGTGATATGCTTACTTTAGCTAAAGAAAGAGGTATCAAGCCTGATGCTATAGTTATGGATGCTTGGTATAGTGGTTTGGATAATTTAAAACATATACGTAATTTAGGTTGGATATGGGTTACCAACCTAAGAAAAAATAGAAAAGTTAATCGTAATGTTAGCTTGGAAACTTTAGAGATTCCCGATGAAGGGCTAAAAATTCACCTACGTGGATACGGTTGGGTTACGGTATTTAAGTTTGTGGCAAAAAATGGTCGCATTGATTACATAACAACTAATTTAGAGAATCCTACACGTGAGCAAATAGAGAAAATTGTTAAGGCGCGTTGGTCTATAGAAGTTTATCATCGAGAATTGAAACAAACTTGTGGTATTGAATGCTGTCAGGCACGCACGGGTCGAGCTCAAAGAAATCATATTTGCCTTGCTGTATTGGCCTGGCTTGATATGAACAAAAGGAGGATAAATGAAAACATTACTTTATATCAACAAACTTGGGAAGTTATAAAAACATCAATTCAGAACAACATTAAATGGCTTCTAACTAATACACAATTTTGCTAAGTGCGAAACTCCTGGGGTGCTTTCGAGATCGAACATACAAGACATAGATCAATTTGGAATGCCTTTGTACATATCTTATCCGCCCTAATTGCATACTGTATGAAACCTAACAAACCTGCTATATCTCAAAATTAGCTAATCCAGAATTCAGGTTAGAAGTAATACTTTTTATGATTTGAGTTATTTTTGTTGGGCTATACATTGGTATTGACTGTAATAAAAAATGTACGTGATCTTTATCTACTCCTATTTCTAAAAATCTAATTTCATAACGATCTTCTATGTGCTCACAAATTTTACACAAATAATCATCTAGTTCTTGATTGAATATTACTCTTCTATACTTTGCCGGCGTTACTAAATGATATATTAGTACTGTGACATTATGACTCTTATGTATATAACTGCTTTCTTCCATTCAAGTAGTATATCACGAAGCAGAGCTTCGGGGAATTAAACCCTGAGAGATTAAAAAAAGTGGCGAGTGTATCAATCTATAATTTGTATTATATATCAAATAATTTACTTTAAATTGTAGAAATATCGCTTTTAAGCTGATAAAAGCACTAAATATTTAACTTTAAATATAAATTTTTACTTTAGTCAGAAAAATTAGAATTTTTGTCAAAACTTCAGTTTATAAGAAGGTTTGCCTGAACCTTGATTCTGTACATAATTACGTAATTTCTGCTCATCACCATGTTTACCTACTGTATAATGGACTAATGGTATGGACCTCCTGATATAGAGAATGAAAAGCAGTTGCTAATCTTCTAGGGTTAATATTTAACATATTAAAACAACAATTAAGGAGGTCCATATGGAGGTTACTACAATTGGTATAGATATTGCAAAAAGAATTTTTCAAATTCATGGTGTAGATAAAAATGGCAAGACAGTATTAAAGAAAAAATTGATGAGAGATCAGGTTTTGACATTTATGGCTAATTTACCACAATGTTTAGTAGGGATGGAAGCTTGTGGTGGTTCTAGTTATTGGGCAAGAGAAATAACTAAATTAGGGCATGAAGTAAAACTAATGGCACCGCAATTTGTCAAACCATATGTTAAAACTAATAAAAATGATCAAGCAGATGCTGAAGCGATATGTGAAGCCGTGACAAGACCTAATATGAGATTTGTTGCAATTAAAACTATAGAGCAACAAGAAATTTTATCAATACATAGGGTAAGAGAGAGATTGGTAAAAAATCGTACAGCACTTGCTAATGAAATTAGGGGGCTACTACATGAGTTTGGTTTTATTGTTCCTCAAGGCATTAATAAGGTTATCACAAAATTAATTGAGATTTTAGATGCAGGGAAATTAAGCCAGTTAAGTTATCAAACATTTAGTGAACTAAAAGAAGAATTCTTAGATAATAACAGAAAAATAAAAGAGATAGAAAAACGATTAACAATGATAGCAAGTAACCTAACTCAATATCAACGATTAAGAGCTATACCTGGTCTTGGTTTAATTACTGCTACTGCTTTAATAGCATCAATAGGTAATGCTACAAGTTTTGAGAATGGCAGGCAATTATCGGCATGGCTAGGATTAGTGCCAAGACAACATTCAAGTGGTGGGAAGGATAAGCTGCTGGGAATTAGCAAGCGAGGTGATGTATACTTACGCACTTTATTAATTCAAGGGGCTAGAGCTGTACTAAATGCCAAGATAAGATTTACATCGGAAGAACAGAAATCTAAAAAAGATTTTAGCCAATTTACGAAATGGATGTTTAATTTATCTGAGCGAAGTAGCCATAATAAAACGACAGTTGCCATAGCTAATAAGTTGGCAAGAGTGGTGTTTGCTGTACTAAGATCAGGAGATGATTATGTAGAGAGTAAAGTTTGTAGCTAAAGAGTGTGTAGCATAGCACTTATAAGTAAAATAAATGGTGATTTATATAATGAATAGGTAAAAGCAAAACAATATGTAGTCCGTCCGCCAAAACTCTACAAGCCTTATAGATAATATGGTTTTAAGACAAGAAGTAATACAACAATCCGTAAGAAAATGATAAAATATGGTCATAAACCTTATGGATTTCAGTCAATGCCAATAGACAACATTATCAAATCGCAAGAACAAGGGAAACTGTTTGGTTATAAATTAAAAGAAGAATTAAACCCAAATAATAAGCTATATAAATTAAGAGAATTAATAAATTGGTCTAGGCTCGAAGAGTGGTTATCAAAAAATGTTTGTATTAAGAAATTTGGTAGAAATAGAAAATGTCATAGAGTGATGCTTGGCATAACGATGCTACAAGCAATGTATAATTTTTCAGATTCATTATCAGAGGAAGAGCTAAAAGAGAATATGTATTGGCAGTATTTCTGCGGGTGGGAATATATAGAAAAAGACATAGCTATCTCGGAAACTAGTATACGACGGTTTCGTAGTGTATTAGGTGAAGCTGGATATAATGAGATATTATCGGAGTTGATCAGGGTTGGGATAAAAACTAACACAATTAAAAAAAAAGATTTGGAATTAATCATCGCTGATACGACTGTACAAATTAAGAATATCAAACACCCACACGATGTTTATTTAATGGATAAAGCTAGGCTTAGCATAGTAAAGCTTTGCAACAGTTTGGGTATACATTTGAATGAAACATACGCTAGAACCTATAAACGCGATATAGTAAAGCTATGGAAATATAAAGAACATAGTAAAGCCAAGAAGCGTTGGAAAATAATGAAGCATTTAAAAATATTACTGGGTCGTTTGATTAGAGTATGTGAGCGTGAGATCAAAAATAAGCAATTAAACTTGTCTCTCAAAAATCAAGAAGTATTGCAAAAAATAAAACAAATACATAACCAATCTGTTTTAAAAAGAGAAGCTAAAAAGCAATATAAAGAAGATAACAAAGTATTATATAGTTTTCATGCCCCTGAAGTAGAGTGTATAGGAAAGGGAAAACGCAACAAGCCATATGAGTTTGGCAATAAAGTAGCGGTAGTAGTAAGTGGTCGTAGAAATTTTGTTTTATCCGCAAAATCGTTTCATAATAATCCTTATGATGGTCATACATTGCATCAGAGCTT
The DNA here is from genome assembly GCF_964030725.1 of Rickettsia endosymbiont of Urophora cardui. Taxonomy (NCBI): domain Bacteria; kingdom Pseudomonadati; phylum Pseudomonadota; class Alphaproteobacteria; order Rickettsiales; family Rickettsiaceae; genus Rickettsia; species Rickettsia endosymbiont of Urophora cardui. The sequence continues at coordinate 705,635 of NZ_CAXIPY010000007.1, read as the reverse complement.
TGAAGCAGTAGAGAGTGTCACTGGAATCAAGATAAAGAAATCATTTGTTGATCTTGGGTATAGTGGTAGCAATGTAAAGGAGAAGAGTAAGGTATATACCCCAAAAACGCGGAAGAAGTTGTTACAAGAGGACAAGTCTATGATCAAGAGACGCAGTGCCATAGAACCAATAATAGGTCACTTAAAGCAATATGGTCGGATGGGTAGAAACTTCTTGAAAGGTATGATAGGAGATATTATCAATCCAATAATCTCTGCTATTGGTTTGAATTTACGATGCATTGCAAATCATTTACAAATCGTGTCTAACTCCACATAAATCAAAAATATCATCATGCAAAAACTAGATGAACGATAAAAAATCGTTAACAATAGCTCCATATCAAAATTAGACCAACACAGAAATGTATCAGTAAAAATTAACATAACTTATTAATTTTTATTGAAAATCTTAGCAATTTGTTGTCAAAACTCTATCCCATTACAAATGATCAGGATTTGAAGTGTTTTTGGCGGATAGACTATATAGTTTTCATGCCCCTGAAGTAGAGTGTATAGGAAAGGGAAAACGCAACAAGCCATATGAGTTTGGCAATAAAGTAGCGGTAGTAGTAAGTGGTCGTAGAAATTTTGTTTTATCCGCAAAATCGTTTCATAATAATCCTTATGATGGTCATACATTGCATCAGAGCTTTGAAGCAGTAGAGAGTGTCACTGGAATCAAGATAAAGAAATCATTTGTTGATCTTGGGTATAGTGGTAGCAATGTAAAGGAGAAGAGTAAGGTATATACCCCAAAAACGCGGAAGAAGTTGTTACAAGAGGACAAGTCTATGATCAAGAGACGCAGTGCCATAGAACCAATAATAGGTCACTTAAAGCAATATGGTCGGATGGGTAGAAACTTCTTGAAAGGTATGATAGGAGATATTATCAATCCAATAATCTCTGCTATTGGTTTGAATTTACGATGCATTGCAAATCATTTACAAATCGTGTCTAACTCCACATAAATCAAAAATATCATCATGCAAAAACTAGATGAACGATAAAAAATCGTTAACAATAGCTCCATATCAAAATTAGACCAACACAGAAATGTATCAGTAAAAATTAACATAGTCCGTCCGCCAAAACTCTACAAGCCTTATAGATAATATGGTTTTAAGACAAGAAGTAATACAACAATCCGTAAGAAAATGATAAAATATGGTCATAAACCTTATGGATTTCAGTCAATGCCAATAGACAACATTATCAAATCGCAAGAACAAGGGAAACTGTTTGGTTATAAATTAAAAGAAGAATTAAACCCAAATAATAAGCTATATAAATTAAGAGAATTAATAAATTGGTCTAGGCTCGAAGAGTGGTTATCAAAAAATGTTTGTATTAAGAAATTTGGTAGAAATAGAAAATGTCATAGAGTGATGCTTGGCATAACGATGCTACAAGCAATGTATAATTTTTCAGATTCATTATCAGAGGAAGAGCTAAAAGAGAATATGTATTGGCAGTATTTCTGCGGGTGGGAATATATAGAAAAAGACATAGCTATCTCGGAAACTAGTATACGACGGTTTCGTAGTGTATTAGGTGAAGCTGGATATAATGAGATATTATCGGAGTTGATCAGGGTTGGGATAAAAACTAACACAATTAAAAAAAAAGATTTGGAATTAATCATCGCTGATACGACTGTACAAATTAAGAATATCAAACACCCACACGATGTTTATTTAATGGATAAAGCTAGGCTTAGCATAGTAAAGCTTTGCAACAGTTTGGGTATACATTTGAATGAAACATACGCTAGAACCTATAAACGCGATATAGTAAAGCTATGGAAATATAAAGAACATAGTAAAGCCAAGAAGCGTTGGAAAATAATGAAGCATTTAAAAATATTACTGGGTCGTTTGATTAGAGTATGTGAGCGTGAGATCAAAAATAAGCAATTAAACTTGTCTCTCAAAAATCAAGAAGTATTGCAAAAAATAAAACAAATACATAACCAATCTGTTTTAAAAAGAGAAGCTAAAAAGCAATATAAAGAAGATAACAAAGTATTATATAGTTTTCATGCCCCTGAAGTAGAGTGTATAGGAAAGGGAAAACGCAACAAGCCATATGAGTTTGGCAATAAAGTAGCGGTAGTAGTAAGTGGTCGTAGAAATTTTGTTTTATCCGCAAAATCGTTTCATAATAATCCTTATGATGGTCATACATTGCATCAGAGCTTTGAAGCAGTAGAGAGTGTCACTGGAATCAAGATAAAGAAATCATTTGTTGATCTTGGGTATAGTGGTAGCAATGTAAAGGAGAAGAGTAAGGTATATACCCCAAAAACGCGGAAGAAGTTGTTACAAGAGGACAAGTCTATGATCAAGAGACGCAGTGCCATAGAACCAATAATAGGTCACTTAAAGCAATATGGTCGGATGGGTAGAAACTTCTTGAAAGGTATGATAGGAGATATTATCAATCCAATAATCTCTGCTATTGGTTTGAATTTACGATGCATTGCAAATCATTTACAAATCGTGTCTAACTCCACATAAATCAAAAATATCATCATGCAAAAACTAGATGAACGATAAAAAATCGTTAACAATAGCTCCATATCAAAATTAGACCAACACAGAAATGTATCAGTAAAAATTAACATAACTTATTAATTTTTATTGAAAATCTTAGCAATTTGTTGTCAAAACTCTATCCCATTACAAATGATCAGGATTTGAAGTGTTTTTGGCGGATAGACTATGTAAGAGATTCCAACCCGAAATATGCTTGAGATAATTAATATTGATGGTAAATAAGACAAACCTTAGCTTACAAAAAAACTGCGTTTTTCAGTGGCTCTTTTAGAAGCCGATGGACTGATAAGTATATAGTTTGTAAGCCAGCGAATTCCATCAGGGCTGTAGAATAAATTAGGTTGATTTATCAGCTATAGCTAACACGGAAATGTTTCTACCACAGATTAGGAAAAACTTAGGCATTGATCAATAATTTTACGTAAACAGTTTTTAAAGTTAGTCCAGCAATGTTTAATAGGATTTAGATCTGGTGAATATGTGAGTAAATACAAAAACTATGGTAAAAACCTTTCCGCGTTAGCTATATAAGCCGGATACATGACTGCATTTGTTTGTTTTTATTATTGATGTTATTTTTTTCTTGCATTCTACAGGAGGTCCATACATGAAAAAATTGGACAAAAAAATGAAGGAGTGTGTTTCCGCAATAAGTTAGAATAAATAGCAATAAACTTAAGAGGAAAGATGAAGAAAAATAAAGTAAAAATTTTCAGTGCTTCAGAAAAAACGGGGATAGTATTAGAATTAATAAAAGAGGAGTCGACACTTGGTCAGTTAGCTTCAAAATATGCAATAAGTGTTAAAACAATTCAAAATTGGAAAAAACAGTTTTTAGGTAATGCGGCATTAGCTTTTGAACCCGCTAAAGTTTTGAGTGAATATCAAGAACAAATAAATCATTTACAAGAGCAAAATGATGAACTTGCTAAAGCTCTTGGTAGAATCACAGTTGAGAGGGACTGGGCCGTGGGAAAGCTCAAAAGCTTGGATTTATCAAATAAAAAGAGTCTTGTACACTCCAAGCTAAATCAACTCTCAAAATCAAGACAGTGTGAACTATTAAAGATTAGTCGATCTACAGCCTACTATAAATCCAAGGAGATGAGTATAAATAAATTAAGTATTTTAAATAGAATAGATGAAATATATACAGATAATCCTGAATTTGGTTATCGCTATATTCATCAACAGTTACTAGAAGATGGTTTTATTGTCGGTAAAGATCGAGTACTGAAATATATGAGGATGATGGGTATAGAAGCTATTTACCCACATAAGAAAAAATCTACTTCTCGAAACGATAGTGAGCATAAGATCTATAGCTACTTACTTGATCAATATTGGACTAAATCTGGCTCAACAAAGGGAAAGTTCTATAATTAATTAAGCCAGATATAATCAATTTTTAATCTCTCAGGGTTTAATTCCCCGAAGCTCTGCTTCGTGATATCATAAGAAACAACTAAAACTTTTTTAGATACCTCGTAGCTCTGCTGCGAGGAGCATCATTTAAATATAGATATATCATGGCTCATTTAACGATAGATGAAAGATTTAAAATATACGAAATGAATAAGAGTGGTTATAGCTCGCGATATATAGGGACAAAGATTGGCCGTGATAAAAGCACTATATGTTATGAACTCAAGAGAATGAGGCATAATTATAGACCAGATAGGGCTAACACACTTGGTAAATTCCAGTATTAATTAAGCCAGATTTATATTTTCTTCCCATACCTCATTGGGTGTTTTATAACCGAGCACTTTTCTTGGTAAATTATTTAAAAAATCCTCAATTTCTTGTAATTGCTTTATTGTTAATTTTTTTATATCTAAAGATTTAGAGTATACTCTGTGCACCATTGAGTTAATCTTCTCTATCAATGGTTTTTGCCATGGAGAATAAGGATTGCAAAAATATACTTTTCGTTCAGATTTTGGCAATAGTTGTTCATGATTGGTAAATTCTTTGCCATTATCTAACGTTATGCTTTTGATTATATGCGACAATTGTTTAAGTTTTTTATTCATGTTACCAATCACATCTTGTGTTCTTTTTGAACGGTTTAAAGTGAGAAACACTTTTTGTGTTCTGATATCCACAAGAGCGCCTATATTACGACTTTGATTACCTTTGTTAAAAGTTAAATCACCTTCTAAATGACCTATTGCTGCTATCTTTCTATTTATCTCTGGTCTTTCAGTAATGGAAACTCGATTTGGTATTGTAATTCTTTTGTTTCTGATTCTTGTACCATGATGCAACCTATTTTTCCTTTTTCTTGCTAAAGATAAATATAATTTTTGCCTTTGTGCTATAGGAGATGTATAAATAAACTGGTATATACTCTCTGTAGAAATATTGACAGTATCTCGTGATAGTTTACGTCTACCTGAAATTATATCTGGTGAAATACCCTGTGTTAACTGCTTTATTATTTCTGCTCGTAAATTATTATCAATATCTAATTTTCTTTTTCTCTTACCTTGCCTTAAACTGCAAGCAAGTGTGTTAGCCCTATCTGGTCTATAATTATGCCTCATTCTCTTGAGTTCATATATCGTTAAATGAGCCATGATATATCTATATTTAAATGATGCTCCTCGCAGCAGAGCTACGAGGTATCTAAAAAAGTTTTAGTTGTTTCTTATGATATCACGAAGCAGAGCTTCGGGGAATTAAACCCTGAGAGATTAATGGTAGAAATGATTTATTAATCCACTGCTCGCTAATTTTACAAAAATCATCGACAAAACAAAATAATGCAGTAATATCTTTCTTCATGGGGATACTCTTGTTTTTTTGCTAAAAATTATATAGAGTATCTTCTATCCCTTGTAAATACTTACTGCCAAACCTAGATTAATCCAGAATTCAGGTTATGAGAGCCAAGGGATACCAATACTGCGTATTCTTACAGATCGTGGGTCAGAATATAAGGGGAATATAGAGCATCATGCTTTTGAGTTATTTCTTAGCATAGAAGGTATAGAACATACTACAACTAAGGCATATTCTCCCCAAACAAATGGTATGTGTGAGCGTTTTAATAAAACCATGAAACAAGAATTCTTTGATACGGCTATGCGAAAAAAGATTTATACAGATCTTGATGATTTACAATTAGATCTTGATATTTGGTTAGAGCATTTCAATAATGAAAGACCTCATTCTGGTAAATATTGTTATGGTAAAACTCCTATGCAAACTTTTCAGGATAGTAAGAAATTAGCTGTTGAAAAGAATAATGAAATCTTGTATCTTGAATATGTATCTGACAGTCAAAATTTAACTGACAATCAGGTGCGAAATTTATAGTGTCTGTAAGATCAAATCTTGACTTCTACACCCCAATTGGAATGAAGCTATGGCTCATTTTATGATCAAATTTGATGGTAGGATTTAATGGCTCACGAAATTTACACAATTGATGAAACAGAGCCAAGATTAAAATGTTTCAAAACACTAAACTATCATTTTTTCTTGCTAATTTTGAGCTAGTGTTCGACTTTAGCACGCAAAACCAATTAATAGCGGTAGCATTTTTACTAATTACCGCTATCGCAAGTTTATATGCGATTTCTCAAAATAGAAAATTTGAAAGTTTAATCGGTAGTTTATATTGCCTTTCATCTCTCATTTGCTTATTTTCAGGCGATTTTATCTCTATGATAATTTCGTTAGAATTTATGACAATTTTTGCCTGCATAATTATTTTTATAGGAAGTCGTAGTGTAAAACATACTAGGCAGTATTTCCTAACCCACTTATTTAGTAGCGGGTTGATTCTAATTGGCATGAGCTTGTTAATGAACGAAACAGCGAATACCGCTTTCATTCCGTTGACAACAGCGGTATATAATTCTGAATTACCGGCAATATTAATACTTGCAGGCTGCTTAATTAATGCTTCAACTATTTTCTTCAACGGATGGGTAGTTAATTGTTATCCTAAAGCCTCAAGCAGCGGGATGATTTATTTACTTAGCTTCACTACTAAAATCGCATTAATCACAATATTTAAATTATTTAGTGGTCTTGAAATACTTAAATTTTGTGGTCTAGCTATGATCATTTATGGTTTAATATTTGCTTTAATAGAAAAAAACCTCAGAAGGCTAATATGCTATCTTACCGTTTCGCAGCTTGGGTTTATTTTAGCAGCTATAGGAATAAACTCTCCTAGAACCTTATATCTTATTCCGATTTTTATATTTATGCATATATTATATAACGGGGTATTTGCTTTATATTTTGCTATTATAGAAGGTTCAAACGATATTAAAAATTATCGAGACCTTAAAACTACTAAATATAATCCTATTTTATTAATTGGATTTGTACTTACCATATTAATATATAGCTCCATACTTCCAATTAATTCTTCTTATATTAAATTAGAACTAGTAAATGCTTTAAACGAAAACTATATTATGATTTTCTTTAAAATAGCAACCTGTACTATATTATTTAGCTTGGTTTCGGAAATGAGATTAATGTCATTCCTGCGAAAGCAGGAATCTAGTAACGTCACACCATGGTTATACCTTTTCTATTGCCTTATAACCTTAGCAATATGTGCATTTTATCCTGTTCAAATTTCTGATGTAAATAATCACTTATCAATTATCTTAATTGCATTCTTTCTAGCTTTACTATTTCGCTCATCACCACGTATTTTAACAAAAAATATTAACCTTGATCTATACCGCTATATACAAAAAATTATTTACTTCGGTATCACAAAATATAAAGAAGCAAAAAGTGATGAAATAGAGGAAGATGAGTATTTTAATTTTAAAGCTTTCTGGCAAGATACTTTAAGTAAAATATCTACTTGGCATAATGGTCAAACTGCTATATTTATTGTAGTATTGATGTTAGTTAGCCTGATTTTAGTACTGTAGTCGTCATTGCGAGCGACTGCAAAGGAGCGTGGCAATCTCAGGAAATAATAACGAGATTGCTTCGTCGAAACTTACAGTTTCTTCTCGCAATGACGGAAAAACCAATCCATAACAAACAAATTTGACATATGAAACCACCTATTGCTGACAAACAAAACTATAATAATGATTATTACCACTGGCTACGCGATCCCAAATGGCCAGATGTACAAGATAATAAAATCCTAGATCATTTAAAAGCTGAAAATAAATATACTGAGCATTTTTTCACTGATTTACAAGATGATAAGGAAAAGATTTTTGAAGAATTAAAAGGACGCATTAAGCTAGATGATACATCCGCATACACTAAGAAAAAGGATTATTACTATTACCATAGAGTAGAAGCAGATAAAAACTATCCGATATATTGCCGAAAATATAAAAATATAAATGCTCTTGAAGAGATAATATTAGACGTTAATCTTTTAAATACTGGCTTTACCGATGTTGGTGAAGTTGCAATGTCACCTGATCAAAATTTAATGGCTTATAGTGTCGATTTCACTGGTAACGAAAAATATGACATCAAAATATATGATCTCAAAGAACAAAAATATTTAGCTGATATAGTCAAAGAAGTAGCCCCTACTATAATCTGGCATGAGAAATTAAATGGCTTTTTCTATATTACTATCAATGAGAATCAACGCTGGGATAAAGTAATGTTTCATCGTTTAGGCGAGGATGCAACAAACGACAAGCTCATATTTGAAGTAAAGAACTCCGCTCATTTTGTTAGCAGTGAGAAATCGACAAGCCGAGAATATTTATTCATTAATTCAGGTGATTACAATGGAAATGAAATTTATACAATGTCTATGCATGATGAGAGTTTTACGCCAAAATTGGTACGACCTCTTGAGAGTCATATATTTTATGACGTAGCTCATCACGAGAGTTATTTTTATATCAAAACTCATTATAAAGCTAAAAACTTCCGTATAGTCAAAGTTCCGGTCGATAACTTTCAAAATGATGATTGGCATAATGATTATATTAAGGAAGAGCAAGATAAATATTTGAAAGATTTTGATATAACAGAGAATTATCTTATTTTAAATTATCGTGATAATGGCTTACCGCTCGTCAAAATAAAAAGATTTAGCGACTCTTTAGAGAAAGTCGTTTCCTTTCCTGACGAAAGCTTCCAAGCAAATGGCTATTCTACTAATTTCGATGAAGACGATATACGCTTAAACTACTCTTCTCTTGCAAGACCGAACACCACTTACAGCTATGATTTTGATAGCGATAAGCTAACAATATTAAAAGAGCAGGAAATACCATCTGGCTTTAACCCTGATGAGTATAAAGTAGAGCGAATATTTGCAGATAATGAGGGCGTTAAAGTTCCTATCACTCTCTTTTATAAAAAATCTTTATTCAAAAAAGATGGCTCAAATCCTTTATTTTTAATGGGTTATGGAGCTTATGGTATCGCAATACCGGTAAACTTTAGAAATATGGCAGTAACACTTAGCAATCGCGGTTTTGTTTACGCAGTTGCTCATATTAGAGGTGGTGATGATCTTGGGCATGATTGGTATAAGGCTGCTAAATTCTTAAATAAAAAAAGAACTTTTGAAGATTTTATAGCTTGCTCAGAAACTCTCATTCAAGAAAAATATACAAGTAAAAATAATATAGTAATAATAGGCGGTAGTGCCGGCGGTATGTTAATCGGCTATGTTCTTAATGAGAAACCAGAACTCTATAAAGTAGCCGTCGCTCACGTGCCATTTGTCGATGTCCTTAACACCATGCTTGATGAGACTCTACCGCTAACTCTTTTAGAATATAATGAATGGGGTAATCCAAAGGAAAAAGAATATTTTGACTATATCAAATCTTATTCGCCTTATGATAACGTGAAACCGCAAAACTACCCTGCTCTATTTGTTACTTGCGGTATATCAGACCCACGTGTAGGATATTGGGAACCGGCAAAATGGGTAGCAAAATTACGTGAATATAAAACGGATAATAATCCCTTATTGTTAAAAATAAATATGGATACGGGGCATAAAGGTTCTGCCGGTCGTTTTGACTATCTTAAAGAAACAGCTGAAGAGTTAGTATTTATTTTTAAGATGTTTGATGTAGGGGTTTAGTGACAAAACGTCATTGCGAGCGAATGAAATGAGCGTGGCAATCTTGTAAAGCATCCTGAGATTGCTTCGTCGAAACTTTCAGTTTCTTCTCGCAATGACGGAAAAACCAATCCATAACAAACAAATTTGACATATGAAACCACCTATTGCTGACAAACAAAACTATAATAATGATTATTACCACTGGCTACGCGATCCCAAATGGCCAGATGTACAAGATAATAAAATCCTAGATCATTTAAAAGCTGAAAATAAATATACTGAGCATTTTTTCACTGATTTACAAGATGATAAGGAAAAGATTTTTGAAGAATTAAAAGGACGCATTAAGCTAGATGATACATCCGCATACACTAAGAAAAAGGATTATTACTATTACCATAGAGTAGAAGCAGATAAAAACTATCCGATATATTGCCGAAAATATAAAAATATAAATGCTCTTGAAGAGATAATATTAGACGTTAATCTTTTAAATACTGGCTTTACCGATGTTGGTGAAGTTGCAATGTCACCTGATCAAAATTTAATGGCTTATAGTGTCGATTTCACTGGTAACGAAAAATATGACATCAAAATATATGATCTCAAAGAACAAAAATATTTAGCTGATATAGTCAAAGAAGTAGCCCCTACTATAATCTGGCATGAGAAATTAAATGGCTTTTTCTATACTTACTATCAATGAGAATCAACGCTGGGATAAAGTAATGTTTCATCGTTTAGGCGAGGATGCAACAAACGACAAGCTCATATTTGAAGTAAAGAACTCCGCTCATTTTGTTAGCAGTGAGAAATCGACAAGCCGAGAATATTTATTCATTAATTCAGGTGATTACAATGGAAATGAAATTGATACAATGTCTATGCATGATGAGAGTTTTACGCCAAAATTGGTACGACCTCTTGAGAGTCATATATTTTATGACGTAGCTCATCACGAGAATTATTTTTATATCAAAACTAATTATAAAGCTAAAAACTTCCGTATAGTCAAAGTTCCGGTCGATAACTTTCAAAATGATGATTGGCATAATGAGTCTTTTGCAATGATTGTGTAAATTTTTGTTGAGCCTATATTAGAAGTAATTAAAAATATAGGTAGTCCGTCCGCCAAAACTCTACAAGCCTTATAGATAATATGGTTTTAAGACAAGAAGTAATACAACAATCCGTAAGAAAATGATAAAATATGGTCATAAACCTTATGGATTTCAGTCAATGCCAATAGACAACATTATCAAATCGCAAGAACAAGGGAAACTGTTTGGTTATAAATTAAAAGAAGAATTAAACCCAAATAATAAGCTATATAAATTAAGAGAATTAATAAATTGGTCTAGGCTCGAAGAGTGGTTATCAAAAAATGTTTGTATTAAGAAATTTGGTAGAAATAGAAAATGTCATAGAGTGATGCTTGGCATAACGATGCTACAAGCAATGTATAATTTTTCAGATTCATTATCAGAGGAAGAGCTAAAAGAGAATATGTATTGGCAGTATTTCTGCGGGTGGGAATATATAGAAAAAGACATAGCTATCTCGGAAACTAGTATACGACGGTTTCGTAGTGTATTAGGTGAAGCTGGATATAATGAGATATTATCGGAGTTGATCAGGGTTGGGATAAAAACTAACACAATTAAAAAAAAAGATTTGGAATTAATCATCGCTGATACGACTGTACAAATTAAGAATATCAAACACCCACACGATGTTTATTTAATGGATAAAGCTAGGCTTAGCATAGTAAAGCTTTGCAACAGTTTGGGTATACATTTGAATGAAACATACGCTAGAACCTATAAACGCGATATAGTAAAGCTATGGAAATATAAAGAACATAGTAAAGCCAAGAAGCGTTGGAAAATAATGAAGCATTTAAAAATATTACTGGGTCGTTTGATTAGAGTATGTGAGCGTGAGATCAAAAATAAGCAATTAAACTTGTCTCTCAAAAATCAAGAAGTATTGCAAAAAATAAAACAAATACATAACCAATCTGTTTTAAAAAGAGAAGCTAAAAAGCAATATAAAGAAGATAACAAAGTATTATATACAGGAGTTTCGCACTTAGCAAAATTGTGTATTAGTTAGAAGCCATTTAATGTTGTTCTGAATTGATGTTTTTATAACTTCCCAAGTTTGTTGATATAAAGTAATGTTTTCATTTATCCTCCTTTTGTTCATATCAAGCCAGGCCAATACAGCAAGGCAAATATGATTTCTTTGAGCTCGACCCGTGCGTGCCTGACAGCATTCAATACCACAAGTTTGTTTCAATTCTCGATGATAAACTTCTATAGACCAACGCGCCTTAACAATTTTCTCTATTTGCTCACGTGTAGGATTCTCTAAATTAGTTGTTATGTAATCAATGCGACCATTTTTTGCCACAAACTTAAATACCGTAACCCAACCGTATCCACGTAGGTGAATTTTTAGCCCTTCATCGGGAATCTCTAAAGTTTCCAAGCTAACATTACGATTAACTTTTCTATTTTTTCTTAGGTTGGTAACCCATATCCAACCTAAATTACGTATATGTTTTAAATTATCCAAACCACTATACCAAGCATCCATAACTATAGCATCAGGCTTGATACCTCTTTCTTTAGCTAAAGTAAGCATATCACAAAAATGCTTGTTCTTTGTTTTACCATCAGTTTCTTTATCATATATTCTATAATCTACAGGAGTAGATTGATCAATTTGAGTATTGTAATGCAGTAAGTTTACCATTCCTATACCAGGTATAACATCATGTACAGCCCCAGAATATTGATAATTTACAAGCTCGATCCTCTTACTGTATTGCTTTGACAATAAGGTGTCATCTCCCACTAATAAACAAGGATCTTCCAGATCAATATATTTTGACACTTTGCTATAGATTTCGCTAGGGCGAAAATCCTTACTCTTTAACCATCGACTTGCACTATCGTGCGATAGATCTAATGGACTTACTTCAGATAATGCTTTGCTAGTATATCTTACACTACTTGCTTGTAAGAATGATTTATATAAATCTTTGCTACATTTTGATCTTGTCATTTTTATCTAAAACTATTTTTCTCTAGATTAGCATATTATTTGCTAAGTGCGAAACTCCTGATATAGTTTTCATGCCCCTGAAGTAGAGTGTATAGGAAAGGGAAAACGCAACAAGCCATATGAGTTTGGCAATAAAGTAGCGGTAGTAGTAAGTGGTCGTAGAAATTTTGTTTTATCCGCAAAATCGTTTCATAATAATCCTTATGATGGTCATACATTGCATCAGAGCTTTGAAGCAGTAGAGAGTGTCACTGGAATCAAGATAAAGAAATCATTTGTTGATCTTGGGTATAGTGGTAGCAATGTAAAGGAGAAGAGTAAGGTATATACCCCAAAAACGCGGAAGAAGTTGTTACAAGAGGACAAGTCTATGATCAAGAGACGCAGTGCCATAGAACCAATAATAGGTCACTTAAAGCAATATGGTCGGATGGGTAGAAACTTCTTGAAAGGTATGATAGGAGATATTATCAATCCAATAATCTCTGCTATTGGTTTGAATTTACGATGCATTGCAAATCATTTACAAATCGTGTCTAACTCCACATAAATCAAAAATATCATCATGCAAAAACTAGATGAACGATAAAAAATCGTTAACAATAGCTCCATATCAAAATTAGACCAACACAGAAATGTATCAGTAAAAATTAACATAACTTATTAATTTTTATTGAAAATCTTAGCAATTTGTTGTCAAAACTCTATCCCATTACAAATGATCAGGATTTGAAGTGTTTTTGGCGGATAGACTAGGTAACAGAAATGCAAATAGAGAAGAATAAAAAAATAAATGAAGCAATAGATTTGCTGATAGAAGGCGGAGTAGATTTAAAAACAGTACTAAGTCAGAATGGATTAATTAAGGAATTAACCAAGGGTATTTTAGAGCGAGCACTGCATGCTGAGATGTCAGAACATTTAGGTTATAGCAAGTATGATAGAGCTGAAACTGAGAATGCGAGGAATGGTAGTTTTAGTAAGAATCTGATTAGTGAGAATGGTACTATAGAGATAAATGTTCCAAGAGACAGACAAGGTAAATTTGAACCTATAATAGTCTCAAAGAAACAAACAAGAATAGATGGCTTAGACCAAAAGATAATATCCTTATCTGAAGTTTTGACAAAAAATTTTTATTAAAAAAAGTGGCGAGTGTATCAATCTATAATTTGTATTATATATCAAATAATTTACTTTAAATTGTAGAAATATCGCTTTTAAGCTGATAAAAGCACTAAATATTTAACTTTAAATATAAATTTTCACTTTAGTCAGAAAAATTAGAATTTTTGTCAAAACTTCAGTTATATGCGAAGGGTATGAGTGTGTCTGATATTAAAACACAATTGCAAGAATTATATGGAGCTGAGATCAGTGAGAGCCTAATCAGCAGGATTACAGATGAAGTAATAGATGAGGTCAAGATTTGGCAGAGTAGACCTCTTGAATCAGTATACCCTATAGTATATTTTGACTGTTTAGTAGTGAAAGTAAGACAAGATAAACTTATTATTAATGATGCTCCTCGCAGCAGAGCTACGAGGTATCTAAAAAGTCCGTCCGCCAAAACTCTACAAGCCTTATAGATAATATGGTTTTAAGACAAGAAGTAATACAACAATCCGTAAGAAAATGATAAAATATGGTCATAAACCTTATGGATTTCAGTCAATGCCAATAGACAACATTATCAAATCGCAAGAACAAGGGAAACTGTTTGGTTATAAATTAAAAGAAGAATTAAACCCAAATAATAAGCTATATAAATTAAGAGAATTAATAAATTGGTCTAGGCTCGAAGAGTGGTTATCAAAAAATGTTTGTATTAAGAAATTTGGTAGAAATAGAAAATGTCATAGAGTGATGCTTGGCATAACGATGCTACAAGCAATGTATAATTTTTCAGATTCATTATCAGAGGAAGAGCTAAAAGAGAATATGTATTGGCAGTATTTCTGCGGGTGGGAATATATAGAAAAAGACATAGCTATCTCGGAAACTAGTATACGACGGTTTCGTAGTGTATTAGGTGAAGCTGGATATAATGAGATATTATCGGAGTTGATCAGGGTTGGGATAAAAACTAACACAATTAAAAAAAAAGATTTGGAATTAATCATCGCTGATACGACTGTACAAATTAAGAATATCAAACACCCACACGATGTTTATTTAATGGATAAAGCTAGGCTTAGCATAGTAAAGCTTTGCAACAGTTTGGGTATACATTTGAATGAAACATACGCTAGAACCTATAAACGCGATATAGTAAAGCTATGGAAATATAAAGAACATAGTAAAGCCAAGAAGCGTTGGAAAATAATGAAGCATTTAAAAATATTACTGGGTCGTTTGATTAGAGTATGTGAGCGTGAGATCAAAAATAAGCAATTAAACTTGTCTCTCAAAAATCAAGAAGTATTGCAAAAAATAAAACAAATACATAACCAATCTGTTTTAAAAAGAGAAGCTAAAAAGCAATATAAAGAAGATAACAAAGTATTATATAGTTTTCATGCCCCTGAAGTAGAGTGTATAGGAAAGGGAAAACGCAACAAGCCATATGAGTTTGGCAATAAAGTAGCGGTAGTAGTAAGTGGTCGTAGAAATTTTGTTTTATCCGCAAAATCGTTTCATAATAATCCTTATGATGGTCATACATTGCATCAGAGCTTTGAAGCAGTAGAGAGTGTCACTGGAATCAAGATAAAGAAATCATTTGTTGATCTTGGGTATAGTGGTAGCAATGTAAAGGAGAAGAGTAAGGTATATACCCCAAAAACGCGGAAGAAGTTGTTACAAGAGGACAAGTCTATGATCAAGAGACGCAGTGCCATAGAACCAATAATAGGTCACTTAAAGCAATATGGTCGGATGGGTAGAAACTTCTTGAAAGGTATGATAGGAGATATTATCAATCCAATAATCTCTGCTATTGGTTTGAATTTACGATGCATTGCAAATCATTTACAAATCGTGTCTAACTCCACATAAATCAAAAATATCATCATGCAAAAACTAGATGAACGATAAAAAATCGTTAACAATAGCTCCATATCAAAATTAGACCAACACAGAAATGTATCAGTAAAAATTAACATAACTTATTAATTTTTATTGAAAATCTTAGCAATTTGTTGTCAAAACTCTATCCCATTACAAATGATCAGGATTTGAAGTGTTTTTGGCGGATAGACGATATAGTAACTCGTTTAACGAGCAAGATTCATGCAACGGTTCTACATTAGGACGCAAAATATAAACACCATCCTTTAGTCTATGCACCTTATCAAGTAGGTTGTAATCATACGTCCCACCGCCTAATATTTTATTTTCTACTGAGTCTATATCTCTATTAAATTGTAAAGTAGTAATATTACTCTTATTATCAGGATTTGATGCAATAATAGCTGTATGGCCTCGCACAAGGTAAATATCACCAGGTTGGATTAATTTTAATTGTTCATCTTTGATATCACCTCTTAAAAAAGTAACGGGATTATAATGATATTCATTGCCTGGGTTAGAATATGCTGCCTTCATAGTGATAGTACTTATACTTTCAACTTGTTCGGTAGTAAGGTATGTTGCTTTACCTACAGATGTCGAACAATCTTCAGCACCAAATAATAATTGCTTTTTAAAATCACGTTGAGCACCATATTGATAATCTCCAAACAGCATCATGCTCTGTGTAGAAGAGAAAGGATAAGAGTACGGTATCAAGTCATCCGGTAAGTGATAGCTAGTATTACGACAAGAGAATGATGTAGCCGCACCAACCATACTGTCTTGCTTTTTATTACAAGTGGCAGCAAGACTCGCAAGCAATACTGAACTGACAGAAGGACAGGAGTTTCGCACTTAGCAAAGTTGCGAATCAGTTAAAAGCCATCTGATATTGTTTTGAATTGATGTTTTTATAACTTCCCAAGTTTGTTGATATAAAGTAATGTTTTCATTTACAGGAGTTTCGCACTTAGCAAATAATATGCTAATCTAGAGAAAAATAGTTTTAGATAAAAATGACAAGATCAAAATGTAGCAAAGATTTATATAAATCATTCTTACAAGCAAGTAGTGTAAGATATACTAGCAAAGCATTATCTAAAGTAAGTCCATTAGATCTATCGCACGATAGTGCAAGTCGATGGTTAAAGAGTAAGGATTTTCGCCCTAGCGAAATCTATAGCAAAGTGTCAAAATATATTGATCTGGAAGATCCTTGTTTATTAGTGGGAGATGACACCTTATTGTCAAAGCAATACAGTAAGAGGATCGAGCTTGTAAATTATCAATATTCTGGGGCTGTACATGATGTTATACCTGGTATAGGAATGGTAAACTTACTGCATTACAATACTCAAATTGATCAATCTACTCCTGTAGATTATAGAATATATGATAAAGAAACTGATGGTAAAACAAAGAACGAGCATTTTTGTGATATGCTTACTTTAGCTAAAGAAAGAGGTATCAAGCCTGATGCTATAGTTATGGATGCTTGGTATAGTGGTTTGGATAATTTAAAACATATACGTAATTTAGGTTGGATATGGGTTACCAACCTAAGAAAAAATAGAAAAGTTAATCGTAATGTTAGCTTGGAAACTTTAGAGATTCCCGATGAAGGGCTAAAAATTCACCTACGTGGATACGGTTGGGTTACGGTATTTAAGTTTGTGGCAAAAAATGGTCGCATTGATTACATAACAACTAATTTAGAGAATCCTACACGTGAGCAAATAGAGAAAATTGTTAAGGCGCGTTGGTCTATAGAAGTTTATCATCGAGAATTGAAACAAACTTGTGGTATTGAATGCTGTCAGGCACGCACGGGTCGAGCTCAAAGAAATCATATTTGCCTTGCTGTATTGGCCTGGCTTGATATGAACAAAAGGAGGATAAATGAAAACATTACTTTATATCAACAAACTTGGGAAGTTATAAAAACATCAATTCAGAACAACATTAAATGGCTTCTAACTAATACACAATTTTGCTAAGTGCGAAACTCCTGAAGGATTCTCATTACCCCAATATGTCTGTTCACTTGGCGATTGTAAAGTTGGGAGCTCACAAGGGTCAATAGTATTAGTTAATTTATGATAAAATTTACCATCATTTATTTGGCTAACTAACGTCTCCTCTTGACTCTCTGCCCAGTGTTTAGCCATATTAAGTTGTAAGTGAGTTTTATTAGTCTTTATAGGATATCCTATATTACTTAAGTCTTGATCTTTTAAATAGTTATTAATTACTAACTAGTACCATTAAATTCTTTTAAGCTTTGTGTAAACAGTGTGACTAATTCTGCATCTGATATATCAGTATGTTGTTCACGATATTCAAGAATAATCTTTTGTATTTTATCTTGACTATCTTTTGTAGCTTTTTGTTTTGCTCTGATTTGTGCTACCATATGAGCAACTTGTTTATTCTTAATTTCAAACATTATCCCCTCCTACATTATCAGCATCACCAATCGTAGCAACCGTTATGTCATTATGGTCAATATAATTCAGACATACGGCATTTGATGATCGATCTTACTTTTAAAACATGAAATAACCTCATTTTTCTCTATTCTCAGCTCAATATTCTGTATTTGTCGCTCTAACTTTTCTGATGATTTACTATATCGTTTAGATTTTAATAACGCCAGTTGTTCCTTTAAACTATTATTTCCTTCAGTTCATGACCTATTTTCTGCATAAGAAATTTATTTTTAATTGTCAATGATTCTATATCAAGATTTAATGTTGCAACAATTTGATGCAACTCTCTTATTTCTGATAGTAAATTTTTATTAATCACAAATGATATTCCAGTATCTCAAATCAAGTACTAACATTACAGAAGCCATTTTTTATAAATAGCAAATCCAACTACTTATTACTAAAAAACTATCCAAATGACTAATTGTTATAGTAAAACTATATAGACTAAATTATCAAGTGTATATTTGAAATTAAAACTACATTGCTAAAACTAAAACGAATTTATCCAATATATTCAGGTCTATTAGACCATCTTGGATTACGCCAATCTATACCTTCTATTAACATTGATAATTGTGCCTTGGTAATGCTAATAGATTGCTTTTAATCAACCTTAGGCAATGTGAACTTACCACTATCTATAATACACACAAAAACCTTGACCATGTGCAGAACTAAATTTGCCTATCCCCGAGGTAAGCCTACGGGATATTAACGGCAAATTTCCCTTTGGACCGTTCTGCTTTTATTCAAACAATCGTGGCAAGCCACGGGCAATTCAACCTAGGAGCAACTAAATAACCCTCAGCTTATAGCTGAGGGTTGTATGTAAGATCAAATATCAACTACTAAATCTGATAAGCGTTTTAAGAATTCTGACAATTCAGTTTTTAAATGAACAAATGCAGCATCACTATTTTTATTACTTTTAATCTGTTTTTCAAGATCTTTTATGCTTCGGATTAAGGTATTATATCCTGAATCATTGCCAGTATATCCTAGTTCTTTTGCTCTTTCCAAATTATCCCTCGCACTAGCCAAGTAGTTTAAAGCAATTTCCTTGTCTGTTTTATAATTTTCTTCTGCCATTTTAGACATAATGTTAGCATGGATTATAGGCAGTGGTATTGTTCTATTAATGCTAACGAGCTCAACAAGAGCATTTTCTAATGTTTCTATTGCTGCCTTTGATTTTTTTTCTTCTATTAAGCGTGCAGCGGTCTTAAGTGCAGAGGGATATGTTGCTAAAGGTAAATTATAGGTATGAATATTAATTTCATCTCGTAAAATATTTAGCAATACACGACTATGAGGATAGTTTTTTTCCTTTATTGCTTTTTCTGCTGCTTTACTGATATTTCTAATATTACTTATTTTTTGCGGAGCCGCATCTATTAGTATTACCTGTGAAGATATCGGTAGTAAAGCGTTTTCAGGACGACGAGCTAATAATATATTAACTTTGCCTGTAGCATATTCAATTGTAGCAATAGCCTCTTTTTCTTTACCCTCTTTCAAATAAGATATGGCTTTTTTGGTGTTATCAATGACAGTAACTGCATCTTGGACAATAGCTTCTTCCATCTGTTGTTTGACTTGTTGATGCTGCTGTTCAATTGCTGAGTGAGCAATTTCTTTACTTTGAGCCCATACCGTAGGAGCATAGCACAAAATAATAAACATGAATCCTCTGAGGATATTTGGTATGTTTGAACTATAAACTAAAAATTTAAATATATATTTATACATGGTAACCTACTCTTATGGATTGATTGCAGTGTAAACAGATTGTATTCAAGAGTTTTCTTATTATTGCTTTAGCCACAGAACTTCTTATAGATTTTATATGCTTATAAAATCTATTAAGATATATGGACTACACTTTTTTACAATAAGCAAACACCGTGCACTAAAGTTATTCTAAGTTTTATAAACGAAAAATTTAACTCAACCATATCAACGCTCCAACGAAACTTAGAAAGCACATAAATACGTTCATTTGTGATAGTGCTTTTTTGTTCAAATTTATACTATCACACTTCCTTGTTTTTTATCTTTACTGAGAAAACTTCATATAACCCAGGAGCAGTTATGCTATTAGCAAATCGTTGTTAACGTTTTCAACTCCTGGTATAGACCAAGCTGCGTCTACCGCTTCATCCATTTCATCAAAATTACGCACTGCGCCTTTAAGGACTATTGTTTTTCCTTCTACTTTTACTTGAATTTTACTAGCATCAATCCTAGCGTGACGTTCAAACTCCTTGGTAATCTGTTCTTTTACTTTATGCGCATCTATATTAGCTGAAGCTTTTACTATAATATTATTAATTACTGATTTTACTCCCCCAAGATTTCTGACGGCAGACACAGCTGCATTTCTTTGATATTGCCATTCTACTTCTCCTGATAAAGTAATATAACCGTCTTCTACTATTATTTTAATACGCTCATCAGGTATCATTAAGTTTGATTTTAATGCTTTATTTGCTTCTTCGGCTATTTCTACATCACTTCTTTTAATCATTGTAGTTGCATCTACCTTAATTTCATCTACTACTCCTCGAATTCCAGCTATACTCTTTACAGCATTCTCAGCAACCGATTTTTCGACAAAGGTTTTAACTGTCCCTCCTAATACTACGATATCATGATTGCCTTTTATTGCGACAGTAATATTTGTATCATCAAGTCTTGGTTCAAAGCGAAGTTTTTCCATTACTTTAGTATATAATTTGCCATTACTGACCATAATTACCTCTATTTTAAAAATGATGCTCCTCGCAGCAGAGCTACGAGGTATCTAAAAAAGTTTTAGTTGTTTCTTATGATATCACGAAGCAGAGCTTCGGGGAATTAAACCCTGAGAGATTAACAATTACAATATTTTTAAGTAGAATCCATCCTTCTGGATTCTACTATAATAATATAGTTTTTTAAATTACTTTAATCTTTTTAGCTTTACTTTGTTCTTTTTTAGGTATCTTAATAGATAAGATACCATCCTTAAATTGTGCTTCTATATGTTCTTCATCAATATTAGATGGTAAACTAATAGAACGGTAGAAAGAGCCATAATATCGTTCCTGCATATGATAATTATAATCTTTTTTTTCAGTAGATTGTTCTTTTTGACCTTCAATAGTTAGGATGTTACTGTCTATTTTTAGATCAATATTATCTTGTGTAACGCCTGGTAATTCCATTTCTAGATTATACTCAGAGTCATTTTCCATAATATTAGTTCTTGGTGATAGCATTCTATTATTTTCAGAAGCAGGATAAGAAAAAGAAGCTATTTCATTAAAGAAGTTATTAAAGATATCATCAATATAGCTTCTTTTATTAGAGTTATTTTGTAGTTCTGATTTATTTCTAATACGTGGTAAATTAAAAGCCATAAAAACCTCCTATTTAAGTTAAATAATAATAAATTAATACATTATCTGATGAACGAACATTAGAATTACCCATGACGAATATTAAAATTACCCATTTTTGAGTAAAAAATATTGTCTAAAGTGTTACATTATTATCCTCCGATTTTATAGTTAATTTTTTGCCTTTAGCTGTAGCGATTCTATAACTTTCAGTATTGAGTTCAAGAATTGAAGAATGGTGAACCAATCTGTCAATAACTGCTGACGTAGTCATTTGGCTCTGTCTCATCAATTGTGTAAATTTCGTGAACCATTAAATTCTACCATCAAATTTGATCATAAAATGAGCCATAGCTTCATTCCAATTGGGGATAGGCATAGACCATTTTTTGGTAATATAATCAATTGTCAGATATAAAACCTTAAATACTGCGTCATCATTTGGAAAGATGCGTTTATTCTTAGTAACTTTTCTCAATTGGCTATTCAGCGATTCTATCGCATTTGTAGTGTAAATAATCTTACGAATCTCCTTTGGATATTGCAAGAAAATTATCAAATTATCCCAATTATTATACCAAGATTTAGCTATATGCGGATATTGCTTACTCCATTTTTGATCAAATGACTCAAGAACTAATTCTGCTTCTTTTTCAGTAGCAGAAGTATAGATTAGTTTCAAATCCGCTGCTAATTGCTTTCTATCTTTATATGATACATATTTGAGGCTATTCCTGATCTGATGGACAATACAAATTTGATGTTCAGTTTTCGGGTATACTGATGCAATAGCATCAGACATACCAGTTAGATTATCACTACAAGCAATTAAGATATCTTTTACTCCTCTATTTTTCATCTCAGTAAAATTACCAAGCCAAAATTTAGCTCCTTCATTCTAAAATATCCTTTCTGCCAGATAAATCTATTCCTAAAGCTACATATACTGATTTATTAATAATAAGTTTATCTTGTCTTACTTTCACTACTAAACAGTCAAAATATACTATAGGGTATACTGATTCAAGAGGTCTACTCTGCCAAATCTTGACCTCATCTATTACTTCATCTGTAATCCTGCTGATTAGGCTCTCACTGATCTCAGCTCCATATAATTCTTGCAATTGTGTTTTAATATCAGACACACTCATACCCTTCGCATATAAGGATATTATCTTTTGGTCTAAGCCATCTATTCTTGTTTGTTTCTTTGAGACTATTATAGGTTCAAATTTACCTTGTCTGTCTCTTGGAACATTTAGCTCTATAGTACCATTCTCACTAATCAGATTCTTACTAAAACTACCATTCCTCGCATTCTCAGTTTCAGCTCTATCATACTTGCTATAACCTAAATGTTCTGACATCTCAGCATGCAGTGCTCGCTCTAAAATACCCTTGGTTAATTCCTTAATTAATCTCTCAGGGTTTAATTCCCCGAAGCTCTGCTTCGTGATATCATAAGAAACAACTAAAACTTTTTTAGATACCTCGTAGCTCTGCTGCGAGGAGCATCATTCCATTCTGACTTAGTACTGTTTTTAAATCTACTCCGCCTTTTATCAGCAAATCTATTGCTTCATTTATTTTTTTATTCTTCTCTATTTGCATTTCTGTTACCTATATTTTTAATTACTTCTAATATAGGCTCAACAAAAATTTACACAATCATTGCAAAAGACTCAGTCATTTCATCTTTAAAAATAGTATTCCATTTTGCAAAAACTAAATTGCTAGTAATTAATACACTACGCATTTCATAACGTTCAGCTAATAACCTGAATTCTGGATTAGCTAATTTTGAGATATAGCAGGTTTGTTAGGTTTCATACAGTATGCAATTAGGGCGGATAAGATATGTACAAAGGCATTCCAAATTGATCTATGTCTTGTATGTTCGATCTCGAAAGCACCCTTCAGCACACTAAATACTGTTTCGATAATTGAGCGTTTGCGTAATAATATTTTTTCAAATAATGGCATAAGTTTATTCTTCATTTTCTTCTTTATGCCAGTTACTAACTTGATTCCTTTGCTGTATAGATCATCAAAGAGCTCCTGTTTGATATAACCCTTATCGCCAAACAATAATCCCGTGATATGTTTGGTGATTATCGAAACCGGCGCTCTATCATCTACATTACCAGGCGTTAGTTTTAGACCTTGAATCTCACCTTTTTCGTTAATAACCAAATGTAATTTTAGACCAAAAAACCAACTTTTTGTTGTTTTACCCAAAGCAGCAATACCGGCAAAGACTTTATTACGAGAGATTCTTTTTCGATGACAATGACTAACGAATATTAGAATTACCCTCAACGAACATTAAAATTACCTATAAAAAAGAAGTAACTATGGACAGTAAAATCGAATAAAAATTTATTTTTAAATATTTAAATATTATTCGAGAATTACTGATGACATGTACAAAGAACCAAGTAGGTATTTTAATGCAAAAGATCAAAAAATATAATCAGATAATTTCTGCTGCAAAAGCAGGTATGAGTGTAAAAACGGCACGTAAGTATTTACGTATTAATATAGCTAACACGGAAATGTTTCTACCACAGATTAGGAAAAACTTAGGCATTGATCAATAATTTTACGTAAACAGTTTTTAAAGTTAGTCCAGCAATGTTTAATAGGATTTAGATCTGGTGAATATGTGAGTAAATACAAAAACTATGGTAAAAACCTTTCCGCGTTAGCTATAAGTATCCAAGCGAATTACGCACAATACGTAAATATAGGACACGTAAGGATCCATTTGTGAAGCACTGGGATGAAATAGAATCAATGCTAGAATCAGCACCGGAGTTGCAAGCAACTACCATATTAGCATATTTGACAGAAAAGTATCATGGGAATTATAATGGGAAGCAATTACGCTGTTTGCAGAAAAGGTTGAAACATATAATGGACTAATGGTATGGACCTCCTGATATAGAGAATGAAAAGCAGTTGCTAATCTTCTAGGGTTAATATTTAACATATTAAAACAACAATTAAGGAGGTCCATATGGAGGTTACTACAATTGGTATAGATATTGCAAAAAGAATTTTTCAAATTCATGGTGTAGATAAAAATGGCAAGACAGTATTAAAGAAAAAATTGATGAGAGATCAGGTTTTGACATTTATGGCTAATTTACCACAATGTTTAGTAGGGATGGAAGCTTGTGGTGGTTCTAGTTATTGGGCAAGAGAAATAACTAAATTAGGGCATGAAGTAAAACTAATGGCACCGCAATTTGTCAAACCATATGTTAAAACTAATAAAAATGATCAAGCAGATGCTGAAGCGATATGTGAAGCCGTGACAAGACCTAATATGAGATTTGTTGCAATTAAAACTATAGAGCAACAAGAAATTTTATCAATACATAGGGTAAGAGAGAGATTGGTAAAAAATCGTACAGCACTTGCTAATGAAATTAGGGGGCTACTACATGAGTTTGGTTTTATTGTTCCTCAAGGCATTAATAAGGTTATCACAAAATTAATTGAGATTTTAGATGCAGGGAAATTAAGCCAGTTAAGTTATCAAACATTTAGTGAACTAAAAGAAGAATTCTTAGATAATAACAGAAAAATAAAAGAGATAGAAAAACGATTAACAATGATAGCAAGTAACCTAACTCAATATCAACGATTAAGAGCTATACCTGGTCTTGGTTTAATTACTGCTACTGCTTTAATAGCATCAATAGGTAATGCTACAAGTTTTGAGAATGGCAGGCAATTATCGGCATGGCTAGGATTAGTGCCAAGACAACATTCAAGTGGTGGGAAGGATAAGCTGCTGGGAATTAGCAAGCGAGGTGATGTATACTTACGCACTTTATTAATTCAAGGGGCTAGAGCTGTACTAAATGCCAAGATAAGATTTACATCGGAAGAACAGAAATCTAAAAAAGATTTTAGCCAATTTACGAAATGGATGTTTAATTTATCTGAGCGAAGTAGCCATAATAAAACGACAGTTGCCATAGCTAATAAGTTGGCAAGAGTGGTGTTTGCTGTACTAAGATCAGGAGATGATTATGTAGAGAGTAAAGTTTGTAGCTAAAGAGTGTGTAGCATAGCACTTATAAGTAAAATAAATGGTGATTTATATAATGAATAGGTAAAAGCAAAACAATATGTAAGAGATTCCAACCCGAAATATGCTTGAGATAATTAATATTGATGGTAAATAAGACAAACCTTAGCTTACAAAAAAACTGCGTTTTTCAGTGGCTCTTTTAGAAGCCGATGGACTGATAAGTATATAGTTTGTAAGCCAGCGAATTCCATCAGGGCTGTAGAATAAATTAGGTTGATTTATCAGCTATAAGCCGGATACATGACTGCATTTGTTTGTTTTTATTATTGATGTTATTTTTTTCTTGCATTCTACAGGAGGTCCATACATGAAAAAATTGGACAAAAAAATGAAGGAGTGTGTTTCCGCAATAAGTTAGAATAAATAGCAATAAACTTAAGAGGAAAGATGAAGAAAAATAAAGTAAAAATTTTCAGTGCTTCAGAAAAAACGGGGATAGTATTAGAATTAATAAAAGAGGAGTCGACACTTGGTCAGTTAGCTTCAAAATATGCAATAAGTGTTACAACAATTCAAAATTGAAAAAAACAGTTTTTAGGTAATGCGGCATTAGCTTTTGAACCAGCTAAAGTTTTGAGTGAATATCAAGAACAAATAAATCATTTACAAGAGCAAAATGATGAACTTGCTAAAGCTCTTGGTAGAATCACAGTTGAGAGGGACTGGGCCGTGGGAAAGCTCAAAAGCTTGGATTTATCAAATAAAAAGAGTCTTGTACACTTCAAGCTAAATCAACTCTCAAAATCAAGACAGTGTGAACTATTAAAGATTAGTCGATCTACAGCCTACTATAAATCCAAGGAGATGAGTATAAATAAATTAAGTATTTTAAATAGAATAGATGAAATATATACAGATAATCCTGAATTTGGTTATCGCTATATTCATCAACAGTTACTAGAAGATGGTTTTATTGTAAAGATCGAGTACTAAAATATATGAGGATGATGGGTATAGAAGCTATTTACCCACATAAGAAAAAATCTACTTCTCGAAACGATAGTGAGCATAAGATCTATAGCTACTTACTTGATCAATATTGGACTAAATCTGGCTCAACAAAGCAAGTGTATGTGCCTAATGTGAATGAGGTTTGGAGTGGTGACATTACTTACATTAGAACTAATGGTGGCTTTATGTATATGGCAGCTATTATAGATTGGCATAGCAAGGCCATATTGAGCTATAAACTGTCAAATTCTATGGATGCATCTCTTGTAACTGATGTCTTGAAACAAGCTCTCAGTAAGTATAACGCTCCACAGATATTTAATAGTGATCAAGGTAGCCAATATACCAGTTATGACCACATAAATATTCTCAAGGAGCATGATATCCAAATTTCAATGAATGGCAAAGGTAGAAGTATTGATAATATAGTAATAGAAAGGTTTTTTAGAACTTTAAAATATAATTGTATCTTTATTAATGATTTTAACAATGTTAAAACCTGAATTCTGGATTAATCTAGGTTTGGAAGTAAGTATTTACAAGGGATAGAAGATACTCTATATAATTTTTAGCAAAAAAACAAGAGTATCCCCATGAAGAAAGATATTACTGCATTATTTTGTTTTGTCGATGATTTTTGTAAAATTAGCGAGCAGTGGATTAATAAATCATTTCTACCATTAATTAATAAAAACCCTACAAGAAAGCCTGAAATAAGCTATTCTGAGCTGTTAACAATAGTGCTTTTATACCATCAATCACCTTGTAAAAACTTTAAATATTTTTATATGTCCTATCTACAATTATATAAATCAGACTTTGTAACTCTTCCATCATATACTCGTTTTATAGTCCGTCCGCCAAAACTCTACAAGCCTTATAGATAATATGGTTTTAAGACAAGAAGTAATACAACAATCCGTAAGAAAATGATAAAATATGGTCATAAACCTTATGGATTTCAGTCAATGCCAATAGACAACATTATCAAATCGCAAGAACAAGGGAAACTGTTTGGTTATAAATTAAAAGAAGAATTAAACCCAAATAATAAGCTATATAAATTAAGAGAATTAATAAATTGGTCTAGGCTCGAAGAGTGGTTATCAAAAAATGTTTGTATTAAGAAATTTGGTAGAAATAGAAAATGTCATAGAGTGATGCTTGGCATAACGATGCTACAAGCAATGTATAATTTTTCAGATTCATTATCAGAGGAAGAGCTAAAAGAGAATATGTATTGGCAGTATTTCTGCGGGTGGGAATATATAGAAAAAGACATAGCTATCTCGGAAACTAGTATACGACGGTTTCGTAGTGTATTAGGTGAAGCTGGATATAATGAGATATTATCGGAGTTGATCAGGGTTGGGATAAAAACTAACACAATTAAAAAAAAAGATTTGGAATTAATCATCGCTGATACGACTGTACAAATTAAGAATATCAAACACCCACACGATGTTTATTTAATGGATAAAGCTAGGCTTAGCATAGTAAAGCTTTGCAACAGTTTGGGTATACATTTGAATGAAACATACGCTAGAACCTATAAACGCGATATAGTAAAGCTATGGAAATATAAAGAACATAGTAAAGCCAAGAAGCGTTGGAAAATAATGAAGCATTTAAAAATATTACTGGGTCGTTTGATTAGAGTATGTGAGCGTGAGATCAAAAATAAGCAATTAAACTTGTCTCTCAAAAATCAAGAAGTATTGCAAAAAATAAAACAAATACATAACCAATCTGTTTTAAAAAGAGAAGCTAAAAAGCAATATATAGCTAACGCGAAAAGGTTTTTACCATAGTTTTTGTATTTACTCACATATTCACCAGATCTAAATCCTATTAAACATTGCTGGACTAACTTTAAAAACTGTTTACATAAAATTATTGATCAATGCCTAAGTTTTTCCTAATCTGTGGTAGAAACATTTCCGTGTTAGCTATAAAGAAGATAACAAAGTATTATATAGTTTTCATGCCCCTGAAGTAGAGTGTATAGGAAAGGGAAAACGCAACAAGCCATATGAGTTTGGCAATAAAGTAGTGGTAGTAGTAAGTGGTCGTAGAAATTTTGTTTTATCCGCAAAATCGTTTCATAATAATCCTTATGATGGTCATACATTGCATCAGAGCTTTGAAGCAGTAGAGAGTGTCACTGGAATCAAGATAAAGAAATCATTTGTTGATCTTGGGTATAGTGGTAGCAATGTAAAGGAGAAGAGTAAGGTATATACCCCAAAAACGCGGAAGAAGTTGTTACAAGAGGACAAGTCTATGATCAAGAGACGCAGTGCCATAGAACCAATAATAGGTCACTTAAAGCAATATGGTCGGATGGGTAGAAACTTCTTGAAAGGTATGATAGGAGATATTATCAATCCAATAATCTCTGCTATTGGTTTGAATTTACGATGCATTGCAAATCATTTACAAATCGTGTCTAACTCCACATAAATCAAAAATATCATCATGCAAAAACTAGATGAACGATAAAAAATCGTTAACAATAGCTCCATATCAAAATTAGACCAACACAGAAATGTATCAGTAAAAATTAACATAACTTATTAATTTTTATTGAAAATCTTAGCAATTTGTTGTCAAAACTCTATCCCATTACAAATGATCAGGATTTGAAGTGTTTTTGGCGGATAGACTTTATAGCTCTAAAACCAAGAGTTCTGTGTTATTTAGTTTTATTACTTGAATGGTATATGCAGGCAGCTCAATCTACGGGAGTTTCTTATATTGACGCCACATCTTTAGAGGTTTGTCATCGAAAAAGAATCTCTCGTAATAAAGTCTTTGCCGGTATTGCTGCTTTGGGTAAAACAACAAAAAGTTGGTTTTTTGGTCTAAAATTACATTTGGTTATTAACGAAAAAGGTGAGATTCAAGGTCTAAAACTAACGCCTGGTAATGTAGATGATAGAGCGCCGGTTTCGATAATCACCAAACATATCACGGGATTATTGTTTGGCGATAAGGGTTATATCAAACAGGAGCTCTTTGATGATCTATACAGCAAAGGAATCAAGTTAGTAACTGGCATAAAGAAGAAAATGAAGAATAAACTTATGCCATTATTTGAAAAAATATTATTACGCAAACGCTCAATTATCGAAACAGTATTTAGTGTGCTGAAGGGTGCTTTCGAGATCGAACATACAAGACATAGATCAATTTGGAATGCCTTTGTACATATCTTATCCGCCCTAATTGCATACTGTATGAAACCTAACAAACCTGCTATATCTCAAAATTAGCTAATCCAGAATTCAGGTTAATAAGGTAAATAAAACATCAGTTTCTTCACGATTATATGGTACATATGATATATCATCAATTATCAATATTTCAAAATAATCGAATTTTTTAATAATTTGCTTAAGTTTTAAACTAAGCTTTGCTTCTAGTAATTGTTGAACCAAATTAGCTGCTGTTGTATATAATACACGTCTACCAGCAAGACACCACTCACGTGCTAAACCTATACTAAGATGACTTTTGCCAGTGCCAGGATTACCAAAAATAAGTATATTTTCATAGCGATCCATAAATTCTCCTTGTGCAAGATATTGGATCTTAGTTGGCGATAATCCTGGGATACGCTTAATATCAAAGTTGCTTAATAACTTATCTCGAGAGAGTTTTGCTTGCTTCAGCAATCTGGCAATACGTTGTTGTTGTCTATGTTCTAACTCACGTATGGCTAACTCCTGTAGATAATCTATATATGTTTTCTTTTCTTGCTCAAAGCTTTCTGCAACTGATTTATAGCACGATGCAAAAGTAGGTAAGCAAAGGTTCTTGAGTAAATTATTTAGCGGTTGCGGAGTTATTATCTGTTTACTCATGCAACCTCCATTGTTTTAAAGCAATGTAATTGATCATATTCAGACAGTATTGGTTGATTAATTTTTACTGAACAAACAGTTTGAGTCTGGCTATTTAGTCAATCTGTAATATGATCAATTATTGGCTCAATCTTCTTTTCTAATAGCACTTCTAATGCAGTAACTACATTCAATTCTCCATACATTTTTGCTAATTGTAATATTTTAAGATATATTTTATGCCCTTTATATGGATATATAGAGATAAGCTGGTCATATACCTGACGAAATATAGCACGTGGGAATAAAGCTTCGAGTCTTTTGCAATGGATAGTGGACTAATGGTATGGACCTCCTGATATAGAGAATGAAAAGCAGTTGCTAATCTTCTAGGGTTAATATTTAACATAATGATGCTCCTCGCAGCAGAGCTACGAGGTATCTAAAAAAGTTTTAGTTGTTTCTTATGATATCACGAAGCAGAGCTTCGGGGAATTAAACCCTGAGAGATTAAAACAACAATTAAGGAGGTCCATATGGAGGTTACTACAATTGGTATAGATATTGCAAAAAGAATTTTTCAAATTCATGGTGTAGATAAAAATGGCAAGACAGTATTAAAGAAAAAATTGATGAGAGATCAGGTTTTGACATTTATGGCTAATTTACCACAATGTTTAGTAGGGATGGAAGCTTGTGGTGGTTCTAGTTATTGGGCAAGAGAAATAACTAAATTAGGGCATGAAGTAAAACTAATGGCACCGCAATTTGTCAAACCATATGTTAAAACTAATAAAAATGATCAAGCAGATGCTGAAGCGATATGTGAAGCCGTGACAAGACCTAATATGAGATTTGTTGCAATTAAAACTATAGAGCAACAAGAAATTTTATCAATACATAGGGTAAGAGAGAGATTGGTAAAAAATCGTACAGCACTTGCTAATGAAATTATAGCTAACACGGAAATGTTTCTACCACAGATTAGGAAACACTTAGGCATTGATCAATAATTTTATGTAAACAGTTTTTAAAGTTAGTCCAGCAATGTTTAATAGGATTTAGATCTGGTGAATATGTGAGTAAATACAAAAACTATGGTAAAAACCTTTGCGCGTTAGCTATAGGGGGCTACTACATGAGTTTGGTTTTATTGTTCCTCAAGGCATTAATAAGGTTATCACAAAATTAATTGAGATTTTAGATGCAGGGAAATTAAGCCAGTTAAGTTATCAAACATTTAGTGAACTAAAAGAAGAATTCTTAGATAATAACAGAAAAATAAAAGAGATAGAAAAACGATTAACAATGATAGCAAGTAACCTAACTCAATATCAACGATTAAGAGCTATACCTGGTCTTGGTTTAATTACTGCTACTGCTTTAATAGCATCAATAGGTAATGCTACAAGTTTTGAGAATGGCAGGCAATTATCGGCATGGCTAGGATTAGTGCCAAGACAACATTCAAGTGGTGGGAAGGATAAGCTGCTGGGAATTAGCAAGCGAGGTGATGTATACTTACGCACTTTATTAATTCAAGGGGCTAGAGCTGTACTAAATGCCAAGATAAGATTTACATCGGAAGAACAGAAATCTAAAAAAGATTTTAGCCAATTTACGAAATGGATGTTTAATTTATCTGAGCGAAGTAGCCATAATAAAACGACAGTTGCCATAGCTAATAAGTTGGCAAGAGTGGTGTTTGCTGTACTAAGATCAGGAGATGATTATGTAGAGAGTAAAGTTTGTAGCTAAAGAGTGTGTAGCATAGCACTTATAAGTAAAATAAATGGTGATTTATATAATGAATAGGTAAAAGCAAAACAATATGTAAGAGATTCCAACCCGAAATATGCTTGAGATAATTAATATTGATGGTAAATAAGACAAACCTTAGCTTACAAAAAAACTGCGTTTTTCAGTGGCTCTTTTAGAAGCCGATGGACTGATAAGTATATAGTTTGTAAGCCAGCGAATTCCATCAGGGCTGTAGAATAAATTAGGTTGATTTATCAGCTATAAGCCGGATACATGACTGCATTTGTTTGTTTTTATTATTGATGTTATTTTTTTCTTGCATTCTACAGGAGGTCCATACATGAAAAATCAAGACAAAAAAATGAGTAGTATGTTTTCCTAATTTTTCGATTATCAGGCAGCAATTTGCTGATAATTTTGCATATAATTCAGATATACATTCATAGGCTTTTTATAACCAATACTTGAATGAAATCTGTGATAATTATATTTATTCAGATAATGATCAATCCCCTCTTTTAACTCTTTAACATTGTTAAAATCATTAATAAAGATACAATTATACAGGAGTTTCGCACTTAGCAAAAAGTATGTTAATCTAGAGAAAAATAGTTTTAGATAAAAATGACAAGAACAAAATGTAGCAAGGACTTATATAAATCATTTTTACAAGCAAGTAGTGTCAGATATACTAGCAAGGCATTATCTGAAGTGAGTCCAGTAGATCTATCTCACGATAGTGCAAGTCGATGGTTAAAGAGTAAGGATTTTCGTCCTAGCGAAATCTATAAGGAAGTGTCAAAATATATAGATTGGGAAGCACCGTGTTTATTAGTGGGGGATGACACCTTATTATCAAAGCAATACAGTCAGAAGATTGAGCTTGTACGTTATCAATATTCTGGAGCTGTACATGATGTTATACCTGGTATAGGAATGGTAAACTTACTACATTACAATACTAAAATTGCTCAATCTACTCCCGTAGATTATAGAATATATGATAAAGACACTGATGGTAAAACAAAGAATGAGCATTTTTGTGATATGCTTACTTTAGCTAAAGAAAGAGGTCTCAATCCTGATGCCATAGTCATGGATGCTTGGTATAGCGGGTTGAAGAATTTAAAACATATACGTAATTTAGGCTGGCTATGGGTTACCACCCTAAGGAAAAATAGAAAAGTTAATCATAATGTTAGCTTGGAAAGTTTAGAGATACCCGATGAGGGGCTAAAAATTCACCTACGTGGATACGGTTGGGTTACGGTATTTAAGTTTGTGGCAAAGAATGGTCGCATTGATTACATAACAACGAACTTGGACAATCCCACACGTGAGCAAATAGAGAAAATTGTTAAGGCACGTTGGTCTATAGAGGTTTATCATCGAGAATTAAAACAAACTTGTGGTATTGAACGCTGTCAGGCACGCACGGGCCGAGCTCAAAGAAATCATATTTGCCTTGCAGTATTTGCCTGGCTTGATATGAATAAAAGGAGGATAAATGAAAACATTACTTTATATCAACAAACTTGGGAAGTTATAAAAACATCAATTCAAAACAATATCAGATGGCTTTTAACTGATTCGCAACTTTGCTAAGTGCGAAACTCCTGTTATATTTTAAAGTTCTAAAAAACCTTTCTATTACTATATTATCAATACTTCTACCTTTGCCATTCATTGAAATTTGGATATCATGCTCCTTGAGAATATTTATGTGGTCATAACTGGTATATTGGCTACCTTGATCACTATTAAATATCTGTGGAGCGTTATACTTACTGAGAGCTTGTTTCAAGACATCAGTTACAAGAGATGCATCCATAGAATTTGACAGTTTATAGCTCAATATGGCCTTGCTATGCCAATCTATAATAGCTGCCATATACATAAAGCCACCATTAGTTCTAATGTAAGTAATGTCACCACTCCAAACCTCATTCACATTAGGCACATACACTTGCTTTGTTGAGCCAGATTTAGTCCAATATTGATCAAGTAAGTAGCTATAGATCTTATGCTCACTATCGTTTCGAGAAGTAGATTTTTTCTTATGTGGGTAAATAGCTTCTATACCCATCATCCTCATATATTTCAGTACTCGATCTTTACCGACAATAAAACCATCTTCTAGTAACTGTTGATGAATATAGCGATAACCAAATTCAGGATTATCTGTATATATTTCATCTATTCTATTTAAAATACTTAATTTATTTATACTCATCTCCTTGGATTTATAGTAGGCTGTAGATCGACTAATCTTTAATAGTTCACACTGTTTTGATTTTGAGAGTTGATTTAGCTTGGAGTGTACAAGACTCTTTTTATTTGATAAATCCAAGCTTTTGAGCTTTCCCACGGCCCAGTCCCTCTCAACTGTGATTCTACCAAGAGCTTTAGCAAGTTCATCATTTTGCTCTTGTAAATGATTTATTTGTTCTTGATATTCACTCAAAACTTTAGCTGGTTCAAAAGCTAATGCCGCATTACCTAAAAACTGTTTTTTCCAATTTTGAATTGTTTTAACACTTATTGCATATTTTGAAGCTAACTGACCAAGTGTCGACTCCTCTTTTATTAATTCTAATACTATCCCCGTTTTTTCTGAAGCACTGAAAATTTTTACTTTATTTTTCTTCATCTTTCCTCTTAAGTTTATTGCTATTTATTCTAACTTATTGCGGAAACACACTCCTTCATTTTTTTGTCCAATTTTTTCATGTATGGACCTCCTGTAGAATGCAAGAAAAAAATAACATCAATAATAAAAACAAACAAATGCAGTCATGTATCCGGCTTATAGCTGATAAATCAACCTAATTTATTCTACAGCCCTGATGGAATTCGCTGGCTTACAAACTATATACTTATCAGTCCATCGGCTTCTAAAAGAGCCACTGAAAAACGCAGTTTTTTTGTAAGCTAAGGTTTGTCTTATTTACCATCAATATTAATTATCTCAAGCATATTTCGGGTTGGAATCTCTTACATATTGTTTTGCTTTTACCTATTCATTATATAAATCACCATTTATTTTACTTATAAGTGCTATGCTACACACTCTTTAGCTACAAACTTTACTCTCTACATAATCATCTCCTGATCTTAGTACAGCAAACACCACTCTTGCCAACTTATTAGCTATGGCAACTGTCGTTTTATTATGGCTACTTCGCTCAGATAAATTAAACATCCATTTCGTAAATTGGCTAAAATCTTTTTTAGATTTCTGTTCTTCCGATGTAAATCTTATCTTGGCATTTAGTACAGCTCTAGCCCCTTGAATTAATAAAGTGCGTAAGTATACATCACCTCGCTTGCTAATTCCCAGCAGCTTATCCTTCCCACCACTTGAATGTTGTCTTGGCACTAATCCTAGCCATGCCGATAATTGCCTGCCATTCTCAAAACTTGTAGCATTACCTATTGATGCTATTAAAGCAGTAGCAGTAATTAAACCAAGACCAGGTATAGCTCTTAATCGTTGATATTGAGTTAGGTTACTTGCTATCATTGTTAATCGTTTTTCTATCTCTTTTATTTTTCTGTTATTATCTAAGAATTCTTCTTTTAGTTCACTAAATGTTTGATAACTTAACTGGCTTAATTTCCCTGCATCTAAAATCTCAATTAATTTTGTGATAACCTTATTAATGCCTTGAGGAACAATAAAACCAAACTCATGTAGTAGCCCCCTAATTTCATTAGCAAGTGCTGTACGATTTTTTACCAATCTCTCTCTTACCCTATGTATTGATAAAATTTCTTGTTGCTCTATAGTTTTAATTGCAACAAATCTCATATTAGGTCTTGTCACGGCTTCACATATCGCTTCAGCATCTGCTTGATCATTTTTATTAGTTTTAACATATGGTTTGACAAATTGCGGTGCCATTAGTTTTACTTCATGCCCTAATTTAGTTATTTCTCTTGCCCAATAACTAGAACCACCACAAGCTTCCATCCCTACTAAACATTGTGGTAAATTAGCCATAAATGTCAAAACCTGATCTCTCATCAATTTTTTCTTTAATACTGTCTTGCCATTTTTATCTACACCATGAATTTGAAAAATTCTTTTTGCAATATCTATACCAATTGTAGTAACCTCCATATGGACCTCCTTAATTGTTGTTTTAATATGTTAAATATTAACCCTAGAAGATTAGCAACTGCTTTTCATTCTCTATATCAGGAGGTCCATACCATTAGTCCATTATAAAGTTTCCCAACATGAATAAGGCAACATAAAATGAAATAGTAAGTGAGGATATGGTTGCCCACCAATACAAATACCCAATTGATTCATATTGGTCCAATCAGACTGACTCTGTTTGCCAGGAAGAATATTTTGTAAAAAGATTACTGTCTTATCCTTACCATGTGCAGCTCTCCATTGTTTCAACCTTTTCTGCAAACAGCGTAATTGCTTCCCATTATAATTCCCATGATACTTTTCTGTCAAATATGCTAATATGGTAGTTGCTTGCAACTCCGGTGCTGATTCTAGCATTGATTCTATTTCATCCCAGTGCTTCACAAATGGATCCTTACGTGTCCTATATTTACGTATTGTGCGTAATTCGCTTGGATACTTATTAATACGTAAATACTTACGTGCCGTTTTTACACTCATACCTGCTTTTGCAGCAGAAATTATCTGATTATATTTTTTGATCTTTTGCATTAAAATACCTACTTGGTTATTTGTACATGTCATCAGTAATTCTCGAATAATATTTAAATATTTAAAAATAAATTTTTATTCGATTTTACTGTCCATAGTTACTTCTTTTTTATAGGTAATTTTAATGTTCGTTGAGGGTAATTCTAATATTCGTTAGTCATGTATATCTCAAAATTCGCTAATCCAGAATGCAGGTTTAAAGATGAAATTATAGAATCTTTACATTCTAAATACCCTGAATCAATTGAACTTGGACTAGTTGATAACAAAATTATTATTTATGATATACATAAATTACTTTATAATTTACCTTATTTTATGTATGAACATAATATTTTGATACTAGGAAATGATGCATAACAATTATTTTGAACAAATAAAAAGACTACCACTTATTTTAATTCTACTCATTAGCCTAATTTGTTCTATTGGGTTTATTGTTCTTTATTCTGCTGCAAATAGCAATCTGCAACCTTGGGTACTTAAACAAATTGTGAATTTTTGTATATTCATGCCTATAGCTATAATCATTGCTCTAATTGATTTGCGGATAATCTTTAGATTATCTTATATTTTCTATTTTTGTGTACTCGCTTTATTAATTGCCGTAGAGCTTTTTGGCTCAACAGCAATGGGCGGAAAAAGATGGATAGATATTGGGATAGTAAAGCTGCAACCTTCCGAGCCGATAAAAATTGCCATAGTATTAATGTTAGCCCGATATTTTCACTCACTAACAGTGGATGATCTAAGTAAACTTCATAAAGTAATTATACCAATTATAGGCGTGCTAGTTCCAGCTTTTTTAATAATTAGAGAACCAGATCTTGGTACAGGTATGATTACTTTAATTGTCTCTAGCATTATATTTTTTGCAGTAGGTTTTAGAATAAAATATTTTATAATACTTGGAGTTACAGCCCTTGTTAGCTTACCTATCGCTTGGAATATGTTGTATGATTACCAAAAAAAACGTGTGATGGTTTTTTTAGATCCGGAACGTGATCCGCTAGGAGCTAGCTATAATATTATACAATCTAAAATCGCTATAGGCTCAGGGGGGTGCTTTGGTCTTGGGTTAAATCAAGGCAGTCAAAGTCATTTAGATTTCTTGCCCGAACACCAAACCGATTTTATTTTTGCTACTTTTGCTGAAGAATTCGGCTTTTTAGGCGGTATGTTTTTACTTGTGTTATATTTCTCACTTATAACTCTTTCCTTATTAATTGGCGTCCATTGTCGCACTGTTTTTAGCAAATTAATGGTCATAGGTATAACTGCCACGCTATTTAGTCACGTATTTATCAATATGGCTATGGTTATGGGATTAGTACCTGTAGTAGGAGTACCACTACCATTTATTTCTTATGGTGGTACAATGATGGCATCAATGTTGATGGGCTTTGGATTGGTTATGAACGCTCAAGTAAATGGGCATACTAACTTAACGAATATATGAGAGTTTAGTTTGACTATTATAACGAGCATGTTATAATAGTCATGACCAAACTAAACAACCCTCAGCTATAAGCTGAGGGGTTATAAAGTGGAATCGATTAGAAATCGATCATCATTCACAGGTTCACCTTCCTGTTCATCAATATAGTGCTGTATCATTTCATCAGTTATATTACCTGAACTGACTGCCATATAGTCTATCCGCCAAAAACACTTCAAATCCTGATCATTTGTAATGGGATAGAGTTTTGACAACAAATTGCTAAGATTTTCAATAAAAATTAATAAGTTATGTTAATTTTTACTGATACATTTCTGTGTTGGTCTAATTTTGATATGGAGCTATTGTTAACGATTTTTTATCGTTCATCTAGTTTTTGCATGATGATATTTTTGATTTATGTGGAGTTAGACACGATTTGTAAATGATTTGCAATGCATCGTAAATTCAAACCAATAGCAGAGATTATTGGATTGATAATATCTCCTATCATACCTTTCAAGAAGTTTCTACCCATCCGACCATATTGCTTTAAGTGACCTATTATTGGTTCTATGGCACTGCGTCTCTTGATCATAGACTTGTCCTCTTGTAACAA
This sequence comes from Rickettsia endosymbiont of Urophora cardui, assembly GCF_964030725.1. Classification (NCBI taxonomy): domain Bacteria; kingdom Pseudomonadati; phylum Pseudomonadota; class Alphaproteobacteria; order Rickettsiales; family Rickettsiaceae; genus Rickettsia; species Rickettsia endosymbiont of Urophora cardui. Next base: position 666,616 of record NZ_CAXIPY010000007.1, on the reverse strand, counting down.
CTTCTTCCGCGTTTTTGGGGTATATACCTTACTCTTCTCCTTTACATTGCTACCACTATACCCAAGATCAACAAATGATTTCTTTATCTTGATTCCAGTGACACTCTCTACTGCTTCAAAGCTCTGATGCAATGTATGACCATCATAAGGATTATTATGAAACGATTTTGCGGATAAAACAAAATTTCTACGACCACTTACTACTACCGCTACTTTATTGCCAAACTCATATGGCTTGTTGCGTTTTCCCTTTCCTATACACTCTACTTCAGGGGCATGAAAACTATATAATACTTTGTTATCTTCTTTATATTGCTTTTTAGCTTCTCTTTTTAAAACAGATTGGTTATGTATTTGTTTTATTTTTTGCAATACTTCTTGATTTTTGAGAGACAAGTTTAATTGCTTATTTTTGATCTCACGCTCACATACTCTAATCAAACGACCCAGTAATATTTTTAAATGCTTCATTATTTTCCAACGCTTCTTGGCTTTACTATGTTCTTTATATTTCCATAGCTTTACTATATCGCGTTTATAGGTTCTAGCGTATGTTTCATTCAAATGTATACCCAAACTGTTGCAAAGCTTTACTATGCTAAGCCTAGCTTTATCCATTAAATAAACATCGTGTGGGTGTTTGATATTCTTAATTTGTACAGTCGTATCAGCGATGATTAATTCCAAATCTTTTTTTTTAATTGTGTTAGTTTTTATCCCAACCCTGATCAACTCCGATAATATCTCATTATATCCAGCTTCACCTAATACACTACGAAACCGTCGTATACTAGTTTCCGAGATAGCTATGTCTTTTTCTATATATTCCCACCCGCAGAAATACTGCCAATACATATTCTCTTTTAGCTCTTCCTCTGATAATGAATCTGAAAAATTATACATTGCTTGTAGCATCGTTATGCCAAGCATCACTCTATGACATTTTCTATTTCTACCAAATTTCTTAATACAAACATTTTTTGATAACCACTCTTCGAGCCTAGACCAATTTATTAATTCTCTTAATTTATATAGCTTATTATTTGGGTTTAATTCTTCTTTTAATTTATAACCAAACAGTTTCCCTTGTTCTTGCGATTTGATAATGTTGTCTATTGGCATTGACTGAAATCCATAAGGTTTATGACCATATTTTATCATTTTCTTACGGATTGTTGTATTACTTCTTGTCTTAAAACCATATTATCTATAAGGCTTGTAGAGTTTTGGCGGACGGACCATATAGCCCCTAGCCCACAAATGATTGCCCCAAAATTGTTTTCGTAAATGAGTAAATTCTTGCAATAAAATTCTTGAGCTAATGCCTTTTAAATACTGTACTAACTTGCTAAGAGATATTTGCGGCTTATATGAGATAAACATATGTACGTGATCACATGATATTTTCCCTGAAATTATATGTACTTCATGTTCCATGCAAATCTGCCTCAGTAAATCTCTAGTCCTTTCCGATACTTTGCCTATCAATATTCTCTTCCTATATTTTGGTATCCATATAAGATGCACTTTTAAATCATACTGACTATGACTATTCTTTCTATAACTTCTCATATTTCTTGATATAAATTCATTGCTAAAGCAATTTCATTATATCTTCCCTTCGCCTAAAGGCGAGGGATTTTTGATCCCCGAAGGGGGACATTAACATACTCGTTATAATGGTCATAAATATTATTTTTTCACCACCACTTCTTCTTTTTAAAATATTTATAGGTAACGGCTATAGATATGACCATTAAAAACAAGGCTATAGGGTAGCCGTAAGGCGATTGAAGCTCAGGCATCACAGTGAAATTCATGCCGTAAATACTGGCTATTAAAGTAGGTGGCAAGAAAAATATAGTCACTAATGAGAAAAGCTTAACCATATTATTCTGCTCAATAGCAATCATACCAAGTGCTGCGTCTAACTGAAGTTTTGACAAAAATTCTAATTTTTCTGACTAAAGTAAAAAATTATATTTAAAGTTAAATATTGAGTGCTTTTATCAGCTTAAAAGCGATATTTCTATAATTTAAAGTAAATTATTGGATATATAATACAAATTATAGATTGATACACTCGCCACTTTTTTTAATAAAAATTTTTTGTCAAAACTTCAGGTCTAAGGTTCTTGCAATCTCACTAGATATAAATTGTGAAAAGTTAATTATTGAATCCACATCACGAAGCAAAGTATCTAATAAATCTTTTGATGGCTCTGTCTCATCAATTGTGTAAATTTCGTGAACCATTAAATTCTACCATCAAATTTGATCATAAAATGAGCCATAGCTTCATTCCAATTGGGGATAGGAATAGACCATTTTTTGGTAATATAATCAGTTGTCAGATATAAAACCTTAAATACTGCGTCATCATTTGGAAAGATGCGTTTATTCTTAGTAACTTTTCTCAATTGGCTATTCAGCGATTCTATCGCATTTGTAGTGTAAATAATCTTACGAATCTCCTTTGGATATTGCAAGAAAATTATCAAATTATACCAAGATTTAGCTATATGCGGATATTGCTTACTCCATTTTTGATCAAATGACTCAAGAGCTAATTCTGCTGCTTTTTCAGTAGCAGAAGTATAGATTAGTTTCAAATCCACTGCTAATTGCTTTCTATCTTTATATGATACATATTTGAGGCTATTCCTGATCTGATGGACAATACAAATTTGATGTTCAGTTTTCGGATATACTGATGCAATAGCATCAGACATACCAGTTAGATTATCACTACAAGCAATTAAGATATCTTTTACTCCTCGATTCTTCATTTCAGTAAAATTACCAAGCCAAAATTTAGCTCCTTCATTCTCACTTATCCATAAGCCTAAAATATCCTTTCTGCCAGATAAATCTATTCCTAAAGCTACATATACTGATTTAATGATGCTCCTCGCAGCAGAGCTACGAGGTATCTAAAAAAGTTTTAGTTGTTTCTTATGATATCACGAAGCAGAGCTTCGGGGAATTAAACCCTGAGAGATTAAATCCACTGCTCGCTAATTTTACAAAAATCATCGACAAAACAAAATAATGCAGTAATATCTTTCTTCATGGGGATACTCTTGTTTTTTTGCTAAAAATTATATAGAGTATCTTCTATCCCTTGTAAATACTTACTTCCAAACCTAGATTAATCCAGAATTCAGGTTTATAGATATTGGTACAGCCCATTTAGGCTGAGCACCGATGCAAACTACACTATATTCATAACCCGCAACTGGTCGGTTATTAGCATTCTGTCTAATATATGTACGATCAATTGCTTCCTTGGAATCTTTCTTGCTACTCACTGTAGTATCTATTTGTAGTAAGTTTTTACTCTCATTAATCAGTTTACTTATTAAGTATTTTTCTATATCTTCTCGAGTCTTAAAACGTTGCTTATCTCTTATATTTAATGATTCATCACGAGCACAGTAAAAATTCTCTATAGCTCTGTATACACTTGACCAACTACGCTGAAAATATTTATTAGTTGTTAATTCAACAACAGATCTTGCTTTAACGCTATCATTAGTTACTAGTGATAGTATTAATTCTAAAACCACATCTTGATTATAGGGAAAAATTTTTTATTTCTTGCAACATTTCTTGTATAATCATACACACTAAAACCCCTTTTGTATTTGAGCGTATTTATATCATAACTTATAAGTTTGGCTATCTTTTTGTCAAAACTTCAGTCAGGTGAAACCACAAGTGATAAAATTTGCCTTGCGGTTTTACTTAAAACTTGTCCATTCAGGCGGTATAAAATTCCCCACTATATCGTAAAAAATTGTATCGTTGGAAGACTCTAACAAAGAAAAAAAGGAACAACTATCTTATCCATAGTTCCTCCATTTTATTGAGGGGAAACCAGCATAAAGCCAGCATATACCCAGCATATAAAAAACACATATAAGGTAAGGATGTGTTAGAAAGCTGGTTATAATATGGTGGGCGATGACAGACTCGAACTGCCGACCCTCTCGGTGTAAACGAGATGCTCTACCAACTGAGCTAATCGCCCTATATTAAACATGATGCTCCTCGCAGCAGAACTACGAGGTATCTATCCAAAAAGCTTTAACTGTTTTTGTTGAAATGCTTTATAAGAAGGTTTGCCTGAACCTTGATTCTGTACATAATTACGTAATTTCTGCTCATCACCATGTTTACCTACTGTGCTCATAAAATATCCTTTACTCCAAAACTCACTTCCCCATCATTTTTCTTTAAGATTTGGATATTTCTCAAACATTTTCTTAGAAGTAATACTTTTTATGATTTGAGTTATTTTTGTTGGGCTATACATTGGTATTGACTGTAATAAAAAATGTACGTGATCTTTATCTACTCCTATTTCTAAGAATCTAATTTCATAACGATCTTCTATGTGCTCACAAATTTTACACAAATAATCATCTAGTTCTTGATTGAATATTACTCTTCTATACTTTGCCGGCGTTACTAAATGATATATTAGTACTGTGACATTATGACTCTTATGTATATAACTGCTTTCTTCCATTCAAGTAGTATATCACGAAGCAGAGCTTCGGGGAATTAAACCCTGAGAGATTAAATAAAAAATAACATAATTATTTTTATGATTTAAATTTAATTCATAGTTTTTATTTTTTTTGATAATTTACTGATTTTTCTTGATGCAGTATTTAACTTAATTATATTTTTTTTCACACCTTGCATTATCTTAGATTGTGCAATTACTAAAGCTGAGTTAGCTTCTTCTTTATTACCTTGATTAATTTCATGTAAAACTTTTTTCACAAAAGTTTTTATTGCACTAGCTCTTCTTTTATTAACTAAGGTTTTTTTTACTGTTTGTCTTGCAGCTTTCTTTGCTGAAGAATGATTAGCCATTACTTAGTCCCTTTATTACTTTTAATATCTTCTTTGCTATTATCTTGAGGTATATTTCCTTTAGCATTAATATCTCTATCTACAAATTCAATATATGCGATTGGAGCTAAATCACCATAGCGAAATCCGGCTTTTACTATTCTAGTATATCCACCTGGTCTATCTTTGTATCTAACACCTAAAATATCTATAAGCTTCTCGATTGCTTTTTTATCTTTTATTTTTGATAGAATATTGCTTCTTGCTGCTAAGTTATTATCCTTAGCCTTAGTAACTAGCACTTCGATATAAGGTCTTAATTCTTTAGCTTTTGGCAAAGTAGTTTTTATTTGCTCATGAGTAACAAGTGATACTGCCATATTAGCAAGCATTGCTTTTCTATGGCTACTTGTTACATTTAATTTTCTACCTTTAATTTTATGTCGCATCTCTATTGTCCTTAATTATAAGAATCTTCGTAACGTTTAGATAATTCATGTATATTTTCTGGTGGCCAATCTGGTACATCCATACCAAATCTCAAACCAAATTTTGCAAGTATTTCCTTAATTTCATTTAGGGATTTTCTACCAAAATTTGGAGTTCTTAGCATATCAGCTTCAGTGCTTTTTACCAAATCACCTATATAAATTATATTATCATTTTTTAAACAATTTGCTGATCTAACTGATAATTCCAATTCATCAACTCGTTTAAGTAAATAAGGAGAAAATGGTAATGCATCTGTTTTAACTTGTTTATCTTCTTCTTGTTCTTCAAAAGAAATAAATAATTGAAGCTGTTCTTGCAAAATACGAGCAGCTAAGCCTACCGCCATTTCAGGTAATATATCACCATTAGTTTCAACAAACATAATTAACTTATCATAGTCAGTGACCTGACCTATCCTTGTATTTTCTACTTTATAAGTAACACTTTTTACAGGATTAAATAAAGCATCTATAGCTATTTCACCAATTGGTAAGTTATTATCCTCATTATTGTTTGTACTGAGTGTGTACCCCTTACCAACTTTGCAAGTTAATTCCATTTCAAATTGTTTATTCTTAGCTAAATTGCAAATTACATGATCAGGATTTAATATTTCTACGTCATGCCCGGCTTCAATCATACCCGCCGTTATAGCACCAGGTCCTGTTGCTTTTAAGCTTACAACACGTTTTTCTGCAACGTGCATTTTGATTTCTATGCCTTTAACATTCAAAATTATCTCTGATATATCCTCTTTTACACCTGGTATAGAAGAAAATTCATGCTCTATTCCAGGAATTTTTATAGAGGTAACCGCTGCCCCTTGTAGAGAAGAAAGTAAAACTCTTCTCATAGCATTACCTAGAGTCAAACCAAATCCCCTTTCTAAAGGCTCAACTATAATCTTAGATTTATTATTAGTCTCAGGGAAGCTCTCATAAGATACTTTATCTGTTTTTATTAAAGCGTTCCAGTTTTTACTTAACGATAACATTTAATACCTATGCTTCTTATACTCTTCTTCTTTTTGGTGCTTTTACTCCATTATGAGCAATTGATGATACATCTAAAATTGATGTAACTACAAAATTTTGCCCAAACAAAGCTCTCATTGCAGATTCACGCTGAGCACCAGGTCCTCCAATTCTAATAGAAATAGTTTTGAGACCGTATTCTTTTGCTTTTTCAGCTGCTTTATCAATTGTTATCTGAGCTGCATAAGGTGTAGCTTTTTTTGCTCCCTTAAACCCATTAGCTCCGGCTGATGCAGAAGATATCGCATTACCCTGAACATCAGTAAATGTTACAATAGTATTATTAAACGATGCTCTAATATGTACCACACCTAGTGTGATAGTTTTGTTCTTTTTTTTAGCTTTAACCATCTGATTCATTATGTTTATACTCTACTTTAACTATTATTTTACAGCTTTTTTCTTTCCGGCTATTGCAACAGCTTTACCTTTTCTAGTTCTAGCATTAGAATGAGTATTCTGACCTCTTACAGGTAGCTTACGTATATGTCTAAGCCCTTGATAACTTCTAATATCTTTTTTCTTTTTAATATTAAGCGTTACTTCTCTTCTTAAATCACCTTCAACTTTATATTCATTTTCGATAATATTACGTAAGCTTATTAGTTCTTGGTCAGTGAGATCTTTAACTTTCTTATCCTCTAATATTTTTGCTTTTTTACAAATTGTTCTTGCCATAGTAGTCCCAAGACCATAAATATAAGTCAAGCTTACTACTAAACGTTTATTATCGGGAATGTTAACACTCGCAATTCTTGCCACAAATATTCTCCAAAATTTTACTGGTAACTAGAAAATAATATAAAAATCTTTACTAAAGTCAATTGATTTTTAGTACTTTCTCTATATGATCTTCTATTTGCTCTTCATTTTTATTTCCATCAATCATATAAAAATCATCATTGTTTTTATAATGCTGTATTAATGGATAAGTTTCAGTTTTAAATATATTAATTCTTTCTTTTATTACTTCTTCATTATCATCTTTTCTATATTCAAATACGCTCGATTTACAAACATCGCATATTTTATCAATTTTAGGCTTTAGAAAATGATCATTATATATTTTTCCGCAATTTTTACAACTATATCTGCCTAAAATTCTTTTAATTAGTAATTCATCTGAAACATTTAAATATATTACTTTTATTTTTTCTGTGACAAATGATTCAAAAAACTTAGCTTGTTCTAAATTACGCGGATATCCATCTAATATATAACCTTTTTTATAATCAGAAGATGATAAAAAATTTTTAATTATATGATTAACTATTTCATCAGGAATAAGCTTTCCTTGCTCAACATAACTATTAATTACCTCAGCATCCTTACTTGATGTTTTAATAATTGCTCTAAATATATCGCCAATTGCTATATGTGGTAAATGAATTTTTTCAGCTATTTTTTTTCCTTGAGTTCCTTTTCCAGCACCGGGAGGACCTAAAAAAATTATTATCACTTCTAACTCATTTTTAATTTTTTAATTTTACTTTCTTCATTAAACTTTCATATTTACTACTAAATAAGTAAGTTTGAATTTGAGTCAACGTATCAAGTACTACATTTACTACAATTAAAAAACTTGTACCACCTAAAGAAAGAGAAATAACATATTTATTCATTAATAATTCAGGTATTATACATATTATACTTAGATATATACCACCTACAACCGTAAGCCTAGTAAGTATATAATCAAAATATTCAGATGTATTTTTTCCTGGTCTTTTACCAGGAATGTAAGCACCGTATTTTCTTAAATTATTAGCAGTTTCTTCAGAATTAAATACTATTGCGGTATAAAAAAAGCTAAAAAACATTATCAATGCTACATACAATAATATATATATAGGCTTCCCGTGACCCAAATAATAAGTAAGCATATTCATTATTTCAGAATTACTACTTGAAAAATTAGCCAGTGTAGCCGGGAATAATAAAATTGAACTAGCGAATATCGGAGGAATTACCCCAGAAGTATTTAACTTAAGTGGCATATATGTTGAATCACCACCATAAATTTTATTTCCTACTTGCCTTTTAGGATACTGAACCAATAATTTTCTTTGTGCTTTCTCAAAGAAAATTATTACAGATATTAATACAACTACTCCCGCACAAACAACAATTGCAACTAAAGGTGATAATGCACCTTTTCTTGATAGTTCAAACATACTAATAATAGCACTAGGCACACCGGAAATTATACCTATAAATATAATTAAAGATGTACCATTACCTATACCACGTTGTGTAATTTGTTCACCTAACCACATTAGTAGCATCGTACCTACCACTAAAGTAATTACTGTTGTAATTTTAAAGAAAAGCCCCGGTATAATTACTACAGGTCCAGTATTTGTTACAATTGACTCTAAACTTACTGCAACACCATAAGCTTGAAGTGAAGCAAGCAAGACTGTTAAATATCTAGATAATTGATTTATTTTCCTTTTACCCGCTTCTCCTTCTTTTTTCAAATTTTCTAAAGGCTTATATGCTACAGACATTAGCTGGATAATTATTGATGCTGTTATATATGGCATAATCGCTAAAGCAAAAATGGACATTCTGCCTAGTGAACCACCTGACAGCATATTAAACATACCAAGTATCCCTGACTGATTTTTTTCAGCAATACTACCTAAAGCAATAGCATCTATACCTGCAATAGGTATAAACGAACCAAATCTGCATATTATAAGAACAAAAATAGTAAAAATAATACGATTAATTAAATCATTGCTAGATTTTTTAGAGAAATTTTGGTTCATAAATTATAATAATTTTCCGCCTGCTTTTTCAACTATTTCTTTAGCTTTAGAAGAATAAGAATCTAATTTAAACGATAAAGGATAATTGAAATCATCACTGCAAATAGATAACAATTTTACTAACTTTTTATTACTTTTATTAATTAAACCAATTTCTATTAATTTTTCCTTAGTAATAACATCATTAGCATTTAAACGCTCTTCTGCTATTGCTGCTTCAATATTATCAATATTAATAACATTATATTTTTTAGATGAGATACAATTAAAGCCCCTCTTAGGCAGCCTCTTAATCATTGGAGTTTGACCACCTTCAAAGCCTTTTATTGCAACACCTGCTCTAGATTTTTGACCTTTAACACCTCTTCCAGCAGTTTTTCCTTTTCCACTACCAATACCACGTGCTACTCTTTTCTTATTTTTTTTAGCACCTATATTATTATATAATTCATTTAATTTCATTGAAAAACTCTAATTACACATTTTCTATTTTTAATAAATGCCCTACCTTTTTGAGCATACCTTGAACTGAATCAGTATTTTTAAGAACAACAGATTTATTAATTTTATTTAAACCAAGCCCAATTAATGTTAATTTTTGATCATATTTACGACCTATACTGCTTTTAACTTGAGTAACTTTTACATCATTAATTAAATTTTTATTATTCATAGCGTATACATCTTACCTTAAAATATTATTCATTAACTTGGATATCAGAAGATTTTATAAAAATTTCATTCATTTTTTTATCTCTTCTTGCAGCAATAGATTTTGGGGACGAAAGTTTTTTTAATGCATCAAACGTTGCAGCTATCATTGTATAAACATTTGTTGAGCCTATCGACTTAGCAACAATATCATGAACACCTAAAGAATCAAAAATTGCTCTCATAGACCCCCCTGCTATAACGCCCGTACCTGCTTTAGCTCTTCTTAAGACCACCTTAGCTGCTCCACTTCTGCCTATAACATCGTGATGAATTGTTCTATTTTGATATAAAGATACTTTCATCATTTTCTTTTTAGCAGCTTGTTTTGCTTTTTCTCTTGCTTCATTTACTTCTTTTGCTTTACCGTGACCTGCTCCAACTCTTCCAGCTTTATCACCGACTACTACATAAGCAGAAAAAGCAAATCTTCTACCACCTTTTACTACTTTTGTAACTCTATTTACATCAACTAAAAATTCACTTAAAGCTTCTTCGTTTTTTCTAACTTTAGACATATTTTAAACCTTAAACTAAAATCTTATTTTTTTTCTAGCAGCATCAGCAAGAGCTTTTACAACACCATGATACTTATATCCACTTCTATCCAATACTACCTCTTCTACACCACAAGATACAGCTTTCTCAGCTATTAATTCACCTATTTTTGTAGCATTTTCAACGTTACAATGAGATTTTTTTAATTTTTTAATCTTTTCGTCTAAAGTTGAAGCAGAAGCAATTGTTATTGATTTAGTATCATCAATGATTTGTGCATAAATATGTCTACCTGATTTAAATATTGACAATCTAGCTCTGGTAGCTGTTTTAGCTATTTTATGTCTTATTCTACTTCTTCTCTTTTCAAATTTTAGCTTAGCACTACGCATATTTAACTCTTAAATTAATTTTTCTTACCTTCTTTGCGTGGTATAAATTGATCTTCAAATTTAATTCCTTTTCCTTTATAAGGTTCGGGTGGTCTTTGTTTTATAATAATTGAAGCAAATTGACCTAATTTTTCTTTATCTGTACCCTCAAGAATAATTATATTCTGCTTAGGTACTTCAACTTTAATGTGTGAAGGTATTTCAATTTTTGTGTTATGACTTTTAGCAAGCATTAGATTTAAATACTTACCTTTCATCATTGCCCTATACCCTACGCCATTAATTTCAAGCTTTAACTTAAAGCCTTCTTTAACTCCGGTAACCATATTTGATATTATGCTTCTAGCTGTACCCCACATAGCACATGCACTTTTACTTGAAGATAATGGCTTTACTAAAAGCTTATTTTCTGCTAATGAAATTCCTATGCTACCTTTAAAGCTCTTTGACAACTCACCTTTAGGTCCTGATATTTTTACTTCTAAATCATTTAACCCGACTTTTACACCTTCAGGTATAATAATCGGTAACTTTCCAACGCGTGACATTTTTTTACCTTAAAATACTTTACAAATTACTTCACCACCAACATTTTTAATATGAGCTTCTCTATCAGACATAACACCATAAGGAGTAGATAGAATATATATTCCCATATTATTGTAGTATCCTTTTAAGTCCTTAATTGCAGAATACACCCTTTTTCCTGGCTTTGACACTCTATGAATCTCACATATAGAAGCATCACCATTAGCAGAATATTTTAAGGTTACCTCAGTATAGCTAATGTTATCTTTTGGAGTACTTGTATAATTTTTTATATAACCTTCTTTTTGTAGCACTTCTAAAATTGAAGTTTTAATCTTAGAACTAGGAAAAGAAACATTTATTAGTTTGCTTTTATAAGCATTTCTAATTCTAGTTAACATATCTGCTACATTATCTGTCATTGACATATTTATTCACCTATTATTTTTACCAACTTGACTTAATTATCCCTGGCACTAAACCTCTGCCACTTAATTCTCTGAGTTTATTTCTTGATATGCCAAATTTTCTTATAACCCCTCTTGGTCTACCTGTAAGCTCACATCTATTTCTAATTCTAGTGGCTGATGAATTTCTAGATAATTGTGCTAATGACATTACCAAAGAAAAACGCTCTTCTAATGAAATATTTTTATCGTAAATTTTATTTTTTAATTTTTCACGCTTATTATGTAAACTTTGTGATAATTTTTTTCTTTTTTCATTCTTTTTTATAGAACTTACTTTTGCCATTATATACCTTAAACTTAATTATAAAAAGGTAAATTAAATCCTGATAATAAGGATTTACCTTCTTCATCTGTTTTAGCAGATGTAACGATTGTAATATCCATTCCTCTTATAGTGTCAATTTTATCGTAATTAATCTCAGGAAAAACTATCTGCTCTTTTAGTCCAAAAGTAAAATTACCTTTACCATCAAAACTTTTGTAAGAAAAGCCACGAAACTCTTTAACACGAGGTAATGCAACAATTACTAACCTTTCTAAGAAATCATACATTCTATCTTTACGTAAAGTAACTTTGCAACCTATTTTCATACCATCACGTAACTTAAATGTTGCAATAGATTTTCTTGCTGAAGTTACAAAAGGTTTTTGACCAGAGATTAAAGTTAAATCATTTACTGCTTTATCAATCACTTTTGAATCAGCTATTGCTTCCCCTACACCCATATTTATAACAATTTTTTCAATAGCTGGAATTTCATGTTTATTTTTATAAGAAAATTCCTTTTGCAAATTGCTCATAATTTCCTTTTGATATAGTTCTTTAAATCTTAACATTATTTGTCTTCCTTACCAATAATTTCTCCGGATTTTTTTGCTATTCTAACTTTAGAACCATCTTCTAAAAATTTAAAAGCTACCTTAGTAGGATTACCAGTTTTAGGATCAACATGTGCAACATTTGAAATATCTACAGGTAATTCTTTAGTTATTATGCCGCCTTCGCTTACTTGGGTAGGTTTAGTATGTTTTTTAACTAAATTTATTCCTGAAACAACTATTTTATTTTGCTCAGGAAAAACCTTTAATATTTTTCCTTTTTTCCCTTTGTATTTTCCAGTAATAACAATAACTTCATCACCTTTTTTTACTTTTAATTTTATCATTTATAACACTTCCTCTGCGAGCGACATAATTCTAACATATTTTTTTGCTCTAAGTTCTCTTGTCACAGGACCAAAAACCCTAGTACCTATAGGCTCATCTTGTGTGTTTAAAAGCACTAATGCGTTTTTGTCAAACTTTATTGTACTACCGTCAGCTCTTACAACCCCTGTTTTTGTGCGGACAATCACGCCTTTATAAACGTCACCTTTTTTTACTTTACCACCAGGTATAGCTTCCTTAATAGATACAACTATAACATCGCCTAGCTTTGCTACCATATGATGGGAGCCACCTAGAACTTTAATACACATAACTTTTTTGGCACCGGAATTATCTGCCACTTCCAAAATGCTTTGCATTTGAATCATATATCACTTCCAATTTTATTCACGAAAGACAAAATAAACAATTTTCCCAATAAAGTTAAAGGATAAAACCTTTACTCTTCATTTATTACTACCCATGTTTTAGTTTTTGAAATAGGACGACTTTCAATTATATTAACTTTATCGCCTTCTTGAAACTTATTATTTGGATCATGAGCTGCGTATTTTTTAGATACTTTTATAAATTTTTTATAAATAGGATGCTTAAATCTTCTTTCTACTTTTACTGTAACTGTTTTATCAGTTTTTGAACTTATAACTACCCCTTGTAGGACTCTTTTAGGCATTTTAATTACTCTCCACTACTAGATCTTGTTGTTAATTCAGTTTTAATACGTGCTATAGACTTTTTAACTAATGAAAACCTACTAGTATTTTTTAATTCGCCCAGAGTTTGCTGAAATCTTAAATTAAATAGTTCTTTTTTTAAAAGATTAAGATGCTTAAAAAGATCTTCAATTGTTTTACTTGTTAATTCACTTCTTAATGATTTTAAATCATTCATAACGCCTCACTATCCTTGTTCTAACAGGTAATTTTGCACTTGCAAGCTCTAAAGCTTTAACTGCAACATCTTCCTCAACCCCTTCAATTTCAAACATAATTCTTCCAGGTGATACCCTTACTGCAAAAAATTCAGGATTTCCTTTACCTTTACCCATTCTTACTTCAGCAGGCTTCTTGGAAACCGGAAGATCAGGAAAGATTCGTATCCATAATCTTCCTTGACGTTTCATACATCTAGTAGCCGCTTTTCTTCCTGCTTCTATTTGTCTAGCAGTAACACGCCAACCATCTATAGATTTTAAACCAAATGATCCAAAGGCAAGTGTTGTACCTGCTTTTGATTTTGAAACAACTCTACCTTTATGAGCTTTTCTAAATTTTTGTTTTTTTGGAGCTAACATTTTCATACTTAAAAATTAATTATATCTTTTATTTTCGGTATATTCGCCTTTGTAAATCCAAACTTTAACTCCTATAACCCCATAAGTAGTTATAGCTTCTGCAGTCGAATAATCAATATCTGCTCTTAAAGTATGCAATGGCATTCTCCCTTCTATATACCATTCTGTTCTAGCAATCTCAGCTCCACCAAGACGTCCTGAGCAACTAACTCTTATACCTTGTCCACCTTGTTTAAATGAAGCTTGAATTGCTGTCTTCATTGCTTTTCTAAAGGATACTCTTTTTTCAAGATGCGATGCTATTGTCTGAGCTACTATAGCTGCATCTATATTAAACTTTCTAACTTCATGAATATTTATATAAACTTCAGTTAAAGAAGTCATTTTTTCAATCGCTTTTTTTAGCTTATCAATTTCACTACCGTTTTTACCGATAATTATATTCGGTTTTTTTGCATTAATATTGATAATAATGCTTTTGTTAGAAGGACGTTCAATTAAAATTCTGCTAACTTGAGCTTGAGTAAAACTTTTATTAACTAATTCTCTAATCTTTAAATCTTGTATAAAAAGAGTTTTATACTGCTTTTCTGCATAAAATACAGAATCCCAACCTTTAATTAAAGTCGGTCCAACCCTAAAACCATGTGCACAAACTTTCTGCCCCATCTTAATTATCCTCTTTTTCTGTAACAGTTATATAAAGATTACTAAAAAACTTATTTATTCTAGTAGCTCTTCCTTTTGCTCTTGGCATAACTCTTTTCATTACTAAAGCCTTGCCTACTGTTGCGTTAGTTATAACTAATCTATCTATATCTAAACCTAGATTATTTTCAGCATTTGCTACAGCAGATTGCAGACAAGCTTTTACAACTTTTGAAATTCTTTTTGACGAAAAAGTTAATTGCACTAATGCTTCAGAAACTTTCATGTTTCTAATGAAAGCTGCAACTAAGTTTAATTTCCTTGGACTAACTCTAATTGATTTAGCTTTTGCCGTGGCAAAATTTTTGTTTTCCTGTACCATATGATTTTATTTTCTTTTAACTTTTTTATCTGCTCCATGCCCATGAAATGTTCTAGTAGGAGAGAATTCCCCTAGTTTTCTACCAACCATTTCTTCATTTACAGAAACTGGAATAAATTTATTTCCATTGTGAACAGAAAACGTAAAACCAACAAAAATAGGCAAAATGGTTGATCTTCTAGACCAAGTTTTAATCATTTCTGATTTACCAGATTCCATTAATTTTTGAACTTTTTTTATTAAATAACCATCTACGAAAGGCCCTTTCCACACCGAACGTGCCATAATTAATACCTAATTAATTTAAAAATTTATTTTCTTTTCTTTATAATAAACTTAGAAGTACGCTTATTTTTACGCGTCTTTTTACCTTTCGTCGGGAATCCCCAAGGAGTAACTGGATGACGCCCACCAGAGGTTTTACCCTCACCACCACCATGTGGGTGATCTACAGGGTTCATTGCCACACCTCTTACATGAGGTCTCCAACCAAGCCATCTATTTCTACCAGCTTTACCTAAGTTAATATTTTTTTGATCAGGATTAGATACTGTACCTATCGTAGCCATACAATCTAAAGGTACTAATCTAAATTCACCTGACTTTAATTTAAGTTGTGCATATCCTGAATCTTTACCCACTAAATCTACCGATGTACCGGCTGATCTTGCAATTTGACCACCTTTACCAACTTTCATTTCGACATTATGTAAAGTAGTACCTATAGGGACATATCTTAAAGGTAAACAATTGCCAATTTTTATATCTGCATCTTTGCTTGATATTATCTTATCTCCTACCACTAATTTTTGTGGAGCTAAAATATAAGCATATTCACCATCTTCATACTTAATTAAAGCAATAAAAGCAGTTCTATTAGGATCATATTCTATTCTTTCAACTATAGCAGCAATGTCTAGTTTATTTCTCTTAAAGTCGATAACACGATATAGTCTTTTATGACCTCCACCTCTTTGCCAAGAAGTGATTCTACCCTGATTATTTCTTCCACCTGTTTTAGATATCCCTTTAGTTAGAGCCTTAAAAGGTCTACCTTTCCATAAACTAGTTCTATCAACTTGAACTAACTCTCTCAAAGAAGGGGTAATTGGATTAAAACTTTTTAAAGCCATTTATTTAATTCCTCCGGCAAAATCAATATTATGATCTTTTTCTAATGTTACCACAGCTTTTTTTCTATCAACTTGACGTCCGATAACTCCCTTAAATCTCTTTTTCTTACCTTTGACATTTAAGATATTTACTTTTTTTACTTTTACTTTAAATATTTCTTCTATGGCTTTTTTAACGGCAAGCTTCTCAGCAAGTCTATCTACATAAAAAGTGTATTTATTTTGTTCTGAAAGAAGCGTAGTTTTTTCTGTAATAACAGGTCTTCTAATTAAATCGTAATATTTATACGAACTCATTTTAACCTCTCTTCTAAAACATTCACTGCTTCTTGTGATAACAATACATATTCATGCCTTATTATGTCATAGACATTTGCACCTATTTGCGGAACAACTACTGTATTATAAATATTTTGTGCTGCTAAAGAAAAATTAACATCCACTTCATTGCCATCTATTACAAAGAAGCTTTTACCTTGAAACTTATTTAATATATTAACAAGATTAGAGGTTTTAGGCGTTTCTAATTTTAAAGAATCTATGACTAGTAATTTTCCTTCAGAAAATTTTTCGGATAAAGCATGGATTAAACCAAGTTTTCGTACTTTTTTAGGTAATTTAGTTGCATGACTACGTACTACAGGACCATGAATTACACCACCTCCACGCATCTGTACAGATCTTAAAGAACCTTGTCTTGCATTCCCTGTACCTTTTTGCTTAAAAGGTTTTTTTGTAGTACCGGATACTTCTGATACAGTTTTAGTTTTATGTGTACCAGCCATTGCTTTAGCTCGCTGCCAATCAACAACTTGCTTTATTATATCATCCCTAATAAACTCTACAGCAAATATATCTTCGTTTAAACTAATCTCACCGATTTCTTCATTAGCAAGATTTAATATTTTAGTTTTCATTTCTATTCAACCTATACAGTCTTATATAAAATCTTTTATATAAATAATTATTTTTTATGCAGTTATTGAAATCTTTTTTATTGCATCTTTTATTGAAATATATGAACCTTTATGTCCCGGTATACTTCCCTGAATCATAATAAGCCCTTGCTCTTTATCGATTGCAAATATTTTTAAATTTTGGATAGTAACTTGACTACACCCCATATGTCCAGCCATTTTTTTACCTTTAAAGACTTTTCCTGGATCTTGTCTTTGACCAGTAGAACCATGTGAACGATGTGATATTGAAACACCGTGAGAAGCTTCAAGTCCTCTAAAATTATGTCTCTTCATACTACCAGCAAATCCTTTACCTATAGTAGTAGCTGTTACATCTATAAATTGTCCTGCCGTAAAATGATCTACTTCTAAACTTGCTGCTATATCAATAAAATTATCTTCAGAGATTCTAAATTCTTTTAATTTAGTTTTAGGAGACACTTTAGCATTAGCAAACACTTGTTTCATAGGCTTAGTTACTCTAGAGATTTTTTTATCTTTTATCCCTATAACTAAAGCATTATAACCATGTTTTTCAGCAATTTTATGTCCTACTACTTGGCAATCATCAACTTTCACTAGCGTTAATGGAACTCTCTTACCATTATTATTAAAAACACTAGTCATCCCAACTTTTTGAGCAATTATTCCGGTTCTCATTACTCCCCACTCTCTAATTCAATCACTACATCAACACCTGCTGCTAAATCAACCTTGCTTAAGGCATCAACAACTGCTGGATTTGGATCATCTATAACCAATAATCTTTTTTGTGTTCTAATTTCGTATTGCTCCCTTGATTTTATATGCACATGGGGAGATCTATTTACGGTAAATCTTTGAATTTTTCTAGGTAAAGGAATAGGACCACTAATATTAGCAAATATCCTTTTAACAGCACTAACTATCTCTTTAGTAGCCTGATCAAGACTACGATGATCAAATGACTTTAAACGAATTTTGATTTTATTTTTCATTTAATAAACCTTAATTATAAACAGCAAGATGTTTTTACATCTTAAAACATAAATACCTATTATTAAAAAATAATAGGTATTTATAAAATAGACTAATTAATTACTTTAGAAACTACACCAGCACCTACTGTTCTACCACCTTCACGAATCGAGAATTTTAAACCTTGCTGCATAGCAATAGGAGAAATTAACTTAACTTTGAAAGTAGCATTATCACCAGGCATAACCATCTGTTTATCAGCCGGTAATTCTATTGTACCTGTAACGTCTGTTGTTCTAAAATAGAATTGTGGACGATAGTTATTGGTAAATGGAGTATGACGTCCACCTTCATCTTTACTAAGCACGTATACTTCAGCTTCAAATTCATCGTGAGGTGTTATACTACCAGGTTTTGCAAGAACTTGTCCTCTTTGTACAGCTTCTCTATCTATACCACGTAACAATATACCAACATTATCCCCAGCCTCACCACTATCAAGAAGCTTTCTAAACATTTCGACACCGGTACATGTAGAAGCTTGAGTTGCTTTTATTCCAACTATTTCAACAGCTTCACCAACTTTAATTTTACCAGCTTCAATTCTACCTGTTACAACTGTTCCTCTCCCTGAAATAGAGAACACATCTTCGATAGGCATTAAGAAAGGCTTTTCAGTTTCTCTAGTAGGTTGTGGTATATAACTATCTACTGCATCCATTAATTCACGGATAGCTTTTTCACCTTCAGGCTTTCCTTCTAAAGCTTGAAGAGCAGAACCTCTGATTATTGGTATCTCATCACCAGGGAAATCATATTTTGATAATAATTCCCTTACTTCCATTTCCACTAATTCTAGTAGGTCAGGATCATCAACCATATCAACTTTATTTAAGAACACTACCATTTTAGGCACGCCAACTTGCTTTGCTAATAATATATGTTCTCTAGTTTGTGGCATTGGACCATCAGCAGCAGAAACAACTAATATTGCACCGTCCATTTGAGCAGCACCTGTGATCATGTTCTTTACATAGTCAGCATGTCCTGGGCAGTCTACGTGTGCATAGTGCCTACTCTTAGTCTCATATTCTACGTGAGCAGTTGATATTGTTATACCTCTTTCCTTTTCCTCAGGAGCGGCATCAATTTCATCATATTTTTTAACTTTGATATCTTTATTATCTTTTCCAAGCACCATTGTTATTGCTGCTGTCAAAGAAGTTTTCCCATGATCCACGTGACCGATAGTACCGATATTAACATGCGGTTTGGTTCTTTCAAACTTTGCTTTTGCCATATTTTTACTCTCTTACAATTTTTTAAGTTTAATACAAGTTAATCTCTCAGGGTTTAATTCCCCGAAGCTCTGCTTCGTGATATCATAAGAAACAACTAAAACTTTTTTAGATACCTCGTAGCTCTGCTGCGAGGAGCATCATTTTAAAGTGCGTTTTTTACTAAATATTATTTGTCACCACTATATTTAATGGAGCGGGTGATGGGAATCGAACCCACACAGCCAGCTTGGAAGGCTGGAACTCTACCATTGAGCTACACCCGCAACTAACACCAATTTTATTCAGACTTACAATTATACACGATTATATCTTATTTTTAAATATAATTTATAATATAAAATGATAAGTTTAAAAAATGATATGCTTCCCTGAACCATTCAAGTGGTGGAGGGAGAAGGATTCGAACCTTCGAACGCTTACGCGGGCAGATTTACAGTCTGCTGCCATTGACCACTCGGCCACCCCTCCTAAAGAACTTTACTGTATTAAATAGACTAATTCACTTTAAAAGACAATATAAATTAGTATTAGGACTTAATAAAACTTCTCGCCGAATCATCAAATAAACAAATAGCAGCTTGCACATTTATTTAGTTGTAACTTTCTATAATAAATAGTAGTTTCTGTCAAGAACAAATTACCAAAGGTTTTCAATAACATGCAAAATAAAAAGTTGGATTCTAAAAATTACTACTATATTTATGGAAAACATCCTATATTTTCAGCTCTTAACAATCCGAAGCGTCAAATTGAGAATATTTTATGCACTCAAATGATCTTTGATGCAAATAAAAAATTAATAAGTTCCAAGCCTTATAAAATTGTTAATAATGATGTTTTATCTAAATTGCTAGAAAACCAAACCCATCAAGGAATAGCTGCTAAAGTTAAGCCAATTTTTTCCCATAATATAGAAGATATCAACATAAAAAATCCAAAATGTAAGATTGCAATTCTTGATCAAATAACTGATCCGCAAAATATAGGGGCAATTATTCGCAGTGCAGCAGCTTTTAATATGGATGCTATAATCTTACCATTAGATAATTCGCCGAATGAAAATGGCACTATAGCTAAAGCAGCTTGTGGAACTTTAGAATTAATAAAAATTATTAAAGTAACCAATCTAAACTCTTGTATCAATTACCTAAAAAAACATGGTTTTTGGGTTATAGGACTAACTGGGGAAGCCGATGATTATTTTACTGATAAATTAATCTCAGATAAAATAGCTTTGGTATTCGGCTCGGAAGATAAAGGCATGCGAAGATTGGTTCAAGAAAATTGTGATCATTTAGCCAAAATTCCTATTTCTGATAAAGTAGAAAGCCTTAACGTATCAAATGCCGCTTCTATAATTTTTCACTCACTATGGGATCATTAACAAAGTTGAAATATTTTTAACAAATCAAATATTGTTTTTTATTTACTTCCATATAACTGAAGTTTTGACAAAAAGATAGCCACACTTATAACTGAAGTTTTGACAAAAATTCTAATTTTTCTGACTATAGCTAACACGGGAAGGTTTTTACCATTGCTGCCGTCATTACCTGAATTCTGGATTAATCTAGGTTTGGAAGTAAGTATTTACAAGGGATAGAAGATACTCTATATAATTTTTAGCAAAAAAACAAGAGTATCCCCATGAAGAAAGATATTACTGCATTATTTTGTTTTGTCGATGATTTTTGTAAAATTAGCGAGCAGTGGATTAATAAATCATTTCTACCATTAATTAATAAAAACCCTACAAGAAAGCCTGAAATAAGCTATTCTGAGCTGTTAACAATAGTGCTTTTATACCATCAATCACCTTGTAAAAACTTTAAATATTTTTATATGTCCTATCTACAATTATATAAATCAGACTTTGTAACTCTTCCATCATATACTCGTTTTATAGCTCTAAAACCAAGAGTTCTGAGTTATTTAGTTTTATTACTTGAATGGTATATGCAGGCAGCTCAATCTACGGGAGTTTCTTATATTGACGCCACATCTTTAGAGGTTTGTCATCGAAAAAGAATCTCTCGTAATAAAGTCTTTGCCGGTATTGCTGCTTTGGGTAAAACAACAAAAAGTTGGTTTTTTGGTCTAAAATTACATTTGGTTAATGATGCTCCTCGCAGCAGAGCTACGAGGTATCTAAAAAAGTTTTAGTTGTTTCTTATGATATCACGAAGCAGAGCTTCGGGGAATTAAACCCTGAGAGATTAACGAAAAAGGTGAGATTCAAGGTCTAAAACTAACGCCTGGTAATGTAGATGATAGAGCGCCGGTTTCGATAATCACCAAACATATCACGGGATTATTGTTTGGCGATAAGGGTTATATCAAACAGGAGCTCTTTGATGATCTATACAGCAAAGGAATCAAGTTAGTAACTGGCATAAAGAAGAAAATGAAGAATAAACTTATGCCATTATTTGAAAAAATATTATTACGCAAACGCTCAATTATCGAAACAGTATTTAGTGTGCTGAAGGGTGCTTTCGAGATCGAACATACAAGACATAGATCAATTTGGGAGTCTTTTGCAATGATTGTGTAAATTTTTGTTGAGCCTATATTAGAAGTAATTAAAAATATAGGTAACAGAAATGCAAATAGAGAAGAATAAAAAAATAAATGAAGCAATAGATTTGCTGATAGAAGGTGGAGTAGATTTAAAAACAGTACTAAGTCAGAATGGATTAATTAAGGAATTAACCAAGGGTATTTTAGAGCGAGCACTGCATGCTGAGATGTCAGAACATTTAGGTTATAGCAAGTATGATAGAGCTGAAACTGAGAATGCGAGGAATGGTAGTTTTAGTAAGAATCTGATTAGTGAGAATGGTACTATAGAGCTAAATGTTCCAAGAGACAGACAAGGTAAATTTGAACCTATAATAGTCTCAAAGAAACAAACAAGAATAGATGGCTTAGACCAAAAGATAATATCCTTATATGCGAAGGGTATGAGTGTGTCTGATATTAAAACACAATTGCAAGAATTATATGGAGCTGAGATCAGTGAGAGCCTAATCAGCAGGATTACAGATGAAGTAATAGATGAGGTCAAGATTTGGCAGAGTAGACCTCTTGAATCAGTATACCCTATAGTATATTTTGACTGTTTAGTAGTGAAAGTAAGACAAGATAAACTTATTATTAATAAATCAGTATATGTAGCTTTAGGAATAGATTTATCTGGCAGAAAGGATATTTTAGGCTTATGGATAAGTGAGAATGAAGGAGCTAAATTTTGGCTCGGTAATTTTACTGAAATGAAGAATCGAGGAGTAAAAGATATCTTAATTGCTTGTAGTGATAATCTAACTGGTATGTCTGATGCTATTGCATCAGTATATCCGAAAACTGAACATCAAATTTGTATTGTCCATCAGATCAGGAATAGCCTCAAATATGTATCATATAAAGATAGAAAGCAATTAGCAGCGGATTTGAAACTAATCTATACTTCTGCTACTGAAAAAGAAGCAGAATTAGCTCTTGAGTCATTTGATCAAAAATGGAGTAAGCAATATCCGCATATAGCTAAATCTTGGTATAATAATTGGGATAATTTGATAATTTTCTTGCAATATCCAAAGGAGATTCGTAAGATTATTTACACTACAAATGCGATAGAATCGCTGAATAGCCAATTGAGAAAAGTTACTAAGAATAAACGCATCTTTCCAAATGATGACGCAGTATTTAAGGTTTTATATCTGACAATTGATTATATTACCAAAAAATGGTCTATGCCTATCCCCAATTGGAATGAAGCTATGGCTCATTTTATGATCAAATTTGATGGTAGAATTTAATGGTTCACGAAATTTACACAATTGATGAGACAGAGCCCAATTTGGAATGCCTTTGTACATATCTTATCCGCCCTAATTGCATACTGTATGAAACCTAACAAACCTGCTATATCTCAAAATTAGCTAATCCAGAATTCAGGTTATAGGTTCAAATTTACCTTGTCTGTCTCTTGGAACATTTAGCTCTATAGTACCATTCTCACTAATCAGATTCTTACTAAAACTACCATTCCTCGCATTCTCAGTGTCAGCTCTATCATACTTGCTATAACCTAAATGTTCTGACATCTCAGCATGCAGTGCTCGCTCTAAAATACCCTTGGTTAATTCCTTAATTAATCCATTCTGACTTAGTACTGTTTTTAAATCTACTCCGCCTTCTATCAGCAAATCTATTGCTTCATTTATTTTTTTATTCTTCTCTATTTGCATTTCTGTTACCTATATTTTTAATTACTTCTAATATAGGCTCAACAAAAATTTACACAATCATTGCAAAAGACTCGAAATTATATATGCTTCATGTTCCATGCAAATTTGTCTTAATAAATCCCTGACTCTCTCAGCTACTTTTCCTACCAATGCTCTTTTTCTATACTTTGGTATCCATATAATATGTACTTTTAAATCATACTGGCTATGACTATTTTTTCTATAACTTCTCATATCTTTTTATAAATTCGTTGCTAAAGCAACTTCATTATATCTTCCCTTCGCCTGAAGGCGAGGGATTTTTTATCCCCGTAGAGGGACATTAATTAGCGATACACTATTTGAAGTATATCAAGGCAAAGCAGTAATTGCTAAACCGTTACATACAGATTACCCTCAATCACCCGAACAAGCACATGACGAAAATTGGCAAAAATTTTATAGTTTTAATCATGATATCATGATAGAAAACACAATCGGATTTATTGCCAAAAATCTAAAAAAAGCTTCCATTAAAGACAAATTATACTATAGTTTTGCTAAATTATCCGAGCAATTAGATTTAAATGCCATCAGTGATCATTTTATGAATAAAATAAATAATTATATAACATTTAACGATTTATGACAAACTATAGAACAGAAAGCGATTCTTTTGGAGAAATTCAAATAGAGGACAAATTTTATTGGGGAGCACAAACACAAAGATCATTAGAAAATTTCAAAATAGGCAAACAAAAAATGCCAGAAATTCTAATCCGCTCTCTTGCTATATTAAAAAAATGTGCTGCGAAAGTTAACCTCGAATTTGGTGATCTAGAACCTAAAATAGCTGAAAGTATAGATAAAGCTACAAGCAGAATTTTAAATGCTGAATTTAGCGATAATTTTCCTTTAGGAGTTTGGCAAACAGGCTCTGGAACGCAAACAAATATGAATATGAATGAGGTAATCGCCTCTATTGCAAATGAAGAGCTAACCGGCATGAAAGGCGGTAAATCTCCAGTACATCCTAATGATCATGTCAATAAAGGACAATCATCAAATGATTCATTCCCAACGGCTATGCATATAGCAACCGTGCTTGCCACTAAAGAAAAGCTAATACCGGCTCTAAATCATTTGCTTATAGCTTTACAAAATAAATCAAAAGATTGGGACAGCATTATAAAAATCGGACGCACCCATTTACAAGACGCAACTCCTCTAACACTTAAGCAGGAATTGTCCGGATATATTACGCAAATAGAATATGCTTTAGAAAGAATAGAAGACGCATTAAAAAAAGTTTATCTACTTGCTCAAGGAGGAACAGCAGTTGGAACAGGCATCAATTCACGTAAAGGATTTGATATAAAATTTGCTGAAGAAGTAGCAGAATTTACAAAACAACCTTTTAAAACAGCACCTAATAAATTTGAAAGCTTAGCCGCTCATGATGCACTTGTAGAATTGTCAGGCACTCTTAATACTATAGCCGTTAGTTTGATGAAAATAGCGAATGATATAAGATTGCTCGGATCAGGTCCAAGATGC
The DNA here is from genome assembly GCF_964030725.1 of Rickettsia endosymbiont of Urophora cardui. Lineage (NCBI taxonomy): Bacteria > Pseudomonadati > Pseudomonadota > Alphaproteobacteria > Rickettsiales > Rickettsiaceae > Rickettsia > Rickettsia endosymbiont of Urophora cardui. The sequence continues at coordinate 641,224 of NZ_CAXIPY010000007.1, read as the reverse complement.
GGTCTTGGTGAGCTGCATTTACCAGAAAATGAACCTGGCTCTTCAATTATGCCAGGTAAGGTAAACCCTACACAAGTCGAAGCCTTAACAATGGTTTGCACTCAAGTTATGGGAAATCATGTTACAGTTACTATTGCCGGCTCAAACGGACATCTTGAACTTAACGTCTTTAAACCAGTAATAATATATAATATTTTGCAATCTATCGAGCTACTATCGGATGCCGCAAATAGCTTTGTCACTCACTGTGTGGACGGGATAGAGCCTAATATAACCCGTATTAACGATTTACGTGATAAATCTTTAATGCTTGTCACCGCTCTTAATCCGCATATTGGCTATGATAATGCCGCCAAAATTGCTAAAGAAGCTCATAAGCACGGAATTACTTTAAAAGCAGCCGCAAAAAAACTTAATCTTTTATCGGAAGAAGAATTTGATAAAATAGTAGTACCTGAAAAAATGGTTAGACAATCTTAGGTTGTATAAATAATATCAATTTCTCTTTACAAGATATTATAAATAGGCTAGTACTAAACAACCCTCAGCTATAAGCTGAGGGGTTATAAAGTGGAATCGATTAGAAATCGATCATCATTTACTGGCTCACCTTCTTGTTCATCAATATACTGCTGTATCATTTCGTCAGTAATATTACCTGAACTCACTGCCATATCCTCTAGCCCAAAAATGATTACCCCAAAATTGTTTCCTTAAATGAGCAAATTCTTGCAATAATATTCTTGAGCTACTCCCTTTTAGATATTGTACAAGCTTACTTAAAGCCACTTGAGGACGGTATGAAATAAATATATGAACATGATCACAAGAGACTTTACCTGAAATTATATATGCTTCATGTTCCATGCAAATTTGCCTTAATAAATCCCTGACTCTCTCAGCTACTTTTCCTACCAATGCTCTTTTTCTATACTTTGGTATCCATATAATATGTACTTTTAAATCATACTGGCTATGACTATTTTTTCTATAACTTCTCATATCTTTTTATAAATTCGTTGCTAAAGCAACTTCATTATATCTTCCCTTCGCCTGAAGGCGAGGGATTTTTTATCCCCGTAGGGGGACATTAAAATTAGTCTATTTATAATATCACTTATATAAAGCAAAATTTATCTAACTGAAGTTTTGACAAAAAATTTTTAATGATGCTCCTCGCAGCAGAGCTACGAGGTATCTAAAAAAGTTTTAGTTGTTTCTTATGATATCACGAAGCAGAGCTTCGGGGAATTAAACCCTGAGAGATTAATGATCGTTTACGTAACATAGCTTTATCTTCTAATTCTAGTAAATAATTCTTCATATCCTTGCGAATATTAGTTATCATTCTTAAATTTCTAGAATAGAGTTTAAACCATAACTCTTTACAAATATATGCTTTATCACCAAATACCTTACCTGTTATCTTCTGAGTTATAGATTCAAGAACAGATAAATCAGCTCTATTTGCTTTTGTTATTTTAACAGCTATAATCTCTGCTTTATGATTAATGATTAAATGTAATTTAAATCCCATAAACCAACCATAACTACTCATCCCAACTTTGGCAATTTTACCAAAAACTCTATTACTAGAAGTGCGCTTAGCATGACAAATAGATAGTTTTGTTGAATCAATAAAATATATTCCTGTATCTTCACCTCGTAGTAATTGCAACATTATTGACAATGGCAATATTAACCTTGGCCATAATTGTACTATTCTACTATAACATGGTAAATTAAAGTAACCCTTATATTTATGCGGTAAGTAGTGTAAATAATAGTTTTTAAAGTCCTTGCAAGGCGATAGATAAAAATATATGACTATTGTCGGCTCTGTCTCATCAATTGTGTAAATTTCGTGAACCATTAAATTCTACCATCAAATTTGATCATAAAATGAGCCATAGCTTCATTCCAATTGGGGATAGGCATAGACCATTTTTTGGTAATATAATCAATTGTCAGATATAAAACCTTAAATACTGCGTCATCATTTGGAAAGATGCGTTTATTCTTAGTAACTTTTCTCAATTGGCTATTCAGCGATTCTATCGCATTTGTAGTGTAAATAATCTTACGAATCTCCTTTGGATATTGCAAGAAAATTATCAAATTATCCCAATTATTATACCAAGATTTAGCTATATGCGGATATTGCTTACTCCATTTTTGACCAAATGACTCAAGAGCTAATTCTACTTCTTTTTCAGTAGCAGAAGTATAGATTAGTTTCAAATCCGCTGCTAATTGCTTTCTATCTTTATATGATACATATTTGAGGCTATTCCTGATCTGATGGACAATACAAATTTGATGTTCAGTTTTCGGATATACTGATGCAATAGCATCAGACATACCAGTTAGATTATCACTACAAGCAATTAAGATATCTTTTACTCCTCGATTCTTCATTTCAGTAAAATTACCAAGCCAAAATTTAGCTCCTTCATTCTCACTTATCCATAAGCCTAAAATATCCTTTCTGCCAGATAAATCTATTCCTAAAGCTACATATACTGATTTATTAATAATAAGTTTATCTTGTCTTACTTTCACTACTAAACAGTCAAAATATACTATAGGGTATACTGATTCAAGAGGTCTACTCTGCCAAATCTTGACCTCATCTATTACTTCATCTGTAATCCTGCTGATTAGGCTCTCACTGATCTCAGCTCCATATAATTCTTGCAATTGTGTTTTAATATCAGACACACTCATACCCTTCGCATATAAGGATATTATCTTTTGGTCTAAGCCATCTATTCTTGTTTGTTTCTTTGAGACTATTATAGGTTCAAATTTACCTTGTCTGTCTCTTGGAACACTTATCTCTATAGTACCATTCTCACTAATCAGATTCTTACTAAAACTACCATTCCTCGCATTCTCAGTTTCAGCTCTATCATACTTGCTATAACCTAAATGTTCTGACATCTCAGCATGCAGTGCTCGCTCTAAAATACCCTTGGTTAATTCCTTAAATGATGCTCCTCGCAGCAGAGCTACGAGGTATCTAAAAAAGTTTTAGTTGTTTCTTATGATATCACGAAGCAGAGCTTCGGGGAATTAAACCCTGAGAGATTAATCCATTCTGACTGAGTACTGTTTTTAAATCTACTCCGCCTTCTATCAGCAAATCTATTGCTTCATTTATTTTTTTATTCTTCTCTATTTGCATTTCTGTTACCTATATTTTTAATTACTTCTAATATAGGCTCAACAAAAATTTACACAATCATTGCAAAAGACTCCTATTGTCATCAATTCTGCAAGACTTAATTTTCCTATTCTATGCCTTTGCTGATTTGTTGATAATAGACGGTGTTCTATCCATTCTTCATATATTTTACAAAAATTATCGGAAAGTTCTATAATTAATTAAGCCAGATATAATCAATTTTTAATCTCTCAGGGTTTAATTCCCCGAAGCTCTGCTTCGTGATATCATAAGAAACAACTAAAACTTTTTTAGATACCTCGTAGCTCTGCTGCGAGGAGCATCATTTAAATATAGATATATCATGGCTCATTTAACGATAGATGAAAGATTTAAAATATACGAAATGAATAAGAGTGGTTATAGCTCGCGATATATAGGGACAAAGATTGGCCGTGATAAAAGCACTATATGTTATGAACTCAAGAGAATGAGGCATAATTATAGACCAGATAGGGCTAACACACTTGCTTGCAGTTTAAGGCAAGGTAAGAGAAAAAGAAAATTAGATATTGATAATAATTTACGAGCAGAAATAATAAAGCAGTTAACACAGGGTATTTCACCAGATATAATTTCAGGTAGACGTAAACTATCACGAGATACTGTCAATATTTCTACAGAGAGTATATACCAGTTTATTTATACATCTCCTATAGCACAAAGGCAAAAATTATATTTATAGCTAACGCGAAAAGGTTTTTACCATAGTTTTTGTATTTACTCACATATTCACCAGATCTAAATCCTATTAAACATTGCTGGACTAACTTTAAAAACTGTTTACATAAAATTATTGATCAATGCCTAAGTTTTTCCTAATCTATGGTAGAAACATTTCCGTGTTAGCTATATCTTTAGCAAGAAAAAGGAAAAATAGGTTGCATCATGGTACAAGAATCAGAAACAAAAGAATTACAATACCAAATCGAGTTTCCATTACTGAAAGACCAGAGATAAATAGAAAGATAGCAGCAATAGGTCATTTAGAAGGTGATTTAACTTTTAACAAAGGTAATCAAAGTCGTAATATAGGCGCTCTTGTGGATATCAGAACACAAAAAGTGTTTCTCACTTTAAACCGTTCAAAAAGAACACAAGATGTGATTGATAACATGAATAAAAAACTTAAACAATTGTCGCATATAATCAAAAGCATAACGTTAGATAATGGCAAAGAATTTACCAATCATGAACAACTATTGCCAAAATCTGAACGAAAAGTATATTTTTGCAATCCTTATTCTCCATGGCAAAAACCATTGATAGAGAAGATTAACTCAATGGTGCACAGAGTATACTCTAAATCTTTAGATATAAAAAAATTAACAATAAAGCAATTACAAGAAATTGAGGATTTTTTAAATAATTTACCAAGAAAAGTGCTCGGTTATAAAACACCCAATGAGGTATGGGAAGAAAATATAAATCTGGCTTAATTAATACTGGAATTTACCATCTACTAAATAATATACAGTTATGATACATCTTTTCATGTTGAGTTACTGATCTTTTATTAAAAAAATCTATCATAACTCAACATTAATCTCCTTTAACCCCTTTATCTATAAGCTTTCTATCTATCCCTTATCCTAAATTAGCGTTATCAATATTCTCTTCCTATATTTTGGTATCCATATAAGATGCACTTTTAAATCATACTGACTATGACTATTCTTTCTATAACTTCTCATATTTCTTGATATAAATTCATTGCTAAAGCAATTTCATTATATCTTCCCTTCGCCTAAAGGCGAGGGATTTTTGATCCCCGAAGGGGGACATTAAAAATAGCTCAGCAAATCGAAAAATATGGCGTTTCAGATGTTAAAGAATTATATAACCCGCATGCTACAATATGGTATCAATGGCCTACAAATCCTGCTCTTAACACCGCCGCAGAAAGTATAAAACACAAAGTTAACGAACTTTCTTGTGATGCATTAGCTTTAGTTTTAGGAGAACTAGGATTTAACGGGAATATAGAAAATCCTTATGTTATTTTTCCTTTAGGTCAAGGTTTTACTATAGAACAAGCGATAGAACTTGCTGCAAAAACTAATCTTGACTGGTAGCATTCATAAATTTTCTTAAAAGATTATGGAAATTTCTAAATCTTCTATTATACTGAAATCATAATAATATAAATAAACGATTATCATGGCTTTAATAAACATAAAAGCACCAGAAAATATAATATTAAAACCGCGTATTACAGTTTTTGGTGTTGGGGGTGCAGGTAGTAATGCAGTAAATAATATGATTGGTGCTAATCTGCAAGGAGCTAATTTTGTAGTAGCTAATACTGATGCACAATCATTAGAATATTCTCGCTGCGAAAACAAAATACAGCTGGGCATCTCCACAACTAGAGGTCTTGGTGCAGGAGCCGCCCCTGAAGTTGGAGCAGCAGCTGCACAAGAATCAGAAGATGAAATTCGCAATTATCTAGAAAATAGTAATATGGTGTTTATTACGGCAGGCATGGGCGGCGGTACTGGTACTGGCTCTGCACCAGTTATTGCACGAATTGCTAAGGAACTTGGCATCTTAACAATTGGAGTAGTAACTAAGCCTTTTCATTTTGAGGGCGGGCATCGTATGAAAACTGCCGATAAAGGAATTATAGATTTACAACAATTTGTTGATACTTTAATCGTGATACCAAATCAAAACTTATTTCGTATTGCTAACGAGCAAACTACTTTTGCTGATGCTTTTAAAATGGCAGATGATGTACTGCATGCAGGCGTTAGAGGCGTCACGGATTTAATGATTATGCCAGGTCTTATCAATCTTGACTTTGCTGATATCAAAGCTGTTATGAGCGAAATGGGCAAAGCTATGATGGGTACAGGCGAGGCAAGCGGTGAGGATAGAGCTACTAAAGCAGCAGAATCTGCAATCTCTAATCCATTACTTGACCATAGCTCAATGTGTGGTGCTAGAGGTGTATTAATTAATATTACAGGCGGCCCAGATATGACTTTATTTGAAGTCGATAACGCTGCTAATAGAATTAGAGAAGAAGTAAATAATAAAGATGCTAATATTATTTTTGGTTCAACATTTAATCCTGAGCTAAAAGGGATTATTAGAGTATCAGTTGTTGCCACAGGTATTGATGCAGCTAAAATACCGCTTTATAAACCTGTTAACTCTAGTGCTACCGATTTATCCACCGAAGAAGATGAGGATACAAAACTTAGAGCTCAATCTACTCAAGGAGATCAACCTGTTCATATTGAAGAAATTCCTAATTTTAACAGCTATAGTAACGACGAAGCAGAAATTGCTGACTCTCTAGACCAAGCCCCTAATTCCACCAACGATGATATCGAACCAAGGGTAAGTCTTACTAATGATGCTGGAGAAACTCCTAAATCATCTTTCTTTGTAAGGATGTGGGGGTCACTACGTACACAAAATAATAATCAAATTCCGGAACGAAAAAATGTTGTAGTTGGTATGCCCGATGAAGAGACTAAAGAATCTGACATTCATGATATACCAGCTTTTTTAAGAAAGAAAAGGGATTAAAATATCATTTCACTTAAGGCTTACTTACATGGATCGAAAAACGTTCTAGGTATAGCTTATTTCACTAAGGTCCTTACATGGTGCTAATGTTTAATATGGCATATAATAAGGCATCCCACAAATTTACTGAAGTTTTGCCAAAAATTCTAATTTTTCTGACTAAAGTAAAAATTTATATTTAAAGTTAAATATTTAGTGCTTTTATCAGCTTAAAAGCGATATTTCTACAATTTAAAGTAAATTATTTGATATATAATACAAATTATAGATTGATACACTCGCCACTTTTTTTAATAAAAATTTTTTGTCAAAACTTCAGAAATTTAGTCCGTCCGCCAAAACTCTACAAGCCTTATAGATAATATGGTTTTAAGACAAGAAGTAATACAACAATCCGTAAGAAAATGATAAAATATGGTCATAAACCTTATGGATTTCAGTCAATGCCAATAGACAACATTATCAAATCGCAAGAACAAGGGAAACTGTTTGGTTATAAATTAAAAGAAGAATTAAACCCAAATAATAAGCTATATAAATTAAGAGAATTAATAAATTGGTCTAGGCTCGAAGAGTGGTTATCAAAAAATGTTTGTATTAAGAAATTTGGTAGAAATAGAAAATGTCATAGAGTGATGCTTGGCATAACGATGCTACAAGCAATGTATAATTTTTCAGATTCATTATCAGAGGAAGAGCTAAAAGAGAATATGTATTGGCAGTATTTCTGCGGGTGGGAATATATAGAAAAAGACATAGCTATCTCGGAAACTAGTATACGACGGTTTCGTAGTGTATTAGGTGAAGCTGGATATAATGAGATATTATCGGAGTTGATCAGGGTTGGGATAAAAACTAACACAATTAAAAAAAAAGATTTGGAATTAATCATCGCTGATACGACTGTACAAATTAAGAATATCAAACACCCACACGATGTTTATTTAATGGATAAAGCTAGGCTTAGCATAGTAAAGCTTTGCAACAGTTTGGGTATACATTTGAATGAAACATACGCTAGAACCTATAAACGCGATATAGTAAAGCTATGGAAATATAAAGAACATAGTAAAGCCAAGAAGCGTTGGAAAATAATGAAGCATTTAAAAATATTACTGGGTCGTTTGATTAGAGTATGTGAGCGTGAGATCAAAAATAAGCAATTAAACTTGTCTCTCAAAAATCAAGAAGTATTGCAAAAAATAAAACAAATACATAACCAATCTGTTTTAAAAAGAGAAGCTAAAAAGCAATATAAAGAAGATAACAAAGTATTATATAGTTTTCATGCCCCTGAAGTAGAGTGTATAGGAAAGGGAAAACGCAACAAGCCATATGAGTTTGGCAATAAAGTAGCGGTAGTAGTAAGTGGTCGTAGAAATTTTGTTTTATCCGCAAAATCGTTTCATAATAATCCTTATGATGGTCATACATTGCATCAGAGCTTTGAAGCAGTAGAGAGTGTCACTGGAATCAAGATAAAGAAATCATTTGTTGATCTTGGGTATAGTGGTAGCAATGTAAAGGAGAAGAGTAAGGTATATACCCCAAAAACGCGGAAGAAGTTGTTACAAGAGGACAAGTCTATGATCAAGAGACGCAGTGCCATAGAACCAATAATAGGTCACTTAAAGCAATATGGTCGGATGGGTAGAAACTTCTTGAAAGGTATGATAGGAGATATTATCAATCCAATAATCTCTGCTATTGGTTTGAATTTACGATGCATTGCAAATCATTTACAAATCGTGTCTAACTCCACATAAATCAAAAATATCATCATGCAAAAACTAGATGAACGATAAAAAATCGTTAACAATAGCTCCATATCAAAATTAGACCAACACAGAAATGTATCAGTAAAAATTAACATAACTTATTAATTTTTATTGAAAATCTTAGCAATTTGTTGTCAAAACTCTATCCCATTACAAATGATCAGGATTTGAAGTGTTTTTGGCGGATAGACAATTTAGTGTCAGTATCTTAATGGATTAAGCTATATCACTCCGTGATGGCATTGTTGCGTAGATCGAAAAACGTCCTCGGTGTCATGCCGTGGCTTGACCACGGCATCCAAAAAATAATAAAAAATACTAATTTTATTAGTATTTTTTAGCTGGATCCCGCGATCAAGTCGTGGGATGACAGGGGGAGCATGATCCACGTGAGCAAATCTTAAGCTAGAAATAACATCAAAACTATCCCAAAGGAGTAAATCATATGAAGATTTGATGAACGAACATTAGAATTACCCATGACGAATATTAAAATTACCCATTTTTGAGTACAAAATATTGTCTAAAGTGTTACATTATTATCCTCCGATTTTATAGTTAATTTTTTGCCTTTAGCTGTAGCGATTCTATAACTTTCAGTATTGAGTTCAAGAATTGAAGAATGGTGAACCAATCTGTCAATAACTGCTGACGTAGTCATTTCATCTTTAAAAATAGTATTCCATTTTGCAAAAACTAAATTGCTAGTAAATGATGCTCCTCGCAGCAGAGCTACGAGGTATCTAAAAAAGTTTTAGTTGTTTCTTATGATATCACGAAGCAGAGCTTCGGGGAATTAAACCCTGAGAGATTAATTTATTTTACTAAATGTAAGATATAATCTTGTATCTTAGTATTGTCTTTAGTAAACAACTATAAGATACTTAAGGGCACTTAAGTAAGAAGACTAATATGCCGTATTAAATCTTAGGGCTATGTAACTCTGTAGTTGAGATCAAACCATTAGTCTTCACATACTCATTAAAGATCGGACGGTATTCTTAGGTCTTGAAATTAATCAATGAACCTGTATTTACAAGGTTGATCTTTGGGTATTCTACTTATTATTAACATAGAAGGTCAAATATGAGTAGCATTATTTTGGGTATAGATATTTCTAAAGCAACATTTGACGTAGCTTTATTAAATGATAATAAAATCAAAACCAAAAAGTTTAATAATACTGCAAAAGGCTTTGCTGCACTAAAACAATGGTTAGAAAAAAAGGGAATAGATACTGCTCACGCTTGTATGGAATCAACAGGTGGTTACGAAGTTAGGTTAGCTCAATATCTTTATGATAATACATTTAAAGTTAGTGTCGTAAATCCAGCTCGCATCAAGGGCTTTGCAATGAGCAAGCTTTCAAGAGTTAAAACTGACAAATCTGATTGTGAATTGATAGCTTCTTTTTGCAAGGCTATGCAACCTGATCTTTGGCAACCAACCCCTATACATATTAAAGAATTACAACAATGGGTAAGACGCTTGGATAGTTTGATTGCTAATAAAAATCAAGAAAATAATAGATTGAGCGGAGCAAGTAAAGCAGTTGCCATTAACATTATGATTCATATTGAATTTCTGGATAAGCAAATTAAGGAAGTAGAAGAACTTATCTCTAATCATATTAAAGGACACAAAGACTTACATGATAAAAGTAAACTTCTTGATTCAATCCCTGGTATAGGAGAAAAAACAATAGGAGTGATACTTGCTTTTCTTGTTGTAGAAAATTTTAATTCTGCAAAACAACTAGCTGCGTTTGTTGGTCTTAACCCAAAGCCAAAACAATCAGGCACTTCTGTCCATGGAATAGGAAAAATATCAAAAACAGGAGATGCTAATTTACGTAAAGCTTTTTATATGCCTGCCATAGTTGCTATAAAACATAATCCGATTATTAAGGATTTTAGTCAACGTTTGAGCAATGTTGGAAAATCTAAAATGGTTATAGTGATTGCTGCTATGCGTAAGTTGCTTCACATAATTTATGGTGTTCTTAATAACAAAACATCTTTTAGTGCAAATATAAAAACCCTGTAAAATAAAATTGAGGTAAAATAATGAAAAAGTTGTTGACACTCAAGACGGTATCTCAAGTAATTAAGCAAATAAATTTTAGCCTTAAACCAGTAACTAAAAAATTTTTATTTTTACCTCTTGAACTAATGAAAATAAAATATATATAGTATGTACATTTAAAATATTTATATAATTTGGAGGTTAAAATGTCTTTTAAACCATTATACGATAGAATCGCGATAAAACCTATCGAACATGAAGAAAAAACTAAAGGTGGAATTATTATTCCAGATACTGCTAAAGAAAAACCAATGCAAGGTGAAGTCGTAGCAGTTGGCAAAGGCATTCGTAATGAAAAAGGCGAAGTGCATCCTGTAGAGTTAAAAGTAGGTGATAAAGTTCTATATGGTAAATGGGCTGGTACTGAAATTAAAGTCAAGGGTGAAGATCTCATCGTAATGAAAGAAAGCGATGTATTTGGTATTATTAATTAATTATTTGTTTTAAGGAGAATTTAAATATGGCAACAAAACTTATTAAGCACGGCTCAAAAGCACGTGAGCAAATGCTAGAAGGTATTGATATTTTAGCTGATGCAGTAAAAGTTACTTTAGGTCCAAAAGGCAGAAATGTACTTATAGAGCAATCATTTGGTGCACCAAAAATTACTAAAGATGGTGTTACTGTCGCAAAATCTATTGAATTAAAAGACAAAATTAGAAATGCTGGTGCTCAATTATTAAAGTCAGCTGCTACTAAAGCTGCTGAAGTTGCAGGTGACGGAACAACTACCGCAACTGTTCTTGCTAGAGCTTTAGCACGTGAGGGTAACAAGCTGGTTGCTGCTGGTTATAATCCAATGGATTTAAAACGTGGTATGGATTTAGCGGTAAATACAGTATTAGAAGAAGTTAAAAAAGCTAGTAAAAAAATCGATAGCCCAGAAGAAATAGCACAAGTTGGTACTATATCCTCAAATGGTGATAAAGAAATCGGTGAGAAAATCGCTAAAGCAATGGAAGAAGTGGGCAAAGAAGGCGTAATCACTGTTGAAGAAGCAAAGAATTTCAGCTTCGATGTTGAAGTAGTTAAAGGTATGATGTTTGATAGAGGTTATTTATCACCATATTTTGTAACGAATTCTGAAAAAATGGTTGCTGAACTTGAAAATCCTTACATCTTATTATTCGAGAAAAAATTATCAAATCTACAACCAATGCTACCTATCCTTGAAGCGGTAGTACAATCTTCTCGTCCATTATTAATTATTGCTGAAGATGTGGAGGGTGAAGCTCTTGCAACCTTAGTAGTAAATAGATTACGTGGTGGTTTAAAAGTTGCAGCTGTAAAAGCTCCAGGCTTTGGTGATAGAAGAAAAGCTATGATGGAAGATATTGCTATTCTAACTAATGGTGAGCTTATAACCGAAGATTTAGGCATGAAGCTTGAAAATGTTAGCCTTAAAAGTTTAGGTCATGCAAAAAGAGTTACAATCTCTAAAGAAAATACTGTAATTGTTGACGGTAGCGGCGATAAGAAAAATATTGAAGAGAGAGTATTACAAATTAAATCACATATCGCTGAAACTACTTCTGACTATGATAAAGAAAAATTACAAGAGCGTTTAGCTAAACTTTCTGGCGGTGTTGCTGTACTTAAAGTTGGCGGTGCTACTGAAGTTGAGGTAAAAGAGCGTAAAGATCGCGTTGAGGATGCACTTGCTGCAACACGTGCTGCTGTTGAAGAAGGTGTTGTTGCTGGTGGCGGTGTGACATTACTACATGCTTCACAGGCTTTAAAAAATCTGAAAGTAGACAATAAAGACCAACAAGCAGGTATTGAGTTAGTAATCGAAGCTTTAAAAGATCCAATAAAGCAAATCGTTGAAAATGCTGGCGAAAATGGTGGTGTAGTAGTTGGTAAATTATTAGAGCATAAAGATAAGAATTTCGGCTTTAACGCTCAAAATATGCAATATGTTGATATGATTAAAGCAGGAATTATTGATCCGGCTAAAGTAGTGCGTACTGCTCTGCAAGATGCAGCTTCTGTTGCTTCACTGATTATTACTACAGAAACCTTAATCGTTGATGAGCTTGAAGATAAAGAAAACCCAATGCCAATGCGTGGTGGTATGGGCGGAATGGGAGGCATGGACTTCTAACGCCTCAGTGTCAATGTCTGCGTAAATCGTTTTCCCGTCATTGCGAGGAAAAACTTTAAGTTTTGACGAAGCAATCTCATCATTATTTCCTGAGATTGCCACGCGGTCTTCGACCGCTCACAATGACGACTTGGCATCCACGCAACAATGCCTCCCGTGGCTTGTCCACGGGGTCATGTCATTCCCGCGTAGGCGCGGGAATCCAGTAATAAAAAAACATAAATAAAACAAGGAGAGTGGACTGAAAAATCAAGACAAAAAAATGAGTCTTTTTCAATGATTGTGTAAATTTTTGTTGAGCCTATATTAGAAGTAATTAAAAATATAGGTAACAGAAATGCCAATAGAGAAGAATAAAAAAATAAATGAAGCAATAGATTTGCTGATAGAAGGCGGAGTAGATTTAAAAACAGTACTAAGTCAGAGTGGATTAATTAAGGAATTAACCAAGGGTATTTTAGAGCGAGCACTGCATGCTGAGATGTCAGAACATTTAGGTTATAGCAAGTATGATAGAGCTGAAACTGAGAATGCGAGGAATGGTAGTTTTAGTAAGAATCCGATTAGTGAGAAGGTACTATAGAGCTAAATGTTCCAAGAGACAGACAAGGTAAATTTGAACCTATAATAGTCTCAAAGAAACAAACAAGAATAGATGGCTTAGACCAAAAGATAATATCCTTATATGCGAAGGGTATGAGTGTGTCTGATATTAAAACACAATTGCAAGAATTATATGGAGCTGAGATCAGTGAGAGCCTAATCAGCAGGATTACAGATGAAGTAATGGATGAGGTCAAGATTTGGCAGAGTAGACCTCTTGAATCAGTATGCCCTATAGTATATTTTGACTGTTTAGTAGTGAAAGTAAGACAAGATAAACTTATTATTAATAAATCACTGAAGTTTTGACAAAAAGGCTCTGTTTCATCAATTGTGTAAATTTCGTGAACCATTAAATTCTACCGTCCAATTTGATCATAAAATGAGCCATAGCTTCATTCCAATTGGGGATAGGCATAGACCATTTTTTGGTAATATAATCAATTGTCAGATATAAAACCTTAAATACTACGTCATCATTTGGAAAGATGCGTTTATTCTTAGTAACTTTTCTCAATTGGCTATTCAGCGATTCTATCGCATTTGTAGTGTAAATAATCTTACGAATCTCCTTTGGATATTGCAAGACAATTATCAAATTATCCCAATTATTATACCAAGATTTAGCTATATGCGGATATTGCTTACTCCATTTTTGATCAAATGACTCAAGAGCTAATTCGGCTCTGTCTCATCAATTGTGTAAATTTCGTGAACCAATGATGCTCCTCGCAGCAGAGCTACGAGGTATCTAAAAAAGTTTTAGTTGTTTCTTATGATATCACGAAGCAGAGCTTCGGGGAATTAAACCCTGAGAGAGATAGTGGACTAATGGTATGGACCTCCTGATATAGAGAATGAAAAGCAGTTGCTAATCTTCTAGGGTTAATATTTAACATATTAAAACAACAATTAAGGAGGTCCATATGGAGGTTACTACAATTGGTATAGATATTGCAAAAAGAATTTTTCAAATTCATGGTGTAGATAAAAATGGCAAGACAGTATTAAAGAAAAAATTGATGAGAGATCAGGTTTTGACATTTATGGCTAATTTACCACAATGTTTAGTAGGGATGGAAGCTTGTGGTGGTTCTAGTTATTGGGCAAGAGAAATAACTAAATTAGGGCATGAAGTAAAACTAATGGCACCGCAATTTGTCAAACCATATGTTAAAACTAATAAAAATGATCAAGCAGATGCTGAAGCGATATGTGAAGCCGTGACAAGACCTAATATGAGATTTGTTGCAATTAAAACTATAGAGCAACAAGAAATTTTATCAATACATAGGGTAAGAGAGAGATTGGTAAAAAATCGTACAGCACTTGCTAATGAAATTAGGGGGCTACTACATGAGTTTGGTTTTATTGTTCCTCAAGGCATTAATAAGGTTATCACAAAATTAATTGAGATTTTAGATGCAGGGAAATTAAGCCAGTTAAGTTATCAAACATTTAGTGAACTAAAAGAAGAATTCTTAGATAATAACAGAAAAATAAAAGAGATAGAAAAACGATTAACAATGATAGCAAGTAACCTAACTCAATATCAACGATTAAGAGCTATACCTGGTCTTGGTTTAATTACTGCTACTGCTTTAATAGCATCAATAGGTAATGCTACAAGTTTTGAGAATGGCAGGCAATTATCGGCATGGCTAGGATTAGTGCCAAGACAACATTCAAGTGGTGGGCAGGATAAGCTGCTGGGAATTAGCAAGCGAGGTGATGTATACTTACGCACTTTATTAATTCAAGGGGCTAGAGCTGTACTAAATGCCAAGATAAGATTTACATCGGAAGAACAGAAATCTAAAAAAGATTTTAGCCAATTTACGAAATGGATGTTTAATTTATCTGAGCGAAGTAGCCATAATAAAACGACAGTTGCCATAGCTAATAAGTTGGCAAGAGTGGTGTTTGCTGTACTAAGATCAGGAGATGATTATGTAGAGAGTAAAGTTTGTAGCTAAAGAGTGTGTAGCATAGCACTTATAAGTAAAATAAATGGTGATTTATATAATGAATAGGTAAAAGCAAAACAATATGTAAGAGATTCCAACCCGAAATATGCTTGAGATAATTAATATTGATGGTAAATAAGACAAACCTTAGCTTACAAAAAAACTGCGTTTTTCAGTGGCTCTTTTAGAAGCCGATGGACTGATAAGTATATAGTTTGTAAGCCAGCGAATTCCATCAGGGCTGTAGAATAAATTAGGTTGATTTATCAGCTATAAGCCGGATACATGACTGCATTTGTTTGTTTTTATTATTGATGTTATTTTTTTCTTGCATTCTACAGGAGGTCCATACATGAAAAATCAGAGTCTTTTGCAATGATTGTGTAAATTTTTGTTGAGCCTATATTAGAAGTAATTAAAAATATAGGTAACAGAAATGCAAATAGAGAAGAATAAAAAAATAAATGAAGCAATAGATTTGCTGATAGAAGGCGGAGTAGATTTAAAAACAGTACTAAGTCAGAATGGATTAATTAAGGAATTAACCAAGGGTATTTTAGAGCGAGCACTGCATGCTGAGATGTCAGAACATTTAGGTTATAGCAAGGGTAAATTCCAGTATTAATTAAGCCAGATTTATATTTTCTTCCCATACCTCATTGGGTGTTTTATAACCGAGCACTTTTCTTGGTAAATTATAGCTAACACGGAAATGTTTCTACCATAGATTAGGAAAAACTTAGGCATTGATCAATAATTTTATGTAAACAGTTTTTAAAGTTAGTCCAGCAATGTTTAATAGGATTTAGATCTGGTGAATATGTGAGTAAATACAAAAACTATGGTAAAAACCTTTTCGCGTTAGCTATATTTAAAAAATCCTCAATTTCTTGTAATTGCTTTATTGTTAATTTTTTTATATCTAAAGATTTAGAGTATACTCTGTGCACCATTGAGTTAATCTTCTCTATCAATGGTTTTTGCCATGGAGAATAAGGATTGCAAAAATATACTTTTCGTTCAGATTTTGGCAATAGTTGTTCATGATTGGTAAATTCTTTGCCATTATCTAACGTTATGCTTTTGATTATATGCGACAATTGTTTAAGTTTTTTATTCATGTTACCAATCACATCTTGTGTTCTTTTTGAACGGTTTAAAGTGAGAAACACTTTTTGTGTTCTGATATCCACAAGAGCGCCTATATTACGACTTTGATTACCTTTGTTAAAAGTTAAATCACCTTCTAAATGACCTATTGCTGCTATCTTTCTATTTATCTCTGGTCTTTCAGTAATGGAAACTCGATTTGGTATTGTAATTCTTTTGTTTCTGATTCTTGTACCATGATGCAACCTATTTTTCCTTTTTCTTGCTAAAGATAAATATAATTTTTGCCTTTGTGCTATAGGAGATGTATAAATAAACTGGTATATACTCTCTGTAGAAATATTGACAGTATCTCGTGATAGTTTACGTCTACCTGAAATTATATCTGGTGAAATACCCTGTGTTAACTGCTTTATTATTTCTGCTCGTAAATTATTATCAATATCTAATTTTCTTTTTCTCTTACCTTGCCTTAAACTGCAAGCAAGTGTGTTAGCCCTATCTGGTCTATAATTATGCCTCATTCTCTTGAGTTCATAACATATAGTGCTTTTATCACGGCCAATCTTTGTCCCTATATATCGCGAGCTATAACCACTCTTATTCATTTCGTATATTTTAAATCTTTCATCTATCGTTAAATGAGCCATGATATATCTATATTTAAATGATGCTCCTCGCAGCAGAGCTACGAGGTATCTAAAAAAGTTTTAGTTGTTTCTTATGATATCACGAAGCAGAGCTTCGGGGAATTAAACCCTGAGAGATTAAAAATTGATTATATCTGGCTTAATTAATTATAGAACTTTCCCAACGTTAATATAAGAGTTAGTACTTGAGATTATCATTGCCATAATAACGCCAACTATTAAGCCTTTAAATCCTATATAGCTTTTAGTAATCTGAAAAAATAATTGACTACTATCGACAGCATTTTGGGAAAGCAACAATATCGCAATCCAAATGAATAAGATAGATAAACAAAGGCAAATAATTGCTGAAATAAAAAAGGTTCTTGATATCTGATGTATATCCTTTGCCATCAATATTCTTTGAAAAATCGAAGGACCAAGCGATGGAATTGCAAAATATATAAAGATATTTAAGGATATCCAAAATTTAGGGTTAGTATAGTTAAATATCATCCCTAAATCGGTAAGATGATGTTGCACATTTGAGTCGATAGAAATAGTAGGATCGCTAAAAATATTCCACACTATAATCCCTATTACCGGAATAACGGCACTATAGGTAAAAAACTGTACGGCTTCAGTAAAAGTAACCGATTTAACGCCGCCGAAAGCCGAATAGCTTATTATGAAAGTCGCTAAAAACAAATCTACGTAAAAATTTGAAATACCAAAAAATAACTCTAGCACTAGACTAGCTATATGAAACTGAATAGCAATCCTGCCTATAGCCATTAATATGCTAACAATAGAGGTAAGACCACGAACTTTATTGCCGTAAGCGTTCCCCATTATTTCTGCTACTGATCTACTGCCTAAAAAATGCTCGAAACGAGGAGCAAGGAAATAGGCAATTAAGAGCCAACTAACAACACTACCGAGTATGCTAGGAAGCAAGTAAAACAACCCGTCAGTATATATTCGTGAATTATCGATTAGGAAAGTGCTAGTACCGATCCAAGTAGCAATTAGGGTTGCAACTATCGTACCGGTCGAGAAATTTCTTTTTCCAATCGCATATTCCCGAATATTTTTTATATTTTTAATATCCGCAAATCCAACGATTAAATTAATCGCTACAAAACTAGCAAAAATAAGAATGTCTATATTTGGCATAGAGTTAAGTTAATTTTCTATGCGATAATAATCACACAAAATAAAACAAACAATAACTTTGTGGGGTTAAAGAGTAAAGTAAGTGTTGGAGGTAGTTTTATTAGTTACTGAAGTTTTGACAAAAATTCTAATTTTTCTGACTAAAGTAAAAATTTATATTTAAAGTTAAATATTTAGTGCTTTTATCAGCTTAAAAGCGATATTTCTACAATTTAAGTAAATTATTTGATATATAATACAAATTATAGATTGATACACTCGCCACTTTTTTTAATAAAAATTTTTTGTCAAAACTTCAGTTAGTTATAAAATTGGTTTCATCCTAGCTACAGCATTGCTCGCGTGAATCAAAAAGCACCCTAAGGTAGTCACCTAGTTGCTTGACCACAGTATTCGAAAAATAATAAAAAATACTAATTTTTGACTAACGAATATTAGAATTACCCTCAACGAACATTAAAATTACCTATAAACCTGAATTCTGGATTAATCTAGGTTTGGAAGTAAGTATTTACAAGGGATAGAAGATACTCTATATAATTTTTAGCAAAAAAACAAGAGTATCCCCATGAAGAAAGATATTACTGCATTATTTTGTTTTGTCGATGATTTTTGTAAAATTAGCGAGCAGTGGATTAATAAATCATTTCTACCATTAATTAATAAAAACCCTACAAGAAAGCCTGAAATAAGCTATTCTGAGCTGTTAACAATAGTGCTTTTATACCATCAATCACCTTGTAAAAACTTTAAATATTTTTATATGTCCTATCTACAATTATATAAATCAGACTTTGTAACTCTTCCATCATATACTCGTTTTATAGCTCTAAAACCAAGAGTTCTGAGTTATTTAGTTTTATTACTTGAATGGTATATGCAGGCAGCTCAATCTACGGGAGTTTCTTATATTGACGCCACATCTTTAGAGGTTTGTCATCGAAAAAGAATCTCTCGTAATAAAGTCTTTGCCGGTATTGCTGCTTTGGGTAAAACAACAAAAAGTTGGTTTTTTGGTCTAAAATTACATTTGGTTATTAACGAAAAAGGTGAGATTCAAGGTCTAAAACTAACGCCTGGTAATGTAGATGATAGAGCGCCGGTTTCGATAATCACCAAACATATCACGGGATTATTGTTTGGCGATAAGGGTTATATCAAACAGGAGCTCTTTGATGATCTATACAGCAAAGGAATCAAGTTAGTAACTGGCATAAAGAAGAAAATGAAGAATAAACTTATGCCATTATTTGAAAAAATATTATTACGCAAACGCTCAATTATCGAAACAGTATTTAGTGTGCTGAAGGGTGCTTTCGAGATCGAACATACAAGACATAGATCAATTTGGAATGCCTTTGTACATATCTTATCCGCCCTAATTGCATACTGTATGAAACCTAACAAACCTGCTATATCTCAAAATTAGCTAATCCAGAATTCAGGTTAAAAGAGTTACCAATCAGGAAATGGAATGCACCTACAATATTATCAGTACGTGTTAATCCAAGCAGTACAGTTAGTATTTTATCTGTAGCTTATTCTGTGCCTAGTCGCTTAATAGGTTATACTTTAAAAGCTTATATTTATTCTGAAGAAATAGAGCTTTACTATGGTAACAAATGTTTACAAAAAATGTCTAGAATCAGCAATGGCTATGTTATTGATTATAGACATATTATTGATAGTTTAGTACGTAAACCTGGAGCATTTGTTCAATATCAATATTATGAAGCTTTATTCCCACGTGCTATATTTCGTCAGGTATATGACCAGCTTATCTCTATATATCCATATAAAGGGCATAAAATATATCTTAAAATATTACAATTAGCAAAAATGTATGGAGAATTGAATGTAGTTACTGCATTAGAAGTGCTATTAGAAAAGAAGATTGAGCCAATAATTGATCATATTACAGATTTACTAAATAGCCAGACTCAAACTGTTTGTTCAGTAAAAATTAATCAACCAATACTGTCTGAATATGATCAATTACATTGCTTTAAAACAATGGAGGTTGCATGAGTAAACAGATAATAACTCCGCAACCGCTAAATAATTTACTCAAGAACCTTTGCTTACCTACTTTTGCATCGTGCTATAAATCAGTTGCAGAAAGCTTTGAGCAAGAAAAGAAAACATATATAGATTATCTACAGGAGTTAGCCATACGTGAGTTAGAACATAGACAACAACAACGTATTGCCAGATTGCTGAAGCAAGCAAAACTCTCTCGAGATAAGTTATTAAGCAACTTTGATATTAAGCGTATCCCAGGATTATCGCCAACTAAGATCCAATATCTTGCACAAGGAGAATTTATGGATCGCTATGAAAATATACTTATTTTTGGTAATCCTGGCACTGGCAAAAGTCATCTTAGTATAGGTTTAGCACGTGAGTGGTGTCTTGCTGGTAGACGTGTATTATATACAACAGCAGCTAATTTGGTTCAACAATTACTAGAAGCAAAGCTTAGTTTAAAACTTAAGCAAATTATTAAAAAATTCGATTATTTTGAAATATTCAGGAGTTTCGCACTTAGCAAAAAGTATGTTAATCTAGAGAAAAATAGTTTTAGATAAAAATGACAAGAACAAAATGTAGCAAGGACTTATATAAATCATTTTTACAAGCAAGTAGTGTCAGATATACTAGCAAGGCATTATCTGAAGTGAGTCCAGTAGATCTATCTCACGATAGTGCAAGTCGATGGTTAAAGAGTAAGGATTTTCGTCCTAGCGAAATCTATAAGGAAGTGTCAAAATATATAGATTGGGAAGCACCGTGTTTATTAGTGGGGGATGACACCTTATTATCAAAGCAATACAGTCAGAAGATTGAGCTTGTACGTTATCAATATTCTGGAGCTGTACATGATGTTATACCTGGTATAGGAATGGTAAACTTACTACATTACAATACTAAAATTGCTCAATCTACTCCCGTAGATTATAGAATATATGATAAAGACACTGATGGTAAAACAAAGAATGAGCATTTTTGTGATATGCTTACTTTAGCTAAAGCAAGAGGTCTCAATCCTGATGCCATAGTCATGGATGCTTGGTATAGCGGGTTGGAGAATTTAAAACATATACGTAATTTAGGCTGGCTATGGGTTACCACCCTAAGGAAAAATAGAAAAGTTAATCATAATGTTAGCTTGGAAAGTTTAGAGATACCCGATGAGGGGCTAAAAATTCACCTACGTGGATACGGTTGGGTTACGGTATTTAAGTTTGTGGCAAAGAATGGTCGCATTGATTACATAACAACGAACTTGGAAAATCCCACACGTGAGCAAATAGAGAAAATTGTTAAGGCACGTTGGTCTATAGAGGTTTATCATCGAGAATTAAAACAAACTTGTGGTATTGAACGCTGTCAGGCACGCACGGGCCGAGCTCAAAGAAATCATATTTGCCTTGCAGTATTTGCCTGGCTTGATATGAATAAAAGGAGGATAAATGAAAACATTACTTTATATCAACAAACTTGGGAAGTTATAAAAACATCAATTCAAAACAATATCAGATGGCTTTTAACTGATTCGCAACTTTGCTAAGTGCGAAACTCCTGATATTGATAATTGATGATATATCATATGTACCATATAATCGTGAAGAAACTGATGTTTTATTTACCTTATTAGCTGAACGTTATGAAATGCGTAGTGTATTAATTACTAGCAATTTAGTTTTTGCAAAATGGAATACTATTTTTAAAGATGAAATGACTACGTCAGCAGTTATTGACAGATTGGTTCACCATTCTTCAATTCTTGAACTCAATACTGAAAGTTATAGAATCGCTACAGCTAAAGGCAAAAAATTAACTATAAAATCGGAGGATAATAATGTAACAC
Source organism: Rickettsia endosymbiont of Urophora cardui (assembly GCF_964030725.1). Taxonomy (NCBI): domain Bacteria; kingdom Pseudomonadati; phylum Pseudomonadota; class Alphaproteobacteria; order Rickettsiales; family Rickettsiaceae; genus Rickettsia; species Rickettsia endosymbiont of Urophora cardui. The sequence goes on along the minus strand of NZ_CAXIPY010000007.1, from coordinate 619,135 downwards.
TTTAGACAATATTTTTTACTCAAAAATGGGTAATTTTAATATTCGTCATGGGTAATTCTAATGTTCGTTCATCAAATTTTATTAGTATTTTCTAGCTGGACCCCGTGGTCAAGCCACGGGGTGACAGGTAGGAAAGAACCCACGCAACAACACCATCACGGGATGACAGGGGAAAATGATCCACGCAGGCAATGCCTTCTCGCAATGATGGAAAAACTAATTCAAAAATCACCCATATTTTCATCACATAACAATCCTAATGTCTTAACCATATTTAGGCTTTCTTCTATCTCTGTTTGGAATTCTTTAACCTGAATTCTGGATTAGCTAATTTTGAGATATAGCAGGTTTGTTAGGTTTCATACAGTATGCAATTAGGGCGGATAAGATATGTACAAAGGCATTCCAAATTGATCTATGTCTTGTATGTTCAATCTCGAAAGCACCCTTCAGCACACTAAATACTGTTTCGATAATTGAGCGTTTGCGTAATAATATTTTTTCAAATAATGGCATAAGTTTATTCTTCATTTTCTTCTTTATGCCAATTACTAACTTGATTCCTTTGCTGTATAGATCATCAAAGAGCTCCTGTTTGATATAACCCTTATCGCCAAACAATAATCCCGTGATATGTTTGGTGATTATCGAAACCGGCGCTCTATCATCTACATTACCAGGCGTTAGTTTTAGACCTTGAATCTCACCTTTTTCGTTAATAACCAAATGTAATTTTAGACCAAAAAACCAACTTTTTGTTGTTTTACCCAAAGCAGCAATACCGGCAAAGACTTTATTACGAGAGATTCTTTTTCGATGACAAACCTCTAAAGATGTGGCGTCAATATAAGAAACTCCCTTAGATTGAGCTGCCTGCATATACCATTCAAGTAATAAAACTAAATAACTCAGAACTCTTGGTTTTAGAGCTATAAAACGAGTATATGATGGAAGAGTTACAAAGTCTGATTTATATAATTGTAGATAGGACATATAAAAATATTTAAAGTTTTTACAAGGTGATTGATGGTATAAAAGCACTATTGTTAACAGCTCAGAATAGCTTATTTCAGGCTTTCTTGTAGGGTTTTTATTAAATGATGCTCCTCGCAGCAGAGCTACGAGGTATCTAAAAAAGTTTTAGTTGTTTCTTATGATATCACGAAGCAGAGCTTCGGGGAATTAAACCCTGAGAGATTAAAAATTGATTATATCTGGCTTAATTAATTATAGAACTTTCCTAAAATTTGTAGAGCAAGAGTGGTGATAATCTGGTAAGATGTCCTGAATTAAAAAATAATCCAGATTATATGAGATCTCGGAAGAAAGCCCCTTTTAGTAAATCACGCAAGTATTCTAAATATAAAATAACGAATTGGTCAGAATATAATAATTTTTTACGCAATAGGGGTCGCATAGATTTTATGATTGCCAGTGATTTGGCGATTGGCTGGTATGCTGATTACAGAGAGGAAATGAAACGAGGAAGACCTAGACGCTATAGTGATCACGCTATATTACAGTGTTTGAAGATCAGATGCTTATTCGGTCTTAAGTTACGCCAAACCCAAGGCTTTATAAACTGGCTCTTTGAAATATCGGGTTTATCTATTAGATGTCCAGACTATACAACATTAAGTAAGCGTATGAAGTCATTAGATCTTAGGTATTTACATGGAAATCAAGATAAAGAATTTAGTTGTATTTCAATGGATAGTACAGGGATACAAGCCTACACAGGGAACGAATGGCTAGAAAATAAGCAGGGTAAGCAATATAAGCGTCGCATATGGAAAAAGCTACATATCGTTATAGAAGATCAAGGTATGATACTTGCCGATAGTACCACAGAGCATACTATAGATGATAGATCACAGATTGGACTACTAATAGCTAATGTCAGAGCCAAGGATTTTCTGGGAGATCGAGGGTATGACGGTGAATCTACATATCAATTGTTGAGAAAGAAGAAGATAAAACCAGTTATTAGACCCCCAAACTCTTCAGTAAAAGTTCAATCGCTTAGGGATAAAACTGAGAGAGATGCAGCTGTTATATATCAACAAAACAAAGGATACCAAGCATGGAGGGTAAAGAATAATTATGGTAGAAGGGAGCGTGTAGAGAACACGTTCTTTCGATTTAAAACTTCTTTTGGTAGTAAGTTTCTATCAAGACATGATCAAAATATGACAAAAGAAATGTCTATTAAATGCCACTTATTAAACAAAATGTTTGAAATTGGTAAACCTATCTCTGTGCCTGTTGGCTAGGCTAGCATTGCGGGGTTAGGGGCAGTATATTCAAAAGCTTATTTATGCAACAAAGCCATACCAAGCATCCATGACTATGGCATCAGGATTGAGACCTCTTTCTTTAGCTAAAGTAAGCATATCACAAAAATGCTCATTCTTTGTTTTACCATCAGTGTCTTTATCATATATTCTATAATCTACGGGAGTAGATTGAGCAATTTTAGTATTGTAATGTAGTAAGTTTACCATTCCTATACCAGGTATAACATCATGTACAGCTCCAGAATATTGATAACGTACAAGCTCAATCTTCTGACTGTATTGCTTTGATAATAAGGTGTCATCCCCCACTAATAAACACGGTGCTTCCCAATCTATATATTTTGACACTTCCTTATAGATTTCGCTAGGACGAAAATCCTTACTCTTTAACCATCGACTTGCACTATCGTGAGATAGATCTACTGGACTCACTTCAGATAATGCCTTGCTAGTATATCTGACACTACTTGCTTGTAAAAATGATTTATATAAGTCCTTGCTACATTTTGTTCTTGTTATTTTTATCTAAAACTATTTTTCTCTAGATTAACATACTTTTTGCTAAGTGCGAAACTCCTGTAACATACTTTTTGCTAAGTGCGAAACTCCTGTATATGATGGAAGAGTTACAAAGTCTGATTTATATAATTGTAGATAGGACATATAAAAATATTTAAAGTTTTTACAAGGTGATTGATGGTATAAAAGCACTATTGTTAACAGCTCAGAATGGCTTTGTTGCATAAATACTGAAGTTTTGACAAAAAATTTTTATTAAAAAAAGTGGCGAGTGTATCAATCTATAATTTGTATTATATATCAAATAATTTACTTTAAATTGTAGAAATATCGCTTTTAAGCTGATAAAAGCACTAAATATTTAACTTTAAATATAAATTTTTACTTTAGTCAGAAAAATTAGAATTTTTGTCAAAACTTCAGATAAATAAGCTTTGTAGAGAAAGAGTGGTGATAATCTGGTAAGATGTCCTGTGACTAACGAATATTAGAATTACCCTCAACGAACATTAAAATTACCTATAAAAAAGAAGTAACTATGGACAGTAAAATCGAATAAAAATTTATTTTTAAATATTTAAATATTATTCGAGAATTACTGATGACATGTACAAATAACCAAGTAGGTATTTTAATGCAAAAGATCAAAAAATATGGAAAGTTCTATAATTAAATGATGCTCCTCGCAGCAGAGCTACGAGGAGCATCATTTAAATATAGATATATCATGGCTCATTTAACGATAGATGAAAGATTTAAAATATACGAAATGAATAAGAGTGGTTATAGCTCGCGATATATAGGGACAAAGATTGGCCGTGATGGCTTTGTTGCATAAATAAGCTTTTGAATATACTGCCCCTAACCCCGCAATGCTAGCCTAGCCAACAGGCACAGAGATAGGTTTACCAATTTCAAACATTTTGTTTAATAAGTGGCATTTAATAGACATTTCTTTTGTCATATTTTGATCATGTCTTGATAGAAACTTACTACCAAAAGAAGTTTTAAATCGAAAGAACGTGTTCTCTACACGCTCCCTTCTACCATAATTATTCTTTACCCTCCATGCTTGGTATCCTTTGTTTTGTTGATATATAACAGCTGCATCTCTCTCAGTTTTATCCCTAAGCGATTGAACTTTTACTGAAGAGTTTGGGGGTCTAATAACTGGTTTTATCTTCTTCTTTCTCAACAATTGATATGTAGATTCACCGTCATACCCTCGATCTCCCAGAAAATCCTTGGCTCTGACATTAGCTATTAGTAGTCCAATCTGTGATCTATCATCTATAGTATGCTCTGTGGTACTATCGGCAAGTATCATACCTTGATCTTCTATAACGATATGTAGCTTTTTCCATATGCGACGCTTATATTGCTTACCCTGCTTATTTTCTAGCCATTCGTTCCCTGTGTAGGCTTGTATCCCTGTACTATCCATTGAAATACAACTAAATTCTTTATCTTGATTTCCATGTAAATACCTAAGATCTAATGACTTCATACGCTTACTTAATGTTGTATAGTCTGGACATCTAATAGATAAACCCGATATTTCAAAGAGCCAGTTTATAAAGCCTTGGGTTTGGCGTAACTTAAGACCGAATAAGCATCTGATCTTCAAACACTGTAATATAGCGTGATCACTATAGCGTCTAGGTCTTCCTCGTTTCATTTCCTCTCTGTAATCAGCATACCAGCCAATCGCCAAATCACTGGCAATCATAAAATCTATGCGACCCCTATTGCGTAAAAAATTATTATATTCTGACCAATTCGTTATTTTATATTTAGAATACTTGCGTGATTTACTAAAAGGGGCTTTCTTCCGAGATCTCATATAATCTGGATTATTTTTTAATTCAGGACATCTTACCAGATTATCACCACTCTTGCTCTACAAATTTTATTTATGCAACAAAGCCTTGCAGTATTTGCCTGGCTTGATATGAATAAAAGGAGGATAAATGAAAACATTACTTTATATCAACAAACTTGGGAAGTTATAAAAACATCAATTCAAAACAATATCAGATGGCTTTTAACTGATTCGCAACTTTGCTAAGTGCGAAACTCCTGTGTTAATCTAGAGAAAAATAGTTTTAGATAAAAATGACAAGAACAAAATGTAGCAAGGACTTATATAAATCATTTTTACAAGCAAGTAGTGTCAGATATACTAGCAAGGCATTATCTGAAGTGAGTCCAGTAGATCTATCTCACGATAGTGCAAGTCGATGGTTAAAGAGTAAGGATTTTCGTCTTAGCGAAATCTATAAGGAAGTGTCAAAATATATAGATTGGGAAGCACCGTGTTTATTAGTGGGGGATGACACCTTATTATCAAAGCAATACAGTCAGAAGATTGAGCTTGTACGTTATCAATATTCTGGAGCTGTACATGATGTTATACCTGGTATAGGAATGGTAAACTTACTACATTACAATACTAAAATTGCTCAATCTACTCCCGTAGATTATAGAATATATGATAAAGACACTGATGGTAAAACAAAGAATGAGCATTTTTGTGATATGCTTACTTTAGCTAAAGAAAGAGGTCTCAATCCTGATGCCATAGTCATGGATGCTTGGTATAGCGGGTTGGAGAATTTAAAACATATACGTAATTTAGGCTGGCTATGGGTTACCACCCTAAGGAAAAATAGAAAAGTTAATCATAATGTTAGCTTGGAAAGTTTAGAGATACCCGATGAGGGGCTAAAAATTCACCTACGTGGATACGGTTGGGTTACGGTATTTAAGTTTGTGGCAAAGAATGGTCGCATTGATTACATATAGCTAACACGGAAATGTTTCTACCACATATTAGGAAAAACTTAGGCATTGATCAATAATTTTATGTAAACAGTTTTTAAAGTTAGTCCAGCAATGTTTAATAGTATTTAGATCTGGTGAATATGTGAGTAAATACAAAAACTATGGTAAAAACCTTTTCGCGTTAGCTATAACAACGAACTTGGAAAATCCCACACGTGAGCAAATAGAGAAAATTGTTAAGGCACGTTGGTCTATAGAGGTTTATCATCGAGAATTAAAACAAACTTGTGGTATTGAACGCTGTCAGGCACGCACGGGCCGAGCTCAAAGAAATCATATTTGCCTTGCAGTATTTGCCTGGCTTGATATGAATAAAAGGAGGATAAATGAAAACATTACTTTATATCAACAAACTTGGGAAGTTATAAAAACATCAATTCAAAACAATATCAGATGGCTTTTAACTGATTCGCAACTTTGCTAAGTGCGAAACTCCTGATATACTCGTTTTATAGCTCTAAAACCAAGAGTTCTGAGTTATTTAGTTTTATTACTTGAATGGTATATGCAGGCAGCTCAATCTACGGGAGTTTCTTATATTGACGCCACATCTTTAGAGGTTTGTCATCGAAAAAGAATCTCTCGTAATAAAGTCTTTGCCGGTATTGCTGCTTTGGGTAAAACAACAAAAAGTTGGTTTTTTGGTCTAAAATTACATTTGGTTAATAATCGTGGCAAGCCACGGGGAATTTAACCCAACAGGGATTAACGAAAAAGGTGAGATTCAAGGTCTAAAACTAACGCCTGGTAATGTAGATGATAGAGCGCCGGTTTCGATAATCACCAAACATATCACGGGATTATTGTTTGGCGATAAGGGTTATATCAAACAGGAGCTCTTTGATGATCTATACAGCAAAGGAATCAAGTTAGTAACTGGCATAAAGAAGAAAATGAAGAATAAACTTATGCCATTATTTGAAAAAATATTATTACGCAAACGCTCAATTATCGAAACAGTATTTAGTCTATCCGCCAAAAACACTTCAAATCCTGATCATTTGTAATGGGATAGAGTTTTGACAACAAATTGCTAAGATTTTCAATAAAAATTAATAAGTTATGTTAATTTTTACTGATACATTTCTGTGTTGGTCTAATTTTGATATGGAGCTATTGTTAACGATTTTTTATCGTTCATCTAGTTTTTGCATGATGATATTTTTGATTTATGTGGAGTTAGACACGATTTGTAAATGATTTGCAATGCATCGTAAATTCAAACCAATAGCAGAGATTATTGGATTGATAATATCTCCTATCATACCTTTCAAGAAGTTTCTACCCATCCGACCATATTGCTTTAAGTGACCTATTATTGGTTCTATGGCACTGCGTCTCTTGATCATAGACTTGTCCTCTTGTAACAACTTCTTCCGCGTTTTTGGGGTATATACCTTACTCTTCTCCTTTACATTGCTACTATAATGGACTAATGGTATGGACCTCCTGATATAGAGAATGAAAAGCAGTTGCTAATCTTCTAGGGTTAATATTTAACATATTAAAACAACAATTAAGGAGGTCCATATGGAGGTTACTACAATTGGTATAGATATTGCAAAAAGAATTTTTCAAATTCATGGTGTAGATAAAAATGGCAAGACAGTATTAAAGAAAAAATTGATGAGAGATCAGGTTTTGACATTTATGGCTAATTTACCACAATGTTTAGTAGGGATGGAAGCTTGTGGTGGTTCTAGTTATTGGGCAAGAGAAATAACTAAATTAGGGCATGAAGTAAAACTAATGGCACCGCAATTTGTCAAACCATATGTTAAAACTAATAAAAATGATCAAGCAGATGCTGAAGCGATATGTGAAGCCGTGACAAGACCTAATATGAGATTTGTTGCAATTAAAACTATAGAGCAACAAGAAATTTTATCAATACATAGGGTAAGAGAGAGATTGGTAAAAAATCGTACAGCACTTGCTAATGAAATTAGGGGGCTACTACATGAGTTTGGTTTTATTGTTCCTCAAGGCATTAATAAGGTTATCACAAAATTAATTGAGATTTTAGATGCAGGGAAATTAAGCCAGTTAAGTTATCAAACATTTACAGGAGTTTCGCACTTAGCAAAGTTGCGAATCAGTTAAAAGCCATCTGATATTGTTTTGAATTGATGTTTTTATAACTTCCCAAGTTTGTTGATATAAAGTAATGTTTTCATTTATCCTCCTTTTATTCATATCAAGCCAGGCAAATACTGCAAGGCAAATATGATTTCTTTGAGCTCGGCCCGTGCGTGCCTGACAGCGTTCAATACCACAAGTTTGTTTTAATTCTCGATGATAAACCTCTATAGACCAACGTGCCTTAACAATTTTCTCTATTTGCTCACGTGTGGGATTTTCCAAGTTCGTTGTTATGTAATCAATGCGACCATTCTTTGCCACAAACTTAAATACCGTAACCCAACCGTATCCACGTAGGTGAATTTTTAGCCCCTCATCGGGTATCTCTAAACTTTCCAAGCTAACATTATGATTAACTTTTCTATTTTTCCTTAGGGTGGTAACCCATAGCCAGCCTAAATTACGTATATGTTTTAAATTCTCCAACCCGCTATACCAAGCATCCATGACTATGGCATCAGGATTGAGACCTCTTTCTTTAGCTAAAGTAAGCATATCACAAAAATGCTCATTCTTTGTTTTACCATCAGTGTCTTTATCATATATTCTATAATCTACGGGAGTAGATTGAGCAATTTTAGTATTGTAATGTAGTAAGTTTACCATTCCTATACCAGGTATAACATCATGTACAGCTCCAGAATATTGATAACGTACAAGCTCAATCTTCTGACTGTATTGCTTTGATAATAAGGTGTCATCCCCCACTAATAAACACGGTGCTTCCCAATCTATATATTTGGACACTTCCTTATAGATTTCGCTAGGACGAAAATCCTTACTCTTTAACCATCGACTTGCACTATCGTGAGATAGATCTACTGGACTCACTTCAGATAATGCCTTGCTAGTATATCTGACACTACTTGCTTGTAAAAATGATTTATATAAGTCCTTGCTACATTTTGTTCTTGTCATTTTTATCTAAAACTATTTTTCTCTAGATTAACATACTTTTTGCTAAGTGCGAAACTCCTGATTTAGTGAACTAAAAGAAGAATTCTTAGATAATAACAGAAAAATAAAAGAGATAGAAAAACGATTAACAATGATAGCAAGTAACCTAACTCAATATCAACGATTAAGAGCTATACCTGGTCTTGGTTTAATTACTGCTACTGCTTTAATAGCATCAATAGGTAATGCTACAAGTTTTGAGAATGGCAGGCAATTATCGGCATGGCTAGGATTAGTGCCAAGACAACATTCAAGTGGTGGGAAGGATAAGCTGCTGGGAATTAGCAAGCGAGGTGATGTATACTTACGCACTTTATTAATTCAAGGGGCTAGAGCTGTACTAAATGCCAAGATAAGATTTACATCGGAAGAACAGAAATCTAAAAAAGATTTTAGCCAATTTACGAAATGGATGTTTAATTTATCTGAGCGAAGTAGCCATAATAAAACGACAGTTGCCATAGCTAATAAGTTGGCAAGAGTGGTGTTTGCTGTACTAAGATCAGGAGATGATTATGTAGAGAGTAAAGTTTGTAGCTAAAGAGTGTGTAGCATAGCACTTATAAGTAAAATAAATGGTGATTTATATAATGAATAGGTAAAAGCAAAACAATATGTAAGAGATTCCAACCCGAAATATGCTTGAGATAATTAATATTGATGGTAAATAAGACAAACCTTAGCTTACAAAAAAACTGCGTTTTTCAGTGGCTCTTTTAGAAGCCGATGGACTGATAAGTATATAGTTTGTAAGCCAGCGAATTCCATCAGGGCTGTAGAATAAATTAGGTTGATTTATCAGCTATAAGCCGGATACATGACTGCATTTGTTTGTTTTTATTATTGATGTTATTTTTTTCTTGCATTCTACAGGAGGTCCATACATGAAAAAATTGGACAAAAAAATGAAGGAGTGTGTTTCCGCAATAAGTTAGAATAAATAGCAATAAACTTAAGAGGAAAGATGAAGAAAAATAAAGTAAAAATTTTCAGTGCTTCAGAAAAAACGGGGATAGTATTAGAATTAATAAAAGAGGAGTCGACACTTGGTCAGTTAGCTTCAAAATATGCAATAAGTGTTAAAACAATTCAAAATTGGAAAAAACAGTTTTTAGGTAATGCGGCATTAGCTTTTGAACCAGCTAAAGTTTTGAGTGAATATCAAGAACAAATAAATCATTTACAAGAGCAAAATGATGAACTTGCTAAAGCTCTTGGTAGAATCACAGTTGAGAGGGACTGGGCCGTGGGAAAGCTCAAAAGCTTGGATTTATCAAATAAAAAGAGTCTTGTACACTCCAAGCTAAATCAACTCTCAAAATCAAGACAGTGTGAACTATTAAAGATTAGTCGATCTACAGCCTACTATAAATCCAAGGAGATGAGTATAAATAAATTAAGTATTTTAAATAGAATAGATGAAATATATACAGATAATCCTGAATTTGGTTATCGCTATATTCATCAACAGTTACTAGAAGATGGTTTTATTGTCGGTAAAGATCGAGTACTGAAATATATGAGGATGATGGGTATAGAAGCTATTTACCCACATAAGAAAAAATCTACTTCTCGAAACGATAGTGAGCATAAGATCTATAGCTACTTACTTGATCAATATTGGACTAAATCTGGCTCAACAAAGCAAGTGTATGTGCCTAATGTGAATGAGGTTTGGAGTGGTGACATTACTTACATTAGAACTAATGGTGGCTTTATGTATATGGCAGCTATTATAGATTGGCATAGCAAGGCCATATTGAGCTATAAACTGTCAAATTCTATGGATGCATCTCTTGTAATTGATGTCTTGAAACAAGCTCTCAGTAAGTATAACGCTCCACAGATATTTAATAGTGATCAAGGTAGCCAATATACCAGTTATGACCACATAAATATTCTCAAGGAGCATGATATCCAAATTTCAATGAATGGCAAAGGTAGAAGTATTGATAATATAGTAATAGAAAGGTTTTTTAGAACTTTAAAATATAATTGTATCTTTATTAATGATTTTAACAATGTTAAAGAGTTAAAAGAGGGGATTGATCATTATCTGAATAAATATAATTATCACAGATTTCATTCAAGTATTGGTTATAAAAAGCCTATGAATGTATATCTGAATTATATGCAAAATTATCAGCAAATTGCTGCCTGATAATCGAAAAATTAGGAAAACATACTACTCATTTTTTTGTCTTGATTTTTCATGTATGGACCTCCTGTAGAATGCAAGAAAAAAATAACATCAATAATAAAAACAAACAAATGCAGTCATGTATCCGGCTTATAGCTGATAAATCAACCTAATTTATTCTACAGCCCTGATGGAATTCGCTGGCTTACAAACTATATACTTATCAGTCCATCGGCTTCTAAAAGAGCCACTGAAAAACGCAGTTTTTTTGTAAGCTAAGGTTTGTCTTATTTACCATCAATATTAATTATCTCAAGCATATTTCGGGTTGGAATCTCTTACATATTGTTTTGCTTTTACCTATTCATTATATAAATCACCATTTATTTTACTTATAAGTGCTATGCTACACACTCTTTAGCTACAAACTTTACTCTCTACATAATCATCTCCTGATCTTAGTACAGCAAACACCACTCTTGCCAACTTATTAGCTATGGCAACTGTCGTTTTATTATGGCTACTTCGCTCAGATAAATTAAACATCCATTTCGTAAATTGGCTAAAATCTTTTTTAGATTTCTGTTCTTCCGATGTAAATCTTATCTTGGCATTTAGTACAGCTCTAGCCCCTTGAATTAATAAAGTGCGTAAGTATACATCACCTCGCTTGCTAATTCCCAGCAGCTTATCCTTCCCACCACTTGAATGTTGTCTTGGCACTAATCCTAGCCATGCCGATAATTGCCTGCCATTCTCAAAACTTGTAGCATTACCTATTGATGCTATTAAAGCAGTAGCAGTAATTAAACCAAGACCAGGTATAGCTCTTAATCGTTGATATTGAGTTAGGTTACTTGCTATCATTGTTAATCGTTTTTCTATCTCTTTTATTTTTCTGTTATTATCTAAGAATTCTTCTTTTAGTTCACTAAATGTTTGATAACTTAACTGGCTTAATTTCCCTGCATCTAAAATCTCAATTAATTTTGTGATAACCTTATTAATGCCTTGAGGAACAATAAAACCAAACTCATGTAGTAGCCCCCTAATTTCATTAGCAAGTGCTGTACGATTTTTTACCAATCTCTCTCTTACCCTATGTATTGATAAAATTTCTTGTTGCTCTATAGTTTTAATTGCAACAAATCTCATATTAGGTCTTGTCACGGCTTCACATATCGCTTCAGCATCTGCTTGATCATTTTTATTAGTTTTAACATATGGTTTGACAAATTGCGGTGCCATTAGTTTTACTTCATGCCCTAATTTAGTTATTTCTCTTGCCCAATAACTAGAACCACCACAAGCTTCCATCCCTACTAAACATTGTGGTAAATTAGCCATAAATGTCAAAACCTGATCTCTCATCAATTTTTTCTTTAATACTGTCTTGCCATTTTTATCTACACCATGAATTTGAAAAATTCTTTTTGCAATATCTATACCAATTGTAGTAACCTCCATATGGACCTCCTTAATTGTTGTTTTAATATGTTAAATATTAACCCTAGAAGATTAGCAACTGCTTTTCATTCTCTATATCAGGAGGTCCATACCATTAGTCCACTATCCTACCACTATACCCAAGATCAACAAATGATTTCTTTATCTTGATTCCAGTGACACTCTCTACTGCTTCAAAGCTCTGATGCAATGTATGACCATCATAAGGATTATTATGAAACGATTTTGCGGATAAAACAAAATTTCTACGACCACTTACTACTACCGCTACTTTATTGCCAAACTCATATGGCTTGTTGCGTTTTCCCTTTCCTATACACTCTACTTCAGGGGCATGAAAACTATATAATACTTTGTTATCTTCTTTATATTGCTTTTTAGCTTCTCTTTTTAAAACAGATTGGTTATGTATTTGTTTTATTTTTTGCAATACTTCTTGATTTTTGAGAGACAAGTTTAATTGCTTATTTTTGATCTCACGCTCACATACTCTAATCAAACGACCCAGTAATATTTTTAAATGCTTCATTATTTTCCAACGCTTCTTGGCTTTACTATGTTCTTTATATTTCCATAGCTTTACTATATCGCGTTTATAGGTTCTAGCGTATGTTTCATTCAAATGTATACCCAAACTGTTGCAAAGCTTTACTATGCTAAGCCTAGCTTTATCCATTAAATAAACATCGTGTGGGTGTTTGATATTCTTAATTTGTACAGTCGTATCAGCGATGATTAATTCCAAATCTTTTTTTTTAATTGTGTTAGTTTTTATCCCAACCCTGATCAACTCCGATAATATCTCATTATATCCAGCTTCACCTAATACACTACGAAACCGTCGTATACTAGTTTCCGAGATAGCTATGTCTTTTTCTATATATTCCCACCCGCAGAAATACTGCCAATACATATTCTCTTTTAGCTCTTCCTCTGATAATGAATCTGAAAAATTATACATTGCTTGTAGCATCGTTATGCCAAGCATCACTCTATGACATTTTCTATTTCTACCAAATTTCTTAATACAAACATTTTTTGATAACCACTCTTCGAGCCTAGACCAATTTATTAATTCTCTTAATTTATATAGCTTATTATTTGGGTTTAATTCTTCTTTTAATTTATAACCAAACAGTTTCCCTTGTTCTTGCGATTTGATAATGTTGTCTATTGGCATTGACTGAAATCCATAAGGTTTATGACCATATTTTATCATTTTCTTACGGATTGTTGTATTACTTCTTGTCTTAAAACCATATTATCTATAAGGCTTGTAGAGTTTTGGCGGACGGACTATTTAGTGTGCTGAAGGGTGCTTTCGAGATCGAACATACAAGACATAGATCAATTTGGAATGCCTTTGTACATATCTTATCCGCCCTAATTGCATACTGTATGCAACCTAACAAACCTGCTATATCTCAAAATTAGCTAATCCAGAATTCAGGTTACTAGCAATTTAGGTAAATTCCAGTATTAATTAAGCCAGATTTATATTTTCTTCCCATACCTCATTGGGTGTTTTATAACCGAGCACTTTTCTTGGTAAATTATTTAAAAAATCCTCAATTTCTTGTAATTGCTTTATTGTTAATTTTTTTATATCTAAAGATTTAGAGTATACTCTGTGCACCATTGAGTTAATCTTCTCTATCAATGGTTTTTGCCATGGAGAATAAGGATTGCAAAAATATACTTTTCGTTCAGATTTTGGCAATAGTTGTTCATGATTGGTAAATTCTTTGCCATTATCTAACGTTATGCTTTTGATTATATGCGACAATTGTTTAAGTTTTTTATTCATGTTACCAATCACATCTTGTGTTCTTTTTGAACGGTTTAAAGTGAGAAACACTTTTTGTGTTCTGATATCCACAAGAGCGCCTATATTACGACTTTGATTACCTTTGTTAAAAGTTAAATCACCTTCTAAATGACCTATTGCTGCTATCTTTCTATTTATCTCTGGTCTTTCAGTAATGGAAACTCGATTTGGTATTGTAATTCTTTTGTTTCTGATTCTTGTACCATGATGCAACCTATTTTTCCTTTTTCTTGCTAAAGATAAATATAATTTTTGCCTTTGTGCTATAGGAGATGTATAAATAAACTGGTATATGCTCTCTGTAGAAATATTGACAGTATCTCGTGATAGTTTACGTCTACCTGAAATTATATCTGGTGAAATACCCTGTGTTAACTGCTTTATTATTTCTGCTCGTAAATTATTATCAATATCTAATTTTCTTTTTCTCTTACCTTGCCTTAAACTGCAAGCAAGTGTGTTAGCCCTATCTGGTCTATAATTATGCCTCATTCTCTTGAGTTCATAACATATAGTGCTTTTATCACGGCCAATCTTTGTCCCTATATATCGCGAGCTATAACCACTCTTATTCATTTCGTATATTTTAAATCTTTCATCTATCGTTAAATGAGCCATGATATATCTATATTTAAATGATGCTCCTCGCAGCAGAGCTACGAGGTATCTAAAAAAGTTTTAGTTGTTTCTTATGATATCACGAAGCAGAGCTTCGGGGAATTAAACCCTGAGAGATTAAAAATTGATTATATCTGGCTTCATTAATTATAGAACTTTCCACATTCAATTCTCCATACATTTTTGCTAATTGTAATATTTTAAGATATATTTTATGCCCTTTATATGGATATATAGAGATAAGCTGGTCATATACCTGACGAAATATAGCACGTGGGAATAAAGCTTCATAATATTGATATTGAACAAATGCTCCAGGTTTACGTACTAAACTATCAATAATATGTCTATAATCAATAACATAGCCATTGCTGATTCTAGACATTTTTTGTAAACATTTGTTACCATAGTAAAGCTCTATTTCTGCAGAATAAATATAAGCTTTTAAAGTATAACCTATTAAGCGACTAGGCACAGAATAAGCTACAGATAAAATACTAACTGTACTGCTTGGATTAACACGTACTGATAATATTGTAGGTGCATTCCATTTCCTGATTGGTAACTCTTTTAAATGAACTAATTCTTCAGCTAATTTTTCTTTTCTACAGCTATTTCGCTTTTCTTTAATTTGTGTAAGGAATAATTTATAAGCTTTTAAATCAACAAAATTACGTGATCCACGTAATAGCAGATGTTGATTCACTGCTTGCTTAAATGTATCATGACTTTTTTCAACAGAACCATTTTCATGACTGACGCCTGGATTATTTCGCGATGGTGCAACATTGTAATAACCAAGCAATTCTTGCCATCTTTCTGTAAATTGTCTACTATTACCACATTGCTTGGTAGCTGCACTTAAATTATCTGTACGATGCTCTGGTAAAACTCCACCTAACTCCCATACAGCTTTTTCAAACCCTGATGCTAATGTATCAAAACTTTCACTATGGCATATGCTAAAAGTTTCCCAACATGAATAAGGCAACATAAAATGAAATAGTAAGTGAGGATATGGTTGCCCACCAATACAAATACCCAATTGATTCATATTGGTCCAATCAGACTGACTCTGTTTGCCAGGAAGAATATTTTGTAAAAAGATTACTGTCTTATCCTTACCATGTGCAGCTCTCCATTGTTTCAACCTTTTCTGCAAACAGCGTAATTGCTTCCCATTATAATTCCCATGATACTTTTCTGTCAAATATGCTAATATGGTAGTTGCTTGCAACTCCGGTGCTGATTCTAGCATTGATTCTATTTCATCCCAGTGCTTCACAAATGGATCCTTACGTGTCCTATATTTACGTATTGTGCGTAATTCGCTTGGATACTTATTAATACGTAAATACTTACGTGCCGTTTTTACACTCATACCTGCTTTTGCAGCAGAAATTATCTGATTATATTTTTTGATCTTTTGCATTAAAATACCTACTTGGTTATTTGTACATGTCATCAGTAATTCTCGAATAATATTTAAATATTTAAAAATAAATTTTTATTCGATTTTACTGTCCATAGTTACTTCTTTTTTATAGGTAATTTTAATGTTCGTTGAGGGTAATTCTAATATTCGTTAGTCATGATAAAGAAAAAAGTTATATTTACCTAAAATCGTTTTTATGGTATACTGATGCAAAGATCTCAAAAAAGCAACAACCGAGATTAGTGCAAGTATTTGATAAATATTTATCACCGCAACACAAGGATAACATTATGAAAACTATAGCAGATGTATATATAGATGAGGGAAAACGAGAAGGAAAGCGGGAAGGTGAGTATAATAAGGCAGTAATGATAGCAAAAAAGATGTTCTCTCAAGGTTTCAAAATTCCTGTTATTGCTGAGCTGACTGGTCTAAAAGAAACCCTTATCCGCTCAATTGTAAAAAATAATTAATTGTACCGTAGTTTGCTGTATAATTTATATCCTCCTCAAAAAAAGCAACGTGTTATTGTCATAATTAAATATAATCTTTATAACGTTAGTTATTTAAACTAGCAGAAACATTTATGAAAGAATTTCCGAAAAATTATAATTTTATCGAAAGCGAAAAAAAATGGCAACAGATTTGGCAAGAAAAGCAAATTTATGCATACGATGAGAATATCACTAAAGATGAAACATTTGTCGTAGATACGCCTCCCCCGACTGTTTCGGGACAACTTCACATCGGGCATGTTTACAGCTATACACAGACTGATTTTATAGTACGTTTTCAGCGTATGATGGGGAAAAACATTTTCTACCCTATGGGCTTTGATGATAACGGACTGCCGACCGAGCGGCTTGTTGAAAAGCAAAGACAAGTCAAGGCGTATAATATGGGCAGAGAAGAATTCATAAATATTTGTAATGAGGTAGTAGCAAGCGAAGAAGAAAAATTTAGAAGCTTGTTTAATCAAATCGCTTTATCGGTAGACTGGAATTTAGAATATCAAACAATCAGTCCGCTATCTCGTAAAATCTCACAAATGTCTTTTCTTGATTTAGTAAAAAAAGGTGCGGTTTATCGTAATAATCAGCCAATTTTGTGGGATCCAGTAGATGGCACAGCCCTTGCTCAAGCTGATATTGAGGATAAGGAAAAAACCTCATTCATGAACTATATTACATTTAAAACTGAAGCAAATGATGAATTTACCATCGCAACTACACGACCTGAACTATTACCTGCTTGCGTTGCTGTATTCTATCACCCAGACGATAAACGTTATCAGCATTTAGCAGGAAAGTTTGCCGTCACTCCGCTGTTTAATGTTAAAGTTCCGCTTTTAGCTGACCCGTTAGTGCAGCAAGATAAAGGCACAGGGCTTGTTATGTGCTGCACATTTGGTGATCAAACGGATATTATTTGGTGGAAAACACATAATCTACCTTTAAACACTATTATTACCAAAAAAGGTACGATAGATTTCCCTCATGAAATTGGGATAGATGGCTTAAAAATAAAAGAAGCTCGAGCAAAGATAATAGATATTTTAAAAGAGCAAGAATCGCTTGTTAAGCAAGAAGAGATTACCCAAACTGTTAAATGTGCTGAGCGTTCAGGTGCACCTCTTGAGGTACTAACTGTGCCACAATGGTTTGTTAAAATTATATCGCATAAAGATGAGCTAAAAAGAGCAAACGAACTAAATTGGCATCCTAAAAATATGAAGATTCGTTTAGACAACTGGATTAATGCCATATCATGGGATTGGTGTATAAGCAGGCAGCGTTATTTTGGCGTGCCATTTCCTGTTTGGTATTCTAAAAGAATCGGCGAAGAGGGGAAAATTTTATATGCTGATATTTCGCAGTTACCTGTTGATCCTTTAAAGGATTTGCCTATTGGCTATAGCAAAGATGAAGTAGAACCCGACTTAGACGTTATGGATACTTGGGCAACCAGCTCTGTTTCGCCACAACTTTCAACCTGGGGTATTTCTGATGAGTTTGCCGTGAATAAGGATAGGCATGATAAATTGTTCCCAATGGATTTAAGACCACAAGCACATGAGATTATTAGAACTTGGGCGTTCTATACTATCTTAAAAGCTCATTTGCATCAAAATACTCTGCCATGGAAAAATATCATGGTTAGTGGTTGGTGCTTGGCTGAAGATCGTAGTAAAATGTCTAAATCTAAAGGAAATGTATTAGTACCGGAAAAATTGCTAGAGCAATATGGTTCTGATGTTATACGTTATTGGTCAGCTAATTCGAAATTAGGAGCTGACACTGCCTATTCAGAAGACGTAATGAAAAATGGTAAAAGGCTTGTTAATAAGCTGTGGAATGCTGCTAAATTTGTCTCGCAGCATTTTGATAAATTATCTGATGAAGATAAAAAAACAAATCTTATAGATGTGAAAGAAAAAATTACTCATGAATTCGATCAGTGGATAATTAATAAGTTAGTAGAACTAGTAAATAATGCAACAAACGAGTTGCAAAATTATGAATATGCTAACGCTATGCATTTAACGGAAAAGTTTTTCTGGTCAGTATTTTGTGATAATTATTTAGAAATCAGTAAAACACGTGCTTATAATGAAGAAAATAAAAACCCTAGCGGACAATATAGCAGCATATTAACGCTTTATCACGTTATGCAAACCTTACTTAAACTATTTGCACCATTTATGCCACACATTACTGAGGAGCTGTATCAAATATTATATAGTGAAAATTCTGTTCACATTAAAGGTAATTGGATTAATTATGGTAATTTAAACTATAAAATAGATGCAAAACAGCCGGAAGGATTGCTTGAGATTTTAGATCATGTTAGAAAATTTAAAGCTGAAAAGAATCTATCTATAAAGGCAGAAGTACAATTGCTTGAAGTTAGCGGCATTGAATTATCCGAAGAATTGTCATTAGATTTAAAAAATGTTACATCAGCAAAAGAAGTAAAATTCAAACCAACAAATGATGAAATTAAAGTCAGTATTCTCACCTAAAAATATTTTAGGCTCTATTCTCTTGCTTTTTGCTGGTATATTTTTTTATACTCACGTGCTTGAGCATGATTGGCGTTATAAAGTGCCAACCGATGAAGAAGTAAAAAAATATAGAATGAGTGAGAATACAACTCTCTCACTCTATCAAGTTATGAAAGATACTCATGAGTTGTTAACTAAGCACAATATTAATTATTGGATAGACGGAGGCACCTTGCTTGGAGCAGTTCGTCATCAAGGGATAATACCTTATGATGATGATCTTGATATTGGCATAATGCAGGAAGATGAGATAAGGTTACAACAAATATTTCCAGAGTTTCAAAAACTAGGTTATTCTATTTCTCATGATCTAGCTTATAAAATATGTCAAAAAGGCTGCATTGATATTTTTACTTTTCAAAAAGAAAAAAATGAATTTATTCATGCTAATATAAAAACACACACTCAATACCCTGATGATTTCTTTTATGATCATGAATTATTGCCTTTAAAAAAATATAAATTTGGTGATATAGAAGTTTATGGTCCCTATAACCCAAAGGAAAATTTAAATAGACAATATCCTGAATGGGATAAATATGCGGTAATACATCATCCGCACAATTTTCATTTGTTTTTTCTATCAAATATCGAGAAAAAAACTAAATTCATCTTAACACCGGAATTATTAAAACCGGCTAAAGCACTTAAGCCCTTAAAAAATAGAGTAAACTAGCATCACTAGATGATACCTACAAACTAGAATTATTAGAAATAGTAGAATAACATCCTGCAAATGGATTATTATTATATTATTTTGATCAAAAAGGAAACGTTGATTATAAACGCTAATTTACTGAAGTTTTGACAAACAATTTTTATTAAAAAAAGTGGCGAGTGTATCAATCTATAATTTTATATCAAATAATTTACTTTAAATTGTAGAAATATCGCTTTTAAGCTGATAAAAGCACTAAATATTTAACTTTAAATATAAATTTTTACTTTAGTCAGAAAAATTAGAATTTTTGTCAAAACTTCAGTAATTTAGGATAAGGGATAGATAGAAAGCTTATAGATAAAGGGTTTAAAGGAGATTAATGTGGAGTTATGATAGATTTGTTTAATAAAAGATCAGTAACTCAACATGAAAAGATATATCATAACTGTATATTATTTAGTAGATAATTTTTGTAAAATATATGAAGAATGGATAGAACACCGTCTATTATCAACAAATCAGCAAAGGCATAGAATAGGAAAATTAAGTCTTGCAGAATTGATGACAACTGAAGTTTTGACAAAAATTCTAATTTTTCTGACTAAAGTAAAAATTTATATTTAAAGTTAAATATTTAGTGCTTTTATCAGCTTAAAAGCGATATTTCTACAATTTAAAGTAAATTATTTGATATAAAATTATAGATTGATACACTCGCCACTTTTTTTAATCTCTCAGGGTTTAATTCCCCGAAGCTCTGCTTCGTGATATCATAAGAAACAACTAAAACTTTTTTAGATGGAAAGTTCTATAATTAATTAAGCCAGATATAATCAATTTTTAATCTCTCAGGGTTTAATTCCCCGAAGCTCTGCTTCGTGATATCATAAGAAACAACTAAAACTTTTTTAGATACCTCGTAGCTCTGCTGCGAGGAGCATCATTTAAGGAATTAACCAAGGGTATTTTAGAGCGAGCACTGCATGCTGAGATGTCAGAACATTTAGGTTATAGCAAGTATGATAGAGCTGAAACTGAGAATGCGAGGAATGGTAGTTTTAGTAAGAATCTGATTAGTGACTAACGAATATTAGAATTACCCTCAACGAACATTAAAATTACCTATAAAAAAGAAGTAACTATGGACAGTAAAATCGAATAAAAATTTATTTTTAAATATTTAAATATTATTCGAGAATTACTGATGACATGTACAAATAACCAAGTAGGTATTTTAATGCAAAAGATCAAAAAATATAATCAGATAATTTCTGCTGCAAAAGCAGGTATGAGTGTAAAAACGGCACGTAAGTATTTACGTATTAATCTAGGTTTGGAAGTAAGTATTTACAAGGGATAGAAGATACTCTATATAATTTTTAGCAAAAAAACAAGAGTATCCCCATGAAGAAAGATATTACTGCATTATTTTGTTTTGTCGATGATTTTTGTAAAATTAGCGAGCAGTGGATTAATAAATCATTTCTACCATTAATTAATAAAAACCCTACAAGAAAGCCTGAAATAAGCTATTCTGAGCTGTTAACAATAGTGCTTTTATACCATCAATCACCTTGTAAAAACTTTAAATATTTTTATATGTCCTATCTACAATTATATAAATCAGACTTTGTAACTCTTCCATCATATACTCGTTTTATAGCTCTAAAACCAAGAGTTCTGAGTTATTTAGTTTTATTACTTGAATGGTATATGCAGGCAGCTCAATCTACGGGAGTTTCTTATATTGACGCCACATCTTTAGAGGTTTGTCATCGAAAAAGAATCTCTCGTAATAAAGTCTTTGCCGGTATTGCTGCTTTGGGTAAAACAACAAAAAGTTGGTTTTTTGGTCTAAAATTACATTTGGTTATTAACGAAAAAGGTGAGATTCAAGGTCTAAAACTAACGCCTGGTAATGTAGATGATAGAGCGCCGGTTTCGATAATCACCAAACATATCACGGGATTATTGTTTGGCGATAAGGGTTATATCAAACAGGAGCTCTTTGATGATCTATACAGCAAAGGAATCAAGTTAGTAACTGGCATAAAGAAGAAAATGAAGAATAAACTTATGCCATTATTTGAAAAAATATTATTACGCAAACGCTCAATTATCGAAACAGTATTTAGTGTGCTGAAGGGTGCTTTCGAGATCGAACATACAAGACATAGATCAATTTGGAATGCCTTTGTACATATCTTATCCGCCCTAATTGCATACTGTATGAAACCTAACAAACCTGCTATATCTCAAAATGAGCTAATCCAGAATTCAGGTTGAGAGATTAAAGAAAAGCGAAATAGCTGTAGAAAAGAAAAATTAGCTGAAGAATTAGTTCATTTAAAAGAGTTAGTCCGTCCGCCAAAACTCTACAAGCCTTATAGATAATATGGTTTTAAGACAAGAAGTAATACAACAATCCGTAAGAAAATGATAAAATATGGTCATAAACCTTATGGATTTCAGTCAATGCCAATAGACAACATTATCAAATCGCAAGAACAAGGGAAACTGTTTGGTTATAAATTAAAAGAAGAATTAAACCCAAATAATAAGCTATATAAATTAAGAGAATTAATAAATTGGTCTAGGCTCGAAGAGTGGTTATCAAAAAATGTTTGTATTAAGAAATTTGGTAGAAATAGAAAATGTCATAGAGTGATGCTTGGCATAACGATGCTACAAGCAATGTATAATTTTTCAGATTCATTATCAGAGGAAGAGCTAAAAGAGAATATGTATTGGCAGTATTTCTGCGGGTGGGAATATATAGAAAAAGACATAGCTATCTCGGAAACTAGTATACGACGGTTTCGTAGTGTATTAGGTGAAGCTGGATATAATGAGATATTATCGGAGTTGATCAGGGTTGGGATAAAAACTAACACAATTAAAAAAAAAGATTTGGAATTAATCATCGCTGATACGACTGTACAAATTAAGAATATCAAACACCCACACGATGTTTATTTAATGGATAAAGCTAGGCTTAGCATAGTAAAGCTTTGCAACAGTTTGGGTATACATTTGAATGAAACATACGCTAGAACCTATAAACGCGATATAGTAAAGCTATGGAAATATAAAGAACATAGTAAAGCCAAGAAGCGTTGGAAAATAATGAAGCATTTAAAAATATTACTGGGTCGTTTGATTAGAGTATGTGAGCGTGAGATCAAAAATAAGCAATTAAACTTGTCTCTCAAAAATCAAGAAGTATTGCAAAAAATAAAACAAATACATAACCAATCTGTTTTAAAAAGAGAAGCTAAAAAGCAATATAAAGAAGATAACAAAGTATTATATAGTTTTCATGCCCCTGAAGTAGAGTGTATAGGAAAGGGAAAACGCAACAAGCCATATGAGTTTGGCAATAAAGTAGCGGTAGTAGTAAGTGGTCGTAGAAATTTTGTTTTATCCGCAAAATCGTTTCATAATAATCCTTATGATGGTCATACATTGCATCAGAGCTTTGAAGCAGTAGAGAGTGTCACTGGAATCAAGATAAAGAAATCATTTGTTGATCTTGGGTATAGTGGTAGCAATGTAAAGGAGAAGAGTAAGGTATATACCCCAAAAACGCGGAAGAAGTTGTTACAAGAGGACAAGTCTATGATCAAGAGACGCAGTGCCATAGAACCAATAATAGGTCACTTAAAGCAATATGGTCGGATGGGTAGAAACTTCTTGAAAGGTATGATAGGAGATATTATCAATCCAATAATCTCTGCTATTGGTTTGAATTTACGATGGGAAAGTTCTATAATTAATTAAGCCAGATATAATCAATTTTTAATCTCTCAGGGTTTAATTCCCCGAAGCTCTGCTTCGTGATATCATAAGCAGGAGTTTCGCACTTAGCAAATAATATGCTAATCTAGAGAAAAATAGTTTTAGATAAAAATGACAAGATCAAAATGTAGCAAAGATTTATATAAATCATTCTTACAAGCAAGTAGTGTAAGATATACTAGCAAAGCATTATCTGAAGTAAGTCCATTAGATCTATCGCACGATAGTGCAAGTCGATGGTTAAAGAGTAAGGATTTTCGCCCTAGCGAAATCTATAGCAAAGTGTCAAAATATATTGATCTGGAAGATCCTTGTTTATTAGTAGGAGATGACACCTTATTGTCAAAGCAATACAGTAAGAGGATCGAGCTTGTAAATTATCAATATTCTGGGGCTGTACATGATGTTATACCTGGTATAGGAATGGTAAACTTACTGCATTACAATACTCAAATTGATCAATCTACTCCTGTAGATTATAGAATATATGATAAAGAAACTGATGGTAAAACAAAGAACGAGCATTTTTGTGATATGCTTACTTTAGCTAAAGAAAGAGGTATCAAGCCTGATGCTATAGTTATGGATGCTTGGTATAGTGGTTTGGATAATTTAAAACATATACGTAATTTAGGTTGGATATGGGTTACCAACCTAAGAAAAAATAGAAAAGTTAATCGTAATGTTAGCTTGGAAACTTTAGAGATTCCCGATGAAGGGCTAAAAATTCACCTACGTGGATACGGTTGGGTTACGGTATTTAAGTTTGTGGCAAAAAATGGTCGCATTGATTACATAACAACTAATTTAGAGAATCCTACACGTGAGCAAATAGAGAAAATTGTTAAGGCGCGTTGGTCTATAGAAGTTTATCATCGAGAATTGAAACAAACTTGTGGTATTGAATGCTGTCAGGCACGCACGGGTCGAGCTCAAAGAAATCATATTTGCCTTGCTGTATTGGCCTGGCTTGATATGAACAAAAGGAGGATAAATGAAAACATTACTTTATATCAACAAACTTGGGAAGTTATAAAAACATCAATTCAGAACAACATTAAATGGCTTCTAACTAATACACAATTTTGCTAAGTGCGAAACTCCTGATAAGAAACAACTAAAACTTTTTTAGATACCTCTTAGCTCTGCTGCGAGGAGCATCATTTAAATATAGATATATCATGGCTCATTTAACGATAGATGAAAGATTTAAAATATACGAAATGAATAAGAGTGGTTATAGCTCGCGATATATAGGGACAAAGATTGGCCGTGATAAAAGCACTATATGTTATGAACTCAAGAGAATGAGGCATAATTATAGACCAGATAGGGCTAACACACTTGCTTGCAGTTTAAGGCAAGGTAAGAGAAAAAGAAAATTAGATATTGATAATAATTTACGAGCAGAAATAATAAAGCAGTTAACACAGGGTATTTCACCAGATATAATTTCAGGTAGACGTAAACTATCACGAGATACTGTCAATATTTCTACAGAGAGTATATACCAGTTTATTTATACATCTCCTATAGCACAAAGGCAAAAATTATATTTATCTTTAGCAAGAAAAAGGAAAAATAGGTTGCATCATGGTACAAGAATCAGAAACAAAAGAATTACAATACCAAATCGAGTTTCCATTACTGAAAGACCAGAGATAAATAGAAAGATAGCAGCAATAGGTCATTTAGAAGGTGATTTAACTTTTAACAAAGGTAATCAAAGTCGTAATATAGGCGCTCTTGTGGATATCAGAACACAAAAAGTGTTTCTCACTTTAAACCGTTCAAAAAGAACACAAGATGTGATTGGTAACATGAATAAAAAACTTAAACAATTGTCGCATATAATCAAAAGCATAACGTTAGATAGTCCCTCCGCCAAAACTCTAAAAAATATCACTTGTGTCACTAATTTCCAAAAATAGTGCGATTTTAGAGCAAATTACTCTAATTTTGAGGGCTGATTTTAAATTTTTGTATTAAAAACCACACTATTTCCCAAAATGCATTCATTTTTTTATTGTCATTTTTTTGTATTTCCATAAGCTTTTGATATAAAACCTTTCATTTTCTTATGGATTTTACTATGCATTTTTGCCTTAAAACCCTATTGCCTATAAGGCTTTTAGAGTTTTGGCGGACGGACTAGATAATGGCAAAGAATTTACCAATCATGAACAACTATTGCCAAAATCTGAACGAAAAGTATATTTTTGCAATCCTTATTCTCCATGGCAAAAACCATTGATAGAGAAGATTAACTCAATGGTGCACAGAGTATACTCTAAATCTTTAGATATAAAAAAATTAACAATAAAGCAATTACAAGAAATTGAGGATTTTTTAAATAATTTACCAAGAAAAGTGCTCGGTTATAAAACACCCAATGAGGTATGGGAAGAAAATATAAATCTGGCTTAATTTGTAGAAGTTAAGATTTGATCTTACAGACACTATAAATTTTGCCCCTGATTGTCAGTTAAATTTTGACTGTCAGATACATATTCAAGATACAAGATTTCATTATTCTTTTCAACAGCTAATTTCTTACTATCCTTAAAAGTTTGCATAGGAGTTTTTCCATAACAATATTTACCAGAATGAGGTCTTTCATTATTGAAATACTCTAGCCAGATATCAAGATCTAATTGTAGGTCATCAAGAGCTGTATAAATCTTTTTCCGCATAGCTGTATCAAAGAATTCTTGTTTCATGGTTTTATTAAAACGCTCACACATACCGTTTGTTTGAGGAGAATATGCTTTAGTAGTAGTATGCTCTATACCTTCGATACTTAGAAATAATTCAAAAGCATGATGCTCTATATTCCCCTTATATTCTGACCCACGATCTGTCAGAATACGAAGTATTGGTATCCCTTGAGTCTCATACCATGGTAACACTCGGTCATTAAGCATATCAGCAGCAGTTAAAGCTGTTTTATCAGTATATAGTTTAACATCAGCTACTCTGCTGTAGCTATCAATAAATACCTGAGAATAAACCTTACCTATACCCTTAAAGTTGCCTACATAATATGTATCTTGGCATCCTAGATACCCTGGATGCTGTGTCTCAATTTCTCCATGAGCTTCTTTTTCATTACGACGCTTCTCTAGCACTTGTAATTGTGCCTCAGTAAGCACAATACCATCTTGAGCCATTTTTGCTTCTAATGCTTTAAGTCTTTTACTGATGTTGTTTAAATCATTACGTAACCAAATTGATCTTACTCCCCCAGGTGATACAAGTACACCTGTCTTTTTAAGCTCATTTGATACTCTTAGCTGACCATATGCTGGATATTCTATTGCCATATCTAGTACTGCTTTCTCTACAGCAGGATCAACTCTATTCGCTATTATTGGCTTTCTTCGACTAATTTCATACAACGCTTCTTCGCCACCAGTTTCATACAGTTCTTTAAATCTGTAATAACTATCTCTACTATATCCCATCGCTTTACATGCTGATGATATACTACCAAGGCTCTTAGCTAATTCAAGTAAACCTAATTTTGGTTTTATTATTTTTTGATTTAAGTTCATTCTTTATCTCCATTTAATAATTAATTTATTTTACTAAATGTAAGATATAATCTCAACTATTACACTTAATTAATACTGGAATTTACCATCTATCCAATCAGCTCAAACTTTATTTTGGATATATGCAGCTCTAGTAGGCATGTCTTTATCGTACCTATTTCTTATTTACACTACTATCTCTATTGCTAGAACTTTCTTTATTTGTGCTGCTGTTTTTGGTATAATGAGCTTATATGGATATAGCACTAATAAGGATCTTACTTCTTGGGGTTCTTTCTTTGTAATGGGACTTGTTGGATTACTGCTTACTGCACTGGTTAACCTTTTCTTGCAAAGTCCTGCTGTGTATTTTGCTTCTTCTTTTCTAGGAGTAATCATCTTCATTGGGCTAATAGCTTGGGATACTCAAAAAATTAAATCTTTTTACTTCACTAATACTGACAATCATTTAGCACAAAAAATGTCTA
Organism: Rickettsia endosymbiont of Urophora cardui; assembly: GCF_964030725.1. Taxonomy (NCBI): domain Bacteria; kingdom Pseudomonadati; phylum Pseudomonadota; class Alphaproteobacteria; order Rickettsiales; family Rickettsiaceae; genus Rickettsia; species Rickettsia endosymbiont of Urophora cardui. Next base: position 591,344 of record NZ_CAXIPY010000007.1, on the reverse strand, counting down.
TTGTAGCTGCTTTTAACTTATATCTAGACTTTATTAACCTATTTTTATACCTTATTAGATTCCTAGGAGGATATAAGCGTCATGAATAATTACTTGAATTTTTCTATTCTAAAACTATATCTAGTTTAGATATATAATTATGTTACAATTCTATAAATTAACCTTATATGTTATATAGTCAAATTGAAGTAAAAGAAGGTAATTATGTTATACAACAATATTAAATTTTTAATAACTTGCATTACTGTTATTTTATTGGCTAATCCAACCATTGCGGCTGAGGATAAAAAAACATCAAATAGTAATCATTATACTAATACTATTTATTTACGTCATCCATTAGATTTTATTAATCGTCCTTTCTCTGCCTTTGATTATTACTGGAATAGCATATTTGATGATAGATTATCTATCTATGACTCAAGTTCTATAAAAAGTAAATTAATTACTCAAGATAAACAATATATCCTAGTCCTAGAAATACCAGGATATGATAAGGACAACATTAAACTTAAAGTAAATAATTATAAGCTTTTTATTGAAGCTAACATTGACGATACTAAAGCAAATAGTGCTACTGATCATTTAAATAAAAAATTTAATTATGTTATCTCTCTGTATGATGATATTGATCAAAATGCCATTTCTTCTAAGCTAAAAAATGGCATCTTGACCATTATTTTGCCTAGAATTGAACTCAAAGACCAAAATGGTAAGGAAATACCTGTGCAGTAAAGAGAATATAACAAGACTTACTCTATGTGTCGCATAATTCCCATGCATTCAGGGATCTTATGAAGTGATGCACTATAAAAACGTACCTTGACATCAAGGGTTTTTAAGCTTATTTATAATAACATAGCGTAAGTATTGTATAATTAAAACTTTTTTGATAATTGACTAACGAATATTAGAATTACCCTCAACGAACATTAAAATTACCTATAAAAAAGAAGTAACTATGGACAGTAAAATCGAATAAAAATTTATTTTTAAATATTTAAATATTATTCGAGAATTACTGATAACATGTACAAATAACCAAGTAGGTATTTTAATGCAAAAGATCAAAAAATATAATCAGATAATTTCTGCTGCAAAAGCAGGTATGAGTGTAAAAACGGCACGTAAGTATTTACGTATTAATAAGTATCCAAGCGAATTACGCACAATACGTAAATATAGGACACGTAAGGATCCATTTGTGAAGCACTGGGATGAAATAGAATCAATGCTAGAATCAGCACCGGAGTTGCAAGCAACTACCATATTAGCATATTTGACAGAAAAGTATCATGGGAATTATAATGGGAAGCAATTACGCTGTTTGCAGAAAAGGTTAAAACAATGGAGAGCTGCACATGGTAAGGATAAGACAGTAATCTTTTTACAAAATATTCTTCCTGGCAAACAGAGTCAGTCTGATTGGACCAATATGAATCAATTGGGTATTTGTATTGGTGGGCAACCATATCCTCACTTACTATTTCATTTTATGTTGCCTTATTCATGTTGGGAAACTTTTAGCATATGCCATAGTGAAAGTTTTGATATATTAGCATCAGGGTTTGAAAAAGCTGTATGGGAGTTAGGTGGAGTTTTACCAGAGCATCGTACAGATAATTTAAGTGCAGCTACCAAGCAATGTGGTAATAGTAGACAATTTACAGAAAGATGGCAAGAATTGCTTGGTTATTACAATTTTGCACCATCGCGAAATAATCCAGGCGTCAGTCATGAAAATGGTTCTGTTGAAAAAAGTCATGATACATTTAAGCAAGCAGTGAATCAACATCTGCTATTACGTGGATCACGTAATTTTGTTGATTTAAAAGCTTATGAATTATTCCTTACACAAATTAAAGAAAAGCGCAATAGCTGTAGAAAAGAAAAATTAGCTGAAGAATTAGTTCATTTACAAGAGTTACCAATCAGGAAATGGAATGCACCTACAATATTATCAGTACGTGTTAATCTGTAATAGTTGAGATTATATCTTACATTTAGTAAAATAAATTAATTATTAAATGGAGATAAAGAATGAACTTAAATCAAAAAATAATAAAACCAAAATTAGGTTTACTTGAATTAGCTAAGAGCCTTGGTAGTATATCATCAGCATGTAAAGCGATGGGATATAGTAGAGATAGTTATTACAGATTTAAAGAACTGTATGAAACTGGTGGCGAAGAAGCGTTGTATGAAATTAGTCGAAGAAAGCCAATAATAGCGAATAGAGTTGATCCTGCTGTAGAGAAAGCAGTACTAGATATGGCAATAGAATATCCAGCATATGGTCAGCTAAGAGTATCAAATGAGCTTAAAAAGACAGGTGTACTTGTATCACCTGGGGGAGTAAGATCAATTTGGTTACGTAATGATTTAAACAACATCAGTAAAAGACTTAAAGCATTAGAAGCAAAAATGGCTCAAGATGGTATTGTGCTTACTGAGGCACAATTACAAGTGCTAGAGAAGCGTCGTAATGAAAAAGAAGCTCATGGAGAAATTGAGACACAGCATCCAGGGTATCTAGGATGCCAAGATACATATTATGTAGGCAACTTTAAGGGTATAGGTAAGGTTTATTCTCAGGTATTTATTGATAGCTACAGCAGAGTAGCTGATGTTAAACTATATACTGATAAAACAGCTTTAACTGCTGCTGATATGCTTAATGACCGAGTGTTACCATGGTATGAGACTCAAGGGATACCAATACTTCGTATTCTGACAGATCGTGGGTCAGAATATAAGGGGAATATAGAGCATCATGCTTTTGAATTATTTCTAAGTATCGAAGGTATAGAGCATACTACTACTAAAGCATATTCTCCTCAAACAAACGGTATGTGTGAGCGTTTTAATAAAACCATGAAACAAGAATTCTTTGATACAGCTATGCGGAAAAAGATTTATACAGCTCTTGATGACCTACAATTAGATCTTGATATCTGGCTAGAGTATTTCAATAATGAAAGACCTCATTCTGGTAAATATTGTTATGGAAAAACTCCTATGCAAACTTTTAAGGATAGTAAGAAATTAGCTGTTGAAAAGAATAATGAAATCTTGTATCTTGAATATGTATCTGACAGTCAAAATTTAACTGACAATCAGGGGCAAAATTTATAGTGTCTGTAAGATCAAATCTTAACTTCTACACAAAAGATAGTCAAGATAAAATACAAAAGATTATTCTTGAATATCGTGAACAACATACTGATATATCAGATGCAGAATTAGTCACACTGTTTACACAAAGCTTAAAAGAATTTAATGGTACTAGTATAGTAATTAATAACTATTTAAAAGATCAAGACTTAAGTAATATAGGATATCCTATAAAGACTAATAAAACTCACTTACAACTTAATATGGCTAAACACTGGGCAGAGAGTCAAGAGGAGACGTTAGTTAGCCAAATAAATGATGGTAAATTTTATCATAAATTAACTAATACTATTGACCCTTGTGAGCTCCCAACTTTACAATCGCCAAGTGAACAGACATATTGGGGTAATGAGAATCCTTCTGTCAGTTCAGTATTGCTTGCGAGTCTTGCTGCCACTTGTAATAAAAAGCAAGACAGTATGGTTGGTGCGGCTACATCATTCTCTTGTCGTAATACTAGCTATCACTTACCGGATGACTTGATACCGTACTCTTATCCTTTCTCTTCTACACAGAGCATGATGCTGTTTGGAGATTATCAATATGGTGCTCAACGTGATTTTAAAAAGCAATTATTATTTGGTGCTGAAGATTGTTCGACATCTGTAGGTAAAGCAACATACCTTACTACCGAACAAGTTGAAAGTATAAGTACTATCACTATGAAGGCAGCATATTCTAACCCAGGCAATGAATATCATTATAATCCCGTTACTTTTTTAAGAGGTGATATCAAAGATGAACAATTAAAATTAATCCAACCTGGTGATATTTACCTTGTGCGAGGCCATACAGCTATTATTGCATCAAATCCTGATAATAAGAGTAATATTACTACTTTACAATTTAATAGAGATATAGACTCAGTAGAAAATAAAATATTAGGCGGTGGGACGTATGATTACAACCTACTTGATAAGGTGCATAGACTAAAGGATGGTATTTATATTTTGCGTCCTAATGTAGAACCGTTGCATGAATCTTGCTCGTTAAACGAGTTACTATATCGTATTGATCAAAAATATGCTACGCTTTTCCCTGGTGGTGCTGAGGACATACCGGGAGATTGTAGAATATTTTTTGAAGATAATGAATCTGCAGTGATCGGCGATATCAACGCAGACATCGCAACAACAGTTCTATCATGATTATAGCTCAAACCGTAAAGTCAATGATTATAGTAGAGATGCCTCTTTTTGAAAATTCAAGGACTAAGTAGAACAGAACCTATAAATTTTCTGCCCAAATTTCATTGGGTGTTTTATAACCAAAAATCTTGCTTGGCATGTTATTTAAAATCTCAGCAGGTGCTGTCTCACTAAGTGTGTAAATTTCTAGGATATGTTATATTAACAATAATATAATTTATCAGGAATAACATGAGTAACACTAACCAAGAGAAGATAAAACAAACAGTAGATTTGCTAGTAGATAAAGATACTGATTTAACGAGTTTTTTTGCCAAAGACGGGATGTTAAAGCAGTTAACAAAGAATATATTTGAAAGAGCCTTAAAAGCTGAGATGGATGAGCATCTTGGTTATAGCAAATATGGTAGGCTAGAGACTGAAAACAGCAGAAATGGTGTAGGCAAAAAAAGCCTCATTACTGAAGGGGGAGTATTGGAACTTGAAGTACCACGTGATAGAAATGCTGAATTTGCTCCTGTACTAGTACCAAAACGTCAGACTAGGATTGATGGATTAGATCAGAAGATATTATCCTTATATGCTAAAGGGATGAGCCTCTCTGACATTAAGATTCAGATTCATGAGCTATATGGTGCAGAGATCAGTGAAAGGGAAAGTTCTATGGTAAATTCCAGTATTAATTAAGCCAGATTTATATTTTCTTCCCATACCTCATTGGGTGTTTTATAACCGAGCACTTTTCTTGGTAAATTATTTAAAAAATCCTCAATTTCTTGTAATTGCTTTATTGTTAATTTTTTTATATCTAAAGATTTAGAGTATACTCTGTGCACCATTGAGTTAATCTTCTCTATCCATGGCTTTGTTGCATAAATAAGCTTTTGAATATACTGCCCCTAACCCCGCAATGCTAGCCTAGTCTATCCGCCAAAAACACTTCAAATCCTGATCATTTGTAATGGGATAGAGTTTTGACAACAAATTGCTAAGATTTTCAATAAAAATTAATAAGTTATGTTAATTTTTACTGATACATTTCTGTGTTGGTCTAATTTTGATATGGAGCTATTGTTAACGATTTTTTATCGTTCATCTAGTTTTTGCATGATGATATTTTTGATTTATGTGGAGTTAGACACGATTTGTAAATGATTTGCAATGCATCGTAAATTCAAACCAATAGCAGAGATTATTGGATTGATAATATCTCCTATCATACCTTTCAAGAAGTTTCTACCCATCCGACCATATTGCTTTAAGTGACCTATTATTGGTTCTATGGCACTGCGTCTCTTGATCATAGACTTGTCCTCTTGTAACAACTTCTTCCGCGTTTTTGGGGTATATACCTTACTCTTCTCCTTTACATTGCTACCACTATACCCAAGATCAACAAATGATTTCTTTATCTTGATTCCAGTGACACTCTCTACTGCTTCAAAGCTCTGATGCAATGTATGACCATCATAAGGATTATTATGAAACGATTTTGCGGATAAAACAAAATTTCTACGACCACTTACTACTACCGCTACTTTATTGCCAAACTCATATGGCTTGTTGCGTTTTCCCTTTCCTATACACTCTACTTCAGGGGCATGAAAACTATATAATACTTTGTTATCTTCTTTATATTGCTTTTTAGCTTCTCTTTTTAAAACAGATTGGTTATGTATTTGTTTTATTTTTTGCAATACTTCTTGATTTTTGAGAGACAAGTTTAATTGCTTATTTTTGATCTCACGCTCACATACTCTAATCAAACGACCCAGTAATATTTTTAAATGCTTCATTATTTTCCAACGCTTCTTGGCTTTACTATGTTCTTTATATTTCCATAGCTTTACTATATCGCGTTTATAGGTTCTAGCGTATGTTTCATTCAAATGTATACCCAAACTGTTGCAAAGCTTTACTATGCTAAGCCTAGCTTTATCCATTAAATAAACATCGTGTGGGTGTTTGATATTCTTAATTTGTACAGTCGTATCAGCGATGATTAATTCCAAATCTTTTTTTTTAATTGTGTTAGTTTTTATCCCAACCCTGATCAACTCCGATAATATCTCATTATATCCAGCTTCACCTAATACACTACGAAACCGTCGTATACTAGTTTCCGAGATAGCTATGTCTTTTTCTATATATTCCCACCCGCAGAAATACTGCCAATACATATTCTCTTTTAGCTCTTCCTCTGATAATGAATCTGAAAAATTATACATTGCTTGTAGCATCGTTATGCCAAGCATCACTCTATGACATTTTCTATTTCTACCAAATTTCTTAATACAAACATTTTTTGATAACCACTCTTCGAGCCTAGACCAATTTATTAATTCTCTTAATTTATATAGCTTATTATTTGGGTTTAATTCTTCTTTTAATTTATAACCAAACAGTTTCCCTTGTTCTTGCGATTTGATAATGTTGTCTATTGGCATTGACTGAAATCCATAAGGTTTATGACCATATTTTATCATTTTCTTACGGATTGTTGTATTACTTCTTGTCTTAAAACCATATTATCTATAAGGCTTGTAGAGTTTTGGCGGACGGACTCAGTATTTAAGGTTTTATATCTGACAATTGATTATATTACCAAAAAATGGTCTATGCCTATCCCCAATTGGAATGAAGCTATGGCTCATTTTATGATCAAATTTGATGGTAGAATTTAATGGTTCACGAAATTTACACAATTGATGAGACAGAGCCGACAATATTTTTTACTCAAAAATGGGTAATTTTAATATTCGTCATGGGTAATTCTAATGTTCGTTCATCATAGCTCTATAGTACCATTCTCACTAATCAGATTCTTACTAAAACTACCATTCCTCGCATTCTCAGTTTCAGCTCTATCATACTTGCTATAACCTAAATGTTCTGACATCTCAGCATGCAGTGCTCGCTCTAAAATACCCTTGGTTAATTCCTTAATTAATCCATTCTGACTTAGTACTGTTTTTAAATCTACTCCGCCTTCTATCAGCAAATCTATTGCTTCATTTATTTTTTTATTCTTCTCTATTTGCATTTCTGTTACCTATATTTTTAATTACTTCTAATATAGTCTCAACAAAAATTTACACAATCATTGCAAAAGACTCAAGGTTGTATCCTAAAATTAGCATTACTAAATAAGTATAGATATCGTCATTGCGAGGAGCATAGCGACGAAGCAATCTCAGGAGTTTTATTCTATTTCATGAGATTGCCACGCTCATTTTAGTCGCTCGTAAAGACGGCAATGACGTTTTATTCACTCCCCTCTTCTGCCACTTCTTCTTCAAACTCGCTATCTTCTTCATTATCATCAGAACTTTCAGCAATTAGAGAAGCAGATACGACTTTTTCCCCGTCCTCTAGTCTAAATAAAGTGACACCGCTAGTGTTACGCCCTGTAATACGTACTGTTTCAAGTTTACAGCGAATTAATTTACCGCTATTGGTGATAAGCATTAATTCATCATCCATTTTAACAGGCATAACGCCGACTACTAAACCGGTTTTGTCGTTAATATCCATGTTGATTATACCGCTACCGCCGCGGTCAGTAATCCTATAACCATAAGCCGAGCTTCTTTTACCAAAGCCGTTTTCGGTTACTGTTAAAATAAACTCTTCGGAATTTGCCATTTCTAAAATAGATTCAGCAGTCAAATCTTTACCTAATTCTTCAGAATTCAATTCTTCCCCTTTAGCGATCTCAAGTCTCTTCTCCCATGATACAGATAAATAAGCGTCTCGCTCTTCACGTGTAGCTTTGATACCTTTTAATACTGTCATAGAAATCACTGAGTCGTCTTCGGCAAGCCTCATACCACGCACTCCGTCAGAAGTACGGCTCTTAATCACACGCAGTGACTCAACAGGGAATCTTAGAGCTTTACCGGATTTAGTAGCTAATAAAATGTGCTCGTCTTCTTTACAAGGCTTTACATCTATTAACTTGTCATCTTCATCAAGCCTAATTGCAATCTTACCGTTTGACTGAATCTTTTTGAAATCTAATAAATCACTTCTTCTAATATTACCTTTAGCAGTTGCGAACATGATATTTAGATTATCCCACTCATCTTGATTTTCAGGCAACGGCATAATATTGGTTATATACTCATCACCTTTAAGCGGTAATATGTTAACCATAGGTCTACCTTTCCCTTGCGGATTACTTAAAGGAAGCTTATACAGCTTTAAGCTATAAACCTGCCCGATATTCGAGAAGAATAACATTGGCGTATGAGTACTACCAACAAAAACTTGCGTTGTTATATCCTCATCACGCATTGAAAGCCCTGACCTACCCTTACCACCTCGTTTTTGAGCTCTATAACTACTTAGAGGCACACGCTTTATATAACCACCAAGAGTTACAGTTACTACCATCTCTTCACGCTGAATTAAATCCTCGATATCCTGATCAAACTCACCGAATTCAATCGAAGTAAGACGAGGAGTTGCAAACTCTTCTTTAACTTTAATTAGCTCTTCTTTTAGAATTTCAAGTAACCGCTCACGTGAACCCAAGATATTTAGATATTCAGTAATCTCAGTGGCAAGGTTCTTTAAATCTTCCTCTAACTTATTCTTTTCCATGGTGGTTAAGCGTTGCAATCTCATCTCTAAAATTGCCTTTGCTTGGGCTTCGGTAAAGCTACATTTACCCTCTTCATTCAACATTGCCTTATCATCAACTAACTTCACAAGCGGCAGAATATTTAACGCATCCCAACTGCGTGCCATTAATTCTTGCTTAGCAGCATTTGGATCGCTTGCAGCTTTTATAATACGAATTATTTCGTCGATATTGCTAACAGCGATAGTTAGCCCTAGTAAAATATGAGCTTTATCTCTTGCTTTATTAAGTAAATATATAGTGCGGTTAGTAATAACTACTTCCCTAAAGCTAACGAAAGCCGCTATTACTTCTTTTAAATTCATTACCTTAGGCAAACCATCTTTTAGAGCAAGCATTATAACGCCAAAGCTAGTTTGAAGCTGCGTACAGGAATATATTTGGTTTAAAACTACTTCAGCGACAATATCTTTCTTAAGCTCAATATAAATTCTTATGCCGTTTTTATTCGACTCATCACGTAAATCGCTTATACCCTCAATACGCTTTTCCTTGACCATTTCGGCAATCTTTTCAACAAGCCTTGCTTTATTTACCATGTAAGGTATTTCGGTAATAATAATTGCTTGACGCCCGTTACCTAAATTCTCAATCTCAGCTCGCCCTCTTATAGCGATGCTCCCCCTACCTGTTAAATAGGCTGATTTAATACCATTAACACCTAGAATAATCCCGCTTGTAGGAAAGTCAGGACCTTTCACAACTTCTAACAGGTCTAAAATTTCTATATCGTTATTATCTACATATAAACAACAAGCATCAATAACCTCTCCAAGATTATGAGGCGGAATATTAGTTGCCATACCAACCGCAATACCACCACTTCCATTTACTAGTAAGTTCGGAAACATAGAGGGCAGCACTGAAGGCTCTTCTTCAGAACCGTCATAATTTGGGTTAAAGCTGACAGTTTCTTTATCAATATCCTCAATCAGTTTATGGGCTACTTTAGCCATACGTGATTCGGTATACCTCATTGCCGCCGCAGCGTCACCATCCAATGAGCCGAAATTACCCTGCCCATCAACAAGCGGTAGACGCAGTGAAAAATCTTGAGCCATACGCACTAACGAATCATAGATAGCACTATCACCGTGCGGGTGGTATTTACCCATCACGTCACCAACTATTCTAGCGGATTTTCTGTAAGCTCTGTTTGCATGGTTACCTGCTTCATGCATTGAGTAGATGATACGACGATGTACCGGCTTTAAGCCATCTCGAACATCCGGTATTGCCCTACTTACTATGACGCTCATAGCATAGTCAAGATAAGATACTTTCATCTCATCTTCGATATTTACCGGTACTAAATTAGAAGAATTATTGTCAGTCACGATTATATGGCCTTGAGTTTAATGATTATATTAATTATAGAGGTATAATTCATTTCTTTCAAGCTGAAGTTTTGACAAAAAGATAGCCAAACTTATAAGTTATGATATAAATACGCTCAAATACAAAAGGGGTTTTAGTGTGTATGATTATACAAGAAATAAAAAATTTTTCCCTATAATCAAGATGTGGTTTTAGAATTAATACTATCACTAGTAACTAATGATAGCGTTAACGCAAGATCTGTTGTTGAAATGATGCTCCTCGCAGCAGAGCTACGAGGTATCTATCCAAAAAGCTTTAACTGTTTTTGTTGAAATGCTTTATAAGAAGGTTTGCCTGAACCTTGATTCTGTACATAATTACGTAATTTCTGCTCATCACCATGTTTACCTACTGTGCTCATAAAATATCCTTTACTCCAAAACTCACTTCCCCATAATTTTTCTTTAAGATTTGGATATTTCTCAAACATTTTCTTAGAAGTAATACTTTTTATGATTTGAGTTATTTTTGTTGGGCTATACATTGGTATTGACTGTAATAAAAAATGTACGTGATCTTTATCTACTCCTATTTCTAAAAATCTAATTTCATAACGATCTTCTATGTGCTCACAAATTTTACACAAATAATCATCTAGTTCTTGATTGAATATTACTCTTCTATAGCTAACACGGAAATGTTTCTACCACAGATTAGGAAAAACTTAGGCATTGATCAATAATTTTACGTAAACAGTTTTTAAAGTTAGTCCAGCAATGTTTAATAGGATTTAGATCTGGTGAATATGTGAGTAAATACAAAAACTATGGTAAAAACCTTTCCGCGTTAGCTATATACTTTGCCAGCGTTACTAAATGATATATTAGTACTGTGACATTATGACTCTTATGTATATAACTGCTTTCTTCCATTCAAGTAGTATATCACGAAGCAGAGCTTCGGGGAATTAAACCCTGAGAGATTAAAGTAACCCTTATATTTATGCGGTAAGTAGTATAAATAATAGTTTTTAAAGTCCTTGCAAGGCGATAGATAAAAATATATGACTATTGTCATCAATTCTGCAAGACTTAATTTTCCTATTCTATGCCTTTGCTGATTTGTTGATAATAGACGGTGTTCTATCCATTCTTCATATATTTTACAAAAATTATCTACTAAATAATATACAGTTATGATACATCTTTTCATGTTGAGTTACTGATCTTTTATTAAAAAAATCTATCATAACTCAACATTAATCTCCTTTAAACCCTTTATCTATAAGCTTTCTATCTATCCCTTATCCTAAATTAGCGTTTTCAGCGTAGTTGGTCAAGTGTATACAGAGCTATAGGATAGTGGACTAATGGTATGGACCTCCTGATATAGAGAATGAAAAGCAGTTGCTAATCTTCTAGGGTTAATATTTAACATATTAAAACAACAATTAAGGAGGTCCATATGGAGGTTACTACAATTGGTATAGATATTGCAAAAAGAATTTTTCAAATTCATGGTGTAGATAAAAATGGCAAGACAGTATTAAAGAAAAAATTGATGAGAGATCAGGTTTTGACATTTATGGCTAATTTACCACAATGTTTAGTAGGGATGGAAGCTTGTGGTGGTTCTAGTTATTGGGCAAGAGAAATAACTAAATTAGGGCATGAAGTAAAACTAATGGCACCGCAATTTGTCAAACCATATGTTAAAACTAATAAAAATGATCAAGCAGATGCTGAAGCGATATGTGAAGCCGTGACAAGACCTAATATGAGATTTGTTGCAATTAAAACTATAGAGCAACAAGAAATTTTATCAATACATAGGGTAAGAGAGAGATTGGTAAAAAATCGTACAGCACTTGCTAATGAAATTAGGGGGCTACTACATGAGTTTGGTTTTATTGTTCCTCAAGGCATTAATAAGGTTATCACAAAATTAATTGAGATTTTAGATGCAGGGAAATTAAGCCAGTTAAGTTATCAAACATTTAGTGAACTAAAAGAAGAATTCTTAGATAATAACAGAAAAATAAAAGAGATAGAAAAACGATTAACAATGATAGCAAGTAACCTAACTCAATATCAACGATTAAGAGCTATACCTGGTCTTGGTTTAATTACTGCTACTGCTTTAATAGCATCAATAGGTAATGCTACAAGTTTTGAGAATGGCAGGCAATTATCGGCATGGCTAGGATTAGTGCCAAGACAACATTCAAGTGGTGGGAAGGATAAGCTGCTGGGAATTAGCAAGCGAGGTGATGTATACTTACGCACTTTATTAATTCAAGGGGCTAGAGCTGTACTAAATGCCAAGATAAGATTTACATCGGAAGAACAGAAATCTAAAAAAGATTTTAGCCAATTTACGAAATGGATGTTTAATTTATCTGAGCGAAGTAGCCATAATAAAACGACAGTTGCCATAGCTAATAAGTTGGCAAGAGTGGTGTTTGCTGTACTAAGATCAGGAGATGATTATGTAGAGAGTAAAGTTTGTAGCTAAAGAGTGTGTAGCATAGCACTTATAAGTAAAATAAATGGTGATTTATATAATGAATAGGTAAAAGCAAAACAATATGTAAGAGATTCCAACCCGAAATATGCTTGAGATAATTAATATTGATGGTAAATAAGACAAACCTTAGCTTACAAAAAAACTGCGTTTTTCAGTGGCTCTTTTAGAAGCCGATGGACTGATAAGTATATAGTTTGTAAGCCAGCGAATTCCATCAGGGCTGTAGAATAAATTAGGTTGATTTATCAGCTATAAGCCGGATACATGACTGCATTTGTTTGTTTTTATTATTGATGTTATTTTTTTCTTGCATTCTACAGGAGGTCCATACATGAAAAATCAAGACAAAAAAATGAGTAGTATGTTTTCCTAATTTTTCGATTATCAGGCAGCAATTTGCTGATAATTTTGCATATAATGCGAGTCTTTTGCAATGATTGTGTAAATTTTTGTTGAGCCTATATTAGAAGTAATTAAAAATATAGGTAACAGAAATACAAATAGAGAAGAATAAAAAAATAAATGAAGCAATAGATTTGCTGATAGAAGGCGGAGTAGATTTAAAAACAGTACTAAGTCAGAATGGATTAATTAAGGAATTAACCAAGGGTATTTTAGAGCGAGCACTGCATGCTGAGATGTCAGAACATTTAGGTTATAGCAAGTATGATAGAGCTGAAACTGAGAATGCGAGGAATGGTAGTTTTAGTAAGAATCTGATTAGTGAGAATGGTACTATAGAGCTAAATGTTCCAAGAGACAGACAAGGTAAATTTGAACCTATAATAGTCTCAAAGAAACAAACAAGAATAGATGGCTTAGACCAAAAGATAATATCCTTATATGCGAAGGGTATGAGTGTGTCTGATATTAAAACACAATTGCAAGAATTATATGGAGCTGAGATCAGTGAGAGCCTAATCAGCAGGATTACAGATGAAGTAATAGATGAGGTCAAGATTTGGCAGAGTAGACCTCTTGAATCAGTATACCATATAGTATATTTTGACTGTTTAGTAGTGAAAGTAAGACAAGATAAACTTATTATTAATAAATCAGTATATGTAGCTTTAGGAATAGATTTATCTGGCAGAAAGGATATTTTAGGCTTATGGATAAGTGAGAATGAAGGAGCTAAATTTTGGCTTGGTAATTTTACTGAGATGAAAAATAGAGGAGTAAAAGATATCTTAATTGCTTGTAGTGATAATCTAACTGGTATGTCTGATGCTATTGCATCAGTATACCCGAAAACTGAACATCAAATTTGTATTGTCCATCAGATCAGGAATAGCCTCAAATATGTATCATATAAAGATAGAAAGCAATTAGCAGCGGATTTGAAGGCTCTGTTTCATCAATTGTGTAAATTTCGTGAGCCATTAAATCCTACCATCAAATTTGATCATAAAATGAGCCATAGCTTCATTCCAATTGGGGATAGGCATAGACCATTTTTTGGGGCTCTGTCTCATCAATTGTGTAAATTGTAGAAGTTAAGATTTGATCTTACAGACACTATAAATTTTGCCCCTGATTGTCAGTTAAATTTTGACTGTCAGATACATATTCAAGATACAAGATTTCATTATTCTTTTCAACAGCTAATTTCTTACTATCCTTAAAAGTTTGCATAGGAGTTTTTCCATAACAATATTTACCAGAATGAGGTCTTTCATTATTGAAATACTCTAGCCAGATATCAAGATCTAATTGTAGGTCATCAAGAGCTGTATAAATCTTTTTCCGCATAGCTGTATCAAAGAATTCTTGTTTCATGGTTTTATTAAAACGCTCACACATACCGTTTGTTTGAGGAGAATATGCTTTAGTAGTAGTATGCTCTATACCTTCGATACTTAGAAATAATTCAAAAGCATGATGCTCTATATTCCCCTTATATTCTGACCCACGATCTGTCAGAATACGAAGTATTGGTATCCCTTGAGTCTCATACCATGGTAACACTCGGTCATTAAGCATATCAGCAGCAGTTAAAGCTGTTTTATCAGTATATAGTTTAACATCAGCTACTCTGCTGTAGCTATCAATAAATACCTGAGAATAAACCTTACCTATACCCTTAAAGTTGCCTACATAATATGTATCTTGGCATCCTAGATACCCTGGATGCTGTGTCTCAATTTCTCCATGAGCTTCTTTTTCATTACGACGCTTCTCTAGCACTTGTAATTGTGCCTCAGTAAGCACAATACCATCTTGAGCCATTTTTGCTTCTAATGCTTTAAGTCTTTTACTGATGTTGTTTAAATCATTACGTAACCAAATTGATCTTACTCCCCCAGGTGATACAAGTACACCTGTCTTTTTAAGCTCATTTGATACTCTTAGCTGACCATATGCTGGATATTCTATTGCCATATCTAGTACTGCTTTCTCTACAGCAGGATCAACT
Organism: Rickettsia endosymbiont of Urophora cardui; assembly: GCF_964030725.1. Taxonomy (NCBI): domain Bacteria; kingdom Pseudomonadati; phylum Pseudomonadota; class Alphaproteobacteria; order Rickettsiales; family Rickettsiaceae; genus Rickettsia; species Rickettsia endosymbiont of Urophora cardui. Next base: position 576,115 of record NZ_CAXIPY010000007.1, on the reverse strand, counting down.
CTATTCGCTATTATTGGCTTTCTTCGACTAATTTCATACAACGCTTCTTCGCCACCAGTTTCATACAGTTCTTTAAATCTGTAATAACTATCTCTACTATATCCCATCGCTTTACATGCTGATGATATACTACCAAGGCTCTTAGCTAATTCAAGTAAACCTAATTTTGGTTTTATTATTTTTTGATTTAAGTTCATTCTTTATCTCCATTTAATAATTAATTTATTTTACTAAATGTAAGATATAATCTTGTATCTTAGTATTGTCTTTAGTAAACAACTATAAGATACTTAAGGGCACTTAAGTAAGAAGACTAATATGCCGTATTAAATCTTAGGGCTATGTAACCCTGTAGTTGAGATCAAACAATTAGTCTTCACATACTCATTAAAGATCGGACGGTATTCTTAGGTCTTGAAATTAATCAATGAACCTGTATTTACAAGGTTGATCTTTGGGTATTCTACTTATTATTAACATAGAAGGTCAAATATGAGTAGCATTATTTTGGGTATAGATATTTCTAAAGCAACATTTGACGTAGCTTTATTAAATGATAATAAAATCAAAACCAAAAAGTTTAATAATACTGCAAAAGGCTTTGCTGCACTAAAACAATGGTTAGAAAAAAAGGGAATAGATACTGCTCACGCTTGTATGGAATCAACAGGTGGTTACGAAGTTAGGTTAGCTCAATATCTTTATGATAATACATTTAAAGTTAGTGTCGTAAATCCAGCTCGCATCAAGGGCTTTGCAATGAGCAAGCTTTCAAGAGTTAAAACTGACAAATCTGATTGTGAATTGATAGCTTCTTTTTGCAAGGCTATGCAACCTGATCTTTGGCAACCAACCCCTATACATATTAAAGAATTACAACAATGGGTAAGACGCTTGGATAGTTTGATTGCTAATAAAAATCAAGAAAATAATAGATTGAGCGGAGCAAGTAAAGCAGTTGCCATTAACATTATGATTCATATTGAATTTCTGGATAAGCAAATTAAGGAAGTAGAAGAACTTATCTCTAATCATATTAAAGGACACAAAGACTTACATGATAAAAGTAAACTTCTTGATTCAATCCCTGGTATAGGAGAAAAAACAATAGGAGTGATACTTGCTTTTCTTGTTGTAGAAAATTTTAATTCTGCAAAACAACTAGCTGCGTTTGTTGGTCTTAACCCAAAGCCAAAACAATCAGGCACTTCTGTCCATGGAATAGGAAAAATATCAAAAACAGGAGATGCTAATTTACGTAAAGCTTTTTATATGCCTGCCATAGTTGCTATAAAACATAATCCGATTATTAAGGATTTTAGTCAACGTTTGAGCAATGTTGGAAAATCTAAAATGGTTATAGTGATTGCTGCTATGCGTAAGTTGCTTCACATAATTTATGGTGTTCTTAATAACAAAACATCTTTTAGTGCAAATATAAAAACCCTGTAAAATAAAATTGAGGTAAAATAATGAAAAAGTTGTTGACACTCAAGACGGTATCTCAACTATTACATGTAAATTTCGTGAACCATTAAATTCTACCATCAAATTTGATCATAAAATGAGCCATAGCTTCATTCCAATTGGGGATAGGCATAGACCATTTTTTGGTAATATAATCAATTGTCAGATATAAAACTTTAAATACTGCGTCATCATTTGGAAAGATGCGTTTATTCTTAGTAACTTTTCTCAATTGGCTATTCAGCGATTCTATCGCATTTGTAGTGTAAATAATCTTACGAATCTCCTTTGGATATTGCAAGAAAATTATCAAATTATCCCAATTATTATACCAAGATTTAGCTATATGCGGATATTGCTTACTCCATTTTTGATCAAATGACTCAAGAGCTAATGCTGCTTCTTTTTCAGTAGCAGAAGTATAGATTAGTTTCAAATCCGCTGCTAATTGCTTTCTATCTTTATATGATACATATTTGAGGCTATTCCTGATCTGATGGACAATACAAATTTGATGTTCAGTTTTCGGATATACTGATGCAATAGCATCAGACATACCAGTTAGATTATCACTACAAGCAATTAAGATATCTTTTACTCCTCGATTCTTCATTTCAGTAAAATTACCAAGCCAAAATTTAGCTCCTTCATTCTCACTTATCCATAAGCCTAAAATATCCTTTCTGCCAGATAAATCTATTCCTAAAGCTACATATACTGATTTATTAATAATAAGTTTATCTTGTCTTACTTTCACTACTAAACAGTCAAAATATACTATAGGGTATACTGATTCAAGAGGTCTACTCTGCCAAATCTTGACCTCATCTATTACTTACATCTGTAATCCTGCTGATTAGGCTCTCACTGATCTCAGCTCCATATAATTCTTGCAATTGTGTTTTAATATCAGACACACTCATACCCTTCGCATATAAGGATATTATCTTTTGGTCTAAGCCATCTATTCTTGTTTGTTTCTTTGAGACTATTATAGGTTCAAATTTACCTTGTCTGTCTCTTGGAACATTTATCTCTATAGTACCATTCTCACTAATCAGATTCTTACTAAAACTACCATTCCTCGCATTCTCAGTTTCAGCTCTATCATACTTGCTATAACCTAAATGTTCTGACATCTCAGCATGCAGTGCTCGCTCTAAAATACCCTTGGTTAATTCCTTAATTAATCCATTCTGACTTAGTACTGTTTTTAAATCTACTCCGCCTTCTATCAGCAAATCTATTGCTTCATTTATTTTTTTATTCTTCTCTATTTGCATTTCTGTTACCTATATTTTTAATTACTTCTAATATAGGCTCAACAAAAATTTACACAATCATTGCAAAAGACTCTTTTTTGGTAATATAATCAATTGTCAGATATAAAACCTTAAATACTGCGTCATCATTTGGAAAGATGCGTTTATTCTTAGTAACTTTTCTCAATTGGCTATTCAGCGATTCTATCGCATTTGTAGTGTAAATAATCTTACGAATCTCCTTTGGATATTGCAAGAAAATTATCAAATTATCCCAATTATTATACCAAGATTTAGCTATATGCGGATATTGCTTACTCCATTTTTGATCAAATGACTCAAGAGCTAATTCTGCTTCTTTTTCAGTAGCAGAAGTATAGATTAGTTTCAAATCCGCTGCTAATTGCTTTCTATAGCTAACGCGGAAAGGTTTTTACCATAGTTTTTGTATTTACTCACATATTCACCAGATCTAAATCCTATTAAACATTGCTGGACTAACTTTAAAAACTGTTTACGTAAAATTATTGATCAATGCCTAAGTTTTTCCTAATCTGTGGTAGAAACATTTCCGTGTTAGCTATATCTTTATATGATACATATTTGAGGCTATTCCTGATCTGATGGACAATACAAATTTGATGTTCAGTTTTCGGGTATACTGATGCAATAGCATCAGACATACCAGTTAGATTATCACTACAAGCAATTAAGATATCTTTTACTCCTCTATTTTTCATCTCAGTAAAATTACCAAGCCAAAATTTAGCTCCTTCATTCTCACTTATCCATAAGCCTAAAATATCCTTTCTGCCAGATAAATCTATTCCTAAAGCTACATATACTGATTTATTAATAATAAGTTTATCTTGTCTTACTTTCACTACTAAACAGTCAAAATATACTATAGGGTATACTGATTCAAGAGGTCTACTCTGCCAAATCTTGACCTCATCTATTACTTCATCTGTAATCCTGCTGATTAGGCTCTCACTGATCTCAGCTCCATATAATTCTTGAAATTGTGTTTTAATATCAGACACACTCATACCCTTCGCATATAAGGATATTATCTTTTGGTCTAAGCCATCTATTCTTGTTTGTTTCTTTGAGACTATTATAGGTTCAAATTTACCTTGTCTGTCTCTTGGAACATTTAGCTCTATAGTACCATTCTCACTAATCAGATTCTTACTAAAACTACCATTCCTCGCATTCTCAGTTTCAGCTCTATCATACTTGCTATAACCTAAATGTTCTGACATCTCAGCATGCAGTGCTCGCTCTAAAATACCCTTGGTTAATTCCTTAATTAATCCATTCTGACTTAGTACTGTTTTTAAATCTACTTCGCCTTTTATCAGCAAATCTATTGCTTCATTTATTTTTTTATTCTTCTCTATTTGCATTTCTGTTACCTATATTTTTAATTACTTCTAATATAGGCTCAACAAAAATTTACACAATCATTGCAAAAGACTCGATTTGAAACTAATCTATACTTCTGCTACTGAAAAAAAAGCAGAATTAGCTCTTGAGTCATTTGATCAAAAATGGAGTAAGCAATATCCGCATATAGCTAAATCTTGGTATAATAATTGGGATAATTTGATAATTTTCTTGCAATATCCAAAGGAGATTCGTAAGATTATTTACACTACAAATGCGATAGAATCGCTGAATAGCCAATTGAGAAAAGTTGGAAAGTTCTATAATTAATTAAGCCAGATATAATCAATTTTTAATCTCTCAGGGTTTAATTCCCCGAAGCTCTGCTTCGTGATATCATAAGAAACAACTAAAACTTTTTTAGATACCTCGTAGCTCTGCTGCGAGGAGCATCATTTAAATATAGATATATCATGGCTCATTTAACGATAGATGAAAGATTTAAAATATACGAAATGAATAAGAGTGGTTATAGCTCGCGATATATAGGGACAAAGATTGGCCGTGATAAAAGCACTATATGTTATGAACTCAAGAGAATGAGGCATAATTATAGACCAGATAGGGCTAACACACTTGCTTGCAGTTTAAGGCAAGGTAAGAGAAAAAGAAAATTAGATATTGATAATAATTTACGAGCAGAAATAATAAAGCAGTTAACACAGGGTATTTCACCAGATATAATTTCAGGTAGACGTAAACTATCACGAAATACTGTCAATATTTCTACAGAGAGTATATACCAGTTTATTTATACATCTCCTATAGCACAAAGGCAAAAATTATATTTATCTTTAGCAAGAAAAAGGAAAAATAGGTTGCATCATGGTACAAGAATCAGAAACAAAAGAATTACAATACCAAATCGAGTTTCCATTACTGAAAGACCAGAGATAAATAGAAAGATAGCAGCAATAGGTCATTTAGAAGGTGATTTAACTTTTAACAAAGGTAATCAAAGTCGTAATATAGGCGCTCTTGTGGATATCAGAACACAAAAAGTGTTTCTCACTTTAAACCGTTCAAAAAGAACACAAGATGTGATTGGTAACATGAATAAAAAACTTAAACAATTGTCGCATATAATCAAAAGCATAACGTTAGATAATGGCAAAGAATTTACCAATCATGAACAACTATTGCCAAAATCTGAACGAAAAGTATATTTTTGCAATCCTTATTCTCCATGGCAAAAACCATTGATAGAGAAGATTAACTCAATGGTGCACAGAGTATACTCTAAATCTTTAGATATAAAAAAATTAACAATAAAGCAATTACAAGAAATTGAGGATTTTTTAAATAATTTACCAAGAAAAGTGCTCGGTTATAAAACACCCAATGAGGTATGGGAAGAAAATATAAATCTGGCTTAATTAATACTGGAATTTACCTTTAATGGCTCACGAAATTTACACAATTGATGAAACAGAGCCAGAAGCAGAATTAGCTCTTGAGTCATTTGATCAAAAATGGAGTAAGCAATATCCGCATATAGCTAAATCTTGGTATAATAATTGGGATAATTTGATAATTTTCTTGCAATATCCAAAGGAGATTCGTAAGATTATTTACACTACAAATGCGATAGAATCGCTGAATAGCCAATTGAGAAAAGTTACTAAGAATAAACGCATCTTTCCAAATGATGACGCAGTATTTAAGGTTTTATATCTGACAATTGATTATATTACCAAAAAATAGTCTATGCTTATCCCCAATTGGAATGAAGCTATGGCTCATTTTATGATCAAATTTGATGGTAGAATTTAATGGTTCACGAAATTTGCACAATTGATGAGACAGAGCCAGTTGAAAACTAGCTAGTCTATCCGCCAAAAACACTTCAAATCCTGATCATTTGTAATGGGATAGAGTTTTGACAACAAATTGCTAAGATTTTCAATAAAAATTAATAAGTTATGTTAATTTTTACTGATACATTTCTGTGTTGGTCTAATTTTGATATGGAGCTAGTCCCTCCGCCAAAACTCTAAAAAATATCACTTGTGTCACTAATTTCCAAAAATAGTGCGATTTTAGAGCAAATTACTCTAATTTTGAGGGCTGATTTTAAATTTTTGTATTAAAAACCACACTATTTCCCAAAATGCATTCATTTTTTTATTGTCATTTTTTTGTATTTCCATAAGCTTTTGATATAAAACCTTTCATTTTCTTATGGATTTTACTATGCATTTTTGCCTTAAAACCCTATTGCCTATAAGGCTTTTAGAGTTTTGGCGGATAGACTATCTTGTCTTACTTTCACTACTAAACAGTCAAAATATACTATAGGGTATACTGATTCAAGTGGTCTACTCTGCCAAATCTTGACCTCATCTATTACTTCATCTGTAATCCTGCTGATTAGGCTCTCACTGATCTCAGCTCCATATAATTCTTGCAATTGTGTTTTAATATCAGACACACTCATGCCCTTCGCATATAAGGATATTATCTTTTGGTCTAAGCCATCTATTCTTGTTTGTTTCTTTGAGACTATTATGGGTTCAAATTTACCTTGTCTGTCTCTTGGCACATTTAGCTCTATAACACCATTCTCACAATCAGATTCTTACTAAAACTACCATTCCTCGCATTCTCAGTTTCAGCTCTATCATACTTGCTATAACCTAAATGTTCTGACATCTCAGCATGCAGTGCTCGCTCTAAAATACCCTTGGTTAATTCCTTAATTAATCCATTCTGACTTAGTACTGTTTTTAAATCTACTCCGCCTTCTATCAGCAAATCTATTGCTTCATTTATTTTTTTATTCTTCTCTATTTGCATTCCTGTTACCTATATTTTTAATTACTTCTAATATAGGCTCAACAAAAATTTACACAATCATTGCAAAAGACTCGTTATTTAATATATTTATGTTTGTATCATTTTAAATAATTAGCTGCTATACAATGTCATTCCCGCAAAAGCGGGAATCCAGCATAAAGCGAAATAAATCGAGCTTTTAATCTCTCAGGGTTTAATTCCCCGAAGCTCTGCTTCGTGATATCATAAGAAACAACTAAAACTTTTTTAGATACCTCGTAGCTCTGCTGCGAGGAGCATCATTTTTAAAAATTTGCTGTATTTAGACTTTTTTCCTGGATTCCCGCTTTTGCGAGAATGACATAGGAGTCATGCAACAACACCGGACAAGCCTTATAAGAAAACTATTATGCATAATAAATCATCCTTTATTTAGACCTCCACCTCCTCCAAGGTTATTGTAGAATCTGCAAGCTTAGTAATTTTCTCAATCTTCAAACGAGCTTCTTTAAGTTTCTTTTCACAGTGATTTTTAAGCAAAATACCACGCTCAAAACTATTAACTGCTGCTTCTAAAGTCTCTTGCCCGTTATCTATTTTTTTTACAATTTCTTCAAGCTCACTTAAAGCTTCTTCAAAACTAATATTTTCTTCTAAATTTTTTGTTGTAGTCATGTGTTTTTATTTTTAATGGTTAATTAAATCAGTTGCCTCTGTAGTTGTTGGTGATATTAGCAATTTTTTTAATTCACTACTATCAAAGGTCTTTTTAGGAGTAAACATATTTCCTTGTACTCTCAAACTAAGATTGCTTAAAATACTTTTATCTGCATTAGAACTAGTATTTTTTGGATCAGGTTTAACAAGGCTAGACGGAATATAAAAAGCTAGAATATTAGATGCATCCATATCAAAATTATATATATTAACTGCGAAAGATGCAGCCCCTGTACTGTACTGGGTAACAAAATTTATATCTTTTAAAAGAGCAATGCCTTTTTGTAAGTCAATATTACCACTTATACCCGTAATTCTTTGTTGTCCTGTCGTTATAGCACTATTTATATCTTTATCAAGATTCGACGCATTATAATCATAATTGTTAATTTTCTGTATGAAAGAATCAATGTTAAAGTTATTAACAGTGATGATATTTATAGCAAATTGTGATTTACTAGTAAGGTTATATAGTTGATTTTGCAGGGTATTGCCGTTAGTGGAAAAACTACCGCTAATACTTATTTCACCTTCTGAAGCAGTAAATATTTTAGGTAAGAGTGCTGAAGCCTTATCTAAATCTATAGTATTTAATGCATATACAAAATTAAGAGAGTAAGGATCTAACAAAATATTACCACTACCTTGCAATTTACCACCTAATAGTTCTGCTTCAATATTATTGAATTGTAGTAAATTATTATTATTTACTGCATAGAATTTAACATTTTTTAGTACTAAATCATTTTGCGACAAGCTAGATAAATTACCATATATTTGTAACGTAACTTTATCTAAGCTATAATCATTTACTAATTTATTTCTTAAATCAAGTAACTTTGCAGGTGATAATAAATCAGTACTTAAACTACCATCTTTAATTTCGACAGTTAAAGATGGTAATACGCTGGAAGCATCCAAATTCCAGCTAGTTGATAAGTAGCTATTATTTGTTTTTAAATCTAGATTACTAATTTTTACACTAGCTGGTAAAATTTTAGCAAGTAGATTCATCTTATCAAAGATTTGATCATTATATTTAACACCATCTACTAAAATATCTAAATTAATTGTATAAGGATTTGTTCTAATTGGGATAAATTTACTTGGATAATCTAGGCTCTTCATATCCTTAGTCAAGCCTTGCACAAATTCGATAAAAGGCGAAATTACTGGATAACTATTTTTTGTTAAATCAAGCGAAGATATACTAAGTGTAGCATTTAAATGAGGTGTTTGAGCAATAAATTTACCAGAAAAATTCCCTGACAGACTTAAATTATCTGTTTTTAGCGATAAATCTTTAAAAAACAAATCTATTAGGGTTAATTTTAACTCAGACGATAGAGTAAATGGTATAGCATCTTTAACTGTGATATCAGCAAATCCTAATATATTTAGTAACGAATTAAAATCATTATGCTTTAAATATACTTGTCCATCAAACATACTTCTGATAGAATTTTGCGTTACATTACCTAGAAGCTTGAACTCACCACCTGGTTTAATACTTCCTGAGCATTCATCTATTTTTAAAGTGCCTTTTGATAAGCTAGAAGTAAACGCTACTTTTTCTAATGTATTATTATTACTTAGAATCACTTCATCAATTGCAATATTGATTTTAAGCAACTTATCAGCAAAAATAAATCTAATATTCGATGGAGCAATATTAAATGTTACCGGAGTATTTGAAGAAACTATTGAATTTAAATCTATTTTAGAAAAATTTAAATTAACAGTGCCAGTAGTATTATCATTTTTAGCAATACTAATAACACCACCTCCCGTAATAAATTGTGATTCTACAACTATATCTTTTAGCTCTACTGCATTTTCTGAATTTAAAATATTAAATTTAATACTTACTCCAGCTGTTTGATTCAGCTTATTTAAAATATGGCTTAAATCCGGTAGGATGTTATACATTGCTAATGCTAGGTTTTTGATATTATATTCACCACTACCACTATCAAGCTTAAAATCTTTATAAATTTGTGATAATTTAAAATTATAATCTTTATTATCAATATCAAAGCTAAAATTTACTATATTCTCATTCTTATTAATTGAGCCTGAAATTGTGCCTAACTCGTTATTTGTAGTTTTAAATATATAATTAGATGCTAAATTTTCCTTTTTTAATGAACAATTAGAAAAGTTTAAAATGGAATAATCTTGTTTATTAATAATATTGAGGTTCGTAATATTAAGATTTATATTTTGCAGTTTATATTTAAAAAACTTACCTATTAGCTCTTCGTTATTATAAATATTGAGCATCTTAGAATCTGCATAAATCTTAGCATCTAATATTTCTAATCTACTAATTTGAGGGCTAAATTTTATAAGCGACCAGAATGAGAAATAGACTTTAACTTCTTCTAAATCTAATTTTCCCTCTTCCTTTATCGATTCAATAGCTAAATAAGGTATTGGGAATTTATTTATCTTTATTTTTCCGATATTCTCATTGGCAATTCCCAAGCGATTAGTGAAATTACTCGCAACAGAGTTATAATTAACTAGAGACAATGCACCAAAAAAAAGAAATAGTAATAAGGAGCAAGAAATTATTATGCCAGCAATTATTTTTTTTATCATATCTATAAAAAATTATTTAAATATATTATTATATATAACTAGCAAAATTTAAAGGTAAATTAATGGATTCCTTAGAAAATTTAATTCTAGTCGGTGTAATAAAATCATGTCATGGGATTAAAGGACATGTAATTTTACGATCTTTTACTGATCCTACTGTAAAAATAACTGAAAGGGAATTAGTAAACGAATCAGGTGAGAAAGTAAATATTAATCTAATTAAACAAAATTCTAAAGGTGAATTAATTTGCCAGTTTAATGATATATCTACTCGCAATGAAGCAGAAAATTTAAAAGGATATAAATTATTTTGTTTACGTTCAAGTGTGCCAAAACTAGAAGAAGACGAGTTTTATATAACCGATTTAAATAATTTATCAGTATTAGACAGTAATTATACTGAAATCGGTAAAATTAAAAATATCCTCAATTTTGGTGCTGGTGATATAATAGAAGTAGAATTTTTAGATAAAACAACCGAATTATTACCTTTTAATAAAGATTTCTTCCCTATTATAACTAAGGATTATGCCATTTTAAATTATAAGAGGGATGATTAAATTTACATCATGGAAATGATTGTCCTTTTTTAGTGCCATTAGGAGCTTTGACATTGGATATTGTAGGATTTGCTGAGTGTATAGCATTTTTTGCCTCCGTCAATTTTGTCATAATTGCTACATTATCCTTAATATTAACTTTATCTTTTCCCATGACCATTTTAGCTCTTTCAATATCCGGCTCGTCTTTACTTACAGGTTTTAATTCAGACTTTCCTGATAAAGTTCTTACATCTTCTGTTTTATCTTGAGATTGTCCTGAAACAGCTGCCCCTCTTTTTTCCACCTGTTCTTGTAATAAATTATCTATAGCTTTTAAACGAGCATCTTTAGATAAATCTTTATTATCAATTAAATTAGCCTGTATGAAATCTAACTGATCTTTAGTAGAAGATTTTTCATTAAACTTTTTAGTTAAATCTTTAGCTTGCTTTTCTAATTCAGCTTGCTTTTCTTCATTAGTTTTAAGATTTCCGCGTTCATCAAGAAGGCTACGGAGGTTATTAACTTTTTTACTTATAAATTGAGATATATCATTTAACCTACTTGAAGTTTCTTGTACAACTTTTTCTTGTTCAGATATTATAGGTTTTTCTGTTTGTTGTTTTGGTGTATCATCAACAGGTCCTTTTTCAAATCCAGGCTCAGCAGCTTTATTAAGATTTCCCAAAGCCTCCATTGTTTCTCTTGCAGCTTTAACTATATCTTTCTCTGGTTTATCTTGTTCTAAATCTTGTCCTTTTAAACCTTGAGTTAAATTCTGCATTTCCCTTTCTAATATTGCTTCGTTTGCTATATTTTCAAGAGCAGATCTTGCTTCAGGTAAAGCATTAGCGTTAATGCTTTTAACAACACCTTGAGTTATTTCAGGACTTTCATTTCCTATACCCTTATGAATTCCATCAATCAGACCTTTGGTCATTAGTTCTTTATCTTTCAGCTCAGCTGTGCTTTTTACAATTCCATCTTCTGCAAATGAAGCAATAGTAGCTTTCTCTGGTATAGACATGTCTTTATGACTAGCTATAGCCTCACCCACAACTTCAATAATACCTACATTATCCTTAATGCTTAAAGGACTTTGAGCAACTTCTTTTGTAATACCTTCAACTATTGCACCTTTTACTTCCGCTTTAGCTGGACCATCTAAAACATCTGTGGTGATAGTTTTTATTGCATCCGTCTTTTTTACAACATCAGATAAAGGATCATATAAAATACCGTTTACTTTTTTTATTGTTTCTTCTGCTGCTTGCTTTTCTTTAATTTTATCTAAATTTTGCTGCATTAATTGTTGCTGTTCTGGACTTAGAATTCCTGCTTCTCTAGCTTTATCTAGTACATCACTTTTTAATTGACTTTTTTCTGGAGCATCATGCTTAGAAGCTTCTATTACATTGCTTATTACTTCAAATATCTCTCCTTTTTCGTCTTTATTCAGGTTACTATCTAATACAGCATCAGTTATGCCATTAATAGCCTGCAATCTTACATCTGATGTATTAAGCTCTAAAGCAGAGTCAGTTATCTTTCCTACTATTTGTTTTTTCGCAGCTTGACTTAAACTATCTTGATCTAGAGCAACAGATGTTATTCCTCCAAGCAATTTTGCTTTTTCTGGTTCTGATAAAACATTATCATTATTTATTGTGTCTAATATTTTACCTATACCCTCTACCCTTACCTCTTCAGAAAGCTCTTTATTACCTAATACATTTTCAGCTAAAGTATTAATGCCTGCTTGTTGTTGGTCAACTTTTGCTTCTTTCTCTCCTAAGATTTTCTCTGCTACCTCACCGATTAACCCAGCTGGCTCATTTTCATTTTTTAAATCTTTATTTAACTGATCTAATAAATGCTGCATAGCTTGCGATAAGCCTGCTGCTGCATCAACTATTCCTTGTGGTTGTGGCTGCAAAATCTCAGCTTGTTGTGGTTGTGGCATTTGTGAAATCACAGGCTTTGGCCCTGAACTAAAAGGTGTTACAGGAGGTACTTGATTGGAAGTTATCCCCGATTGAGGTTCAGGTATTTCTGTATTTTTAGTTTCAATAGACTTTTCATTTGCTGGATCTATTTGCTGCGAAGATACAGATTTTTCACCTCCTTGAACTCTATAAATATCTTGTTCTATAGTTTGTGAAACATCAACGCCCTGCCCTTTATTTACTGCAACCTCTTTCATCATGGCTTCATATTTGCCTCGTGTTACAGGCAACGTATAAATTTCTCCGCCATGCTCTATATAACCTACTGCATTTTCATCTTTTCCCATAAATTTTATAGGTTGCGGTGAGCTTACTTCTTTGAGTTTAGGAGTGCCATCAGGATGCGGATCTGCTTCATAGTGAGCAGTAAAACGGAGTGCATTATTAGATTTACCCTCTTTATTTTGTGCAACAAGCGATAAATGCATCGTACCACTTTTGCCCTCAAGATCTATAGGAAAGTCTATCGTTCTATATGAATTAACTGTAACTGCAGTACCATCCTGCTTATAGACAGTCATTGGGGCAGTTTTATGAGTTTTTTCGGCTAACGTACAAATTTCTTCACCGGCATCATTTTTAATTACTGTTGATCTAAGATCACCTGCACTTACTTGATTTTCCCATTGCATTGACCTAAATCCGCCAACATATTTATTGGCATATTCTTGTCTAATATTTTCATACTGCCCTTTAAACTGCTCGTCAGATAAAGCTTTATCATATAAGCCTTGTCTTGCCCCCGCATTAAGGTTTGCTAGAAATTGTCTGAATTTTTCTTGATCTTTTGCTTCTTCTGAGTAAGCAGGATCATTATTAAGATATTTTCTTAATAACTCTTCTTGTTCTTCTTTAATTTTATTTTCACGATAAACTTCTGCACTATGTGATGCATGAACGTTTTTATAGCCTGCTATTTCTATATTTTCTAATCCCTTTTTAAGCTCAGGATTTTCTAAAGCTTTATCGTATAGTTCTTTTTTATTTGGATCTTCATTTAAAGTTCTTAAAAAATCTCTAAATTTTTCATCACTTTCAAAATTAGACTTTAGATCAGGATTTTCTGCATTTTCTTTTAGCAACTGATTTCTTATTAAATCACGCTGCTTTTCTAGAATTTCCTTTCGAATAGCTTCAGTTATTGGATCTATAAAGCCATCTCCTGATATACCTCCTGCTAAAGCACTAGCTGAAAGCGAAGATGTTGGTATGCTACTCGCATTTGTAGCATCAGCACCACTAATAAAAATACTATCTCCCTCAGATTCAAACAATTCTTGCTCTTGTCTTGTTTGTTCTTGCTTTTCTGCTGCAGTGAACTCTTTATTTGCTATTGGATCAAACTCCTTGATAATTTCTTCTACATTAGGATCTTTACTCATAAAACCTCCAGGCTATATTTTAAATTACAATGATGCTCCTCGCAGCAGAGCTACGAGGTATCTAAAAAAGTTTTAGTTGTTTCTTATGATATCACGAAGCAGAGCTTCGGGGAATTAAACCCTGAGAGATTAATTCTAATAATAGTTTGCTAGTAATAGCAAGAAAAAAATTGTTTTTTATTGAGAAAATTTAACAGATTTTTTATATTCTTTGTTTAATTCTTTTACTGCCCAAAACCATATTAAACAGGTGATTATAAATATAAACATTAAACATACGGAAATAGATTGATAACTTGCAGAAGGCAAAATAATAAAAACTAAAGATTGTAAAAATGCACTTCCTGATTTTCCAAGTTTTGTACCAAGCACGTCAGCAGCAGCTTTTCCTTTTATCTTTATTTCTTTATCTAATGGCACATAAGCCATTTCTTTTGTTGAATCAAATAAGGTGTATTTACTTGACTTACTAAGCACATTTTGAATAGCACCGATAGTTATGGCAATTAAAGCTGGATCGGTAAGGATAAAGCTTGCTGCTATCAAACCAGCAGAGCTTTCAAAATTATTAACAGCAAAAAATAATATACCTGTAGTAAAAACTATTATAGGAGTAATAATAGCTGCCGTAAACCAACCGAGTTTTCTAACTATATTTGAGCCAAGCACAACAAAAAGAATGGTAAACGCCCCCGTATAACTTAAATAATTACCAATAAAAGCAGCATATTCGGTCGGGGTTTTGTATAGTTTAGTAGCAGCTGCTTTCCAAGGTCCTTCCACTAAATTTATAGTAATACCATAACAAATAAGTAAAGTTGCAATTAACCTAATATGTCTTGAAGAAAGGATCATCTGAAAGCTTTCGACAATTGTCATGTTTTTTTTCTGTGCCTTAAAACGCAATAATGCCATATGTTCTTTATCTAGCACTTTATGATTTAATAGCCAAAAAGTTTTAATACCTACTATCCCTAGAATCAATACTATGGTTAATATAATCTGCACGGAAAGAGTATGAAAAGACGCCTGCAAGGAAAACTGAGCAGCTACATACTCATTAATATGGCTTAAATTTTCTAAAAACTGTCCTGCTAAATAAATCCCCGTTTGGCTCAGTAATCCAAATAAAGGATAAAATCTTTTCGATTCTTCAACAGTAGTTATATTATTTACAAATTGCCAAAAAAGCAGTGCAAAAGCTACATTTGGCCATAATTCAGCTATTATATAAAATAGAGAAAAACTCCATTTCGATAAAAGCAAAATAAACCATTTTAAATTAGGCAGGCTTGCAATTAAATTTTGAGCAGTAGTTGGACTTAAATGTAATATCTCATGATTTGGGAAAATAACATAAGCAAAAAGGGCAAAAAATGCTAAAAATATTGAGATAATAAGATAGAATATATTTTCTGCTTTCATTCTATTAACAAGCTTTACATAAATAGCCGTCATTAAAAAAGCACAAGGCATCACTCCCCAGAATTTTAGAAAGGAAATTGTTTCCACTCCAATCATCGTAGTAACTATACTATCTTTTAATGCTCTGATTAAATTTTGAATAAATAAAATACAAAACATTAGTAAAGTAATGAATAAAAACTTAGAAAGCTCTTGGCGTTTTATTGGCCAAATATAGTCTGAAAATTTATTTATTAACTTGTTGATTTTACGAGGGGAATTATCTAAATTATGACTTGAAAAAGTATGGTTTGAATTATTTTGGTTAATTGTCATTGATTTTGGTCTAACCTAATTGGCTAGAATTATATATTATAGATTTTTTAAACCCACGTCAAGTTAAATTAGATGAATAGTTATTGGTTAAATGTTTATAAGCCGAGAGGAATAAGCTCGGCTAAACTTGTAAGTATAATAAAAAAAGTACTTGGTAAAGTTAAAATAGGTCATAGTGGCACTCTAGATGTCGAGGCGGAAGGAGTACTGCCCCTTGCTATAGGTGAAGCTACAAAATTAGTGCAAATGCTGATTGACGCTAAAAAAACCTATATTTTTACCGTAAAATTTGGCAAGCAAACCGATAGCGGTGACTATGCCGGCAAAGTAATAGCTACAACAGATTATATACCATCAAAAGAAAATGCATATGCTATATGCTCTAAATTTATTGGTACTATAACACAAATCCCCCCTGCTTTTTCTGCTCTTAAAGTTAATGGAGTACGAGCATATAAATTAGCACGAGATGGTAAAGAAGTAGAACTAAAACCACGTAATATAACAATTTATAATCTAAAATGTCTTGATTACGATGAACAAAATGCTACTGCTACCTACTACGCCGAATGCTCAAAAGGTACTTATATAAGGACTTTAGCAGAAGATTTGGCATTGTCCTTGCAAAGTTTAGGATTTGTGATAGAATTACGCCGTACTCAAGTTGGGATATTTAAAGCAGAAAATTCTATTCGAATTGACTCTTCTAATGATATTACCAAACTTTTCCTTGAGGAAAAAAATATAAAGATAGAAGCAATACTGGACGACATCCTGGTTCTTGATGCTAACGACGAGCAAGCACAAAAAATTAAATATGGTCAAAAATGCCTATTTGATTATGACAAAAACGTAGATTTTATGTGGGTTCGCTATAAGGGCGTTCTGCTTGCAATCGGTAGCTTAAATAAGAATTGCTTCCATTCTTCACGAGTATTTAATTTAACGCAATAGACTAATAAGGAGAAATTATCGATGTCGATTACACAAGAACGTAAACAAGAATTAATTAAAAATTATGCTATAAATGATAATGATACAGGCTCAAGTGCAGTACAATGTGCTATTTTAACTGAGCGGATCAATAACTTAACTGAGCATTTCAAATCTAATCATAAAGATCATACCTCAAGAAGAGGGTTATTAATCTTAGTCGGACGTCGTCGTAGATTACTTAATTATATAAAGAAAAAAAATGTAAGCGAGTATTTAGATTTAATAAGTAAGCTCGGTATTAGGAAAATTAAGTAAATTTATGTCATCCATGCGTGGATACCAAAGCGTCATTGCGAGCGAATGAAATGAGCGTGGCAATCTTATGAAAAAGCACAAGATTCCTAGGATTGCCGCGTCGAAACTTACAGTTTCTCCTCGCAATGACGCAAAACACTAAAATACAAATTAAGAGATATATATAGATGTTTAATGAGATAATTAAAACAGTTGAATGGGGCGGAAAAACTCTTGAACTTAGTACTGGCAAGATAGCTCGCCAAGCTGATGGAGCAGTTACTGTTAAAATGGGTAATTCTGTCTTACTATGTACAGCAGTAACTGCTGCCAAAGCAAAAGAAGGTATTGGCTTTTTTCCTCTAACAATTAATTATAGAGAAATGGCATATGCTGCTGGTAAAATACCAGGCGGCTTTTTTAAGCGTGAGGGTAAAGCATCAGATCGGGAAGTTTTAGTATCACGTCTGATAGATAGACCGATCAGACCATTATTTCACCCTGCTTTTGTTAATGAAACATTTGTTACCTGCACTGTTCTTTCATATGACCCTGAAACACCAGTTGATATACTTGCTATTATCGGTGCTTCCGCTGCACTTAGCCTTTCACCTGCACCTTATCTAGAAATAGTTGCTGCAAGTAAAGTAGGCTTAATAAACGGGGAATTCGTTTTAAACCCAACTCTTGACTTATTAAAGACAAGCCAGCTTGATTTAGTTGTTGCAGGAACAAGAGACTCTGTAATGATGGTTGAGTCAGAAGCACATTTACTTTCTGAAGAGCAAATGCTTGCTGCTGTAAAATTCGGTTTTGACAGTTTCCAACCAGTAGTAAATATTATTAAAGAACTTGCAGCTGAAGCTAAAAAATCGAAGTTTGAAATGCAAGATTTATATCCTGCTGAATTAAAGAATGAAATCAAAAAATTATTTGCAAAAGAAATTGAGCAAACTTTTGCAATTAAATCTACACAGGAACGTAGTACTAATTTAGAGCTAATACCTGAAAAAGTACTTAAACATTTTGCAGATGATATAGAAAGTAAGAAATATAATAATTACCAAATCGAATCCGCTTTAAAATCCGTTGAATCCGATATATTACGTGGTAATATTTTACAAAAAAATAAACGTATCGACGGACGTACTACAACAGATATAAGACAAATTACTTGTGAAGTTGGATTATTACCTTGTGCTCACGGCTCAGCTTTATTTACTAGAGGCGAAACACAGAGCTTAGTAAGTAGCACATTTGGAACTAGCTTAGATGAACAAATAATCGATAGCCTTGAGGGTGAATATAAAGAACGCTTTATGCTTAATTATATCTTCCCGCCTTACTCTGTTAATGAAGCAATGCCGATGAAAGCTCCAGGAAGACGTGAAGTTGGTCATGGTAAACTCGCTTGGCGTGCTGTTAATCCGGTATTGCCTACTAAAACACAGTTCCCTTATTCTATTAGAGTAGTTGCGGAAACTACCGAATCTAATGGATCTTCTTCAATGGCAACAGTTTGTGGTAGCTCACTTGCTTTAATGTATGCTGGCGTTCCAATAAAAGCACCGGTAGCAGGTATTGCTATGGGGCTTGTTAAGGAGGATGAAAAATTTGCGGTATTATCTGATATTCTTGGCGATGAAGATTATTTCGGCGATATGGACTTTAAGGTTGCAGGTACTAGCGAAGGTATCACCGCATTACAAATGGATATTAAAATACGAGGGGTAAATTTCGAAATAATGAAAATAGCCTTAGAACAGGCACGCCTTGGACGTTTGCATATACTTGAGCAAATGAATAAAGTTATTAGTAAACCAAATAATGAGATGAGCAAAAACGCTCCTTCTACTACTACTTTAAAAGTTGATAAAGATAAGATCAGAGATATTATCGGTCCTGGTGGTAAAGTAATAAAGGAAATTTGTGAAACTAGCGGTGCTAAAATTGATATAAGCGATGATGGCACAGTTTCTATTTATGCTTCAGATAAGGATAAACTAAAAGTTGCTTTAGATAAAGTTAAAGCTATTGCTATTGACCCTGAAATAGGTGAAGTATTTAACGGCACAGTGATGAAAATATTAGATTCTGGTGCTTTTGTTAATTATTTAGGCAATAAAGATGGTTTTGTCCATATTAGCGAAATTGCCGAAGAAAGAATCGAATCAGTCGGCAGTGTTTTAAAGCAAGGTGATATAGTAAAAGTTAAGCTTATCGGGTGCGATAATAAAGGTAAAGCAAAACTAACTATTAAAAATGCTGAGAAAGATAAATCTTCAGCAAGCCCAAAACCAAAAAATAGTCCTCAAGAACATCAAGAACCTGAAAAACGGGATAATGGTAAAAAAAGAGCTTGGAACGAAGACAATAATGCTGAAACGACTGAAGTAGTTACAGAACGTAAATATTTTAATTGATAATAAACGTCATTGCGAGCGAACGTAGAGAGTGCAGCAATCTCAGGAAGTAGTATCTGCTGCCCCCCCCTAAGATTGCTTCGTCAAAACTTACAGTTTTTCCTCGCAATGACGATTTTTATAACACAACTACAAAAGCAATGAACCCTATAAACAATTACGAAAATGTTGCTAAAAGAGTAATTTCTAGTGAAGCTAGTGCTTTAAAAAAGCTATCTGAACATATTCCTGAAGACTTCAACAAAATTGTAGAATTTTTACTATCTTTTAAAGGAAGAGTAATTTTAACGGGTATGGGTAAAAGCGGTTATATTGCAAAGAAAATAGCCGCAAGCTTTTCTTCAACTGGTATGCCAGCTTTTTATATACATCCAGCGGAAGCAAGTCACGGAGACCTTGGGATGATTACTAAAGATGATTTAGTAATTATGCTTTCTAATTCTGGTGAAACTAAGGAATTATTTAACATCATTAAATATTGCAAAGATTTTTCTGTAAAAATTGCCGCAATGACAATGAATAAAAATTCTACTTTAGCCGCAAATAGTGATTTCTTACTTATAGTGCCTGAATATTCAGAAGCTTCAATAATTGGAGCTCCTACAGTTTCATCCTTAATAATGTTATCACTTGGCGATGCATTAATGACTGTCATACATGAAGTAAAAGGTTTTACTAAGGATGATTTCAAGTCATACCATCCAGGCGGTAGCATAGGGGCTAATTTGACAGAAATTAAACATTTAATGCGTAGCGGTGACCAAATACCTTTAGTGCATGAAGACACACCTTTTGCTGAAACTATAATTGTTATGAATAAAAAACGCTTAGGTTGTACCTTAGTAATAGATAAAGCTAAGAATTTAGTAGGTGTTATAACAGATGGTGATTTACGTCGTCATATTAACGATCAAATTCATTTAAAAATAGCCTCAGATATTATGACTAAAAATCCTGTATATATTTCATCTGACATATTGGCAAAAGAAGTTTTAGATTTAATGAAAGCTAAAAATATTACTAATTTACCCATTGTTGACAATAATATCATTATAGGCATTACTCATATACATGATTTATTGCGAGCAGGAGTTAACTAATATATGCCTTCCTCTTATAAACGACGGGAAAAATTTTGGAAATTTACTTATTTCCTAATTATACTTGGAATTTTATATGCAGGATATACATTAGTTAAAAGTAGCTACCCTACCGAAGAAAATAATACTAATATTGTAGAAAAAGCTCCAGAAAAAAACCTTGATTTAAAATATAATATTATATTAAAAGATTCGGTTTTTGAGGGAGTAGATAAGAATCTAAATAGCTATTTAGTGAAAGCTGAGCAAGCTATAAAAGATTCGGATAATAAATACAAATTAGACATAATAAACGGTATATATAATATAAATCAAAATCAATCAGTTACTGTTTATGCAAAAGAAGGGTTTTTAAACGAAGAGTCGCATATATTAGATTTAAAAAATGATGTAAAATTTTATTTTGAAGATATGATATTTGACACTAACGATGCAAGAATTGATTTAATAAATAAAAGTATAATTAGTAATTCTCCTGCTACATTATTTCATAAAAACTCTACTATTACTTCAGATAGTTTTAACACGCAAGACGATAATAATATTATAATTTTTAAAGGCAATGTCTACACTACTATTGATCTATCGGACTATTAAACTTGTAATATTCTTTACTATTAGTATCTCAACATATGCTGATGATAAAGATATTTCGAACTTACATATCATATCTGATACTTTAATCATTAATAGAGTTAAACAAAAGGCAGAATACCTGGGAAATGTCGTTGTTTATTTTGATAATGCGATACTTAGAACTGAAGAATTATATATTTTTTATAAAACAGTAGATAATAAACAAACAATTGATTATATAGTTGTTCCAACTAAATTGAGTGTTGAGAAAAAAATTAATAATGAGTTGTTATTGGCAGATTCAGGGAAATATTTTTTAGATAATAAACAACTCATTTTACTTGGTAATGTTGTATTGGAACGTAATAATAATATTTTAAAAACTAATAAACTTATTTATTATGTGGATATTATAAAGAAAAATAGTAAGAAAAATGATGCTCCTCGCAGCAGAGCTACGAGGTATCTAAAAAAGTTTTAGTTGTTTCTTATGATATCACGAAGCAGAGCTTCGGGGAAATTAAACCCTGAGAGATTAAATGGACAGCTTACAAGTTAAAAATATATCAAAATCCTATAAAAAGAGAACCATATTAAGCGATATATCTCTTAATGTAAAACAAGGCGAAATAGTTGGGTTATTTGGTCCAAACGGAGCTGGTAAAACAACTTGTTTTAACATCATTATTGGCTTAATGAAAGCAGATTCGGGACAGTTATTATTAAATGATATTAACATAACTAATTTACCAATTTATTTAAGAGCAAGGCTTGGTATTGGTTACCTTCTTCAAGAACCTTCAATTTTTCGAGGCTTATCGGTTGAAGATAATATTAAAGCTATAATTGAAATATCGGAAAATGATAAAGAAGTAATTGAGCAAAAAACTCATAATTTACTGGAAAAATTTTCTATAATACATTTAAAAGATCTATCCGCTGCTAGCTTATCGGGCGGTGAAAGACGCAGGCTTGAGATTGCAAGATCGCTTGCAATAGAGCCGAAATTTATCATGCTTGATGAACCACTTGCTGGTATTGATCCCCTAGCTATTTCTGATATCAAAAATCTAATTACTTATTTGCGTGAATTCAATATCGGTATTCTAATTACCGATCATAACGTGCGTGATACTTTAGATATAGTTGACCGAGCATATGTTATTGTCGAGGGGAAAGTATTATTGGAAGGAAGTAGCAAAGAAATAGCAAATAGCAAAAAAGTTAAAGAGGTTTATTTAGGCGAGAGTTTTAGCTTATAGGATTTGTGGCATACCGCTTCTATGTCATTCCCGCACAGGCGGGAACGACATAGAAGCCATACAACGAAGCTTGCTCAATTACTGAAGTTTTGACAAAAAATTTTTAATGATGCTCCTCGCAGCAGAGCTACGAGGTATCTAAAAAAGTTTTAGTTGTTTCTTATGATATCACGAAGCAGAGCTTCGGGGAATTAAACCCTGAGAGATTAATACTATCACTAGTAACTAATGATAGCGTTAAAGCAAGATCTGTTGTTGAATTAACAACTAATAAATATTTTCAGCGTAGTTGGTCAAGTGTATACAGAGCTATAGAGAATTTTTACTGTGCTCGTGATGAATCATTAAATATAAGAGATAAGCAACGTTTTGAGACTCGAGAAGATATAGAAAAATACTTAATAAGTAAACTGATTAATGAGAGTAAAAACTTACTACAAATAGATACTACAGTGAGTAGCAAGAAAGATTCCAAGAAAGCAATTGATCGTACATATATTAGACAGAATGCTAATAACCGACCAGTTGCGGGTTATGAATATAGTGTAGTTTGCATCGGTGCTCAGCCTAAATGGGCTGTACCAATATCTATAAATAGAGTAAAATCAGATGAGAATAAGTATAGCAAAGGTAGCAAACAAATAATAAAAATTGTTAAGCAAATACCACAAAAGGCTCTAAATATAACAGTAGGTGATGCAGGTTATAGCACTCTATCTTTCATTCACCCGCTGCACAATGAAGCAAATACGGTGACAATAACCCGCCAAAGAATTAATCGCAGTATTTACAAAATATATACAGAGGAGCAAAAAACAAGAGGGCGTAAAAGATTTTATGGAGCTAAGATTTCTTGTAGTAGTTCTGATAATTTACTGATTCCAGATACAGAAGAAACTGTAGTAAAAGCTACAAAAAATGGTAACATATCAATTAGTATTTCACTATTTAAGAATTATCTAATCAAGGGTAAGACACAGCATATCATGTCTGATAAACCGCTAAATTTTATTCAGGTTAAGGTGTTAGATGCATCAGGAAATAGGAAATATAACAGAGATTTATGGTTATGTGTTTCTGGTCAACAAAAGGATAAAATCAGTGGTAAAGAAGTATATGAATACTATAGACAAAGGTTTGATATTGAGCATTTTTTAAAATTTGGTAAGTCAAAATTATTGATGGATAAATTTCAAACAAATGATCCAAATAAAGATGAGGATTATATGTTATTCGTAATGCTAGCGTACAACATATTGTATCATGCACAATCTTCAGTTAAGGCAAGGAAAGTAAGGGCATGGGATAAAAAAATCAATAGCAATATGTTGTCTCCAAGTGAAGTTTATAGATCTATGCCACAAATTTCCCTTGAAGAAATATTAGCAAAGTCTATATCCAGAGGGATACCAGATCATAGAAATATTAGAAATAATCATCAGGTCAAACCATTTGCACCAGTAATACGCAAAAGTAATAAACATGGTAAGTTGGAAATTACAATAAAATCAAGTTTTGATGGAAGTAATCAAATTACCAAAACCTCATTTAATAAAAAGCTAGCATTACCCAATAATATTAGTGAGTATAAACCAGCAATATTAGACAAAATTGCTACAGTTTTTGATACATTATGTACCCAAATAGAATAAATAAATTTTGTTATTACTAAAAAAGTATAAAAAAATTGGAATACATTTCTCCTTATGGAAAGGATTTTGTCAAAACTTCAGATTTATGAACATTAACAAACACATTTTTAGGGCTTATGACATAAGAGGTAATAGCCTTACCGATTTAACAGTAGAAGTAGCTTATAAGGTTGGTTTTTGCTTTGCAAAAATGACCATAAAGAATGACAATAACAAAATCTGCGTCGGTATGGATGGGCGGCTTAGCTCTCCTACCCTTTATAAAGCTTTAGAGATGGGTTTAATTGATGCAGGGGCTGAGGTCATAAATATTGGTGTTGTCCCAAGTCCAGTTCTATATTTTGCTGATAAAAAATTTACACCAGCTGGTAGTATTATGGTTACTGGCTCTCACAATCCTCGTGATGATAACGGCTTTAAAATAATACAACATGGCAGATCTTTTTTTGGTTCTCAAATACAGGATTTATTAACAGAGATTTTAAATACTGACTTCAATGTCATTCCTGCGGAAGCAGGAATCCAGCTTAATATGAATATGGATTCCCGCTTTCGCGGGAATGACAGGAAAGGCGGAAATAACAGTGAGGGCGGGAATGACATACAATCAAAATACCTAAATCGTATTTTAGAAAAAATAATAGTAAATTCCAACCTAAAAGTAGCTTGGGACCCTGGTAACGGAGCAACCGGAAATATTGTTGAAGAGCTAAAAAATCATTTAAATAATGAAAACATAACTATTAATAGTAAGATTGATGGAAACTTTCCAAGTCATCATCCTGACCCTACTAAGGCTGATAATTTACAGGAATTAATTAAACTAGTTAAAGAACAAAATTGCGAGCTTGGTATAGCTTTTGATGGCGATGGCGATAGAATTGGCATTGTGAGTTCAAGCGGTAAGATGTTATTTGGTGATCAAATTTTATGCATTTTTGCTGAGGATATTTTAAAAGAAAACCCGAATGCTACTATAATACTTGATGTAAAAGCCAGCCAGCTCATAGCCGATAGAATCAAATCATATGGCGGGCAAGCTATAATATGGCGAACTGGTCATCCATTTATTAAAAGTAAAATGGCTGAGTCAAAGGCTTTACTAGCCGGTGAGATGAGCGGGCATATATTCTTTGCCGATAAATATTTCGGTTTTGACGATGCAATCTATGCAGCATTAAGATTTTTGGATTTACTGACTAGATCAAGCAAAACTTTAGACGAAATAATCGATGAGCTACCGAAAAGCTATAACACGCCGGAAGTTAAAATTTTTGTTTCTTCTGAATTAAAATTACAAATTATTGAAGAAATCAAAGAAAAATTACTAAAGGATAAAATAGAATTTAATGATATTGATGGAGTAAGAGTAAACACAGAAGATGGTTGGTGGTTATTGCGTAGTTCTAATACTGAATCTGCCATTATTGCAAGAGCTGAATCAAGTAATGCTGAAAAATTAGAAGAGCTAAAAACGATGATTAATCAATTATTAAGCAAGTACGGACTTAATATTTAAGTGCAAAAAAAAGCAATAATCATCTTATGTGGTCCTACTGCTAGCGGAAAATCTTATCTAGGTCATGCACTTGCTAAAGCGTGCGGCGGGGAAATAATAAATATCGACTCAATGCAAGTTTATAAAGAAATTCCAATTATTACCGCCTCCCCTCCGGAAAGCTATAAAAGCGAAATTCCTTATCATTTATATAACTTCTTGCCTATTACTGAAGATTTTTCGGTAGTAAAATATTTAAAGATTGCTGCCGAAAAAATAAATCAGGTAACTACCAGCGGTAAGCTTCCTATATTAATAGGTGGTACGGGATTATATATTAACTCCTTAGTTTTTGGATATAATAATATTCCTGATATATCTGACGATTTAAGACAGCAAGTAAGAAAGCTGCATAACGAAATAGGCAATATAGAGCTACATAATAGGCTTACAAAGCTTGATCCACTAGCTTCATCTAAAATTAATCAATCAGACACTCAGAGGCTAATTAGAGCTTATGAAGTAGTGCTGCAAACCGGCAAGTCTATTTTCTCTTTCCAAACTTTGCCAAAAGAACAAATCTTATCTGAATTTAATTTTAAAATTATCTTCTTAAACCCTGAGAGAAAATTTTTATATAAAATATGTGATGAACGTTTAGCTAATATATTTAAAGATGGTGCAATAGACGAAATTGCTTTAATCAAAAAACAATTCAATCCTGATTATCTAAATTTAAAAGCTGTAGGTATAAAAGAAATTTTGGCTTATCTAGAAAACAAACTAACTTTGGGTGAAGCTTTAAACCTAGCTCAAACACGAACACGCAGGTATGCCAAAAGGCAAATCACATGGTTTAAACATCAGATAAAAGAAAAAATAACTCTAGACTATTCTAACGAAGAAGAGTTTTTACAAGTAACTCGAAAACTTTCTATTCTTATTGACTTGCCAAATAGCAATAAATAATAGACAAGTAGTAAATATTTGAAGTATTTGTAATATTGTACCTAATACCGGTACAAAAGGAACAACTGGCTGCAGTAATATCGGCACTCCACTTGAAAACATTACTAATCTTGTAGCATCTTGTACTGAGACTTTATTAAATAATAATTTGAATGCAACACATACTAATAATATTATAATACTTCTTTCTAAAAAGAATGTTACAAACCACAATAATATAATAGCTGGCATACCAAGATAAATAAATAAATTTGGTAAATGCATTAAATTATCGGCAAAATATTTTTTTATTATTTCAGGAGTTAAAGTCATCTGACTTTGATCGAATAAACTTGAGTAATTAATGGTACGAGGGAAGCTTTTTTTAGTATTATCTATTGCAAAATTTATTGTAAGTTTATCTGCCTCAATTACAAAAGGTATCTTGCTTTTTTCTCTAATTGAAACCTGATTTTTTGTATCAATGACAGCTACTTTATCATTATTTTTATTATACAAATAAATAGGTTCTTCATCTTTTACAAGAATCCGTGAATTAGCATATTGCATTTCCGGTAATTGATTGATGATATACTCAATATTATCTGTCGTTTTTGTCTGTTTTATTCCGTTAAAGCTGTGTTTCAAGATTATTAGATAATTTAATATAAAGATACAATAAATTATTGCTGGAATAAAAGACACAATAAATAAATATCTTATTCCATAACCATGATATTTTTGATATACATCTTTATAGAATTCTATAGAGCTAATTGATCGACGTAACTGGCAGAGTAATGTATTCAATCCTCCTAATATATATGATAACAGATACATTATTTTATTAAACTTTTATACATAAACAGTAGTAATATAGCGTATTATTATAGAAAATTGCAAATTTTTAGTGTATTAAAGTCTAATTTATATATAACTGAAGTTTTGACAAAAAATTTTTATTAAAAAAAGTGGCGAGTGTATCAATCTATAATTTGTATTATATAGCAAATAATTTACTTTAAATTGTAGAAATATCGCTTTTAAGCTGATAAAAGCGCTAAATATTTAACTTTAAATATAAATTTTTACTTTAGTCAGAAAAATTAGAATTTTTCAGGAGTTTCGCACTTAGCAAAAAGTATGTTAATCTAGAGAAAAATAGTTTTAGATAAAAATGACAAGAACAAAATGTAGCAAGGACTTATATAAATCATTTTTACAAGCAAGTAGTGTCAGATATACTAGCAAGGCATTATCTGAAGTGAGTCCAGTAGATCTATCTCACGATAGTGCAAGTCGATGGTTAAAGAGTAAGGATTTTCGTCCTAGCGAAATCTATAAGGAAGTGTCAAAATATATAGATTGGGAAGCACCGTGTTTATTAGTGGGGGATGACACCTTATTATCAAAGCAATACAGTCAGAAGATTGAGCTTGTACGTTATCAATATTCTGGAGCTGTACATGATGTTATACCTGGTATAGGAATGGTAAACTTACTACATTACAATACTAAAATTGCTCAATCTACTCCCGTAGATTATAGAATATATGATAAAGACACTGATGGTAAAACAAAGAATGAGCATTTTTGTGATATGCTTACTTTAGCTAAAGAAAGAGGTCTCAATCCTGATGCCATAGTCATGGATGCTTGGTATAGCGGGTTGGAGAATTTAAAACATATACGTAATTTAGGCTGGCTATGGGTTACCACCCTAAGGAAAAATAGAAAAGTTAATCATAATGTTAGCTTGGAAAGTTTAGAGATACCCGATGAGGGGCTAAAAATTCACCTACGTGGATACGGTTGGGTTACGGTATTTAAGTTTGTGGCAAAGAATGGTCGCATTGATTACATAACAACGAACTTGGAAAATCCCACACGTGAGCAAATAGAGAAAATTGTTAAGGCACGTTGGTCTATAGAGGTTTATCATCGAGAATTAAAACAAACTTGTGGTATTGAACGCTGTCAGGCACGCACGGGCCGAGCTCAAAGAAATCATATTTGCCTTGCAGTATTTGCCTGGCTTGATATGAATAAAAGGAGGATAAATGAAAACATTACTTTATATCAACAAACTTGGGAAGTTATAAAAACATCAATTCAAAACAATATCAGATGGCTTTTAACTGATTCGCAACTTTGCTAAGTGCGAAACTCCTGTTTTTGTCAAAACTTCAGATATAAGTTTATTGATAAAAAATTGAGTCTTTTGCAATGATTGTGTAAATTTTTGTTGAGCCTATATTAGAAGTAATTAAAAATATAGGTAACAGAAATGCAAATAGAGAAGAATACAAAAATAAATGAAGCAATAGATTTGCTGATAAAAGGCGGAGTAGATTTAAAAACAGTACTAAGTCAGAATGGATTAACTAAACAACCCTCAGCTATAAGCTGAGGGGTTATAAAGTGGAATCGATTAGAAATCGATCATCATTCACAGGTTCACCTTCCTGTTCATCAATATAGTGCTGTATCATTTCATCAGTTATATTACCTGAACTGACTGCCATATAGCCCCTAGCCCACAAATGATTGCCCCAAAATTGTTTTCGTAAATGAGTAAATTCTTGCAATAAAATTCTTGAGCTAATGCCTTTTAAATACTGTACTAACTTGCTAAGAGATATTTGCGGCTTATATGAGATAAACATATGTACGTGATCACATGATATTTTCCCTGAAATTATATGTACTTCATGTTCCATGCAAATCTGCCTCAGTAAATCTCTAGTCCTTTCCGATACTTTGCCTATCAATATTCTCTTCCTATATTTTGGTATCCATATAAGATGCACTTTTAAATCATACTGACTATGACTATTCTTTCTATAACTTCTCATATTTCTTGATATAAATTCATTGCTAAAGCAATTTCATTATATCTTCCCTTCGCCTAAAGGCGAGGGATTTTTGATCCCCGAAGGGGGACATTAAGGAAATGATGCTCCTCGCAGCAGAGCTACGAGGTATCTAAAAAAGTTTTAGTTGTTTCTTATGATATCACGAAGCAGAGCTTCGGGGAATTAAACCCTGAGAGATTAATAAATCAGTATATGTAGCTTTAGGAATAGATTTATCTGGCAGAAAGGATATTTTAGGCTTATGGATAAGTGAGAATGAAGGAGCTAAATTTTGGCTTGGTAATTTTACTGAAATGAAGAATCGAGGAGTAAAAGATATCTTAATTGCTTGTAGTGATAATCTAACTGGTATGTCTGATGCTATTGCATCAGTATATCCGAAAACTGAACATCAAATTTGTATTGTCCATCAGATCAGGAATAGCCTCAAATATGTATCATATAAAGATAGAAAGCAATTAGCAGCGGATTTGAAACTAATCTATACTTCTGCTACTGAAAAAGCAGCAGAATTAGCTCTTGAGTCATTTGATCAAAAATGGAGTAAGCAATATCCGCATATAGCTAAATCTTGGTATAATAATTGGGATAATTTGATAATTTTCTTGCAATATCCAAAGGAGATTCGTAAGATTATTTACACTACAAATGCGATAGCATCGCTGAATAGCCAATTGAGAAAAGTTACTAAGAATAAACGCATCTTTCCAAATGATGACGCAGTATTTAAGGTTTTATATCTGACAATTGATTATATTACCAAAAAATGGTCTATGCCTATCCCCAATTGGAATGAAGCTATGGCTCATTTTATGATCAAATTTGATGGTAGAATTTAATGGTTCACGAAATTTACACAATTGATGAGACAGAGCCAAAAAATTATTTATTTACTAATATTTATATTTCGATAAACAATATTAATTTTATATGCTACTTCCTGAAATAACTTTAACTTTAACGGCACTTTTAAGCCAATTCTTCGCCGTAATGCTGCAAGGTAAAAATAGAATTGTTGCTAATATAACTATTTTACTTACCATATTAACAATTTTCATTATTCTAAAATATTCTTACTCTGAAAGTGTATTATACCTAGATTATGTAATGTTTACTACTAATGCAAATATTGCTAATTATAAGGCTATCATATTGATATTTACTATAATATCTATGATAATTTACCGAGATTATTCGGTGCGTAGCGGTGAGCCACTAAAATTTGAATTTATAACTTTGATATTATTATCTACAGTTGGGATTTTTGTGGCAATTTCAGCACAGAATTTTTTATTACTTTTCTGTGCTATGGAGCTTACTGCTCTAACTTCTTATATACTTGCTGGTTTTAAATTGAGCGATATTAAATCATCAGAGGGAGCATTAAAATATTTTATATTAGGCAGTTTAGTTAGCTGCTTATCATTATTCGGTATTTCTTTTATATATGGATTTGGCGGAAGCTTACAATTTTCAGATATATTTTATAAGCTAAATGATAGCTCTTCAGTAAATTTAGGTTTAGTAATTGGTGTAGTGCTATTTTTAAGCAGTATTTTCTTTAAGCTTTCAAGTACCCCATTGCATTTCTGGGCACCAGATGTATATGAGGGATCACCTATTGCTTCGGTTACTTATTTTACAGCAGCTTCAAAAATCGGGGCTGTTGCTATTTTATTAAATATCGAAAATTTAATTATTAAAAACTATCACCCTATTAGCTATAATCTAATAAAAATAATTGCTTTATTATCTATGATATTTGGTGCTCTTGGTGCTATTCGTCAAACTTCCTTAAAAAGATTAATGGCATATAGTACTATTCTAAATATCGGTTATGTATTAATCGGTGTATTGCTGCGTACTGAAGATGGCAATAAAGCTGCTATGCTCTATATGTTAATATATGCAGCCGTAAGTATAGGGTTCTTTACTTGCCTGATTATGTTACTCGGAAACCAAACAGACAAAGCCAATTTTGAAAGCATCCAAGGAATTGCAGCAAATCATAAAGCTATAGCTGCTGCAATTTGTATAATTATGTTTTCTATGATAGGTATCCCGCCGCTTGCTGGCTTTCTTGGAAAATACTACCTCTTTTACCAAGCAATTACCCAAGAAGAGTTTTTGCTTGCTTACTTTGGTATCTTTACTAGCGTCATTGCGGCTTTTTACTATCTTAAAATAATTAAAACGATGTATTTTGCTGAAAAACCTAATCCAACAAAAATACCTATTTCCTACGGGTTATTATTAATTAACTTTGTAGTAATAGGGTTTTTACTTTTCGGATCTTTAATTATTTCGTCTTAGGTTTAAATGAATTTAAGTAGATATAAGTTATTTGTTTTTGATGAATTAGATAGCACAAACCTTGAAGCCATTAGAATGGCTAAAAATAACAAACCTGATAGAGATTATATCATACTTGCTAAATCTCAAACCGAAGGACGTGGCAGAAGCGGTAAAAACTGGCAATCTACTTCCGGCAATTTACATGCTAGTTTACTAATTAAACCAAATAAAGAGCTTGAATTATTACCACAATTGTCTTTCGTTACAGCCCTAGCGGTTTATGATAGTGTGGTACATGTCATACCGTGGCTTGACCACGGTCTCCAGAAAATAAACGGGATCCCTATACAAGCACGCAGGATGATGCCACTAGTTCTTAAAAAAATCCAATTAAAATGGCCAAATGATGTTCTAGTAGGTGGTAAAAAAATATCCGGTATACTTCTTGAGGCGGTTAAAGTAGAAGATGCTTATTATCTTATTATTGGTGTTGGTATTAACATAACCTATCACCCAATAAATATCGACCAACCTACCACTAGCTTAGTATCTGAAGAACTCCCTATTATCACACCTCAAGCTTTACTTGAAATATTAATAGCAAATTTTGAAAAATATTACCAAATCTGGGAGAAAGAAGGCTTTTCATTTATTAGAGAAACATGGCTAAAACATGCTTATAACTTACATGAAAATATTAGTGTTAAATATCAAAATGACATTGTTACAGGCACTTTTCAAGGTATCGATTCCATAGGTAGAATAATATTGCAACTACCTTCCAAAAAAATACTCTCTTTTTCCACTGCTGAACTTTCCTTTTAACCTGAATTCTGGATTAGCTAATTTTGAGATATAGCAGGTTTGTTAACGCTAATTTAGGATAAGGGATAGATAGAAAGCTTATAGATAAAGGGTTTAAAGGAGATTAATGTTGAGTTATGATAGATTTTTTTAATAAAAGATCAGTAACTCAACATGAAAAGATGTATCATAACTGTATATATTATTTAGTAGATAATTTGTGTAAAATATATGAAGAATGGATAGAACACCGTCTATTATCAACAAATCAGCAAAGGCATAGAATAGGAAAATTAAGTCTTGCAGAATTGATGACAATAGTCATATATTTTTATCTATCGCCTTGCAAGGACTTTAAAAACTATTATTTATACTACTTACCGCATAAATATAAGGGTTACTTTAATTTACCATGTTATAGTAGAATAGTACAATTATGGCCAAGGTTAATATTGCCATTGTCAATAATGTTGCAATTACTACGAGGCGAAGATACGGGAATATATTTTATTGATTCAACAAAACTATCTATTTGTCATGCTAAGCGCACTTCTAGTAATAGAGTTTTTGGTAAAATTGCCAAAGTTGGGATGAGTAGTTATGGTTGGTTTATGGGATTTAAATTACATTTAATCATTAATTGACTAACGAATATTAGAATTACCCTCAACGAACATTAAAATTACCTATAAAAAAGAAGTAACTATGGACAGTAAAATCGAATAAAAATTTATTTTTAAATATTTAAATATTATTCGAGAATTACTGATGACATGTACAAATAACCAAGTAGGTATTTTAATGCAAAAGATCAAAAAATATAATCAGATAATTTCTGCTGCAAAAGCAGGTATGAGTATAAAAACGGCACGTAAGTATTTACGTATTAATAAGTATCCAAGCGAATTACGCACAATACGTAAATATAGGACACGTAAGGATCCATTTGTGAAGCACTGGGATGAAATAGAATCAATGCTAGAATCAGCACCGGAGTTGCAAGCAACTACCATATTAGCATATTTGACAGAAAAGTGTCATGGGAATTATAATGGGAAGCAATTACGCTGTTTGCAGAAAAGGTTGAAACAATGGAGAGCTGCACATGGTAAGGATAAGACAGTAATCTTTTTACAAAATATTCTTCCTGGCAAACAGAGTCAGTCTGATTGGACCAATATGAATCAATTGGGTATTTGTATTGGTGGGCAACCATATCCTCACTTACTATTTCATTTTATGTTGCCTTATTCATGTTGGGAAACTTTTAGCATATGCCATAGTGAAAGTTTTGATACATTAGCATCAGGGTTTGAAAAAGCTGTATGGGAGTTAGGTGGAGTTTTACCAGAGCATCGTACAGATAATTTAAGTGCAGCTACCAAGCAATGTGGTAATAGTAGACAATTTACAGAAAGATGGCAAGAATTGCTTGGTTATTACAATGTTGCACCATCGCGAAATAATCCAGGCGTCAGTCATGAAAATGGTTCTGTTGAAAAAAGTCATGATACATTTAAGCAAGCAGTGAATCAACATCTGCTATTACGTGGATCACGTAATTTTGTTGATTTAAAAGCTTATGAATTATTCCTTACACAAATTAAAGAAAAGCGAAATAGCTGTAGAAAAGAAAAATTAGCTGAAGAATGAGTTCATTTAAAAGAGTTACCAATCAGGAAATGGAATGCACCTACAATATTATCAGTACGTGTTAATCCAAGCAGTACAGTTAGTATTTTATCTGTAGCTTATTCTGTGCCTAGTCGCTTAATAGGTTATACTTTAAAAGCTTATATTTATTCTGAAGAAATAGAGCTTTACTATGGTAACAAATGTTTACAAAAAATGTCTAGAATCAGCAATGGCTATGTTATTGATTATAGACATATTATTGATAGTTTAGTACGTAAACCTGGAGCATTTGTTCAATATCAATATTATGAAGCTTTATTCCCACGTGCTATATTTCGTCAGGTATATGACCAGCTTATCTCTATATATCCATATAAAGGGCATAAAATATATCTTAAAATATTACAATTAGCAAAAATGTATGGAGAATTGAATGTAGTTACTGCATTAGAAGTGCTATTAGAAAAGAAGATTGAGCCAATAATTGATCATATTACAGATTTACTAAATAGCCAGACTCAAACTGTTTGTTCAGTAAAAATTAATCAACCAATACTGTCTGAATATGATCAATTACATTGCTTTAAAACAATGGAGGTTGCATGAGTAAACAGATAATAACTCCGCAACCGCTAAATAATTTACTCAAGAACCTTTGCTTACCTACTTTTGCATCGTGCTATAAATCAGTTGCAGAAAGCTTTGAGCAAGAAAAGAAAACATATATAGATTATCTACAGGAGTTAGCCATACGTGAGTTAGAACATAGACAACAACAACGTATTGCCAGATTGCTGAAGCAAGCAAAACTCTCTCGAGATAAGTTATTAAGCAACTTTGATATTAAGCGTATCCCAGGATTATCGCCAACTAAGATCCAATATCTTGCACAAGGAGAATTTATGGATCGCTATGAAAATATACTTATTTTTGGTAATCCTGGCACTGGCAAAAGTCATCTTAGTATAGGTTTAGCACGTGAGTGGTGTCTTGCTGGTAGACGTGTATTATACAGGAGTTTCGCACTTAGCAAATAATATGCTAATCTAGAGAAAAATAGTTTTAGATAAAAATGACAAGATCAAAATGTAGCAAAGATTTATATAAATCATTCTTACAAGCAAGTAGTGTAAGATATACTAGCAAAGCATTATCTGAAGTAAGTCCATTAGATCTATCGCACGATAGTGCAAGTCGATGGTTAAAGAGTAAGGATTTTCGCCCTAGCGAAATCTATAGCAAAGTGTCAAAATATATTGATCTGGAAGATCCTTGTTTATTAGTGTGAGATGACACCTTATTGTCAAAGCAATACAGTAAGAGGATCGAGCTTGTAAATTATCAATATTCTGGGGCTGTACATGATGTTATACCTGGTATAGGAATGGTAAACTTACTGCATTACAATACTCAAATTGATCAATCTACTCCTGTAGATTATAGAATATATGATAAAGAAACTGATGGTAAAACAAAGAACGAGCATTTTTGTGATATGCTTACTTTAGCTAAAGAAAGAGGTATCAAGCCTGATGCTATAGTTATGGATGCTTGGTATAGTGGTTTGGATAATTTAAAACATATACGTAATTTAGGTTGGATATGGGTTACCAACCTAAGAAAAAATAGAAAAGTTAATCGTAATGTTAGCTTGGAAACTTTAGAGATTCCCGATGAAGGGCTAAAAATTCACCTACGTGGATACGGTTGGGTTACGGTATTTAAGTTTGTGGCAAAAAATGGTCGCATTGATTACATAACAACTAATTTAGAGAATCCTACACGTGAGCAAATAGAGAAAATTGTTAAGGCGCGTTGGTCTATAGAAGTTTATCATCGAGAATTGAAACAAACTTGTGGTATTGAATGCTGTCAGGCACGCACGGGTCGAGCTCAAAGAAATCATATTTGCCTTGCTGTATTGGCCTGGCTTGATATGAACAAAAGGAGGATAAATGAAAACATTACTTTATATCAACAAACTTGGGAAGTTATAAAAACATCAATTCAGAACAACATTAAATGGCTTCTAACTAATACACAATTTTGCTAAGTGCGAAACTCCTGTTATATACAACAGCAGCTAATTTGGTTCAACAATTACTAGAAGCAAAGCTTAGTTTAAAACTTAAGCAAATTATTAAAAAATTCGATTATTTTGAAATATTGATAATTGATGATATATCATATGTACCATATAATCGTGAAGAAACTGATGTTTTATTTACCTTATTAGCTGAACGTTATGAAATGCGTAGTGTATTAATTACTAGCAATTTAGTTTTTGCAAAATGGAATACTATTTTTAAAGATGAAATGACTACGTCAGCAGTTATTGACAGATTGGTTCACCATTCTTCAATTCTTGAACTCAATACTGAAAGTTATAGAATCGCTACAGCTAAAGGCAAAAAATGAACTATAAAATCGGAGGATAATAATGTAACACTTTAGACAATATTTTTTACTCAAAAATGGGTAATTTTAATATTCGTCATGGGTAATTCTAATGTTCGTTCATCATCCGAAAACTGAACATCAAATTTGTATTGTCCATCAGATCAGGAATAGCCTCAAATATGTATCATATAAAGATAGAAAGCAATTAGCAGCGGATTTGAAACTCATCTATACTTCTGCTACTGAAAAAGAAGCAGAATTAGCTCTTGAGTCATTTGATCAAAAATGGAGTAAGCAATATCCGCATATAGCTAAATCTTGGTATAATAATTGGGATAATTTGATAATTTTCTTGCAATATCCAAAGGAGATTCGTAAGATTATTTACACTACAAATGCGATAGAATCGCTGAATAGCCAATTGGAGTCTTTTGCAATGATTGTGTAAATTTTTGTTGAGCCTATATTAGAAGTAATTAAAAATATAGGTAACAGAAATGCAAATAGAGAAGAATAAAAAAATAAATGAAGCAATAGATTTGCTGATAGAAGGCGGAGTAGATTTAAAAACAGTACTAAGTCAGAATGGAATGATGCTCCTCGCAGCAGAGCTACGAGGTATCTAAAAAAGTTTTAGTTGTTTCTTATGATATCACGAAGCAGAGCTTCGGGGAATTAAACCCTGAGAGATTAATTAAGGAATTAACCAAGGGTATTTTAGAGCGAGCACTGCATGCTGAGATGTCAGAACATTTATAGCTAACACGGAAATGTTTCTACCATAGATTAGGAAAAACTTAGGCATTGATCAATAATTTTATGTAAACAGTTTTTAAAGTTAGTCCAGCAATGTTTAATAGGATTTAGATCTGGTGAATATGTGAGTAAATACAAAAACTATGGTAAAAACCTTTTCGCGTTAGCTATAGGTTATAGCAAGTATGATAGAGCTGAAACTGAGAATGCGAGGAATGGTAGTTTTAGTAAGAATCTGATTAGTGAGAATGGTACTATAGAGATAAATGTTCCAAGAGACAGACAAGGTAAATTTGAACCTATAATAGTCTCAAAGAAACAAACAAGAATAGATGGCTTAGACCAAAAGATAATATCCTTATATGCGAAGGGTATGAGTGTGTCTGATATGAAAACACAATTGCAAGAATTATATGGAGCTGAGATCAGTGAGAGCCTAATCAGCAGGATTACAGATGAAGTAATAGATGAGGTCAAGATTTGGCAGAGTAGACCTCTTGAATCAGTATACCCTATAGTATATTTTGACTGTTTAGTAGTGAAAGTAAGACAAGATAAACTTATTATTAATAAATCAGTATATGTAGCTTTAGGAATAGATTTATCTGGCAGAAAGGATATTTTAGGCTTATGGATAAGTGAGAATGAAGGAGCTAAATTTTGGCTTGGTAATTTTACTGAAATGAAGAATCGAGTAGTAAAAGATATCTTAATTGCTTGTAGTGATAATCTAACTGGTATGTCTGATGCTATTGCATCAGTATATCCGAAAACTGAACATCAAATTTGTATTGTCCATCAGATCAGGAATAGCCTCAAATATGTATCATATAAAGATAGAAAGCAATTAGCAGCGGATTTGAAACTAATCTATACTTCTGCTACTGAAAAAGAAGCAGAATTAGCTCTTGAGTCATTTGCTCAAAAATGGAGTAAGCAATATCCGCATATAGCTAAATCTTGGTATAATAATTGGGATAATTTGATAATTTTCTTGCAATATCCAAAGGAGATTCGTAAGATTATTTACACTACAAATGCGATAGAATCGCTGAATAGCCAATTGAGAAAAGTTACTAAGAATAAACGCATCTTTCCAAATGATGACGCAGTATTTAGTCTATCCGCCAAAAACACTTCAAATCCTGATCATTTGTAATGGGATAGAGTTTTGACAACAAATTGCTAAGATTTTCAATAAAAATTAATAAGTTATGTTAATTTTTACTGATACATTTCTGTGTTGGTCTAATTTTGATATGGAGCTATTGTTAACGATTTTTTATCGTTCATCTAGTTTTTGCATGATGATATTTTTGATTTATGTGGAGTTAGACACGATTTGTAAATGATTTGCAATGCATCGTAAATTCAAACCAATAGCAGAGATTATTGGATTGATAATATCTCCTATCATACCTTTCAAGAAGTTTCTACCCATCCGACCATATTGCTTTAAGTGACCTATTATTGGTTCTATGGCACTGCGTCTCTTGATCATAGACTTGTCCTCTTGTAACAACTTCTTCCGCGTTTTTGGGGTATATACCTTACTCTTCTCCTTTACATTGCTACCACTATACCCAAGATCAACAAATGATTTCTTTATCTTGATTCCAGTGACACTCTCTACTGCTTCAAAGCTCTGATGCAATGTATGACCATCATAAGGATTATTATGAAACGATTTTGCGGATAAAACAAAATTTCTACGACCACTTACTACTACCGCTACTTTATTGCCAAACTCATATGGCTTGTTGCGTTTTCCCTTTCCTATACACTCTACTTCAGGGGCATGAAAACTATATAGTCCGTCCGCCAAAACTCTACAAGCCTTATAGATAATATGGTTTTAAGACAAGAAGTAATACAACAATCCGTAAGAAAATGATAAAATATGGTCATAAACCTTATGGATTTCAGTCAATGCCAATAGACAACATTATCAAATCGCAAGAACAAGGGAAACTGTTTGGTTATAAATTAAAAGAAGAATTAAACCCAAATAATAAGCTATATAAATTAAGAGAATTAATAAATTGGTCTAGGCTCGAAGAGTGGTTATCAAAAAATGTTTGTATTAAGAAATTTGGTAGAAATAGAAAATGTCATAGAGTGATGCTTGGCATAACGATGCTACAAGCAATGTATAATTTTTCAGATTCATTATCAGAGGAAGAGCTAAAAGAGAATATGTATTGGCAGTATTTCTGCGGGTGGGAATATATAGAAAAAGACATAGCTATCTCGGAAACTAGTATACGACGGTTTCGTAGTGTATTAGGTGAAGCTGGATATAATGAGATATTATCGGAGTTGATCAGGGTTGGGATAAAAACTAACACAATTAAAAAAAAAGATTTGGAATTAATCATCGCTGATACGACTGTACAAATTAAGAATATCAAACACCCACACGATGTTTATTTAATGGATAAAGCTAGGCTTAGCATAGTAAAGCTTTGCAACAGTTTGGGTATACATTTGAATGAAACATACGCTAGAACCTATAAACGCGATATAGTAAAGCTATGGAAATATAAAGAACATAGTAAAGCCAAGAAGCGTTGGAAAATAATGAAGCATTTAAAAATATTACTGGGTCGTTTGATTAGAGTATGTGAGCGTGAGATCAAAAATAAGCAATTAAACTTGTCTCTCAAAAATCAAGAAGTATTGCAAAAAATAAAACAAATACATAACCAATCTGTTTTAAAAAGAGAAGCTAAAAAGCAATATAAAGAAGATAACAAAGTATTATATAGTTTTCATGCCCCTGAAGTAGAGTGTATAGGAAAGGGAAAACGCAACAAGCCATATGAGTTTGGCAATAAAGTAGCGGTAGTAGTAAGTGGTCGTAGAAATTTTGTTTTATCCGCAAAATCGTTTCATAATAATCCTTATGATGGTCATACATTGCATCAGAGCTTTGAAGCAGTAGAGAGTGTCACTGGAATCAAGATAAAGAAATCATTTGTTGATCTTGGGTATAGTGGTAGCAATGTAAAGGAGAAGAGTAAGGTATATACCCCAAAAACGCGGAAGAAGTTGTTACAAGAGGACAAGTCTATGATCAAGAGACGCAGTGCCATAGAACCAATAATAGGTCACTTAAAGCAATATGGTCGGATGGGTAGAAACTTC
Source organism: Rickettsia endosymbiont of Urophora cardui (assembly GCF_964030725.1). Lineage (NCBI taxonomy): Bacteria > Pseudomonadati > Pseudomonadota > Alphaproteobacteria > Rickettsiales > Rickettsiaceae > Rickettsia > Rickettsia endosymbiont of Urophora cardui. The sequence goes on along the minus strand of NZ_CAXIPY010000007.1, from coordinate 535,569 downwards.
TTGAAAGGTATGATAGGAGATATTATCAATCCAATAATCTCTGCTATTGGTTTGAATTTACGATGCATTGCAAATCATTTACAAATCGTGTCTAACTCCACATAAATCAAAAATATCATCATGCAAAAACTAGATGAACGATAAAAAATCGTTAACAATAGCTCCATATCAAAATTAGACCAACACAGAAATGTATCAGTAAAAATTAACATAACTTATTAATTTTTATTGAAAATCTTAGCAATTTGTTGTCAAAACTCTATCCCATTACAAATGATCAGGATTTGAAGTGTTTTTGGCGGATAGACTTATTAGGTATAGAGCGTCATACGATATCAAATTGGATTAGACGTTATCAGGAGTTTCGCACTTAGCAAAGTTGCGAATCAGTTAAAAGCCATCTGATATTGTTTTGAATTGATGTTTTTATAACTTCCCAAGTTTGTTGATATAAAGTAATGTTTTCATTTATCCTCCTTTTATTCATATCAAGCCAGGCAAATACTGCAAGGCAAATATGATTTCTTTGAGCTCGGCCCGTGCGTGCCTGACAGCGTTCAATACCACAAGTTTGTTTTAATTCTCGATGATAAACCTCTATAGACCAACGTGCCTTAACAATTTTCTCTATTTGCTCACGTGTGGGATTTTCCAAGTTCGTTGTTATGTAATCAATGCGACCATTCTTTGCCACAAACTTAAATACCGTAACCCAACCGTATCCACGTAGGTGAATTTTTAGCCCCTCATCGGGTATCTCTAAACTTTCCAAGCTAACATTATGATTAACTTTTCTATTTTTCCTTAGGGTGGTAACCCATAGCCAGCCTAAATTACGTATATGTTTTAAATTCTCCAACCCGCTATACCAAGCATCCATGACTATGGCATCAGGATTGAGACCTCTTTCTTTAGCTAAAGTAAGCATATCACAAAAATGCTCATTCTTTGTTTTACCATCAGTGTCTTTATCATATATTCTATAATCTACGGGAGTAGATTGAGCAATTTTAGTATTGTAATGTAGTAAGTTTACCATTCCTATACCAGGTATAACATCATGTACAGCTCCAGAATATTGATAACGTACAAGCTCAATCTTCTGACTGTATTGCTTTGATAATAAGGTGTCATCCCCCACTAATAAACACGGTGCTTCCCAATCTATATATTTTGACACTTCCTTATAGATTTCGCTAGGACGAAAATCCTTACTCTTTAACCATCGACTTGCACTATCGTGAGATAGATCTACTGGACTCACTTCAGATAATGCCTTGCTAGTATATCTGACACTACTTGCTTGTAAAAATGATTTATATAAGTCCTTGCTACATTTTGTTCTTGTCATTTTTATCTAAAACTATTTTTCTCTAGATTAACATACTTTTTGCTAAGTGCGAAACTCCTGGTTATAAAGAAAATGGAGACTACAGCTCAAGACAACATCTGCAAAGTGGACGTGATGCTAGGTTTACTAATAAGGAGAATATAATTGAATTTTTAGCAAATAATCCTGATAGCCGAGCTACAGATATAAGAAATGCAGTAGCGCCCGAGCTGCCAATGAGCACATTTTATGACACGCTTCATAGAATGAAAATTACATATAAAAAAAGAGCCAAAATACAAAGGCAGGGATGAAGAAGCTAGAAAACAATTTGTGGAATATATTGATCAAATAGCATCTGATAAACTTGTGTATTGTGACGAAATGGGGGTAAGTAATAATATAACCATGTTGTACGGATGATCAGAAAGAGGAACAAGAGCTTACTCAGAGCAAGCAGGTTTTGCTACTGAGCGAGTAAATATAGTTGCTGGTTATAATAGGGCACCAAAGGGCTCTGTCTCATCAATTGTGTAAATTTCGTGAACCATTAAATTCTACCATCAAATTTGATCATAAAATGAGCCATAGCTTCATTCCAATTGGGGATAGGCATAGACCATTTTTTGGTAATATAATCAATTGTCAGATATAAAACCTTAAATACTGCGTCATCATTTGGAAAGATGCGTTTATTCTTAGTAACTTTTCTCAATTGGCTATTCAGCGATTCTATCGCATTTGTAGTGTAAATAATCTTACGAATCTCCTTTGGATATTGCAAGAAAATTATCAAATTATCCCAATTATTATACCAAGATTTAGCTATATGCGGATATTGCTTACTCCATTTTTGATCAAATGACTCAAGAGCTAATTCTGCTTCTTTTTCAGTAGCAGAAGTATAGATTAGTTTCAAATCCGCTGCTAATTGCTTTCTATCTTTATATGATACATATTTGAGGCTATTCCTGATCTGATGGACAATACAAATTTGATGTTCAGTTTTCGGATATACTGATGCAATAGCATCAGACATACCAGTTAGATTATCACTACAAGCAATTAAGATATCTTTTACTCCTCGATTCTTCATTTCAGTAAAATTACCAAGCCAAAATTTAGCTCCTTCATTCTCACTTATCCATAAGCCTAAAATATCCAGGAGTTTCGCACTTAGCAAAGTTGCGAATCAGTTAAAAGCCATCTGATATTGTTTTGAATTGATGTTTTTATAACTTCCCAAGTGTGTTGATATAAAGTAATGTTTTCATTTATCCTCCTTTTATTCATATCAAGCCAGGCAAATACTGCAAGGCAAATATGATTTCTTTGAGCTCGGCCCGTGCGTGCCTGACAGCGTTCAATACCACAAGTTTGTTTTAATTCTCGATGATAAACCTCTATAGACCAACGTGCCTTAACAATTTTCTCTATTTGCTCACGTGTGGGATTTTCCAAGTTCGTTGTTATGTAATCAATGCGACCATTCTTTGCCACAAACTTAAATACCGTAACCCAACCGTATCCACGTAGGTGAATTTTTAGCCCCTCATCGGGTATCTCTAAACTTTCCAAGCTAACATTATGATTAACTTTTCTATTTTTCCTTAGGGTGGTAACCCATAGCCAGCCTAAATTACGTATATGTTTTAAATTCTCCAACCCGCTATACCAAGCATCCATGACTATGGCATCAGGATTGAGACCTCTTTCTTTAGCTAAAGTAAGCATATCACAAAAATGCTCATTCTTTGTTTTACCATCAGTGTCTTTATCATATATTCTATAATCTACGGGAGTAGATTGAGCAATTTTAGTATTGTAATGTAGTAAGTTTACCATTCCTATACCAGGTATAACATCATGTACAGCTCCAGAATATTGATAACGTACAAGCTCAATCTTCTGACTGTATTGCTTTGATAATAAGGTGTCATCCCCCACTAATAAACACGGTGCTTCCCAATCTATATATTTTGACACTTCCTTATAGATTTCGCTAGGACGAAAATCCTTACTCTTTAACCATCGACTTGCACTATCGTGAGATAGATCTACTGGACTCACTTCAGATAATGCCTTGCTAGTATATCTGACACTACTTGCTTGTAAAAATGATTTATATAAGTCCTTGCTACATTGTGTTCTTGTCATTTTTATCTAAAACTATTTTTCTCTAGATTAACATACTTTTTGCTAAGTGCGAAACTCCTGATATCCTTTCTGCCAGATAAATCTATTCCTAAAGCTACATATACTGATTTATTAATCTCTCAGGGTTTAATTCCCCGAAGCTCTGCTTCGTGATATCATAAGAAACAACTAAAACTTTTTTAGATACCTCGTAGCTCTGCTGCGAGGAGCATCATTTCCTTAATTAATCCATTCTGACTTAGTACTGTTTTTAAATCTACTCCGCCTTCTATCAGCAAATCTATTGCTTCATTTATTTTTTTATTCTTCTCTATTTGCATTTCTGTTACCTATATTTTTAATTACTTCTAATATAGCTAACACGGAAATGTTTCTACCACAGATTAGGAAAAACTTAGGCATTGATCAATAATTTTACGTAAACAGTTTTTAAAGTTAGTCCAGCAATGTTTAATAGGATTTAGATCTGGTGAATATGTGAGTAAATACAAAAACTATGGTAAAAACCTTTCCGCGTTAGCTATATAGGCTCAACAAAAATTTACACAATCATTGCACAAGACTCCACCAAAGAATTAATTGCTCCGTTAGAGCATCCCGGTTATATTGATAAGCAATTATTTAATCAGTGGGTAGGTGAGCTATTATGCCCATCACTAAAACCTGGACAATGTGTAATAATGGATAATGCGAGTATTCATAAGTCACCGTTGGTAAAGGAACTAAACAACCCTCAGCTATAAGCTGAGGGGTTATAAAGTGGAATCGATTAGAAATCGATCATCATTCACAGGTTCACCTTCCTGTTCATCAATATAGTGCTGTATCATTTCATCAGTTATATTACCTGAACTGACTGCCATATAGCCCCTAGCCCACAAATGATTGCCCCAAAATTGTTTTCGTAAATGAGTAAATTCTTGCAATAAAATTCTTGAGCTAATGCCTTTTAAACCTGAATTCTGGATTAGCTAATTTTGAGATATAGCAGGTTTGTTAGGTTTCATACAGTATGCAATTAGGGCGGATAAGATATGTACAAAGGCATTCCAAATTGATCTATGTCTTGTATGTTCGATCTCGAAAGCACCCTTCAGCACACTAAATACTGTTTCGATAATTGAGCGTTTGCGTAATAATATTTTTTCAAATAATGGCATAAGTTTATTCTTCATTTTCTTCTTTATGCCAGTTACTAACTTGATTCCTTTGCTGTATAGATCATCAAAGAGCGCCTGTTTGATATAACCCTTATCGCCAAACAATAATCCCGTGATATGTTTGGTGATTATCGAAACCGGCGCTCTATCATCTACATTACCAGGCGTTAGTTTTAGATCTTGAATCTCACCTTTTTCGTTAATAACCAAATGTAATTTTAGACCAAAAAACCAACTTTTTGTTGTTTTACCCAAAGCAGCAATACCGGCAAAGACTTTATTACGAGAGATTCTTTTTCGATGACAAACCTCTAAAGATGTGGCGTCAATATAAGAAACTCCCGTAGATTGAGCTGCCTGCATATACCATTCAAGTAATAAAACTAAATAACTCAGAACTCTTAGTTTTAGAGCTATAAAACGAGTATATGATGGAAGAGTTACAAAGTCTGATTTATATAATTGTAGATAGGACATATAAAAATATTTAAAGTTTTTACAAGGTGATTGATGGTATAAAAGCACTATTGTTAACAGCTCAGAATAGCTTATTTCAGGCTTTCTTGTAGGGTTTTTATTAATGATGCTCCTCGCAGCAGAGCTACGAGGTATCTAAAAAAGTTTTAGTTGTTTCTTATGATATCACGAAGCAGAGCTTCGGGGAATTAAACCCTGAGAGATTAATCCACTGCTCGCTAATTTTACAAAAATCATCGACAAAACAAAATAATGCAGTAATATCTTTCTTCATGGGGATACTCTTGTTTTTTTGCTAAAAATTATATAGAGTATCTTCTATCCCTTGTAAATACTTACTTCCAAACCTAGATTAATCCAGAATTCAGGTTAATATATCATTTAGTAACGCCGGCAAAGTATAGAAGAGTAATATTCAATAAAGAACTAGATGATTATTTGTGTAAAATTTGTGAGCACATAGAAGATCGTTATGAAATTAGATTTTTAGAAATAGGAGTAGATAAAGATCACGTACATTTTTTATTACAGTCAATACCAATGTATAGCCCAACAAAAATAACTCAAATCATAAAAAGTATTACTTCTAAGAAAATGTTTGAGAAATATCCAAATCTTAAAGAAAAATTATGGGGAAGTGAGTTTTGGAGTAAAGGATATTTTATGAGCACAGTAGGTAAACATGGTGATGAGCAGAAATTACGTAATTATGTACAGAATCAAGGTTCAGGCAAACCTTCTTATAAAGCATTGCAACAAAAACAGTTAAAGCTTTTGGGATAGATACCTCGTAGCTCTGCTGCGAGGAGCATCATTTGTAGATGAAAATCATAGAAACAAAAAATATGGAAGAATGTTAATGGAAAAAGCTGAAGAATTGGCACGTGAGCGTGGCTGTAATTTTGTTGCTTTATCGACTATGGACTTTCAAGCGAAACCGTTTTATGAAAAATTAGGATATAAGCTAGAATTTACAAGACATGGCTATGAAAAAGATTCAGTTATGTATTTACTAAGGAAAGATTTATGACATTAAAATTAGGAATTGTGGGTTTGCCGAATGTCGGTAAGTCAACGTTATTTAATGCCTTAACGGCAAGCGTGGCAGCTGAAGCTGCTAATTATCCGTTTTGTACGATTGAACCAAATAGTGCCGTTGTTTCAGTACCTGATGAGCGTTTACAAAAGCTAGCTAGACTTGTAGGAAGTAAAAAAATTATTCCATCTTATATCGAATTTGTCGATATTGCAGGTCTTGTTAAAGGTGCAAGCAAAGGGGAGGGGCTTGGTAATAAGTTCTTATCAAACATTAGAGAAGTAGACGCAATATTGCATGTGTTACGTTGTTTTGAGGATGAAGATGTAACGCACGTACATCATAAGGTTGATCCGATTCATGACCTTGAAATAATTGAGATGGAGTTAATACTTGCCGATATAGAATCGGTGGAAAAGCGACTTGCTACAAGCGAAAAACGTTTGAAATCAGGTGATAAGACTTTAGCAGAGCAAATAGAGCTATTAATAGAGGTTCATAAAGTATTAGCCGATGGTAAACCTGCAAGAGTGCTAAATAAAACTTTAGGAACTGGTAATCTCAAGCAGTTACAGCTACTTACTTCTAAGCCTGTTCTATATGTGTGTAATGTACTTGAAAAGGATGCAGCAAGTGGTAACGCGTTTACAAAATTAGTAGCAGAACAAGCAAAAAAAGAAGAAGCTAAAAGTGTTGTTATTTCCTCAAAAATAGAAGCAGATATTGCTTTGCTTGAAGATGAGGACGAGAAAAAAGAATTCCTAAATAGTATTGACCTCGAAGAAACAGGATTAAGTCAAGTAATTAAAGAAGGGTATAATCTCTTAAATCTGAAAAGCTTTTTTACGATTGGTCCTAAAGAAGCACATAGCTGGACTTTTAAAGATGGTACGCTTGCCCCTGGGGGCTGCAGGTATTATTCATACCGACTTTGAAAAAGGTTTTATTAGAGCGGAAGTAATAGGTGACGCAGATTATATAGTCCGTCCGCCAAAACTCTACAAGCCTTATAGATAATATGGTTTTAAGACAAGAAGTAATACAACAATCCGTAAGAAAATGATAAAATATGGTCATAAACCTTATGGATTTCAGTCAATGCCAATAGACAACATTATCAAATCGCAAGAACAAGGGAGACTGTTTGGTTATAAATTAAAAGAAGAATTAAACCCAAATAATAAGCTATATAAATTAAGAGAATTAATAAATTGGTCTAGGCTCGAAGAGTGGTTATCAAAAAATGTTTGTATTAAGAAATTTGGTAGAAATAGAAAATGTCATAGAGTGATGCTTGGCATAACGATGCTACAAGCAATGTATAATTTTTCAGATTCATTATCAGAGGAAGAGCTAAAAGAGAATATGTATTGGCAGTATTTCTGCGGGTGGGAATATATAGAAAAAGACATAGCTATCTCGGAAACTAGTATACGACGGTTTCGTAGTGTATTAGGTGAAGCTGGATATAATGAGATATTATCGGAGTTGATCAGGGTTGGGATAAAAACTAACACAATTAAAAAAAAAGATTTGGAATTAATCATCGCTGATACGACTGTACAAATTAAGAATATCAAACACCCACACGATGTTTATTTAATGGATAAAGCTAGGCTTAGCATAGTAAAGCTTTGCAACAGTTTGGGTATACATTTGAATGAAACATACGCTAGAACCTATAAACGCGATATAGTAAAGCTATGGAAATATAAAGAACATAGTAAAGCCAAGAAGCGTTGGAAAATAATGAAGCATTTAAAAATATTACTGGGTCGTTTGATTAGAGTATGTGAGCGTGAGATCAAAAATAAGCAATTAAACTTGTCTCTCAAAAATCAAGAAGTATTGCAAAAAATAAAACAAATACATAACCAATCTGTTTTAAAAAGAGAAGCTAAAAAGCAATATAAAGAAGATAACAAAGTATTATATAGTTTTCATGCCCCTGAAGTAGAGTGTATAGGAAAGGGAAAACGCAACAAGCCATATGAGTTTGGCAATAAAGTAGCGGTAGTAGTAAGTGGTCGTAGAAATTTTGTTTTATCCGCAAAATCGTTTCATAATAATCCTTATGATGGTCATACATTGCATCAGAGCTTTGAAGCAGTAGAGAGTGTCACTGGAATCAAGATAAAGAAATCATTTGTTGATCTTGGGTATAGTGGTAGCAATGTAAAGGAGAAGAGTAAGGTATATACCCCAAAAACGCGGAAGAAGTTGTTACAAGAGGACAAGTCTATGATCAAGAGACGCAGTGCCATAGAACCAATAATAGGTCACTTAAAGCAATATGGTCGGATGGGTAGAAACTTCTTGAAAGGTATGATAGGAGATATTATCAATCCAATAATCTCTGCTATTGGTTTGAATTTACGATGCATTGCAAATCATTTACAAATCGTGTCTAACTCCACATAAATCAAAAATATCATCATGCAAAAACTAGATGAAGGCTCTGTCTCATCAATTGTGTAAATTTCGTGAACCATTAAATTCTACCATCAAATTTGATCATAAAATGAGCCATAGCTTCATTCCAATTGGGGATAGGCATAGACCATTTTTTGGTAATATAATCAATTGTCAGATATAAAACTTTAAATACTGCGTCATCATTTGGAAAGATGCGTTTATTCTTAGTAACTTTTCTCAATTGGCTATTCAGCGATTCTATCGCATTTGTAGTGTAAATAATCTTACGAATCTCCTTTGGATATTGCAAGAAAATTATCAAATTATCCCAATTATTATACCAAGATTTAGCTATATGCGGATATTGCTTACTCCATTTTTGATCAAATGACTCAAGAGCTAATTCTGCTTCTTTTTCAGTAGCAGAAGTATAGATTAGTTTCAAATCCGCTGCTAATTGCTTTCTATCTTTATATGATACATATTTGAGGCTATTCCTGATCTGATGGACAATACAAATTTGATGTTCAGTTTTCGGATATACTGATGCAATAGCATCAGACATACCAGTTAGATTATCACTACAAGCAATTAAGATATCTTTTACTCCTCGATTCTTCATTTCAGTAAAATTACCAAGCCAAAATTTAGCTCCTTCATTCTCACTTATCCATAAGCCTAAAATATCCTTTCTGCCAGATAAATCTATTCCTAAAGCTACATATACTGATTTATTAATAATAAGTTTATCTTGTCTTACTTTCACTACTAAACAGTCAAAATATACTATAGGGTATACTGATTCAAGAGGTCTACTCTGCCAAATCTTGACCTCATCTATTACTTCATCTGTAATCCTGCTGATTAGGCTCTCACTGATCTCAGCTCCATATAATTCTTGCAATTGTGTTTTAATATCAGACACACTCATACCCTTCGCATATAAGGATATTATCTTTTGGTCTAAGCCATCTATTCTTGTTTGTTTCTTTGAGACTATTATAGGTTCAAATTTACCTTGTCTGTCTCTTGGAACATTTAGCTCTATAGTACCATTCTCACTAATCAGATTCTTACTAAAACTACCATTCCTCGCATTCTCAGTTTCAGCTCTATCATACTTGCTATAACCTAAATGTTCTGACATCTCAGCATGCAGTGCTCGCTCTAAAATACCCTTGGTTAATTCCTTAATTAATCCATTCTGACTTAGTACTGTTTTTAAATCTACTCCGCCTTCTATCAGCAAATCTATTGCTTCATTTATTTTTTTATTCTTCTCTATTTGCATTTCTGTTACCTATATTTTTAATTACTTCTAATATAGGCTCAACAAAAATTTACACAATCATTGCAAAAGACTCTAGATGACGATAAAAAATCGTTAACAGTAGCTCCATATCAAAATTAGACCAACACAGAAATGTATCAGTAAAAATTAACATAACTTATTAATTTTTATTGAAAATCTTAGCAATTTGTTGTCAAAACTCTATCCCATTACAAATGATCAGGATTTGAAGTGTTTTTGGCGGATAGACTATATAATACTTTGTTATCTTCTTTATATTGCTTTTTAGCTTCTCTTTTTAAAACAGATTGGTTATGTATTTGTTTTATTTTTTGCAATACTTCTTGATTTTTGAGAGACAAGTTTAATTGCTTATTTTTGATCTCACGCTCACATACTCTAATCAAACGACCCAGTAATATTTTTAAATGCTTCATTATTTTCCAACGCTTCTTGGCTTTACTATGTTCTTTATATTTCCATAGCTTTACTATATCGCGTTTATAGGTTCTAGCGTATGTTTCATTCAAATGTATACCCAAACTGTTGCAAAGCTTTACTATGCTAAGCCTAGCTTTATCCATTAAATAAACATCGTGTGGGTGTTTGATATTCTTAATTTGTACAGTCGTATCAGCGATGATTAATTCCAAATCTTTTTTTTTAATTGTGTTAGTTTTTATCCCAACCCTGATCAACTCCGATAATATCTCATTATATCCAGCTTCACCTAATACACTACGAAACCGTCGTATACTAGTTTCCGAGATAGCTATGTCTTTTTCTATATATTCCCACCCGCAGAAATACTGCCAATACATATTCTCTTTTAGCTCTTCCTCTGATAATGAATCTGAAAAATTATACATTGCTTGTAGCATCGTTATGCCAAGCATCACTCTATGACATTTTCTATTTCTACCAAATTTCTTAATACAAACATTTTTTGATAACCACTCTTCGAGCCTAGACCAATTTATTAATTCTCTTAATTTATATAGCTTATTATTTGGGTTTAATTCTTCTTTTCAGGAGTTTCGCACTTAGCAAATAATATGCTAATCTAGAGAAAAATAGTTTTAGATAAAAATGACAAGATCAAAATGTAGCAAAGATTTATATAAATCATTCTTACAAGCAAGTAGTGTAAGATATACTAGCAAAGCATTATCTGAAGTAAGTCCATTAGATCTATCGCACGATAGTGCAAGTCGATGGTTAAAGAGTAAGGATTTTCGCCCTAGCGAAATCTATAGCAAAGTGTCAAAATATATTGATCTGGAAGATCCTTGTTTATTAGTGGGAGATGACACCTTATTGTCAAAGCAATACAGTAAGAGGATCGAGCTTGTAAATTATCAATATTCTGGGGCTGTACATGATGTTATACCTGGTATAGGAATGGTAAACTTACTGCATTACAATACTCAAATTGATCAATCTACTCCTGTAGATTATAGAATATATGATAAAGAAACTGATGGTAAAACAAAGAACGAGCATTTTTGTGATATGCTTACTTTAGCTAAAGAAAGAGGTATCAAGCCTGATGCTATAGTTATGGATGCTTGGTATAGTGGTTTGGATAATTTAAAACATATACGTAATTTAGGTTGGATATGGGTTACCAACCTAAGAAAAAATAGAAAAGTTAATCGTAATGTTAGCTTGGAAACTTTAGAGATTCCCGATGAAGGGCTAAAAATTCACCTACGTGGATACGGTTGGGTTACGGTATTTAAGTTTGTGGCAAAAAATGGTCGCATTGATTACATCAGGAGTTTCGCACTTAGCAAAAAGTATGTTAATCTAGAGAAAAATAGTTTTAGATAAAAATGACAAGAACAAAATGTAGCAAGGACTTATATAAATCATTTTTACAAGCAAGTAGTGTCAGATATACTAGCAAGGCATTATCTGAAGTGAGTCCAGTAGATCTATCTCACGATAGTGCAAGTCGATGGTTAAAGAGTAAGGATTTTCGTCCTAGCGAAATCTATAAGGAAGTGTCCAAATATATAGATTGGGAAGCACCGTGTTTATTAGTGGGGGATGACACCTTATTATCAAAGCAATACAGTCAGAAGATTGAGCTTGTACGTTATCAATATTCTGGAGCTGTACATGATGTTATACCTGGTATAGGAATGGTAAACTTACTACATTACAATACTAAAATTGCTCAATCTACTCCCGTAGATTATAGAATATATGATAAAGACACTGATGGTAAAACAAAGAATGAGCATTTTTGTGATATGCTTACTTTAGCTAAAGAAAGAGGTCTCAATCCTGATGCCATAGTCATGGATGCTTGGTATAGCGGGTTGGAGAATTTAAAACATATACGTAATTTAGGCTGGCTATGGGTTACCACCCTAAGGAAAAATAGAAAAGTTAATCATAATGTTAGCTTGGAAAGTTTAGAGATACCCGATGAGGGGCTAAAAATTCACCTACGTGGATACGGTTGGGTTACGGTATTTAAGTTTGTGGCAAAGAATGGTCGCATTGATTACATAACAACGAACTTGGAAAATCCCACACGTGAGCAAATAGAGAAAATTGTTAAGGCACGTTGGTCTATAGAGGTTTATCATCGAGAATTAAAACAAACTTGTGGTATTGAACGCTGTCAGGCACGCACGGGCCGAGCTCAAAGAAATCATATTTGCCTTGCAGTATTTGCCTGGCTTGATATGAATAAAAGGAGGATAAATGAAAACATTACTTTATATCAACAAACTTGGGAAGTTATAAAAACATCAATTCAAAACAATATCAGATGGCTTTTAACTGATTCGCAACTTTGCTAAGTGCGAAACTCCTGATTTAGAGAGTATAAAAAATAATATTTTGCGTATATTATATACCTATATTTTAGTAATCGTAGAATAATATTCTGATATTAAGAATACCACGAACGTGTCAATATAGTAGTACAAGTATTAATGAGAGTCTGCGGCAGCAATGAAATAGTGTTCTGCATAGAACACGAAAGCCCCGTACGGGGCTTTCCAATACTCCACCCTTTGCCTATCCATACTCAAGAATTTGTTGCTTCTGACCCCGCACGGCTTTGTTGCATAAATAAAATTTGTAGAGCAAGAGTGGTGATAATCTGGTAAGATGTCCTGAATTAAAAAATAATCCAGATTATATGAGATCTCGGAAGAAAGCCCCTTTTAGTAAATCACGCAAGTATTCTAAATATAAAATAACGAATTGGTCAGAATATAATAATTTTTTACGCAATAGGGGTCGCATAGATTTTATGATTGCCAGTGATTTGGCGATTGGCTGGTATGCTGATTACAGAGAGGAAATGAAACGAGGAAGACCTAGACGCTATAGTGATCACGCTATATTACAGTGTTTGAAGATCAGATGCTTATTCGGTCTTAAGTTACGCCAAACCCAAGGCTTTATAAACTGGCTCTTTGAAATATCGGGTTTATCTATTAGATGTCCAGACTATACAACATTAAGTAAGCGTATGAAGTCATTAGATCTTAGGTATTTACATGGAAATCAAGATAAAGAATTTAGTTGTATTTCAATGGATAGTACAGGGATACAAGCCTACACAGGGAACGAATGGCTAGAAAATAAGCATGGTAAGCAATATAAGCGTCGCATATGGAAAAAGCTACATATCGTTATAGAAGATCAAGGTATGATACTTGCCGATAGTACCACAGAGCATACTATAGATGATAGATCACAGATTGGACTACTAATAGCTAATGTCAGAGCCAAGGATTTTCTGGGAGATCGAGGGTATGACGGTGAATCTACATATCAATTGTTGAGAAAGAAGAAGATAAAACCAGTTATTAGACCCCCAAACTCTTCAGTAAAAGTTCAATCGCTTAGGGATAAAACTGAGAGAGATGCAGCTGTTATATATCAACAAAACAAAGGATACCAAGCATGGAGGGTAAAGAATAATTATGGTAGAAGGGAGCGTGTAGAGAACACGTTCTTTCGATTTAAAACTTCTTTTGGTAGTAAGTTTCTATCAAGACATGATCAAAATATGACAAAAGAAATGTCTATTAAATGCCACTTATTAAACAAAATGTTTGAAATTGGTAAACCTATCTCTGTGCCTGTTGGCTAGGCTAGCATTGCGGGGTTAGGGGCAGTATATTCAAAAGCTTATTTATGCAACAAAGCCAGAGTCTTTTGCAATGATTGTGTAAATTTTTGTTGAGCCTATATTAGAAGTAATTAAAAATATAGGTAACAGAAATGCAAATAGAGAAGAATAAAAAAATAAATGAAGCAATAGATTTGCTGATAGAAGGCGGAGTAGATTTAAAAACAGTACTAAGTCAGAATGGATTAATTAAGGAATTAACCAAGGGTATTTTAGAGCGAGCACTGCATGCTGAGATGTCAGAACATTTAGGTTATAGCAAGTATGATAGAGCTGAAACTGAGAATGCGAGGAATGGTAGTTTTAGTAAGAATCTGATTAGTGAGAATGGTACTATAGAGCTAAATGTTCCAAGAGACAGACAAGGTAAATTTGAACCTATAATAGTCTCAAAGAAACAAACAAGAATAGATGGCTTAGACCAAAAGATAATATCCTTATATGCGAAGGGTATGAGTGTGTCTGATATTAAAACACAATTGCAAGAATTATATGGAGCTGAGATCAGTGAGAGCCTAATCAGCAGGATTACAGATGAAGTAATAGATGAGGTCAAGATTTGGCAGAGTAGACCTCTTGAATCAGTATACCCTATAGTATATTTTGACTGTTTAGTAGTGAAAGTAAGACAAGATAAACTTATTATTAATAAATCAGTATATGTAGCTTTAGGAATAGATTTATCTGGCAGAAAGGATATTTTAGGCTTATGGATAAGTGAGAATGAAGGAGCTAAATTTTGGCTTGGTAATTTTACTGAAATGAAGAATCGAGGAGTAAAAGATATCTTAATTGCTTGTAGTGATAATCTAACTGGTATGTCTGATGCTATTGCATCAGTATATCCGAAAACTGAACATCAAATTTGTATTGTCCATCAGATCAGGAATAGCCTCAAATATGTATCATATAAAGATAGAAAGCAATTAGCAGCGGATTTGAAACTAATCTATACTTCTGCTACTGAAAAAGAAGCAGAATTAGCTCTTGAGTCATTTGATCAAAAATGGAGTAAGCAATATCCGCATATAGCTAAATCTTGGTATAATAATTGGGATAATTTGATAATTTTCTTGCAATATCCAAAGGAGATTCGTAAGATTATTTACACTACAAATGCGATAGAATCGCTGAATAGCCAATTGAGAAAAGTTACTAAGAATAAACGCATCTTTCCAAATGATGACGCAGTATTTAAAGTTTTATATCTGACAATTGATTATATTACCAAAAAATGGTCTATGCCTATCCCCAATTGGAATGAAGCTATGGCTCATTTTATGATCAAATTTGATGGTAGAATTTAATGGTTCACGAAATTTACACAATTGATGAGACAGAGCCCAAAGCCATTCTGGATTTAGCAACATATTTTTCTCATGATCAAACTCTTTTCGTGATTTCATATGCATTTGTTGCCTTATCTCACCATCTAGCGTAATTTCAGTCAGTTTATGCTCATCAGTTTTTGGTGTGATCTCTATATCACGGCTTAAATTCTTTATTTCCCAAATATTCCGCTTGGCACTTTTCCACGACACAATATCACAACCATCTTTAGAATATACGGGGACTTTAATATCTCTTGTACCTATTTTCTTTAGTTTGATTTTGTCGCCTACTCGTACATCATTGTTCTTGATCTCGGAGGTTATCTCCTTGCCCCATACAGTAACTTCCTTGCCGTTATGCGTCCTGTATACAAGGTAATTATTGCGATCCTTTGTTTTATCAAGCTGGTAGCTGCTGCTTCCAAATTCCACCACCTCATATTCATTTCGGTTTGTCTTAGATGTTAGTTCTTTCCATTCTTCACGTATTGCTTCTTTCTTAATGGATGACTTAACATCATATCCATAATCTTTAAGATTATTTGCAAACCGCTTTTTCATCTCATCATAATCTTTGTCACCGCTAATTCGAATTCTAGTACCATCTGATTTGCTCACATTGATTATTACGTGAACATGTGGGTTTTTAGTATCTGTATGGTATGCCATCACGAAATAATTATCAGGGTACATTGACGTTAATGTCTTTCTTACTGATTCTAATGCACGCTCCTTTGATACGCCAGCTATCTTCGGCGGTGAAAACGTTAAACTCTTTGTTAAATCAACACCGTATTTTTGTGGTAGAGATGTATGCATTTGCATAAATCTTATTGTATCTTCTATATCTTCCTTGCTACTTTGTTTAAGCCCTTCGGAATCCAATAATTCTAACTTAGAATCTCTGCTAATATACTTGATTGCGTTACGAATTCCTGCTCTTGATTTAGCTCCTTTTGTAAACTTTATAAATACCTCTCTGCTACCTTTTCTGCCGCTACTTGTGTTGCCTTTTCTGATTTGATTTATTTTATATGAAAATGTAGATTCACTTGCATTCTTACTTTTCCTATACCTCCATTCTTTCTCTACATATACTCCCATTATTTTGCTGCCTATCTTGATTTTTGATTAACTAAAAATCGTTCTTTACTCTCTTGAATTATTTTCTCTATTTGCTTATTTAATTTGAGTATATGACCTAATAAATCTTTACATACATTTTTACCTTCTTGATCTACTATACGACCCTCTCTAATTATTCTATTAATATTACGTCCTAATGCATTAATTGCATTTCTATTCTCTCTTATTTCTCGTAGCTCTTCACCGCTTATTTTACCTTTTCTGCTTAGGCTACCTATTATGCGATATCTTATTTCTTGGGTTAATTTCCATCCGTTTTCTTGTGCGTATTGCTGAAGTATGTGCACCTCATCTTCGGTCAGTCTTATTCTTTTTTCTATGATCTTTTGTATAGTTTTATTTTGTTTTTCTGTCAGTAACGGTTGGTCTGTAATGTTTATTTGTTGTTTTAACAACTCTACTATCCTTCTATTTACTGATACGCCACAATTAGACATAGTCGCTTTAAGACTATTATACAAATCTTCACTTACTCTTAATTTGATCTCTTTTTTCTTGCTCATTCCTTGTCTTTTTGTTGGTGTTTTTTCGTTTTGAAATTTGTATAAACAACTTTGCTCTATCTTTTGTACTAGTTTTTACATTCTGTTTTTATTCAATGAGAGCTTGCTGCAGGCTTTTCTAATTATACGAAATGGTGACATTTCTAGTATAATTAGTGTATCCTATTACTCGCTTCTTCTTTACTGTTTACTTAGTATAGATTGGTGCGGGGTGGCTTTGTTGCATAAATAAGCTTTTGAATATACTGCCCCTAACCCCGCAATGCTAGCCTAGCCAACAGGCACAGAGATAGGTTTACCAATTTCAAACATTTTGTTTAATAAGTGGCATTTAATAGACATTTCTTTTGTCATATTTTGATCATGTCTTGATAGAAACTTACTACCAAAAGAAGTTTTAAATCGAAAGAACGTGTTCTCTACACGCTCCCTTCTACCATCATTATTCTTTACCCTCCATGCTTGGTATCCTTTGTTTTGTTGATATATAACAGCTGCATCTCTCTCAGTTTTATCCCTAAGCGATTGAACTTTTACTGAAGAGTTTGGGGGTCTAATAACTGGTTTTATCTTCTTCTTTCTCAACAATTGATATGTAGATTCACCGTCATACCCTCGATCTCCCAGAAAATCCTTGGCTCTGACATTAGCTATTAGTAGTCCAATCTGTGATCTATCATCTATAGTATGCTCTGTGGTACTATCGGCAAGTATCATACCTTGATCTTCTATAACGATATGTAGCTTTTTCCATATGCGACGCTTATATTGCTTACCATGCTTATTTTCTAGCCATTCGTTCCCTGTGTAGGCTTGTATCCCTGTACTATCCATTGAAATACAACTAAATTCTTTATCTTGATTTCCATGTAAATACCTAAGATCTAATGACTTCATACGCTTACTTAATGTTGTATAGTCTGGACATCTAATAGATAAACCCGATATTTCAAAGAGCCAGTTTATAAAGCCTTGGGTTTGGCGTAACTTAAGACCGAATAAGCATCTGATCTTCAAACACTGTAATATAGCGTGATCACTATAGCGTCTAGGTCTTCCTCGTTTCATTTCCTCTCTGTAATCAGCATACCAGCCAATCGCCAAATCACTGGCAATCATAAAATCTATGCGACCCCTATTGCGTAAAAAATTATTATATTCTGACCAATTCGTTATTTTATATTTAGAATACTTGCGTGATTTACTAAAAGGGGCTTTCTTCCGAGATCTCATATAATCTGGATTATTTTTTAATTCAGGACATCTTACCAGATTATCACCACTCTTGCTCTACAAATTTTATTTATGCAACAAAGCCATGACGCTCTATACCTAATAAGTCTGATATTGCTTTTATTCTATATTTAGAGGTTTTGTGAAGACTGATTACCCTATCTCTTAAATCCTGACTGTATGCTTTCATCTCTACCGTAGTTAAAATCATTATCTTACATTATTCTAAGGAATAATTCTAGTCGCGTTAGCTATAACATAGCGTAAGTCTTGCTATTATTTTTGCGTAAGTTCTTGTAATGAATAAATTATTATGATAACCATAATTTATGAGGGTGATGTAACCAATGTTTGGTATGTGCGTAGTTCAAAGCATTGGATAATTGTTGGTACGCACAGTCGCAATAATTACAAAGTTGATACTAATTTATGCAGTTATATTAAAAATGAGGTATGTTATGGTCTTTTATGAAGATATTCAAGAGCAAGAAGTGCATCATCATCTTTTCACTGTTCGCAATAATAATACTGTTATGGTTAATCGCCATATTGGCAATAAAGGACTTAAGTGTTTTATAGAACATGCACAGGATGATCATTATATTAGTACTTTATATCTTGATAGTAATGGTTTAACAAGCCAAGATATGCAAGGTCTGGTAACTTGGTTGAGAGAACACATGGCTATCACTAATATTAATTTATATAATAATAATATTACCGATGTAGGATTATATTATTTACTGAAGGGTTTAGATAATCATTATGCTATGACAAGTCTTGTACTTAGCAATACAGGTATCACAAATTATGGGATAAAATATTTAGTAGATTGGTTAAAAACGCATTCAGTAGAGCAACTAAGGATTGATGTAAATGATATCAATGATCAAGGATTAAAATATTTGTTTAATGGTTTAGAGTGTCAGCATTTAATCAAGTTAATAGATTTACATAATACTAATATCACAGTACAGGGCATCAGATATTTAGCCGATTGGATAGATACTCACCGCTTTGTACAAGAAATTCATTTAACGGGCCATGATGAGCTCAGTTGTCAATTACTGAATAATATGTCAACACCACATACAAACATTGAAGCATTTTGTCATGAGTCCCAATGGTCGCGTACAAAACGTAGTGATTTAAAATTAAAAAATATACTAATAATACGTGATGATGACAATATGAAAGATTGTGAGTATGGCAAGAGTAGTAGTGCTGCAGGTATCATAAAGCCATTAGATTATGGTATCATGAACTGGATTATAGACACTATATCATATATTAAAAATATTAGTACACATCACATAGAACAACTAAAGATTTGGTGGATTAAAGATGATAATACAGTAGTGGATACACCGTCATACAATAACGAGAATTTAGTTGCAATCAACAAACATAATGTATTAAGTAATAATTTATTATGGATAGGATCTAAAATAGAACAGATATCAAATCCATGCATAGATAATCATCAAGCATCAAATGTAGTCAATACAATGCATTATGATTTGTTAACCCAGCCAGGCAATTTATTGTTAGGGTATTTATTTTTGAGTAAAAAATGCGGTGGTAAAGAGTATGATACAATAGAAGAGATACGTGATAAAGATAGTCTAGATTGTGAGTATGTGCAGAGACTGGTATATAATCACTATATCCCTAGTATTGAAAAGAATGTAGAAGATGCGGAGTTAATGGGCTGTGTTGCATAAATAAGATTTGTAGAGAAAGAGTGGTGATAATCTGGTAAGATGTCCTGAACTAAACAACCCTCAGCTATAAGCTGAGGGGTTATAAAGTGGAATCGATTAGAAATCGATCATCATTCACAGGTTCACCTGGCTCTGTCTCATCAATTGTGTAAATTTCGTGCACCATTAAATTCTACCATCAAATTTGATCATAAAATGAGCCATAGCTTCATTCCAATTGGGGATAGGCATAGACCATTTTTTGGTAATATAATCAATTGTCAGATATAAAACTTTAAATACTGCGTCATCATTTGGAAAGATGCGTTTATTCTTAGTAACTTTTCTCAATTGGCTATTCAGCGATTCTATCGCATTTGTAGTGTAAATAATCTTACGAATCTCCTTTGGATATTGCAAGAAAATTATCAAATTATCCCAATTATTATACCAAGATTTAGCTATATGCGGATATTGCTTACTCCATTTTTGATCAAATGACTCAAGAGCTAATTCTGCTTCTTTTTCAGTAGCAGAAGTATAGATTAGTTTCAAATCCGCTGCTAATTGCTTTCTATCTTTATATGATACATATTTGAGGCTATTCCTGATCTGATGGACAATACAAATTTGATGTTCAGTTTTCGGATATACTGATGCAATAGCATCAGACATACCAGTTAGATTATCACTACACGCAATTAAGATATCTTTTACTCCTCGATTCTTCATTTCAGTAAAATTACCAAGCCAAAATTTAGCTCCTTCATTCTCACTTATCCATAAGCCTAAAATATCCTTTCTGCCAGATAAATCTATTCCTAAAGCTACATATACTGATTTATTAATAATAAGTTTATCTTGTCTTACTTTCACTACTAAACAGTCAAAATATACTATAGGGTATACTGATTCAAGAGGTCTACTCTGCCAAATCTTGACCTCTATAATGGACTAATGGTATGGACCTCCTGATATAGAGAATGAAAAGCAGTTGCTAATCTTCTAGGGTTAATATTTAACATATTAAAACAACAATTAAGGAGGTCCATATGGAGGTTACTACAATTGGTATAGATATTGCAAAAAGAATTTTTCAAATTCATGGTGTAGATAAAAATGGCAAGACAGTATTAAAGAAAAAATTGATGAGAGATCAGGTTTTGACATTTATGGCTAATTTACCACAATGTTTAGTAGGGATGGAAGCTTGTGGTGGTTCTAGTTATTGGGCAAGAGAAATAACTAAATTAGGGCATGAAGTAAAACTAATGGCACCGCAATTTGTCAAACCATATGTTAAAACTAATAAAAATGATCAAGCAGATGCTGAAGCGATATGTGAAGCCGTGACAAGACCTAATATGAGATTTGTTGCAATTAAAACTATAGAGCAACAAGAAATTTTATCAATACATAGGGTAAGAGAGAGATTGGTAAAAAATCGTACAGCACTTGCTAATGAAATTAGGGGGCTACTACATGAGTTTGGTTTTATTGTTCCTCAAGGCATTAATAAGGTTATCACAAAATTAATTGAGATTTTAGATGCAGGGAAATTAAGCCAGTTAAGTTATCAAACATTTAGTGAACTAAAAGAAGAATTCTTAGATAATAACAGAAAAATAAAAGAGATAGAAAAACGATTAACAATGATAGCAAGTAACCTAACTCAATATCAACGATTAAGAGCTATACCTGGTCTTGGTTTAATTACTGCTACTGCTTTAATAGCATCAATAGGTAATGCTACAAGTTTTGAGAATGGCAGGCAATTATCGGCATGGCTAGGATTAGTGCCAAGACAACATTCAAGTGGTGGGAAGGATAAGCTGCTGGGAATTAGCAAGCGAGGTGATGTATACTTACGCACTTTATTAATTCAAGGGGCTAGAGCTGTACTAAATGCCAAGATAAGATTTACATCGGAAGAACAGAAATCTAAAAAAGATTTTAGCCAATTTACGAAATGGATGTTTAATTTATCTGAGCGAAGTAGCCATAATAAAACGACAGTTGCCATAGCTAATAAGTTGGCAAGAGTGGTGTTTGCTGTACTATAGCTAACACGGAAATGTTTCTACCACATATTAGGAAAAACTTAGGCATTGATCAATAATTTTATGTAAACAGTTTTTAAAGTTAGTCCAGCAATGTTTAATAGGATTTAGATCTGGTGAATATGTGAGTAAATACAAAAACTATGGTAAAAACCTTTTCGCGTTAGCTATAAGATCAGGAGATGATTATGTAGAGAGTAAAGTTTGTAGCTAAAGAGTGTGTAGCATAGCACTTATAAGTAAAATAAATGGTGATTTATATAATGAATAGGTAAAAGCAAAACAATATGTAAGAGATTCCAACCCGAAATATGCTTGAGATAATTAATATTGATGGTAAATAAGACAAACCTTAGCTTACAAAAAAACTGCGTTTTTCAGTGGCTCTTTTAGAAGCCGATGGACTGATAAGTATATAGTTTGTAAGCCAGCGAATTCCATCAGGGCTGTAGAATAAATTAGGTTGATTTATCAGCTATAAGCCGGATACATGACTGCATTTGTTTGTTTTTATTATTGATGTTATTTTTTTCTTGCATTCTACAGGAGGTCCATACATGAAAAAATTGGACAAAAAAATGAAGGAGTGTGTTTCCGCAATAAGTTAGAATAAATAGCAATAAACTTAAGAGGAAAGATGAAGAAAAATAAAGTAAAAATTTTCAGTGCTTCAGAAAAAACGGGGATAGTATTAGAATTAATAAAAGAGGAGTCGACACTTGGTCAGTTAGCTTCAAAATATGCAATAAGTGTTAAAACAATTCAAAATTGGAAAAAACAGTTTTTAGGTAATGCGGCATTAGCTTTTGAACCAGCTAAAGTTTTGAGTGAATATCAAGAACAAATAAATCATTTACAAGAGCAAAATGATGAACTTGCTAAAGCTCTTGGTAGAATCACAGTTGAGAGGGACTGGGCCGTGGGAAAGCTCAAAAGCTTGGATTTATCAAATAAAAAGAGTCTTGTACACTCCAAGCTAAATCAACTCTCAAAATCAAGACAGTGTGAACTATTAAAGATTAGTCGATCTACAGCCTACTATAAATCCAAGGAGATGAGTATAAATAAATTAAGTATTTTAAATAGAATAGATGAAATATATACAGATAATCCTGAATTTGGTTATCGCTATATTCATCAACAGTTACTAGAAGATGGTTTTATTGTCGGTAAAGATCGAGTACTGAAATATATGAGGATGATGGGTATAGAAGCTATTTACCCACATAAGAAAAAATCTACTTCTCGAAACGATAGTGAGCATAAGATCTATAGCTACTTACTTGATCAATATTGGACTAAATCTGGCTCAACAAAGCAAGTGTATGTGCCTAATGTGAATGAGGTTTGGAGTGGTGACATTACTTACATTAGAACTAATGGTGGCTTTATGTATATGGCAGCTATTATAGATTGGCATAGCAAGGCCATATTGAGCTATAAACTGTCAAATTCTATGGATGCATCTCTTGTAACTGATGGGAAAGTTCTATAATTAATTAAGCCAGATATAATCAATTTTTAATCTCTCAGGGTTTAATTCCCCGAAGCTCTGCTTCGTGATATCATAAGAAACAACTAAAACTTTTTTAGATACCTCGTAGCTCTGCTGCGAGGAGCATCATTTAAATATAGATATATCATGGCTCATTTAACGATAGATGAAAGATTTAAAATATACGAAATGAATAAGAGTGGTTATAGCTCGCGATATATAGGGACAAAGATTGGCCGTGATAAAAGCACTATATGTTATGAACTCAAGAGAATGAGGCATAATTATAGACCAGATAGGGCTAACACACTTGCTTGCAGTTTAAGGCAAGGTAAGAGAAAAAGAAAATTAGATATTGATAATAATTTACGAGCAGAAATAATAAAGCAGTTAACACAGGGTATTTCACCAGATATAATTTCAGGTAGACGTAAACTATCACGAGATACTGTCAATATTTCTACAGAGAGTATATACCAGTTTATTTATACATCTCCTATAGCACAAAGGCAAAAATTATATTTATCTTTAGCAAGAAAAAGGAAAAATAGGTTGCATCATGGTACAAGAATCAGAAACAAAAGAATTACAATACCAAATCGAGTTTCCATTACTGAAAGACCAGAGATAAATAGAAAGATAGCAGCAATAGGTCATTTAGAAGGTGATTTAACTTTTAACAAAGGTAATCAAAGTCGTAATATAGGCGCTCTTGTGGATATCAGAACACAAAAAGTGTTTCTCACTTTAAACCGTTCAAAAAGAACACAAGATGTGATTGGTAACATGAATAAAAAACTTAAACAATTGTCGCATATAATCAAAAGCATAACGTTAGATAATGGCAAAGAATTTACCAATCATGAACAACTATTGCCAAAATCTGAACGAAAAGTATATTTTTGCAATCCTTATTCTCCATGGCAAAAACCATTGATAGAGAAGATTAACTCAATGGTGCACAGAGTATACTCTAAATCTTTAGATATAAAAAAATTAACAATAAAGCAATTACAAGAAATTGAGGATTTTTTAAATAATTTACCAAGAAAAGTGCTCGGTTATAAAACACCCAATGAGGTATGGGAAGAAAATATAAATCTGGCTTAATTAATACTGGAATTTACCCCTTATATGCGAAGGGTATGAGTGTGTCTGATATTAAAACACAATTGCAAGAATTATATGGAGCTGAGATCAGTGAGAGCCTAATCAGCAGGATTACAGATGAAGTAATAGATGAGGTCAAGATTTGGCAGAGTAGACCTCTTGAATCAGTATACCCTATAGTATATTTTGACTGTTTAGTAGTGAAAGTAAGACAAGATAAACTTATTATTAATAAATCAGTATATGTAGCTTTAGGAATAGATTTATCTGGCAGAAAGGATATTTTAGGCTTATGGATAAGTGAGAATGAAGGAGCTAAATTTTGGCTTGGTAATTTTACTGAAATGAAGAATCGAGGAGTAAAAGATATCTTCAGGAGTTTCGCACTTAGCAAAAAGTATGTTAATCTAGAGAAAAATAGTTTTAGATAAAAATGACAAGAACAAAATGTAGCAAGGACTTATATAAATCATTTTTACAAGCAAGTAGTGTCAGATATACTAGCAAGGCATTATCTGAAGTGAGTCCAGTAGATCTATCTCACGATAGTGCAAGTCGATGGTTAAAGAGTAAGGATTTTCGTCCTAGCGAAATCTATAAGGAAGTGTCAAAATATATAGATTGGGAAGCACCGTGTTTATTAGTGGGGGATGACACCTTATTATCAAAGCAATACAGTCAGAAGATTGAGCTTGTACGTTATCAATATTCTGGAGCTGTACATGATGTTATACCTGGTATAGGAATGGTAAACTTACTACATTACAATACTAAAATTGCTCAATCTACTCCCGTAGATTATAGAATATATGATAAAGACACTGATGGTAAAACAAAGAATGAGCATTTTTGTGATATGCTTACTTTAGCTAAAGAAAGAGGTCTCAATCCTGATGCCATAGTCATGGATGCTTGGTATAGCGGGTTGGAGAATTTAAAACATATACGTAATTTAGGCTGGCTATGGGTTACCACCCTAAGGAAAAATAGAAAAGTTAATCATAATGTTAGCTTGGAAAGTTTAGAGATACCCGATGAGGGGCTAAAAATTCACCTACGTGGATACGGTTGGGTTACGGTATTTAAGTTTGTGGCAAAGAATGGTCGCATTGATTACATAACAACGAACTTGGAAAATCCCACACGTGAGCAAATAGAGAAAATTGTTAAGGCACGTTGGTCTATAGAGGTTTATCATCGAGAATTAAAACAAACTTGTGGTATTGAACGCTGTCAGGCACGCACGGGCCGAGCTCAAAGAAATCATATTTGCCTTGCAGTATTTGCCTGGCTTGATATGAATAAAAGGAGGATAAATGAAAACATTACTTTATATCAACAAACTTGGGAAGTTATAAAAACATCAATTCAAAACAATATCAGATGGCTTTTAACTGATTCGCAACTTTGCTAAGTGCGAAACTCCTGTACATAACAACTAATTTAGAGAATCCTACACGTGAGCAAATAGAGAAAATTGTTAAGGCGCGTTGGTCTATAGAAGTTTATCATCGAGAATTGAAACAAACTTGTGGTATTGAATGCTGTCAGGCACGCACGGGTCGAGCTCAAAGAAATCATATTTGCCTTGCTGTATTGGCCTGGCTTGATATGAACAAAAGGAGGATAAATGAAAACATTACTTTATATCAACAAACTTGGGAAGTTATAAAAACATCAATTCAGAACAACATTAAATGGCTTCTAACTAATACACAATTTTGCTAAGTGCGAAACTCCTGCTTTTAATTTATAACCAAACAGTTTCCCTTGTTCTTGCGATTTGATAATGTTGTCTATTGGCATTGACTGAAATCCATAAGGTTTATGACCATATTTTATCATTTTCTTACGGATTGTTGTATTACTTCTTGTCTTAAAACCATATTATCTATAAGGCTTGTAGAGTTTTGGCGGACGGACTATTTAAGGTTTTATATCTGACAATTGATTATATTACCAAAAAATGGTCTATGCCTATCCCCAATTGGAATGAAGCTATGGCTCATTTTATGATCAAATTTGATGGTAGAATTTAATGGTTCACGAAATTTACACAATTGATGAGACAGAGCCAAATATTTAGTCCGTCCGCCAAAACTCTACAAGCCTTATAGATAATATGGTTTTAAGACAAGAAGTAATACAACAATCCGTAAGAAAATGATAAAATATGGTCATAAACCTTATGGATTTCAGTCAATGCCAATAGACAACATTATCAAATCGCAAGAACAAGGGAAACTGTTTGGTTATAAATTAAAAGAAGAATTAAACCCAAATAATAAGCTATATAAATTAAGAGAATTAATAAATTGGTCTAGGCTCGAAGAGTGGTTATCAAAAAATGTTTGTATTAAGAAATTTGGTAGAAATAGAAAATGTCATAGAGTGATGCTTGGCTTTGTTGCATAAATAAAATTTGTAGAGCAAGAGTGGTGATAATCTGGTAAGATGTCCTGAATTAAAAAATAATCCAGATTATATGAGATCTCGGAAGAAAGCCCCTTTTAGTAAATCACGCAAGTATTCTAAATATAAAATAACGAATTGGTCAGAATATAATAATTTTTTACGCAATAGGGGTCGCATAGATTTTATGATTGCCAGTGATTTGGCGATTGGCTGGTATGCTGATTACAGAGAGGAAATGAAACGAGGAAGACCTAGACGCTATAGTGATCACGCTATATTACAGTGTTTGAAGATCAGATGCTTATTCGGTCTTAAGTTACGCCAAACCCAAGGCTTTATAAACTGGCTCTTTGAAATATCGGGTTTATCTATTAGATGTCCAGACTATACAACATTAAGTAAGCGTATGAAGTCATTAGATCTTAGGTATTTACATGGAAATCAAGATAAAGAATTTAGTTGTATTTCAATGGATAGTACAGGGATACAAGCCTACACAGGGAACGAATGGCTAGAAAATAAGCATGGTAAGCAATATAAGCGTCGCATATGGAAAAAGCTACATATCGTTATAGAAGATCAAGGTATGATACTTGCCGATAGTACCACAGAGCATACTATAGATGATAGATCACAGATTGGACTACTAATAGCTAATGTCAGAGCCAAGGATTTTCTGGGAGATCGAGGGTATGACGGTGAATCTACATATCAATTGTTGAGAAAGAAGAAGATAAAACCAGTTATTAGACCCCCAAACTCTTCAGTAAAAGTTCAATCGCTTAGGGATAAAACTGAGAGAGATGCAGCTGTTATATATCAACAAAACAAAGGATACCAAGCATGGAGGGTAAAGAATAATTATGGTAGAAGGGAGCGTGTAGAGAACACGTTCTTTCGATTTAAAACTTCTTTTGGTAGTAAGTTTCTATCAAGACATGATCAAAATATGACAAAAGAAATGTCTATTAAATGCCACTTATTAAGTCCGTCCGCCAAAACTCTACAAGCCTTATAGATAATATGGTTTTAAGACAAGAAGTAATACAACAATCCGTAAGAAAATGATAAAATATGGTCATAAACCTTATGGATTTCAGTCAATGCCAATAGACAACATTATCAAATCGCAAGAACAAGGGAAACTGTTTGGTTATAAATTAAAAGAAGAATTAAACCCAAATAATAAGCTATATAAATTAAGAGAATTAATAAATTGGTCTAGGCTCGAAGAGTGGTTATCAAAAAATGTTTGTATTAAGAAATTTGGTAGAAATAGAAAATGTCATAGAGTGATGCTTGGCATAACGATGCTACAAGCAATGTATAATTTTTCAGATTCATTATCAGAGGAAGAGCTAAAAGAGAATATGTATTGGCAGTATTTCTGCGGGTGGGAATATATAGAAAAAGACATAGCTATCTCGGAAACTAGTATACGACGGTTTCGTAGTGTATTAGGTGAAGCTGGATATAATGAGATATTATCGGAGTTGATCAGGGTTGGGATAAAAACTAACACAATTAAAAAAAAAGATTTGGAATTAATCATCGCTGATACGACTGTACAAATTAAGAATATCAAACACCCACACGATGTTTATTTAATGGATAAAGCTAGGCTTAGCATAGTAAAGCTTTGCAACAGTTTGGGTATACATTTGAATGAAACATACGCTAGAACCTATAAACGCGATATAGTAAAGCTATGGAAATATAAAGAACATAGTAAAGCCAAGAAGCGTTGGAAAATAATGAAGCATTTAAAAATATTACTGGGTCGTTTGATTAGAGTATGTGAGCGTGAGATCAAAAATAAGCAATTAAACTTGTCTCTCAAAAATCAAGAAGTATTGCAAAAAATAAAACAAATACATAACCAATCTGTTTTAAAAAGAGAAGCTAAAAAGCAATATAAAGAAGATAACAAAGTATTATATAGTTTTCATGCCCCTGAAGTAGAGTGTATAGGAAAGGGAAAACGCAACAAGCCATATGAGTTTGGCAATAAAGTAGCGGTAGTAGTAAGTGGTCGTAGAAATTTTGTTTTATCCGCAAAATCGTTTCATAATAATCCTTATGATGGTCATACATTGCATCAGAGCTTTGAAGCAGTAGAGAGTGTCACTGGAATCAAGATAAAGAAATCATTTGTTGATCTTGGGTATAGTGGTAGCAATGTAAAGGAGAAGAGTAAGGTATATACCCCAAAAACGCGGAAGAAGTTGTTACAAGAGGACAAGTCTATGATCAAGAGACGCAGTGCCATAGAACCAATAATAGGTCACTTAAAGCAATATGGTCGGATGGGTAGAAACTTCTTGAAAGGTATGATAGGAGATATTATCAATCCAATAATCTCTGCTATTGGTTTGAATTTACGATGCATTGCAAATCATTTACAAATCGTGTCTAACTCCACATAAATCAAAAATATCATCATGCAAAAACTAGATGAACGATAAAAAATCGTTAACAATAGCTCCATATCAAAATTAGACCAACACAGAAATGTATCAGTAAAAATTAACATAACTTATTAATTTTTATTGAAAATCTTAGCAATTTGTTGTCAAAACTCTATCCCATTACAAATGATCAGGATTTGAAGTGTTTTTGGCGGATAGACTATTTATTAGACTCGGCTTCAGTTTCCCCGTCATTGCGAGAGGGCATTGCCCGCGTGGATTGTTTCCCCCTGTCACCCCATGATTTATTCACGGGATCCAGTTAAAAATACTAATAAAATTAGTATTTTTTATTATTTTCTGGATGCCGTGGTCAAGCCACGGCATGACACCGAGGGCGTTTTCCGATCTACGCAACAATGCCGCCACGGGATGACAGAGGAAAATGATCCATGCAGCAATGCCTACTCGCAATGACGCTTACTTTACTCCACCACCTCTCCTATTTGCTCTACTGGCTCTAAGCCGTACAGCGATATCATGCGTTCAAGCACTCTTCCGGCAGTAGGTGCAGCGGTCCAACCAGCTGTTGCAAAGCCAAACGTTTCTTTAGTAGGTTTTGGCTCGTCAATCATAATATAGATAACATATTCAGGCTTTGAGGCTGGCAGTAATCCCAAAAATGAAGTAGTACGGCTATTTTTAAGATATTTCTTTTTACCAGCATTACTTGATAATTTCTCAGCAGTACCGGTTTTTCCGCCAATCAAATACCCTTTCACTTCTGCCCTTTTACCTGTCCCATCTTTTACCACAGTTCTAAATAGCTGCCTCATTTGCTTTGAAGTATTTTCACTAAATACTCTTGTCCCCTCAACTTTTTCATCATCTCTTTTTAACAAAGTAAGATCGTATAAAATACCACCATTTACAACAGGTAGCATTGCCCTAACAAAATGTAAAGGACTAATTGAAATGCCATAACCATAAGACATAGTAGCACTAGTTAATTCATTCCATCTTTTTTCTGAAGGGAAAAGAGGAGTACCTCGCTCCGGCAATTCTATTTGCACTTGATCTAGTAAACCTAATTTCTTTAAATATTTCCTGAAATTATTTTTACCTACCTCAAGCATAATCTGACTTACACCAATATTTGAAGAATGCAGAAAAATATCCGGTACACTATGCCACCCTTGTCTTGGGGTATAATCCTTAATCTGAAAACCACCGACTTTCATATAGCTTATATCATAAGCATCATTCATATTTATCGCACCAGTGTCAAAACCAACTGCCATAGTCAAAGACTTAAACACCGAACCTATTTCATAAATTCCAAGGCTTGCCATATTAAAAAGCTGTTGAGGCTTTGCAGCACTTGGATAATGAGGATCAAAATCCGGTTTACTAACTAAAGCTAGAATCTCACCATTATTAGGATTAGCAATAATACCCACCGCTCCTATGGCACTAAATTGCTTTAAGGTCTTGTCGATTTCTTCGCTCAAGATACTTTGCAATCTAATATCAATCGATAATTTAAGCGGCTCTTTCTGTTTTCCTGGCTTATTCAAATCAAGATCGGAATTAGTTAAATATTTATCATAAGCAAGTTCGAGTCCGCTAAGCCCCACCATATCTCTACCAACATAGCCCACAATATGAGATGATAAGTTAGAAAATGTGTAAATACGCTTTTGTTCTTCTTCAAAATCAAAACCAAGCAACCCAAGACTCATTATTCTTTCTTGCTGACTAGGCAATAAATCCCTTTTAACCCATATAAAACTTTTATTGGATTTAAGATCAGCAAGTAGCTTAGCCTTGTTGATATCGTGCAGAATCTCAGCTATTTTTTTTACGGCATTTTCGGGATCAATTACTATTTGCGGATTGGCAAATAATGATGCAGATGGCAAATTTACAGCAAGCAAATTATCGTTACGATCAACTATTTCTTTTCTAAACTGGCTACTCTTTTTTAGAGCGTGGAGGTTTTTATCATAAACATGAGTAGCAACTATTATAAGCCTGTAAGATAAAGTACAGAAAAGAACAGAAAAAGCACCAATAACTATCAATAATCGGATTTTTGTATTTTTACTACAAACATTCCAAAATATTAAACTTTTAATATCAGGTTTCCACTTTTCTAAAATCTGTTTCATATTAATTGGTAAATTCCAGTATTAATTAAGCCAGATTTATATTTTCTTCCCATACCTCATTGGGTGTTTTATAACCGAGCACTTTTCTTGGTAAATTATTTAAAAAATCCTCAATTTCTTGTAATTGCTTTATTGTTAATTTTTTTATATCTAAAGATTTAGAGTATACTCTGTGCACCATTGAGTTAATCTTCTCTATCAATGGTTTTTGCCATGGAGAATAAGGATTGCAAAAATATACTTTTCGTTCAGATTTTGGCAATAGTTGTTCATGATTGGTAAATTCTTTGCCATTATCTAACGTTATGCTTTTGATTATATGCGACAATTGTTTAAGTTTTTTATTCATGTTACCAATCACATCTTGTGTTCTTTTTGAACGGTTTAAAGTGAGAAACACTTTTTGTGTTCTGATATCCACAAGAGCGCCTATATTACGACTTTGATTACCTTTGTTAAAAGTTAAATCACCTTCTAAATGACCTATTGCTGCTATCTTTCTATTTATCTCTGGTCTTTCAGTAATGGAAACTCGATTTGGTATTGTAATTCTTTTGTTTCTGATTCTTGTACCATGATGCAACCTATTTTTCCTTTTTCTTGCTAAAGATAAATATAATTTTTGCCTTTGTGCTATAGGAGATGTATAAATAAACTGGTATATACTCTCTGTAGAAATATTGACAGTATCTCGTGATAGTTTACGTCTACCTGAAATTATATCTGGTGAAATACCCTGTGTTAACTGCTTTATTATTTCTGCTCGTAAATTATTATCAATATCTAATTTTCTTTTTCTCTTACCTTGCCTTAAACTGCAAGCAAGTGTGTTAGCCCTATCTGGTCTATAATTATGCCTCATTCTCTTGAGTTCATAACATATAGTGCTTTTATCACGGCCAATCTTTGTCCCTATATATCGCGAGCTATAACCACTCTTATTCATTTCGTATATTTTAAATCTTTCATCTATCGTTAAATGAGCCATGATATATCTATATTTAAATGATGCTCCTCGCAGCAGAGCTACGAGGTATCTAAAAAAGTTTTAGTTGTTTCTTATGATATCACGAAGCAGAGCTTCGGGGAATTAAACCCTGAGAGATTAATTATAGAACTTTCCATTTGTTTTGTTTCAAGCAGATTAATGTCATTCCCGTGTAGGCGGGAATCCAGCATAAAGCGAGATAAATCGAACTTTTAGTATTAAAAACTTACTGTATTTAGGCTTTTTTCTGGATTCCCGCCTACGCGGGAATGACATATGACACTTACTTCTCCCGACTTGAAACTGTCTGTATATATTTATTATTTGTAATTCTCTTATGTCTCCGATTATTATTGCTTTTAAAAATATTAATATCTTGATCAAATCTAATATTTGAGGCAGTAATCGGTGATAATGGATCTCTTACCATTTGACAAGGTTTCACCGTTTGTAATTCTAAATAAGCAGTTGCAAGATTTTTTAACCTTGCTGGCGAGATGAGATAAGCTTTTTCTGCTTTCAAAATATGAATATTATTATTTTCACTATTTATTTGTTTTAAAACACTACTTAATTGATAATCAATAGTTGAAACTCGTTCCTTAATGGTAAACAAACTGCAAACTGCTATAATTATTACTAGCAATACTAAATAATGAAATTTCTTTATACTCATAATTATATTTTCTTCGCTGCTCTTAATTTTGCTGATCTTGCCCTTACATTTAGAGATATCTCTTTATCTGATGGTATTTCCGCTTTATTAGTAATAATTTTAAGCCATTTATCCGGGTTCAACATAACATCTTCTTTAGCGTATTTTGACCTTGCTACTGGCTTTTCTGAATTTTCTTTGAAAAAATTCTTAACTATTCTGTCTTCTAACGAATGAAACGAAACAATAACTAAACGACCATCTTTTTTTAGTATATTTTTTACATTCGCTAAGAACTGCTCAAGCTCTCCAAGCTCGTTATTTATATAAATCCTGATGGCTTGAAAAGTCTTAGTTGCAGGATCAATTTTACCTTTTCTAAAACCTATGCAGCTACGCACTATATCAGCTAATTTTTCGGTACTATCAATCCTTGCGGCTTTTCTTACTTCTACAATTTTCTTAGCAATTCTTCGGGAAAAAGTCTCATCTCCATATTTATAAATTATATCCGCAAGCTCTTTTTCTTCTGCGGTATTTATAAACTCTTCGGCACTAAGCCCCTGCCCGCTCATACGCATATCTAAAGGTCCGTCATGTAAAAATGCAAATCCTCTTTCGGCAATATCAAGTTGCATAGAAGAAACGCCTAAATCAAGCACTATGCCGTCAAATTTTTTTGATTCGAGCTTTGCAACACAATTACCAAAATTTGTTTCTACAAAATCAAATCTATCTTTATAATTATGTTTTACCTCTTCGGCTTTCTTAATGACATTTGGATCACGATCCAAAGCTGTGACAGAACAATCACAGTTTTCTAATAACGCTTTACTATATCCCCCTGCTCCAAACGTGCAATCTAAGTAGGATTCACCAGCTTTTGGTGCTAAAAACTTCAGCATCTCGTTTAACATTACGGATATATGAAGCTGTTGCATCAATTCGTATTCCTTAAAGTTAAACGTTTCTCGTGGGCAAGCTTTTGAGCAGAAGCTAAATAATCCTTGAAATTCTGCGGTTGCCAAATCTCAAAAATCACACCTTTACCTACAAAACATACTTGATCTTTAATACCTGCATGCTGCATTAAAGATGCAGGCAATATCACTCTGCCCTCCCCATCAAATGAAAGCTGTACAGCTTCACCAAATATTATAGTCTCAAAAGCATCACGCTCCTCAGAGTATGGATCAAGTGACTCAATCATCTGTCTTAGCTTCTCAATATGGGAGATACCGCAAGCTTCTATACAATTATTTCTAATAGACGGATAAGCAATTATCCCATTAAATGCTTCTTTCCCTAATACCGCTCGGTAATTCGCTGGCACTGATACCCTACCCTTTTTATCAATATTATTATTGATAAATTTCGATAAAAATATATTCATTGGTATTATTTGGGTTATTTTGGGATTTAATGGTAAATTACAGGATATTATAGGAATTAAGCGTAGTCAAGGGATTTTTAATATATAGAATTTCACTGAAGTTTTGACAAAAATTCAGTAAAACAGATAAAGAGAATGCAAAATATAAACCTGGATATTGCGAAAGAAAGCTTGTTATAAAAGAAGATTTTATGAATTTTTTGAATAAATGCTGTTGGTAAATAAATTCTGTGATAAAGGTAAAAATTGCCTCTTACCTTTATCACTTATTTTTAATACTAAACTTAAGCGATAATGACGCTCCTCGCAGCAGAGCTACGAGGTATCTATCCAAAAAGCTTTAACTGTTTTTGTTGAAATGCTTTATAAGAAGGTTTGCCTGAACCTTGATTCTGTACATAATTACGTAATTTCTGCTCATCACCATGTTTACCTACTGTGCTCATAAAATATCCTTTACTCCAAAACTCACTTCCCCATAATTTTTCTTTAAGATTTGGATATTTCTCAAACATTTTCTTAGAAGTAATACTTTTTATGATTTGAGTTATTTTTGTTTGGCTATACATTGGTATTGACTGTAATAAAAAATGTACGTGATCTTTATCTACTCCTATTTCTAAAAATCTAATTTCATAACGACCTTCTATGTGCTCACAAATTTTACACAAATAATCATCTAGTTCTTGATTCTGAAGTTTTGACAAAAATTCTAATTTTTCTGACTAAAGTAAAAATTTATATTTAAAGTTAAATATTTAGCGCTTTTATCAGCTTAAAAGCGATATTTCTACAATTTAAAGTAAATTATTTGATATATAATACAAATTATAGATTGATACACTCGCCACTTTTTTTAATAAAAATTTTTTGTAAAAACTTCAGTGGATTGAATATTACAGGAGTTTCGCACTTAGCAAAATTGTGTATTAGTTAGAAGCCATTTAATGTTGTTCTGAATTGATGTTTTTATAACTTCCCAAGTTTGTTGATATAAAGTAATGTTTTCATTTATCCTCCTTTTGTTCATATCAAGCCAGGCCAATACAGCAAGGCAAATATGATTTCTTTGAGCTCGACCCGTGCGTGCCTGACAGCATTCAATACCACAAGTTTGTTTCAATTCTCGATGATAAACTTCTATAGACCAACGCGCCTTAACAATTTTCTCTATTTGCTCACGTGTAGGATTCTCTAAATTAGTTGTTATGTAATCAATGCGACCATTTTTTGCCACAAACTTAAATACCGTAACCCAACCGTATCCACGTAGGTGAATTTTTAGCCCTTCATCGGGAATCTCTAAAGTTTCCAAGCTAACATTACGATTAACTTTTCTATTTTTTCTTAGGTTGGTAACCCATATCCAACCTAAATTACGTATATGTTTTAAATTATCCAAACCACTATACCAAGCATCCATAACTATAGCATCAGGCTTGATACCTCTTTCTTTAGCTAAAGTAAGCATATCACAAAAATGCTCGTTCTTTGTTTTACCATCAGTTTCTTTATCATATATTCTATAATCTACAGGAGTAGATTGATCAATTTGAGTATTGTAATGCAGTAAGTTTACCATTCCTATACCAGGTATAACATCATGTACAGCCCCAGAATATTGATAATTTACAAGCTCGATCCTCTTACTGTATTGCTTTGACAATAAGGTGTCATCTCCCACTAATAAACAAGGATCTTCCAGATCAATATATTTTGACACTTTGCTATAGATTTCGCTAGGGCGAAAATCCTTACTCTTTAACCATCGACTTGCACTATCGTGCGATAGATCTAATGGACTTACTTCAGATAATGCTTTGCTAGTATATCTTACACTACTTGCTTGTAAGAATGATTTATATAAATCTTTGCTACATTTTGATCTTGTCATTTTTATCTAAAACTATTTTTCTCTAGATTAGCATATTATTTGCTAAGTGCGAAACTCCTGTATTACTCTTCTATACTTTGCCGGCGTTACTAAATGATATATTAGTACTGTGACATTATGACTCTTATGTATATAACTGCTTTCTTCCATTCAAGTAGTATATCACGAAGCAGAGCTTCGGGGAATTAAACCCTGAGAGATTAACGAAAAAGGTGAGATTCAAGGTCTAAAACTAACGCCTGGTAATGTAGATGATAGAGCGCCGGTTTCGATAATCACCAAACATATCACGGGATTATTGTTTGGCGATAAGGGTTATATCAAACAGGAGCTCTTTGATGATCTATACAGCAAAGGAATCAAGTTAGTAACTGGCATAAAGAAGAAAATGAAGAATAAACTTATGCCATTATTTGAAAAAATATTATTACGCAAACGCTCAATTATCGAAACAGTATTTAGTGTGCTGAAGGGTGCTTTCGAGATCGAACATACAAGACATAGATCAATTTGGAATGCCTTTGTACATATCTTATCCGCCCTAATTGCATACTGTATGAAACCTAACAAACCTGCTATATCTCAAAATTAGCTAATCCAGAATTCAGGTTATTAATCTCTCAGGGTTTAATTCCCCGAAGCTCTGCTTCGTGATATCATAAGAAACAACTAAAACTTTTTTAGATACCTCGTAGCTCTGCTGCGAGGAGCATCATTTAAATATAGATATATCATGGCTCATTTAACGATAGATGAAAGATTCAGGAGTTTCGCACTTAGCAAAGTTGCGAATCAGTTAAAAGCCATCTGATATTGTTTTGAATTGATGTTTTTATAACTTCCCAAGTTTGTTGATATAAAGTAATGTTTTCATTTATCCTCCTTTTATTCATATCAAGCCAGGCAAATACTGCAAGGCAAATATGATTTCTTTGAGCTCGGCCCGTGCGTGCCTGACAGCGTTCAATACCACAAGTTTGTTTTAATTCTCGATGATAAACCTCTATAGACCAACGTGCCTTAACAATTTTCTCTATTTGCTCACGTGTGGGATTGTCCAAGTTCGTTGTTATGTAATCAATGCGACCATTCTTTGCCACAAACTTAAATACCGTAACCCAACCGTATCCACGTAGGTGAATTTTTAGCCCCTCATCGGGTATCTCTAAACTTTCCAAGCTAACATTATGATTAACTTTTCTATTTTTCCTTAGGGTGGTAACCCATAGCCAGCCTAAATTACGTATATGTTTTAAATTCTTCAACCCGCTATACCAAGCATCCATGACTATGGCATCAGGATTGAGACCTCTTTCTTTAGCTAAAGTAAGCATATCACAAAAATGCTCATTCTTTGTTTTACCATCAGTGTCTTTATCATATATTCTATAATCTACGGGAGTAGATTGAGCAATTTTAGTATTGTAATGTAGTAAGTTTACCATTCCTATACCAGGTATAACATCATGTACAGCTCCAGAATATTGATAACGTACAAGCTCAATCTTCTGACTGTATTGCTTTGATAATAAGGTGTCATCCCCCACTAATAAACACGGTGCTTCCCAATCTATATATTTTGACACTTCCTTATAGATTTCGCTAGGACGAAAATCCTTACTCTTTAACCATCGACTTGCACTATCGTGAGATAGATCTACTGGACTCACTTCAGATAATGCCTTGCTAGTATATCTGACACTACTTGCTTGTAAAAATGATTTATATAAGTCCTTGCTACATTTTGTTCTTGTCATTTTTATCTAAAACTATTTTTCTCTAGATTAACATACTTTTTGCTAAGTGCGAAACTCCTGAGATTTAAAATATACGAAATGAATAAGAGTGGTTATAGCTCGCGATATATAGGGACAAAGATTGGCCGTGATAAAAGCACTATATGTTATGAACTCAAGAGAATGAGGCATAATTATAGACCAGATAGGGCTAACACACTTGCTTGCAGTTTAAGGCAAGGTAAGAGAAAAAGAAAATTAGATATTGATAATAATTTACGAGCAGAAATAATAAAGCAGTTAACACAGGGTATTTCACCAGATATAATTTCAGGTAGACGTAAACTATCACGAGATACTGTCAATATTTCTACAGAGAGTATATACCAGTTTATTTATACATCTCCTATAGCACAAAGGCAAAAATTATATTTATCTTTAGCAAGAAAAAGGAAAAATAGGTTGCATCATGGTACAAGAATCAGAAACAAAAGAATTACAATACCAAATCGAGTTTCCATTACTGAAAGACCAGAGATAAATAGAAAGATAGCAGCAATAGGTCATTTAGAAGGTGATTTAACTTTTAACAAAGGTAATCAAAGTCGTAATATAGGCGCTCTTGTGGATATCAGAACACAAAAAGTGTTTCTCACTTTAAACCGTTCAAAAAGAACACAAGATGTGATTGGTAACATGAATAAAAAACTTAAACAATTGTCGCATATAATCAAAAGCATAACGTTAGATAATGGCAAAGAATTTACCAATCATGAACAACTATTGCCAAAATCTGAACGAAAAGTATATTTTTGCAATCCTTATTCTCCATGGCAAAAACCATTGATAGAGAAGATTAACTCAATGGTGCACAGAGTATACTCTAAATCTTTAGATATAAAAAAATTAACAATAAAGCAATTACAAGAAATTGAGGATTTTTTAAATAATTTACCAAGAAAAGTGCTCGGTTATAAAACACCCAATGAGGTATGGGAAGAAAATATAAATCTGGCTTAATTAATACTGGAATTTACCAAATTATCAAATTATCCCAATTATTATACCAAGATTTAGCTATATGCGGATATTGCTTACTCCATTTTTGATCAAATGACTCAAGAGCTAATTCTGCTTCTTTTTCAGTAGCAGAAGTATAGATTAGTTTCAAATCCGCTGCTAATTGCTTTCTATCTTTATATGATACATATTTGAGGCTATTCCTGATCTGATGGACAATACAAATTTGATGTTCAGTTTTCGGATATACTGATGCAATAGCATCAGACATACCAGTTAGATTATCACTACAAGCAATTAAGATATCTTTTACTCCTCGATGCTTCATTTCAGTAAAATTACCAAGCCAAAATTTAGCTCCTTCATTCTCACTTATCCATAAGCCTAAAATATCCTTTCTGCCAGATAAATCTATTCCTAAAGCTACATATACTGATTTATTAATAATAAGTTTATCTTGTCTTACTTTCACTACTAAACAGTCAAAATATACTATAGGGTATACTGATTCAAGAGGTCTACTCTGCCAAATCTTGACCTCATCTATTACTTCATCTGTAATCCTGCTGATTAGGCTCTCACTGATCTCAGCTCCATATAATTGGTAAATTCCAGTATTAATTAAGCCAGATTTATATTTTCTTCCCATACCTCATTGGGTGTTTTATAACCGAGCACTTTTCTTGGTAAATTATTTAAAAAATCCTCAATTTCTTGTAATTGCTTTATTGTTAATTTTTTTATATCTAAAGATTTAGAGTATACTCTGTGCACCATTGAGTTAATCTTCTCTATCAATGGTTTTTGCCATGGAGAGAATAAGGATTGCAAAAATATACTTTTCGTTCAGATTTTGGCAATAGTTGTTCATGATTGGTAAATTCTTTGCCATTATCTAACGTTATGCTTTTGATTATATGCGACAATTGTTTAAGTTTTTTATTCAGGTTACCAATCACATCTTGTGTTCTTTTTGAACGGTTTAAAGTGAGAAACACTTTTTGTGTTCTGATATCCACAAGAGCGCCTATAGCTAACGCGGAAAGGTTTTTACCATAGTTTTTGTATTTACTCACATATTCACCAGATCTAAATCCTATTAAACATTGCTGGACTAACTTTAAAAACTGTTTACGTAAAATTATTGATCAATGCCTAAGTTTTTCCTAATCTGTGGTAGAAACATTTCCGTGTGAGCTATATATTACGACTTTGATTACCTTTGTTAAAAGTTAAATCACCTTCTAAATGACCTATTGCTGCTATCTTTCTATTTATCTCTGGTCTTTCAGTAATGGAAACTCGATTTGGTATTGTAATTCTTTTGTTTCTGATTCTTGTACCATGATGCAACCTATTTTTCCTTTTTCTTGCTAAAGATAAATATAATTTTTGCCTTTGTGCTATAGGAGATGTATAAATAAACTGGTATATACTCTCTGTAGAAATATTGACAGTATCTCGTGATAGTTTACGTCTACCTGAAATTATATCTGGTGAAATACCCTGTGTTAACTGCTTTATTATTTCTGCTCGTAAATTATTATCAATATCTAATTTTCTTTTTCTCTTACCTTGCCTTAAACTGCAAGCAAGTGTGTTAGCCCTATCTGGTCTATAATTATGCCTCATTCTCTTGAGTTCATAACATATAGTGCTTTTATCACGGCCAATCTTTGTCCCTATATATCGCGAGCTATAACCACTCTTATTCATTTCGTATATTTTAAATCTTTCATCTATCGTTAAATGAGCCATGATATATCTATATTTAAATGATGCTCCTCGCAGCAGAGCTACGAGGTATCTAAAAAAGTTTTAGTTGTTTCTTATGATATCACGAAGCAGAGCTTCGGGGAATTAAACCCTGAGAGATTAAACCCTGAGAGATTAACACATGGCCTAAAAGATTTAATTATTGAAAAACCATTAATATGTCTTCAAGATGACAACAAAAATAAATATAGGCCAGATTTTATTATTTCTTCCTCTAATGGGAAAAATATTTATATTGAAGTATTAGGCAGTACTAATGAATTATATCTATCTCATAAATCTGATATGCATGAGAGAGCTAAACCATATTGCACATACTTCTTATCTGTTAAAGCATATGCATTACAAAAGGAATATGAAAGCTTTACATCTAGTTTACAACAAGCTTTAACACAGTTAGTAGGTAAAGATTAAAAATCCCTACTAACTATGCCACGCCTGTATTCGTTGGATTTTGGATACTTTCATGTTCTGCTCAGCATTTAGTAAGCCTAATACACGAACATTTACCTTTTCATAGAATATGCAGAGTTTAATAAGGAACTCAAAGGTACAACCTTGATGGAACACCAGCAACGCTAGTGACTAAAACAGAAATACCGTCTATAATAAACAAACCTAAGCTTGTTAAAAAAGCTAAAAATAGTACAGATGTTTCGAGAACTGTTAGCAACGCAATATAACCAACACAATGAACAAAAAAGATATTAGTATTAACAAGGCAGAAGATTTAAGTGCAAACAGCGATGCTAGTGCTACTGGTGATGATGCCAGTGTTTCTAGCAATGATGGTTCTTCTGAGCGTCCAAGGCATGATGCTCTTATTCGTAAGGCTCTAGAGAACCCAATAGTCGCTAAAGAGTTCTTTGAAATGCATCTGCCAAAAGAGATTAAAGCTATGTTCTCTTCGCATACTCTTAAGATGGAAAAGGAAAGCTTTGTTGAAGCAGATCTAAAACACTCTATATCTGATATTCTGTTCTCAGCTAAGTTTAAAGATGATACTGGATATCTTTGGGTTCTACTAGAGCATCAAAGTACTCCTGATCACTTCATGGCTTTTAGGCTCTTTAAGTATATGACGGATATTGCAGCAAGGCATTTAACTCTTAATCCTAAATCTAAACACTTACCTTTTGTGTATCCACTAGTGTTTTATAATGGCAAAAAGAAATATAATGCTCCGAAGAATATTTGGGATCTATGCCAGCATAAAGAACTAATGCAAGATATTTGGACTCAAGACCACCAAGTAATTAATGTCCATGATATTCCTGATGAGGAATTAAAGCAAAAAGCTTGGGCAGGAATACTGCAATTCTTCATGAAACATATTCATGAAAGAGACCTACTTAAAAGATGGTATGAGGTAGCTGATCTATTACCTGAATTTGCCAAACTGAATATCGGTATTGATTACCTAGAGCTGATATTAACCTATACATTGATTAAAATTGAAAAATCTGATAAAATAGAATTAGAAAAAATACTTAAAAGTCGTCTTAATACCGAACAAGGAGAAAAACTTATGACTAGTCTTGCTCACCACTGGGAACAACAAGGTGTAGAAAAAGGTATACAACAAGGCATGCAGATTGGGGAAGCTAAAGGCATGCAGATTGGGGAAGCTAAAGGCATGCAGATTGGGGAAGCTAAAAAAACTATGGAAGTAGCTAAAAATATGATTGCTGCTGGCTCTGATACTGACTTTATCGCTAAAGTCACTGGTCTTTCAATTGATGAAATAAATACACTAAAAAATAGCTAGTC
Organism: Rickettsia endosymbiont of Urophora cardui; assembly: GCF_964030725.1. NCBI lineage: Bacteria > Pseudomonadati > Pseudomonadota > Alphaproteobacteria > Rickettsiales > Rickettsiaceae > Rickettsia > Rickettsia endosymbiont of Urophora cardui. The sequence goes on along the minus strand of NZ_CAXIPY010000007.1, from coordinate 492,734 downwards.
AAATTTTATGCAAACAGCAAAATCTACATTAAAGCTTAAAGTACCAGTAAGTGTTGTTACGCCAATTCTTAAAAAACAAGTAGTAGTCTTCGATAAGCAAGTAGTAGCACAAGAACCAAAGCTCGAGAGTGCTAAATTAACTGGAGCTAAATCAGTAAAACCTAGTGTGAGTCGCAATAAAGACCAAGAGGCTAAAATAGCTAAAGAACAAATTAAATCAGACAAAGCCAAGGCTTTAGCCGCAGCGCAAAAAGAAGCCCTTAAAGCGAAACTGGTACGATGGAAAGATGAATCAAAACAAATCTTAAAATTACTGCAATCAAAATACCCTCTATGCTTCTCTATCCCTTCTAAACCTCTTGCGATAGGTATCAGTAAGGAAGTTATAGTACTAGAGCAAGATAATTTCTCACAACAACAAATTAAGAGATTTTTTAGAAGATATTGTGCTGATTACAGATATAAAAAACTTCTTGTTGAAGGTGCTCAGCGTTTTAACTTAGATGGATCGCCAGCAACACTCGTTACTAAAGAAGAAGTGCCGCCAAAGGCTAACAAATTCTCTAATCTTAAAAATTCATAATAAATCTAGTTGATAAAATCAAAAAAAGTGTAGAAGTTAAGATTTGATGAGTCTTTTGCAATGATTGTGTAAATTTTTGTTGAGCCTATATTAGAAGTAACTAAACAACCCTCAGCTATAAGCTGAGGGGTTATAAAGTGGAATCGATTAGAAATCGATCATCATTCACAGGTTCACCTTCCTGTTCATCAATATAGTGCTGTATCATTTCATCAGTTATATTACCTGAACTGACTGCCATATAGCCCCTAGCCCACAAATGATTGCCCCAAAATTGTTTTCGTAAATGAGTAAATTCTTGCAATAAAATTCTTGAGCTAATGCCTTTTAAATACTGTACTAACTTGCTAAGAGATATTTGCGGCTTATATGAGATAAACATATGTACGTGGTAAATTCCAGTATTAATTAAGCCAGATTTATATTTTCTTCCCATACCTCATTGGGTGTTTTATAACCGAGCACTTTTCTTGGTAAATTATTTAAAAAATCCTCAATTTCTTGTAATTGCTTTATTGTTAATTTTTTTATATCTCAAGATTTAGAGTATACTCTGTGCACCATTGAGTTAATCTTCTCTATCAATGGCAGGAGTTTCGCACTTAGCAAATAATATGCTAATCTAGAGAAAAATAGTTTTAGATAAAAATGACAAGATCAAAATGTAGCAAAGATTTATATAAATCATTCTTACAAGCAAGTAGTGTAAGATATACTAGCAAAGCATTATCTGAAGTAAGTCCATTAGATCTATCGCACGATAGTGCAAGTCGATGGTTAAAGAGTAAGGATTTTCGCCCTAGCGAAATCTATAGCAAAGTGTCAAAATATATTGATCTGGAAGATCCTTGTTTATTAGTGGGAGATGACACCTTATTGTCAAAGCAATACAGTAAGAGGATCGAGCTTGTAAATTATCAATATTCTGGGGCTGTACATGATGTTATACCTGGTATAGGAATGGTAAACTTACTGCATTACAATACTCAAATTGATCAATCTACTCCTGTAGATTATAGAATATATGATAAAGAAACTGATGGTAAAACAAAGAACGAGCATTTTTGTGATATGCTTACTTTAGCTAAAGAAAGAGGTATCAAGCCTGATGCTATAGTTATGGATGCTTGGTATAGTGGTTTGGATAATTTAAAACATATACGTAATTTAGGTTGGATATGGGTTACCAACCTAAGAAAAAATAGAAAAGTTAATCGTAATGTTAGCTTGGAAACTTTAGAGATTCCCGATGAAGGGCTAAAAATTCACCTACGTGGATACGGTTGGGTTACGGTATTTAAGTTTGTGGCAAAAAATGGTCGCATTGATTACATAACAACTAATTTAGAGAATCCTACACGTGAGCAAATAGAGAAAATTGTTAAGGCGCGTTGGTCTATAGAAGTTTATCATCGAGAATTGAAACAAACTTGTGGTATTGAATGCTGTCAGGCACGCACGGGTCGAGCTCAAAGAAATCATATTTGCCTTGCTGTATTGGCCTGGCTTGATATGAACAAAAGGAGGATAAGGCTCTGTCTCATCAATTGTGTAAATTTCGTGAACCATTAAATTCTACCATCAAATTTGATCATAAAATGAGCCATAGCTTCATTCCAATTGGGGATAGGCATAGACCATTTTTTGGTAATATAATCAATTGTCAGATATAAAACTTTAAATACTGCGTCATCATTTGGAAAGATGCGTTTATTCTTAGTAACTTTTCTCAATTGGCTATTCAGCGATTCTATCGCATTTGTAGTGTAAATAATCTTACGAATCTCCTTTGGATATTGCAAGAAAATTATCAAATTATCCCAATTATTATACCAAGATTTAGCTATATGCGGATATTGCTTACTCCATTTTTGATCAAATGACTCAAGAGCTAATTCTGCTTCTTTTTCAGTAGCAGAAGTATAGATTAGTTTCAAATCCGCTGCTAATTGCTTTCTATCTTTATATGATACATATTTGAGGCTATTCCTGATCTGATGGACAATACAAATTTGATGTTCAGTTTTCGGATATACTGATGCAATAGCATCAGACATACCAGTTAGATTATCACTACAAGCAATTAAGATATCTTTTACTCCTCGATTCTTCATTTCAGTAAAATTACCAAGCCAAAATTTAGCTCCTTCATTCTCACTTATCCATAAGCCTAAAATATCCTTTCTGCCAGATAAATCTATTCCTAAAGCTACATATACTGATTTATTAATAATAAGTTTATCTTGTCTTACTTTCACTACTAAACAGTCAAAATATACTATAGGGTATACTGATTCAAGAGGTCTACTCTGCCAAATCTTGACCTCATCTATTACTTCATCTGTAATCCTGCTGATTAGGCTCTCACTGATCTCAGCTCCATATAATTCTTGCAATTGTGTTTTAATATCAGACACACTCATACCCTTCGCATATAAGGATATTATCTTTTGGTCTAAGCCATCTATTCTTGTTTGTTTCTTTGAGACTATTATAGGTTCAAATTTACCTTGTCTGTCTCTTGGAACATTTAGCTCTATAGTACCATTCTCACTAATCAGATTCTTACTAAAACTACCATTCCTCGCATTCTCAGTTTCAGCTCTATCATACTTGCTATAACCTAAATGTTCTGACATCTCAGCATGCAGTGCTCGCTCTAAAATACCCTTGGTTAATTCCTTAATTAATCCATTCTGACTTAGTACTGTTTTTAAATCTACTCCGCCTTCTATCAGCAAATCTATTGCTTCATTTATTTTTTTATTCTTCTCTATTTGCATTTCTGTTACCTATATTTTTAATTACTTCTAATATAGGCTCAACAAAAATTTACACAATCATTGCAAAAGACTCGAGGATAAATGAAAACATTACTTTATATCAACAAACTTGGGAAGTTATAAAAACATCAATTCAGAACAACATTAAATGGCTTCTAACTAATACACAATTTTGCTAAGTGCGAAACTCCTGAATGGTTTTTGCCATGGAGAATAAGGATTGCAAAAATATACTTTTCGTTCAGATTTTGGCAATAGTTGTTCATGATTGGTAAATTCTTTGCCATTATCTAACGTTATGCTTTTGATTATATGCGACAATTGTTTAAGTTTTTTATTCATGTTACCAATCACATCTTGTGTTCTTTTTGAACGGTTTAAAGTGAGAAACACTTTTTGTGTTCTGATATCCACAAGAGCGCCTATATTACGACTTTGATTACCTTTGTTAAAAGTTAAATCACCTTCTAAATGACCTATTGCTGCTATCTTTCTATTTATCTCTGGTCTTTCAGTAATGGAAACTCGATTTGGTATTGTAATTCTTTTGTTTCTGATTCTTGTACCATGATGCAACCTATTTTTCCTTTTTCTTGCTAAAGATAAATATAATTTTTGCCTTTGTGCTATAGGAGATGTATAAATAAACTGGTATATACTCTCTGTAGAAATATTGACAGTATCTCGTGATAGTTTACGTCTACCTGAAATTATATCTGGTGAAATACCCTGTGTTAACTGCTTTATTATTTCTGCTCGTAAATTATTATCAATATCTAATTTTCTTTTTCTCTTACCTTGCCTTAAACTGCAAGCAAGTGTGTTAGCCCTATCTGGTCTATAATTATGCCTCATTCTCTTGAGTTCATAACATATAGTGCTTTTATCACGGCCAATCTTTGTCCCTATATATCGCGAGCTATAACCACTCTTATTCATTTCGTATATTTTAAATCTTTCATCTATCGTTAAATGAGGGAAAGTTCTATAATTAATTAAGCCAGATATAATCAATTTTTAATCTCTCAGGGTTTAATTCCCCGAAGCTCTGCTTCGTGATATCACAAGAAACAACTAAAACTTTTTTAGATACCTCGTAGCTCTGCTGCGAGGAGCATCATTTAAATATAGATATATCATGGCTCATTTAACGATAGATGAAAGATTTAAAATATACGAAATGAATAAGAGTGGTTATAGCTCGCGATATATAGGGACAAAGATTGGCCGTGATAAAAGCACTATATGTTATGAACTCAAGAGAATGAGGCATAATTATAGACCAGATAGGGCTAACACACTTGCTTGCAGTTTAAGGCAAGGTAAGAGAAAAAGAAAATTAGATATTGATAATAATTTACGAGCAGAAATAATAAAGCAGTTAACACAGGGTATTTCACCAGATATAATTTCAGGTAGACGTAAACTATCACGAGATACTGTCAATATTTCTACAGAGAGTATATACCAGTTTATTTATACATCTCCTATAGCACAAAGGCAAAAATTATATTTATCTTTAGCAAGAAAAAGGAAAAATAGGTTGCATCATGGTACAAGAATCAGAAACAAAAGAATTACAATACCAAATCGAGTTTCCATTACTGAAAGACCAGAGATAAATAGAAAGATAGCAGCAATAGGTCATTTAGAAGGTGATTTAACTTTTAACAAAGGTAATCAAAGTCGTAATATAGGCGCTCTTGTGGATATCAGAACACAAAAAGTGTTTCTCACTTTAAACCGTTCAAAAAGAACACAAGATGTGATTGGTAACATGAATAAAAAACTTAAACAATTGTCGCATATAATCAAAAGCATAACGTTAGATAATGGCAAAGAATTTACCAATCATGAACAACTATTGCCAAAATCTGAACGAAAAGTATATTTTTGCAATCCTTATTCTCCATGGCAAAAACCATTGATAGAGAAGATTAACTCAATGGTGCACAGAGTATACTCTAAATCTTTAGATATAAAAAAATTAACAATAAAGCAATTACAAGAAATTGAGGATTTTTTAAATAATTTACCAAGAAAAGTGCTCGGTTATAAAACACCCAATGAGGTATGGGAAGAAAATATAAATCTGGCTTAATTAATACTGGAATTTACCACCTGATGCACTGCCTAAAATTAAGAATTTTTTATTTGAATAATCAGCAAGAACACGTAAATAAGGAAAAAGTTCCGGCTGCCTTTGAATTTCATCGATAACTATTAATCCATCTAGTGGGTCTAAAGTTGCTTTAGGATTTTTAAGCTGATCTAAATGGGATGGATCTTCTAAAGCAAAAAAATAATCTTTATCATTAAGTTGCTTGATATAGCTATGTGCTAAGGTAGTTTTCCCGCACTGTCTTGGTCCAAGAATGGCACATATAGGGAATATATCAAAAGAATCTTTGATGTATTCTAAGTAATAATTTCTTTCTATCATCCTTGCAATTTCATAATATGAATTTGAATTTACAATATAACTTTAGCAAAATAATTACAAGATTTTTAGTCTAATTCATCTACTTTATCATATAATTTTTCTAAATGATGCTTTACTAGACGTAATATTTTTGCTTCAGGGCTAAGGTTTTTGATAGCCCATTTTTTAATCCAGGGTTCGGCAAGTTGCCACATATTAACATTTCCGTCTAATTGTCTGCCTATCCCTTCAACCATTATTAAAGTTTTTTGTAATAATAATAGATCCGGCTGCACTTCCATACCAAAATCCTCGGTGATTTTAAATAAATGAGCAAGCAACTTACCAACTGAAATATTTTTAGTAGGTGTACCCACAACCGGTTCGGTAACAGCTCTGCAACTTTGGGCAAATAAATCTAAATCGGTATTAATAGGAACGTAACCAGCTCTTAGATGTACTTGGGCAACTAATTTATAATCACGATTTAAAAAACCAAATAAGCTTTCGGCAACCGCCAAACGATCCTTTTCTTTTAGTCTACCCATAATACCGAAATCAAGTAGAATGAGATTACCTTGCTTGTCTACTAAAATATTCCCCGGGTGTAAATCAGCATGGAAAAAGCCATCTCTATAAGCTTGGTTAAAGAACGTTACGGCAAAGTTTTGGGCTATTTTTGCAGGCTCTAGCCCCATTTCTTTTAATAGTGGAGTATCATATATGGAAGTGCCATCTAACCATTGCGTAGTTAGTACATTTTCTGATGTTAAATCCCAATATATTTTAGGGATTATTACATTATGATCTTTACGCATATTATCAGCAAGCTCTGAAGCAGCAGCAGCCTCGAGGCGTAAATCAAGCTCAAATTTCATAGTTTCATGAAATTTATCAACTACCTTAAGCGGTTTTAGCCTTTTTGCTTTTGAGAATTTTGAGGCGATTTTTGCAAGGAAATATAATAGCCTGATATCCCTATTATATTTTTTATGAATATTAGGACGCAGTATTTTTACCGCCACATACTCACCTGTTGCGAGCTGTGCCTTATGCACCTGCGAGATCGAAGCCGCCGCTATGGGGGTATCGTGAAAGTGGCTGAATATTGTTGTCATCCCGCTTTCCTCTATGTCATTCCCGCGGAGGCGGGAATCCAGTAATTTTTTTTCTGGATCCCCGTTTTCACGGGGATGACATAAAAATTCCCTCTCTATTATCCACCTTGCCACCTTACTATCAAATGGTGGTAATTTATCCTGCAACAATCTTAAGTAATCTGCTATTTGTGCTCCTACTAAATCGGGTCTAGTGGAAAGCGTCTGCCCGAATTTTATATAAATCGGTCCAAGGCTGCTTAAAGTGTCTATTAAGCGTTTGCCGTAATCTTCTTTTGATTTTCTAAATAATGATAATGGAGCAAAAAATAATGCTAATATATAACCGATAAACTTTAAATATACCGGTATTTTAACGTCATCTGTATTAGTCAAAATTTGTTTTTTGCTAATGATATGAAAAATACGTAATAAATTAAAAAAATTACAAATCATAACTTATATGTACTATGAATGGCAACAATGCCGCCGCTTAGGTTTTTATAGTTAATTTCTTCAAAGCCTGCCTCTTTAATCATTATTCTGAACTCGTCTTGCGATGGAAATAAATCTATACTCTCGACTAAATAGTCATAGGCTTCTTTATTGCCGGTAATTATTTGACCGATTTTAGGGATAACATTAAACGAATAGAATTTGTAGAAATCTTGCCATAAACTTTCTTTTACCTTAGAAAATTCAAGACAGATAAACTTACCCATCGGTTTTAAAACTCTATAAGCTTCTTTTAGAGCTTTATTAATATCAGGAACGTTTCGAATCCCAAATGCAATGGTATAATAGTCAAAGCTATTATCAGGAAATGGCAATTCTTCGGCAGTTGCTACAGTAAATTTAAGATTCTGCAATAGGTTTAGATCAATTGATTTTTTCTTAGCCTGCCTTAGCATCTCTTCATTAATATCGCTTAAAGTTAAGGATATATTGCTGCCTCTATCTCGTGCTTTTTTAGCTAATTTTAAAGCAATATCACCGCTACCACTAGCAACATCTAATATATTAGAGTTAAGATTGGGGATTTGTCTAATAAACTCATCTTTCCATACGCGATGCATTCCAAAGCTCATAAGATCATTCATTAAGTCGTATTTATCAGCAACGTTAGAAAAAACGCTATTTACAAGCGATTGTTTTTCGTTTGCTTCTATTTTCTTAAATCCAAAATTTGTTTGGTACATGTTTATACTCGTTTTATTTGAAAAATTGACGTCGTTGTCTTTTGCTGATAATCCTCACGTACTAAACGTACGCTGCGGTTCTCAGCTTCAAGACGCCTTGCTCTTTTCCAAATAAAACTTCGTCTATCTATTTCATTTATTAGCAGTATATATGTTATTTTCAAGTTCATCGAGTATCCATTCATCCCGTAATTTAGCTTGATATTCTAAACTACTGAAGTTTTGACAAAAATTCTAATTTTTCTGACTAAAGTAAAAATTTATATTTAAAGTTAAATATTTAGTGCTGTTATCAGCTTAAAAGCGATATTTCTACAATTTAAAGTAAATTATTTGATATATAATACAAATTATAGATTGATACACTCGCCACTTTTTTTAATCCCTGTTGGGTTAAATTCCCCGTGGCTTGCCACGATTATTTGAATCAAAGCAGGACGGTCCGCAGGAAAATTTGCCGTAAATACCCCGTAGGCTTGCCTCGGGGATAGGCAAATTTAGTTCTGCGAATTTATTAAAAATTTTTTGTCAAAACTTCAGTAAACTATCTAATTTCATATCTTTCCATATATAGCTAACACGGGAAGGTTTTTACCATTGCTGCCGTTATTGCATCACGAAAATCTTTAAAGTTTTTAATAATTTTTCTCAAGTAATTTTTAAAATTAGCCCAACAGTGTTCAATAGAATTTAAATCTGGAGAATAGACCGGTAGATAAATAAGAGTACAACCCGCTTTTTCTATTAATTCCTTTACCAACGGTGACTTATGAATACTCGCATTATCCATTATTACACATTGTCCAGGTTTTAGTGATGGGCATAATAGCTCACCTACCCACTGATTAAATAATTGCTTATCAATATAACCGGAATGCTCTAACGGAGCAATTAATTCTTTGGTGCCCTTATTATAACCAGCAACTATATTTACTCGCTCAGTAGCAAAACCTGCTTGCTCTGAGTAAGCTCTTGTTCCTCTTTCTGACCATCTGTACAACATGGTTATAACCTGAATTCTGGATTAATCTAGGTTTGGAAGTAAGTATTTACAAGGGATAGAAGATACTCTATATAATTTTTAGCAAAAAAACAAGAGTATCCCCATGAAGAAAGATATTACTGCATTATTTTGTTTTGTCGATGATTTTTGTAAAATTAGCGAGCAGTGGATTAATAAATCATTTCTACCATTAATTAATAAAAACCCTACAAGAAAGCCTGAAATAAGCTATTCTGAGCGGCTTTGTTGCATAAATAAAATTTGTAGAGCAAGAGTGGTGATAATCTGGTAAGATGTCCTGAATTAAAAAATAATCCAGATTATATGAGATCTCGGAAGAAAGCCCCTTTTAGTAAATCACGCAAGTATTCTAAATATAAAATAACGAATTGGTCAGAATATAATAATTTTTTACGCAATAGGGGTCGCATAGATTTTATGATTGCCAGTGATTTGGCGATTGGCTGGTATGCTGATTACAGAGAGGAAATGAAACGAGGAAGACCTAGACGCTATAGTGATCACGCTATATTACAGTGTTTGAAGATCAGATGCTTATTCGGTCTTAAGTTACGCCAAACCCAAGGCTTTATAAACTGGCTCTTTGAAATATCGGGTTTATCTATTAGATGTCCAGACTATACAACATTAAGTAAGCGTATGAAGTCATTAGATCTTAGGTATTTACATGGAAATCAAGATAAAGAATTTAGTTGTATTTCAATGGATAGTACAGGGATACAAGCCTACACAGGGAACGAATGGCTAGAAAATAAGCATGGTAAGCAATATAAGCGTCGCATATGGAAAAAGCTACATATCGTTATAGAAGATCAAGGTATGATACTTGCCGATAGTACCACAGAGCATACTATAGATGATAGATCACAGATTGGACTACTAATAGCTAATGTCAGAGCCAAGGATTTTCTGGGAGATCGAGGGTATGACGGTGAATCTACATATCAATTGTTGAGAAAGAAGAAGATAAAACCAGTTATTAGACCCCCAAACTCTTCAGTAAAAGTTCAATCGCTTAGGGATAAAACTGAGAGAGATGCAGCTGTTATATATCAACAAAACAAAGGATACCAAGCATGGAGGGTAAAGAATAATTATGGTAGAAGGGAGCGTGTAGAGAACACGTTCTTTCGATTTAAAACTTCTTTTGGTAGTAAGTTTCTATCAAGACATGATCAAAATATGACAAAAGAAATGTCTATTAAATGCCACTTATTAAACAAAATGTTTGAAATTGGTAAACCTATCTCTGTGCCTGTTGGCTAGGCTAGCATTGCGGGGTTAGGGGCAGTATATTCAAAAGCTTATTTATGCAACAAAGCCATTCTGAGCTGTTAACAATAGTGCTTTTATACCATCAATCACCTTGTAAAAACTTTAAATATTTTTATATGTCCTATCTACAATTATATAAATCAGACTTTGTAACTCTTCCATCATATACTCGTTTTATAGCTCTAAAACCAAGAGTTCTGAGTTATTTAGTTTTATTACTTGAATGGTATATGCAGGCAGCTCAATCTACGGGAGTTTCTTATATTGACGCCACATCTTTAGAGGTTTGTCATCGAAAAAGAATCTCTCGTAATAAAGTCTTTGCCGGTATTGCTGCTTTGGGTAAAACAACAAAAAGTTGGTTTTTGGTCTAAAATTACATTTGGTTATTAACGAAAAAGGTGAGATTCAAGGTCTAAAACTAACGCCTGGTAATGTAGATGATAGAGCGCCGGTTTCGATAATCACCAAACATATCACGGGATTATTGTTTGGCGATAAGGGTTATATCAAACAGGAGCTCTTTGATGATCTATACAGCAAAGGAATCAAGTTAGTAACTGGCATAAAGAAGAAAATGAAGAATAAACTTATGCCATTATTTGAAAAAATATTATTACGCAAACGCTCAATTATCGAAACAGTATTTAGTGTGCTGAAGGGTGCTTTCGAGATCGAACATACAAGACATAGATCAATTTGGAATGCCTTTGTACATATCTTATCTGTAATAGTTGAGATACCGTCTTGAGTGTCAACAACTTTTTCATTATTTTACCTCAATTTTATTTTACAGGGTTTTTATATTTGCACTAAAAGATGTTTTGTTATTAAGAACACCATAAATTATGTGAAGCAACTTACGCATAGCAGCAATCACTATAACCATTTTAGATTTTCCAACATTGCTCAAACGTTGACTAAAATCCTTAATAATCGGATTATGTTTTATAGCAACTATGGCAGGCATATAAAAAGCTTTACGTAAATTAGCATCTCCTGTTTTTGATATTTTTCCTATTCCATGGACAGAAGTGCCTGATTGTTTTGGCTTTGGGTTAAGACCAACAAACGCAGCTAGTTGTTTTGCAGAATTAAAATTTTCTACAACAAGAAAAGCAAGTATCACTCCTATTGTTTTTTCTCCTATACCAGGGATTGAATCAAGAAGTTTACTTTTATCATGTAAGTCTTTGTGTCCTTTAATATGATTAGAGATAAGTTCTTCTACTTCCTTAATTTGCTTATCCAGAAATTCAATATGAATCATAATGTTAATGGCAACTGCTTTACTTGCTCCGCTCAATCTATTATTTTCTTGATTTTTATTAGCAATCAAACTATCCAAGCGTCTTACCCATTGTTGTAATTCTTTAATATGTATAGGGGTTGGTTGCCAAAGATCAGGTTGCATAGCCTTGCAAAAAGAAGCTATCAATTCACAATCAGATTTGTCAGTTTTAACTCTTGAAAGCTTGCTCATTGCAAAGCCCTTGATGCGAGCTGGATTTACGACACTAACTTTAAATGTATTATCATAAAGATATTGAGCTAACCTAACTTCGTAACCACCTGTTGATTCCATACAAGCGTGAGCAGTATCTATTCCCTTTTTTTCTAACCATTGTTTTAGTGTAGCAAAGCCTTTTGCAGTATTATTAAACTTTTTGGTTTTGATTTTATTATCATTTAATAAAGCTACGTCAAATGTTGCTTTAGAAATATCTATACCCAAAATAATGCTACTCATATTTGACCTTCTATGTTAATAATAAGTAGAATACCCAAAGATCAACCTTGTAAATACAGGTTCATTGATTAATTTCAAGACCTAAGAATACCGTCCGATCTTTAATGAGTATGTGAAGACTAATTGTTTGATCTCAACTACAGGGTTACATAGCCCTAAGATTTAATACGGCATATTAGTCTTCTTACTTAAGTGCCCTTAAGTATCTTATAGTTGTTTACTAAAGACAATACTAAGATACAAGATTATATCTTACATTTAGTAAAATAAATTAATTATTAAATGGAGATAAAGAATGAACTTAAATCAAAAAATAATAAAACCAAAATTAGGTTTACTTGAATTAGCTAAGAGCCTTGGTAGTATATCATCAGCATGTAAAGCGATGGGATATAGTAGAGATAGTTATTACAGATTTAAAGAACTGTATGAAACTGGTGGCGAAGAAGCGTTGTATGAAATTAGTCGAAGAAAGCCAATAATAGCGAATAGAGTTGATCCTGCTGTAGAGAAAGCAGTACTAGATATGGCAATAGAATATCCAGCATATGGTCAGCTAAGAGTATCAAATGAGCTTAAAAAGACAGGTGTACTTGTATCACCTGGGGGAGTAAGATCAATTTGGTTACGTAATGATTTAAACAACATCAGTAAAAGACTTAAAGCATTAGAAGCAAAAATGGCTCAAGATGGTGTTGTGCTTACTGAGGCACAATTACAAGTGCTAGAGAAGCGTCGTAATGAAAAAGAAGCTCATGGAGAAATTGAGACACAGCATCCAGGGTATCTAGGATGCCAAGATACATATTATAGCTAACGCGAAAAGGTTTTTACCATAGTTTTTGTATTTACTCACATATTCACCAGATCTAAATACTATTAAACATTGCTGGACTAACTTTAAAAACTGTTTACATAAAATTATTGATCAATGCCTAAGTTTTTCCTAATATGTGGTAGAAACATTTCCGTGTTAGCTATATGTAGGCAACTTTAAGGGTATAGGTAAGGTTTATTCTCAGGTATTTATTGATAGCTACAGCAGAGTAGCTGATGTTAAACTATATACTGATAAAACAGCTTTAACTGCTGCTGATATGCTTAATGACCGAGTGTTACCATGGTATGAGACTCAAGGGATACCAATACTTCGTATTCTGACAGATCGTGGGTCAGAATATAAGGGGAATATAGAGCATCATGCTTTTGAATTATTTCTAAGTATCGAAGGTATAGAGCATACTACTACTAAAGCATATTCTCCTCAAACAAACGGTATGTGTGAGCGTTTTAATAAAACCATGAAACAAGAATTCTTTGATACAGCTATGCGGAAAAAGATTTATACAGCTCTTGATGACCTACAATTAGATCTTGATATCTGGCTAGAGTATTTCAATAATGAAAGACCTCATTCTGGTAAATATTGTTATGGAAAAACTCCTATGCAAACTTTTAAGGATAGTAAGAAATTAGCTGTTGAAAAGAATAATGAAATCTTGTATCTTGAATATGTATCTGACAGTCAAAATTTAACTGACAATCAGGGGCAAAATTTATAGTGTCTGTAAGATCAAATCTTAACTTCTACATCTTATCCGCCCTAATTGCATACTGTATGAAACCTAACAAACCTGCTATATCTCAAAATTAGCTAATCCAGAATTCAGGTTTATATTATTACTTACCCCCATTTCGTCACAATACACAAGTTTATCAGATGCTATTTGATCAATATATTCCACAAATTGTTTTCTAGCTTCTTCATCCCTGCCTTTGTATTTTGGCTCTTTTTTTATATGTCATTTTCATTCTACTGAAGTTTTGACAAAAATTCTAATTTTTCTGACTAAAGTAAAAATTTATATTTAAAGTTAAATATTTAGTGCTTTTATCAGCTTAAAAGCGATATTTCTACAATTTAAAGTAAATTATTTGATATATAATACAAATTATAGATTGATACACTCGCCACTTTTTTTAATAAAAATTTTTTGTCAAAACTTCAGTTAATAAATAAAAAGTCAGTAGAGGAAGTTTTATTTGGAAAGAGTGAGTATAAATCGTTAACCTGAAGTGTTTCTTGACAAACTATAAGCTTTTATATATGCTTCTTTAGGATTTAGCACCCGTAGCTCAATTGGATAGAGTATATGACTACGGATCATAAGGTTAGGGGTTCGACTCCTCTCGGGTGCGCCACTCTTCATTTTTTGCTATTTGTACGAACGTATCAAACGGCGGATGCAAGGTATAATCAAGGTTTTGAGGTTTTAGCAGCAGGTTAGCAAATTTACTTCTTACTTTTATTTGAACACCTAATTATGCTGAATAAGGTATATCTCCTGTAAGCTTATATTCACTATCATCAACAGTATATATATGTATTTGATCAGATGTATTATTACTTAGTTCAATTTCAGGTTCTATAATTACTCTAGCATGCGGTTCTAAAATTATCTCGGATACATTTTCTTTCATACGCTGAGATATTCTAAGCTTATCATTTACTTTAACTTTGACTTTATATTTTATAGGTTCATCATCGCTTGTGTGTTGCATAATAAATTCTTTTAAATAGATGGAAAGTTCTATAATTAATTAAGCCAGATATAATCAATTTTTAATCTCTCAGGGTTTAATTCCCCGAAGCTCTGCTTCGTGATATAGCTAACACGGGAAGGTTTTTACCATTGCTGCCGTTATTGCATCACGAAAATCTTTAAAGTTTTTAATAATTTTTCTCAAGTAATTTTTAAAATTAGCCCAACAGTGTTCAATAGAATTTAAATCTGGAGAATAGACCGGTAGATAAATAAGAGTACAACCCGCTTTTTCTATTAATTCCTTTACCAACGGTGACTTATGAATACTCGCATTATCCATTATTACACATTGTCCAGGTTTTAGTGATGGGCATAATAGCTCACCTACCCACTGATTAAATAATTGCTTATCAATATAACCGGAATGCTCTAACGGAGCAATTAATTCTTTGGTGCCCTTATTATAACCAGCAACTATATTTACTCGCTCAGTAGCAAAACCTGCTTGCTCTGAGTAAGCTCTTGTTCCTCTTTCTGACCATCCGTACAACATGGTTATATTATTACTTACCCCCATTTCGTCACAATACACAAGTTTATCAGATGCTATTTGATCAATATATTCCACAAATTGTTTTCTAGCTTCTTCATCCCTGCCTTTGTATTTTGGCTCTTTTTTTATATGTAATTTTCATTCTATGAAGCGTGTCATAAAATGTGCTCATTGGCAGCTCGGGCGCTACTGCATCTCTTATATCTATAGCTCGGCTATCAGGATTATTTGCTAAAAATTCAATTATATTCTCCTTATTAGTAAACCTAGCATCACGTCCACTTTGCAGATGTTGTCTTGAGCTGTAGTCTCCATTTTCTTTATAACGTCTAATCCAATTTGATATCGTATGACGCTCTATACCTAATAAGTCTGATATTGCTTTTATTCTATATTTAGAGGTTTTGTGAAGACTGATTACCCTATCTCTTAAATCCTGACTGTATGCTTTCATCTCTACCGTAGTTAAAATCATTATCTTACATTATTCTAAGGAATAATTCTAGTCGCGTTAGCTATATCATAAGAAACAACTAAAACTTTTTTAGATACCTCGTAGCTCTGCTGCGAGGAGCATCATTTAAAAATTTTTTGTCAAAACTTCAGAATTATGCAAACTCTTGAAAAATATTGTTCCGTCGACATCAAGACATAATCAGGAGTTTCGCACTTAGCAAAGTTGCGAATCAGTTAAAAGCCATCTGATATAGCTAACACGGAAATGTTTCTACCACATATTAGGAAAAACTTAGGCATTGATCAATAATTTTATGTAAACAGTTTTTAAAGTTAGTCCAGCAATGTTTAATAGGATTTAGATCTGGTGAATATGTGAGTAAATACAAAAACTATGGTAAAAACCTTTTCGCGTTAGCTATATTGTTTTGAATTGATGTTTTTATAACTTCCCAAGTTTGTTGATATAAAGTAATGTTTTCATTTATCCTCCTTTTATTCATATCAAGCCAGGCAAATACTGCAAGGCAAATATGATTTCTTTGAGCTCGGCCCGTGCGTGCCTGACAGCGTTCAATACCACAAGTTTGTTTTAATTCTCGATGATAAACCTCTATAGACCAACGTGCCTTAACAATTTTCTCTATTTGCTCACGTGTGGGATTTTCCAAGTTCGTTGTTATGTAATCAATGCGACCATTCTTTGCCACAAACTTAAATACCGTAACCCAACCGTATCCACGTAGGTGAATTTTTAGCCCCTCATCGGGTATCTCTAAACTTTCCAAGCTAACATTATGATTAACTTTTCTATTTTTCCTTAGGGTGGTAACCCATAGCCAGCCTAAATTACGTATATGTTTTAAATTCTCCAACCCGCTATACCAAGCATCCATGACTATGGCATCAGGATTGAGACCTCTTTCTTTAGCTAAAGTAAGCATATCACAAAAATGCTCATTCTTTGTTTTACCATCAGTGTCTTTATCATATATTCTATAATCTACGGGAGTAGATTGAGCAATTTTAGTATTGTAATGTAGTAAGTTTACCATTCCCATACCAGGTATAACATCATGTACAGCTCCAGAATATTGATAACGTACAAGCTCAATCTTCTGACTGTATGGCTTTGATAATAAGGTGTCATCCCCCACTAATAAACACGGTGCTTCCCAATCTATATATTTTGACACTTCCTTATAGATTTCGCTAGGACGAAAATCCTTACTCTTTAACCATCGACTTGCACTATCGTGAGATAGATCTACTGGACTCACTTCAGATAATGCCTTGCTAGTATATCTGACACTACTTGCTTGTAAAAATGATTTATATAAGTCCTTGCTACATTTTGTTCTTGTCATTTTTATCTAAAACTATTTTTCTCTAGATTAACATACTTTTTGCTAAGTGCGAAACTCCTGTAATAGTTTTTTTGCTTCATAAATGGAATTGTAAAAGTTAATATATATTGTTCTTTAAATTGAATTCATGAGTTTTACAAGAAGTTTATTCCAATTTTTGCTATTTTAGTATATAATGCAGAAAACTATTGTAAACTTGTGAGAATTTTTAAAGATGACATCTATTCGTAATATAGCAATTATTGCCCACGTTGATCATGGGAAAACCACGCTTGTTGACAACATGCTTAAACAAAGCGGAACTTTTAGAGCTAACCAACAAGTAGCCGAACGTGCTATGGACTCTAACGACCTTGAGCGTGAACGTGGGATTACCATACTTGCCAAATGTACTGCCCTTATGTGGGGTGATGTACGTATCAATATAGTAGACACACCAGGACACGCTGACTTTGGCGGTGAAGTAGAACGCATACTTAGCATGGTTGACGGCGTTGTGCTACTTGTTGATGCATCAGAAGGACCAATGCCACAAACAAAATTTGTGCTTTCTAAAGCCTTAAAGCTTGGTTTAAAACCTATCGTTGTTATCAATAAGATCGATAGAGACGATCAAAGAATAAACAAAGTTATTGATGAAGTATATGAGCTATTTGTAGCGTTAGAAGCAAATGATGATCAGCTTAATTTCATAGATAAAATAGTTTATGCTTCAGGTAGAGCAGGCAGAGCTTCCTTAAATTTTGATGAAACGATAAATCCTTTAGATAATTTAGCAGATGACCTAGCCCCTTTATTTGACCTGATAGTAAAGCATGTACACGCTCCTATAGCTGATGCTAAAGCACCATTTTCTATGCTTGTTACTACTAGAGAATTCAATCCTTTTTTCGGTAGAATTTTAACTGGCAGAGTACAAAGCGGTAGCGTTAGGGTTAACCAAAATATTAAAGTACTAAACCGTGAAAATAAAGTACTTGAAAATGGGCGAATCACTAAAATATTAGCCTTTAGAGGACTCGAGAGAATTGCTATAGATGAGGCTACCGCCGGTGATATTATTGCCATTGCTGGTGCTGAAAATGCTAACGTTGCCGATACGATATGTGCACCTGAAGTAACTAAAGCACTGCCATCGCTACCGATTGATCCACCAACTCTATCTATGACCTTTAGCGTTAATGACTCACCACTTGCAGGCAAAGAGGGTACGAAAGTTACATCAAGCTTAATCGGCAGCAGATTGATGCGTGAGCTTGAGAGTAATGTAGCCCTTAAAGTAACCGAAGCACCTGGATCAAACGCTTTCCAAGTTGCAGGACGTGGAGAGTTACAACTTGGTATCTTAATCGAGACTATGCGTCGTGAGGGCTTTGAATTATCAATCAGTAGACCAGAAGTATTATTCCAAACAGGCGAAAACGGCAATAAACAAGAACCTATGGAAGAAATCCAAGTTGACGTTGACGATGATTATGTTGGCGTGGTCGTAAGCTCCTTATCGCTTAGAAAATGCGAAATGACCGATATGAGACCATCAGGTGGCGGCAAAAGCCGTGTTACATTTATAGGTCCATCAAGAGGTTTGATCGGTTATCATAGTCAGTTTTTAACCGAAACTCGTGGTACTGGTATTATGAACCGTATTTTCCATGGTTATGCTGATTATAAAGGCACCATCGCAGGGAGGACTAAGGGCGCACTTATCTCTAACGGCGATGGTGACGCTGTTGCTTACGCTCTATGGAATCTGGAAGATAGGGGAAAAATGTTTATCAATCCAGGCGATAAAGTATATAGAGGGATGATTATCGGTGAACATAGCCGTGATAACGATTTAGAAGTAAATCCGCTTAAGGCTAAACAGCTAAGCAACATTAGAGCATCCGGTAAAGATGAGGCTATTAAATTAACCCCGCCAATGCTTTTAACTTTAGAGCAAGCAATCAGCTATATACAAGATGATGAGCGAGTTGAGGTAACCCCAAAATCTATCCGCTTACGTAAAGCTCTACTCGACCCTAACGACCGTAAAAGAGCTGGGAAATAGGAATTATTGTTGCATAAATGGCTCTGTTTCATCAATTGTGTAAATTTCGTGAGCCATTAAATCCTACCATCAAATTTGATCATAAAATGAGCCATAGCTTCATTCCAATTGGGGATAGGCATAGACCATTTTTTGGTAATATAATCAATTGTCAGATATAAAACCTTAAATAGTCTATCCGCCAAAAACACTTCAAATCCTGATCATTTGTAATGGGATAGAGTTTTGACAACAAATTGCTAAGATTTTCAATAAAAATTAATAAGTTATGTTAATTTTTACTGATACATTTCTGTGTTGGTCTAATTTTGATATGGAGCTATTGTTAACGATTTTTTATCGTTCATCTAGTTTTTGCATGATGATATTTTTGATTTATGTGGAGTTAGACACGATTTGTAAATGATTTGCAATGCATCGTAAATTCAAACCAATAGCAGAGATTATTGGATTGATAATATCTCCTATCATACCTTTCAAGAAGTTTCTACCCATCCGACCATATTGCTTTAAGTGACCTATTATTGGTTCTATGGCACTGCGTCTCTTGATCATAGACTTGTCCTCTTGTAACAACTTCTTCCGCGTTTTTGGGGTATATACCTTACTCTTCTCCTTTACATTGCTACCACTATACCCAAGATCAACAAATGATTTCTTTATCTTGATTCCAGTGACACTCTCTACTGCTTCAAAGCTCTGATGCAATGTATGACCATCATAAGGATTATTATGAAACGATTTTGCGGATAAAACAAAATTTCTACGACCACTTACTACTACCGCTACTTTATTGCCAAACTCATATGGCTTGTTGCGTTTTCCCTTTCCTATACACTCTACTTCAGGGGCATGAAAACTATATAATACTTTGTTATCTTCTTTATATTGCTTTTTAGCTTCTCTTTTTAAAACAGATTGGTTATGTATTTGTTTTATTTTTTGCAATACTTCTTGATTTTTGAGAGACAAGTTTAATTGCTTATTTTTGATCTCACGCTCACATACTCTAATCAAACGACCCAGTAATATTTTTAAATGCTTCATTATTTTCCAACGCTTCTTGGCTTTACTATGTTCTTTATATTTCCATAGCTTTACTATATCGCGTTTATAGGTTCTAGCGTATGTTTCATTCAAATGTATACCCAAACTGTTGCAAAGCTTTACTATGCTAAGCCTAGCTTTATCCATTAAATAAACATCGTGTGGGTGTTTGATATTCTTAATTTGTACAGTCGTATCAGCGATGATTAATTCCAAATCTTTTTTTTTAATTGTGTTAGTTTTTATCCCAACCCTGATCAACTCCGATAATATCTCATTATATCCAGCTTCACCTAATACACTACGAAACCGTCGTATACTAGTTTCCGAGATAGCTATGTCTTTTTCTATATATTCCCACCCGCAGAAATACTGCCAATACATATTCTCTTTTAGCTCTTCCTCTGATAATGAATCTGAAAAATTATACATTGCTTGTAGCATCGTTAGGAAAGTTCTATAATTAATTAAGCCAGATATAATCAATTTTTAATCTCTCAGGGTTTAATTCCCCGAAGCTCTGCTTCGTGATATCATAAGAAACAACTAAAACTTTTTTAGATACCTCGTAGCTCTGCTGCGAGGAGCATCATTTAAATATAGATATATCATGGCTCATTTAACGATAGATGAAAGATTTAAAATATACGAAATGAATAAGAGTGGTTATAGCTCGCGATATATAGGGACAAAGATTGGCCGTGATAAAAGCACTATATGTTATGAACTCAAGAGAATGAGGCATAATTATAGACCAGATAGGGCTAACACACTTGCTTGCAGTTTAAGGCAAGGTAAGAGAAAAAGAAAATTAGATATTGATAATAATTTACGAGCAGAAATAATAAAGCAGTTAACACAGGGTATTTCACCAGATATAATTTCAGGTAGACGTAAACTATCACGAGATACTGTCAATATTTCTACAGAGAGTATATACCAGTTTATTTATACATCTCCTATAGCACAAAGGCAAAAATTATATTTATCTTTAGCAAGAAAAAGGAAAAATAGGTTGCATCATGGTACAAGAATCAGAAACAAAAGAATTACAATACCAAATCGAGTTTCCATTACTGAAAGACCAGAGATAAATAGAAAGATAGCAGCAATAGGTCATTTAGAAGGTGATTTAACTTTTAACAAAGGTAATCAAAGTCGTAATATAGGCGCTCTTGTGGATATCAGAACACAAAAAGTGTTTCTCACTTTAAACCGTTCAAAAAGAACACAAGATGTGATTGGTAACATGAATAAAAAACTTAAACAATTGTCGCATATAATCAAAAGCATAACGTTAGATAATGGCAAAGAATTTACCAATCATGAACAACTATTGCCAAAATCTGAACGAAAAGTATATTTTTGCAATCCTTATTCTCCATGGCAAAAACCATTGATAGAGAAGATTAACTCAATGGTGCACAGAGTATACTCTAAATCTTTAGATATAAAAAAATTAACAATAAAGCAATTACAAGAAATTGAGGATTTTTTAAATAATTTACCAAGAAAAGTGCTCGGTTATAAAACACCCAATGAGGTATGGGAAGAAAATATAAATCTGGCTTAATTAATACTGGAATTTACCATTTAGTTTTTGCAAAATGGAATACTATTTTTAAAGATGAAATGACTACGTCAGCAGTTATTGACAGATTGGTTCACCATTCTTCAATTCTTGAACTCAATACTGAAAGTTATAGAATCGCTACAGCTAAAGGCAAAAAATTAACTATAAAATCGGAGGATAATAATGTAACACTTTAGACAATATTTTTTACTCAAAAATGGGTAATTTTAATATTCGTCATGGGTAATTCTAATGTTCGTTCATCATATATTGCCCATCTTGGTAAAAGAGTTAAAAAATATAATATGAGTTTATGCACTCTTGAAATAAATTTGTCAGCTATAAAAGCTAATTATCGTTTGTTGAAAAATATTTGTGAAAACTCGGTAGATTTTTTGCATAACGTAGCTAATAAAGAGGAATTTGCAGGAAACACTTCACCTCGCACCGCAGCGTACACTTTAGTACGTGAGGATGCGAGTCTAGGCTCGACGCCCAAATTACCTTTAGGAGTAAGTTATGCAAAAAATCTATTAGTAGGGGCGGCAGTTAAAGCCAACTCTTATGGACTCGGTGCAATAGAAATTTCTAAAACCTTGCTAGAAGAAAATTGCCGATATTTCTTTGTTGCTTCAAGTAATGAGGGCATTAGTTTGCGTAAAGCTATAGGTGATGAAGTAAATATTCTTATTCTTAACGGCGTATTTGAACATGATGCTTTAGAACTTATAGAATATAATTTAATACCTGTTTTAAATAATTTAAACCAAATTAAGATTTGGCAAAAATTTAGTAATCTAAAAAATCAATTACTACCTTGCTACCTGCATTTTAATACTGGCATTAATCGCCTTGGGCTAAACCATAATGAGATAGAGCAGATAATTAATAATCGTGATTTGTTAAAAGGGTTGAATGTGGAATATATCATAAGCCACTTATCAGCTTCTGAGGATAGCGATAACCCTTATAATTTAGAACAACTCAACAAATTTAAAGCTTATTTAGAATATTTCCCAAATGCTAAAGCAAGTCTTGCTAACTCCGGCGGTATATTTTTAGGGAAAGATTATCATTTTAATTTAGTAAGACCTGGTGCTGCTTTATATGGTTTAAATCCTTTAGGCAGTAACAAACCCAATCCGATGCAAAACCCTGTAACCTTAAAAGCACCTATAATTCACTTACAACATTTGACATATGGGAGTCGTATCGGCTATAATATGACTTTTACAACCAAACGTGATAGCTTAATTGCAACTCTGCCTTTTGGCTATGCTGATGGGTTTAGTCGTAATTTTAGTAATCAAGGTACCGTATTTATTAATAGTCGCAGCGTCCCAATAATAGGACGAATATCAATGGATTTAGTCAATATTGATGTTACCGATCTACCACCCTCAGATATTTTTCTAGGACAAGAAGTAGAAATTATTGGAAATAATTGCACTCCTGATAAAATCGCAGATATTATAGGTACTATAGGATATGAGATATTAACTAGCCTTGGTAATAGATATAAGAGAATTTATACTTGATAATGTTATAACCTTATTGTCATCTAATTGCTTGTCCGATGTTGTTGCATGGCTTCAATGTCATTCCCGCGGAGGCGGGAATCCAGAAAAAAAAGCATAAATACAACGAGTTTTTAAAAATGATGCTCCTCGCAGCAGAGCTACGAGGTATCTAAAAAAGTTTTAGTTGTTTCTTATGATATCACGAAGCAGAGCTTCGGGGAATTAAACCCTGAGAGATTAAAAGCGTAGGTTATCTCACTTTATGCTGGATTCCCGCCTTCGCATGAATGACATATAGGACATTTTCCGAGCCATGCAACAATGCCTGCTTGTCCTCGAGATGACAGCTAAGATAACCTTAATAATTTAAAATATAAAAAGAATAATACAGATGTTATTAAATATAGCTAATTCTATTGGTAAACGTACCATAAGACTAGCACAAAGTATCGGCAAATTTTCTATATTTAGCTTAGCTGCCATTACTAGCATTATAAGACCACCTTTATATTTTAATTTAATTATTAAACAATTATTATTTATCGGCTTTTATTCTTTGCCTGTTGTCGCCATGACTACCTTTTTCTCAGGTGCAGTATTGGCATTACAGAGTTATACAGGATTTTCTCGCTTTTCTGCCGAAAGTTCTATCGCAACTGTAGTGGTGCTATCCTTAACTAGGGAACTAGGACCAGTGCTTGCGGGGTTAATGGTAGCAGGAAGAGTAGGAGCATCAATTGCAGCGGAAATAGGTACTATGAGAGTTACCGAACAAGTAGATGCTTTATATACCTTATCTACTGATTCTATTAAATATCTCGTTTTTCCAAGAGTAATTGCAGCTATTATTACTATGCCTTGTCTAGTTCTAATCGGCGATGTAATGGGGGTTATGGGAGGTCACTTAGTTGGCGTGTATAAGCTTGACTTCAACAGTAGCACTTATTTAACTAGCACTTTTCAATATTTAGAGCCAATAGATGTAATATCTGGTCTTGTTAAAGCTGGCGTTTTTGGCTTTATTATTTCTATAATAAGCTGCTATAGTGGTTATTATTCAGGTAAAGGAGCTAAAGGTGTTGGACGAGCTACTACTTCTGCGGTAGTAAATTCTTCCATTTTAATCCTAATTAGTAACTATTTAATAACCGAATTATTTTTTAAAGTATAAAAAAGATATGAGTGTAGAAGAAATAAAAATTAAAATTCGGTCATTATATAAATCTTTCAATAGTCATAAAGTATTAGATGGAATAGATTTAGATGTAAAAAAAGGTAGTTCTTTAGTTATTTTAGGCGGTTCAGGTAGCGGTAAGTCGGTCCTAATTAAAAATATAGTAGGGTTAATTAAACCTGATCAAGGTCAAATCTTTATTGATGGTGCAGAAATTCAAAATATCTCAAGCAAAAAAAGATTTGAGATTATGAAAGATATCGGATTTTTATTCCAAGGCGGAGCTCTTTTTGATTCTTTAAATGTACGTGATAATATTACTTTTGATACTAACAAATTATCTAAAAAAGAGAAGAACGATCTTGCTGGAGCGAAACTTGACTCAGTAGGTTTATCCCCTAGAATCCTTGACCTATATCCATCAGAATTATCAGGAGGTATGCAAAAAAGAGTAGCACTTGCACGCGCAATTTGTAGCACTCCATCAATTTTATTTCTTGATGAGCCAACAACTGGGCTTGATCCTATAATGGCGAATGTTATTAATGAGCTGATTATAAAAATTCAAGAGGAGTTAGGTGCAACTACAATCACTATAACTCACGATATGATCAGTGCTGAAAAAATAGCTAAAGAAATAGCTATGATTTATCAAGGAAAAATTAAGTGGTATGGTAGCAAAGATGAAATGCGTAATAGTAATAATCCTTACTTAAAGCAGTTTATAAACGGCTTAACTACTGGTCCTATTGAGGTATAATATGTTTAAAAATTTATTATTTATAATAACGATTTTAAGTATAAGTTTTAATGTTGATGCCATAAATAATAGAGCTTATACGACATCAGATATAGTAAAAATAGCGATCGTTCTCGGAATTGTTGCTTTAATTTTTAGCCCTGCAAAATTTCGTATTATAGTTATTGGTACGGCTCTAGGTCTAACTCTTGCATATTATACCTATAAATATATAGTACCTATCTTTATTTTTTCATTAAACGGTCCTTGAAAAATAAGACGAATTTAATCTATTTTATACCCAACTAACGCTTGTTTAAAAACTTCTATATCTATGCCAATCGTTGGTATCAACTGAAGTTTTGACAAAAATTCTAATTTTTCTGACTAAAGTAAAAATTTATATTTAAAGTTAAATATTTGGGGCTTTTATCAGCTTAAAAGCGATATTTCTACAATTTAAAGTAAATTATTTGATATATAGCTTAATGCGATAAGGTAGTGACTTATAGTATGAGTTGGATTATACTAAATGAAAAACTTATGGCAAAGGCATATTCATACGATTTAAGAATACGAGTAATAAAAAGTTTAACAGATGGTAAAACAATAAAAGAGACTGCAGAGATATACTCTATTAACGCTAATTTAGGATAAGGGATAGATAGAAAGCTTATAGATAAAGGGTTTAAAGGAGATTAATGTTGAGTTATGATAGATTTTTTTAATAAAAGATCAGTAACTCAACATGAAAAGATGTATCATAACTGTATATTATTTAGTAGATAATTTTTGTAAAATATATGATGAACGAACATTAGAATTACCCATGACGAATATTAAAATTACCCATTTTTGAGTAAAAAATATTGTCTAAAGTGTTACATTATTATCCTCCGATGTAATAGTTGAGATACCGTCTTGAGTGTCAACAACTTTTTCATTATTTTACCTCAATTTTATTTTACAGGGTTTTTATATTTGCACTAAAAGATGTTTTGTTATTAAGAACACCATAAATTATGTGAAGCAACTTACGCATAGCAGCAATCACTATAACCATTTTAGATTTTCCAACATTGCTCAAACGTTGACTAAAATCCTTAATAATCGGATTATGTTTTATAGCAACTATGGCAGGCATATAAAAAGCTTTACGTAAATTAGCATCTCCTGTTTTTGATATTTTTCCTATTCCATGGACAGAAGTGCCTGATTGTTTTGGCTTTGGGTTAAGACCAACAAACGCAGCTAGTTGTTTTGCAGAATTAAAATTTTCTACAACAAGAAAAGCAAGTATCACTCCTATTGTTTTTTCTCCTATACCAGGGATTGAATCAAGAAGTTTACTTTTATCATGTAAGTCTTTGTGTCCTTTAATATGATTAGAGATAAGTTCTTCTACTTCCTTAATTTGCTTATCCAGAAATTCAATATGAATCATAATGTTAATGGCAACTGCTTTACTTGCTCCGCTCAATCTATTATTTTCTTGATTTTTATTAGCAATCAAACTATCCAAGCGTCTTACCCATTGTTGTAATTCTTTAATATGTATAGGGGTTGGTTGCCAAAGATCAGGTTGCATAGCCTTGCAAAAAGAAGCTATCAATTCACAATCAGATTTGTCAGTTTTAACTCTTGAAAGCTTGCTCATTGCAAAGCCCTTGATGCGAGCTGGATTTACGACACTAACTTTAAATGTATTATCATAAAGATATTGAGCTAACCTAACTTCGTAACCACCTGTTGATTCCATACAAGCGTGAGCAGTATCTATTCCCTTTTTTTCTAACCATTGTTTTAGTGCAGCAAAGCCTTTTGCAGTATTATTAAACTTTTTGGTTTTGATTTTATTATCATTTAATAAAGCTACGTCAAATGTTGCTTTAGAAATATCTATACCCAAAATAATGCTACTCATATTTGACCTTCTATGTTAATAATAAGTAGAATACCCAAAGATCAACCTTGTAAATACAGGTTCATTGATTAATTTCAAGACCTAAGAATACCGTCCGATCTTTAATGAGTATGTGAAGACTAATTGTTTGATCTCAACTACAGGGTTACATAGCCCTAAGATTTAATACGGCATATTAGTCTTCTTACTTAAGTGCCCTTAAGTATCTTATAGTTGTTTACTAAAGACAATACTAAGATACAAGATTATATCTTACATTTAGTAAAATAAATTAATTATTAAATGGAGATAAAGAATGAACTTAAATCAAAAAATAATAAAACCAAAATTAGGTTTACTTGAATTAGCTAAGAGCCTTGGTAGTATATCATCAGCATGTAAAGCGATGGGATATAGTAGAGATAGTTATTACAGATTTAAAGAACTGTATGAAACTGGTGGCGAAGAAGCGTTGTATGAAATTAGTCGAAGAAAGCCAATAATAGCGAATAGAGTTGATCCTGCTGTAGAGAAAGCAGTACTAGATATGGCAATAGAATATCCAGCATATGGTCAGCTAAGAGTATCAAATGAGCTTAAAAAAACTGGTGTACTTGTATCACCTGGGGGAGTAAGATCAATTTGGTTACGTAATGATTTAAACAACATCAGTAAAAGACTTAAAGCATTAGAAGCAAAAATGGCTCAAGATGGTATTGTGCTTACTGAGGCACAATTACAAGTGCTAGAGAAGCGTCGTAATGAAAAAGAAGCTCATGGAGAAATTGAGACACAGCATCCAGGGTATCTAGGATGCCAAGATACATATTATGTAGGCAACTTTAAGGGTATAGGTAAGGTTTATTCTCAGGTATTTATTGATAGCTACAGCAGAGTAGCTGATGTTAAACTATATACTGATAAAACAGCTTTAACTGCTGCTGATATGCTTAATGACCGAGTGTTACCATGGTATGAGACTCAAGGGATACCAATACTTCGTATTCTTACAGATCGTGGGTCAGAATATAAGGGGAATATAGAGCATCATGCTTTTGAATTATTTCTAAGTATCGAAGGTATAGAGCATACTACTACTAAAGCATATTCTCCTCAAACAAACGGTATGTGTGAGCGTTTTAATAAAACAATGAAACAAGAATTCTTTGATACAGCTATGCGGAAAAAGATTTATACAAATCTTGATGACCTACAATTAGATCTTGATATCTGGCTAGAGTATTTCAATAATGAAAGACCTCATTCTGGTAAATATTGTTATGGTAAAACTCCTATGCAAACTTTTAAGGATAGTAAGAAATTAGCTGTTGAAAAGAATAATGAAATCTTGTATCTTGAATATGTATCTGACAGTCAAAATTTAACTGACAATCAGGTACGAAATTTATAGTGTCTGTAAGATCAAATCTTGACTTCTACACCTCCGATTTTATAGTTAATTTTTTGCCTTTAGCTGTAGCGATTCTATAACTTTCAGTATTGAGTTCAAGAATTGAAGAATGGTGAACCAATCTGTCAATAACTGCTGACGTAGTCATTTCATCTTTAAAAATAGTATTCCATTTTGCAAAAACTAAATTGCTAGTAATTAATACACTACGCATTTCATAACGTTCAGCTAATAAGGTAAATAAAACATCAGTTTCTTCACGATTATATGGTACATATGATATATCATCAATTATCAATATTTCAAAATAATCGAATTTTTTAATAATTTGCTTAAGTTTTAAACTAAGCTTTGCTTCTAGTAATTGTTGAACCAAATTAGCTGCTGTTGTATATAATACACGTCTACCAGCAAGACACCACTCACGTGCTAAACCTATACTAAGATGACTTTTGCCAGTGCCAGGATTACCAAAAATAAGTATATTTTCATAGCGATCCATAAATTCTCCTTGTGCAAGATATTGGATCTTAGTTGGCGATAATCCTGGGATACGCTTAATATCAAAGTTGCTTAATAACTTATCTCGAGAGAGTTTTGCTTGCTTCAGCAATCTGGCAATACGTTGTTGTTGTCTATGTTCTAACTCACGTATGGCTAACTCCTGTAGATAATCTATATATGTTTTCTTTTCTTGCTCAAAGCTTTCTGCAACTGATTTATAGCACGATGCAAAAGTAGGTAAGCAAAGGTTCTTGAGTAAATTATTTAGCGGTTGCGGAGTTATTATCTGTTTACTCATGCAACCTCCATTGTTTTAAAGCAATGTAATTGATCATATTCAGACAGTATTGGTTGATTAATTTTTACTGAACAAACAGTTTGAGTCTGGCTATTTAGTAAATCTGTAATATGATCAATTATTGGCTCAATCTTCTTTTCTAATAGCACTTCTAATGCAGTAACTACATTCAATTCTCCATACATTTTTGCTAATTGTAATATTTTAAGATATATTTTATGCCCTTTATATGGATATATAGAGATAAGCTGGTCATATACCTGACGAAATATAGCACGTGGGAATAAAGCTTCATAATATTGATATTGAACAAATGCTCCAGGTTTACGTACTAAACTGAGTCTTTTGCAATGATTGTGTAAATTTTTGTTGAGCCATATTAGAAGTAATTAAAAATATAGGTAACAGAAATGCAAATAGAGAAGAATAAAAAAATAAATGAAGCAATAGATTTGCTGATAGAAGGTGGAGTAGATTTAAAAACAGTACTAAGTCAGAATGGATTAATTAAGGAATTAACCAAGGGTATTTTAGAGCGAGCACTGCATGCTGAGATGTCAGAACATTTAGGTTATAGCAAGTATGATAGAGCTGAAACTGAGAATGCGAGGAATGGTAGTTTTAGTAAGAATCTGATTAGTGAGAATGGTACTATAGAGATAAATGTTCCAAGAGGAGTCTTTTGCAATGATTGTGTAAATTTTTGTTGAGCCTATATTAGAAGTAATTAAAAATATAGGTAACAGAAATGCAAATAGAGAAGAATAAAAAAATAAATGAAGCAATAGATTTGCTGATAGAAGGCGGAGTAGATTTAAAAACAGTACTAAGTCAGAATGGATTAATTAAGGAATTAACCAAGGGTATTTTAGAGCGAGCACTGCATGCTGAGATGTCAGAACATTTAGGTTATAGCAAGTATGATAGAGCTGAAACTGAGAATGCGAGGAATGGTAGTTTTAGTAAGAATCTGATTAGTGAGAATGGTACTATAGAGATAAATGTTCCAAGAGACAGACAAGGTAAATTTGAACCTATAATAGTCTCAAAGAAACAAACAAGAATAGATGGCTTAGACCAAAAGATAATATCCTTATATGCGAAGGGTATGAGTGTGTCTGATAATGATGCTCCTCGCAGCAGAGCTACGAGGTATCTAAAAAAGTTTTAGTTGTTTCTTATGATATCACGAAGCAGAGCTTCGGGGAATTAAACCCTGAGAGATTAAAACACAATTGCAAGAATTATATGGAGCTGAGATCAGTGAGAGCCTAATCAGCAGGATTACAGATGAAGTAATAGATGAGGTCAAGATTTGGCAGAGTAGACCTCTTGAATCAGTATACCCTATAGTATATTTTGACTGTTTAGTAGTGAAAGTAAGACAAGATAAACTTATTATTAATAAATCAGTATATGTAGCTTTAGGAATAGATTTATCTGGCAGAAAGGATATTTTAGGCTTATGGATAAGTGAGAATGAAGGAGCTAAATTTTGGCTTGGTAATTTTACTGAAATGAAGAATCGAGGAGTAAAAGATATCTTAATTGCTTGTAGTGATAATCTAACTGGTATGTCTGATGCTATTGCATCAGTATATCCGAAAACTGAACATCAAATTTGTATTGTCCATCAGATCAGGAATAGCCTCAAATATGTATCATATAAAGATAGAAAGCAATTAGCAGCGGATTTGAAACTAATCTATACTTCTGCTACTGAAAAAGAAGCAGAATTAGCTCTTGAGTCATTTGATCAAAAATGGAGTAAGCAATATCCGCATATAGCTAAATCTTGGTATAATAATTGGGATAATTTGATAATTTTCTTGCAATATCCAAAGGAGATTCGTAAGATTATTTACACTACAAATGCGATAGAATCGCTGAATAGCCAATTGAGAAAAGTTACTAAGAATAAACGCATCTTTCCAAATGATGACGCAGTATTTAGTCTATCCGCCAAAAACACTTCAAATCCTGATCATTTGTAATGGGATAGAGTTTTGACAACAAATTGCTAAGATTTTCAATAAAAATTAATAAGTTATGTTAATTTTTACTGATACATTTCTGTGTTGGTCTAATTTTGATATGGAGCTATTGTTAACGATTTTTTATCGTTCATCTAGTTTTTGCATGATGATATTTTTGATTTATGTGGAGTTAGACACGATTTGTAAATGATTTGCAATGCATCGTAAATTCAAACCAATAGCAGAGATTATTGGATTGATAATATCTCCTATCATACCTTTCAAGAAGTTTCTACCCATCCGACCATATTGCTTTAAGTGACCTATTATTGGTTCTATGGCACTGCGTCTCTTGATCATAGACTTGTCCTCTTGTAACAACTTCTTCCGCGTTTTTGGGGTATATACCTTACTCTTCTCCTTTACATTGCTACCACTATACCCAAGATCAACAAATGATTTCTTTATCTTGATTCCAGTGACACTCTCTACTGCTTCAAAGCTCTGATGCAATGTATGACCATCATAAGGATTATTATGAAACGATTTTGCGGATAAAACAAAATTTCTACGACCACTTACTACTACCGCTACTTTATTGCCAAACTCATATGGCTTGTTGCGTTTTCCCTTTCCTATACACTCTACTTCAGGGGCATGAAAACTATATAATACTTTGTTATCTTCTTTATATTGCTTTTTAGCTTCTCTTTTTAAAACAGATTGGTTATGTATTTGTTTTATTTTTTGCAATACTTCTTGATTTTTGAGAGACAAGTTTAATTGCTTATTTTTGATCTCACGCTCACATACTCTAATCAAACGACCCAGTAATATTTTTAAATGCTTCATTATTTTCCAACGCTTCTTGGCTTTACTATGTTCTTTATATTTCCATAGCTTTACTATATCGCGTTTATAGGTTCTAGCGTATGTTTCATTCAAATGTATACCCAAACTGTTGCAAAGCTTTACTATGCTAAGCCTAGCTTTATCCATTAAATAAACATCGTGTGGGTGTTTGATATTCTTAATTTGTACAGTCGTATCAGCGATGATTAATTCCAAATCTTTTTTTTTAATTGTGTTAGTTTTTATCCCAACCCTGATCAACTCCGATAATATCTCATTATATCCAGCTTCACCTAATACACTACGAAACCGTCGTATACTAGTTTCCGAGATAGCTATGTCTTTTTCTATATATTCCCACCCGCAGAAATACTGCCAATACATATTCTCTTTTAGCTCTTCCTCTGATAATGAATCTGAAAAATTATACATTGCTTGTAGCATCGTTATGCCAAGCATCACTCTATGACATTTTCTATTTCTACCAAATTTCTTAATACAAACATTTTTTGATAACCACTCTTCGAGCCTAGACCAATTTATTAATTCTCTTAATTTATATAGCTTATTATTTGGGTTTAATTCTTCTTTTAATTTATAACCAAACAGTTTCCCTTGTTCTTGCGATTTGATAATGTTGTCTATTGGCATTGACTGAAATCCATAAGGTTTATGACCATATTTTATCATTTTCTTACGGATTGTTGTATTACTTCTTGTCTTAAAACCATATTATCTATAAGGCTTGTAGAGTTTTGGCGGACGGACTATATAGCTAACGCGAAAAGGTTTTTACCATAGTTTTTGTATTTACTCACATATTCACCAGATCTAAATCCTATTAAACATTGCTGGACTAACTTTAAAAACTGTTTACATAAAATTATTGATCAATGCCTAAGTTTTTCCTAATCTGTGGTAGAAACATTTCCGTGTTAGCTATACTGATGCAATAGCATCAGACATACCAGTTAGATTATCACTACAAGCAATTAAGATATCTTTTACTCCTCGATTCTTCATTTCAGTAAAATTACCAAGCCAAAATTTAGCTCCTTCATTCTCACATATCCATAAGCCTAAAATATCCTTTCTGCCAGATAAATCTATTCCTAAAGCTACATATACTGATTTATTAATAATAAGTTTCTCTTGTCTTACTTTCACTACAAAACTTACGCTATGTTATAGGAAATATGCTAAAAACCCTTACTACAAAGCTATGTTTTTATAGCGGATTACTTTATAACATCCCTTAATTCATAGGCATTACATCAAACATAGCGTAAGTTTTGACTACTAAACAGTCAAAATATACTATAGGGTATACTGATTCAAGAGGTCTACTCTGCCAAATCTTGACCTCATCTATTACTTCATCTGTAATCCTGCTGATTAGGCTCTCACTGATCTCAGCTCCATATAATTCTTGCAATTGTGTTTTAATATCAGACACACTCATACCCTTCGCATATAAGGATATTATCTTTTGGTCTAAGCCATCTATTCTTGTTTGTTTCTTTGAGACTATTATAGGTTCAAATTTACCTTGTCTGTCTCTTGGAACATTTAGCTCTATAGTACCATTCTCACTAATCAGATTCTTACTAAAACTACCATTCCTCGCATTCTCAGTTTCAGCTCTATCATACTTGCTATAACCTAAATGTTCTGACATCTCAGCATGCAGTGCTCGCGCTAAAATACCCTTGGTTAATTCCTTAATTAATCCATTCTGACTTAGTACTGTTTTTAAATCTACTCCGCCTTCTATCAGCAAATCTATTGCTTCATTTATTTTTTTATTCTTCTCTATTTGCATTTCTGTTACCTATATTTTTAATTTACTTCTAATATAGGCTCAACAAAAATTTACACAATCATTGCAAAAGACTCAATAAAACTAAATAACTCAGAACTCTTGGTTTTAGAGCTATAAAACGAGTATATGATGGAAGAGTTACAAAGTCTGATTTATATAATTGTAGATAGGACATATAAAAATATTTAAAGTTTTTACAAGGTGATTGATGGGAAAGTTCTATAATTAATTAAGCCAGATATAATCAATTTTTAATCTCTCAGGGTTTAATTCCCCGAAGCTCTGCTTCGTGATATCATAAGCAGGAGTTTCGCACTTAGCAAATAATATGCTAATCTAGAGAAAAATAGTTTTAGATAAAAATGACAAGATCAAAATGTAGCAAAGATTTATATAAATCATTCTTACAAGCAAGTAGTGTAAGATATACTAGCAAAGCATTATCTGAAGTAAGTCCATTAGATCTATCGCACGATAGTGCAAGTCGATGGTTAAAGAGTAAGGATTTTCGCCCTAGCGAAATCTATAGCAAAGTGTCAAAATATATTGATCTGGAAGATCCTTGTTTATTAGTAGGAGATGACACCTTATTGTCAAAGCAATACAGTAAGAGGATCGAGCTTGTAAATTATCAATATTCTGGGGCTGTACATGATGTTATACCTGGTATAGGAATGGTAAACTTACTGCATTACAATACTCAAATTGATCAATCTACTCCTGTAGATTATAGAATATATGATAAAGAAACTGATGGTAAAACAAAGAACGAGCATTTTTGTGATATGCTTACTTTAGCTAAAGAAAGAGGTATCAAGCCTGATGCTATAGTTATGGATGCTTGGTATAGTGGTTTGGATAATTTAAAACATATACGTAATTTAGGTTGGATATGGGTTACCAACCTAAGAAAAAATAGAAAAGTTAATCGTAATGTTAGCTTGGAAACTTTAGAGATTCCCGATGAAGGGCTAAAAATTCACCTACGTGGATACGGTTGGGTTACGGTATTTAAGTTTGTGGCAAAAAATGGTCGCATTGATTACATAACAACTAATTTAGAGAATCCTACACGTGAGCAAATAGAGAAAATTGTTAAGGCGCGTTGGTCTATAGAAGTTTATCATCGAGAATTGAAACAAACTTGTGGTATTGAATGCTGTCAGGCACGCACGGGTCGAGCTCAAAGAAATCATATTTGCCTTGCTGTATTGGCCTGGCTTGATATGAACAAAAGGAGGATAAATGAAAACATTACTTTATATCAACAAACTTGGGAAGTTATAAAAACATCAATTCAGAACAACATTAAATGGCTTCTAACTAATACACAATTTTGCTAAGTGCGAAACTCCTGATAAGAAACAACTAAAACTTTTTTAGATACCTCTTAGCTCTGCTGCGAGGAGCATCATTTAAATATAGATATATCATGGCTCATTTAACGATAGATGAAAGATTTAAAATATACGAAATGAATAAGAGTGGTTATAGCTCGCGATATATAGGGACAAAGATTGGCCGTGATAAAAGCACTATATGTTATGAACTCAAGAGAATGAGGCATAATTATAGACCAGATAGGGCTAACACACTTGCTTGCAGTTTAAGGCAAGGTAAGAGAAAAAGAAAATTAGATATTGATAATAATTTACGAGCAGAAATAATAAAGCAGTTAACACAGGGTATTTCACCAGATATAATTTCAGGTAGACGTAAACTATCACGAGATACTGTCAATATTTCTACAGAGAGTATATACCAGTTTATTTATACATCTCCTATAGCACAAAGGCAAAAATTATATTTATCTTTAGCAAGAAAAAGGAAAAATAGGTTGCATCATGGTACAAGAATCAGAAACAAAAGAATTACAATACCAAATCGAGTTTCCATTACTGAAAGACCAGAGATAAATAGAAAGATAGCAGCAATAGGTCATTTAGAAGGTGATTTAACTTTTAACAAAGGTAATCAAAGTCGTAATATAGGCGCTCTTGTGGATATCAGAACACAAAAAGTGTTTCTCACTTTAAACCGTTCAAAAAGAACACAAGATGTGATTGGTAACATGAATAAAAAACTTAAACAATTGTCGCATATAATCAAAAGCATAACGTTAGATAATGGCAAAGAATTTACCAATCATGAACAACTATTGCCAAAATCTGAACGAAAAGTATATTTTTGCAATCCTTATTCTCCATGGCAAAAACCATTGATAGAGAAGATTAACTCAATGGTGCACAGAGTATACTCTAAATCTTTAGATATAAAAAAATTAACAATAAAGCAATTACAAGAAATTGAGGATTTTTTAAATAATTTACCAAGAAAAGTGCTCGGTTATAAAACACCCAATGAGGTATGGGAAGAAAATATAAATCTGGCTTAATTTGTAGAAGTTAAGATTTGATCTTACAGACACTATAAATTTTGCCCCTGATTGTCAGTTAAATTTTGACTGTCAGATACATATTCAAGATACAAGATTTCATTATTCTTTTCAACAGCTAATTTCTTACTATCCTTAAAAGTTTGCATAGGAGTTTTTCCATAACAATATTTACCAGAATGAGGTCTTTCATTATTGAAATACTCTAGCCAGATATCAAGATCTAATTGTAGGTCATCAAGAGCTGTATAAATCTTTTTCCGCATAGCTGTATCAAAGAATTCTTGTTTCATGGTTTTATTAAAACGCTCACACATACCGTTTGTTTGAGGAGAATATGCTTTAGTAGTAGTATGCTCTATACCTTCGATACTTAGAAATAATTCAAAAGCATGATGCTCTATATTCCCCTTATATTCTGACCCACGATCTGTCAGAATACGAAGTATTGGTATCCCTTGAGTCTCATACCATGGTAACACTCGGTCATTAAGCATATCAGCAGCAGTTAAAGCTGTTTTATCAGTATATAGTTTAACATCAGCTACTCTGCTGTAGCTATCAATAAATACCTGAGAATAAACCTTACCTATACCCTTAAAGTTGCCTACATAATATGTATCTTGGCATCCTAGATACCCTGGATGCTGTGTCTCAATTTCTCCATGAGCTTCTTTTTCATTACGACGCTTCTCTAGCACTTGTAATTGTGCCTCAGTAAGCACAATACCATCTTGAGCCATTTTTGCTTCTAATGCTTTAAGTCTTTTACTGATGTTGTTTAAATCATTACGTAACCAAATTGATCTTACTCCCCCAGGTGATACAAGTACACCTGTCTTTTTAAGCTCATTTGATACTCTTAGCTGACCATATGCTGGATATTCTATTGCCATATCTAGTACTGCTTTCTCTACAGCAGGATCAACTCTATTCGCTATTATTGGCTTTCTTCGACTAATTTCATACAACGCTTCTTCGCCACCAGTTTCATACAGTTCTTTAAATCTGTAATAACTATCTCTACTATATCCCATCGCTTTACATGCTGATGATATACTACCAAGGCTCTTAGCTAATTCAAGTAAACCTAATTTTGGTTTTATTATTTTTTGATTTAAGTTCATTCTTTATCTCCATTTAATAATTAATTTATTTTACTAAATGTAAGATATAATCTCAACTATTACACTTAATTAATACTGGAATTTACCATCTATCCAATCAGCTCAAACTTTATTTTGGATATATGCAGCTCTAGTAGGCATGTCTTTATCGTACCTATTTCTTATTTACACTACTATCTCTATTGCTAGAACTTTCTTTATTTGTGCTGCTGTTTTTGGTATAATGAGCTTATATGGATATAGCACTAATAAGGATCTTACTTCTTGGGGTTCTTTCTTTGTAATGGGACTTGTTGGATTACTGCTTACTGCACTGGTTAACCTTTTCTTGCAAAGTCCTGCTGTGTATTTTGCTTCTTCTTTTCTAGGAGTAATCATCTTCATTGGGCTAATAGCTTGGGATACTCAAAAAATTAAATCTTTTTACTTCACTAATACTGACAATCATTTAGCACAAAAAATGTCTATTGTAGCTGCTTTTAACTTATATCTAGACTTTATTAACCTATTTTTATACCTTATTAGATTCCTAGGAGGATATAAGCGTCATGAATAATTACTTGAATTTTTCTATTCTAAAACTATATCTAGTTTAGATATATAATTATGTTACAATTCTATAAATTAACCTTATATGTTATATAGTCAAATTGAAGTAAAAGAAGGTAATTATGTTATACAACAATATTAAATTTTTAATAACTTGCATTACTGTTATTTTATTGGCTAATCCAACCATTGCGGCTGAGGATAAAAAAACATCAAATAGTAATCATTATACTAATACTATTTATTTACGTCATCCATTAGATTTTATTAATCGTCCTTTCTCTGCCTTTGATTATTACTGGAATAGCATATTTGATGATAGATTATCTATCTATGACTCAAGTTCTATAAAAAGTAAATTAATTACTCAAGATAAACAATATATCCTAGTCCTAGAAATACCAGGATATGATAAGGACAACATTAAACTTAAAGTAAATAATTATAAGCTTTTTATTGAAGCTAACATTGACGATACTAAAGCAAATAGTGCTACTGATCATTTAAATAAAAAATTTAATTATGTTATCTCTCTGTATGATGATATTGATCAAAATGCCATTTCTTCTAAGCTAAAAAATGGCATCTTGACCATTATTTTGCCTAGAATTGAACTCAAAGACCAAAATGGTAAGGAAATACCTGTGCAGTAAAGAGAATATAACAAGACTTACTCTATGTGTCGCATAATTCCCATGCATTCAGGGATCTTATGAAGTGATGCACTATAAAAACGTACCTTGACATCAAGGGTTTTTAAGCTTATTTATAATAACATAGCGTAAGTATTGTATAATTAAAACTTTTTTGATAATTGACTAACGAATATTAGAATTACCCTCAACGAACATTAAAATTACCTATAAAAAAGAAGTAACTATGGACAGTAAAATCGAATAAAAATTTATTTTTAAATATTTAAATATTATTCGAGAATTACTGATAACATGTACAAATAACCAAGTAGGTATTTTAATGCAAAAGATCAAAAAATATAATCAGATAATTTCTGCTGCAAAAGCAGGTATGAGTGTAAAAACGGCACGTAAGTATTTACGTATTAATAAGTATCCAAGCGAATTACGCACAATACGTAAATATAGGACACGTAAGGATCCATTTGTGAAGCACTGGGATGAAATAGAATCAATGCTAGAATCAGCACCGGAGTTGCAAGCAACTACCATATTAGCATATTTGACAGAAAAGTATCATGGGAATTATAATGGGAAGCAATTACGCTGTTTGCAGAAAAGGTTAAAACAATGGAGAGCTGCACATGGTAAGGATAAGACAGTAATCTTTTTACAAAATATTCTTCCTGGCAAACAGAGTCAGTCTGATTGGACCAATATGAATCAATTGGGTATTTGTATTGGTGGGCAACCATATCCTCACTTACTATTTCATTTTATGTTGCCTTATTCATGTTGGGAAACTTTTAGCATATGCCATAGTGAAAGTTTTGATATATTAGCATCAGGGTTTGAAAAAGCTGTATGGGAGTTAGGTGGAGTTTTACCAGAGCATCGTACAGATAATTTAAGTGCAGCTACCAAGCAATGTGGTAATAGTAGACAATTTACAGAAAGATGGCAAGAATTGCTTGGTTATTACAATTTTGCACCATCGCGAAATAATCCAGGCGTCAGTCATGAAAATGGTTCTGTTGAAAAAAGTCATGATACATTTAAGCAAGCAGTGAATCAACATCTGCTATTACGTGGATCACGTAATTTTGTTGATTTAAAAGCTTATGAATTATTCCTTACACAAATTAAAGAAAAGCGCAATAGCTGTAGAAAAGAAAAATTAGCTGAAGAATTAGTTCATTTACAAGAGTTACCAATCAGGAAATGGAATGCACCTACAATATTATCAGTACGTGTTAATCTGTAATAGTTGAGATTATATCTTACATTTAGTAAAATAAATTAATTATTAAATGGAGATAAAGAATGAACTTAAATCAAAAAATAATAAAACCAAAATTAGGTTTACTTGAATTAGCTAAGAGCCTTGGTAGTATATCATCAGCATGTAAAGCGATGGGATATAGTAGAGATAGTTATTACAGATTTAAAGAACTGTATGAAACTGGTGGCGAAGAAGCGTTGTATGAAATTAGTCGAAGAAAGCCAATAATAGCGAATAGAGTTGATCCTGCTGTAGAGAAAGCAGTACTAGATATGGCAATAGAATATCCAGCATATGGTCAGCTAAGAGTATCAAATGAGCTTAAAAAGACAGGTGTACTTGTATCACCTGGGGGAGTAAGATCAATTTGGTTACGTAATGATTTAAACAACATCAGTAAAAGACTTAAAGCATTAGAAGCAAAAATGGCTCAAGATGGTATTGTGCTTACTGAGGCACAATTACAAGTGCTAGAGAAGCGTCGTAATGAAAAAGAAGCTCATGGAGAAATTGAGACACAGCATCCAGGGTATCTAGGATGCCAAGATACATATTATGTAGGCAACTTTAAGGGTATAGGTAAGGTTTATTCTCAGGTATTTATTGATAGCTACAGCAGAGTAGCTGATGTTAAACTATATACTGATAAAACAGCTTTAACTGCTGCTGATATGCTTAATGACCGAGTGTTACCATGGTATGAGACTCAAGGGATACCAATACTTCGTATTCTGACAGATCGTGGGTCAGAATATAAGGGGAATATAGAGCATCATGCTTTTGAATTATTTCTAAGTATCGAAGGTATAGAGCATACTACTACTAAAGCATATTCTCCTCAAACAAACGGTATGTGTGAGCGTTTTAATAAAACCATGAAACAAGAATTCTTTGATACAGCTATGCGGAAAAAGATTTATACAGCTCTTGATGACCTACAATTAGATCTTGATATCTGGCTAGAGTATTTCAATAATGAAAGACCTCATTCTGGTAAATATTGTTATGGAAAAACTCCTATGCAAACTTTTAAGGATAGTAAGAAATTAGCTGTTGAAAAGAATAATGAAATCTTGTATCTTGAATATGTATCTGACAGTCAAAATTTAACTGACAATCAGGGGCAAAATTTATAGTGTCTGTAAGATCAAATCTTAACTTCTACACAAAAGATAGTCAAGATAAAATACAAAAGATTATTCTTGAATATCGTGAACAACATACTGATATATCAGATGCAGAATTAGTCACACTGTTTACACAAAGCTTAAAAGAATTTAATGGTACTAGTATAGTAATTAATAACTATTTAAAAGATCAAGACTTAAGTAATATAGGATATCCTATAAAGACTAATAAAACTCACTTACAACTTAATATGGCTAAACACTGGGCAGAGAGTCAAGAGGAGACGTTAGTTAGCCAAATAAATGATGGTAAATTTTATCATAAATTAACTAATACTATTGACCCTTGTGAGCTCCCAACTTTACAATCGCCAAGTGAACAGACATATTGGGGTAATGAGAATCCTTCTGTCAGTTCAGTATTGCTTGCGAGTCTTGCTGCCACTTGTAATAAAAAGCAAGACAGTATGGTTGGTGCGGCTACATCATTCTCTTGTCGTAATACTAGCTATCACTTACCGGATGACTTGATACCGTACTCTTATCCTTTCTCTTCTACACAGAGCATGATGCTGTTTGGAGATTATCAATATGGTGCTCAACGTGATTTTAAAAAGCAATTATTATTTGGTGCTGAAGATTGTTCGACATCTGTAGGTAAAGCAACATACCTTACTACCGAACAAGTTGAAAGTATAAGTACTATCACTATGAAGGCAGCATATTCTAACCCAGGCAATGAATATCATTATAATCCCGTTACTTTTTTAAGAGGTGATATCAAAGATGAACAATTAAAATTAATCCAACCTGGTGATATTTACCTTGTGCGAGGCCATACAGCTATTATTGCATCAAATCCTGATAATAAGAGTAATATTACTACTTTACAATTTAATAGAGATATAGACTCAGTAGAAAATAAAATATTAGGCGGTGGGACGTATGATTACAACCTACTTGATAAGGTGCATAGACTAAAGGATGGTATTTATATTTTGCGTCCTAATGTAGAACCGTTGCATGAATCTTGCTCGTTAAACGAGTTACTATATCGTATTGATCAAAAATATGCTACGCTTTTCCCTGGTGGTGCTGAGGACATACCGGGAGATTGTAGAATATTTTTTGAAGATAATGAATCTGCAGTGATCGGCGATATCAACGCAGACATCGCAACAACAGTTCTATCATGATTATAGCTCAAACCGTAAAGTCAATGATTATAGTAGAGATGCCTCTTTTTGAAAATTCAAGGACTAAGTAGAACAGAACCTATAAATTTTCTGCTCAAATTTCATTGGGTGTTTTATAACCAAAAATCTTGCTTGGCATGTTATTTAAAATCTCAGCAGGTGCTGTCTCACTAAGTGTGTAAATTTCTAGGATATGTTATATTAACAATAATATAATTTATCAGGAATAACATGAGTAACACTAACCAAGAGAAGATAAAACAAACAGTAGATTTGCTAGTAGATAAAGATACTGATTTAACGAGTTTTTTTGCCAAAGACGGGATGTTAAAGCAGTTAACAAAGAATATATTTGAAAGAGCCTTAAAAGCTGAGATGGATGAGCATCTTGGTTATAGCAAATATGGTAGGCTAGAGACTGAAAACAGCAGAAATGGTGTAGGCAAAAAAAGCCTCATTACTGAAGGGGGAGTATTGGAACTTGAAGTACCACGTGATAGAAATGCTGAATTTGCTCCTGTACTAGTACCAAAACGTCAGACTAGGATTGATGGATTAGATCAGAAGATATTATCCTTATATGCTAAAGGGATGAGCCTCTCTGACATTAAGATTCAGATTCATGAGCTATATGGTGCAGAGATCAGTGAAAGGGAAAGTTCTATGGTAAATTCCAGTATTAATTAAGCCAGATTTATATTTTCTTCCCATACCTCATTGGGTGTTTTATAACCGAGCACTTTTCTTGGTAAATTATTTAAAAAATCCTCAATTTCTTGTAATTGCTTTATTGTTAATTTTTTTATATCTAAAGATTTAGAGTATACTCTGTGCACCATTGAGTTAATCTTCTCTATCCATGGCTTTGTTGCATAAATAAGCTTTTGAATATACTGCCCCTAACCCCGCAATGCTAGCCTAGTCTATCCGCCAAAAACACTTCAAATCCTGATCATTTGTAATGGGATAGAGTTTTGACAACAAATTGCTAAGATTTTCAATAAAAATTAATAAGTTATGTTAATTTTTACTGATACATTTCTGTGTTGGTCTAATTTTGATATGGAGCTATTGTTAACGATTTTTTATCGTTCATCTAGTTTTTGCATGATGATATTTTTGATTTATGTGGAGTTAGACACGATTTGTAAATGATTTGCAATGCATCGTAAATTCAAACCAATAGCAGAGATTATTGGATTGATAATATCTCCTATCATACCTTTCAAGAAGTTTCTACCCATCCGACCATATTGCTTTAAGTGACCTATTATTGGTTCTATGGCACTGCGTCTCTTGATCATAGACTTGTCCTCTTGTAACAACTTCTTCCGCGTTTTTGGGGTATATACCTTACTCTTCTCCTTTACATTGCTACCACTATACCCAAGATCAACAAATGATTTCTTTATCTTGATTCCAGTGACACTCTCTACTGCTTCAAAGCTCTGATGCAATGTATGACCATCATAAGGATTATTATGAAACGATTTTGCGGATAAAACAAAATTTCTACGACCACTTACTACTACCGCTACTTTATTGCCAAACTCATATGGCTTGTTGCGTTTTCCCTTTCCT
Organism: Rickettsia endosymbiont of Urophora cardui; assembly: GCF_964030725.1. Classification (NCBI taxonomy): domain Bacteria; kingdom Pseudomonadati; phylum Pseudomonadota; class Alphaproteobacteria; order Rickettsiales; family Rickettsiaceae; genus Rickettsia; species Rickettsia endosymbiont of Urophora cardui. The sequence continues at coordinate 448,918 of NZ_CAXIPY010000007.1, read as the reverse complement.
ATACACTCTACTTCAGGGGCATGAAAACTATATAATACTTTGTTATCTTCTTTATATTGCTTTTTAGCTTCTCTTTTTAAAACAGATTGGTTATGTATTTGTTTTATTTTTTGCAATACTTCTTGATTTTTGAGAGACAAGTTTAATTGCTTATTTTTGATCTCACGCTCACATACTCTAATCAAACGACCCAGTAATATTTTTAAATGCTTCATTATTTTCCAACGCTTCTTGGCTTTACTATGTTCTTTATATTTCCATAGCTTTACTATATCGCGTTTATAGGTTCTAGCGTATGTTTCATTCAAATGTATACCCAAACTGTTGCAAAGCTTTACTATGCTAAGCCTAGCTTTATCCATTAAATAAACATCGTGTGGGTGTTTGATATTCTTAATTTGTACAGTCGTATCAGCGATGATTAATTCCAAATCTTTTTTTTTAATTGTGTTAGTTTTTATCCCAACCCTGATCAACTCCGATAATATCTCATTATATCCAGCTTCACCTAATACACTACGAAACCGTCGTATACTAGTTTCCGAGATAGCTATGTCTTTTTCTATATATTCCCACCCGCAGAAATACTGCCAATACATATTCTCTTTTAGCTCTTCCTCTGATAATGAATCTGAAAAATTATACATTGCTTGTAGCATCGTTATGCCAAGCATCACTCTATGACATTTTCTATTTCTACCAAATTTCTTAATACAAACATTTTTTGATAACCACTCTTCGAGCCTAGACCAATTTATTAATTCTCTTAATTTATATAGCTTATTATTTGGGTTTAATTCTTCTTTTAATTTATAACCAAACAGTTTCCCTTGTTCTTGCGATTTGATAATGTTGTCTATTGGCATTGACTGAAATCCATAAGGTTTATGACCATATTTTATCATTTTCTTACGGATTGTTGTATTACTTCTTGTCTTAAAACCATATTATCTATAAGGCTTGTAGAGTTTTGGCGGACGGACTAGCCTAGCCAACAGGCACAGAGATAGGTTTACCAATTTCAAACATTTTGTTTAATAAGTGGCATTTAATAGACATTTCTTTTGTCATATTTTGATCATGTCTTGATAGAAACTTACTACCAAAAGAAGTTTTAAATCGAAAGAACGTGTTCTCTACACGCTCCCTTCTACCATAATTATTCTTTACCCTCCATGCTTGGTATCCTTTGTTTTGTTGATATATAACAGCTGCATCTCTCTCAGTTTTATCCCTAAGCGATTGAACTTTTACTGAAGAGTTTGGGGGTCTAATAACTGGTTTTATCTTCTTCTTTCTCAACAATTGATATGTAGATTCACCGTCATACCCTCGATCTCCCAGAAAATCCTTGGCTCTGACATTAGCTATTAGTAGTCCAATCTGTGATCTATCATCTATAGTATGCTCTGTGGTACTATCGGCAAGTATCATACCTTGATCTTCTATAACGATATGTAGCTTTTTCCATATGCGACGCTTATATTGCTTACCATGCTTATTTTCTAGCCATTCGTTCCCTGTGTAGGCTTGTATCCCTGTACTATCCATTGAAATACAACTAAATTCTTTATCTTGATTTCCATGTAAATACCTAAGATCTAATGACTTCATACGCTTACTTAATGTTGTATAGTCTGGACATCTAATAGATAAACCCGATATTTCAAAGAGCCAGTTTATAAAGCCTTGGGTTTGGCGTAACTTAAGACCGAATAAGCATCTGATCTTCAAACACTGTAATATAGCGTGATCACTATAGCGTCTAGGTCTTCCTCGTTTCATTTCCTCTCTGTAATCAGCATACCAGCCAATCGCCAAATCACTGGCAATCATAAAATCTATGCGACCCCTATTGCGTAAAAAATTATTATATTCTGACCAATTCGTTATTTTATATTTAGAATACTTGCGTGATTTACTAAAAGGGGCTTTCTTCCGAGATCTCATATAATCTGGATTATTTTTTAATTCAGGACATCTTACCAGATTATCACCACTCTTGCTCTACAAATTTTATTTATGCAACAAAGCCATAGCTCGCGATATATAGCTAACGCGGAAAGGTTTTTACCATAGTTTTTGTATTTACTCACATATTCACCAGATCTAAATCCTATTAAACATTGCTGGACTAACTTTAAAAACTGTTTACGTAAAATTATTGATCAATGCCTAAGTTTTTCCTAATCTGTGGTAGAAACATTTCCGTGTTAGCTATATAGGGACAAAGATTGGCCGTGATAAAAGCACTATATGTTATGAACTCAAGAGAATGAGGCATAATTATAGACCAGATAGGGCTAACACACTTGCTTGCAGTTTAAGGCAAGGTAAGAGAAAAAGAAAATTAGATATTGATAATAATTTACGAGCAGAAATAATAAAGCAGTTAACACAGGGTATTTCACCAGATATAATTTCAGGTAGACGTAAACTATCACGAGATACTGTCAATATTTCTACAGAGAGTATATACCAGTTTATTTATACATCTCCTATAGCACAAAGGCAAAAATTATATTTATCTTTAGCAAGAAAAAGGAAAAATAGGTTGCATCATGGTACAAGAATCAGAAACAAAAGAATTACAATACCAAATCGAGTTTCCATTACTGAAAGACCAGAGATAAATAGAAAGATAGCAGCAATAGGTCATTTAGAAGGTGATTTAACTTTTAACAAAGGTAATCAAAGTCGTAATATAGGCGCTCTTGTGGATATCAGAACACAAAAAGTGTTTCTCACTTTAAACCGTTCAAAAAGAACACAAGATGTGATTGGTAACATGAATAAAAAACTTAAACAATTGTCGCATATAATCAAAAGCATAACGTTAGATAATGGCAAAGAATTTACCAATCATGAACAACTATTGCCAAAATCTGAACGAAAAGTATATTTTTGCAATCCTTATTCTCCATGGCAAAAACCATTGATAGAGAAGATTAACTCAATGGTGCACAGAGTATACTCTAAATCTTTAGATATAAAAAAATTAACAATAAAGCAATTACAAGAAATTGAGGATTTTTTAAATAATTTACCAAGAAAAGTGCTCGGTTATAAAACACCCAATGAGGTATGGGAAGAAAATATAAATCTGGCTTAATTAATACTGGAATTTACCTAAAGCCACCATTAGTTCTAATGTAAGTAATGTCACCACTCCAAACCTCATTCACATTAGGCACATACACTTGCTTTGTTGAGCCAGATTTAGTCCAATATTGATCAAGTAAGTAGCTATAGATCTTATGCTCACTATCGTTTCGAGAAGTAGATTTTTTCTTATGTGGAGTCTTTTGCAATGATTGTGTAAATTTTTGTTGAGCCTATATTAGAAGTAATTAAAAATATAGGTAACAGAAATGCAAATAGAGAAGAATAAAAAAATAAATGAAGCAATAGATTTGCTGATAGAAGGCGGAGTAGATTTAAAAACAGTACTAAGTCAGAATGGATTAATTAAGGAATTAACCAAGGGTATTTTAGAGCGAGCACTGCATGCTGAGATGTCAGAACATTTAGGTTATAGCAAGTATGATAGAGCTGAAACTGAGAATGCGAGGAATGGTAGTTTTAGTAAGAATCTGATTAGTGAGAATGGTACTATAGAGCTAAATGTTCCAAGAGACAGACAAGGTAAATTTGAACCTATAATAGTCTCAAAGAAACAAACAAGAATAGATGGCTTAGACCAAAAGATAATATCCTTATATGCGAAGGGTATGAGTGTGTCTGATATTAAAACACAATTGCAAGAATTATATGGAGCTGAGATCAGTGAGAGCCTAATCAGCAGGATTACAGATGAAGTAATAGATGAGGTCAAGATTTGGCAGAGTAGACCTCTTGAATCAGTATACCCTATAGTATATTTTGACTGTTTAGTAGTGAAAGTAAGACAAGATAAACTTATTATTAATAAATCAGTATATGTAGCTTTAGGAATAGATTTATCTGGCAGAAAGGATATTTTAGGCTTATGGATATAGCTAACGCGGAAAGGTTTTTACCATAGTTTTTGTATTTACTCACATATTCACCAGATCTAAATCCTATTAAACATTGCTGGACTAACTTTAAAAACTGTTTACGTAAAATTATTGATCAATGCCTAAGTTTTTCCTAATCTGTGGTAGAAACATTTCCGTGTTAGCTATAAGTGAGAATGAAGGAGCTAAATTTTGGCTTGGTAATTTTACTGAAATGAAGAATCGAGGAGTAAAAGATATCTTAATTGCTTGTAGTGATAATCTAACTGGTATGTCTGATGCTATTGCATCAGTATATCCGAAAACTGAACATCAAATTTGTATTGTCCATCAGATCAGGAATAGCCTCAAATATGTATCATATAAAGATAGAAAGCAATTAGCAGCGGATTTGAAACTAATCTATACTTCTGCTACTGAAAAAGAAGCAGAATTAGCTCTTGAGTCATTTGATCAAAAATGGAGTAAGCAATATCCGCATATAGCTAAATCTTGGTATAATAATTGGGATAATTTGATAATTTTCTTGCAATATCCAAAGGAGATTCGTAAGATTATTTACACTACAAATGCGATAGAATCGCTGAATAGCCAATTGAGAAAAGTTACTAAGAATAAACGCATCTTTCCAAATGATGACGCAGTATTTAAGGTTTTATATCTGACAATTGATTATATTACCAAAAAATGGTCTATGCCTATCCCCAATTGGAATGAAGCTATGGCTCATTTTATGATCAAATTTGATGGTAGAATTTAATGGTTCACGAAATTTACACAATTGATGAGACAGAGCCCTTATGTGGGTAAATAGCTTCTATACCCATCATCCTCATATATTTCAGTACTCGATCTTTACCGACAATAAAACCATCTTCTAGTAACTGTTGATGAATATAGCGATAACCAAATTCAGGATTATCTGTATATATTTCATCTATTCTATTTAAAATACTTAATTTATTTATACTCATCTCCTTGGATTTATAGTAGGCTGTAGATCGACTAATCTTTAATAGTTCACACTGTCTTGATTTTGAGAGTTGATTTAGCTTGGAGTGTACAAGACTCTTTTTATTTGATAAATCCAAGCTTTTGAGCTTTCCCACGGCCCAGTCCCTCTCAACTGTGATTCTACCAAGAGCTTTAGCAAGTTCATCATTTTGCTCTTGTAAATGATTTATTTGTTCTTGATATTCACTCAAAACTTTAGCTGGTTCAAAAGCTAATGCCGCATTACCTAAAAACTGTTTTTTCCAATTTTGAATTGTTTTAACACTTATTGCATATTTTGAAGCTAACTGACCAAGTGTCGACTCCTCTTTTAATGATGCTCCTCGCAGCAGAGCTACGAGGTATCTAAAAAAGTTTTAGTTGTTTCTTATGATATCACGAAGCAGAGCTTCGGGGAATTAAACCCTGAGAGATTAATTCTAATACTATCCCCGTTTTTTCTGAAGCACTGAAAATTTTTACTTTATTTTTCTTCATCTTTCCTCTTAAGTTTATTGCTATTTATTCTAACTTATTGCGGAAACACACTCCTTCATTTTTTTGTCCAATTTTTTCATGTATGGACCTCCTGTAGAATGCAAGAAAAAAATAACATCAATAATAAAAACAAACAAATGCAGTCATGTATCCGGCTTATAGCTGATAAATCAACCTAATTTATTCTACAGCCCTGATGGAATTCGCTGGCTTACAAACTATATACTTATCAGTCCATCGGCTTCTAAAAGAGCCACTGAAAAACGCAGTTTTTTTGTAAGCTAAGGTTTGTCTTATTTACCATCAATATTAATTATCTCAAGCATATTTCGGGTTGGAATCTCTTACATATTGTTTTGCTTTTACCTATTCATTATATAAATCACCATTTATTTTACTTATAAGTGCTATGCTACACACTCTTTAGCTACAAACTTTACTCTCTACATAATCATCTCCTGATCTTAGTACAGCAAACACCACTCTTGCCAACTTATTAGCTATGGCAACTGTCGTTTTATTATGGCTACTTCGCTCAGATAAATTAAACATCCATTTCGTAAATTGGCTAAAATCTTTTTTAGATTTCTGTTCTTCCGATGTAAATCTTATCTTGGCATTTAGTACAGCTCTAGCCCCTTGAATTAATAAAGTGCGTAAGTATACATCACCTCGCTTGCTAATTCCCAGCAGCTTATCCTTCCCACCACTTGAATGTTGTCTTGGCACTAATCCTAGCCATGCCGATAATTGCCTGCCATTCTCAAAACTTGTAGCATTACCTATTGATGCTATTAAAGCAGTAGCAGTAATTAAACCAAGACCAGGTATAGCTCTTAATCGTTGATATTGAGTTAGGTTACTTGCTATCATTGTTAATCGTTTTTCTATCTCTTTTATTTTTCTGTTATTATCTAAGAATTCTTCTTTTAGTTCACTAAATGTTTGATAACTTAACTGGCTTAATTTCCCTGCATCTAAAATCTCAATTAATTTTGTGATAACCTTATTAATGCCTTGAGGAACAATAAAACCAAACTCATGTAGTAGCCCCCTAATTTCATTAGCAAGTGCTGTACGATTTTTTACCAATCTCTCTCTTACCCTATGTATTGATAAAATTTCTTGTTGCTCTATAGTTTTAATTGCAACAAATCTCATATTAGGTCTTGTCACGGCTTCACATATCGCTTCAGCATCTGCTTGATCATTTTTATTAGTTTTAACATATGGTTTGACAAATTGCGGTGCCATTAGTTTTACTTCATGCCCTAATTTAGTTATTTCTCTTGCCCAATAACTAGAACCACCACAAGCTTCCATCCCTACTAAACATTGTGGTAAATTAGCCATAAATGTCAAAACCTGATCTCTCATCAATTTTTTCTTTAATACTGTCTTGCCATTTTTATCTACACCATGAATTTGAAAAATTCTTTTTGCAATATCTATACCAATTGTAGTAACCTCCATATGGACCTCCTTAATTGTTGTTTTAATATGTTAAATATTAACCCTAGAAGATTAGCAACTGCTTTTCATTCTCTATATCAGGAGGTCCATACCATTAGTCCATTATACCTTCTCTTGCACACATATAAACTTTCTGAGAAAACCTTCTTTACAGGTTAATCTGTAGTTGTATTACAGATGCATGTTCCTTATAGGATTTTTGAGTTCTATAATTGTAAGCTAATTGTAGCTTTACGTTTCTTCTTTGAGCAATTAACCCGGCTCCTACATTATATTTATTCCTAACAGCTCTTGGTAGTTTAACACGCACGTCTCCTTTTATCACTGCTCCTTGAGTAATACTTGCTATTAATATTTTACGATCGTTCGTTATTCTTCTCTCTAAACATGCATGCATGGTTGGGGTTAACTGCACAGATGAACCAAACTCAATAGGATTGAAGATTACCTTGATACCAAAGTCTGAGCTTAAGATTCTCTCATGCTTGTGATTTACAAGAATTGTTTGTTCTGCTTGCTTTTGTCCTTTATCAACTCCTCCACGTAAGTAGTTGTATCTCAGGCCTATTGTAGGTAATAACTGCATACCATTACTAAAGCTATGGCGGTAAGTTAGATTGCTCTCTAAGATGATATTATCGACATATAACTCCTTTTTATTCTCACCTACAATCTTAGATTTAATAGTGCTTGATGCTGCAGACCCTACTAACTGAAAATAGAAATTGCGTTGCAAACCATGCTGAGAATAGATGCTTAAAATATGCGAGTTAATACGGCTCTTGCCCTTTAAACTATTAAACTTCAGATTTGCCTTAGCATTGCTATAAGCAATACCCAAGATGCTACTGTCTCCTAACGCTATATCTCCGCCGATAGTCATAACTGCCATTCTGCTTTTATATGGCAAGTGATTACTGAAGTTTCCTTGCTTTGAGATAGAGTAACCAGCACTTGTCCATATTCCAGTACTGCCTTGCTTATTCTCATCCCCTGCTGCTATCGGCATAAAATCATCATTCAATAGTCTGTTCTTGATAATATTATGAGGCATGGCATAACTTGCACTTGCTACATCTATTATTGCCTTCAGATGATGCATTTCAACTGCAGCCTTCTTATTTATATTATGAATTTCATTGTTTAATGCTACTGGCTTTGTCTCATCTACACCTTCTGACAATCCTTCTGTGTTTATTACAGTATTAATAGATGTGGTGGGTGAATCCTTAGAGGAATCATCTATTGCCACTTCTTCACTGTCAGTTGTAGATATTCTATTTGTATCCTCGGTCTCTTCGGCAAACTCTTGATCTTCAAACTCCCAGTTTTCTATAATCTCATCAGATAAGTCGTTTTCTAGTACCAATAAATCTTCTGTGCTAGACTGATCTTTAGTCTCTATTAAATTAATATGCTCTAATGATCTTTTTTTTGCTCTAATATTTGAACAAGAACCCTCTACTAATTCATCAGCCATACTTAAGCATTTATGATTTTGTTGACTACTAGTCTCTTCTTTCAATACATTAGGATCAAATACTAATTTTCTCACGACATTTTTTGTATTCTCATCATTGTTCTTATCAGCACTTGCTAATTCATCCTTTAAATTACCCTCAAGCTTCTTGTCTGTTGGATTAAGAGTGGAAGTATATAATAAGTGATGTATATTTGGGTGTTCTATAATATATGAAGCACTACTTCGTGTATTATTATCTACTTCATAATAATCTGATGATGAGGGTGTATTGAATACTTGTACGTAATCAACATTATGCACTTGAGATATATCAGATATACTATGTGGTGATTCTGCTGTTGAATTAGGAGTGGAAGTTAATAAGCGACGTATGTTTGGGTCTTCTATAGTATATGAAGCACTACTTCGTATATTATTATCTACTTCATGATGATCTGATGATGAGGGTGTATTAGATACTTGTACGTGACCAACATCATGCACTTCAGATATAGTGTGAGTTAGACTATTAAGATTATGATTATCTGATACAGACGCCAAATCTGAATTGGAGCTTTGTGTAAGTGTTACTGGGGAATGGCGTTCTAATGGTAATGCAATACTAACCTCTTGTTGAGTATCAGAAGTGACATTATGATTATTACGGCGAACAGTGAGTTCGTATTCTATAGCTAACGCGGAAAGGTTTTTACCATAGTTTTTGTATTTACTCACATATTCACCAGATCTAAATCCTATTAAACATTGCTGGACTAACTTTAAAAACTGTTTACGTAAAATTATTGATCAATGCCTAAGTTTTTCCTAATCTGTGGTAGAAACATTCCCGTGTTAGCTATATATTCTTAAATTCATTCTGCAAAATATTAAGATTTTTATTATACTCTATTGAGATCTCATCCTGTTTTATAAGATAGTTAAGATTTTCATGTAATTGTGCTATCTGATCCTGATACTGTAATACTTTATCATAATTGTTCACACCATGTTCTTGTTCTTTTTGCAATAGTGTGCTTATTGCAGTAATATTATTCATGATATCCGTTGACTGAGTTTGTCTATTTTCACGTACGGTTGGACCTCCTATTTTTGCTCTTAGTTCCTTTATTTCATTCCTCTTGCTATAAAACGCTTCTCGTAAATTGTCATCACTTAACTCTTGATAATTTACAGCTATGCTAGCCTTTACGATTCCAATTGTCATCAATAGTATAACGATATATTTTATATATTGTTTTAACATAAGTTAACCATCACTATGTTTGGATTTGTCACATCTATTGCTAAGAGCCTGTCTTGAAAAACTATAGCTTAATGCGGTAAGGTAGTGACTTTTTTAAGAACATAGTAAACAGCATCATAGAATGTTTCAAAATCTCCTGCAACTTTCCTAATTTCATTCTTGATTTTAAACCAGTAATGCTCAATAGGATTTAAATCAGGAGAATAAGTTGGTAAAAATAAAATACTGCAACCAACAGATTCAATTAACGTTTTCACTTTTGTACTTTTATGAAAACTAAACAACCCTCAGCTATAAGCTGAGGGGTTATAAAGTGGAATCGATTAGAAATCGATCATCATTCACAGGTTCACCTTCCTGTTCATCAATATAGTGCTGTATCATTTCATCAGTTATATTACCTGAACTGACTGCCATATAGCCCCTAGCCCACAAATGATTGCCCCAAAATTGTTTTCGTAAATGAGTAAATTCTTGCAATAAAATTCTTGAGCTAATGCCTTTTAAATACTGTACTAACTTGCTAAGAGATATTTGCGGCTTATATGAGATAAACATATGTACGTGATCACATGATATTTTCCCTGAAATTATATGTACTTCATGTTCCATGCAAATCTGCCTCAGTAAATCTCTAGTCCTTTCCGATACTTTGCCTATCAATATTCTCTTCCTATATTTTGGTATCCATATAAGATGCACTTTTAAATCATACTGACTATGACTATTCTTTCTATAACTTCTCATATTTCTTGATATAAATTCATTGCTAAAGCAATTTCATTATATCTTCCCTTCGCCTAAAGGCGAGGGATTTTTGATCCCCGAAGGGGGACATTAATATTATCCATTACGACTATCTGACTAGGCTTTAATTCCTTGATCAATATCTCTTGTACATAAGTTTCAAAAATGTTCTTATTACATGTTCCATCAAATATTATTGGGGCAATCATATCTTTGACACACAGCCCAGCAATCATACTAATACGTGATTGATGTTGATAGACCTTTTCACCATAACATCTTTGACCGATAATGCTCCACCCGTGTTCTCTACAGCTATTATCTTCTATCCCAGACTCATCTATAAATACTAAATCTTGTTTATCTATAGTTTTTAGTTTCAATATAAACTCATTCCTTAGACCAATATCCCTTTTGGGATGAAGAAAAGTTTTTTTTATAACTATAACCTAATTTATTAAGCAATCTTGATATAGTACTTGCGGATACTTTTTGACTCCAGTTCTTAGCTAGCTCCATGGTGGTTTTATCAAAATTAAGTTCTATAAATTTTTTAAATCCCTCTATGTCTCTTAATTATTCTACGATGTCCTGTATGATAACCACTTTTTGCTTTGACATCGCCAGTTTGTTTCTTTACTTTTTTCCACTCTATTATAGTCTTCCTACTAATAGAGTATATCTCTGCAGTCTCTTTTATTCAGGAGTTTCGCACTTAGCAAAATTGTGTATTAGTTAGAAGCCATTTAATGTTGTTCTGAATTGATGTTTTTATAACTTCCCAAGTTTGTTGATATAAAGTAATGTTTTCATTTATCCTCCTTTTGTTCATATCAAGCCAGGCCAATACAGCAAGGCAAATATGATTTCTTTGAGCTCGACCCGTGCGTGCCTGACAGCATTCAATACCACAAGTTTGTTTCAATTCTCGATGATAAACTTCTATAGACCAACGCGCCTTAACAATTTTCTCTATTTGCTCACGTGTAGGATTCTCTAAATTAGTTGTTATGTAATCAATGCGACCATTTTTTGCCACAAACTTAAATACCGTAACCCAACCGTATCCACGTAGGTGAATTTTTAGCCCTTCATCGGGAATCTCTAAAGTTTCCAAGCTAACATTACGATTAACTTTTCTATTTTTTCTTAGGTTGGTAACCCATATCCAACCTAAATTACGTATATGTTTTAAATTATCCAAACCACTATACCAAGCATCCATAACTATAGCATCAGGCTTGATACCTCTTTCTTTAGCTAAAGTAAGCATATCACAAAAATGCTCGTTCTTTGTTTTACCATCAGTTTCTTTATCATATATTCTATAATCTACAGGAGTAGATTGATCAATTTGAGTATTGTAATGCAGTAAGTTTACCATTCCTATACCAGGTATAACATCATGTACAGCCCCAGAATATTGATAATTTACAAGCTCGATCCTCTTACTGTATTGCTTTGACAATAAGGTGTCATCTCCCACTAATAAACAAGGATCTTCCAGATCAATATATTTTGACACTTTGCTATAGATTTCGCTAGGGCGAAAATCCTTACTCTTTAACCATCGACTTGCAATATCGTGCGATAGATCTAATGGACTTACTTCAGATAATGCTTTGCTAGTATATCTTACACTACTTGCTTGTAAGAATGATTTATATAAATCTTTGCTACATTTTGATCTTGTCATTTTTATCTAAAACTATTTTTCTCTAGATTAGCATATTATTTGCTAAGTGCGAAACTCCTGTTATTGTTTTACCATCTGTTAAACTTTTTATTACTCGTATTCTTAAATCGATAGTGGACTAATGGTATGGACCTCCTGATATAGAGAATGAAAAGCAGTTGCTAATCTTCTAGGGTTAATATTTAACATATTAAAACAACAATTAAGGAGGTCCATATGGAGGTTACTACAATTGGTATAGATATTGCAAAAAGAATTTTTCAAATTCATGGTGTAGATAAAAATGGCAAGACAGTATTAAAGAAAAAATTGATGAGAGATCAGGTTTTGACATTTATGGCTAATTTACCACAATGTTTAGTAGGGATGGAAGCTTGTGGTGGTTCTAGTTATTGGGCAAGAGAAATAACTAAATTAGGGCATGAAGTAAAACTAATGGCACCGCAATTTGTCAAACCATATGTTAAAACTAATAAAAATGATCAAGCAGATGCTGAAGCGATATGTGAAGCCGTGACAAGACCTAATATGAGATTTGTTGCAATTAAAACTATAGAGCAACAAGAAATTTTATCAATACATAGGGTAAGAGAGAGATTGGTAAAAAATCGTACAGCACTTGCTAATGAAATTAGGGGGCTACTACATGAGTTTGGTTTTATTGTTCCTCAAGGCATTAATAAGGTTATCACAAAATTAATTGAGATTTTAGATGCAGGGAAATTAAGCCAGTTAAGTTATCAAACATTTAGTGAACTAAAAGAAGAATTCTTAGATAATAACAGAAAAATAAAAGAGATAGAAAAACGATTAACAATGATAGCAAGTAACCTAACTCAATATCAACGATTAAGAGCTATACCTGGTCTTGGTTTAATTACTGCTACTGCTTTAATAGCATCAATAGGTAATGCTACAAGTTTTGAGAATGGCAGGCAATTATCGGCATGGCTAGGATTAGTGCCAAGACAACATTCAAGTGGTGGGAAGGATAAGCTGCTGGGAATTAGCAAGCGAGGTGATGTATACTTACGCACTTTATTAATTCAAGGGGCTAGAGCTGTACTAAATGCCAAGATAAGATTTACATCGGAAGAACAGAAATCTAAAAAAGATTTTAGCCAATTTACGAAATGGATGTTTAATTTATCTGAGCGAAGTAGCCATAATAAAACGACAGTTGCCATAGCTAATAAGTTGGCAAGAGTGGTGTTTGCTGTACTAAGATCAGGAGATGATTATGTAGAGAGTAAAGTTTGTAGCTAAAGAGTGTGTAGCATAGCACTTATAAGTAAAATAAATGGTGATTTATATAATGAATAGGTAAAAGCAAAACAATATGTAAGAGATTCCAACCCGAAATATGCTTGAGATAATTAATATTGATGGTAAATAAGACAAACCTTAGCTTACAAAAAAACTGCGTTTTTCAGTGGCTCTTTTAGAAGCCGATGGACTGATAAGTATATAGTTTGTAAGCCAGCGAATTCCATCAGGGCTGTAGAATAAATTAGGTTGATTTATCAGCTATAAGCCGGATACATGACTGCATTTGTTTGTTTTTATTATTGATGTTATTTTTTTCTTGCATTCTACAGGAGGTCCATACATGAAAAATCAAGACAAAAAAATGAGTAGTATGTTTTCCTAATTTTTCGATTATCAGGCAGCCATTTGCTGATAATTTTGCATATAATTCAGATATACATTCATAGGCTTTTTATAACCAATACTTGCATGAAATCTGTGATAATTATATTTATTCAGATAATGATCAATCCCCTCTTTTAACTCTTTAACATTGTTAAAATCATTAATAAAGATACAATTATATTTTAAAGTTCTAAAAAACCTTTCTATTACTATATTATCAATACTTCTACCTTTGCCATTCATTGAAATTTGGATATCATGCTCCTTGAGAATATTTATGTGGTCATAACTGGTATATTGGCTACCTTGATCACTATTAAATATCTGTGGAGCGTTATACTTACTGAGAGCTTGTTTCAAGACATCAGTTACAAGAGATGCATCCATAGCATTTGACAGTTTATAGCTCAATATGGCCTTGCTATGCCAATCTATAATAGCTGCCATATACATAAAGCCACCATTAGTTCTAATGTAAGTAATGTCACCACTCCAAACCTCATTCACATTAGGCACATACACTTGCTTTGTTGAGCCAGATTTAGTCCAATATTGATCAAGTAAGTAGCTATAGATCTTATGCTCACTATCGTTTCGAGAAGTAGATTTTTTCTTATGTGGGTAAATAGCTTCTATACCCATCATCCTCATATATTTCAGTACTCGATCTTTACCGACAATAAACCCATCTTCTAGTAACTGTTGATGAATATAGCGATAACCAAATTCAGGATTATCTGTATATATTTCATCTATTCTATTTAAAATACTTAATTTATTTATACTCATCTCCTTGGATTTATAGTAGGCTGTAGATCGACTAATCTTTAATAGTTCACACTGTCTTGATTTTGAGAGTTGATTTAGCTTGGAGTGTACAAGACTCTTTTTATTTGATAAATCCAAGCTTTTGAGCTTTCCCACGGCCCAGTCCCTCTCAACTGTGATTCTACCAAGAGCTTTAGCAAGTTCATCATTTTGCTCTTGTAAATGATTTATTTGTTCTTGATATTCACTCAAAACTTTAGCTGGTTCAAAAGCTAATGCCGCATTACCTAAAAACTGTTTTTTCCAATTTTGAATTGTTTTAACACTTATTGCATATTTTGAAGCTAACTGACCAAGTGTCGACTCCTCTTTTATTAATTCTAATACTATCCCCGTTTTTTCTGAAGCACTGAAAATTTTTACTTTATTTTTCTTCATCTTTCCTCTTATAGCTAACACGGAAATGTTTCTACCACAGATTAGGAAAAACTTAGGCATTGATCAATAATTTTACGTAAACAGTTTTTAAAGTTAGTCCAGCAATGTTTAATAGGATTTAGATCTGGTGAATATGTGAGTAAATACAAAAACTATGGTAAAAACCTTTCCGCGTTAGCTATAAGTTTATTGCTATTTATTCTAACTTATTGCGGAAACACACTCCTTCATTTTTTTGTCCAATTTTTTCATGTATGGACCTCCTGTAGAATGCAAGAAAAAAATAACATCAATAATAAAAACAAACAAATGCAGTCATGTATCCGGCTTATAGCTGATAAATCAACCTAATTTATTCTACAGCCCTGATGGAATTCGCTGGCTTACAAACTATATACTTATCAGTCCATCGGCTTCTAAAAGAGCCACTGAAAAACGCAGTTTTTTTGTAAGCTAAGGTTTGTCTTATTTACCATCAATATTAATTATCTCAAGCATATTTCGGGTTGGAATCTCTTACATATTGTTTTGCTTTTACCTATTCATTATATAAATCACCATTTATTTTACTTATAAGTGCTATGCTACACACTCTTTAGCTACAAACTTTACTCTCTACATAATCATCTCCTGATCTTAGTACAGCAAACACCACTCTTGCCAACTTATTAGCTATGGCAACTGTCGTTTTATTATGGCTACTTCGCTCAGATAAATTAAACATCCATTTCGTAAATTGGCTAAAATCTTTTTTAGATTTCTGTTCTTCCGATGTAAATCTTATCTTGGCATTTAGTACAGCTCTAGCCCCTTGAATTAATAAAGTGCGTAAGTATACATCACCTCGCTTGCTAATTCCCAGCAGCTTATCCTTCCCACCACTTGAATGTTGTCTTGGCACTAATCCTAGCCATGCCGATAATTGCCTGCCATTCTCAAAACTTGTAGCATTACCTATTGATGCTATTAAAGCAGTAGCAGTAATTAAACCAAGACCAGGTATAGCTCTTAATCGTTGATATTGAGTTAGGTTACTTGCTATCATTGTTAATCGTTTTTCTATCTCTTTTATTTTTCTGTTATTATCTAAGAATTCTTCTTTTAGTTCACTAAATGTTTGATAACTTAACTGGCTTAATTTCCCTGCATCTAAAATCTCAATTAATTTTGTGATAACCTTATTAATGCCTTGAGGAACAATAAAACCAAACTCATGTAGTAGCCCCCTAATTTCATTAGCAAGTGCTGTACGATTTTTTACCAATCTCTCTCTTACCCTATGTATTGATAAAATTTCTTGTTGCTCTATAGTTTTAATTGCAACAAATCTCATATTAGGTCTTGTCACGGCTTCACATATCGCTTCAGCATCTGCTTGATCATTTTTATTAGTTTTAACATATGGTTTGACAAATTGCGGTGCCATTAGTTTTACTTCATGCCCTAATTTAGTTATTTCTCTTGCCCAATAACTAGAACCACCACAAGCTTCCATCCCTACTAAACATTGTGGTAAATTAGCCATAAATGTCAAAACCTGATCTCTCATCAATTTTTTCTTTAATACTGTCTTGCCATTTTTATCTACACCATGAATTTGAAAAATTCTTTTTGCAATATCTATACCAATTGTAGTAACCTCCATATGGACCTCCTTAATTGTTGTTTTAATATGTTAAATATTAACCCTAGAAGATTAGCAACTGCTTTTCATTCTCTATATCAGGAGGTCCATACCATTAGTCCATTATAGTATTTGTTTTATTTTTTGCAATACTTCTTGATTTTTGAGAGACAAGTTTAATTGCTTATTTTTGATCTCACGCTCACATACTCTAATCAAACGACCCAGTAATATTTTTAAATGCTTCATTATTTTCCAACGCTTCTTGGCTTTACTATGTTCTTTATATTTCCATAGCTTTACTATATCGCGTTTATAGGTTCTAGCGTATGTTTCATTCAAATGTATACCCAAACTGTTGCAAAGCTTTACTATGCTAAGCCTAGCTTTATCCATTAAATAAACATCGTGTGGGTGTTTGATATTCTTAATTTGTACAGTCGTATCAGCGATGATTAATTCCAAATCTTTTTTTTTAATTGTGTTAGTTTTTATCCCAACCCTGATCAACTCCGATAATATCTCATTATATCCAGCTTCACCTAATACACTACGAAACCGTCGTATACTAGTTTCCGAGATAGCTATGTCTTTTTCTATATATTCCCACCCGCAGAAATACTGCCAATACATATTCTCTTTTAGCTCTTCCTCTGATAATGAATCTGAAAAATTATACATTGCTTGTAGCATCGTTATGCCAAGCATCACTCTATGACATTTTCTATTTCTACCAAATTTCTTAATACAAACATTTTTTGATAACCACTCTTCGAGCCTAGACCAATTTATTAATTCTCTTAATTTATATAGCTTATTATTTGGGTTTAATTCTTCTTTTAATTTATAACCAAACAGTTTCCCTTGTTCTTGCGATTTGATAATGTTGTCTATTGGCATTGACTGAAATCCATAAGGTTTATGACCATATTTTATCATTTTCTTACGGATTGTTGTATTACTTCTTGTCTTAAAACCATATTATCTATAAGGCTTGTAGAGTTTTGGCGGACGGACTAGCCTAGCCAACAGGCACAGAGATAGGTTTACCAATTTCAAACATTTTGTTTAATAAGTGGCATTTAATAGACATTTCTTTTGTCATATTTTGATCATGTCTTGATAGAAACTTACTACCAAAAGAAGTTTTAAATCGAAAGAACGTGTTCTCTACACGCTCCCTTCTACCATAATTATTCTTTACCCTCCATGCTTGGTATCCTTTGTTTTGTTGATATATAACAGCTGCATCTCTCTCAGTTTTATCCCTAAGCGATTGAACTTTTACTGAAGAGTTTGGGGGTCTAATAACTGGTTTTATCTTCTTCTTTCTAAACAATTGATATGTAGATTCACCGTCATACCCTCGATCTCCCAGAAAATCCTTGGCTCTGACATTAGCTATTAGTAGTCCAATCTGTGATCTATCATCTATAGTATGCTCTGTGGTACTATCGGCAAGTATCATACCTTGATCTTCTATAACGATATGTAGCTTTTTCCATATGCGACGCTTATATTGCTTACCATGCTTATTTTCTAGCCATTCGTTCCCTGTGTAGGCTTGTATCCCTGTACTATCCATTGAAATACAACTAAATTCTTTATCTTGATTTCCATGTAAATACCTAAGATCTAATGACTTCATACGCTTACTTAATGTTGTATAGTCTGGACATCTAATAGATAAACCCGATATTTCAAAGAGCCAGTTTATAAAGCCTTGGGTTTGGCGTAACTTAAGACCGAATAAGCATCTGATCTTCAAACACTGTAATATAGCGTGATCACTATAGAGTCTAGGTCTTCCTCGTTTCATTTCCTCTCTGTAATCAGCATACCAGCCAATCGCCAAATCACTGGCAATCATAAAATCTATGCGACCCCTATTGCGTAAAAAATTATTATATTCTGACCAATTCGTTATTTTATATTTAGAATACTTGCGTGATTTACTAAAAGGGGCTTTCTTCCGAGATCTCATATAATCTGGATTATTTTTAATTCAGGACATCTTACCAGATTATCACCACTCTTGCTCTACAAATCTTATTTATGCAACAAAGCCGCGATATATAGGGACGATAGTGGACTAATGGTATGGACCTCCTGATATAGAGAATGAAAAGCAGTTGCTAATCTTCTAGGGTTAATATTTAACATATTAAAACAACAATTAAGGAGGTCCATATGGAGGTTACTACAATTGGTATAGATATTGCAAAAAGAATTTTTCAAATTCATGGTGTAGATAAAAATGGCAAGACAGTATTAAAGAAAAAATTGATGAGAGATCAGGTTTTGACATTTATGGCTAATTTACCACAATGTTTAGTAGGGATGGAAGCTTGTGGTGGTTCTAGTTATTGGGCAAGAGAAATAACTAAATTAGGGCATGAAGTAAAACTAATGGCACCGCAATTTGTCAAACCATATGTTAAAACTAATAAAAATGATCAAGCAGATGCTGAAGCGATATGTGAAGCCGTGACAAGACCTAATATGAGATTTGTTGCAATTAAAACTATAGAGCAACAAGAAATTTTATCAATACATAGGGTAAGAGAGAGATTGGTAAAAAATCGTACAGCACTTGCTAATGAAATTAGGGGGCTACTACATGAGTTTGGTTTTATTGTTCCTCAAGGCATTAATAAGGTTATCACAAAATTAATTGAGATTTTAGATGCAGGGAAATTAAGCCAGTTAAGTTATCAAACATTTAGTGAACTAAAAGAAGAATTCTTAGATAATAACAGAAAAATAAAAGAGATAGAAAAACGATTAACAATGATAGCAAGTAACCTAACTCAATATCAACGATTAAGAGCTATACCTGGTCTTGGTTTAATTACTGCTACTGCTTTAATAGCATCAATAGGTAATGCTACAAGTTTTGAGAATGGCAGGCAATTATCGGCATGGCTAGGATTAGTGCCAAGACAACATTCAAGTGGTGGGAAGGATAAGCTGCTGGGAATTAGCAAGCGAGGTGATGTATACTTACGCACTTTATTAATTCAAGGGGCTAGAGCTGTACTAAATGCCAAGATAAGATTTACATCGGAAGAACAGAAATCTAAAAAAGATTTTAGCCAATTTACGAAATGGATGTTTAATTTATCTGAGCGAAGTAGCCATAATAAAACGACAGTTGCCATAGCTAATAAGTTGGCAAGAGTGGTGTTTGCTGTACTAAGATCAGGAGATGATTATGTAGAGAGTAAAGTTTGTAGCTAAAGAGTGTGTAGCATAGCACTTATAAGTAAAATAAATGGTGATTTATATAATGAATAGGTAAAAGCAAAACAATATGTAAGAGATTCCAACCCGAAATATGCTTGAGATAATTAATATTGATGGTAAATAAGACAAACCTTAGCTTACAAAAAAACTGCGTTTTTCAGTGGCTCTTTTAGAAGCCGATGGACTGATAAGTATATAGTTTGTAAGCCAGCGAATTCCATCAGGGCTGTAGAATAAATTAGGTTGATTTATCAGCTATAAGCCGGATACATGACTGCATTTGTTTGTTTTTATTATTGATGTTATTTTTTTCTTGCATTCTACAGGAGGTCCATACATGAAAAATCAAGACAAAAAAATGAGTAGTATGTTTTCCTAATTTTTCGATTATCAGGCAGCAATTTGCTGATAATTTTGCATATAATTCAGATATACATTCATAGGCTTTTTATAACCAATACTTGAATGAAATCTGTGATAATTATATTTATTCAGATAATGATCAATCCCCTCTTTTAACTCTTTAACATTGTTAAAATCATTAATAAAGATACAATTATATTTTAAAGTTCTAAAAAACCTTTCTATTACTATATTATCAATACTTCTACCTTTGCCATTCATTGAAATTTGGATATCATGCTCCTTGAGAATATTTATGTGGTCATAACTGGTATATTGGCTACCTTGATCACTATTAAATATCTGTGGAGCGTTATACTTACTGAGAGCTTGTTTCAAGACATCAGTTACAAGAGATGCATCCATAGAATTTGACAGTTTATAGCTCAATATGGCCTTGCTATGCCAATCTATAATAGCTGCCATATACATAAAGCCACCATTAGTTCTAATGTAAGTAATGTCACCACTCCAAACCTCATTCACATTAGGCACATACACTTGCTTTGTTGAGCCAGATTTAGTCCAATATTGATCAAGTAAGTAGCTATAGATCTTATGCTCACTATCGTTTCGAGAAGTAGATGGTAAATTCCAGTATTAATTAAGCCAGATTTATATTTTCTTCCCATACCTCATTGGGTGTTTTATAACCGAGCACTTTTCTTGGTAAATTATTTAAAAAATCCTCAATTTCTTGTAATTGCTTTATTGTTAATTTTTTTATAGCTAACGCGAAAAGGTTTTTACCATAGTTTTTGTATTTACTCACATATTCACCAGATCTAAATCCTATTAAACATTGCTGGACTAACTTTAAAAACTGTTTACATAAAATTATTGATCAATGCCTAAGTTTTTCCTAATCTGTGGTAGAAACATTTCCGTGTTAGCTATATATCTAAAGATTTAGAGTATACTCTGTGCACCATTGAGTTAATCTTCTCTATCAATGGTTTTTGCCATGGAGAATAAGGATTGCAAAAATATACTTTTCGTTCAGATTTTGGCAATAGTTGTTCATGATTGGTAAATTCTTTGCCATTATCTAACGTTATGCTTTTGATTATATGCGACAATTGTTTAAGTTTTTTATTCATGTTACCAATCACATCTTGTGTTCTTTTTGAACGGTTTAAAGTGAGAAACACTTTTTGTGTTCTGATATCCACAAGAGCGCCTATATTACGACTTTGATTACCTTTGTTAAAAGTTAAATCACCTTCTAAATGACCTATTGCTGCTATCTTTCTATTTATCTCTGGTCTTTCAGTAATGGAAACTCGATTTGGTATTGTAATTCTTTTGTTTCTGATTCTTGTACCATGATGCAACCTATTTTTCCTTTTTCTTGCTAAAGATAAATATAATTTTTGCCTTTGTGCTATAGGAGATGTATAAATAAACTGGTATATACTCTCTGTAGAAATATTGACAGTATCTCGTGATAGTTTACGTCTACCTGAAATTATATCTGGTGAAATACCCTGTGTTAACTGCTTTATTATTTCTGCTCGTAAATTATTATCAATATCTAATTTTCTTTTTCTCTTACCTTGCCTTAAACTGCAAGCAAGTGTGTTAGCCCTATCTGGTCTATAATTATGCCTCATTCTCTTGTCTATCCGCCAAAAACACTTCAAATCCTGATCATTTGTAATGGGATAGAGTTTTGACAACAAATTGCTAAGATTTTCAATAAAAATTAATAAGTTATGTTAATTTTTACTGATACATTTCTGTGTTGGTCTAATTTTGATATGGAGCTATTGTTAACGATTTTTTATCGTTCATCTAGTTTTTGCATGATGATATTTTTGATTTATGTGGAGTTAGACACGATTTGTAAATGATTTGCAATGCATCGTAAATTCAAACCAATAGCAGAGATTATTGGATTGATAATATCTCCTATCATACCTTTCAAGAAGTTTCTACCCATCCGACCATATTGCTTTAAGTGACCTATTATTGGTTCTATGGCACTGCGTCTCTTGATCATAGACTTGTCCTCTTGTAACAACTTCTTCCGCGTTTTTGGGGTATATACCTTACTCTTCTCCTTTACATTGCTACCACTATACCCAAGATCAACAAATGATTTCTTTATCTTGATTCCAGTGACACTCTCTACTGCTTCAAAGCTCTGATGCAATGTATGACCATCATAAGGATTATTATGAAACGATTTTGCGGATAAAACAAAATTTCTACGACCACTTACTACTACCGCTACTTTATTGCCAAACTCATATGGCTTGTTGCGTTTTCCCTTTCCTATACACTCTACTTCAGGGGCATGAAAACTATATAATACTTTGTTATCTTCTTTATATTGCTTTTTAGCTTCTCTTTTTAAAACAGATTGGTTATGTATTTGTTTTATTTTTTGCAATACTTCTTGATTTTTGAGAGACAAGTTTAATTGCTTATTTTTGATCTCACGCTCACATACTCTAATCAAACGACCCAGTAATATTTTTAAATGCTTCATTATTTTCCAACGCTTCTTGGCTTTACTATGTTCTTTATATTTCCATAGCTTTACTATATCGCGTTTATAGGTTCTAGCGTATGTTTCATTCAAATGTATACCCAAACTGTTGCAAAGCTTTACTATGCTAAGCCTAGCTTTATCCATTAAATAAACATCGTGTGGGTGTTTGATATTCTTAATTTGTACAGTCGTATCAGCGATGATTAATTCCAAATCTTTTTTTTTAATTGTGTTAGTTTTTATCCCAACCCTGATCAACTCCGATAATATCTCATTATATCCAGCTTCACCTAATACACTACGAAACCGTCGTATACTAGTTTCCGAGATAGCTATGTCTTTTTCTATATATTCCCACCCGCAGAAATACTGCCAATACATATTCTCTTTTAGCTCTTCCTCTGATAATGAATCTGAAAAATTATACATTGCTTGTAGCATCGTTATGCCAAGCATCACTCTATGACATTTTCTATTTCTACCAAATTTCTTAATACAAACATTTTTTGATAACCACTCTTCGAGCCTAGACCAATTTATTAATTCTCTTAATTTATATAGCTTATTATTTGGGTTTAATTCTTCTTTTAATTTATAACCAAACAGTTTCCCTTGTTCTTGCGATTTGATAATGTTGTCTATTGGCATTGACTGAAATCCATAAGGTTTATGACCATATTTTATCATTTTCTTACGGATTGTTGTATTACTTCTTGTCTTAAAACCATATTATCTATAAGGCTTGTAGAGTTTTGGCGGACGGACTCTCTTGAGTTCATAACATATAGTGCTTTTATCACGGCCAATCTTTGTCCCTATATATCGCGAGCTATAACCACTCTTATTCATTTCGTATATTTTAAATCTTTCATCTATCGTTAAATGAGCCATGATATATCTATATTTAAATGATGCTCCTCGCAGCAGAGCTACGAGGTATCTAAAAAAGTTTTAGTTGTTTCTTATGATATCACGAAGCAGAGCTTCGGGGAATTAAACCCTGAGAGATTAAAAATTGATTATATCTGGCTTAATTAATTATAGAACTTTCCCTAATCTATACTTCTGCTACTGAAAAAGAAGCAGCATTAGCTCTTGAGTCATTTGATCAAAAATGGAGTAAGCAATATCCGCATATAGCTAAATCTTGGTATAATAATTGGGATAATTTGATAATTTTCTTGCAATATCCAAAGGAGATTCGTAAGATTATTTACACTACAAATGCGATAGAATCGCTGAATAGCCAATTGAGAAAAGTTACTAAGAATAAACGCATCTTTCCAAATGATGACGCAGTATTTAAGGTTTTATATCTGACAATTGATTATATTACCAAAAAATGGCCTATGCCTATCCCCAATTGGAATGAAGCTATGGCTCATTTTATGATCAAATTTGATGGTAGAATTTAATGGTTCACGAAATTTACACAATTGATGAGACAGAGCCTATTAAATGTAAGATCAAATGTCAACTAATACACCTACATTAGCTAATATTATTTCTTATCAGCATCTTTATTATCTTTTGCAGTATTATTATCTTTACTATCTTCGGTAGCCATGCTGGAGGAAGATAATCTTTGTTTATATTCTTGTTCTTTTGCTAAAAAATTTTGTGCTTCTTTAGAAAGTTTGTCATATAGTTCACGTTTCTTTTTATTAATGTTAACTATTTCTATCCTATATTTTTGTATTTCTTCACGTATTTCTGGTTTAATAGTACCGGCATAGGCATAAAATTCATCTAGAATTTTTTGTGTTGTACTATCTGTTTTGGTATCTTTTTTTGAAGTATTAGATATAGTATCATCTGCAAAGCCTTTTGAGGTTAACAATAATATTGCAGAAATAGTAATAATTATGTTTCTTATCATATAAGCCTTATTAAAATTTTATCACATAAGTAGATCATGTTTAAATCTGATAGTCAATCAAAAGATATTTTTAAAATTTCATTTAATATTCACAGGAGTTTCGCACTTAGCAAAATTGTGTATTAGTTAGAAGCCATTTAATGTTGTTCTGAATTGATGTTTTTATAACTTCCCAAGTTTGTTGATATAAAGTAATGTTTTCATTTATCCTCCTTTTGTTCATATCAAGCCAGGCCAATACAGCAAGGCAAATATGATTTCTTTGAGCTCGACCCGTGCGTGCCTGACAGCATTCAATACCACAAGTTTGTTTCAATTCTCGATGATAAACTTCTATAGACCAACGCGCCTTAACAATTTTCTCTATTTGCTCACGTGTAGGATTCTCTAAATTAGTTGTTATGTAATCAATGCGACCATTTTTTGCCACAAACTTAAATACCGTAACCCAACCGTATCCACGTAGGTGAATTTTTAGCCCTTCATCGGGAATCTCTAAAGTTTCCAAGCTAACATTACGATTAACTTTTCTATTTTTTCTTAGGTTGGTAACCCATATCCAACCTAAATTACGTATATGTTTTAAATTATCCAAACCACTATACCAAGCATCCATAACTATAGCATCAGGCTTGATACCTCTTTCTTTAGCTAAAGTAAGCATATCACAAAAATGCTCGTTCTTTGTTTTACCATCAGTTTCTTTATCATATATTCTATAATCTACAGGAGTAGATTGATCAATTTGAGTATTGTAATGCAGTAAGTTTACCATTCCTATACCAGGTATAACATCATGTACAGCCCCAGAATATTGATAATTTACAAGCTCGATCCTCTTACTGTATTGCTTTGACAATAAGGTGTCATCTCCCACTAATAAACAAGGATCTTCCAGATCAATATATTTTGACACTTTGCTATAGATTTCGCTAGGGCGAAAATCCTTACTCTTTAACCATCGACTTGCACTATCGTGCGATAGATCTAATGGACTTACTTCAGATAATGCTTTGCTAGTATATCTTACACTACTTGCTTGTAAGAATGATTTATATAAATCTTTGCTACATTTTGATCTTGTCATTTTTATCTAAAACTATTTTTCTCTAGATTAGCATATTATTTGCTAAGTGCGAAACTCCTGATTCAGTATAAGGATATAAATATATTTGAAACGCTAATTTAGGATAAGGGATAGATAGAAAGCTTATAGATAAAGGGTTTAAAGGAGATTAATGTTGAGTTATGATAGATTTTTTTAATAAAAGATCAGTAACTCAACATGAAAAGATGTATCATAACTGTATATTATTTAGTAGATAATTTTTGTAAAATATATGAAGAATGGATAGAACACCGTCTATTATCAACAAATCAGCAAAGGCATAGAATAGGAAAATTAAGTCTTGCAGAATTGATGACAATAGTCATATATTTTTATCTATCGCCTTGCAAGGACTTTAAAAACGGCTCTGTCTCATCAATTGTGTAAATTTCGTGAACCATTAAATTCTACCATCAAATTTGATCATAAAATGAGCCATAGCTTCATTCCAATTGGGGATAGGCATAGACCATTTTTTGGTAATATAATCAATTGTCAGATATAAAACCTTAAATACTGCGTCATCATTTGGAAAGATGCGTTTATTCTTAGTAACTTTTCTCAATTGGCTATTCAGCGATTCTATCGCATTTGTAACCTGAATTCTGGATTAATCTAGGTTTGGAAGTAAGTATTTACAAGGGATAGAAGATACTCTATATAGTCCGTCCGCCAAAACTCTACAAGCCTTATAGATAATATGGTTTTAAGACAAGAAGTAATACAACAATCCGTAAGAAAATGATAAAATATGGTCATAAACCTTATGGATTTCAGTCAATGCCAATAGACAACATTATCAAATCGCAAGAACAAGGGAAACTGTTTGGTTATAAATTAAAAGAAGAATTAAACCCAAATAATAAGCTATATAAATTAAGAGAATTAATAAATTGGTCTAGGCTCGAAGAGTGGTTATCAAAAAATGTTTGTATTAAGAAATTTGGTAGAAATAGAAAATGTCATAGAGTGATGCTTGGCATAACGATGCTACAAGCAATGTATAATTTTTCAGATTCATTATCAGAGGAAGAGCTAAAAGAGAATATGTATTGGCAGTATTTCTGCGGGTGGGAATATATAGAAAAAGACATAGCTATCTCGGAAACTAGTATACGACGGTTTCGTAGTGTATTAGGTGAAGCTGGATATAATGAGATATTATCGGAGTTGATCAGGGTTGGGATAAAAACTAACACAATTAAAAAAAAAGATTTGGAATTAATCATCGCTGATACGACTGTACAAATTAAGAATATCAAACACCCACACGATGTTTACAGGAGTTTCGCACTTAGCAAATAATATGCTAATCTAGAGAAAAATAGTTTTAGATAAAAATGACAAGATCAAAATGTAGCAAAGATTTATATAAATCATTCTTACAAGCAAGTAGTGTAAGATATACTAGCAAAGCATTATCTGAAGTAAGTCCATTAGATCTATCGCACGATAGTGCAAGTCGATGGTTAAAGAGTAAGGATTTTCGCCCTAGCGAAATCTATAGCAAAGTGTCAAAATATATTGATCTGGAAGATCCTTGTTTATTAGTGGGAGATGACACCTTATTGTCAAAGCAATACAGTAAGAGGATCGAGCTTGTAAATTATCAATATTCTGGGGCTGTACATGATGTTATACCTGGTATAGGAATGGTAAACTTACTGCATTACAATACTCAAATTGATCAATCTACTCCTGTAGATTATAGAATATATGATAAAGAAACTGATGGTAAAACAAAGAACGAGCATTTTTGTGATATGCTTACTTTAGCTAAAGAAAGAGGTATCAAGCCTGATGCTATAGTTATGGATGCTTGGTATAGTGGTTTGGATAATTTAAAACATATACGTAATTTAGGTTGGATATGGGTTACCAACCTAAGAAAAAATAGAAAAGTTAATCGTAATGTTAGCTTGGAAACTTTAGAGATTCCCGATGAAGGGCTAAAAATTCACCTACGTGGATACGGTTGGGTTACGGTATTTAAGTTTGTGGCAAAAAATGGTCGCATTGATTACATAACAACTAATTTAGAGAATCCTACACGTGAGCAAATAGAGAAAATTGTTAAGGCGCGTTGGTCTATAGAAGTTTATCATCGAGAATTGAAACAAACTTGTGGTATTGAATGCTGTCAGGCACGCACGGGTCGAGCTCAAAGAAATCATATTTGCCTTGCTGTATTGGCCTGGCTTGATATGAACAAAAGGAGGATAAATGAAAACATTACTTTATATCAACAAACTTGGGAAGTTATAAAAACATCAATTCAGAACAACATTAAATGGCTTCTAACTAATACACAATTTTGCTAAGTGCGAAACTCCTGGTTTATTTAATGGATAAAGCTAGGCTTAGCATAGTAAAGCTTTGCAACAGTTTGGGTATACATTTGAATGAAACATACGCTAGAACCTATAAACGCGATATAGTAAAGCTATGGAAATATAAAGAACATAGTAAAGCCAAGAAGCGTTGGAAAATAATGAAGCATTTAAAAATATTACTGGGTCGTTTGATTAGAGTATGTGAGCGTGAGATCAAAAATAAGCAATTAAACTTGTCTCTCAAAAATCAAGAAGTATTGCAAAAAATAAAACAAATACATAACCAATCTGTTTTAAAAAGAGAAGCTAAAAAGCAATATAAAGAAGATAACAAAGTATTATATAGTTTTCATGCCCCTGAAGTAGAGTGTATAGGAAAGGGAAAACGCAACAAGCCATATGAGTTTGGCAATAAAGTAGCGGTAGTAGTAAGTGGTCGTAGAAATTTTGTTTTATCCGCAAAATCGTTTCATAATAATCCTTATGATGGTCATACATTGCATCAGAGCTTTGAAGCAGTAGAGAGTGTCACTGGAATCAAGATAAAGAAATCATTTGTTGATCTTGGGTATAGTGGTAGCAATGTAAAGGAGAAGAGTAAGGTATATACCCCAAAAACGCGGAAGAAGTTGTTACAAGAGGACAAGTCTATGATCAAGAGACGCAGTGCCATAGAACCAATAATAGGTCACTTAAAGCAATATGGTCGGATGGGTAGAAACTTCTTGAAAGGTATGATAGAGATATTATCAATCCAATAATCTCTGCTATTGGTTTGAATTTACGATGCATTGCAAATCATTTACAAATCGTGTCGGAAAGTTCTATAATTAATTAAGCCAGATATAATCAATTTTTAATCTCTCAGGGTTTAATTCCCCGAAGCTCTGCTTCGTGATATCATAAGAAACAACTAAAACTTTTTTAGATACCTCGTAGCTCTGCTGCGAGGAGCATCATTTATAACATACTTAACATAAAGCTTCAACAGGTTTTATCAATTAACACAAATACAATCGCATATTGTGTTACTGCAGCAAAAATTGCAGCAGCTAGGTCATCAACCATAACCCCAAGGCTACCTTTAATATTTTTATCAAGCCAATTAATGGGCCAAGGCTTTAATATATCAAAAAGACGAAATAAACAGAAAGGTAATATAAAAAGCAATATTATACTAACTTTTAAAGTACTTAAATGTTTTATCACGTTTGATTCGTTAACAAAAACTGCTGAGAAAAATACCAAAATAACAGTTAATAACTGCCCTACTACTTCGTCGATTACTACCTCTTTTGGGTCTTTGGAATCCGTATAGTTTAAGTATATTTTAGTAAAATATGTACCAAGTATTAGAAGTAATAGACATATAGCAGAGGCTATAATGACCACACTGACAAGCTGAGCTTCATTAAGCGTAAGATTTGCAAAAGGAATAATTAGTTTATTATCAACAACAAAATACATTATAGCGTAACATACAGGAAAAGCAGCAAGAGAGCCGAAAGTGCCCGGGCAATATTTTATTTTTCCGATATAAAAGAAAGTAACAAAGAATTCTGAGAATTGTTTTTTGGTAAACATTTTTGCTCTGGATTAGATTTATAATATATAATATAATAAAATTTTAACTTATATAGCAAGAAATACTATGGGAATGAGCTTCAGCCATTTATTAATAGTTCTATTAATTATTTTTGTATTATTTGGTGCCGGTAAATTACCGCAAGTTATGTCCGACCTTGCCAAAGGTTTAAAAGCTTTCAAAGACGGCATGAAAGAGGATGATAGCACTAAAAAAGATTAGATATTGCTGAAATTTTATTTTGTGGTTTGAGAATTGCTTCGATGTCATCCTGTGGCTTGGGAACTAGATCCAGTATAAAGCGAGAGAAATCGAGCTTTTAATCTCTCAGGGTTTAATTCCCCGAAGCTCTGCTTCGTGATATACTACTTGAATGGAAGAAAGCAGTTATATACATAAGAGTCATAATGTCACAGTACTAATATATCATTTAGTAACGCCGGCAAAGTATAGAAGAGTAATATTCAATCAAGAACTAGATGATTATTTGTGTAAAATGTGTGAGCACATAGAAGATCGTTATGAAATTAGATTTTTAGAAATAGGAGTAGATAAAGATCACGTACATTTTTTATTACAGTCAATACCAATGTATAGCCCAACAAAAATAACTCAAATCATAAAAAGTATTACTTCTAAGAAAATGTTTGAGAAATATCCAAATCTTAAAGAAAAATTATGGGGAAGTGAGTTTTGGAGTAAAGGATATTTTATGAGCACAGTAGGTAAACATGGTGATGAGCAGAAATTACCAGGAGTTTCGCACTTAGCAAATAATATGCTAATCTAGAGAAAAATAGTTTTAGATAAAAATGACAAGATCAAAATGTAGCAAAGATTTATATAAATCATTCTTACAAGCAAGTAGTGTAAGATATACTAGCAAAGCATTATCTGAAGTAAGTCCATTAGATCTATCGCACGATAGTGCAAGTCGATGGTTAAAGAGTAAGGATTTTCGCCCTAGCGAAATCTATAGCAAAGTGTCAAAATATATTGATCTGGAAGATCCTTGTTTATTAGTGGGAGATGACACCTTATTGTCAAAGCAATACAGTAAGAGGATCGAGCTTGTAAATTATCAATATTCTGGGGCTGTACATGATGTTATACCTGGTATAGGAATGGTAAACTTACTGCATTACAATACTCAAATTGATCAATCTACTCCTGTAGATTATAGAATATATGATAAAGAAACTGATGGTAAAACAAAGAACGAGCATTTTTGTGATATGCTTACTTTAGCTAAAGAAAGAGGTATCAAGCCTGATGCTATAGTTATGGATGCTTGGTATAGTGGTTTGGATAATTTAAAACATATACGTAATTTAGGTTGGATATGGGTTACCAACCTAAGAAAAAATAGAAAAGTTAATCGTAATGTTAGCTTGGAAACTTTAGAGATTCCCGATGAAGGGCTAAAAATTCACCTACGTGGATACGGTTGGGTTACGGTATTTAAGTTTGTGGCAAAAAATGGTCGCATTGATTACATAACAACTAATTTAGAGAATCCTACACGTGAGCAAATAGAGAAAATTGTTAAGGCGCGTTGGTCTATAGAAGTTTATCATCGAGAATTGAAACAAACTTGTGGTATTGAATGCTGTCAGGCACGCACGGGTCGAGCTCAAAGAAATCATATTTGCCTTGCTGTATTGGCCTGGCTTGATATGAACAAAAGGAGGATAAATGAAAACATTACTTTATATCAACAAACTTGGGAAGTTATAAAAACATCAATTCAGAACAACATTAAATGGCTTCTAACTAATACACAATTTTGCTAAGTGCGAAACTCCTGATTACGTAATTATGTACAGAATCGAGGTTCAGGCAAACCTTCTTATAAAGCATTTCAACAAAAACAGTTAAAGCTTTTTGGATAGATACCTCGTAGCTCTGCTGCGAGGAGCATCATTAAAAATTTTTTGTCAAAACTTCAGTCATCGGATATGCTTTATGCACTTGCAGAGCTTTTTGAAATTCCGAAACTTGTTCCTGATCCTTATTTTACTGGTGGCGGGCTTAATATAACAATGCCTGGTGGTTTGTTAGATGTGCATGTTGATGGAAATTATCATGATGCAACAGGTCTTAATCGTCGTATGAATGTTATTTTATATTTAAATCCTAACTGGCAAAAAAGGGTGGGGTGGAGAATTTGGTATATATGATGAAAATGGTGATAAATGCATAAAAAGAGTAGAACCGCTTTTTTAATCGTTTAGTTGCCTTTGATACCCATGACAAGAGTTATCACGCTCTTCCTGATCCGTTAAATTTTCCTGAAGGTGATATCGTAAATCTATTATATTATTATACTAAAGCTCCACGTGATGAAGCTAATGATATTATAAAAGAGCCACATAGAGCTTTATGGAAAAAGCATGATTTTACTGATAAAGATAGAAATCTTACTAGAAAATATTATTAACTTTATAGCAAGTTTAAAATGAAGATATTACAAGTAAATGGTTATGAATCACCAGGGAGTCGTTTTCATGGTCTAGCGATTACACCCCTTTTAAAAGAATATGGCATAGATTCCAAACATCTGATTTGGAAAAGAGATACCAATAACTCTGAGGTGTTATCTTTTAGCAAAAAAGATCATATGATAAATAACTTTTTGTATGTAGCAGAAAATATTTTATCTTTACAATCAATTTTATATCGTAATGCTTTACAAATGATAAAGATGCCTGAGTTTCAGGAAGCTGATCTTATACATCTTCATATTATTCATTCTCGGTTTTTTAGCATAAATCACCTACCTGAAATAACTAGGTTAAAACCAACAGTTTGGACTTTGCACGATCCTTGGGCAATGACAGGACGTTGCGTTTATCCAATGGGTTGCACCGGATGGGAAAAAAATTGCGGTGTTTGCCCTGATCTTAAAACCCCATTTCCAATGAGAGTAGATAATAGTAGATCTTTATTTGATAACAAACGAACAATCTATGAAAAATCCAATTTTAATTTAATTGTAGCATCAAAATGGATGAAGAATATGGTTGATACTTCACCTTTATTTGATAAAGAAGTTAAGGTTCATCACTTACCTTTCGGTTTGGATTTAAAATTTTTCTCTTCTGATCATACTAAAAAAGCAAGAGAGCGTTTCAATATTAGTGATGAGAAAATAGTGATTTGTTTCCGCTCAGAAGATACTCCTTTTAAGGGTTACCGCTATATTATGGATGCGTTAGAAAAGTTGGAAACTACAAAACCTATATGTCTGTTAACAGTTGGTAGACATAATTTGTTAGAACGCTTTAGAGGAAGATTTGAAATAATAGAACATGGTTGGACTAATGATGATGTTTTACTCCGAGATGTTGTAGCTGCTTCCGATATTTTCTTGATGCCCTCCGTTGCAGAAGCATTCGGCGTTATGGCAATAGAAGCAATGGCATGCGGTAAGCCAATAATAGTTTTTGATGAAACATCATTACCTGAAGTAACTTTTGCCCCTGATATCGGCATTTCTGTTCCAATGCGTGATAGCAATGCTTTATCAAATGCAATAAAGCATTTAGTTGATAATCAAGGAGAACGTTTAGAACGAGGTAGTAAAGGAAGAAAGGCAGCTGAATTACACTATAATCAAGATATGCATGTAAAGAACTTAGTAGATATTTATAAGGAAGTTCTGAATAAATGAAGATTTTACTTTTAACCGATATTCCTCCTTGCGATAATTATACTGCAGGGTTGGTATTAAAACCTTTAGTAAAATTTCTACCCCTAAATCAAATTGTTATATGTACAGTTTCACATTCGTCTTTAGAATTTAAAATACCAGAAGAATTAGATAAGATTCCTCATTTAAAATTATTCAAACCTAGCGAATCAGTTACAGGATTTAAAGGAAAGAAAATAAAAACTTTAATTTCTTATGGTATTGAGCTACTTCGTGCCTTAAAAGTAAAATATTTTGTGCTTCCTAAGATTATTAATTTTGCCAAAAAACATAACGTTGATACTATATGGGTTATATTGCAAGGTCAAACTATAGTTAGGCTAGCACGTCCTTTAGCTAAAAAACTCTCAGTTCCTTTATATACGCAGGTATGGGATCATTTTGAATGGCGGTTACGCAGTCATTATATTGATAAATATACCAGCAAAAGATTCTTAGAAGAATTTGATGAAGTACTCAAATATAGTACTTGTTGTGCTACCGCCTCTTGGGGGATGTCTAAGGAGTATGAAGCTAAATATAATATACCAACTATACCGATAATTGCTAGTTTAGCTAAAGAATTAGTTAAACCTCCTGCTACTGCTTCACATGAAGATAGAGATGTGTTTATAATTGCAATAGCAGGGCAGTTATATGCTCAAGATGCATGGATGAGTTTTATTAATGCGTTAAATGAGGCTAATTGGATAATAGGGGAAAAGCGTATTTTAGTCCGTATTATTGGACGTTCTGAAGTTTCTACACAAAAATCGGAAAATTTTGAATATTTAGGATGGCGTCCGCAAGAGGAAGCTATCACTTTGTTATCAGATTCAGATCTTTTATATCTTCCATATTGGTTTTCAGAAGAATTTTATAAAGAATCATCTACTAGTTTTCCAGGAAAATTAGTTACATATTTTGCAGCCGGTAGACCAGTTTTTTGTCATGCTCCTGACTATTCCTCCCCCAGTAAATACATAGCAAACAATAATGCAGGGTATTTATGTAATGCTCTTGTTACTGATAAAATAATATATGAGCTTGAAAAGGCAATAACCGATAGAGATTCTTATAAAAAATTTGCTAAAAATGGGCATGATTGTTTTTTACAAGATTTTACTTTAGAATGTATGGAAGATAGATTTTTAAAATTTTTGAAATTAGATAATTAGAGTTAAATGAAGCAAAATACATATTTCCCGTTAGTTTCCATTATTATTCCGGTATATAACGGGGCAAATTATATGCGTGAGGCAATAGATAGTGCTTTAGCCCAAACATATAAAAATATTGAAATTATAGTTGTTAATGATGGCTCAAAAGATAATGGGAAAACGGAAGAAGTCGCATTATCATATGGTGATCAAATACGTTATTTTTCTAAAGAAAATGGTGGATGTGCTTCGGCTTTAAATGTCGGCATAAAAAATATGAAAGGTGAGTATTTTTCTTGGCTTAGTCATGATGATCTATATTATCCTAGTAAAATTGAACATCAAATTAATATATTAAATGAATTAGATAATAAAGATACCATAATTTATGGTGGTTATGAGCTAATTGATGACAAATCCCGTTCTTTACGTTTTATAAAACCTGATGAGAAATATCCAAAAGAAAAATTAAATATATCATTATTTGCTCTTTTACGTGGATTAGCATATGGTTGTACTTTATTAATACCGACTATATATTTTCAAAAAATTGGGTTATTTGATGAGTCACTAAAACATACTCAGGATTATGATTTATTTTTTAAGATTTTTCGGATAGCAACAATTCATTTCGATTCTCAAATTCTTGTAAAATGTCGTCAACATCCAAATCAAAGTAGTCGTATCGCTCCTAACCAGTTAGAAGAATGTGAAGTGTTATGGACGGGTTTTTTAAAAGAATTAACAGAGCAAGAAATGCTGACCATGGGTGGGGGCTCAATAGCAGCATTTCTATTCGATACTATAAATTTTTTAAAATACAGTACTCCCTATAAAAAATCAGAACAATTAGCTTTAGAGATGGCAAATAAATATTTAAATAATACAAAAGTTACTGTGATTATTCCCTTATATAATAGGATAAATTGGACTATAGAGGCTATAGAAAGTGTACTAATTCAAACTCATCAAAATTTTGAAGTGTTCGTAATAGATGATGGATCAACTAATGATGTATCAAAACTGATTGAAACATGTAAAAAAGATAAGAGAATACAATATTTTCGCAGAGAAAATAAAGGCGTTAGTTCAGCTCGTAATTTTGGAATTGAAAAAGCTACCGGAGAATATATTGCTTTTCTTGATTCGGATGATTTATTTATGCCGGATAAAATAGAAACTCAATTAAGGTATATGGCAGAAAATGATAAATCATTTTCTCATACTTCTTATCAAACAGTAGATGAGCAACTCAAATATCTTTCTTCTGAGGATTCAGGTACTTTTTCTGGACAATGTTTTCCCCAGATTATTAATTACTGTCCAATCGCAGTGCCGACAGTTATGGCTAAAACTTCTTTATTTAGACGAAATTTATTTCCTGAAAATATTAGAAATGGTGAAGATTTTTGTGTATGGATTTCTATTGCAAGTAAGAATCTGATAGGTGGTATTAATAAAGAATTATCACAAGTAAGAATAACTAGTACTAATACTTTGTCAAATCCTAGAAAACATGCAGAAAGTTTAATAAACACAGCATCTTATATTATTAGTCATCCTTATTTAAATAAATATAGCTCCCTAACTGTTGGTTTATTGTTAAAAGCTATAACCACATTAAAATCATTAAAAGAAGATGTTAATGTTACAAGGAGCGACTCTAGTGGTATAAAAAAAATACTATTAGGTTTTTCTAATATACCAAGTTTAATTAGGTTAGCCATTTATTCTATAAAATATAATGGAATGCATGCAACTATATCTAGAATAAGTATATGGCTTAAAAGAAGCAGATCTAAGTAATTTACTCATTAAGTATTTTTACTTTTGCACCATCGCTTATTTGAGGCATGCCCTCTGTAACGATTATATCGCTGTCTTTGATGTTATCGGAAATAATCTCGATTAAACCATTAGTTCGTAAACCAGTTTTTACATATAGTTGCTTTGCTATATCACCATCTATTTTATAGACAAAATTACCTTGATTATTACGTTGTATAGATTTTTCTGGTACAGCTAAATTTTCATGCGGGTTGATTATCAACTTAACATCCACATAGCTATTATGTAAGATGTTTGTATTATTTGGTAAGGCAATTTTAGCGGTTATAGTACCATTATTGGATAAATAGTGTGAAATAGCAAAAACCTCACTATGGATTTTGCCATTAACTATTGCTTTTGTACTGGCGAGGACCTTGCCACTTAAAGATTCCGGTAGCTCAATAAAAACACTTTGTGATTTATCAGCTCCTGTAATACTAAAAAGATAATCACCTATTTTTACTCCATCACCGACCATAGGTTTTATCACACCTATTTTACCATTAAAAGGAGCAGTAATTATCATGTCATTGTAGGTTTTAAGAGCCATTGTATAATTAGTCCGTCCGCCAAAACTCTACAAGCCTTATAGATAATATGGTTTTAAGACAAGAAGTAATACAACAATCCGTAAGAAAATGATAAAATATGGTCATAAACCTTATGGATTTCAGTCAATGCCAATAGACAACATTATCAAATCGCAAGAACAAGGGAAACTGTTTGGTTATAAATTAAAAGAAGAATTAAACCCAAATAATAAGCTATATAAATTAAGAGAATTAATAAATTGGTCTAGGCTCGAAGAGTGGTTATCAAAAAATGTTTGTTATAATGGACTAAAAAAATTGGACAAAAAAATGAAGGAGTGTGTTTCCGCAATAAGTTAGAATAAATAGCAATAAACTTAAGAGGAAAGATGAAGAAAAATAAAGTAAAAATTTTCAGTGCTTCAGAAAAAACGGGGATAGTATTAGAATTAATAAAAGAGGAGTCGACACTTGGTCAGTTAGCTTCAAAATATGCAATAAGTGTTAAAACAATTCAAAATTGGAAAAAACAGTTTTTAGGTAATGCGGCATTAGCTTTTGAACCAGCTAAAGTTTTGAGTGAATATCAAGAACAAATAAATCATTTACAAGAGCAAAATGATGAGCTTGCTAAAGCTCTTGGTAGAATCACAGTTGAGAGGGACTGGGCCGTGGGAAAGCTCAAAAGCTTGGATTTATCAAATAAAAAGAGTCTTGTACACTCCAAGCTAAATCAACTCTCAAAATCAAGACAGTGTGAACTATTAAAGATTAGTCGATCTACAGCCTACTATAAATCCAAGGAGATGAGTATAAATAAATTAAGTATTTTAAATAGAATAGATGAAATATATACAGATAATCCTGAATTTGGTTATCGCTATATTCATCAACAGTTACTAGAAGATGGTTTTATTGTCGGTAAAGATCGAGTACTGAAATATATGAGGATGATGGGTATAGAAGCTATTTACCCACATAAGAAAAAATCTACTTCTCGAAACGATAGTGAGCATAAGATCTATAGCTACTTACTTGATCAATATTGGACTAAATCTGGCTCAACAAAGCAAGTGTATGTGCCTAATGTGAATGAGGTTTGGAGTGGTGACATTACTTACATTAGAACTAATGGTGGCTTTATGTATATGGCAGCTATTATAGATTGGCATAGCAAGGCCATATTGAGCTATAAACTGTCAAATTCTATGGATGCATCTCTTGTAACTGATGTCTTGAAACAAGCTCTCAGTAAGTATAACGCTCCACAGATATTTAATAGTGATCAAGGTAGCCAATATACCAGTTATGACCACATAAATATTCTCAAGGAGCATGATATCCAAATTTCAATGAATGGCCAAGGTAGAAGTATTGATAATATAGTAATAGAAAGGTTTTTTAGAACTTTAAAATATAATTGTATCTTTATTAATGATTTTAACAATGTTAAAGAGTTAAAAGAGGGGATTGATCATTATCTGAATAAATATAATTATCACAGATTTCATTCAAGTATTGGTTATAAAAAGCCTATGAATGTATATCTGAATTATATGCAAAATTATCAGCAAATTGCTGCCTGATAATCGAAAAATTAGGAAAACATACTACTCATTTTTTTGTCTTGATTTTTCAGTCCACTATCTGTATTAAGAAATTTGGTAGAAATAGAAAATGTCATAGAGTGATGCTTGGCATAACGATGCTACAAGCAATGTATAATTTTTCAGATTCATTATCAGAGGAAGAGCTAAAAGAGAATATGTATTGGCAGTATTTCTGCGGGTGGGAATATATAGAAAAAGACATAGCTATCTCGGAAACTAGTATACGACGGTTTCGTAGTGTATTAGGTGAAGCTGGATATAATGAGATATTATCGGAGTTGATCAGGGTTGGGATAAAAACTAACACAATTAAAAAAAAAGATTTGGAATTAATCATCGCTGATACGACTGTACAAATTAAGAATATCAAACACCCACACGATGTTTATTTAATGGATAAAGCTAGGCTTAGCATAGTAAAGCTTTGCAACAGTTTGGGTATACATTTGAATGAAACATACGCTAGAACCTATAAACGCGATATAGTAAAGCTATGGAAATATAAAGAACATAGTAAAGCCAAGAAGCGTTGGAAAATAATGAAGCATTTAAAAATATTACTGGGTCGTTTGATTAGAGTATGTGAGCGTGAGATCAAAAATAAGCAATTAAACTTGTCTCTCAAAAATCAAGAAGTATTGCAAAAAATAAAACAAATACATAACCAATCTGTTTTAAAAAGAGAAGCTAAAAAGCAATATAAAGAAGATAACAAAGTATTATATAGTTTTCATGCCCCTGAAGTAGAGTGTATAGGAAAGGGAAAACGCAACAAGCCATATGAGTTTGGCAATAAAGTAGCGGTAGTAGTAAGTGGTCGTAGAAATTTTGTTTTATCCGCAAAATCGTTTCATAATAATCCTTATGATGGTCATACATTGCATCAGAGCTTTGAAGCAGTAGAGAGTGTCACTGGAATCAAGATAAAGAAATCATTTGTTGATCTTGGGTATAGTGGTAGCAATGTAAAGGAGAAGAGTAAGGTATATACCCCAAAAACGCGGAAGAAGTTGTTACAAGAGGACAAGTCTATGATCAAGAGACGCAGTGCCATAGAACCAATAATAGGTCACTTAAACAGGAGTTTCGCACTTAGCAAAATTGTGTATTAGTTAGAAGCCATTTAATGTTGTTCTGAATTGATGTTTTTATAACTTCCCAAGTTTGTTGATATAAAGTAATGTTTTCATTTATCCTCCTTTTGTTCATATCAAGCCAGGCCAATACAGCAAGGCAAATATGATTTCTTTGAGCTCGACCCGTGCGTGCCTGACAGCATTCAATACCACAAGTTTGTTTCAATTCTCGATGATAAACTTCTATAGACCAACGCGCCTTAACAATTTTCTCTATTTGCTCACGTGTAGGATTCTCTAAATTAGTTGTTATGTAATCAATGCGACCATTTTTTGCCACAAACTTAAATAGTCCGTCCGCCAAAACTCTACAAGCCTTATAGATAATATGGTTTTAAGACAAGAAGTAATACAACAATCCGTAAGAAAATGATAAAATATGGTCATAAACCTTATGGATTTCAGTCAATGCCAATAGACAACATTATCAAATCGCAAGAACAAGGGAAACTGTTTGGTTATAAATTAAAAGAAGAATTAAACCCAAATAATAAGCTATATAAATTAAGAGAATTAATAAATTGGTCTAGGC
Organism: Rickettsia endosymbiont of Urophora cardui; assembly: GCF_964030725.1. Classification (NCBI taxonomy): domain Bacteria; kingdom Pseudomonadati; phylum Pseudomonadota; class Alphaproteobacteria; order Rickettsiales; family Rickettsiaceae; genus Rickettsia; species Rickettsia endosymbiont of Urophora cardui. The sequence goes on along the minus strand of NZ_CAXIPY010000007.1, from coordinate 408,765 downwards.
TCGAAGAGTGGTTATCAAAAAATGTTTGTATTAAGAAATTTGGTAGAAATAGAAAATGTCATAGAGTGATGCTTGGCATAACGATGCTACAAGCAATGTATAATTTTTCAGATTCATTATCAGAGGAAGAGCTAAAAGAGAATATGTATTGGCAGTATTTCTGCGGGTGGGAATATATAGAAAAAGACATAGCTATCTCGGAAACTAGTATACGACGGTTTCGTAGTGTATTAGGTGAAGCTGGATATAATGAGATATTATCGGAGTTGATCAGGGTTGGGATAAAAACTAACACAATTAAAAAAAAAGATTTGGAATTAATCATCGCTGATACGACTGTACAAATTAAGAATATCAAACACCCACACGATGTTTATTTAATGGATAAAGCTAGGCTTAGCATAGTAAAGCTTTGCAACAGTTTGGGTATACATTTGAATGAAACATACGCTAGAACCTATAAACGCGATATAGTAAAGCTATGGAAATATAAAGAACATAGTAAAGCCAAGAAGCGTTGGAAAATAATGAAGCATTTAAAAATATTACTGGGTCGTTTGATTAGAGTATGTGAGCGTGAGATCAAAAATAAGCAATTAAACTTGTCTCTCAAAAATCAAGAAGTATTGCAAAAAATAAAACAAATACATAACCAATCTGTTTTAAAAAGAGAAGCTAAAAAGCAATATAAAGAAGATAACAAAGTATTATATAGTTTTCATGCCCCTGAAGTAGAGTGTATAGGAAAGGGAAAACGCAACAAGCCATATGAGTTTGGCAATAAAGTAGCGGTAGTAGTAAGTGGTCGTAGAAATTTTGTTTTATCCGCAAAATCGTTTCATAATAATCCTTATGATGGTCATACATTGCATCAGAGCTTTGAAGCAGTAGAGAGTGTCACTGGAATCAAGATAAAGAAATCATTTGTTGATCTTGGGTATAGTGGTAGCAATGTAAAGGAGAAGAGTAAGGTATATACCCCAAAAACGCGGAAGAAGTTGTTACAAGAGGACAAGTCTATGATCAAGAGACGCAGTGCCATAGAACCAATAATAGGTCACTTAAAGCAATATGGTCGGATGGGTAGAAACTTCTTGAAAGGTATGATAGGAGATATTATCAATCCAATAATCTCTGCTATTGGTTTGAATTTACGATGCATTGCAAATCATTTACAAATCGTGTCTAACTCCACATAAATCAAAAATATCATCATGCAAAAACTAGATGAACGATAAAAAATCGTTAACAATAGCTCCATATCAAAATTAGACCAACACAGAAATGTATCAGTAAAAATTAACATAACTTATTAATTTTTATTGAAAATCTTAGCAATTTGTTGTCAAAACTCTATCCCATTACAAATGATCAGGATTTGAAGTGTTTTTGGCGGATAGACTAAATACCGTAACCCAACCGTATCCACGTAGGTGAATTTTTAGCCCTTCATCGGGAATCTCTAAAGTTTCCAAGCTAACATTACGATTAACTTTTCTATTTTTTCTTAGGTTGGTAACCCATATCCAACCTAAATTACGTATATGTTTTAAATTATCCAAACCACTATACCAAGCATCCATAACTATAGCATCAGGCTTGATACCTCTTTCTTTAGCTAAAGTAAGCATATCACGAAAATGCTCGTTCTTTGTTTTACCATCAGTTTCTTTATCATATATTCTATAATCTACAGGAGTAGATTGATCAATTTGAGTATTGTAATGCAGTAAGTTTACCATTCCTATACCAGGTATAACATCATGTACAGCCCCAGAATATTGATAATTTACAAGCTCGATCCTCTTACTGTATTGCTTTGACAATAAGGTGTCATCTCCCACTAATAAACAAGGATCTTCCAGATCAATATATTTTGACACTTTGCTATAGATTTCGCTAGGGCGAAAATCCTTACTCTTTAACCATCGACTTGCACTATCGTGCGATAGATCTAATGGACTTACTTCAGATAATGCTTTGCTAGTATATCTTACACTACTTGCTTGTAAGAATGATTTATATAAATCTTTGCTACATTTTGATCTTGTCATTTTTATCTAAAACTATTTTTCTCTAGATTAGCATATTATTTGCTAAGTGCGAAACTCCTGTTAAAGCAATATGGTCGGATGGGTAGAAACTTCTTGAAAGGTATGATAGGAGATATTATCAATCCAATAATCTCTGCTATTGGTTTGAATTTACGATGCATTGCAAATCATTTACAAATCGTGTCTAACTCCACATAAATCAAAAATATCATCATGCAAAAACTAGATGAACGATAAAAAATCGTTAACAATAGCTCCATATCAAAATTAGACCAACACAGAAATGTATCAGTAAAAATTAACATAACTTATTAATTTTTATTGAAAATCTTAGCAATTTGTTGTCAAAACTCTATCCCATTACAAATGATCAGGATTTGAAGTGTTTTTGGCGGATAGACTAATTAAATTTAGCCTCTTCAAGCTCGCTTTTCGATTTTTGATGTTCTTGGCTACTTACATATTTCTTTGCAAATAAAGCATCTTTTCTATTGAACTCTTCCTGCTTTGTATTTAATAAAGCCTCGGCTTTTGATTTAGTAGTTTCCGCTACATCTCTATCTATAACTAGTAATATATCACCTTTTTTAACTATTTGTTCTTGCATAGCTGAAATTTTTTCAACAGTACCAGCAGCATTAGCATAATAATCACGGCTATTATTATTTTGGCATCGCCCTACAATATGAAAGACTTCATAAAGCTCAGCTGTTTCTGCTTTAGTAACTTTTACTCCTGTAATTTTTTCTTCTATTTTTTTACTTGCAATAGTAGAAAGCGAAAAAAATAGGACAAAAAGGATAATAAGTTTTGTAGGCATAATTAATATTATTTATTTAATTTTTTAAGTTCGTGATCCGTTAACCATTTATATTCTTTTTCTAGAATCTCAAATCTAATTTTTTCTAGTTGTTCGTCAAGATCAGGTTCAGGGACTATTGCAGAGCCCATAAACTCAAACCCTTGGTAATTAATTTTTAGTTTAATACATATCTTTTGTAATGATAATAAATTTTCTTCTATATCATCTACAAATATTATTGATTTCGGAGAATAATTTATTTTTTGCAACACATATTCAAGCACAGCTCCCTTATCATATTCTGCGGTGTAAATTATCCCATCTTTTAAAATAGGATCACCATAACCGGCATTAAAATCTTTTATTATTACTTCGTCATTTAAAGGTGATAATTCTTGAAGATTCAATTTTAATGCAGTTAGTTCTCGTACTCTCCACTCTATCATATCTTCAATTACGCCAAATTTACCGGTAGGAAGCTTTGTAAGACCCATTGCTGGAATATTTTTTTCTTGAAGTAAAGCAAATATGGTTAAAATATCATCATTCACAAACCTAGCTTTGCGGTCCTTTAGAACTACGCTCATTAATAATTCACACTCTTTACGAGAGAGCCTTTTTTCAATGTCATTTACTAATATTTTGCGGTAATCATGCGTTAATCTAGATTCATCTGAATCCATCACTATTACTTCATCAACATCAAAAAGCACTAGATAAGTTCCATCTGCTTTTTCTATTGCTTTTATAACTTCTTTAAAATCGTGAATTTTATTTATTTTACTAAACATAATTATTTTTTTCTTTATTTAATATATGTATTAAGCTTGTCCGTCATTGCGAGGAAAAACTATAAGTTTTGTACGTTCGCAATCTCAGGAGTCATGCTTACGAGATTGCCACGCTCCTTGTAGTCGCTTGTAATGACATGGATCAATTCCTCTAAAGAATTTGTCATCACTTTCAAATCTTCTTCTCTAGATAGGTTATGTTTTCCGTCTTTAATTAATTTCAGTATTATCTGTTTACTTGTTATTTTTTCTAACAGCTTAAGAGAAATATCATAAGGTACATCTTCATCTAACATGCCATGGATTAAATGCACCGGAGTATTTATATCAATTTCGTTCTTTGTCAATAGTAAATGCTTTTTTGCATCTGCTATTAATTTATAGCTAATAGGATATCTATGTTCACAACTTCTACCTGATATTTCTAGCAGACTTTCTTTTTGTATTCTAGATTGATCTGTTGGCGATAGATTGTGCCAAATATCTTCCGTAAAATCAGCTGCAGGGGCTAAACAGATAAGTCCTTTAACTTTATTTGGAAACTTTAAAGCTGCAAGAAGTGCAAGCCATCCTCCCAAGCTTGAGCCGACTATTATAGCTTGATCATCAATTAATTCATCTAAAACTAGAGCTACTCCTTCTAACCAACTACTAATAGTTTGATCTGTAAATTGTCCCGCAGCATCACCGTGACCAAAATTATCAAAAATAGTAAAATTATAATTGTTTTTTTTACAATAATCTATTAAATAGAGAGCTTTAAATGAATGCATACCTGACATTAAGCCGTGTAAAAAAATTACAGGTGGAATATTTGTATTAACAATTCTATAATTATTATAGACAACAAATTTGTCTTGTGTTCTAGTATAAAGCTTGTGCATTTTAAATAATTATTTAAACAGATGAAATTATAATGCCTTCATTAAATTCAAGTAAACGATACAATAAATATACTATTTTGCAAGTAGTTCCTGCTCTAGTTTCGGGAGGAGTTGAAAGAGGGACTATAGAAGTTGCAAAATATCTTAAAGTTCTTGGTCATACTCCGATTATAATTTCAGCTGGTGGTGCTTTAGTTAAAGAGTTAGATAATGAGGAAATACTACATATTCAAATGAATAGTAGTAGTAAAAACCCTTTTGTAATTCTAAGTAATGCTAGGTTAATAGCCGAAATAATCAAAAAATATAAGGTTGATATAGTTCATACAAGGTCAAGAGCCCCGGCATGGAGTTCATATCTAGCAGCAAAATGGACGAATACTAAGTTTTTAACAACCTTTCATGGTATTTATAAGGCTCCTAATGATTTGAAGAAATATTATAATAGTATAATGTTCAAGGGAGAGAAAGTGATTACCATTTCTAATTTTGTGAAGCAACATTTACTTAAAAATTATAATGTTGATGAAAAGAAAATAGTGGTAATTGAGCGTGGTGTAAATTGTGATTATTTTGATCCAGCAAATTTAACACCAGAAAGACTTAAAAAATGTCGTGATAAATATGATGCTCCAGATAATGTACCGATAATATCGATGCCCTCTAGAATGACTAGCTGGAAAGGACATCTTGTTTTAGTAGAGGCATTAAGCAAATTAAAGCACAGAAACTTTTATTGTTTAATGGTCGGTGATTTATCAAGACATCCAAGTTTTACTAATAGAGTAAAAGAACTTATCGCAAATTTAAAACTTCAAAATAAAATTCAAATTTTTGGTAATGATTCTGATATCATAAATCTTTATGGTATTTCAGATATTATTGTTTCTGCTTCGATTGAGCCTGAAGCTTTTGGGCGTACTATTATTGAAGGGCAGGCTATGGAAAAGCTTGTTATTGCCACTAATATTGGTGGAGCTACTGAAACAATAAATGATAATGTAACAGGTTTCCACGTAAAGCCAAATGATGCTGAAGATTTAGCTGAAAAAATTGATCATTGCTTATCTATTCTAAATACTGAAGAAGCTAAGAAAATTCAAACCGCCGCAAGACATACTGTAATTAATGACTTCTCTCTTGATTTAATGCTCCGAAAGGATCTTGAAGTTTATAAAGAAGTTTTAAAAAACTCCCCTAATTCAAAAACGATGCCATAAATTTAAGATTTTCTAATAAAATCACTTATTCCTCGTTCTCTATAATTGATAAAGCAATTAATAATCTCTCTTTTTCTTCTATATTTTTATTTTACCCTTGCATTAAAGCCAGCAGATAGCTATTTTTAATCTCTCAGGGTTTAATTCCCCGAAGCTCTGCTTCGTGATATACTACTTGAATGGAAGAAAGCAGTTATATACATAAGAGTCATAATGTCACAGTACTAATATATCATTTAGTAACGCCGGCAAAGTATAGAAGAGTAATATTCAATCAAGAACTAGATGATTATTTGTGTAAAATTTGTGAGCACATAGAAGATCGTTATGAAATTAGATTTTTAGAAATAGGAGTAGATAAAGATCACGTACATTTTTTATTACAGTCAATACCAATGTATAGCCCAACCAAAATAACTCAAATCATAAAAAGTATTACTTCTAAGAAAATGTTTGAGAAATATCCAAATCTTAAAGAAAAATTATGGGGAAGTGAGTTTTGGAGTAAAGGATATTTTATGAGCACAGTAGGTAAACATGGTGATGAGCAGAAATTACGTAATTATGTACAGAATCAAGGTTCAGGCAAACCTTCTTATAAAGCATTTCAACAAAAACAGTTAAAGCTTTTTGGATAGATACCTCGTAGCTCTGCTGCGAGGAGCATCATTAAAAACCCTACAAGAAAGCCTGAAATAAGCTATTCTGAGCTGTTAACAATAGTGCTTTTATACCATCAATCACCTTGTAAAAACTTTAAATATTTTTATATGTCCTATCTACAATTATATAAATCAGACTTTGTAACTCTTCCATCATATACTCGTTTTATAGCTCTAAAACCAAGAGTTCTGAGTTATTTAGTTTTATTACTTGAATGGTATATGCGGGCAGCTCAATCTACGGGAGTTTCTTATATTGACGCCACATCTTTAGAGGTTTGTCATCGAAAAAGAATCTCTCGTAATAAAGTCTTTGCCGGTATTGCTGCTTTGGGTAAAACAACAAAAAGTTGGTTTTTTGGTCTAAAATTACATTTGGTTATTAACGAAAAAGGTGAGATTCAAGGTCTAAAACTAACGCCTGGTAATGTAGATGATAGAGCGCCGGTTTCGATAATCACCAAACATATCACGGGATTATTGTTTGGTGATAAGGGTTATATCAAACAGGAGCTCTTTGATGATCTATACAGCAAAGGAATCAAGTTAGTAACTGGCATAAAGAAGAAAATGAAGAATAAACTTATGCCATTATTTGAAAAAATATTATTACGCAAACGCTCAATTATCGAAACAGTATTTAGTGTGCTGAAGGGTGCTTTCGAGATCGAACATACAAGACATAGATCAATTTGGAATGCCTTTGTACATATCTTATCCGCCCTAATTGCATACTGTATGAAACCTAACAAACCTGCTATATCTCAAAATTAGCTAATCCAGAATTCAGGTTAAAAGGGGCTTTCTTCCGAGATCTCATATAATCTGGATTATTTTTAATTCAGGACATCTTACCAGATTATCACCACTCTTTCTCTACTGACTAACGAATATTAGAATTACCCTCAACGAACATTAAAATTACCTATAAAAAAGAAGTAACTATGGACAGTAAAATCGAATAAAAATTTATTTTTAAATATTTAAATATTATTCGAGAATTACTGATGACATGTACAAATAACCAAGTAGGTATTTTAATGCAAAAGATCAAAAAATATAATCAGATAATTTCTGCTGCAAAAGCAGGTATGAGTGTAAAAACGGCACGTAAGTATTTACGTATTAATAAGTATCCAAGCGAATTACGCACAATACGTAAATATAGGACACGTAAGGATCCATTTGTGAAGCACTGGGATGAAATAGAATCAATGCTAGAATCAGCACCGGAGTTGCAAGCAACTACCATATTAGCATATTTGACAGAAAAGTATCATGGGAATTATAATGGGAAGCAATTACGCTGTTTGCAGCAAAGGTTGAAACAATGGAGAGCTGCACATGGTAAGGATAAGACGGTAATCTTTTTACAAAATATTCTTCCTGGCAAACAGAGTCAGTCTGATTGGACCAATATGAATCAATTGGGTATTTGTATTGGTGGGCAACCATATCCTCACTTACTATTTCATTTTATGTTGCCTTATTCATGTTGGGAAACTTTTAGCATATGCCATAGTGAAAGTTTTGATACATTAGCATCAGGGTTTGAAAAAGCTGTATGGGAGTTAGGTGGAGTTTGACCAGAGCATCGTACAGATAATTTAAGTGCAGCTACCAAGCAATGTGGTAATAGTAGACAATTTACAGAAAGATGGCAAGAATTGCTTGGTTATTACAATGTTGCACCATCGCGAAATAATCCAGGCGTCAGTCATGAAAATGGTTCTGTTGAAAAAAGTCATGATACATTTAAGCAAGCAGTGAATCAACATCTGCTATTACGTGGATCACGTAATTTTGTTGATTTAAAAGCTTATGAATTATTCCTTACACAAATTAAAGAAAAGCGAAATAGCTGTAGAAAAGAAAAATTAGCTGAAGAATTAGTTCATTTAAAAGAGTTACCAATCAGGAAATGGAATGCACCTACAATATTATCAGTACGTGTTAATCCAAGCAGTACAGTTAGTATTTTATCTGTAGCTTATTCTGTGCCTAGTCGCTTAATAGGTTATACTTTAAAAGCTTATATGATAGTGGACTGAAAAATCAAGACAAAAAAATGAGTAGTATGTTTTCCTAATTTTTCGATTATCAGGCAGCAATTTGCTGATAATTTTGCATATAATTCAGATATACATTCATAGGCTTTTTATAACCAATACTTGAATGAAATCTGTGATAATTATATTTATTCAGATAATGATCAATCCCCTCTTTTAACTCTTTAACATTGTTAAAATCATTAATAAAGATACAATTATATTTTAAAGTTCTAAAAAACCTTTCTATTACTATATTATCAATACTTCTACCTTGGCCATTCATTGAAATTTGGATATCATGCTCCTTGAGAATATTTATGTGGTCATAACTGGTATATTGGCTACCTTGATCACTATTAAATATCTGTGGAGCGTTATACTTACTGAGAGCTTGTTTCAAGACATCAGTTACAAGAGATGCATCCATAGAATTTGACAGTTTATAGCTCAATATGGCCTTGCTATGCCAATCTATAATAGCTGCCATATACATAAAGCCACCATTAGTTCTAATGTAAGTAATGTCACCACTCCAAACCTCATTCACATTAGGCACATACACTTGCTTTGTTGAGCCAGATTTAGTCCAATATTGATCAAGTAAGTAGCTATAGATCTTATGCTCACTATCGTTTCGAGAAGTAGATTTTTTCTTATGTGGGTAAATAGCTTCTATACCCATCATCCTCATATATTTCAGTACTCGATCTTTACCGACAATAAAACCATCTTCTAGTAACTGTTGATGAATATAGCGATAACCAAATTCAGGATTATCTGTATATATTTCATCTATTCTATTTAAAATACTTAATTTATTTATACTCATCTCCTTGGATTTATAGTAGGCTGTAGATCGACTAATCTTTAATAGTTCACACTGTCTTGATTTTGAGAGTTGATTTAGCTTGGAGTGTACAAGACTCTTTTTATTTGATAAATCCAAGCTTTTGAGCTTTCCCACGGCCCAGTCCCTCTCAACTGTGATTCTACCAAGAGCTTTAGCAAGCTCATCATTTTGCTCTTGTAAATGATTTATTTGTTCTTGATATTCACTCAAAACTTTAGCTGGTTCAAAAGCTAATGCCGCATTACCTAAAAACTGTTTTTTCCAATTTTGAATTGTTTTAACACTTATTGCATATTTTGAAGCTAACTGACCAAGTGTCGACTCCTCTTTTATTAATTCTAATACTATCCCCGTTTTTTCTGAAGCACTGAAAATTTTTACTTTATTTTTCTTCATCTTTCCTCTTAAGTTTATTGCTATTTATTCTAACTTATTGCGGAAACACACTCCTTCATTTTTTTGTCCAATTTTTTTAGTCCATTATATATTTATTCTGAAGAAATAGAGCTTTACTATGGTAACAAATGTTTACAAAAAATGTCTAGAATCAGCAATGGCTATGTTATTGATTATAGACATATTATTGATAGTTTAGTACGTAAACCTGGAGCATTTGTTCAATATCAATATTATGAAGCTTTATTCCCACGTGCTATATTTCGTCAGGTATATGACCAGCTTATCTCTATATATCCATATAAAGGGCATAAAATATATCTTAAAATATTACAATTAGCAAAAATGTATGGAGAATTGAATGTAGTTACTGCATTAGAAGTGCTATTAGAAAAGAAGATTGAGCCAATAATTGATCATATTACAGATTTACTAAATAGCCAGACTCAAACTGTTTGTTCAGTAAAAATTAATCAACCAATACTGTCTGAATATGATCAATTACATTGCTTTAAAACAATGGAGGTTGCATGAGTAAACAGATAATAACTCCGCAACCGCTAAATAATTTACTCAAGAACCTTTGCTTACCTACTTTTGCATCGTGCTATAAATCAGTTGCAGAAAGCTTTGAGCAAGAAAAGAAAACATATATAGATTATCTACAGGAGTTAGCCATACGTGAGTTAGAACATAGACAACAACAACGTATTGCCAGATTGCTGAAGCAAGCAAAACTCTCTCGAGATAAGTTATTAAGCAACTTTGATATTAAGCGTATCCCAGGATTATCGCCAACTAAGATCCAATATCTTGCACAAGGAGAATTTATGGATCGCTATGAAAATATACTTATTGTTGGTAATCCTGGCACTGGCAAAAGTCATCTTAGTATAGGTTTAGCACGTGAGTGGTGTCTTGCTGGTAGACGTGTATTATATACAACAGCAGCTAATTTGGTTCAACAATTACTAGAAGCAAAGCTTAGTTTAAAACTTAAGCAAATTATTAAAAAATTCGATTATTTTGAAATATTGATAATTGATGATATATCATATGTACCATATAATCGTGAAGAAACTGATGTTTTATTTACCTTATTAGCTGAACGTTATGAAATGCGTAGTGTATTAATTACTAGCAATTTAGTTTTTGCAAAATGGAATACTATTTTTAAAGATGAAATGACTACGTCAGCAGTTATTGACAGATTGGTTCACCATTCTTCAATTCTTGAACTCAATACTGAAAGTTATAGAATCGCTACAGCTAAAGGCAAAAAATTAACTATAAAATCGGAGGATAATAATGTAACACTTTAGACAATATTTTTTACTCAAAAATGGGTAATTTTAATATTCGTCATGGGTAATTCTAATGTTCGTTCATCATTAATCCACTGCTCGCTAATTTTACAAAAATCATCGACAAAACAAAATAATGCAGTAATATCTTTCTTCATGGGGATACTCTTGTTTTTTTGCTAAAAATTATATAGAGTGTCTTCTATCCTTTGTAAATACTGACTTCCAAACCTAGATTAATCCAGAATTCAGGTTCTGAGAGATTAAAATGCTTAAAGTTAAGGCTAAATTGTCTGTTATTGATGGCAATACCAAACCTATTTCATCAGTTGAAAAAGAACTTAAGTCATATTTTGACGGCAATTTACAAAAATTTAATACATCTTTATGTCTTGTAGGAAGCGAGTTTCAGAGATTAGTATGGGAAAAGCTAATGAATGTGCCATATGGCGAAACAAGGAGCTACTTTACACAAGCTAAGGCAGTGGGCAAAGAAACTGCTTATAGAGCTGTTGCACATGCTAACGGAGCAAATAGATTTGCTATAATTATTCCATGCCACCGCATTATTAATAATAATGGCGAGCTTGGCGGATATGGTTCAGGATTACATCGTAAAAAATGGCTTATTGAACATGAAAGAAAATTTACAAGAAATTAGAAATATTTTACTTAATTCGGCGACTATTCCGGTAGAACGCTTAACAGTTTTTTTTAAAACTAAAGAAGGGCAATATGGTGAGCATGATAGGTTTATAGGGGTGACTGTGCCGACTTTACGTAAAATAGCTAAAACTTATTATAATTTAAGTAAGGATGATTTAGGCAGGCTTATTAAATCAAGATTTAATGAAGAAAGACTTTTAGCATTAGTTATCCTTATCAATCAATATCAAAAAGCTTCTGATAATGATAAGAAATTTTTTTATGAATTCTATATAGATAACACAAAATATGTTAATAATTGGAATTTGGTTGATGCTTCAGCTCATTATATTATCGGAGCTTATTTATGGGATAAAGATAAGGAATATCTTTTCAAATTAGCAAAATCTGAAAATCTTTGGGAAAGAAGAATAGCAATGGTTGCAACTTGGTATTTTATTCGCAAAAATGAACTCAATTTAACTTTTAAAATAGCACAATTATTACTGAACGATAAGCACGATTTAATTCATAAAGCGGTAGGGTGGATGCTACGTGAAGCAGGAAAAAAGGATGAAAAGCAGCTGATAGATTTTCTAAATCAACATATATCGCAAATGCCTAGAACTACATTGCGTTATGCGATTGAGAGATTTTCTAAAGAAACACGCAGGCATTATATTCTAAAAAACTAGCTTTATATAAAATTTATGCTAGTATTTTATAAAACTATTAAAAGGTGTTAATTATGATAAAAACTTTATTGGCTGGTTTCATAGCTTTTGCTAGTATAACAAGCTATGCTAGCCCTAACACTCAGCCAGCCCAAAATACTAACCCTACAGATTCATCTGCTACTTTATCTAAGTTAAATGCGGCAGGAGCTGTACAATTTGCACAATCTTGGGTAAGACCTACAACAAATGTTAATAATGTACTAAGCAATTCTGCTATGTATTTTACATTAGTAAATACTAGACCGGCTAGCTATAATATAGTTAATATATCTTCAGATCAAATAGGTAGAATAGAGATGCACCAAACAGTTACCGACAGTAATGGTGTTAGTCAAATGGTGAAAGTAGATTATCCGTTTTTAATTTCTGGTAATCTTAACGTTGGTTTTGTACCTGGAGGTATGCATATAATGCTTTATGATATAAGGAAAGATCTAAAAGTTGGTGACACAGTTGATATAACTGTGTTCTTTGATGATAATAGTGTAAAAACTGTTACTGCTCAAGTGGCAAGTAATAACCCTTATCCTCAACAGTAAAAGAAAATTTTAATCTCTCAGGGTTTAATTCCCCGAAGCTCTGCTTCGTGATATACTACTTGAATGGAAGAAAGCAGTTATATACATAAGAGTCATAATGTCACAGTACTAATATATCATTTAGTAACGCCGGCAAAGTATAGAAGAGTAATATTCAATCAAGAACTAGATGATTATTTGTGTAAAATTTGTGAGCACATAGAAGATCGTTATGAAATTAGATTTTTAGAAATAGGAGTAGATAAAGATCACGTACATTTTTTATTACAGTCAATACCAATGTATAGCCCAACAAAAATAACTCAAATCATAAAAAGTATTACTTCTAAGAAAATGTTTGAGAAATATCCAAATCTTAAAGAAAAATTATGGGGAAGTGAGTTTTGGAGTAAAGGATATTTTATGAGCACAGTAGGTAACTGAAGTTTTGACAAAAAATTTTTAATGATGCTCCTCGCAGCAGAGCTACGAGGTATCTAAAAAAGTTTTAGTGGTTTCTTATGATATCACGAAGCAGAGCTTCGGGGAATTAAACCCTGAGAGATTAAAAAAAGTGGCGAGTGTATCAATCTATAATGTGTATTATATATCAAATAATTTACTTTAAATTGTAGAAATATCGCTTTTAAGCTGATAAAAGCACTAAATATTTAAATATAAATTTTTACTTTAGTCAGAAAAATTAGAATTTTTGTCAAAACTTCAGTAGGTAAACATGGTGATGAGCAGAAATTACGGCTCTGTTTCATCAATTGTGTAAATTTCGTGAGCCATTAAATCCTACCATCAAATTTGATCATAAAATGAGCCATAGCTTCATTCCAATTGGGGATAGGCATAGACCATTTTTTGGTAATATAATCAATTGTCAGATATAAAACCTTAAATAGTCCGTCCGCCAAAACTCTACAAGCCTTATAGATAATATGGTTTTAAGACAAGAAGTAATACAACAATCCGTAAGAAAATGATAAAATATGGTCATAAACCTTATGGATTTCAGTCAATGCCAATAGACAACATTATCAAATCGCAAGAACAAGGGAAACTGTTTGGTTATAAATTAAAAGAAGAATTAAACCCAAATAATAAGCTATATAAATTAAGAGAATTAATAAATTGGTCTAGGCTCGAAGAGTGGTTATCAAAAAATGTTTGTATTAAGAAATTTGGTAGAAATAGAAAATGTCATAGAGTGATGCTTGGCATAACGATGCTACAAGCAATGTATAATTTTTCAGATTCATTATCAGAGGAAGAGCTAAAAGAGAATATGTATTGGCAGTATTTCTGCGGGTGGGAATATATAGAAAAAGACATAGCTATCTCGGAAACTAGTATACGACGGTTTCGTAGTGTATTAGGTGAAGCTGGATATAATGAGATATTATCGGAGTTGATCAGGGTTGGGATAAAAACTAACACAATTAAAAAAAAAGATTTGGAATTAATCATCGCTGATACGACTGTACAAATTAAGAATATCAAACACCCACACGATGTTTATTTAATGGATAAAGCTAGGCTTAGCATAGTAAAGCTTTGCAACAGTTTGGGTATACATTTGAATGAAACATACGCTAGAACCTATAAACGCGATATAGTAAAGCTATGGAAATATAAAGAACATAGTAAAGCCAAGAAGCGTTGGAAAATAATGAAGCATTTAAAAATATTACTGGGTCGTTTGATTAGAGTATGTGAGCGTGAGATCAAAAATAAGCAATTAAACTTGTCTCTCAAAAATCAAGAAGTATTGCAAAAAATAAAACAAATACATAACCAATCTGTTTTAAAAAGAGAAGCTAAAAAGCAATATAAAGAAGATAACAAAGTATTATATAGTTTTCATGCCCCTGAAGTAGAGTGTATAGGAAAGGGAAAACGCAACAAGCCATATGAGTTTGGCAATAAAGTAGCGGTAGTAGTAAGTGGTCGTAGAAATTTTGTTTTATCCGCAAAATCGTTTCATAATAATCCTTATGATGGTCATACATTGCATCAGAGCTTTGAAGCAGTAGAGAGTGTCACTGGAATCAAGATAAAGAAATCATTTGTTGATCTTGGGTATAGTGGTAGCAATGTAAAGGAGAAGAGTAAGGTATATACCCCAAAAACGCGGAAGAAGTTGTTACAAGAGGACAAGTCTATGATCAAGAGACGCAGTGCCATAGAACCAATAATAGGTCACTTAAAGCAATATGGTCGGATGGGTAGAAACTTCTTGAAAGGTATGATAGGAGATATTATCAATCCAATAATCTCTGCTATTGGTTTGAATTTACGATGCATTGCAAATCATTTACAAATCGTGTCTAACTCCACATAAATCAAAAATATCATCATGCAAAAACTAGATGAACGATAAAAAATCGTTAACAATAGCTCCATATCAAAATTAGACCAACACAGAAATGTATCAGTAAAAATTAACATAACTTATTAATTTTTATTGAAAATCTTAGCAATTTGTTGTCAAAACTCTATCCCATTACAAATGATCAGGATTTGAAGTGTTTTTGGCGGATAGACTATATATCCGAAAACTGAACATCAAATTTGTATTGTCCATCAGATCAGGAATAGCCTCAAATATGTATCATATAAAGATAGAAAGCAATTAGCAGCGGATTTGAAACTAATCTATACTTCTGCTACTGAAAAAGAAGCAGAATTAGCTCTTGAGTCATTTGATCAAAAATGGAGTAAGCAATATCCGCATATAGCTAAATCTTGGTATAATAATTGGGATAATTTGATAATTTTCTTGCAATATCCAAAGGAGATTCGTAAGATTATTTACACTACAAATGCGATAGAATCGCTGAATAGCCAATTGAGAAAAGTGACTAAGAATAAACGCATCTTTCCAAATGATGACGCAGTATTTAGTCTATCCGCCAAAAACACTTCAAATCCTGATCATTTGTAATGGGATAGAGTTTTGACAACAAATTGCTAAGATTTTCAATAAAAATTAATAAGTTATGTTAATTTTTACTGATACATTTCTGTGTTGGTCTAATTTTGATATGGAGCTATTGTTAACGATTTTTTATCGTTCATCTAGTTTTTGCATGATGATATTTTTGATTTATGTGGAGTTAGACACGATTTGTAAATGATTTGCAATGCATCGTAAATTCAAACCAATAGCAGAGATTATTGGATTGATAATATCTCCTATCATACCTTTCAAGAAGTTTCTACCCATCCGACCATATTGCTTTAAGTGACCTATTATTGGTTCTATGGCACTGCGTCTCTTGATCATAGACTTGTCCTCTTGTAACAACTTCTTCCGCGTTTTTGGGGTATATACCTTACTCTTCTCCTTTACATTGCTACCACTATACCCAAGATCAACAAATGATTTCTTTATCTTGATTCCAGTGACACTCTCTACTGCTTCAAAGCTCTGATGCAATGTATGACCATCATAAGGATTATTATGAAACGATTTTGCGGATAAAACAAAATTTCTACGACCACTTACTACTACCGCTACTTTATTGCCAAACTCATATGGCTTGTTGCGTTTTCCCTTTCCTATACACTCTACTTCAGGGGCATGAAAACTATATAATACTTTGTTATCTTCTTTATATTGCTTTTTAGCTTCTCTTTTTAAAACAGATTGGTTATGTATTTGTTTTATTTTTTGCAATACTTCTTGATTTTTGAGAGACAAGTTTAATTGCTTATTTTTGATCTCACGCTCACATACTCTAATCAAACGACCCAGTAATATTTTTAAATGCTTCATTATTTTCCAACGCTTCTTGGCTTTACTATGTTCTTTATATTTCCATAGCTTTACTATATCGCGTTTATAGGTTCTAGCGTATGTTTCATTCAAATGTATACCCAAACTGTTGCAAAGCTTTACTATGCTAAGCCTAGCTTTATCCATTAAATAAACATCGTGTGGGTGTTTGATATTCTTAATTTGTACAGTCGTATCAGCGATGATTAATTCCAAATCTTTTTTTTTAATTGTGTTAGTTTTTATCCCAACCCTGATCAACTCCGATAATATCTCATTATATCCAGCTTCACCTAATACACTACGAAACCGTCGTATACTAGTTTCCGAGATAGCTATGTCTTTTTCTATATATTCCCACCCGCAGAAATACTGCCAATACATATTCTCTTTTAGCTCTTCCTCTGATAATGAATCTGAAAAATTATACATTGCTTGTAGCATCGTTATGCCAAGCATCACTCTATGACATTTTCTATTTCTACCAAATTTCTTAATACAAACATTTTTTGATAACCACTCTTCGAGCCTAGACCAATTTATTAATTCTCTTAATTTATATAGCTTATTATTTGGGTTTAATTCTTCTTTTAATTTATAACCAAACAGTTTCCCTTGTTCTTGCGATTTGATAATGTTGTCTATTGGCATTGACTGAAATCCATAAGGTTTATGACCATATTTTATCATTTTCTTACGGATTGTTGTATTACTTCTTGTCTTAAAACCATATTATCTATAAGGCTTGTAGAGTTTTGGCGGACGGACTATTTAAGGCTTTATATCTGACAATTGATTATATTACCAAAAAATGGTCTATGCCTATCCCCAATTGGAATGAAGCTATGGCTCATTTTATGATCAAATTTGATGGTAGAATTTAATGGTTCACGAAATTTACACAATTGATGAAACAGAGCCGTAACTTTTCTCAATTGGCTATTCAGCGATTCTATCGCATTTGTAGTGTAAATAATCTTACGAATCTCCTTTGGATATTGCAAGAAAATTATCAAATTATCCCAATTATTATACCAAGATTTAGCTATATGCGGATATTGCTTACTCCATTTTTGATCAAATGACTCAAGAGCTAATTCTGCTTCTTTTTCAGTAGCAGAAGTATAGATTAGTTTCAAATCCGCTGCTAATTGCTTTCTATCTTTATATGATACATATTTGAGGCTATTCCTGATCTGATGGACAATACAAATTTGATGTTCAGTTTTCGGGTATACTGATGCAATAGCATCAGATATACCAGTTAGATTATCACTACAAGCAATTAAGATATCTTTTACTCCTCTATTTTTCATCTCAGTAAAATTACCAAGCCAAAATTTAGCTCCTTCATTCTCACTTATCCATAAGCCTAAAATATCCTTTCTGCCAGATAAACCTATTCCTAAAGCTACATATACTGATTTATTAATTCAAGTGGGATTATACGCTAAAAGACTTACCGCAACCACAATTAGCTTTTTCGTTAGGATTGGTAAAAGTGAATTGGGATTTGAATTTGCTCTCTACATAATCCATTTCAGAACCTAATATATACATTAATGCTTTTGGATCTATTAGGATCCGCACGCCTTTTTCTTCGACTACTTCATCAAATTGGTTTTTATTATCGGCATACTCAACATAATAAGTTTGACCGGCACAACCGCCTGACTTAACGCCTACCCTAATTCCATATGTAGGCTTATTACGTTTTTCTATCAGTAACTGCACTTGTTTTGCAGCCGAATCAGTTAATGAAATAACGCTTTTCTTCATATGTTAAGAGTCTTTTTTATTTTCTTTTTTAAGCTTGTAATTGGCTATAGCTGCTTTTATGGCATCTTCAGCAAGAAGTGAACAATGAAGTTTTACCGGCGGCAATGATAATTCTTTTGCTATTTCGGTATTTTTAATCTCTTCAGCATCGTCTATTGATCTACCTTTTACCCATTCTGTTACTAAAGAACTTGAGGCAATAGCCGAACCACAGCCGAATGTTTTAAATTTTGCATCCGTAATAATCCCATTATCATCAACTTCGATTTGTAGCTTCATAACGTCACCGCAAGCAGGTGCACCAACGAGTCCCGTACCAACGTTTTTCTTCTCTTTATCAAGTGATCCAACATTACGTGGATTTTCATAATGATCTATTACTTTTTTGCTATAAGCCATTGTTATTCTCTAAAATTTTAGTTTTAATTGTTTCAACGTCATTGCGAGGAAAAACTACAAGTTTTGACGAAGCAATCTTAGGATATTTGACAAGATTGCCGCGTCGCTTCGCTCCTCGCAATGACGATTTTCAATGCACAGCCCATTTAATTTTCTTTAAATCAATCCCCTCTTGCATCATTTCCCAAAGCGGGCTTAAGTCCCGTAGCTTATTGATTTTTGAGCATATTAACTTTACTGCATAATCAACTTCTTGCTCAGTAGTAAATCTACCTATGCCAAATCTAATCGAAGTATGAGCAAGTTCCTCATCAACTCCCATAGAACGCAACACATATGATGGTTCAAGCGAGGCTGAAGTACAAGCCGAACCGGAAGAAACCGCTAAATCTTTAATGGCAAGGATAATTGATTCTCCTTCAACACCTGCAAAGCTTAAGTTTAAATTTCCTTTATACCTTTGATCTTTATCACCATTTAGGTAAACTTCAGAAATTTGACTGTTTATAGCACCTAAAAACTTATCAAATAATTGATTTACATGCTTGGTATCTTTTTCCATCTTATTATAAGCGATATTAGCAGCTGTGCCAAGTCCTACTATTAAGGGTGTCGGCAGCGTACCGGAACGCATACCACGCTCTTGACCACCACCATTTATTAGCGGAGTAATACGCACACGAGGTTTTTTTCTAACATACAAAGCACCTATGCCTTTTGGACCATAAATTTTATGCCCTGAGATACTTGCAAGGTCAATATTGCACTCATTAACATCAATTGGAATTTTGCCAAACCCTTGAGCAATATCAGAATGAAAGAAAACACCTTTCTCACGACAAATTTTTCCAATTTCCTTTAAGGGCTGAATCACACCTATTTCGTTATTCACCGCCATAACTGATACAAGCATAGTCTGATCGGTTATAGCATTTTTTAAAACCTCTAAATCGATTATTCCGTTAGGTTTGATTGGTAAGTAGGTGACTTTTACCCCTTCCTGCTCTAAATGCCTGCAAGCATCAAGGACACATTTATGTTCACTAACTACTGTAATAATATGGTTCTTTTTATTGCCATAGAATTTTGCTATGCCTTTTATAGCAAGGTTATTAGACTCAGTTGCACCGGAGGTAAAGATTATTTCTTTAGCTTCAGCCCCTATTAGTTTTGCAGTATCACCTCTTGCCTCTTCTACAGCGTTTTCAGCTTCCCACCCAAAAGAATGACTACGTGAATGAGGATTGCCAAACTTGGTAGTAAAATATGGCAGCATCGCTTCCATCACACGTGGATCTAACGGCGTCGTTGCCTGATAATCCATATATATTGGGAGGATTAAATTGTTTAATTGTATGTTCATATAATTGTGAGTATTAAAAATTTTTTTTATTTTTGTGTCATACCGTGGCTTTTTAATCATCATTGCGAGGAGCAAAGCTTTGTTGCAATCTTATGAAATAATAAGCTTAACTCCTGAGATTGCTTCGTCAATTATTTCATAATTTCCTCGCAATGACGCTATGCAACATTGTACACTTCTTTAAAAGCCATCATAAATGCCTTTATATCATCAATTGTGTTATTATGCCCAAACGATACCCTAATAGATGATTTTACTTCTTCTTCATCTAGCCCCATATTAGTTAACATATGCGATTTAGATATTTTACCTGATGAGCAAGCAGAGCCAGAACTAACACAAATATAACGCAAATCAAAACCGATCAGTTTTGTCTGAGCGTCTGTACCTGGCACAGTAAACAAGGTAGTATTAGGTAATCTCTTTGCGTTTTCGCTAATAATATTTACGCGTTGATACTTCTTTAGTTTTTTCTCTAAAACTTCTTGTAAGCTTTTGAGTTTTACATAGTTCTCTACGATATTTTCTTTCATTAATTCAGCTGCTAAGCCGAATCCTGCAATTGCTAAAACATTTTCAGTGCCTGAACGTACTGACTTTTCCTGTCCACCTCCTATAATTATTGGAGTAAGCGGAAAGCGAGAAGTAGAGATTAAAGCAGCACCACCTAGTCCACCTCCTATTTTATGCCCTGAAATTGTAGCAAAATCTAACCCTAACACTTTGATATTTGTTGGTATTTTACCAAAACTTTGTACTAAATCGCTATGAAATCTTGCATCATATTTTTTAGCTATCTCACTTATTTTAGCTAAATCTTGTAGCACTCCGCTTTCATTATTAGCCATCATGACGGACACTAACTTCTTAGAAGTCGTACTTTGGGCTAATAGCTCCTCTAAATGCTCAAGCTCAACTACCCCTTGCTTATCAACTCTAATAATTTTAATATTCGGAGCATGCTTTATATGGTTATAGATCGATAAATGTTCAATAGCAGAAATGAAAATATCACCATCATAAAAATTTTTCATTATTAAATTATTACTTTCAGTTCCTGAAGAAGTAAAAGTAATATCATATTCTCTAGATGATATTACTAAAGCTGCTGCTATTTGAGAGCGTGCTGTTTCTATAATATTCTTAGCAAACCTACCTGAGCTATGAGCAGATGAAGAATTAAGCTCCTTATTCATCAAGCTCATTACATATTCCTTAACCTTTGGTGCAATAGAAGTAGTAGAGTTATGATCTAAATATATCATATATTTAAATTCAGGTTTAAAGCATCTTTAACTGAAATATTTTCAAAATAATCTCTGATATGCTTACCAAGCCCTTTCCATAATTTATGCGAATTACATTTTATTGTACTCGAGGCACAATTTTTTATCGACTTTTTATAACAGCCGGTCATTATGAAGTTCTCATTTACGGCATCCATAATATTAGAAATTTTTATTTCTTCTAATTTTCCTATTAAGATATATCCTCCGTTTGGTCCTCTAATAGCCTTAACTAAATTGGCTTTTTTAAGTTTAGAAAATATTTGCTCTAAATAATTAAGTGATATATTTTGTTTTAAAGAAATTTCATTCAAAGTTATAGGCTCATCGCCTACATTTGAAGCCATCTCTAATATCGCCATTACGGCATACCTACCTTTTGTCGTTAGCATCATAGGATTATTTACCAATAAATATTGGCATTACAATAGAATGTCCTAGTAAATTAGTCAAGTATTATATAGATATTATTATCTTTGTTTTTCTTGCGTATTTTTATTATGTATAATAGGAGTATTGGAGGGATGACTTAATTTATGACTAGTGTTTATAACTATTTTGGACTGAAAAAATTGGACAAAAAAATGAAGGAGTGTGTTTCCGCAATAAGTTAGAATAAATAGCAATAAACTTAAGAGGAAAGATGAAGAAAAATAAAGTAAAAATTTTCAGTGCTTCAGAAAAAACGGGGATAGTATTAGAATTAATAAAAGAGGAGTCGACACTTGGTTAGTTAGCTTCAAAATATGCAATAAGTGTTAAAACAATTCAAAATTGGAAAAAACAGTTTTTAGGTAATGCGGCATTAGCTTTTGAACCAGCTAAAGTTTTGAGTGAATATCAAGAACAAATAAATCATTTACAAGAGCAAAATGATGAACTTGCTAAAGCTCTTGGTAGAATCACAGTTGAGAGGGACTGGGCCGTGGGAAAGCTCAAAAGCTTGGATTTATCAAATAAAAAGAGTCTTGTACACTCCAAGCTAAATCAACTCTCAAAATCAAGACAGTGTGAACTAATGATGCTCCTCGCAGCAGAGCTACGAGGTATCTAAAAAAGTTTTAGTTGTTTCTTATGATATCACGAAGCAGAGCTTCGGGGAATTAAACCCTGAGAGATTAATAAATCATTTCTACCATTAATTAATAAAAACCCTACAAGAAAGCCTGAAATAAGCTATTCTGAGCTGTTAACAATAGTGCTTTTATACCATCAATCACCTTGTAAAAACTTTAAATATTTTTATATGTCCTATCTACAATTATATAAATCAGACTTTGTAACTCTTCCATCATATACTCGTTTTATAGCTCTAAAACCAAGAGTTCTGAGTTATTTAGTTTTATTACTTGAATGGTATATGCAGGCAGCTCAATCTACGGGAGTTTCTTATATTGACGCACATCTTTAGAGGTTTGTCATCGAAAAAGAATCTCTCGTAATAAAGTCTTTGCCGGTATTGCTGCTTTGGGTAAAACAACAAAAAGTTGGTTTTTTGGTCTAAAATTACATTTGGTTATTAACAAAAAAGGTGAGATTCAAGGTCTAAAACTAACGCCTGGTAATGTAGATGATAGAGCGCCGGTTTCGATAATCACCAAACATATCACGGGATTATTGTTTGGCGATAAGGGTTATATCAAACAGGAGCTCTTTGATGATCTATACAGCAAAGGAATCAAGTTAGTAACTGGCATAAAGAAGAAAATGAAGAATAAACTTATGCCATTATTTGAAAAAATATTATTACGCAAACGCTCAATTATCGAAACAGTATTTAGTGTGCTGAAGGGTGCTTTCGAGATCGAACATACAAGACATAGATCAATTTGGAATGCCTTTGTACATATCTTATCCGCCCTCATTGCATACTGTATGAAACCTAACAAACCTGCTATATCTCAAAATTAGCTAATCCAGAATTCAGGTTTATAAGTCTATTAAACTGAAGTTTTGACAAAAATTCTAATTTTTCTGACTAAAGTAAAAATTTATATTTAAAGTTAAATATTTAGTGCTTTTATCAGCTTAAAAGCGATATTTCTACAATTTAAAGTAAATTATTTGATATATAATACAAATTATAGATTGATACACTCGCCACTTTTTTTAGTTAATCACCCTGCATTGTAAATGCAGGGCTTAAGATTACGGCATAAATGCCTTAGCTATAGCTAGTTTTCAACTTGAAAGTTTCCAAACTTATCATCTCTCGATTCATGTTTATCAATATAATCCTTAATCATTTTGTCAGTCACATTGCCTGTGGTTCTGACAAAATATCCAACAGCCCATAAGTGTTTACCCCAATACTGTTGCCGTAATTCTGGAAATTCCTGCGGAATCTTCCTTGAACTCTTTCCTTTTAGATACTGTACCACCTTACTAATACTTTGATAAGGTGGCACAGATACATAGATATGTACGTGATTTGAAGCTATCTTCCCTCTTAATATCTCTACACCATTATTCTTACATATCTCTTGGATTAGGTCCTTGACTCTCCTACCAATATATTATAGCGATATTTAGTCACCCATACTATATGATAAGTACAATCGTAAACTGTGTGGCTTACAGGAGTTTCGCACTTAGCAAAAAGTATGTTAATCTAGAGAAAAATAGTTTTAGATAAAACTGAAGTTTTGACAAAAAGATAACCAAACTTATAAAGTATGATATAAATACGCTCAAATACAAAATGGTTTTTAGTGTGTATGATTATGCAAGAAATGTTGCAAGAAATAAAAAATTTTCCCCTATAATCAAGATGTGGTTTTAGAATTAATACTATCACTAGTAACTAATGATAGCGTTAAAGCAAGATCTGTTGTTGAATTAACAACTAATAAATATTTTCAGCGTAGTTGGTCAA
This sequence comes from Rickettsia endosymbiont of Urophora cardui, assembly GCF_964030725.1. Lineage (NCBI taxonomy): Bacteria > Pseudomonadati > Pseudomonadota > Alphaproteobacteria > Rickettsiales > Rickettsiaceae > Rickettsia > Rickettsia endosymbiont of Urophora cardui. Next base: position 384,362 of record NZ_CAXIPY010000007.1, on the reverse strand, counting down.
GTGTATACAGAGCTATAGAGAATTTTTACTGTGCTCGTGATGAATCATTAAATATAAGAGATGAGCAACGTTTTAAGACTCGAGAAGATATAGAAAAATACTTAATAAGTAAACTGATTAATGAGGGTAAAAACTTACTGCAAATAGATACTACAGTGAGTAGCAAGAAAGATTCCAAGAAAGCAATTGATCGTACATATATTAGACAGAATGCTAATAACCGACCAGTTGCGGGTTATGAATATAGTGTAGTTTGCATCGGTGCTCAGCCTAAATGGTCTGTACCAATATCTATAAATAGAGTAAAATCAGATGAGAATAAGTATAGCAAAGGTAGCAAACAAATAATGAAAATTGTTAAGCAAATACCACAAAAGGCTCTAAATATAACAGTAGGTGATGCAGGTTATAGCGCTCTATCTTTCATTCACCCGCTGCACAATGAAGCAAATACGGTAACAATAACCCGCCAAAGAATTAATCGCAGTATTTACAAAATATATATAGAGGAGCAAAAAACAAGAGGTCGTAAAAGATCTTATGGAGCTAAGATTTCTTGTAGTAGTTCTGATAATTTACTGATTCCAGATACAGAAGAAACTGTAGTAAAGGCTACAAAAAATGGTGACATATCAATTAGTATTTCACTATTTAAGAATTATCTAATCAAGGGCAAGAAACAGCATATCATGTCTGATAAACCGCTGAATTTTATTCAGGTTAAGGTGTTAGATGCATCAGGAAATAGGAAATATAACAGAGATTTATGGTTATGTGTTTCTGGCCAACAAAAAGATAAAATCAGTGGTAAAGAAGTATATGAATACTATAGACAAAGGTTTGATATTGAGCATTTTTTTAAATTTGGTAAGTCAAAATTATTGATGGATAAATTTCAAACGAATGATCCAAATAAAGATGAGGATTATATGTTATTCGTAATGCTAGCGTACAACATATTGTATCATGCACAATCTTCAGTTAAGGCAAGAAAAGTAAGGGCATGGGATAAAAAAATCAATAGCAATATGTTGTCTCCAAGTGAAGTTTATAGATCTATGCCACAAATTGCCCTTGAAGAAATATTAGAAAAGTCTATATCCAGAGGGATACCAGATCATAGAAATATTAGAAATAATCATCAGGTCAAACCATTTGCACCAGTAATACGCAAAAGTAATAAACACGGTAAGTTGGAAATTACAATAAAATCAAGTTTTGATGGAAGTAACCAAATTACCAAAACCTCATTTAATAAAAAGCTAGAATTACCAAATAATATTAGTAAGTATAAACCAGCAATATTAGACAAAATTGCTACAGTTTTTGACACATTATGTACCCAAATAGAATAAATAAATTTTGTTATTACTAAAAAAGTATAAAAAAATTGGAATACATTTCTCCTTATGGAAAGGATTTTGTCAAAACTTCAGATAAAAATGACAAGAACAAAATGTAGCAAGGACTTATATAAATCATTTTTACAAGCAAGTAGTGTCAGATATACTAGCAAGGCATTATCTGAAGTGAGTCCAGTAGATCTATCTCACGATAGTGCAAGTCGATGGTTAAAGAGTAAGGATTTTCGTCCTAGCGAAATCTATAAGGAAGTGTCAAAATATATAGATTGGGAAGCACCGTGTTTATTAGTGGGGGATGACACCTTATTATCAAAGCAATACAGTCAGAAGATTGAGCTTGTACGTTATCAATATTCTGGAGCTGTACATGATGTTATACCTGGTATAGGAATGGTAAACTTACTACATTACAATACTAAAATTGCTCAATCTACTCCCGTAGATTATAGAATATATGATAAAGACACTGATGGTAAAACAAAGAATGAGCATTTTTGTGATATGCTTACTTTAGCTAAAGAAAGAGGTCTCAATCCTGATGCCATAGTCATGGATGCTTGGTATAGCGGGTTGGAGAATTTAAAACATATACGTAATTTAGGCTGGCTATGGGTTACCACCCTAAGGAAAAATAGAAAAGTTAATCATAATGTTAGCTTGGAAAGTTTAGAGATACCCGATGAGGGGCTAAAAATTCACCTACGTGGATACGGTTGGGTTACGGTATTTAAGTTTGTGGCAAAGAATGGTCGCATTGATTACATAACAACGAACTTGGAAAATCCCACACGTGAGCAAATAGAGAAAATTGTTAAGGCACGTTGGTCTATAGAGGTTTATCATCGAGAATTAAAACAAACTTGTGGTATTGAACGCTGTCAGGCACGCACGGGCCGAGCTCAAAGAAATCATATTTGCCTTGCAGTATTTGCCTGGCTTGATATGAATAAAAGGAGGATAAATGAAAACATTACTTTATATCAACAAACTTGGGAAGTTATAAAAACATCAATTCAAAACAATATCAGATGGCTTTTAACTGATTCGCAACTTTGCTAAGTGCGAAACTCCTGGCTTAGCTTCTTGTAATACTGCATCTCTTCATTCTATATGTTAAAACGACGCACTGCAAGTGCGGGGTTTTTCTCCCAAATTTGGGACAATAAAAATTTTTTGTCAAAACTTCAGATTAAAGGAAATAACGGAGAAGAAATATTTGAAGCTTATGCTGAAAATAATACTCCTGCGGCTTATAGAGTTTTTTGGCATTATGGACCTAAAAAAGATAATATTACCATTTTAACAATTACAACACATCCATAACTATAGTAATTCCCTAGAAAAAACAATTGCGTTGCAGCAAATCCTTTAGCGTGTAATAGTTTTACGTAAAACTACTACTGCAATGGTTAGTATTATAAGTAGGAAAGTAAAGAAGCTAAATGTTACCCATAATGATTTGAAGTTTTGCCATAGTAACATACTGAAGAAAGGTGTGCTTGAGGATAATATAATACCGCCAAGGGAGTGAGATAAGCTATAAAGCCGCATTCTAATAGCTGTTTTAAATAAGGATTGGACGATAATTTGCAGTGGAACCGCGTAAAATGCGGCAAGCCCAATTAGTATAATAGGACATATAACAGTAAATATTTGCTGATATAGTAAAGTTTGCATAGTAAAAGCTGTTACAAGACTAAGTAGCAGGGCAAATATAATTTGTTTTAAAGGATTTATTTTATCAGCAAGCATTCCTGCGAAAATAGCCGCTATCCCGTAAGTAATAATTAGGCTTATGTTCATAAACTCAGTTTCTATAGGGTTTATAAAAGCTATTTTTGCTAAAAATACTCCTAAGAAATATACTAAAAAATGGTATATACCGCCGATTGTACCATTTATTAGTAGTGCCAAAATAAAAGACTTTTTAGAGTTTTTTAGAGATTGAAAGATAGGAATATTATCAGATTGTTTATTTTTGTTATGTAAAAACTCTCTACTTTCCTCAAAATAGCTTCTCATCAAAATCGCAAATAATCCAAATGTAGCACCTACAAAAAAGTTAATCCGCCACAAATAATAAATATTAAGGTTAGTCGCACAATAATAAGCCATAGCAGCAAGTAATGCTCCTATTTGAGTGCAGCTTGCAACTACTCCTAGCCCTAAATTTTTTCGGTTATTTTTTGTTTTTTCTGCTACATAAACTTTTATGCCATCAACTTCGCCAGCTAAACTTGCAAGAAAAATCATCCGGCAAAATGTAAGCATAATTGTAGCAAGAATACCTATTTTATCAAAGGAAGGGGTAACGGCAATTAGTAAGGTAGAGATACTGCTAATAAACATCGATATTTTGATGGATTTAGTGCGTCCATATCTATCCCCTATATAGCCGAAAATTATAGAGCCTAAAGGACGGATCACAACAGCCGCACTCAGCAAGGCAAAAAAGCCAAGTAGCTGTGTTTCATGCGTACTTCTAGGTAAAAAATTTTGTGCTAAAATGTGAGCTGATAAGCCGAATAATGCATAATCGTAGTAACGAATTATAGATACAAAAAACGCAATTAAAAAAGCTGAATTGGACATAAAATATATTTCTTTCTATACCATGATAGTATCATATGATACTATCATAATGTAATGTGTCGATAAAATATCTATGGTATACTCGATTATTTATAAAGGATCAATATGAAAAAATTTATGAAATACTTATTTTTTGCTTTTCTATATATAGCAGTAACGATAATAGTTGCCTATATGGTTTTGGCTCAGACGATTCCAGATGATGGACAGTGTCATATGGTGGATAGACCGCTTGTTATTCATTATATTTTAGCTGCTGTTATTACTGCTTTACCAACGTTAGTTTTAATATATAGTAAGAAAAAAAAGAAAACATGATGCTCCTCGCAGCAGAGCTACGGGCTCTGTCTCATCAATTGTGTAAATTTCGTGAACCATTAAATTCTACCATCAAATTTGATCATAAAATGAGCCATAGCTTCATTCCAATTGGGGATAGGCATAGACCATTTTTTGGTAATATAATCAATTGTCAGATATAAAACCTTAAATACTGCGTCATCATTTGGAAAGATGCGTTTATTCTTAGTAACTTTTCTCAATTGGCTATTCAGCGATTCTATCGCATTTGTAGTGTAAATAATCTTACGAATCTCCTTTGGATATTGCAAGAAAATTATCAAATTATCCCAATTATTATACCAAGATTTAGCTATATGCGGATATTGCTTACTCCATTTTTGATCAAATGACTCAAGAGCTAATTCTGCTTCTTTTTCAGTAGCAGAAGTATAGATTAGTTTCAAATCCGCTGCTAATTGCTTTCTATCTTTATATGATACATATTTGAGGCTATTCCTGATCTGATGGACAATACAAATTTGATGTTCAGTTTTCGGATATACTGATGCAATAGCATCAGACATACCAGTTAGATTATCACTACAAGCAATTAAGATATCTTTTACTCCTCGATTCTTCATTTCAGTAAAATTACCAAGCCAAAATTTAGCTCCTTCATTGGTAAATTCCAGTATTAATTAAGCCAGATTTATATTTTCTTCCCATACCTCATTGGGTGTTTTATAACCGAGCACTTTTCTTGGTAAATTATTTAAAAAATCCTCAATTTCTTGTAATTGCTTTATTGTTAATTTTTTTATATCTAAAGATTTAGAGTATACTCTGTGCACCATTGAGTTAATCTTCTCTATCAATGGTTTTTGCCATGGAGAATAAGGATTGCAAAAATATACTTTTCGTTCAGATTTTGGCAATAGTTGTTCATGATGGCTTTGTTGCATAAATAAGATTTGTAGAGCAAGAGTGGTGATAATCTGGTAAGATGTCCTGAATTAAAAATAATCCAGATTATATGAGATCTCGGAAGAAAGCCCCTTTTAGTAAATCACGCAAGTATTCTAAATATAAAATAACGAATTGGTCAGAATATAATAATTTTTTACGCAATAGGGGTCGCATAGATTTTATGATTGCCAGTGATTTGGCGATTGGCTGGTATGCTGATTACAGAGAGGAAATGAAACGAGGAAGACCTAGACGCTATAGTGATCACGCTATATTACAGTGTTTGAAGATCAGATGCTTATTCGGTCTTAAGTTACGCCAAACCCAAGGCTTTATAAACTGGCTCTTTGAAATATCGGGTTTATCTATTAGATGTCCAGACTATACAACATTAAGTAAGCGTATGAAGTCATTAGATCTTAGGTATTTACATGGAAATCAAGATAAAGAATTTAGTTGTATTTCAATGGATAGTACAGGGATACAAGCCTACACAGGGAACGAATGGCTAGAAAATAAGCATGGTAAGCAATATAAGCGTCGCATATGGAAAAAGCTACATATCGTTATAGAAGATCAAGGTATGATACTTGCCGATAGTACCACAGAGCATACTATAGATGATAGATCACAGATTGGACTACTAATAGCTAATGTCAGAGCCAAGGATTTTCTGGGAGATCGAGGGTATGACGGTGAATCTACATATCAATTGTTGAGAAAGAAGAAGATAAAACCAGTTATTAGACCCCCAAACTCTTCAGTAAAAGTTCAATCGCTTAGGGATAAAACTGAGAGAGATGCAGCTGTTATATATCAACAAAACAAAGGATACCAAGCATGGAGGGTAAAGAATAATTATGGTAGAAGGGAGCGTGTAGAGAACACGTTCTTTCGATTTAAAACTTCTTTTGGTAGTAAGTTTCTATCAAGACATGATCAAAATATGACAAAAGAAATGTCTATTAAATGCCACTTATTAAACAAAATGTTTGAAATTGGTAAACCTATCTCTGTGCCTGTTGGCTAGGCTAGCATTGCGGGGTTAGGGGCAGTATATTCAAAAGCTTATTTATGCAACAAAGCCAGTGTGTTAGCCCTATCTGGTCTATAATTATGCCTCATTCTCTTGAGTTCATAACATATAGTGCTTTTATCACGGCCAATCTTTGTGGCTTTGTTGCATAAATAAAATTTGTAGAGCAAGAGTGGTGATAATCTGGTAAGATGTCCTGAATTAAAAAATAATCCAGATTATATGAGATCTCGGAAGAAAGCCCCTTTTAGTAAATCACGCAAGTATTCTAAATATAAAATAACGAATTGGTCAGAATATAATAATTTTTTACGCAATAGGGGTCGCATAGATTTTATGATTGCCAGTGATTTGGCGATTGGCTGGTATGCTGATTACAGAGAGGAAATGAAACGAGGAAGACCTAGACGCTATAGTGATCACGCTATATTACAGTGTTTGAAGATCAGATGCTTATTCGGTCTTAAGTTACGCCAAACCCAAGGCTTTATAAACTGGCTCTTTGAAATATCGGGTTTATCTATTAGATGTCCAGACTATACAACATTAAGTAAGCGTATGAAGTCATTAGATCTTAGGTATTTACATGGAAATCAAGATAAAGAATTTAGTTGTATTTCAATGGATAGTACAGGGATACAAGCCTACACAGGGAACGAATGGCTAGAAAATAAGCATGGTAAGCAATATAAGCGTCGCATATGGAAAAAGCTACATATCGTTATAGAAGATCAAGGTATGATACTTGCCGATAGTACCACAGAGCATACTATAGATGATAGATCACAGATTGGACTACTAATAGCTAATGTCAGAGCCAAGGATTTTCTGGGAGATCGAGGGTATGACGGTGAATCTACATATCAATTGTTGAGAAAGAAGAAGATAAAACCAGTTATTAGACCCCCAAACTCTTCAGTAAAAGTTCAATCGCTTAGGGATAAAACTGAGAGAGATGCAGCTGTTATATATCAACAAAACAAAGGATACCAAGCATGGAGGGTAAAGAATAATTACGGTAGAAGGGAGCGTGTAGAGAACACGTTCTTTCGATTTAAAACTTCTTTTGGTAGTAAGTTTCTATCAAGTCCGTCCGCCAAAACTCTACAAGCCTTATAGATAATATGGTTTTAAGACAAGAAGTAATACAACAATCCGTAAGAAAATGATAAAATATGGTCATAAACCTTATGGATTTCAGTCAATGCCAATAGACAACATTATCAAATCGCAAGAACAAGGGAAACTGTTTGGTTATAAATTAAAAGAAGAATTAAACCCAAATAATAAGCTATATAAATTAAGAGAATTAATAAATTGGTCTAGGCTCGAAGAGTGGTTATCAAAAAATGTTTGTATTAAGAAATTTGGTAGAAATAGAAAATGTCATAGAGTGATGCTTGGCATAACGATGCTACAAGCAATGTATAATTTTTCAGATTCATTATCAGAGGAAGAGCTAAAAGAGAATATGTATTGGCAGTATTTCTGCGGGTGGGAATATATAGAAAAAGACATAGCTATCTCGGAAACTAGTATACGACGGTTTCGTAGTGTATTAGGTGAAGCTGGATATAATGAGATATTATCGGAGTTGATCAGGGTTGGGATAAAAACTAACACAATTAAAAAAAAAGATTTGGAATTAATCATCGCTGATACGACTGTACAAATTAAGAATATCAAACACCCACACGATGTTTATTTAATGGATAAAGCTAGGCTTAGCATAGTAAAGCTTTGCAACAGTTTGGGTATACATTTGAATGAAACATACGCTAGAACCTATAAACGCGATATACAGGAGTTTCGCACTTAGCAAAGTTGCGAATCAGTTAAAAGCCATCTGATATTGTTTTGAATTGATGTTTTTATAACTTCCCAAGTTTGTTGATATAAAGTAATGTTTTCATTTATCCTCCTTTTATTCATATCAAGCCAGGCAAATACTGCAAGGCAAATATGATTTCTTTGAGCTCGGCCCGTGCGTGCCTGACAGCGTTCAATACCACAAGTTTGTTTTAATTCTCGATGATAAACCTCTATAGACCAACGTGCCTTAACAATTTTCTCTATTTGCTCACGTGTGGGATTTTCCAAGTTCGTTGTTATGTAATCAATGCGACCATTCTTTGCCACAAACTTAAATACCGTAACCCAACCGTATCCACGTAGGTGAATTTTTAGCCCCTCATCGGGTATCTCTAAACTTTCCAAGCTAACATTATGATTAACTTTTCTATTTTTCCTTAGGGTGGTAACCCATAGCCAGCCTAAATTACGTATATGTTTTAAATTCTCCAACCCGCTATACCAAGCATCCATGACTATGGCATCAGGATTGAGACCTCTTTCTTTAGCTAAAGTAAGCATATCACAAAAATGCTCATTCTTTGTTTTACCATCAGTGTCTTTATCATATATTCTATAATCTACGGGAGTAGATTGAGCAATTTTAGTATTGTAATGTAGTAAGTTTACCATTCCTATACCAGGTATAACATCATGTACAGCTCCAGAATATTGATAACGTACAAGCTCAATCTTCTGACTGTATTGCTTTGATAATAAGGTGTCATCCCCCACTAATAAACACGGTGCTTCCCAATCTATATATTTTGACACTTCCTTATAGATTTCGCTAGGACGAAAATCCTTACTCTTTAACCATCGACTTGCACTATCGTGAGATAGATCTACTGGACTCACTTCAGATAATGCCTTGCTAGTATATCTGACACTACTTGCTTGTAAAAATGATTTATATAAGTCCTTGCTACATTTTGTTCTTGTCATTTTTATCTAAAACTATTTTTCTCTAGATTAACATACTTTTTGCTAAGTGCGAAACTCCTGTATAGTAAAGCTATGGAAATATAAAGAACATAGTAAAGCCAAGAAGCGTTGGAAAATAATGAAGCATTTAAAAATATTACTGGGTCGTTTGATTAGAGTATGTGAGCGTGAGATCAAAAATAAGCAATTAAACTTGTCTCTCAAAAATCAAGAAGTATTGCAAAAAATAAAACAAATACATAACCAATCTGTTTTAAAAAGAGAAGCTAAAAAGCAATATAAAGAAGATAACAAAGTATTATATAGTTTTCATGCCCCTGAAGTAGAGTGTATAGGAAAGGGAAAACGCAACAAGCCATATGAGTTTGGCAATAAAGTAGCGGTAGTAGTAAGTGGTCGTAGAAATTTTGTTTTATCCGCAAAATCGTTTCATAATAATCCTTATGATGGTCATACATTGCATCAGAGCTTTGAAGCAGTAGAGAGTGTCACTGGAATCAAGATAAAGAAATCATTTGTTGATCTTGGGTATAGTGGTAGCAATGTAAAGGAGAAGAGTAAGGTATATACCCCAAAAACGCGGAAGAAGTTGTTACAAGAGGACAAGTCTATGATCAAGAGACGCAGTGCCATAGAACCAATAATAGGTCACTTAAAGCAATATGGTCGGATGGGTAGAAACTTCTTGAAAGGTATGATAGGAGATATTATCAATCCAATAATCTCTGCTATTGGTTTGAATTTACGATGCATTGCAAATCATTTACAAATCGTGTCTAACTCCACATAAATCAAAAATATCATCATGCAAAAACTAGATGAACGATAAAAAATCGTTAACAATAGCTCCATATCAAAATTAGACCAACACAGAAATGTATCAGTAAAAATTAACATAACTTATTAATTTTTATTGAAAATCTTAGCAATTTGTTGTCAAAACTCTATCCCATTACAAATGATCAGGATTTGAAGTGTTTTTGGCGGATAGACTATCAAGACATGATCAAAATATGACAAAAGAAATGTCTATTAAATGCCACTTATTAAACAAAATGTTTGAAATTGGTAAACCTATCTCTGTGCCTGTTGGCTAGGCTAGCATTGCGGGGTTAGGGGCAGTATATTCAAAATGTAGAAGTTAAGATTTGATCTTACAGACACTATAAATTTTGCCCCTGATTGTCAGTTAAATTTTGACTGTCAGATACATATTCAAGATACAAGATTTCATTATTCTTTTCAACAGCTAATTTCTTACTATCCTTAAAAGTTTGCATAGGAGTTTTTCCATAACAATATTTACCAGAATGAGGTCTTTCATTATTGAAATACTCTAGCCAGATATCAAGATCTAATTGTAGGTCATCAAGATCTGTATAAATCTTTTTCCGCATAGCTGTATCAAAGAATTCTTGTTTCATGGTTTTATTAAAACGCTCACACATACCGTTTGTTTGAGGAGAATATGCTTTAGTAGTAGTATGCTCTATACCTTCGATACTTAGAAATAATTCAAAAGCATGATGCTCTATATTCCCCTTATATTCTGACCCACGATCTGTCAGAATACGAAGTATTGGTATCCCTTGAGTCTCATACCATGGTAACACTCGGTCATTAAGCATATCAGCAGCAGTTAAAGCTGTTTTATCAGTATATAGTTTAACATCAGCTACTCTGCTGTAGCTATCAATAAATACCTGAGAATAAACCTTACCTATACCCTTAAAGTTGCCTACATAATATGTATCTTGGCATCCTAGATACCCTGGATGCTGTGTCTCAATTTCTCCATGAGCTTCTTTTTCATTACGACGCTTCTCTAGCACTTGTAATTGTGCCTCAGTAAGCACAATACCATCTTGAGCCATTTTTGCTTCTAATGCTTTAAGTCTTTTACTGATGTTGTTTAAATCATTACGTAACCAAATTGATCTTACTCCCCCAGGTGATACAAGTACACCTGTCTTTTTAAGCTCATTTGATACTCTTAGCTGACCATATGCTGGATATTCTATTGCCATATCTAGTACTGCTTTCTCTACAGCAGGATCAACTCTATTCGCTATTATTGGCTTTCTTCGACTAATTTCATACAACGCTTCTTCGCCACCAGTTTCATACAGTTCTTTAAATCTGTAATAACTATCTCTACTATATCCCATCGCTTTACATGCTGATGATATACTACCAAGGCTCTTAGCTAATTCAAGTAAACCTAATTTTGGTTTTATTATTTTTTGATTTAAGTTCATTCTTTATCTCCATTTAATAATTAATTTATTTTACTAAATGTAAGATATAATCTCAACTATTACATTCAAAAGCTTATTTATGCAACAAAGCCAAGTACACCGGCTCTGTCTCATCAATTGTGTAAATTTCGTGAACCATTAAATTCTACCATCAAATTTGATCATAAAATGAGCCATAGCTTCATTCCAATTGGGGATAGGCATAGACCATTTTTTAGTAATATAATCAATTGTCAGATATAAAACCTTAAATACTGCGTCATCATTTGGAAAGATGCGTTTATTCTTAGTAACTTTTCTCAATTGGCTATTCAGCGATTCTATCGCATTTGTAGTGTAAATAATCTTACGAATCTCCTTTGGATATTGCAAGAAAATTATCAAATTATCCCAATTATTATACCAAGATTTAGCTATATGCGGATATTGCTTACTCCATTTTTGATCAAATGACTCAAGAGCTAATTCTGCTTCTTTTTCAGTAGCAGAAGTATAGATTAGTTTCAAATCCGCTGCTAATTGCTTTCTATCTTTATATGATACATATTTGAGGCTATTCCTGATCTGATGGACAATACAAATTTGATGTTCAGTTTTCGGATATACTGATGCAATAGCATCAGACATACCAGTTAGATTATCACTACAAGCAATTAAGATATCTTTTACTCCTCGATTCTTCATTTCAGTAAAATTACCGAGCCAAAATTTAGCTCCTTCATTCTCACTTATCCATAAGCCTAAAATATCCTTTCTGCCAGATAAATCTATTCCTAAAGCTACATATACTGATTTATTAATAATAAGTTTATCTTGTCTTACTTTCACTACTAAACAGTCAAAATATACTATAGGGTATACTGATTCAAGAGGTCTACTCTGCCAAATCTTGACCTCATCTATTACTTCATCTGTAATCCTGCTGATTAGGCTCTCACTGATCTCAGCTCCATATAATTCTTGCAATTGTGTTTTAATATCAGACACACTCATACCCTTCGCATATAAGGATATTATCTTTTGGTCTAAGCCATCTATTCTTGTTTGTTTCTTTGAGACTATTATAGGTTCAAATTTACCTTGTCTGTCTCTTGGAACATTTAGCTCTATAGTACCATTCTCACTAATCAGATTCTTACTAAAACTACCATTCCTCGCATTCTCAGTTTCAGCTCTATCATACTTGCTATAACCTAAATGTTCTGACATCTCAGCATGCAGTGCTCGCTCTAAAATACCCTTGGTTAATTCCTTAATTAATCCATTCTGACTTAGTACTGTTTTTAAATCTACTCCACCTTCTATCAGCAAATCTATTGCTTCATTTATTTTTTTATTCTTCTCTATTTGCATTTCTGTTACCTATATTTTTAATTACTTCTAATATAGGCTCAACAAAAATTTACACAATCATTGCAAAAGACTCAGTACACCTGTCTTTTTAAGCTCATTTGATACTCTTAGCTGACCATATGCTGGATATTCTATTGCCATATCTAGTACTGCTTTCTCTACAGCAGGATCAACTCTATTCGCTATTATTGGCTTTCTTCGACTAATTTCATACAACGCTTCTTCGCCACCAGTTTCATACAGTTCTTTAAATCTGTAATAACTATCTCTACTATATCCCATCGCTTTACATGCTGATGATATACTACCAAGGCTCTTAGCTAATTCAAGTAAACCTAATTTTGGTTTTATTATTTTTTGATTTAAGTTCATTCTTTATCTCCATTTAATAATTAATTTATTTTACTAAATGTAAGATATAATCTTGTATCTTAGTATTGTCTTTAGTAAACAACTATAAGATACTTAAGGGCACTTAAGTAAGAAGACTAATATGCCGTATTAAATCTTAGGGCTATGTAACCCTGTAGTTGAGATCAAACAATTAGTCTTCACATACTCATTAAAGATCGGACGGTATTCTTAGGTCTTGAAATTAATCAATGAACCTGTATTTACAAGGTTGATCTTTGGGTATTCTACTTATTATTAACATAGAAGGTCAAATATGAGTAGCATTATTTTGGGTATAGATATTTCTAAAGCAACATTTGACGTAGCTTTATTAAATGATAATAAAATCAAAACCAAAAAGTTTAATAATACTGCAAAAGGCTTTGCTGCACTAAAACAATGGTTAGAAAAAAAGGGAATAGATACTGCTCACGCTTGTATGGAATCAACAGGTGGTTACGAAGTTAGGTTAGCTCAATATCTTTATGATAATACATTTAAAGTTAGTGTCGTAAATCCAGCTCGCATCAAGGGCTTTGCAATGAGCAAGCTTTCAAGAGTTAAAACTGACAAATCTGATTGTGAATTGATAGCTTCTTTTTGCAAGGCTATGCAACCTGATCTTTGGCAACCAACCCCTATACATATTAAAGAATTACAACAATGGGTAAGACGCTTGGATAGTTTGATTGCTAATAAAAATCAAGAAAATAATAGATTGAGCGGAGCAAGTAAAGCAGTTGCCATTAACATTATGATTCATATTGAATTTCTGGATAAGCAAATTAAGGAAGTAGAAGAACTTATCTCTAATCATATTAAAGGACACAAAGACTTACATGATAAAAGTAAACTTCTTGATTCAATCCCTGGTATAGGAGAAAAAACAATAGGAGTGATACTTGCTTTTCTTGTTGTAGAAAATTTTAATTCTGCAAAACAACTAGCTGCGTTTGTTGGTCTTAACCCAAAGCCAAAACAATCAGGCACTTCTGTCCATGGAATAGGAAAAATATCAAAAACAGGAGATGCTAATTTACGTAAAGCTTTTTATATGCCTGCCATAGTTGCTATAAAACATAATCCGATTATTAAGGATTTTAGTCAACGTTTGAGCAATGTTGGAAAATCTAAAATGGTTATAGTGATTGCTGCTATGCGTAAGTTGCTTCACATAATTTATGGTGTTCTTAATAACAAAACATCTTTTAGTGCAAATATAAAAACCCTGTAAAATAAAATTGAGGTAAAATAATGAAAAAGTTGTTGACACTCAAGACGGTATCTCAACTATTACAAATTATTATACCAAGATTTAGCTATATGCGGATATTGCTTACTCCATTTTTGATCAAATGACTCAAGAGCTAATTCTGCTTCTTTTTCAGTAGCAGAAGTATAGATTAGTTTCAAATCCGCTGCTAATTGCTTTCTATCTTTATATGATACATATTTGAGGCTATTCCTGATCTGATGGACAATACAAATTTGATGTTCAGTTTTCGGATATACTGATGCAATAGCATCAGACATACCAGTTAGATTATCACTACAAGCAATTAAGATATCTTTTACTCCTCGATTCTTCATTTCAGTAAAATTACCAAGCCAAAATTTAGCTCCTTCATTCTCACTTATCCATAAGCCTAAAATATCCTTTCTGCCAGATAAATCTATTCCTAAAGCTACATATACTGATTTATTAATAATAAGTTTATCTTGTCTTACTTTCACTACTAAACAGTCAAAATATACTATAGGGTATACTGATTCAAGAGGTCTACTCTGCCAAATCTTGACCTCATCTATTACTTCATCTGTAATCCTGCTGATTAGGCTCTCACTGATCTCAGCTCCATATAATTCTTGCAATTGTGTTTTAATATCAGACACACTCATACCCTTCGCATATAAGGATATTATCTTTTGGTCTAAGCCATCTATTCTTGTTTGTTTCTTTGAGACTATTATAGGTTCAAATTTACCTTGTCTGTCTCTTGGAACATTTATCTCTATAGTACCATTCTCACTAATCAGATTCTTACTAAAACTACCATTCCTCGCATGCTCAGTTTCAGCTCTATCATACTTGCTATAACCTAAATGTTCTGACATCTCAGCATGCAGTGCTCGCTCTAAAATACCCTTGGTTAATTCCTTAATTAGATAGTGGACTGAAAAATCAAGACAAAAAAATGAGTAGTATGTTTTCCTAATTTTTCGATTATCAGGCAGCACTTTGCTGATAATTTTGCATATAATTCAGATATACATTCATAGGCTTTTTATAACCAATACTTGAATGAAATCTGTGATAATTATATTTATTCAGATAATGATCAATCCCCTCTTTTAACTCTTTAACATTGTTAAAATCATTAATAAAGATACAATTATATTTTAAAGTTCTAAAAAACCTTTCTATTACTATATTATCAATACTTCTACCTTTGCCATTCATTGAAATTTGGATATCATGCTCCTTGAGAATATTTATGTGGTCATAACTGGTATATTGGCTACCTTGATCACTATTAAATATCTGTGGAGCGTTATACTTACTGAGAGCTTGTTTCAAGACATCAGTTACAAGAGATGCATCCATAGAATTTGACAGTTTATAGCTCAATATGGCCTTGCTATGCCAATCTATAATAGCTGCCATATACATAAAGCCACCATTAGTTCTAATGTAAGTAATGTCACCACTCCAAACCTCATTCACATTAGGCACATACACTTGCTTTGTTGAGCCAGATTTAGTCCAATATTGATCAAGTAAGTAGCTATAGATCTTATGCTCACTATCGTTTCGAGAAGTAGATTTTTTCTTATGTGGGTAAATAGCTTCTATACCCATCATCCTCATATATTTCAGTACTCGATCTTTACCGACAATAAAACCATCTTCTAGTAACTGTTGATGAATATAGCGATAACCAAATTCAGGATTATCTGTATATATTTCATCTATTCTATTTAAAATACTTAATTTATTTATACTCATCTCCTTGGATTTATAGTAGGCTGTAGATCGACTAATCTTTAATAGTTCACACTGTCTTGATTTTGAGAGTTGATTTAGCTTGGAGTGTACAAGACTCTTTTTATTTGATAAATCCAAGCTTTTGAGCTTTCCCACGGCCCAGTCCCTCTCAACTGTGATTCTACCAAGAGCTTTAGCAAGTTCATCATTTTGCTCTTGTAAATGATTTATTTGTTCTTGATATTCACTCAAAACTTTAGCTGGTTCAAAAGCTAATGCCGCATTACCTAAAAACTATTTTTTCCAATTTTGAATTGTTTTAACACTTATTGCATATTTTGAAGCTAACTGACCAAGTGTCGACTCCTCTTTTATTAATTCTAATACTATCCCCGTTTTTTCTGAAGCACTGAAAATTTTTACTTTATTTTTCTTCATCTTTCCTCTTAAGTTTATTGCTATTTATTCTAACTTATTGCGGAAACACACTCCTTCATTTTTTTGTCCAATTTTTTCATGTATGGACCTCCTGTAGAATGCAAGAAAAAAATAACATCAATAATAAAAACAAACAAATGCAGTCATGTATCCGGCTTATAGCTGATAAATCAACCTAATTTATTCTACAGCCCTGATGGAATTCGCTGGCTTACAAACTATATACTTATCAGTCCATCGGCTTCTAAAAGAGCCACTGAAAAACGCAGTTTTTTTGTAAGCTAAGGTTTGTCTTATTTACCATCAATATTAATTATCTCAAGCATATTTCGGGTTGGAATCTCTTACATATTGTTTTGCTTTTACCTATTCATTATATAAATCACCATTTATTTTACTTATAAGTGCTATGCTACACACTCTTTAGCTACAAACTTTACTCTCTACATAATCATCTCCTGATCTCTTAGTACAGCAAACACCACTCTTGCCAACTTATTAGCTATGGCAACTGTCGTTTTATTATGGCTACTTCGCTCAGATAAATTAAACATCCATTTCGTAAATTGGCTAAAATCTTTTTTAGATTTCTGTTCTTCCGATGTAAATCTTATCTTGGCATTTAGTACAGCTCTAGCCCCTTGAATTAATAAAGTGCGTAAGTATACATCACCTCGCTTGCTAATTCCCAGCAGCTTATCCTTCCCACCACTTGAATGTTGTCTTGGCACTAATCCTAGCCATGCCGATAATTGCCTGCCATTCTCAAAACTTGTAGCATTACCTATTGATGCTATTAAAGCAGTAGCAGTAATTAAACCAAGACCAGGTATAGCTCTTAATCGTTGATATTGAGTTAGGTTACTTGCTATCATTGTTAATCGTTTTTCTATCTCTTTTATTTTTCTGTTATTATCTAAGAATTCTTCTTTTAGTTCACTAAATGTTTGATAACTTAACTGGCTTAATTTCCCTGCATCTAAAATCTCAATTAATTTTGTGATAACCTTATTAATGCCTTGAGGAACAATAAAACCAAACTCATGTAGTAGCCCCCTAATTTCATTAGCAAGTGCTGTACGATTTTTTACCAATCTCTCTCTTACCCTATGTATTGATAAAATTTCTTGTTGCTCTATAGTTTTAATTGCAACAAATCTCATATTAGGTCTTGTCACGGCTTCACATATCGCTTCAGCATCTGCTTGATCATTTTTATTAGTTTTAACATATGGTTTGACAAATTGCGGTGCCATTAGTTTTACTTCATGCCCTAATTTAGTTATTTCTCTTGCCCAATAACTAGAACCACCACAAGCTTCCATCCCTACTAAACATTGTGGTAAATTAGCCATAAATGTCAAAACCTGATCTCTCATCAATTTTTTCTTTAATACTGTCTTGCCATTTTTATCTACACCATGAATTTGAAAAATTCTTTTTGCAATATCTATACCAATTGTAGTAACCTCCATATGGACCTCCTTAATTGTTGTTTTAATATGTTAAATATTAACCCTAGAAGATTAGCAACTGCTTTTCATTCTCTATATCAGGAGGTCCATACCATTAGTCCATTATAATTTTTACTTTAGTCAGAAAAATTAGAATTTTTGTCAAAACTTCAGAAACTGGAATAGTCACATTTTGTCTAGACCGCTTTTACAAGACGCTTACGGTTTACCAAATATTGAAGTATCAAAGGTATAATTATATTTCTTCTAAGCTCCATCTAGCTTTAGGACAGAAATTTAAAGGCGTAAATAACCCATTATTATAACGCTCAAGTCCAACATAAGCAATCATCGCAGCATTATCGGTACATAGCGTTGTGGGCGGATAAATAAGCTGATAGCCATGTATTTTGGTACAATCACTTAACACTTTTTGCAAATATTTATTAGCAGCCACCCCGCCGGCTATTACTATATTTCTATTAAAATCATTTGTTATTCGTTCATAAACTTTAATAGCTTCTAGTATTTTGCTGCTTAAAATTTCCCCTATCGTAAACTGAAAACTTGCTGCTATATCGTTAATTACAGTATCGTTAATCTTTTGTAAACTCATTATTAGAGTACGCACTGCCGTTTTAAGCCCTGAGAAAGACATATTACAATCACCACTATTAATAATTGGCTTTGGGAATTTATATTTGTAAGAATCGCCCAGCTTGGCCCTTTTTTCGATTTTAGGACCACCTGGGAAAGGTAAATCAAGCATTTTAGCTACTTTGTCAAAAGCCTCACCTACTGCATCGTCTATAGTACTACCAAGAATCTTATATTTTCCAAGCCCAAGTACTGTGACAAATTGACAATGCCCACCGGAAGCTAATAAAAGCAAATATGGATATGGGATATTATCGGTTAATCTTGCAGTTAATGCGTGTCCTTCTAAATGATTTACTGCAATAAAAGGCTTATTTAAAACGCTAGAAAGGGACTTTGCAAACATTGATCCGACTATAACGCCGCCAATTAAACCAGGTCCTGAAGTTGCAGCTATTGCCGTAATTGCAGCTAAGCTAGTATTGCTTTCAAGTAAAGCCTGCTTCATAGCTTTTTCGAGATTAGCTAAATGAGAACGTGCGGCTATTTCCGGCACTACTCCCTTATAGTCTGCATGTTCTGTATTTTGTGATATGACTATATTCGATAAGATTTCCCTATTTTCAGTTATTATAGAAACACTAGTATCATCACAACTTGATTCAATTCCTAAAATTTTTTTCATTTGAGTTTTTGTAAAGAAGTCGTTTTACTGAAGTTTTGACAAAAAATTTTTATTAAAAAAAGTGGCGAGTGTATCAATCTATAATTTGTATTATATATCAAATAATTTACTTTAAATTGTAGAAATATCGCTTTTAAGCTGATAAAAGCACTAAATATTTAACTTTAAATATAAATTTTTATTTTAGTCAGAAAAATTAGAATTTTTGTCAAAACTTCAGTAGTACTTGTAACTGAGCTTCAGTAAGAACAATCCCATCTTGAGCCATCTTTGCTTCTAATGCTTTAAGCCTTTTACTGATATTGTTTAAATCATTACGTAGCCAAATTGATCTTACTCCTCCAGGTGATACAAGTATACCGCTCTTCTTAAGCTCATTTGATACTCGCATCTTGACCATATGCTGGATATTCTATTGCCATATCCATTACTGCCTTCTCTATCGCTGGATCAACTCTATTCGCTATTATTGGCTTCCTGCGACTAATTTCATACAACGCTTCTTCACCTCCTGTTTCATATAGTTCTTTAAATCTGTAATAACTATCTCTACTATATCCCATCGCTTTACATGCTGATGATATACTACCAAGACTCTTAGCTAATTCTAGTAAACCTAATTTTGGCTTTATTATTTTTTGATTTAAGTGCATTGTGACCTTCCATTTTTTTATCTGTATTTTTAATACATTATTTTTATTAAATGTAAGATCAAATATCAACTAATACATAATGATGCTCCTCGCAGCAGAGCTACGAGGTATCTATCCAAAAAGCTTTAACTGTTTTTGTTGAAATGCTTTATAAGAAGGTTTGCCTGAACCTTGATTCTGTACATAATTACGTAATTTCTGCTCATCACCATGTTTACCTACTGTGCTCATAAAATATCCTTTACTCCAAAACTCACTTCCCCATAATTTTTCTTTAAGATTTGGATATTTCTCAAACATTTTCTTAGAAGTAATACTTTTTATGATTTGAGTTATTTTTGTTGGGCTATACATTGGTATTGACTGTAATAAAAAATGTACGTGATCTTTATCTACTCCTATTTCTAAAAATCTAATTTCATAACGATCTTCTATGTGCTCACAAATTTTACACAAATAATCATCTAGTTCTTGATTGAATATTACTCTCCTATACTTTGCCGGCGTTACTAAATGATATATTAGTACTGTGACATTATGACTCTTATGTATATAACTGCTTTCTTCCATTCAAGTAGTATATCACGAAGCAGAGCTTCGGGGAATTAAACCCTGAGAGATTAATACGTGAGCAAAGGCGAACCCCGAAATTTGACTTACCAAATCTTGAAGTATCAAAGGGATACTATACCACCAACTTTTCGCGTAATACTTCCACTAACTTATTAATAGCTTCAGATGAATCTATGTTTTCAAGAATAGCAAGTTCACCTGCAAGTCTATTTAGAGCTGCTTCATAAAGAGTTCTTTCACTATAAGAACGATCATTATCGACATTTTTATGTAAGTCACGTAATACCTCAGCAACTGCTACAATATTACCTGAATTAATCTTTCCTTCATATTCTTGAGCTCTTCTGCTCCACATTCTATTACCCTGTTTTGGCTTGCCTTGAAGGGTTGAATATATTAAATCTAGATCTTTTTTGCTCGCAACTGCTCTAAGCCCTACAACTGTAGCTCTACTAACCGGTACTTTTAGAGTCATTTTATCTTGAAGGAAAGAGATTACATATACCTTTATCTCAGTACCTGCGATAGTATGGTTCTCTATATTTGTAATTGCACCTACTCCGTGTGCAGGATAAACAATTCTTTGTCCTATTTTAAACTCAGATTTTTGTTGTTCTGTTTTGTCTTCGGATTGTGCTATATTTACCATTATTAATCCCTCCGTAGTAATTACTTAGTGCTTAAGAATCCAATGTTAGACTATTATCCTGTCTAGCATAACACATTTTGCTTAAATGATAAAGCAGATAATTTTATATAGCAAATTTATTTACTATTGAAATAAAGTAAATAAAACCTTATTGTATTGTTCTGAAGTTTTGACAAAAATTCTAATTTTTCTGACTAAAATAAAAATTTATATTTAAAGTTAAATATTTAGTGCTTTTATCAGCTTAAAAGCGATATTTCTACAAATTTAAAGTAAATTATTTGATATATAATACAAATTATAGATTGATACACTCGCCACTTTTTTTAATAAAAATTTTTTGTCAAAACTTCAGATTGTTAAATCAATATTATAAAGGGTTAAATTATGCAAAATAGTTTTATTACGTTAATATTTCTATTGCTTTTGAGTGGTTGCTCAGAAGAGAAAGTAGTAGAGCAAGAATCATCTGAATCCATAACTCCAGCTCAGGCTTCAACTTCAGATGAAAACAACAATCAAACAACCGAAACAACAACTCCAGCTGTAATAACTCCGGCTGTGCAAGAACAAATAGAGCAAAAGCCTGAAGTAAAAACTTTTAAGGTTACTTTTAAGATTGATGAAAATGATATGGTTCTTGGGAATAAAGACTCTAAAATAGTTTTAGTTGAATATTTCTCTCCTACTTGCCCGCATTGTGCTTATTATCACTCTACAATTTTTCCTGAACTTAAACAAAAATATATAGATACTAATAAAATAGCATATGTTACTAGAGAATTTATTGCTACTAAACAAGATTTAGATGCTTCTATTTTAGCACGTTGCAAAGGTGACATAAATAGCTTTATGCTGTTTCATGATATTATGTTAAAGCAACAAGATAAATGGTCAGTTAGCAATAAATATAGAGAGTTATTAACTGATATAGGTCAGCTCGGCGGCGTTACTCCGGAAGAGTACAAAAAATGTTTAAGCGATGATCAAATTACTGAAACCTTAATTGCTAACACTAATTTTATAACAAAAGCACCAAAATTTATAGGAACTCCTTCTTTCTTTGTTAACGGAGTACAAACTGAGAATTATAGTATAAATAGTATTTCAGCAGCAATAGATAAAGCCATAGAAGAATCAAAAAATAAAATAGATTTATAGTGGATAATGATAAATTAAAAGATATTAAAACAAGAATTAATCAGTTAAAAATTGATAAAACCCCTAGTTCTAACTTGCAACAGGAAATAAGTCCGTTTACTATAGCTATAGATTTAGTTTCCGGAACAATGGTAGGGTTTGTTATTGGTTTATTAACTGATAAATTCTTTCATTCTAAATCTTTATTTATTATTATATTTACTATAATCGGAATTATAGCAGGATTTAATATAGTCAGGCAAAGGCTAATCAGTAAGAAATAACAAAATGCTTCATAATCCTTTAGTACAATTTGATATAAAAAAGCTGATAGAAATTAAAGTTATGGATTTCGATATTAGCTTTACTAATTCAGCTGCCTATATGCTACTTGCTAGTGTTTTAGCTTTAACTTATTTTTACTTGGCTTTTTCAAATCCTAGGTTAGTACCATCAAGGTTACAAATAAGTGGCGAAATAATCTATAACCTTGTAACTGATATGCTAAATCAGAATGTAGGCAGTAAAGGACGCAAGTTTATTCCTGTAATTTTCACTCTATTTGTTTTTATTTTATTTTGTAATTTATTTGGCATGATACCTTACGGGTTTACTGTTACCAGCCATATCATTATTACTTTTGCTTTAGCAATTCTAGTATTTTTAATGGTGACTATAGTTGGCTTTGTAAAGCACGGTATGCGTTTCTTATCACTTTTCTTGCCCCACGGTACGCCTCTATGGCTTGCCCCGCTAATGATCATAATTGAATTATTTACATATCTAGCAAGACCAGCTAGTTTATCCTTAAGGCTTGCGGCAAATATGATGGCAGGTCATATTTTATTAAAAGTAATTGCTAGCTTTGTTGTAACATTGATGATTTACTTGAAATTTCTACCAATACCTCTTATGGTTATATTAATTGGGTTTGAAATCTTTGTTGCGATTCTTCAGGCTTATATTTTTACTATTTTATCTTGTGTATATCTTAATGATGCAGTTAATTTACACTAGAGTTTTTTAATTAATTAAAGTTGAGTTTTTTTATGGATATGGTTTCTTTAAAGTTCATCGGTGTTGGTTGTATGGCTATTGGAATGCTTGGTGCAGCTTTAGGCGTCAGTAATATATTTAGTTCACTACTTAATTCAATAGCTAGAAATCCTTCAGCTACCACACAGCTTCAGAGAATGGCACTTATTGGTGCAGGTCTTGCTGAAGCAATGGGGCTTTTTTCTTTTGTAATCGCAATGCTACTTATCTTTTCCTAAGATTTGCTTTTAAATAATATGCCTCAATTTGATATTAATACATATTATTCACAAATTTTTTGGCTAATAGTTACTTTTAGCTTATTATATATTTTTGTCTACAAATTTATAGTTCCTAAAATTGAAAGAGTTTTAAATAATAGACAATCCAATATTCAAGATAATATTGCAAAAGCCGATGAATTAGCTTTAGAAATCGAAAAGTTAAATAAATACTATAATGAAGAAATAATAAGAATAAGTACTAAAATAGATAGGTTAAAAAAAGAAAAAATAGATTCTTTAGAGGCAGAATTTTTGATTAAAAAAACTAATTTAGAACAAAACCTACGAAAGCTGATAAATCAAAATATTAAAGATATAAAATTAGTTGCAGAAAAATTTAGAACTAGTAAAGTAGATGCGACTATAATGCTTGCTGCTAGTATTAT
Organism: Rickettsia endosymbiont of Urophora cardui; assembly: GCF_964030725.1. Classification (NCBI taxonomy): domain Bacteria; kingdom Pseudomonadati; phylum Pseudomonadota; class Alphaproteobacteria; order Rickettsiales; family Rickettsiaceae; genus Rickettsia; species Rickettsia endosymbiont of Urophora cardui. The sequence continues at coordinate 360,442 of NZ_CAXIPY010000007.1, read as the reverse complement.
CGAAAAAATCACTGGCACTAAAGCAGATATAAACTTACTAAAAAATATAAAAATACAATAATAATGCATTTTCTAGATGAAAGCTTTTGGCTTGCTATTAGTTTTATAATTTTTGTGTATTTAATTTATAGACCAGCAAAAAAAGCAATTTTAAAATCTTTGGATACGAAAGTTTTAGAAGTACAAGAGAGAGTTCTAAAAGCTGAAAAATTAAAAGACGATGCAAAATTATTATTTGAACAAACTGAAGAGCAAATAAAAAATTTAGAAGCTCTACAACTTCAAATGACCAAAGAAAATAATGAAATTACAGAAAAAATAGTTCAAGAAAAAACTAAAGAAATTGAAGAATTTTTAGAGCATAAGAAAGTTGAAACTATTAAATTAATTGAAAGCCAAAAATTATTAGCAAGTAAAGAACTACAAGATGAATTTTCTGATGAAGTTGTTAAACTTGTTTCAGAATATTTTCACTCAACCCAAAATAATAATCTTTCAGAAACCGATATAGCTAAGAATTTAATGGATAAAGTATAGCACATTCCTAAAGGTCAATCCAAGCTAATTTGGAAGTAATGGCCCGGTATCTATTCTATGTCATTCCCGCTTAAGGCTTGCCCTCATAGATCGGTTTTCCAATTGTCATCCCGTGATTTATGAACTAGAGCCAGTTAAAAATACTAATAAAATTAGTATTTTTTATTATTTTCTGGATCTAGTTCCTAAGCCACAGTAGGCTTTGTTGCATGGATTGAGAGTCGTCATTGCGAGGAAATTACGAGGTAATTGACGAAGCAAGGAAGTAAAAAAATGCTAACTTTACGCGAGTTTCGTATTAACCTGAATTCTGGATTAATCTAGGTTTGGAAGTAAGTATAGCAAAAATCATTAATATACTGACAAAGTGAAAGTATCAAGTTATACTAAGCAATTATTAATAAGCATATAAAGAGATATGGCACGAGCATATGCAATAGAACTAAGACTAAGAGTTATAAAAGCTGTAGAGGTAGGGATACGAATAAGTAAGGTAAGTAAATTATTTAATGTAAGTCGTGATACTATATATAAATGGAAAAAATTAAAAGATAAGCAAGGTACTTTAGAGGCAGCGACTGGTTATCAGAAAGGGCATAGTCATGAGATCAAAGATTCAGAATTTTTTAAAGAATTTTTCAAAGCTAATATGAATAAAACATCGGCTCTGTCTCATCAATTGTGTAAATTTCGTGAACCATTAAATTCTACCATCAAATTTGATCATAAAATGAGCCATAGCTTCATTCCAATTGGGGGATAGGCATAGACCATTTTTTGGTAATATAATCGAGTCTTTTGCAATGATTGTGTAAATTTTTGTTGAGCCTATATTAGAAGTAATTAAAAATATAGGTAACAGCAATGCAAATAGAGAAGAATAAAAAAATAAATGCAGCAATAGATTTGCTGATAAAAGGTGGAGTAGATTTAAAAACAGTACTAAGTCAGAATGGATTAATCCACTGCTCGCTAATTTTACAAAAATCATCTGTAATAGTTGAGATTATATCTTACATTTAGTAAAATAAATTAATTATTAAATGGAGATAAAGAATGAACTTAAATCAAAAAATAATAAAACCAAAATTAGGTTTACTTGAATTAGCTAAGAGCCTTGGTAGTATATCATCAGCATGTAAAGCGATGGGATATAGTAGAGATAGTTATTACAGATTTAAAGAACTGTATGAAACTGGTGGCGAAGAAGCGTTGTATGAAATTAGTCGAAGAAAGCCAATAATAGCGAATAGAGTTGATCCTGCTGTAGAGAAAGCAGTACTAGATATGGCAATAGAATATCCAGCATATGGTCAGCTAAGAGTATCAAATGAGCTTAAAAAAACTGGTGTACTTGTATCACCTGGGGGAGTAAGATCAATTTGGTTACGTAATGATTTAAACAACATCAGTAAAAGACTTAAAGCATTAGAAGCAAAAATGGCTCAAGATGGTATTGTGCTTACTGAGGCACAATTACAAGTGCTAGAGAAGCGTCGTAATGAAAAAGAAGCTCATGGAGAAATTGAGACACAGCATCCAGGGTATCTAGGATGCCAAGATACATATTATGTAGGCAACTTTAAGGGTATAGGTAAGGTTTATTCTCAGGTATTTATTGATAGCTACAGCAGAGTAGCTGATGTTAAACTATATACTGATAAAACAGCTTTAACTGCTGCTGATATGCTTAATGACCGAGTGTTACCATGGTATGAGACTCAAGGGATACCAATACTTCGTATTCTTACAGATCGTGGGTCAGAATATAAGGGGAATATAGAGCATCATGCTTTTGAATTATTTCTAAGTATCGAAGGTATAGAGCATACTACTACTAAAGCATATTCTCCTCAAACAAACGGTATGTGTGAGCGTTTTAATAAAACAATGAAACAAGAATTCTTTGATACAGCTATGCGGAAAAAGATTTATACAAATCTTGATGACCTACAATTAGATCTTGATATCTGGCTAGAGTATTTCAATAATGAAAGACCTCATTCTGGTAAATATTGTTATGGTAAAACTCCTATGCAAACTTTTAAGGATAGTAAGAAATTAGCTGTTGAAAAGAATAATGAAATTTTGTATCTTGAATATGTATCTGACAGTCAAAATTTAACTGACAATCAGGTACGAAATTTATAGTGTCTGTAAGATCAAATCTTGACTTCTACAATTTATGCAACAAAGCCGTAATTGTCCCTGAACGTAACTCAACATTCTCAGATTCTTTGTAGGTTATCATTACTATTTTTCTTTAGTAATTTCATCATATTTTTTGAGCTTTGTAAGGACACGCTCTAAATTATCTAACCTAATCATGCATGGACCATCACTTGGAGCATTATCCGGATCCTGATGTACTTCCATATAAAGACCAGCAACACCTACTGCAACTGCAGCTTTTGCAAGTAATTCTACATATTTACGCTCTCCTCCAGTGCTTCCTCCAAGCCCACCAGGTTGCTGCACGGAGTGAGTAGCATCAAAAATTACAGGAGTATTTAGCTCAGCCATTATTGCAAGACCACGCATATCTGATACTAAATTATTATAACCAAAACATGTACCACGTTCAGTTAACAATATATTTTTTGCTCCAAATGATTCTAACTTCTTGTGTACATTTTTCATATCCCAAGGAGCTAGAAACTGCCCTTTCTTAACATTTACTATTGTTCCGGTTGCAGCTGCAGCCTGAAGTAAATCTGTTTGTCTGCACAAAAACGCTGGGATTTGTAACATGTCAACTATTTTAGCTACCTCAGCACATTGATTTTCACTATGAACATCAGTAACTATAGGACAGTTAAATGCTCTTTTTACTTCTGCTAAAACTTCCAAGCCTTTATCAATTCCAAGACCTCTAGCACCGTTTATAGAAGTTCTATTAGCTTTATCAAAAGAAGACTTATATATAAATGGAATATTAAGTTTAGTAGTTAATTTAACAAGCTCTTCTGCCATAAACAAAGCGTGATCTAGCCCCTCAATTTGACAAGGTCCTGCAATCAGAGTAAAAGGTAGATCATTGCCTATTTTTAAATCTTTTAACTTTATTATTTTTTGCATAATTTTTTATTACAATTTATTTAGCTATAGGCAGACTATTATCTACTTGATTTTCTTCAATTTCATTGATTTTAGATACCAAATCCGGTTTCTTCTGAGAAGAAAGATTAGCAAGTATTATTGCATTTATTAAAAATAATGAAGCAAGTATTACAGTGCTTTTAGTAAGAAAATTATTTGCTGTCTTAGCACTTATTACTCCCATATTTCCCCCACCGCTTATACTGCTAATTCCATCTGAACCACTACGTTGCATTAGGATAACTATAATTAATAATATTGCGATAGTAATATGTACAAAAAGAAGTATGTCTAACATAATATAACCATTAGTATTGTTTTAAGGAATTATATAATAATTTTATCTTATTTGCAATGTAGCTTTAAGTAATAGGAAAGTTCTATAATTAATTAAGCCAGATATAATCAATTTTTAATCTCTCAGGGTTTAATTCCCCGAAGCTCTGCTTCGTGATATCATAAGAAACAACTAAAACTTTTTTAGATACCTCGTAGCTCTGCTGCGAGGAGCATCATTTAAATATAGATATATCATGGCTCATTTAACGATAGATGAAAGATTTAAAATATACGAAATGAATAAGAGTGGTTATAGCTCGCGATATATAGGGACAAAGATTGGCCGTGATAAAAGCACTATATGTTATGAACTCAAGAGAATGAGGCATAATTATAGACCAGATAGGGCTAACACACTTGCTTGCAGTTTAAGGCAAGGTAAGAGAAAAAGAAAATTAGATATTGATAATAATTTACGAGCAGAAATAATAAAGCAGTTAACACAGGGTATTTCACCAGATATAATTTCAGGTAGACGTAAACTATCACGAGATACTGTCAATATTTCTACAGAGAGTATATAGTCCGTCCGCCAAAACTCTACAAGCCTTATAGATAATATGGTTTTAAGACAAGAAGTAATACAACAATCCGTAAGAAAATGATAAAATATGGTCATAAACCTTATGGATTTCAGTCAATGCCAATAGACAACATTATCAAATCGCAATAACAAGGGAAACTGTTTGGTTATAAATTAAAAGAAGAATTAAACCCAAATAATAAGCTATATAAATTAAGAGAATTAATAAATTGGTCTAGGCTCGAAGAGTGGTTATCAAAAAATGTTTGTATTAAGAAATTTGGTAGAAATAGAAAATGTCATAGAGTGATGCTTGGCATAACGATGCTACAAGCAATGTATAATTTTTCAGATTCATTATCAGAGGAAGAGCTAAAAGAGAATATGTATTGGCAGTATTTCTGCGGGTGGGAATATATAGAAAAAGACATAGCTATCTCGGAAACTAGTATACGACGGTTTCGTAGTGTATTAGGTGAAGCTGGATATAATGAGATATTATCGGAGTTGATCAGGGTTGGGATAAAAACTAACACAATTAAAAAAAAAGATTTGGAATTAATCATCGCTGATACGACTGTACAAATTAAGAATATCAAACACCCACACGATGTTTATTTAATGGATAAAGCTAGGCTTAGCATAGTAAAGCTTTGCAACAGTTTGGGTATACATTTGAATGAAACATACGCTAGAACCTATAAACGCGATATAGTAAAGCTATGGAAATATAAAGAACATAGTAAAGCCAAGAAGCGTTGGAAAATAATGAAGCATTTAAAAATATTACTGGGTCGTTTGATTAGAGTATGTGAGCGTGAGATCAAAAATAAGCAATTAAACTTGTCTCTCAAAAATCAAGAAGTATTGCAAAAAATAAAACAAATACATAACCAATCTGTTTTAAAAAGAGAAGCTAAAAAGCAATATAAAGAAGATAACAAAGTATTATATAGTTTTCATGCCCCTGAAGTAGAGTGTATAGGAAAGGGAAAACGCAACAAGCCATATGAGTTTGGCAATAAAGTAGCGGTAGTAGTAAGTGGTCGTAGAAATTTTGTTTTATCCGCAAAATCGTTTCATAATAATCCTTATGATGGTCATACATTGCATCAGAGCTTTGAAGCAGTAGAGAGTGTCACTGGAATCAAGATAAAGAAATCATTTGTTGATCTTGGGTATAGTGGTAGCAATGTAAAGGAGAAGAGTAAGGTATATACCCCAAAAACGCGGAAGAAGTTGTTACAAGAGGACAAGTCTATGATCAAGAGACGCAGTGCCATAGAACCAATAATAGGTCACTTAAAGCAATATGGTCGGATGGGTAGAAACTTCTTGAAAGGTATGATAGGAGATATTATCAATCCAATAATCTCTGCTATTGGTTTGAATTTACGATGCATTGCAAATCATTTACAAATCGTGTCTAACTCCACATAAATCAAAAATATCATCATGCAAAAACTAGATGAACGATAAAAAATCGTTAACAATAGCTCCATATCAGGCTCTGTCTCATCAATTGTGTAAATTTCGTGAACCATTAAATTCTACCATCAAATTTGATCATAAAATGAGCCATAGCTTCATTCCAATTGGGGATAGGCATAGACCATTTTTTGGTAATATAATCAATTGTCAGATATAAAACTTTAAATACTGCGTCATCATTTGGAAAGATGCGTTTATTCTTAGTAACTTTTCTCAATTGGCTATTCAGCGATTCTATCGCATTTGTAGTGTAAATAATCTTACGAATCTCCTTTGGATATTGCAAGAAAATTATCAAATTATCCCAATTATTATACCAAGATTTAGCTATATGCGGATATTGCTTACTCCATTTTTGCTCAAATGACTCAAGAGCTAATTCTGCTTCTTTTTCAGTAGCAGAAGTATAGATTAGTTTCAAATCCGCTGCTAATGGCTTTCTATCTTTATATGATACATATTTGAGGCTATTCCTGATCTGATGGACAATACAAATTTGATGTTCAGTTTTCGGATATACTGATGCAATAGCATCAGACATACCAGTTAGATTATCACTACAAGCAATTAAGATATCTTTTACTCCTCGATTCTTCATTTCAGTAAAATTACCAAGCCAAAATTTAGCTCCTTCATTCTCACTTATCCATAAGCCTAAAATATCCTTTCTGCCAGATAAATCTATTCCTAAAGCTACATATACTGATTTATTAATAATAAGTTTATCTTGTCTTACTTTCACTACTAAACAGTCAAAATATACTATAGGGTATACTGATTCAAGAGGTCTACTCTGCCAAATCTTGACCTCATCTATTACTTCATCTGTAATCCTGCTGATTAGGCTCTCACTGATCTCAGCTCCATATAATTCTTGCAATTGTGTTTTAATATCAGACACACTCATACCCTTCGCATATAAGGATATTATCTTTTGGTCTAAGCCATCTATTCTTGTTTGTTTCTTTGAGACTATTATAGGTTCAAATTTACCTTGTCTGTCTCTTGGAACATTTAGCTCTATAGTACCATTCTCACTAATCAGATTCTTACTAAAACTACCATTCCTCGCATTCTCAGTTTCAGCTCTATCATACTTGCTATAACCTAAATGTTCTGACATCTCAGCATGCAGTGCTCGCTCTAAAATACCCTTGGTTAATTCCTTAATTAATCCATTCTGACTTAGTACTGTTTTTAAATCTACTCCACCTTCTATCAGCAAATCTATTGCTTCATTTATTTTTTTATTCTTCTCTATTTGCATTTCTGTTACCTATATTTTTAATTACTTCTAATATAGGCTCAACAAAAATTTACACAATCATTGCAAAAGACTCTTGAATTGATGTTTTTATAACTTCCCAAGTTTGTTGATATAAAGTAATGTTTTCATTTATCCTCCTTTTATTCATATCAAGCCAGGCAAATACTGCAAGGCAAATATGATTTCTTTGAGCTCGGCCCGTGCGTGCCTGACAGCGTTCAATACCACAAGTTTGTTTTAATTCTCGATGATAAACCTCTATAGACCAACGTGCCTTAACAATTTTCTCTATTTGCTCACGTGTGGGATTTTCCAAGTTCGTTGTTATGTAATCAATGCGACCATTCTTTGCCACAAACTTAAATACCGTAACCCAACCGTATCCACGTAGGTGAATTTTTAGCCCCTCATCGGGTATCTCTAAACTTTCCAAGCTAACATTATGATTAACTTTTCTATTTTTCCTTAGGGTGGTAACCCATAGCCAGCCTAAATTACGTATATGTTTTAAATTCTCCAACCCGCTATACCAAGCATCCATGACTATGGCATCAGGATTGAGACCTCTTTCTTTAGCTAAAGTAAGCATATCACAAAAATGCTCATTCTTTGTTTTACCATCAGTGTCTTTATCATATATTCTATAATCTACGGGAGTAGATTGAGCAATTTTAGTATTGTAATGTAGTAAGTTTACCATTCCTATACCAGGTATAACATCATGTACAGCTCCAGAATATTGATATAGCTAACACGGAAATGTTTCTACCACAGATTAGGAAAAACTTAGGCATTGATCAATAATTTTACGTAAACAGTTTTTAAAGTTAGTCCAGCAATGTTTAATAGGATTTAGATCTGGTGAATATGTGAGTAAATACAAAAACTATGGTAAAAACCTTTCCGTGTTAGCTATAACGTACAAGCTCAATCTTCTGACTGTATTGCTTTGATAATAAGGTGTCATCCCCCACTAATAAACACGGTGCTTCCCAATCTATATATTTTGACACTTCCTTATAGATTTCGCTAGGACGAAAATCCTTACTCTTTAACCATCGACTTGCACTATCGTGAGATAGATCTACTGGACTCACTTCAGATAATGCCTTGCTAGTATATCTGACACTACTTGCTTGTAAAAATGATTTATATAAGTCCTTGCTACATTTTGTTCTTGTCATTTTTATCTAAAACTATTTTTCTCTAGATTAACATACTTTTTGCTAAGTGCGAAACTCCTGTTAGATTATCACTACAAGCAATTAAGATATCTTTTACTCCTCGATTCTTCATTTCAGTAAAATTACCAAGCCAAAATTTAGCTCCTTCATTCTCACTTATCCATAAGCCTAAAATATCCTTTCTGCCAGATAAATCTATTCCTAAAGCTACATATACTGATTTATTAATAATAAGTTTATCTTGTCTTACTTTCACTACTAAACAGTCAAAATATACTATAGGGTATACTGATTCAAGAGGTCTACTCTGCCAAATCTTGACCTCATCTATTACTTCATCTGTAATCCTGCTGATTAGGCTCTCACTGATCTCAGCTCCATATAATTCTTGCAATTGTGTTTTAATATCAGACACACTCATACCCTTCGCATATAAAGGATATTATCTTTTGGTCTAAGCCATCTATTCTTGTTTGTTTCTTTGAGACTATTATAGGTTCAAATTTACCTTGTCTGTCTCTTGGAACATTTAGCTCTATAGTACCATTCTCACTAATCAGATTCTTACTAAAACTACCATTCCTCGCATTCTCAGTTTCAGCTCTATCATACTTGCTATAACCTAAATGTTCTGACATCTCAGCATGCAGTGCTCGCTCTAAAATACCCTTGGTTAATTCCTTAATTAATCCATTCTGACTTAGTACTGTTTTTAAATCTACTCCACCTTCTATCAGCAAATCTATTGCTTCATTTATTTTTTTATTCTTCTCTATTTGCATTTCTGTTACCTATATTTTTAATTACTTCTAATATAGGCTCAACAAAAATTTACACAATCATTGCAAAAGACTCGTCCAATCAGACTGACTCTGTTTGCCAGGAAGAATATTTTGTAAAAAGATTACTGTCTTATCCTTACCATGTGCAGCTCTCCATTGTTTCAACCTTTTCTGCAAACAGCGTAATTGCTTCCCATTATAATTCCCATGATACTTTTCTGTCAAATATGCTAATATGGTAGTTGCTTGCAACTCCGGTGCTGATTCTAGCATTGATTCTATTTCATCCCAGTGCTTCACAAATGGATCCTTACGTGTCCTATATTTACGTATTGTGCGTAATTCGCTTGGATACTTATTAATACGTAAATACTTACGTGCCGTTTTTACACTCATACCTGCTTTTGCAGCAGAAATTATCTGATTATATTTTTTGATCTTTTGCATTAAAATACCTACTTGGTTATTTGTACATGTCATCAGTAATTCTCGAATAATATTTAAATATTTAAAAATAAATTTTTATTCGATTTTACTGTCCATAGTTACTTCTTTTTTATAGGTAATTTTAATGTTCGTTGAGGGTAATTCTAATATTCGTTAGTCATGTGAGCAGAAATTACGTAATTATGTACAGAATCAAGGTTCAGGCAAACCTTCTTATAAAGCATTTCAACAAAAACAGTTAAAGCTTTTTGGATAGATACCTCGTAGCTCTGCTGCGAGGAGCATCATTTTTAAATTTTTAACTATTTCTTAAAAAGAATAAATAGTGCAAATTTAAAAAGATCAAGTATAATTAAAAATAAATTCGCAGAACTAAATTTGCCTATTCCCGAGGCAAGCCTACGGGGTATTTACGGCAAATTTTCCTGCGGACCGTCCTGCTTTGATTCAAATAATCGTGGCAAGCCACGGGGAATTTAACCCAACAGGGATTAAAACTGCTTATCATATTTTATGAATTATTTACTATCAAGTGCTGCAATAGTTTTACTCGTTTTAGTGAGCTTAAATATATGGTTTTATATAAAAGTTAGAACTTTAAAAACAGAGCTACAATTCTTAACAGATCAAAATTTGGAAATTACTAATAATAATCAGCTACTTAATCAAGAAAAAATAGCTTACTTACAAAAAATCGAGCAACTAAAGTGCAGAGTAGAGTATCAAGAACAATCTATTAAAGATTCGGAAAAAATACGCAATGAGTCCTTTTCTTCGGCTAAAGCTGCTTTATTTGATCTAGGCAAGGATTTATCCAAGCAACTTATCGAAATCCATAAAATGGAAAACACAGCAGCAAGAGAGCTAGCTGAGAAAAATATTGCTACTGCTTCTGGAAAGTTTAATAGTGAGTTTGAGCGTTTAATTACTATGGTAGGAACGCTTAACAAAGATATTGAGCAATCTAAAAGCACAGTGGACTTAATCAAACAATCGTTACTTTCGCCTATTGGGGCAGGGCTACTTGCTGAGATTACTCTCGAAAATATCTTAAAATCATCAGGATTACGTTCTAATTTAGATTTCATCATGCAATATGGTTTAACTACCTCAGATAGTACTAAATTAAGACCTGATGCACTTATTTTTCTGCCTTCCGGTAATTTGATGGTGATTGATTCAAAAGCTTCCAAATTTTTGGTTGATGAGCAGGATAATAGCGGAAATCTTAGCAAAACTATGAATTATCATTTAAAATCGTTAGCTAATAAAGATTATGCTGAAAATATTTTAGCTGACTTAAATAAAAAAGAGCAGAATTATAACAATGTCATTACTTTGATGTTTTTACCCACTGAACAGGCGGTCGAGAAAGTTATTGCAGCCGATCCTAATTTTTTACAAAAAGCTTGGGGTTGTAGTATTTTTCCAGTAGGACCTAGTGGACTTATGAATATGCTGTCATTCGCAAAATTTCAAATTACCGATCATCGTCGTTCAGAAAATTATAACATAATCATTGAAGAGGTAAGAAAGTTATTAAGCTCTATTGGTACTATAGCAGATTATTCTCAAAAAATTGGTAATAATCTACATAATATGGTTACTAATTATGATAAGTTTGCGGCTTCTTTTAATCGTAATTTTATGTCAAGAGTTAAGAATATCCAAAAACTTGGTATTGATTCAGGAAATAAAACGCTACCTGCAAGTCTTGAACGCTATCAAATTGTTTCTTCCAAATCCGAAATTATTGAAGTAGAAGCAGCAAATTCTCAACCACAACAAATAGAAAAATAAATTGATAACTCAAATGTTATAGCTAACACGGAAATGTTTCTACCACAGATTAGGAAAAACTTAGGCATTGATCAATAATTTTATGTAAACAGTTTTTAAAGTTAGTCCAGCAATGTTTAATAGGATTTAGATCTGGTGAATATGTGAGTAAATACAAAAACTATGGTAAAAACCTTTTCGCGTTAGCTATAAGAAAAATTTTTATAATTTGCATATCAATATTAATGATGCTCCTCGCAGCAGAGCTACGAGGTATCTATCCAAAAAGCTTTAACTGTTTTTGTTGAAATGCTTTATAAGAAGGTTTGCCTGAACCTTATAATGGACTAATGGTATGGACCTCCTGATATAGAGAATGAAAAGCAGTTGCTAATCTTCTAGGGTTAATATTTAACATATTAAAACAACAATTAAGGAGGTCCATATGGAGGTTACTACAATTGGTATAGATATTGCAAAAAGAATTTTTCAAATTCATGGTGTAGATAAAAATGGCAAGACAGTATTAAAGAAAAAATTGATGAGAGATCAGGTTTTGACATTTATGGCTAATTTACCACAATGTTTAGTAGGGATGGAAGCTTGTGGTGGTTCTAGTTATTGGGCAAGAGAAATAACTAAATTAGGGCATGAAGTAAAACTAATGGCACCGCAATTTGTCAAACCATATGTTAAAACTAATAAAAATGATCAAGCAGATGCTGAAGCGATATGTGAAGCCGTGACAAGACCTAATATGAGATTTGTTGCAATTAAAACTATAGAGCAACAAGAAATTTTATCAATACATAGGGTAAGAGAGAGATTGGTAAAAAATCGTACAGCACTTGCTAATGAAATTAGGGGGCTACTACATGAGTTTGGTTTTATTGTTCCTCAAGGCATTAATAAGGTTATCACAAAATTAATTGAGATTTTAGATGCAGGGAAATTAAGCCAGTTAAGTTATCAAACATTTAGTGAACTAAAAGAAGAATTCTTAGATAATAACAGAAAAATAAAAGAGATAGAAAAACGATTAACAATGATAGCAAGTAACCTAACTCAATATCAACGATTAAGAGCTATACCTGGTCTTGGTTTAATTACTGCTACTGCTTTAATAGCATCAATAGGTAATGCTACAAGTTTTGAGAATGGCAGGCAATTATCGGCATGGCTAGGATTAGTGCCAAGACAACATTCAAGTGGTGGGAAGGATAAGCTGCTGGGAATTAGCAAGCGAGGTGATGTATACTTACGCACTTTATTAATTCAAGGGGCTAGAGCTGTACTAAATGCCAAGATAAGATTTACATCGGAAGAACAGAAATCTAAAAAAGATTTTAGCCAATTTACGAAATGGATGTTTAATTTATCTGAGCGAAGTAGCCATAATAAAACGACAGTTGCCATAGCTAATAAGTTGGCAAGAGTGGTGTTTGCTGTACTAAGATCAGGAGATGATTATGTAGAGAGTAAAGTTTGTAGCTAAAGAGTGTGTAGCATAGCACTTATAAGTAAAATAAATGGTGATTTATATAATGAATAGGTAAAAGCAAAACAATATGTAAGAGATTCCAACCCGAAATATGCTTGAGATAATTAATATTGATGGTAAATAAGACAAACCTTAGCTTACAAAAAAACTGCGTTTTTCAGTGGCTCTTTTAGAAGCCGATGGACTGATAAGTATAGCTAACGCGACTAGAATTATTCCTTAGAATAATGTAAGATAATGATTTTAACTACGGTAGAGATGAAAGCATACAGTCAGGATTTAAGAGATAGGGTAATCAGTCTTCACAAAACCTCTAAATATAGAATAAAAGCAATATCAGACTTATTAGGTATAGAGCGTCATACGATATCAAATTGGATTAGACGTTATAAAGAAAATGGAGACTACAGCTCAAGACAACATCTGCAAAGTGGACGTGATGCTAGGTTTACTAATAAGGAGAATATAATTGAATTTTTAGCAAATAATCCTGATAGCCGAGCTATAGATATAAGAGATGCAGTAGCGCCCGAGCTGCCAATGAGCACATTTTATGACACGCTTCATAGAATGAAAATTACATATAAAAAAAGAGCCAAAATACAAAGGCAGGGATGAAGAAGCTAGAAAACAATTTGTGGAATATATTGATCAAATAGCATCTGATAAACTTGTGTATTGTGACGAAATGGGGGTAAGTAATAATATAACCATGTTGTACGGATGGTCAGAAAGAGGAACAAGAGCTTACTCAGAGCAAGCAGGTTTTGCTACTGAGCGAGTAAATATAGTTGCTGGTTATAATAAGGGCACCAAAGAATTAATTGCTCCGTTAGAGCATTCCGGTTATATTGATAAGCAATTATTTAATCAGTGGGTAGGTGAGCTATTATGCCCATCACTAAAACCTGGACAATGTGTAATAATGGATAATGCGAGTATTCATAAGTCACCGTTGGTAAAGGAATTAATAGAAAAAGCGGGTTGTACTCTTATTTATCTACCGGTCTATTCTCCAGATTTAAATTCTATTGAACACTGTTGGGCTAATTTTAAAAATTACTTGAGAAAAATTATTAAAAACTTTAAAGATTTTCGTGATGCAATAACGGCAGCAATGGTAAAAACCTTCCCGTGTTAGCTATATATAGTTTGTAAGCCAGCGAATTCCATCAGGGCTGTAGAATAAATTAGGTTGATTTATCAGCTATAAGCCGGATACATGACTGCATTTGTTTGTTTTTATTATTGATGTTATTTTTTTCTTGCATTCTACAGGAGGTCCATACATGAAAAAATTGGACAAAAAAATGAAGGAGTGTGTTTCCGCAATAAGTTAGAATAAATAGCAATAAACTTAAGAGGAAAGATGAAGAAAAATAAAGTAAAAATTTTCAGTGCTTCAGAAAAAACGGGGATAGTATTAGAATTAATAAAAGAGGAGTCGACACTTGGTCAGTTAGCTTCAAAATATGCAATAAGTGTTAAAACAATTCAAAATTGGAAAAAACAGTTTTTAGGTAATGCGGCATTAGCTTTTGAACCAGCTAAAGTTTTGAGTGAATATCAAGAACAAATAAATCATTTACAAGAGCAAAATGATGAACTTGCTAAAGCTCTTGGTAGAATCACAGTTGAGAGGGACTGGGCCGTGGGAAAGCTCAAAAGCTTGGATTTATCAAATAAAAAGAGTCTTGTACACTCCAAGCTAAATCAACTCTCAAAATCAAGACAGTGTGAACTATTAAAGATTAGTCGATCTACAGCCTACTATAAATCCAAGGAGATGAGTATAAATAAATTAAGTATTTTAAATAGAATAGATGAAATATATACAGATAATCCTGAATTTGGTTATCGCTATATTCATCAACAGTTACTAGAAGATGGTTTTATTGTCGGTAAAGATCGAGTACTGAAATATATGAGGATGATGGGTATAGAAGCTATTTACCCACATAAGAAAAAATCTACTTCTCGAAACGATAGTGAGCATAAGATCTATAGCTACTTACTTGATCAATATTGGACTAAATCTGGCTCAACAAAGCAAGTGTATGTGCCTAATGTGAATGAGGTTTGGAGTGGTGACATTACTTACATTAGAACTAATGGTGGCTTTATGTATATGGCAGCTATTATAGATTGGCATAGCAAGGCCATATTGAGCTATAAACTGTCAAATTCTATGGATGCATCTCTTGTAACTGATGTCTTGAAACAAGCTCTCAGTAAGTATAACGCTCCACAGATATTTAATAGTGATCAAGGTAGCCAATATACCAGTTATGACCACATAAATATTCTCAAGGAGCATGATATCCAAATTTCAATGAATGGCAAAGGTAGAAGTATTGATAATATAGTAATAGAAAGGTTTTTTAGAACTTTAAAATATAATTGTATCTTTATTAATGATTTTAACAATGTTAAAGAGTTAAAAGAGGGGATTGATCATTATCTGAATAAATATAATTATCACAGATTTCATTCAAGTATTGGTTATAAAAAGCCTATGAATGTATATCTGAATTATATGCAAAATTATCAGCAAATTGCTGCCTGATAATCGAAAAATTAGGAAAACATACTACTCATTTTTTTGTCTTGATTTTTCATGTATGGACCTCCTGTAGAATGCAAGAAAAAAATAACATCAATAATAAAAACAAACAAATGCAGTCATGTATCCGGCTTATAGCTGATAAATCAACCTAATTTATTCTACAGCCCTGATGGAATTCGCTGGCTTACAAACTATATACTTATCAGTCCATCGGCTTCTAAAAGAGCCACTGAAAAACGCAGTTTTTTTGTAAGCTAAGGTTTGTCTTATTTACCATCAATATTAATTATCTCAAGCATATTTCGGGTTGGAATCTCTTACATATTGTTTTGCTTTTACCTATTCATTATATAAATCACCATTTATTTTACTTATAAGTGCTATGCTACACACTCTTTAGCTACAAACTTTACTCTCTACATAATCATCTCCTGATCTTAGTACAGCAAACACCACTCTTGCCAACTTATTAGCTATGGCAACTGTCGTTTTATTATGGCTACTTCGCTCAGATAAATTAAACATCCATTTCGTAAATTGGCTAAAATCTTTTTTAGATTTCTGTTCTTCCGATGTAAATCTTATCTTGGCATTTAGTACAGCTCTAGCCCCTTGAATTAATAAAGTGCGTAAGTATACATCACCTCGCTTGCTAATTCCCAGCAGCTTATCCTTCCCACCACTTGAATGTTGTCTTGGCACTAATCCTAGCCATGCCGATAATTGCCTGCCATTCTCAAAACTTGTAGCATTACCTATTGATGCTATTAAAGCAGTAGCAGTAATTAAACCAAGACCAGGTATAGCTCTTAATCGTTGATATTGAGTTAGGTTACTTGCTATCATTGTTAATCGTTTTTCTATCTCTTTTATTTTTCTGTTATTATCTAAGAATTCTTCTTTTAGTTCACTAAATGTTTGATAACTTAACTGGCTTAATTTCCCTGCATCTAAAATCTCAATTAATTTTGTGATAACCTTATTAATGCCTTGAGGAACAATAAAACCAAACTCATGTAGTAGCCCCCTAATTTCATTAGCAAGTGCTGTACGATTTTTTACCAATCTCTCTCTTACCCTATGTATTGATAAAATTTCTTGTTGCTCTATAGTTTTAATTGCAACAAATCTCATATTAGGTCTTGTCACGGCTTCACATATCGCTTCAGCATCTGCTTGATCATTTTTATTAGTTTTAACATATGGTTTGACAAATTGCGGTGCCATTAGTTTTACTTCATGCCCTAATTTAGTTATTTCTCTTGCCCAATAACTAGAACCACCACAAGCTTCCATCCCTACTAAACATTGTGGTAAATTAGCCATAAATGTCAAAACCTGATCTCTCATCAATTTTTTCTTTAATACTGTCTTGCCATTTTTATCTACACCATGAATTTGAAAAATTCTTTTTGCAATATCTATACCAATTGTAGTAACCTCCATATGGACCTCCTTAATTGTTGTTTTAATATGTTAAATATTAACCCTAGAAGATTAGCAACTGCTTTTCATTCTCTATATCAGGAGGTCCATACCATTAGTCCACTATCCCTTGATTCTGTACATAATTACGTAATTTCTGCTCATCACCATGTTTACCTACTGTGCTCATAAAATATCCTTTACTCCAAAACTCACTTCCCCATAATTTTTCTTTAAGATTTGGATATTTCTCAAACATTTTCTTAGAAGTAATACTTTTTATGATTTGAGTTATTTTTGTTGGGCTATACATTGGTATTGACTGTAATAAAAAATGTACGTGATCTTTATCTACTCCTATTTCTAAAAATCTAATTTCATAACGATCTTCTATGTGCTCACAAATTTTACACAAATAATCATCTAGTTCTTGATTGAATATTACTCTTCTATACTTTGCCGGCGTTACTAAATGATATATTAGTACTGGGAAAGTTCTATAATTAATTAAGCCAGATATAATCAATTTTTAATCTCTCAGGGTTTAATTCCCCGAAGCTCTGCTTCGTGATATCATAAGAAACAACTAAAACTTTTTTAGATACCTCGTAGCTCTGCTGCGAGGAGCATCATTTAAATATAGATATATCATGGCTCATTTAACGATAAATGAAAGATTTAAAATATACGAAATGAATAAGAGTGGTTATAGCTCGCGATATATAGGGACAAAGATTGGCCGTGATAAAAGCACTATATGTTATGAACTCAAGAGAATGAGGCATAATTATAGACCAGATAGGGCTAACACACTTGCTTGCAGTTTAAGGCAAGGTAAGAGAAAAAGAAAATTAGATATTGATAATAATTTACGAGCAGAAATAATAAAGCAGTTAACACAGGGTATTTCACCAGATATAATTTCAGGTAGACGTAAACTATCACGAGATACTGTCAATATTTCTACAGAGAGTATATACCAGTTTATTTATACATCTCCTATAGCACAAAGGCAAAAATTATATTTATCTTTAGCAAGAAAAAGGAAAAATAGGTTGCATCATGGTACAAGAATCAGAAACAAAAGAATTACAATACCAAATCGAGTTTCCATTACTGAAAGACCAGAGATAAATAGAAAGATAGCAGCAATAGGTCATTTAGAAGGTGATTTAACTTTTAACAAAGGTAATCAAAGTCGTAATATAGGCGCTCTTGTGGATATCAGAACACAAAAAGTGTTTCTCACTTTAAACCGTTCAAAAAGAACACAAGATGTGATTGGTAACATGAATAAAAAACTTAAACAATTGTCGCATATAATCAAAAGCATAACGTTAGATAATGGCAAAGAATTTACCAATCATGAACAACTATTGCCAAAATCTGAACGAAAAGTATATTTTTGCAATCCTTATTCTCCATGGCAAAAACCATTGATAGAGAAGATTAACTCAATGGTGCACAGAGTATACTCTAAATCTTTAGATATAAAAAAATTAACAATAAAGCAATTACAAGAAATTGAGGATTTTTTAAATAATTTACCAAGAAAAGTGCTCGGTTATAAAACACCCAATGAGGTATGGGAAGAAAATATAAATCTGGCTTAATTAATACTGGAATTTACCCTGTGACATTATGACTCTTATGTATATAACTGCTTTCTTCCATTCAAGTAGTATATCACGAAGCAGAGCTTCGGGGAAATGAAGAACTCGGCCGCAAGCGACCGAGTTTCAAAACAGGTTAAACTGCTTTGTTTCTTTTTCAATTTTATCCATTGCGTTTAGTTGATTTTGGTATCCACACAAAGTGATACATTATTCTAAAAACATGATGACTATTACGCCTCAATTCCATTCTACTAAATTATAATATGCCAACGCTTATATTATAACGCTATCCATCTAGGGAGCAAGCTCCCTAGATTTTCGCTATGCGGTTAAACCCTGAGAGATTAAAAAAAGTGGCGAGTGTATCAATCTATAATTTGTATTATATATCAAATAATTTACTTTAAATTGTAGAAATATCGCTTTTAAGATGATAAAAGCACTAAATATTTAACTTTAGATATAAATTTTTACTTTAGTCAGAAAAATTAGAATTTTTGTCAAAACTTCAGTATAAAGCATTTCAACAAAAACAGTTAAAGCTTTTTGGATAGATACCTCGTAGCTCTGCTGCGAGGAGCATCATTTGTTAGGTTTTTCTTCCTTAGCTTTTTTTCGTCTCTGTAAATTCTTTTTTAGAGCAGATGATAAATTGCTAAAATTAGGCTTTATTTTAGTTTTTATAGTTTGTTCTTTGCTATCTTTGGTAGATGACATAAATAATTATCTTTTCACGCTAACATTATTGCATTATACTACGGATATTTTGAAAAATAAAATTATAAATATCTATGAATCAAAGTAATATAATCTCTGCGGAGTTACTTGACAAGAAAAAAAATATTGCGAGGCAAGGGGGTGGTGAAGATAGAATTAATACCCAGCATAAGAAAGATAAGTTAACAGCACGTGAGCGAATAGAAGTATTACTAGATCCTAATAGTTTCACCGAAACAGGAATGTTTGTAGCTCATAGATGCGAAAATTTTGGGATGGATGATAAGAAGTTTTTAGGTGATGGTGTTGTAACGGGTCATGGCACAATAAATGGTAGATTAGTTTTTATTTATAGCCAAGATTTTACAGTGCTTGGCGGTTCACTTGGTGAGTATCATGCTAAAAAGATCTGCGATATTTTAGATCAAGCTATAGCAACTGGTGCTCCCGTAATCGGCATTAATGATTCAGGTGGTGCAAGAATTCAAGAGGGTGTGGATGCTCTTGCTGGATATGGTGAGCTATTCCAGCGTAATGTTTTAGCATCAGGTGTTATTCCTCAGATTACCTTAATTATGGGTCCTTGTGCGGGCGGTGCTGTTTATTCGCCTGCTTTAACCGATTTTATATTCATGGTTAAAAATACTTCCTATATGTTTGTAACCGGTCCTGATGTAGTAAAAACCGTTACTGGCGAGGACGTAAGCCAAGAGAAACTTGGCGGTGCACGTATGCACACTACCAAAAGCGGTGTGGCTGATCTTGCATTTAATAATGACATAGAAGCATTGCTAGAAATTCGTAGGTTCTTTAATTTTCTGCCGTCATCTAATCGTAGTCCCCTTCCTATTCGTCCTACTGTTGACCCTGCTGATAGGGTTGATATGTCTTTAAGTACTCTAATCCCTAATACTCCGAATAAACCTTATGATATGAAAGAGCTTGTCGAGCGTATTGTAGATGAGGGAGAATTTTTTGAATTACAACCGGATTTTGCTAAGAATATCATCATTGGTTTTGGCTATATGGAAGGTTATCCGGTAGGATTTGTTGCGAATCAACCATTGCATTTAGCGGGATGTTTAGATATTAATGCTTCAAGAAAAGCAGCAAGATTTATTAGATTTTGTGATGCTTTCAATATTCCTATAGTAAGTCTTGTTGACGTGCCGGGGTTTTTGCCAGGTACTTCGCAAGAGCATGATGGTATTATTAAGCATGGTGCTAAACTTTTATATGCTTATGCTGAAGCAACAGTGCCGAAAATTACCGTGATTACTCGCAAAGCTTACGGCGGAGCTTATATAGTGATGAACTCTAAGCATCTTAGAGGCGATATAAATTATGCTTGGTTTAATTCCGAGATTGCCGTGATGGGGGCAGAGGGAGCTGCTGAAATAATATTTAGGGAAGAATGCAAAGATCCGGAGGCTAAAAAACAAAAAATCGATGAATATAAAAAAGTAGTAACATCGCCTTTTGTTGCAGCATCTAGAGGCTATTTAGATGATATAATAAGACCACAAAATACAAGATGGCGAATATGTAAAGCCCTAAATTTTTTACGTACTAAAAAGATAGAATTGCCTTGGAAGAAGCATGATAATTTGCCGTTATAGCTGTCATCCTTGCGTAGGTAAGACGCATTTGATGTTATCCCGCGTGGCTTGACCACGGGATCCAGTTAAAAATACTAATAAAATTTAGTATTTTTAATTGTTTTATAGATGCTGTGGTCAAGCCACGGCATGACACCGAGGGTGCTTTTCGATCCACGTGGGGCAAGCCTTAAGCGGGAATGACATACGTTCTACGCAATAACGCCAACCCTATGAAAGAATGACATTATTAAAGTTCATAATAATATAAACAAAAAACTATGCCTAAACCTTTATTTGATAAAATTTTAATCGCTAATCGTAGCGAAATTGCTGTTAGGATAATCCGTACTTTAAGAAGAATGGGGATAAGGTCGGTTGCCGTATATTCTGAAGCCGATACAAACTCAATGTATGTTCAGCATGCAGATGAAGCTTATTATATAGGTGATTCACCTGCAACAGAGAGCTATTTATCTATTAAGAATCTTGTTTCGGCAATTCGTGAAAGCGGTGCAAATGCCGTACATCCCGGCTATGGCTTTTTATCTGAAAACCCTAATTTTGCCAATGTTCTTAAAAGAGAGGGAGTAGTTTTAATAGGTCCTAATGCTGCTACTATAAAGAAAATGGGTGATAAAATTGAAGCAAAGAAAATAGCAATAGATGCGGGAGTTAGTACTGTTCCTGGCTATATGGGAACTATAAATGATGTTAAACAAGCAATAGATATCGCAAAAGAAATAGGCTTTCCGGTGATTGTCAAAGCAGCTGCCGGTGGTGGCGGGCGTGGTATGAGGGTGGTAAATAATCCTTCTGAAATGGCAAATGCTTTTGAATCTGCCAAGCTTGAAGCCGGTAATAGTTTTAGTGATGATAGGTTGTTTATTGAAAAATTGATCCAAAGACCTCGTCATATTGAAATTCAACTGCTTGCTGATCAGTATGGCAATAGCGTATGTCTTGGGGAACGTGAATGTTCAATACAGCGTCACCATCAAAAAGTAATTGAAGAGGCTCCAAGCTCATTCATTACCGAAGAAATAAGGCAAGAAATGTATAGGCAAGTAATATCGCTATCTAAAAAGGTTGGATATTACTCTGCAGGTACTGTTGAGTTTATAGTAGATAGTGAGAGAAATTTCTATTTCTTAGAAATGAATACGAGATTGCAGGTAGAACACCCTGTTACCGAATTAATAACCGGTATAGATATCGTTAAGGAAATGATAAAAATTGCTGCCGGTAAAAAATTATCATTTACGCAAGATGACGTAAAGTTAAAGGGCTGGGCGTTTGAGTCACGAATTTGTGCTGAAAATCCAAGTCGTGGTTTCTTGCCTTCAAGTGGTAGGATTACGGCGTATTCTGAACCTGTAAAAAGCCCAAATATTCGTATAGATACGGGCATTGGACTTGGCGGTGAAGTTAGCATGTTCTACGATTCGATGATCGCAAAATTATGTACTTACGGCGAAACAAGAGAGCAGGCAATTGAGGTAATGCGTTCTGCCTTAAGCTCTTACATTATTAATGGTATTTCTCATAATATTAGTTTCTTAGAAGCAGTGATGCTTCATCCTCGTTTTGTTAGCGGTGATATTTCTACTGCTTTTATTCAAGAAGAATATCCAGATGGGTTTTCCGGTGCAAGTCTAACATCAGAAGTAACGGGAGTATTTTTAGCAACCGCTATTTTTATTTATATATCTGAGCAAAGACGTGCTTCTTTAATTTCTGGAAATATCAATAACCAAGCTAATAAAATCGGTACTAGATGGGTGGTAACGATTGACGATAAATTATTCCCCGTTCTAATTACGCCTGTTGAAAATGGCTATAATATACGCCATGAAAGTGACCGAATATATATTCGTAGTAACTGGAATTTAGGTAATGAGCTTTTTGTAGCCATAATTAATGGCAAAAAGACAAATATTAAAATTGAAAATATCAGAACTGGTTATTTACTATCACATGCTGGTATTAGCGTAAAAGCCTTTGTTCGCTCCCCTCGTATTTCAGAACTTGAAGGGTTAATGGTTTCGAAAGTAGTAACAGAAGAAAATGCTGAACTGCAAGCTCCTCTTAACGGTCAAATTTCATCAATTAAAGTGAAAGAAGGACAAGAAGTAACAATAGGGCAGGAAATTATGATCTTAACCGCTATGAAAATGGAAAATATCATCTTAGCCGAACGTGACGGGAAAATAGCCAAAATTTTCGTAAGCGAAAAGGATAATGTGGTCCAAGGTCAGATGCTGCTTGAATTTAAATGATGCTCCTCGCAGCAGAGCTACGAGGTATCTATCCAAAAAGCTTTAACTGTTTTTGTTGCAATGCTTTATAAGAAGGTTTGCCTGAGGCTCTGTCTCATCAATTGTGTAAATTTCGTGAACCATTAAATTCTACCATCAAATTTGATCATAAAATGAGCCATAGCTTCATTCCAATTGGGGATAGGCATAGACCATTTTTTGGTAATATAATCAATTGTCAGATATAAAACCTTAAATACTGCGTCATCATTTGGGAGTCTTTTGCAATGATTGTGTAAATTTTTGTTGAGCCTATATTAGAAGTAATTAAAAATATAGGTAACAGAAATGCAAATAGAGAAGAATAAAAAAATCAGGAGTTTCGCACTTAGCAAAAAGTATGTTAATCTAGAGAAAAATAGTTTTAGATAAAAATGACAAGAACAAAATGTAGCAAGGACTTATATAAATCATTTTTACAAGCAAGTAGTGTCAGATATACTAGCAAGGCATTATCTGAAGTGAGTCCAGTAGATCTATCTCACGATAGTGCAAGTCGATGGTTAAAGAGTAAGGATTTTCGTCCTAGCGAAATCTATAAGGAAGTGTCAAAATATATAGATTGGGAAGCACCGTGTTTATTAGTGGGGGATGACACCTTATTATCAAAGCAATACAGTCAGAAGATTGAGCTTGTACGTTATCAATATTCTGGAGCTGTACATGATGTTATACCTGGTATAGGAATGGTAAACTTACTACATTACAATACTAAAATTGCTCAATCTACTCCCGTAGATTATAGAATATATGATAAAGACACTGATGGTAAAACAAAGAATGAGCATTTTTGTGATATGCTTACTTTAGCTAAAGAAAGAGGTCTCAATCCTGATGCCATAGTCATGGATGCTTGGTATAGCGGGTTGGA
Source organism: Rickettsia endosymbiont of Urophora cardui (assembly GCF_964030725.1). Classification (NCBI taxonomy): domain Bacteria; kingdom Pseudomonadati; phylum Pseudomonadota; class Alphaproteobacteria; order Rickettsiales; family Rickettsiaceae; genus Rickettsia; species Rickettsia endosymbiont of Urophora cardui. The sequence continues at coordinate 336,382 of NZ_CAXIPY010000007.1, read as the reverse complement.
GAATTTAAAACATATACGTAATTTAGGCTGGCTATGGGTTACCACCCTAAGGAAAAATAGAAAAGTTAATCATAATGTTAGCTTGGAAAGTTTAGAGATACCCGATGAGGGGCTAAAAATTCACCTACGTGGATACGGTTGGGTTACGGTATTTAAGTTTGTGGCAAAGAATGGTCGCATTGATTACATAACAACGAACTTGGAAAATCCCACACGTGAGCAAATAGAGAAAATTGTTAAGGCACGTTGGTCTATAGAGGTTTATCATCGAGAATTAAAACAAACTTGTGGTATTGAACGCTGTCAGGCACGCACGGGCCGAGCTCAAAGAAATCATATTTGCCTTGCAGTATTTGCCTGGCTTGATATGAATAAAAGGAGGATAAATGAAAACATTACTTTATATCAACAAACTTGGGAAGTTATAAAAACATCAATTCAAAACAATATCAGATGGCTTTTAACTGATTCGCAACTTTGCTAAGTGCGAAACTCCTGAAAATAAATGAAGCAATAGATTTGCTGATAGAAGGCGGAGTAGATTTAAAAACAGTACTAAGTCAGAATGGATTAATCTCTCAGGGTTTAATTCCCCGAAGCTCTGCTTCGTGATATCATAAGAAACAACTAAAACTTTTTTAGATACCTCGTAGCTCTGCTGCGAGGAGCATCATTTAAGGAATTAACCAAGGGTATTTTAGAGCGAGCACTGCATGCTGAGATGTCAGAACATTTAGGTTATAGCAAGTATGATAGAGCTGAAACTGAGAATGCGAGGAATGGTAGTTTTAGTAAGAATCTGATTAGTGAGAATGGTACTATAGAGATAAATGTTCCAAGAGACAGACAAGGTAAATTTGAACCTATAATAGTCTCAAAGAAACAAACAAGAATAGATGGCTTAGACCAAAAGATAATATCCTTATATGCGAAGGGTATGAGTGTGTCTGATATTAAAACACAATTGCAAGAATTATATGGAGCTGAGATCAGTGAGAGCCTAATCACTGAAGTTTTGACAAAAAGATAACCAAACTTATAAAGTGTAATAGTTGAGATTATATCTTACATTTAGTAAAATAAATTAATTATTAAATGGAGATAAAGAATGAACTTAAATCAAAAAATAATAAAACCAAAATTAGGTTTACTTGAATTAGCTAAGAGCCTTGGTAGTATGGCTTTGTTGCATAAATAAGATTTGTAGAGCAAGAGTGGTGATAATCTGGTAAGATGTCCTGAATTAAAAATAATCCAGATTATATGAGATCTCGGAAGAAAGCCCCTTTTAGTAAATCACGCAAGTATTCTAAATATAAAATAACGAATTGGTCAGAATATAATAATTTTTTACGCAATAGGGGTCGCATAGATTTTATGATTGCCAGTGATTTGGCGATTGGCTGGTATGCTGATTACAGAGAGGAAATGAAACGAGGAAGACCTAGACGCTATAGTGATCACGCTATATTACAGTGTTTGAAGATCAGATGCTTATTCGGTCTTAAGTTACGCCAAACCCAAGGCTTTATAAACTGGCTCTTTGAAATATCGGGTTTATCTATTAGATGTCCAGACTATACAACATTAAGTAAGCGTATGAAGTCATTAGATCTTAGGTATTTACATGGAAATCAAGATAAAGAATTTAGTTGTATTTCAATGGATAGTACAGGGATACAAGCCTACACAGGGAACGAATGGCTAGAAAATAAGCATGGTAAGCAATATAAGCGTCGCATATGGAAAAAGCTACATATCGTTATAGAAGATCAAGGTATGATACTTGCCGATAGTACCACAGAGCATACTATAGATGATAGATCACAGATTGGACTACTAATAGCTAATGTCAGAGCCAAGGATTTTCTGGGAGATCGAGGGTATGACGGTGAATCTACATATCAATTGTTGAGAAAGAAGAAGATAAAACCAGTTATTAGACCCCCAAACTCTTCAGTAAAAGTTCAATCGCTTAGGGATAAAACTGAGAGAGATGCAGCTGTTATATATCAACAAAACAAAGGATACCAAGCATGGAGGGTAAAGAATAATTATGGTAGAAGGGAGCGTGTAGAGAACACGTTCTTTCGATTTAAAACTTCTTTTGGTGAGTCTTTTGCAATGATTGTGTAAATTTTTGTTGAGCCTATATTAGAAGTAATTAAAAATATAGGTAACAGAAATGCAAATAGAGAAGAATAAAAAAATAAATGAAGCAATAGATTTGCTGATAGAAGGCGGAGTAGATTTAAAAACAGTACTAAGTCAGAATGGATTAATTAAGGAATTAACCAAGGGTATTTTAGAGCGAGCACTGCATGCTGAGATGTCAGAACATTTAGGTTATAGCAAGTATGATAGAGCTGAAACTGAGAATGCGAGGAATGGTAGTTTTAGTAAGAATCTGATTAGTGAGAATGGTACTATAGAGATAAATGTTCCAAGAGACAGACAAGGTAAATTTGAACCTATAATAGTCTCAAAGAAACAAACAAGAATAGATGGCTTAGACCAAAAGATAATATCCTTATATGCGAAGGGTATGAGTGTGTCTGATATTAAAACACAATTGCAAGAATTATATGGAGCTGAGATCAGTGAGAGCCTAATCAGCAGGATTACAGATGAAGTAATAGATGAGGTCAAGATTTGGCAGAGTAGACCTCTTGAATCAGTATACCCTATAGTATATTTTGACTGTTTAGTAGTGAAAGTAAGACAAGATAAACTTATTATTAATAAATCAGTATATGTAGCTTTAGGAATAGATTTATCTGGCAGAAAGGATATTTTAGGCTTATGGATAAGTGAGAATGAAGGAGCTAAATTTTGGCTTGGTAATTTTACTGAAATGAAGCATCGAGGAGTAAAAGATATCTTAATTGCTTGTAGTGATAATCTAACTGGTATGTCTGATGCTATTGCATCAGTATATCCGAAAACTGAACATCAAATTTGTATTGTCCATCAGATCAGGAATAGCCTCAAATATGTATCATATAAAGATAGAAAGCAATTAGCAGCGGATTTGAAACTAATCTATACTTCTGCTACTGAAAAAGAAGCAGAATTAGCTCTTGAGTCATTTGATCAAAAATGGAGTAAGCAATATCCGCATATAGCTAAATCTTGGTATAATAATTGGGATAATTTGATAATTTTCTTGCAATATCCAAAGGAGATTCGTAAGATTATTTACACTACAAATGCGATAGAATCGCTGAATAGCCAATTGAGAAAAGTTACTAAGAATAAACGCATCTTTCCAAATGATGACGCAGTATTTAAAGTTTTATATCTGACAATTGATTATATTACCAAAAAATGGTCTATGCCTATCCCCAATTGGAATGAAGCTATGGCTCATTTTATGATCAAATTTGATGGTAGAATTTAATGGTTCACGAAATTTACACAATTGATGAGACAGAGCCCTTTTGGTAGTAAGTTTCTATCAAGACATGATCAAAATATGACAAAAGAAATGTCTATTAAATGCCACTTATTAAACAAAATGTTTGAAATTGGTAAACCTATCTCTGTGCCTGTTGGCTAGGCTAGCATTGCGGGGTTAGGGGCAGTATATTCAAAAGCTTATTTATGCAACAAAGCCGGTATCCACGCAAGGCAAGCCTTACGCAGGATGACAGTACAACAACTTATTTCTTTTTCTTGCTTTTATTCTTATTTCCACCAGTAGTTTTATTAAATCTACCTAGGTTTTTAACGAATTTTTGTAAGCCATGAAGTTCAGTGCCGTATGTTTTCGTATATTCACTGATCGTTTCAATATCATGTCTATGTGAATCATCAATTACAACAACCTCTTGCATTAAATTACGACTATCAAAGGTAATTTTTACTATTCTCTGTTTTACGATTTTAGGATTAAGCCAAGCTCTTTGTGACATCACTCGCTCGACATAATACCAGGTATCTTGAGAATATTCTGGAATCATGGTAGGAGTACCGATTAGCTCTACCACTTCTGTTTTACTTAGTTTTTTTGCTTCTAATTTTGTAAGTGCTGAGTCATCTATAGATTGCCCTCTATTTTCAATAGTTTGGCAACCGCTTAAGGAAAAAATGACGAATATAGTGGAGACGAATATTAAGAAAAATTTCATAAATTTAATTTTATCTAGATTTTATTATAAGATTATAATATACTGCTTCACTAATTTGACAAATACTTTTTAATAAAAGAGGTAAATAATGGCAGTTCCAAAGAAGAAAACATCAAAATCAAGACGTAATATGAGACGTTCACATTTAGCACTTGGTAAAGTTAATGTAATAGTTGACTCTCACACTGGTGAATATAAACTTCCGCATCACGTTTCTTTAATTGATGGTACTTATAATAATCGTCAAGTAGTAACGAAAAAAATCGAAACTGAAGAAGAAGTAGCTTAAACTTAAATTTTTATGACCTGTAAAATTATTGGCTGCGGCGGATATCTTCCTTCAAAAATTGTTAGCAATGATGAACTTGCAAAATTTGTTGACACTAACGATGAATGGATCAGAACAAGAACCGGTATTTCGCAGCGTCATATAGCAGGTGATACTGAATATACTTCTCATATTGCTTTAAAAGCCGCTGAAAAGGCTATAGCAGATGCTGGCATTTCAGTAAATGATATTGATTTAATTATTACATGCACTACTACTCCTGATAATAGCTTTCCATCAGTTGCAACTAAACTACAAGGTTATCTTGGTTTAAATAATGTTCCGTCATTTGATTTACAAGCCGTATGTGCCGGTTTTGTTTATGGCGTGCAAGTAGCAAATTCTCTTATTTCCTCCGGTAAATATAAAACTATCCTGCTGATAGGTGCTGAAAAAATGACCTCTTTACTGGATTGGGAAGATAGAGCTACTTGTGTTTTATTTGGCGACGGAGCAGGCAGTGTAATCCTACAACGTAGCGATGATAATTCTGGTGTAATAGATAGTAATATTTTTTCAAGCGGTGCAGATTACGAAATATTATACACCAATGGTGGCGTAAGTATGAATGGCAGCAGCGGTAAAATCATTATGCAGGGGCAGAAACTATTCCGTCTTGCAGTAGAGAAAATGCACCAATCTATAGAGGAATTATTACGCAATAATAATTTTACTGTAAACGATATTGACTATTTTATCCCCCATCAAGCAAATGTACGCATCATTAATAAGCTTGCCGAGCTATTAAATGTCGAAGATCATAAAGTAGTAAAAACTGTAGAAAAACATGCTAATTGTTCAGCTGCTTCTATTCCCCTTGCTTTAAGTACTCTCAAAGCTTCAGGTAAAATCAAAAAAGGTGATATTATTTTATTCTCGGCTATTGGTGCGGGTCTTACTTGGGGTAGTGCCCTCATTAGATGGTGATATACTCGATGAATTTCAAAAATTGGCATTGTCATTCTATAAGAGCTGTGATACTCACGTATTAACTATACGCTCCGTTCCTCGCCTTATGAACTCCGGCTTTGTTGCATAAATAAGATTTGTAGAGAAAGAGTGGTGATAATCTGGTAAGATGTCCTGAATTAAAAATAATCCAGATTATATGAGATCTCGGAAGAAAGCCCCTTTTAGTAAATCACGCAAGTATTCTAAATATAAAATAACGAATTGGTCAGAATATAATAATTTTTTACGCAATAGGGGTCGCATAGATTTTACTGAAGTTTTGACAAAACTTCAGTAAATAAGCGTATGAAGTCATTAGATCTTAGGTATTTACATGGAAATCAAGATAAAGAATTTAGTTGTATTTCAATGGATAGTACAGGGATACAAGCCTACACAGGGAACGAATGGCTAGAAAATAAGCATGGTAAGCAATAATAACTGAAGTTTTGACAAAATCCTTTCAATAAGGAGAAATGTATTCCAATTTTTTTATACTTTTTTAGTAATAACAAAATTTATTTATTCTATTTGGGTACATAATGTATCAAAAACTGTAGCAATTTTGTCTAATATTGCTGGTTTATACTCACTAATATTATTGGGTAATGCTAGCTTTTTATTAAATGAGGTTTTGGTAATTTGATTACTTCCATCAAAACTTGATTTTATTGTAATTTCCCACTTACCATGTTTATTACTTTTGCGTATTACTGGTGCAAATGGTTTGACCTGATGATTATTTCTAATATTTCTATGATCTGGTGATAGTGGACTAATGGTATGGACCTCCTGATATAGAGAATGAAAAGCAGTTGCTAATCTTCTAGGGTTAATATTTAACATATTAAAACAACAATTAAGGAGGTCCATATGGAGGTTACTACAATTGGTATAGATATTGCAAAAAGAATTTTTCAAATTCATGGTGTAGATAAAAATGGCAAGACAGTATTAAAGAAAAAATTGATGAGAGATCAGGTTTTGACATTTATGGCTAATTTACCACAATGTTTAGTAGGGATGGAAGCTTGTGGTGGTTCTAGTTATTGGGCAAGAGAAATAACTAAATTAGGGCATGAAGTAAAACTAATGGCACCGCAATTTGTCAAACCATATGTTAAAACTAATAAAAATGATCAAGCAGATGCTGAAGCGATATGTGAAGCCGTGACAAGACCTAATATGAGATTTGTTGCAATTAAAACTATAGAGCAACAAGAAATTTTATCAATACATAGGGTAAGAGAGAGATTGGTAAAAAATCGTACAGCACTTGCTAATGAAATTAGGGGGCTACTACATGAGTTTGGTTTTATTGTTCCTCAAGGCATTAATAAGGTTATCACAAAATTAATTGAGATTTTAGATGCAGGGAAATTAAGCCAGTTAAGTTATCAAACATTTAGTGAACTAAAAGAAGAATTCTTAGATAATAACAGAAAAATAAAAGAGATAGAAAAACGATTAACAATGATAGCAAGTAACCTAACTCAATATCAACGATTAAGAGCTATACCTGGTCTTGGTTTAATTACTGCTACTGCTTTAATAGCATCAATAGGTAATGCTACAAGTTTTGAGAATGGCAGGCAATTATCGGCATGGCTAGGATTAGTGCCAAGACAACATTCAAGTGGTGGGAAGGATAAGCTGCTGGGAATTAGCAAGCGAGGTGATGTATACTTACGCACTTTATTAATTCAAGGGGCTAGAGCTGTACTAAATGCCAAGATAAGATTTACATCGGAAGAACAGAAATCTAAAAAAGATTTTAGCCAATTTACGAAATGGATGTTTAATTTATAGCTAACACGGAAATGTTTCTACCACAGATTAGGAAAAACTTAGGCATTGATCAATAATTTTATGTAAACAGTTTTTAAAGTTAGTCCAGCAATATTTAATAGGATTTAGATCTGGTGAATATGTGAGTAAATACAAAAACTATGGTAAAAACCTTTTCGCGTTAGCTATATCTGAGCGAAGTAGCCATAATAAAACGACAGTTGCCATAGCTAATAAGTTGGCAAGAGTGGTGTTTGCTGTACTAAGATCAGGAGATGATTATGTAGAGAGTAAAGTTTGTAGCTAAAGAGTGTGTAGCATAGCACTTATAAGTAAAATAAATGGTGATTTATATAATGAATAGGTAAAAGCAAAACAATATGTAAGAGATTCCAACCCGAAATATGCTTGAGATAATTAATATTGATGGTAAATAAGACAAACCTTAGCTTACAAAAAAACTGCGTTTTTCAGTGGCTCTTTTAGAAGCCGATGGACTGATAAGTATATAGTTTGTAAGCCAGCGAATTCCATCAGGGCTGTAGAATAAATTAGGTTGATTTATCAGCTATAAGCCGGATACATGACTGCATTTGTTTGTTTTTATTATTGATGTTATTTTTTTCTTGCATTCTACAGGAGGTCCATACATGAAAAATCAAGACAAAAAAATGAGTAGTATGTTTTCCTAATTTTTCGATTATCAGGCAGCAATTTGCTGATAATTTTGCATATAATTCAGATATACATTCATAGGCTTTTTATAACCAATACTTGAATGAAATCTGTGATAATTATATTTATTCAGATAATGATCAATCCCCTCTTTTAACTCTTTAACATTGTTACTGAAGTTTTGACAAAAAATTTTTATTAAAAAAAGTGGCGAGTGTATCAATCTATAATTTGTATTATATATCCAATAATTTACTTTAAATTGTAGAAATATCGCTTTTAAGCTGATAAAAGCACTAAATATTTAACTTTAAATATAAATTTTTACTTTAGTCAGAAAAATTAGAATTTTTGTCAAAACTTCAGAATATAAGCGTCGCATATGGAAAAAGCTACATATCGTTATAGAAGATCAAGGTATGATACTTGCCGATAGTACCACAGAGCATACTATAGATGATAGCAGGAGTTTCGCACTTAGCAAAGTTGCGAATCAGTTAAAAGCCATCTGATATTGTTTTGAATTGATGTTTTTATAACTTCCCAAGTTTGTTGATATAAAGTAATGTTTTCATTTATCCTCCTTTTATTCATATCAAGCCAGGCAAATACTGCAAGGCAAATATGATTTCTTTGAGCTCGGCCCGTGCGTGCCTGACAGCGTTCAATACCACAAGTTTGTTTTAATTCTCGATGATAAACCTCTATAGACCAACGTGCCTTAACAATTTTCTCTATTTGCTCACGTGTGGGATTTTCCAAGTTCGTTGTTATGTAATCAATGCGACCATTCTTTGCCACAAACTTAAATACCGTAACCCAACCGTATCCACGTAGGTGAATTTTTAGCCCCTCATCGGGTATCTCTAAACTTTCCAAGCTAACATTATGATTAACTTTTCTATTTTTCCTTAGGGTGGTAACCCATAGCCAGCCTAAATTACGTATATGTTTTAAATTCTCCAACCCGCTATACCAAGCATCCATGACTATGGCATCAGGATTGAGACCTCTTTCTTTAGCTAAAGTAAGCATATCACAAAAATGCTCATTCTTTGTTTTACCATCAGTGTCTTTATCATATATTCTATAATCTACGGGAGTAGATTGAGCAATTTTAGTATTGTAATGTAGTAAGTTTACCATTCCTATACCAGGTATAACATCATGTACAGCTCCAGAATATTGATAACGTACAAGCTCAATCTTCTGACTGTATTGCTTTGATAATAAGGTGTCATCCCCCACTAATAAACACGGTGCTTCCCAATCTATATATTTTGACACTTCCTTATAGATTTCGCTAGGACGAAAATCCTTACTCTTTAACCATCGACTTGCACTATCGTGAGATAGATCTACTGGACTCACTTCAGATAATGCCTTGCTAGTATATCTGACACTACTTGCTTGTAAAAATGATTTATATAAGTCCTTGCTACATTTTGTTCTTGTCATTTTTATCTAAAACTATTTTTCTCTAGATTAACATACTTTTTGCTAAGTGCGAAACTCCTGGATAGATCACAGATTGGACTACTAACAGCTAATGTCAGCGCCAAGGATTTTCTGGGAGATCGAGGGTATGACGGTGAATCTACATATCAATTGTTGAGAAAGAAGAAGATAAAACCAGTTATTAGACCCCCAAACTCTTCAGTAAAAGTTCAATCGCTTAGGGATAAAACTGAGAGAGATGCAGCTGTTATATATCAACAAAACAAAGGATACCAAGCATGGATGGTAAAGAATAATTATGGTAGAAGGGAGCGTGTAGAGAACACGTTCTTTCGATTTAAAACTTCTTTTTGTAGTAAGTTTCTATCAATGACTAACGAATATTAGAATTACCCTCAACGAACATTAAAATTACCTATAAAAAAGAAGTAACTATGGACAGTAAAATCGAATAAAAATTTATTTTTAAATATTTAAATATTATTCGAGAATTACTGATGACATGTACAAATAACCAAGTAGGTATTTTAATGCAAAAGATCAAAAAATATAATCAGATAATTTCTGCTGCAAAAGCAGGTATGAGTGTAAAAACGGCACGTAAGTATTTACGTATTAATAAGTATCCAAGCGAATTACGCACAATACGTAAATATAGGACACGTAAGGATCCATTTGTGAAGCACTGGGATGAAATAGAATCAATGCTAGAATCAGCACCGGAGTTGCAAGCAACTACCATATTAGCATATTTGACAGAAAAGTATCATGGGAATTATAATGGGAAGCAATTACGCTGTTTGCAGAAAAGGTTGAAACAATGGAGAGCTGCACATGGTAAGGATAAGACAGTAATCTTTTTACAAAATATTCTTCCTGGCAAACAGAGTCAGTCTGATTGGACCAATATGAATCAATTGGGTATTTGTATTGGTGGGCAACCATATCCTCACTTACTATTTCATTTTATGTTGCCTTATTCATGTTGGGAAACTTTTAGCATATGCCATAGTGAAAGTTTTGATACATTAGCATCAGGGTTTGAAAAAGCTGTATGGGAGTTAGGTGGAGTTTTACCAGAGCATCGTACAGATAATTTAAGTGCAGCTACCAAGCAATGTGGTAATAGTAGACAATTTACAGAAAGATGGCAAGAATTGCTTGGTCATTACAATGTTGCACCATCGCGAAATAATCCAGGCGTCAGTCATGAAAATGGTTCTGTTGAAAAAAGTCATGATACATTTAAGCAAGCAGTGAATCAACATCTGCTATTACGTGGATCACGTAATTTTGTTGATTTAAAAGCTTATGAATTATTCCTTACACAAATTAAAGAAAAGCGAAATATAGCTAACGCGGAAAGGTTTTTACCATAGTTTTTGTATTTACTCACATATTCACCAGATCTCAATCCTATTAAACATTGCTGGACTAACTTTAAAAACTGTTTACGTAAAATTATTGATCAATGCCTAAGTTTTTCCTAATCTGTGGTAGAAACATTTCCGTGTTAGCTATAGCTGTAGAAAAGAAAAATTAGCTGAAGAATTAGTTCATTTAAAAGAGTTACCAATCAGGAAATGGAATGCACCTACAATATTATCAGTACGTGTTAATCCAAGCAGTACAGTTAGTATTTTATCTGTAGCTTATTCTGTGCCTAGTCGCTTAATAGGTTATACTTTAAAAGCTTATATTTATTCTGAAGAAATAGAGCTTTACTATGGTAACAAATGTTTACAAAAAATGTCTAGAATCAGCAATGGCTATGTTATCGATTATAGACATATTATTGATAGTTTAGTACGTAAACCTGGAGCATTTGTTCAATATCAATATTATGAAGCTTTATTCCCACGTGCTATATTTCGTCAGGTATATGACCAGCTTATCTCTATATATCCATATAAAGGGCATAAAATATATCTTAAAATATTACAATTAGCAACAATGTATGGAGAATTGAATGTAGTTACTGCATTAGAAGTGCTATTAGAAAAGAAGATTGAGCCAATAATTGATCATATTACAGATTTACTATAGCCAGACTCAAACTGTTTGTTCAGTAAAAATTAATCTCTCAGGGTTTAATTCCCCGAAGCTCTGCTTCGTGATATACTACTTGAATGGAAGAAAGCAGTTATATACATAAGAGTCATAATGTCACAGTACTAATATATCATTTAGTAACGCCGGCAAAGTATAGAAGAGTAATATTCAATCAAGAACTAGATGATTATTTGTGTAAAATTTGTGAGCACATAGAAGATCGTTATGAAATTAGATTTTTAGAAATAGGAGTAGATAAAGATCACGTACATTTTTTATTACAGTCAATACCAATGTATAGCCCAACAAAAATAACTCAAATCATAAAAAGTATTACTTCTAAGAAAATGTTTGAGAAATATCCAAATCTTAAAGAAAAATTATGGGGAAGTGAGTTTTGGAGTAAAGGATATTTTATGAGCACAGTAGGTAAACATGGTGATGAGCAGAAATTACGTAATTATGTACAGAATCAAGGTTCAGGCAAACCTTCTTATAAAGCATTTCAACAAAAACAGTTAAAGCTTGGAAAGTTCTATAATTAATTAAGCCAGATATAATCAATTTTTAATCTCTCAGGGTTTAATTCCCCGGAGCTCTGCTTCGTGATATCATAAGAAACAACTAAAACTTTTTTAGATACCTCGTAGCTCTGCTGCGAGGAGCATCATTTTTAAAGTTTATATTAAATATCTAATAGGCTTTGTAGCTTTTCTTTGACTTTCGGTAATTTGGCAAGGTCGCTTCCGCCAGCTTGGGCAATGGAAGGCTGCCCACCGCCACCGCTACCACCTAAAAATAACGAAAGTTCTTTTGCAATTATACCTGCTTTAAATTTATCTGTTATAGCCTTACTTATTGCAACAGTAATAGATAGTTTAGAGCTATTATTTCCAACATACACCACTACTAAATTTTCTGCTTTTTTAACTAAATTCTCGGCAGCTTGACGTAAAATTTTATTGTCTAAATTTTCTACATGACGATAAATTAACTTAATTTCCTTGATCTTTTCGGCTTGTTTTTCAATCTGCTCGACGCTTAAATCTAAACTAGCTAAATAAGTTTTTTCTAACTCCTTTTCAAGCTCTTTATTACGCTCTAAAATATTGTTAACTTTACTAACAAGCTCATTTTTGTTGGTCTTTAGGCTATTTTCTATATTTTTAAGTAGCCCCTCTTTTTCCCTAATTAGCTTAATTACAAACTCACCGCAAACTGCTTCGATTCTACGAATACCTGCTGCAATAGCTGATTCGCTGGTAATTTTAAAGCAACCAATATCACCGGTATGTCTGACATGCGTACCGCCACATAGCTCAAGCGAAGTTTCACCCATCTTAACTACTCTAACTTCAGAATCGTATTTCTCGCCAAATAATGCCATAGCTCCTTGTTTTACCGCATCTTCGGTAGACATAAGCGTAGTATCTACTTCATGATTATCTCTAATAATCTCATTTACCTTATCTTCAATTAAAACAATTTCTTCAGGAGTTAAAGCTTTAGGATGGCTAATATCAAATCTTAAATAAGAAGTAGCAACGAGTGATCCTTTTTGCGTAACATGCTTGCCAAGTACCTGATGCAATACAGCATGAAGCAAATGAGTTGCCGAATGGTGAATTCTTAAATTTTGCCTATACTTAACATCAATACTAAAATTAGCATTTTCATCCGTAGTAACCTTACCTTTTTTCAATATACATTTATGAACTATGATAGAACCTAGATATTTTAGAGTATCTATTACGTCTATTTCACAATTTTGGGTTTTAATTACTCCGATATCGCCCATCTGCCCACCTGACTCACCATAAAAAGGCGTTTGGTTGGCTATTAAGAGAAATTGCGTATCTATTTCGCTAATATCGTTTACTAAAGCATTATCTTTAATTAAAGCAACTATTTTTCCATCAGCTTCATTAAGATTGTAGCCTAAAAACTCCGTACTGCCATATTTTGCTTTAATATCAAACCATAGCTGATCAGTTTTAGATTCACCTGATCCAAGCCAAGATTTTCTAGCACGCTCTTTTTGCTCAAGCATTTGCTGCTCGAATCCTTGATGATCAACAGCAATATTACAATTTTTTAAAATATCTTCGGTCAAATCAAGAGGAAACCCATATGTGTCATATAACTTAAATGCTACTTCACCTGATAATCTACCGCCTGCATTTAGATTTTCTGTTTCTTCGGAAAGTAATTTTAAACCACGCTCTAAAGTAGTTTTAAATCTAATTTCTTCCTGCTCCAATATAATACTTATAAAGCTTTCTGCTCGTTTAAGCTCAGGGTATGTATTACCCATTAAATCAACAAGTTTCGGCAGTAACTTATACATTAGCGGCTCTTTTGACCCGAGTATATGAGCGTGACGCATAGCTCTTCTCATAATGCGGCGTAGCACGTAACCACGTCCCTCATTTGATGGCACTACCCCATCAGCTATCAAAAAGCTACAAGCTCTTAAGTGATCAGCAATAACACGGTATGAGAATTTTGCCTCTGCCTCTACTTTCACCTTTAATATATTCTCTGTGAAACTAATTATTTCTTGGAATAGATCTATATCATAATTATTATTAACATGCTGTAGCACTGCTGTCATACGCTCAAGACCCATGCCGGTATCAATCGACTTCTTCGGCAAATCTATTCTGGTGTCTTTATCAATCTGTTCATGTTGCATAAATACCATATTCCAAATTTCGATAAAGCGGTCACCATCTTCATCTTTGGTGCTAGGTAAACCACCATATATTTGCTCACCATGATCATAAAATATTTCTGAACACGGACCGCATGGACCTAGATCCCCCATTGACCAAAAATTATCATTTGTTTTAATTCTAATTATGCGATCATCTGAAAACTCCGCTATTTTTTTCCAATAAGAGGCTGCTTCGTCGTCAGTGTGATAAACTGTTGCATAAAGCTTATCCTTTGGTAATTCAAACTCTTTAGTCAGTAAATTCCAAGCATAATATATAGCCTGCTCTTTAAAATAATCACCGAAAGAAAAATTACCGAGCATCTCAAAAAACGTATGATGCCTTGCAGTATAGCCAACATTTTCAAGGTCATTATGTTTTCCGCCTGCCCGCAGCGATTTTTGACTGGTTACTACTTTGTCGTACGGTCTTTTTTCTTGCCCAGTAAAGACATTTTTAAACTGTACCATACCAGAATTAACAAACATAAGGCTCGGATCGTTATGAGGAATGAGCGGACTGCTACTTACATGCGTATGATTATTTGCTTTAAAGTAAGATATGAATTTACTTCTAATTTCTTCGGTGGTAAATTTAGACATATATATTATGATAAGTATAAAAATTAATTATATATAATGAATTATAATCAAAATAAACTTAATTTATAAAAAATATTCATGAAAAATATTTTTGACTTATTTAAACTGAAAAAAAATATTGTAGTTTTATTAGGCAATAAAGGCATTTTTCTTAGTGCTTTTCTTGGCGATAAAATATTAGATAAATTATTTATTCCTTATAAGGAAGAAGAGCAAATTGATTTAAGCTTATATAAGAATTTTTTTAATAAATTTTCCAAAAGTGATATTTACTTTTTACTTGATAATACTGAATGCAAGATGCGTCATGATCAGTTGCCAGTATTGCAATCTATAGTCAAGATAGATCCTATTGAACAATTTATTGCAGGGTATTTTGAGAAAGAAGATATTATAGCTCATTGTGTTTATGAGGTTACTTCTCAACCAAGCGAGATTTGGTCGCTTTTAATTATGTCATCTCCTTTAAAAGCTCCTTTAAGCGATATAGTTTCATGCGTAATAGAAAATAGATTGTTTAATTTTAAAGGAATGTATTTTTTAACGCTAGAACTACAAGTTATTATCAATAAAATAGTTCAAAATGTAGAAAATAATAAATTTGCAAATTATTTTCAAATTTGTACTTTTACAACACAAGCTGGCGGTATAAAGTTCATTATCAAACATAAAAATAATATAATCACCATTAGAAATTTTGAATATCCATTTGATAAGACAGCTAGTTATGTTCAAGGTATTATAGAACAGGAAATTAATGACTATTTAATATTATTTAAAAACTATATCAATAATCTCAATAAAGAAGTTTGCATTATTCTTATAGTAGATGAAGAATTAAAATCTTTATTAGAGCCTATAAGCTTTGAAGATTATCGTGTAATCCTTGTTCCAGTTGATAACATATTAAACGAACCGAATCTAGAGAATACTCGGCTTATAGATACAAATATCAGTAAATTACTTATCAAACATAAAAACTTTCCTGCTTCTAATAGTTATCTAAAATCAATAAAAAAGCTAACTATTATAAGAAGCTTAACATTTAAATTATCTGCTGCATTACTTGCAACACTAATAATTACTGCTGGTGTTATGAAATATCGTACAGATATAAATTATAAAGATACTAACTTTATTAATGAAAAATATTATGCCACAAATCAAGAATATGATAATATAAAACATAAATATCCATATATTAAAAATACTACTAGTCTTGCTGACTTATACGTAATAGACAAATTACTGGAAGCACCAGTACCATTACCATTTGAACTACTTGAAAAACTTATTATTACCCTTAATCCATCTTTTAAAGTAAAAGAAATAAAATGGGAATTAACAAATATAGATAATATTTTACTGGTCTCAAAAAGACACTTATTAATTAAACTATTGCTTAATTACAATACTCAAGGCATCTCAGTAGATGAGTCAATCAAAATGCTTAATGATCATATGACAAGCGTAAAAAATAAATTACCTCATTTGTATATAGATTACGTTATATATAAGGATAAAATAATTGATATATCAAATAGAGTAGAAATCCCTTTATTTGTTAGTATCATTGACGAAAAAACTTAAATTATTTAAGGTAAAGAGATGTTTCAAAAATATATTGTGTATTTAAAGAATCTTATATTCTTTCAATTTATTATATATTTTTTCTTTATTTCATTAACTGTTTGGGTAATAAAAAGTTTACAGCAAGAATATGCACAATCAATTCTTAATAAACAATTAGCTCAAGAAAGTTTAACTGAAGAAGTATTAAAGCTTTATTCCGTACAAAATTCTAAAGAAGAAATTTTAGAATCCTATAAGAAATATGTCGATTTAAGTTTACCAAATAAAGTAACCTGCTTAAATTATCAAGAATTAATTCCTAAAATAAAAGGTTTAAGCAATAAATATAATCTACTAGAACCTATAGATATATCAATAAACTCAGTCTTTTTTAACAATAATATTCCGGCAATCGAAAACGAAAATATTCGTGTAAATAATTATAGTATAAATATAAAATATGCAGCTGTGGATTTTATAACTTTCCTAAAAATATTTCATAAAATCTATTCTTATATGCCGCCTAACACACTTATATCATTTGTAAGAGTACGAAATGAAGAAGTATTAACACCTAAAAATATTTACAAACTTTCAGTAGCTCACCCTCCTAACCTTATTTATGCCAAATTAATATTATATATACGAGAATTATCTTCAACATGAATAATATAGATACTACTTTATTTAAAAAAGACATTATTAATAATTTTATTAATAACCTTACCGAAATTACCTGCTCAACTCTTGCAAATATGCTTGCTATAGATTATGCGATAAGACTTAATTCAAAACCTGAAGCTAAAAAATATATAAATACATGTATTTCAAGGCTTAAAAATCACTTAAGGCTACGTGTTATTAATGATGATAGTTTTTCTCTAGCTCTAAAATTATTTGTAATTCTGATTACTCCAGAAGATGAGAATAATCAAAATATTTCTGAACAATCACAGGATATCGTAGCAGAAAATCTAGTAGAAATGTATTTTGGAGCTGAAAAAATAAGTAGTGAAGAAAAATTAAAAATTAAAAACGTGTTTAAAGTTCTTTTAAAAGAAAAGAATTTCGACGAAATAATTAATTATGCCCAATCGCACGTAAAATTATTCCGTACATCTTTAAGATATGGCATAAATAAGTACAAAACCCCTAATGAAGTAAACACTTATATACAACAAGAATTTAGTAAAGTATTAGAAATATCTTCAGAACTTACAAGAAAAAGTAATCTATTTAAACAAACTACCGGAAAAATTGCTGGTGCTGCTTGTGCCCTTTTAGTCGGAGCGATTAGCGTTGCAACAGCAGGGGCAGCTTTTTCTATTGTAGTTCTACCTGTTTCAATTTTTGCCGTAAAATATGCTCCTAAAATTGGTGAAAAAATTGGAGAGCTAATTTTAAATAACGATAAAGCGATAAAACTGGAGCAGAATAATATTAATCAGATTATAGCGAAAATATCCAATAATAATGAAAATTTATTATCTCAAGAAAAAAGACAAAATATTCAAAAGAGCATAATAACAACACCAACTAAATTAAACATCAAATTAGATAAGAAACTAGGACATGAAAAACATAGATAAAATAATCGTGGCAAGCCACGGGGAATTTAACCCAACAGGGATTAATCAGTTAGATATAATATTTCAAAACGTTTCTTATCAGCAAGCGACTGAGCTTTAGGAGCTTCCGGATACTCCAGTAATAATGGCAAAAACAAGCTGCCTCCAATCACAATACGACTATTTTTGTTTTTAGGACGCAATCCCCATATATTTTGATAGGTCATAGCCATTAAGTGTAGAAGTCAAGATTTGATCTTACAGACACTATAAATTTCGCACCTGATTGTCAGTTAAATTTTGACTGTCAGATACATATTCAAGATACAAGATTTCATTATTCTTTTCAACAGCTGGCTCTGTCTCATCAATTGTGTAAATTTCGTGAACCATTAAATTCTACCATCAAATTTGATCATAAAATGAGCCATAGCTTCATTCCAATTGGGGATAGGCATAGACCATTTTTTGGTAATATAATCAATTGTCAGATATAAAACCTTAAATACTGCGTCATCATTTGGAAAGATGCGTTTATTCTTAGTAACTTTTCTCAATTGGCTATTCAGCGATTCTATCGCATTTGTAGTGTAAATAATCTTACGAATCTCCTTTGGATATTGCAAGAAAATTATCAAATTATCCCAATTATTATACCAAGATTTAGCTATATGCGGATATTGCTTACTCCATTTTTGATCAAATGACTCAAGACGCTAATTTAGGTGACTAACGAATATTAGAATTACCCTCAACGAACATTAAAATTACCTATAAAAAAGAAGTAACTATGGACAGTAAAATCGAATAAAAATTTATTTTTAAATATTTAAATATTATTCGAGAATTACTGATGACATGTACAAATAACCAAGTAGGTATTTTAATGCAAAAGATCAAAAAATATAATCAGATAATTTCTGCTGCAAAAGCAGGTATGAGTGTAAAAACGGCACGTAAGTATTTACGTATTAATAAGTATCCAAGCGAATTACGCACAATACGTAAATATAGGACACGTAAGGATCCATTTGTGAAGCACTGGGATGAAATAGAATCAATGCTAGAATCAGCACCGGAGTTGCAAGCAACTACCATATTAGCATATTTGACAGAAAAGTATCATGGGAATTATAATGGGAAGCAATTACGCTGTTTGCAGAAAAGGTTGAAACAATGGAGAGCTGCACATGGTAAGGATAAGACAGTAATCTTTTTACAAAATATTCTTCCTGGCAAACAGAGTCAGTCTGATTGGACCAATATGAATCAATTGGGTATTTGTATTGGTGGGCAACCATATCCTCACTTACTATTTCATTTTATGTTGCCTTATTCATGTTGGGAAACTTTTAGCATATGCCATAGTGAAAGTTTTGATACATTAGCATCAGGGTTTGAAAAAGCTGTATGGGAGTTAGGTGGAGTTTTACCAGAGCATCGTACAGATAATTTAAGTGCAGCTACCAAGCAATGTGGTAATAGTAGACAATTTACAGAAAGATGGCAAGAATTGCTTGGTTATTACAATGTTGCACCATCGCGAAATAATCCAGGCGTCAGTCATGAAAATGGTTCTGTTGAAAAAAGTCATGATACATTTAAGCAAGCAGTGAATCAACATCTGCTATTACGTGGATCACGTAATTTTGTTGATTTAAAAGCTTATGAATTATTCCTTACACAAATTAAAGAAAAGCGAAATAGCTGTAGAAAAGAAAAATTAGCTGAAGAATTAGTTCATTTAAAAGAGTTACCAATCAGGAAATGGAATGCACCTACAATATTATCAGTACGTGTTAATCCAAGCAGTACAGTTAGTATTTTATCTGTAGCTTATTCTGTGCCTAGTCGCTTAATAGGTTATACTTTAAAAGCTTATATTTATTCTGAAGAAATAGAGCTTTACTATGGTAACAAATGTTTACAAAAAATGTCTAGAATCAGCAATGGCTATGTTATTGATTATAGACATATTATTGATAGTTTAGTACGTAAACCTGGAGCATTTGTTCAATATCAATATTATGAAGCTTTATTCCCACGTGCTATATTTCGTCAGGTATAGCTAACGCGGAAAGGTTTTTACCATAGTTTTTGTATTTACTCACATATTCACCAGATCTCAATCCTATTAAACATTGCTGGACTAACTTTAAAAACTGTTTACGTAAAATTATTTATCAATGCCTAAGTTTTTCCTAATCTGTGGTAGAAACATTTCCGTGTTAGCTATATATGACCAGCTTATCTCTATATATCCATATAAAGGGCATAAAATATATCTTAAAATATTACAATTAGCAAAAATGTATGGAGAATTGAATGTAGTTACTGCATTAGAAGTGCTATTAGAAAAGAAGATTGAGCCAATAATTGATCATATTACAGATTTACTAAATAGCCAGACTCAAACTGTTTGTTCAGTAAAAATTAATCAACCAATACTGTCTGAATATGATCAATTACATTGCTTTAAAACAATGGAGGTTGCATGAGTAAACAGATAATAACTCCGCAACCGCTAAATAATTTACTCAAGAACCTTTGCTTACCTACTTTTGCATGGCTTTGTTGCATAAATAAGCTTTTGAATATACTGCCCCTAACCCCGCAATGCTAGCCTAGCCAACAGGCACAGAGATAGGTTTACCAATTTCAAACATTTTGTTTAATAAGTGGCATTTAATAGACATTTCTTTTGTCATATTTTGATCATGTCTTGATAGAAACTTACTACCAAAAGAAGTTTTAAATCGAAAGAACGTGTTCTCTACACGCTCCCTTCTACCATAATTATTCTTTACCCTCCATGCTTGGTATCCTTTGTTTTGTTGATATATAACAGCTGCATCTCTCTCAGTTTTATCCCTAAGCGATTGAACTTTTACTGAAGAGTTTGGGGGTCTAATAACTGGTTTTATCTTCTTCTTTCTCAACAATTGATATGTAGATTCACCGTCATACCCTCGATCTCCCAGAAAATCCTTGGCTCTGACATTAGCTATTAGTAGTCCAATCTGTGATCTATCATCTATAGTATGCTCTGTGGTACTATCGGCAAGTATCATACCTTGATCTTCTATAACGATATGTAGCTTTTTCCATATGCGACGCTTATATTGCTTACCATGCTTATTTTCTAGCCATTCGTTCCCTGTGTAGGCTTGTATCCCTGTACTATCCATTGAAATACAACTAAATTCTTTATCTTGATTTCCATGTAAATACCTAAGATCTAATGACTTCATACGCTTACTTAATGTTGTATAGTCTGGACATCTAATAGATAAACCCGATATTTCAAAGAGCCAGTTTATAAAGCCTTGGGTTTGGCGTAACTTAAGACCGAATAAGCATCTGATCTTCAAACACTGTAATATAGCGTGATCACTATAGCGTCTAGGTCTTCCTCGTTTCATTTCCTCTCTGTAATCAGCATACCAGCCAATCGCCAAATCACTGGCAATCATAAAATCTATGCGACCCCTATTGCGTAAAAAATTATTATATTCTGACCAATTCGTTATTTTATATTTAGAATACTTGCGTGATTTACTAAAAGGGGCTTTCTTCCGAGATCTCATATAATCTGGATTATTTTTAATTCAGGACATCTTACCAGATTATCACCACTCTTGCTCTACAAATCTTATTTATGCAACAAAGCCTAACACACTTGCTTGCAGTTTAAGGCAAGGTAAGAGAAAAAGAAAATTAGATATTGATAATAATTTACGAGCAGAAATAATAAAGCAGTTAACACAGGGTATTTCACCAGATATAATTTCAGGTAGACGTAAACTATCACGAGATACTGTCAATATTTCTACAGAGAGTATATACCAGTTTATTTATACATCTCCTATAGCACAAAGGCAAAAATTATATTTATCTTTAGCAAGAAAAAGGAAAAATAGGTTGCATCATGGTACAAGAATCAGAAACAAAAGAATTACAATATAGCTAACACGGAAATGTTTCTACCACAGATTAGGAAAAACTTAGGCATTGATCAATAATTTTACGTAAACAGTTTTTAAAGTTAGTCCAGCAATGTTTAATAGGATTGAGATCTGGTGAATATGTGAGTAAATACAAAAACTATGGTAAAAACCTTTCCGCGTTAGCTATACCAAATCGAGTTTCCATTACTGAAAGACCAGAGATAAATAGAAAGATAGCAGCAATAGGTCATTTAGAAGGTGATTTAACTTTTAACAAAGGTAATCAAAGTCGTAATATAGGCGCTCTTGTGGATATCAGAACACAAAAAGTGTTTCTCACTTTAAACCGTTCAAAAAGAACACAAGATGTGATTGGTAACATGAATAAAAAACTTAAACAATTGTCGCATATAATCAAAAGCATAACGTTAGATAATGGCAAAGAATTTACCAATCATGAACAACTATTGCCAAAATCTGAACGAAAAGTATATTTTTGCAATCCTTATTCTCCATGGCAAAAACCATTGATAGAGAAGATTAACTCAATGGTGCACAGAGTATACTCTAAATCTTTAGATATAAAAAAATTAACAATAAAGCAATTACAAGAAATTGAGGATTTTTTAAATAATTTACCAAGAAAAGTGCTCGGTTATAAAACACCCAATGAGGTATGGCTTTGTTGCATATAGCTAACGCGAAAAGGTTTTTACCATAGTTTTTGTATTTACTCACATATTCACCAGATCTAAATCCTATTAAACATTGCTGGACTAACTTTAAAAACTGTTTACATAAAATTATTGATCAATGCCTAAGTTTTTCCTAATATGTGGTAGAAACATTTCCGTGTTAGCTATAAATAAAATTTGTAGAGCAAGAGTGGTGATAATCTGGTAAGATGTCCTGAATTAAAAAATAATCCAGATTATATGAGATCTCGGAAGAAAGCCCCTTTTAGTAAATCACGCAAGTATTCTAAATATAAAATAACGAATTGGTCAGAATATAATAATTTTTTACGCAATAGGGGTCGCATAGATTTTATGATTGCCAGTGATTTGGCGATTGGCTGGTATTCACTGTAGTATCTATTTGCAGTAAGTTTTTACCCTCATTAATCAGTTTACTTATTAAGTATTTTTCTATATCTTCTCGAGTCTTAAAACGTTGCTCATCTCTTATATTTAATGATTCATCACGAGCACAGTAAAAATTCTCTATAGCTCTGTATACACTTGACCAACTACGCTGAAAATATTTATTAGTTGTTAATTCAACAACAGATCTTGCTTTAACGCTATCATTAGTTACTAGTGATAGTATTAATTCTAAAACCACATCTTGATTATAGGGGAAAATTTTTTATTTCTTGCAACATTTCTTGCATAATCATACACACTAAAAACCATTTTGTATTTGAGCGTATTTATATCATACTTTATAAGTTTGGTTATCTTTTTGTCAAAACTTCAGTCTTACAGATCGTGGGTCAGAATATAAGGGGAATATAGAGCATCATGCTTTTGAATTATTTCTAAGTATCGAAGGTATAGAGCATACTACTACTAAAGCATATTCTCCTCAAACAAACGGTATGTGTGAGCGTTTTAATAAAACAATGAAACAAGAATTCTTTGATACAGCTATGCGGAAAAAGATTTATACAAATCTTGATGACCTACAATTAGATCTTGATATCTGGCTAGAGTATTTCAATAATGAAAGACCTCATTCTGGTAAATATTGTTATGGTAAAACTCCTATGCAAACTTTTAAGGATAGTAAGAAATTAGCTGTTGAAAAGAATAATGAAATCTTGTATCTTGAATATGTATCTGACAGTCAAAATTTAACTGACAATCAGGTACGAAATTTATAGTGTCTGTAAGATCAAATCTTGACTTCTACAAAATGTCTAGAATCAGCAATGGCTATGTTATTGATTATAGACATATTATTGATAGTTTAGTACGTAAACCTGGAGCATTTGTTCAATATCAATATTATGAAGCTTTATTCCCACGTGCTATATTTCGTCAGGTATATGACCAGCTTATCTCTATATATCCATATAAAGGGCATAAAATATATCTTAAAATATTACAATTAGCAAAAATGTATGGAGAATTGAATGTAGTTACTGCATTAGAAGTGCTATTAGAAAAGAAGATTGAGCCAATAATTGATCATATTACAGATTTACTAAATAGCCAGACTCAAACTGTTTGTTCAGTAAAAATTAATCTCTCAGGGTTTAATTCCCCGAAGCTCTGCTTCGTGATATCATAAGAAACAACTAAAACTTTTTTAGATACCTCGTAGCTCTGCTGCGAGGAGCATCATTTTAAGCTTTTTAGTCTATCCGCCAAAAACACTTCAAATCCTGATCATTTGTAATGGGATAGAGTTTTGACAACAAATTGCTAAGATTTTCAATAAAAATTAATAAGTTATGTTAATTTTTACTGATACATTTCTGTGTTGGTCTAATTTTGATATGGAGCTATTGTTAACGATTTTTTATCGTTCATCTAGTTTTTGCATGATGATATTTTTGATTTATGTGGAGTTAGACACGATTTGTAAATGATTTGCAATGCATCGTAAATTCAAACCAATAGCAGAGATTATTGGATTGATAATATCTCCTATCATACCTTTCAAGAAGTTTCTACCCATCCGACCATATTGCTTTAAGTGACCTATTATTGGTTCTATGGCACTGCGTCTCTTGATCATAGACTTGTCCTCTTGTAACAACTTCTTCCGCGTTTTTGGGGTATATACCTTACTCTTCTCCTTTACATTGCTACCACTATACCCAAGATCAACAAATGATTTCTTTATCTTGATTCCAGTGACACTCTCTACTGCTTCAAAGCTCTGATGCAATGTATGACCATCATAAGGATTATTATGAAACGATTTTGCGGATAAAACAAAATTTCTACGACCACTTACTACTACCGCTACTTTATTGCCAAACTCATATGGCTTGTTGCGTTTTCCCTTTCCTATACACTCTACTTCAGGGGCATGAAAACTATATAATACTTTGTTATCTTCTTTATATTGCTTTTTAGCTTCTCTTTTTAAAACAGATTGGTTATGTATTTGTTTTATTTTTTGCAATACTTCTTGATTTTTGAGAGACAAGTTTAATTGCTTATTTTTGATCTCACGCTCACATACTCTAATCAAACGACCCAGTAATATTTTTAAATGCTTCATTATTTTCCAACGCTTCTTGGCTTTACTATGTTCTTTATATTTCCATAGCTTTACTATATCGCGTTTATAGGTTCTAGCGTATGTTTCATTCAAATGTATACCCAAACTGTTGCAAAGCTTTACTATGCTAAGCCTAGCTTTATCCATTAAATAAACATCGTGTGGGTGTTTGATATTCTTAATTTGTACAGTCGTATCAGCGATGAATGATGCTCCTCGCAGCAGAGCTACGAGGTATCTAAAAAAGTTTTAGTTGTTTCTTATGATATCACGAAGCAGAGCTTCGGGGAATTAAACCCTGAGAGATTAATTCCAAATCTTTTTTTTTAATTGTGTTAGTTTTTATCCCAACCCTGATCAACTCCGATAATATCTCATTATATCCAGCTTCACCTAATACACTACGAAACCGTCGTATACTAGTTTCCGAGATAGCTATGTCTTTTTCTATATATTCCCACCCGCAGAAATACTGCCAATACATATTCTCTTTTAGCTCTTCCTCTGATAATGAATCTGAAAAATTATACATTGCTTGTAGCATCGTTATGCCAAGCATCACTCTATGACATTTTCTATTTCTACCAAATTTCTTAATACAAACATTTTTTGATAACCACTCTTCGAGCCTAGACCAATTTATTAATTCTCTTAATTTATATAGCTTATTATTTGGGTTTAATTCTTCTTTTAATTTATAACCAAACAGTTTCCCTTGTTCTTGCGATTTGATAATGTTGTCTATTGGCATTGACTGAAATCCATAAGGTTTATGACCATATTTTATCATTTTCTTACGGATTGTTGTATTACTTCTTGTCTTAAAACCATATTATCTATAAGGCTTGTAGAGTTTTGGCGGACGGACTATCTTGATTCCAGTGACACTCTCTACTGCTTCAAAGCTCTGATGCAATGTATGACCATCATAAGGATTATTATGAAACGATTTTGCGGATAAAACAAAATTTCTACGACCACTTACTACTACCGCTACTTTATTGCCAAACTCATATGGCTTGTTGCGTTTTCCCTTTCCTATACACTCTACTTCAGGGGCATGAAAACTATATAATACTTTGTTATCTTCTTTATATTGCTTTTTAGCTTCTCTTTTTAAAACAGATTGGTTATGTATTTGTTTTATTTTTTGCAATACTTCTTGATTTTTGAGAGACAAGTTTAATTGCTTATTTTTGATCTCACGCTCACATACTCTAATCAAACGACCCAGTAATATTTTTAAATGCTTCATTATTTTCCAACGCTTCTTGGCTTTACTATGTTCTTTATATTTCCATAGCTTTACTATATCGCGTTTATAGGTTCTAGCGTATGTTTCATTCAAATGTATACCCAAACTGTTGCAAAGCTTTACTATGCTAAGCCTAGCTTTATCCATTAAATAAACATCGTGTGGGTGTTTGATATTCTTAATTTGTACAGTCGTATCAGCGATGATTAATTCCAAATCTTTTTTTTTAATTGTGTTAGTTTTTATCCCAACCCTGATCAACTCCGATAATATCTCATTATATCCAGCTTCACCTAATACACTACGAAACCGTCGTATACTAGTTTCCGAGATAGCTATGTCTTTTTCTATATATTCCCACCCGCAGAAATACTGCCAATACATATTCTCTTTTAGCTCTTTCTCTGATAATGAATCTGAAAAATTATACATTGCTTGTAGCATCGTTATGCCAAGCATCACTCTATGACATTTTCTATTTCTACCAAATTTCTTAATACAAACATTTTTTGATAACCACTCTTCGAGCCTAGACCAATTTATTAATTCTCTTAATTTATATAGCTTATTATTTGGGTTTAATTCTTCTTTTAATTTATAACCAAACAGTTTCCCTTGTTCTTGCGATTTGATAATGTTGTCTATTGGCATTGACTGAAATCCATAAGGTTTATGACCATATTTTATCATTTTCTTACGGATTGTTGTATTACTTCTTGTCTTAAAACCATATTATCTATAAGGCTTGTAGAGTTTTGGCGGACGGACTTTTTATCTAATAAATAGTTAACTAAAAATATAAAAAATACGATTAGCAGAATAGTAATATTTCCGAATTTCGAAAAAATTGTGGGAGAATCTAGTTTTTTAGGAATTAAACCGTCAATATAATTTGTTTCGTTTAAATCTAATTTTTTTATTACCCTACCAAGAGGGTCTATTATTGCAGAAATACCATTATTTGCTAATCTAACCATCGGTAAACCATTTTCTACAGCTCTACTTTTGCTAATATGAAAATGTTGATATGGTCCGCTAGATTTTCCATACCATGCATCATTTGTAACGTTAATTATTACATCAGCTGTTTCATTATTTGTTCGGACAAAATCAGGGAAAATAGATTCATAGCAAATCAAAGGTTTTATTTTTAGGTTATATTTATCAAGATGGACAAGTTCGCCATTCCCTTCAGTATAATCAATAAAACCATGAGTTAGCTTTTTAAAAGGTAGTATTTTTTTAAATGGCATATATTCACCAAAAGGCACTAGATGAGATTTATGATATTCAAATAATTTATTGCCGTTCTTTTCAAGAGCATACATAGCAGTATAGAGTTCAAAATCCTCTCCCCGTTTTTTATTATCGGATATCCCACCTGTAATCAAAGTAGCATCTACCGAATTTAGTAGCCCTAACAACTCTGATTTAACCACAGGTATATCATAAGGTACTACTAAAGCTGCCTCCGACCAAATAACTAAGTCTATAGGCTGTGAGTGCTCTGATAAATTAATATGGCGCATTAAATTATGCCAAAATTCTTCTTCATTCCATTTATCGGTTTGAGGGATTGATGGTTGCACTAAACGGACTTTTATATCAGTAAAATTTGTAGGATTATTATATAGCCTTACACTGCCATAAGTAATTATCACGGCTAAGGTGATGCTGGAAGTCAGTAATAAAACTTTTAACTGATCAAACTGTTTGGTAAAAAATGGATAAAAAGAAGTGGAAATATAGATTACTATAAAACTAAGCCCATATATTCCAATTATATTTAAAGATTGGATTAAAATATCCGAGAATGAAAAAGCATAACCTATTAAATTCCAAGGAAGACCGGTAAATATCCACGATCTTACCCACTCAAATAACACCCAATATAGGCAAAATATAAAGTGATAATATTTGTTATTTCTAACGAAAAAACTAAATACACAACTTGCAGATACGAAAACAGCTAAAATTATAGGTAAGCCACATAATGCGAAAGGAATAGCCCACCAAAAATCTGATATATAAACGCTAACACCGATGCTAATCCAATATATGCCACTTAAAAAATGCCCAAAACCGAATATATATCCAAGCTTTGCTGCCTCTTGCCAATCTTTAGATTTTTGTACCAAATAGCAAAGATAAGATAAGGTTAACAATGCAGGTAATAGAAAAGTCGGAGCAAAAACCAAGCCGCTTAATAGACCTAATAATAAACAGCTAATCTTCGGTTTATACATTTTTTTATCACAATTATTTTATTTACAAAATAATACATCATGCTATCATCCAGGCAAGTTATATTTTGGTATACTCGTTGAACTTGAAAAATTGGCTGCGTCGTCTTATAAGATCTGCGGTACTCACGTATTAAGTATACGCTCCGTTCCTCGCCTTATAGGCTCCTTGCTCTTTTCCAAGTTGAACTTCGTCTACTTGATGTTTTATATTTATACAGGAGATTATGACTACAGGATTATTACAGGGGAAAAAAGGTATAATTACCGGTATTGCAAATAATATGTCCATATCATGGGCGATAGCACAGCTCGCACGCAAACATGGTGCTGAACTTTGCTTTACTTATCAATCAGAAATTTTAGAAAAAAGAGTTAAACCTCTTGCGGAAGAAGTTGGATGCAATTTTGTTAGCGAGCTTGATGTTACAAATCCAGAATCAATTACTAATTTATTTGCTGAAGTAAAAGAAAAATGGGGAACTTTTGACTTCTTACTGCACGGCATGGCTTTTTCCGATAGAAACGAACTTAAAGGACGGTATATAGATACTAGCCTTGGCAATTTCAATAATAGTTTGCATATATCATGCTACTCTTTAGTTGAGCTTGCAAGAGAAGCTGAAAAGTTAATGAATGATGGTGGTAGTATAGTAACATTAAGCTATTACGGTGCTGAGAAAGTTATACCAAATTACAACGTTATGGGTGTAGCAAAAGCTGCATTAGAGGCAAGTGTTAGGTATTTAGCAAATGATATGGGTGAAAATAATATCCGTGTAAATGCTATTTCAGCAGGTCCTATTAAGACTCTTTCAGGTAGCGTTATTGGTGACTTTAATACTATGCTTAAATCTCATGCGGCAACTGCTCCGCTAAGACGCAATACTCTTCAGCAAGACGTAGCAGGAGCGGCGGTATATTTATTTAGCCAACTTGCATCCGGAGTTACGGGCGAAATTCATTATGTAGATTGCGGCTATAACGTTATGGGTAGTAATAAGATAGTGGGTTAGTTGCCACTCCGTGGTGGCGTGGATTAAGAATTGTCATTGCGAGGAGAAACTGTAAGTTTTGTATGTGTGCAATCTCAGGATGTTTGATGAGATTGCCACGTCGCTTCGTTCCTCGCAATGAAGTTTTTTGATTCGCATGGAATAAGAAAGAAAAAACGAGTCTTTTGCAATGATTGTGTAAATTTTTGTTGAGCCTATATTAGAAGTAATTAAAAATATAGGTAACAGAAATGCAAATAGAGAAGAATAAAAAAATAAATGAAGCAATAGATTTACTGATAAAAGGCGGAGTAGATTTAACCGCATAGCGAAAATCTAGGGAGCTTGCTCCCTAGATGGATAGCGTTATAATATAAGCGTTGGCATATTATAATTTAGTAGAATGGAATTGAGGCGTAATAGTCATCATGTTTTTAGAATAATGTATCACTTTGTGTGGATACCAAAATCAACTAAACGCAATGGATAAAATTGAAAAAGAAACAAAGCAGTTTAACCGCATGGCTTTGTTGCATAAATAAGATTTGTAGAGCAAGAGTGGTGATAATCTGGTAAGATGTCCTGAATTAAAAATAATCCAGATTATATGAGATCTCGGAAGAAAGCCCCTTTTAGTAAATCACGCAAGTATTCTAAATATAAACAGGAGTTTCGCACTTAGCAAAGTTGCGAATCAGTTAAAAGCCATCTGATATTGTTTTGAATTGATGTTTTTATAACTTCCCAAGTTTGTTGATATAAAGTAATGTTTTCATTTATCCTCCTTTTATTCATATCAAGCCAGGCAAATACTGCAAGGCAAATATGATTTCTTTGAGCTCGGCCCGTGCGTGCCTGACAGCGTTCAATACCACAAGTTTGTTTTAATTCTCGATGATAAACCTCTATAGACCAACGTGCCTTAACAATTTTCTCTATT
The DNA here is from genome assembly GCF_964030725.1 of Rickettsia endosymbiont of Urophora cardui. Lineage (NCBI taxonomy): Bacteria > Pseudomonadati > Pseudomonadota > Alphaproteobacteria > Rickettsiales > Rickettsiaceae > Rickettsia > Rickettsia endosymbiont of Urophora cardui. Next base: position 305,924 of record NZ_CAXIPY010000007.1, on the reverse strand, counting down.
TGCTCACGTGTGGGATTTTCCAAGTTCGTTGTTATGTAATCAATGCGACCATTCTTTGCCACAAACTTAAATACCGTAACCCAACCGTATCCACGTAGGTGAATTTTTAGCCCCTCATCGGGTATCTCTAAACTTTCCAAGCTAACATTATGATTAACTTTTCTATTTTTCCTTAGGGTGGTAACCCATAGCCAGCCTAAATTACGTATATGTTTTAAATTCTCCAACCCGCTATACCAAGCATCCATGACTATGGCATCAGGATTGAGACCTCTTTCTTTAGCTAAAGTAAGCATATCACAAAAATGCTCATTCTTTGTTTTACCATCAGTGTCTTTATCATATATTCTATAATCTACGGGAGTAGATTGAGCAATTTTAGTATTGTAATGTAGTAAGTTTACCATTCCTATACCAGGTATAACATCATGTACAGCTCCAGAATATTGATAACGTACAAGCTCAATCTTCTGACTGTATTGCTTTGATAATAAGGTGTCATCCCCCACTAATAAACACGGTGCTTCCCAATCTATATATTTTGACACTTCCTTATAGATTTCGCTAGGACGAAAATCCTTACTCTTTAACCATCGACTTGCACTATCGTGAGATAGATCTACTGGACTCACTTCAGATAATGCCTTGCTAGTATATCTGACACTACTTGCTTGTAAAAATGATTTATATAAGTCCTTGCTACATTTTGTTCTTGTCATTTTTATCTAAAACTATTTTTCTCTAGATTAACATACTTTTTGCTAAGTGCGAAACTCCTGATAAAATAACGAATTGGTCAGAATATAATAATTTTTTACGCAATAGGGGTCGCATAGATTTTATGATTGCCAGTGATTTGGCGATTGGCTGGTATGCTGATTACAGAGAGGAAATGAAACGAGGAAGACCTAGACGCTATAGTGATCACGGGCTCTGTCTCATCAATTGTGTAGTCTATCCGCCAAAAACACTTCAAATCCTGATCATTTGTAATGGGATAGAGTTTTGACAACAAATTGCTAAGATTTTCAATAAAAATTAATAAGTTATGTTAATTTTTACTGATACATTTCTGTGTTGGTCTAATTTTGATATGGAGCTAGTCCGTCCGCCAAAACTCTACAAGCCTTATAGATAATATGGTTTTAAGACAAGAAGTAATACAACAATCCGTAAGAAAATGATAAAATATGGTCATAAACCTTATGGATTTCAGTCAATGCCAATAGACAACATTATCAAATCGCAAGAACAAGGGAAACTGTTTGGTTATAAATTAAAAGAAGAATTAAACCCAAATAATAAGCTATATAAATTAAGAGAATTAATAAATTGGTCTAGGCTCGAAGAGTGGTTATCAAAAAATGTTTGTATTAAGAAATTTGGTAGAAATAGAAAATGTCATAGAGTGATGCTTGGCATAACGATGCTACAAGCAATGTATAATTTTTCAGATTCATTATCAGAGGAAGAGCTAAAAGAGAATATGTATTGGCAGTATTTCTGCGGGTGGGAATATATAGAAAAAGACATAGCTATCTCGGAAACTAGTATACGACGGTTTCGTAGTGTATTAGGTGAAGCTGGATATAATGAGATATTATCGGAGTTGATCAGGGTTGGGATAAAAACTAACACAATTAAAAAAAAAGATTTGGAATTAATCATCGCTGATACGACTGTACAAATTAAGAATATCAAACACCCACACGATGTTTATTTAATGGATAAAGCTAGGCTTAGCATAGTAAAGCTTTGCAACAGTTTGGGTATACATTTGAATGAAACATACGCTAGAACCTATAAACGCGATATAGTAAAGCTATGGAAATATAAAGAACATAGTAAAGCCAAGAAGCGTTGGAAAATAATGAAGCATTTAAAAATATTACTGGGTCGTTTGATTAGAGTATGTGAGCGTGAGATCAAAAATAAGCAATTAAACTTGTCTCTCAAAAATCAAGAAGTATTGCAAAAAATAAAACAAATACATAACCAATCTGTTTTAAAAAGAGAAGCTAAAAAGCAATATAAAGAAGATAACAAAGTATTATATAGTTTTCATGCCCCTGAAGTAGAGTGTATAGGAAAGGGAAAACGCAACAAGCCATATGAGTTTGGCAATAAAGTAGCGGTAGTAGTAAGTGGTCGTAGAAATTTTGTTTTATCCGCAAAATCGTTTCATAATAATCCTTATGATGGTCATACATTGCATCAGAGCTTTGAAGCAGTAGAGAGTGTCACTGGAATCAAGATAAAGAAATCATTTGTTGATCTTGGGTATAGTGGTAGCAATGTAAAGGAGAAGAGTAAGGTATATACCCCAAAAACGCGGAAGAAGTTGTTACAAGAGGACAAGTCTATGATCAAGAGACGCAGTGCCATAGAACCAATAATAGGTCACTTAAAGCAATATGGTCGGATGGGTAGAAACTTCTTGAAAGGTATGATAGGAGATATTATCAATCCAATAATCTCTGCTATTGGTTTGAATTTACGATGCATTGCAAATCATTTACAAATCGTGTCTAACTCCACATAAATCAAAAATATCATCATGCAAAAACTAGATGAACGATAAAAAATCGTTAACAATAGCTCCATATCAAAATTAGACCAACACAGAAATGTATCAGTAAAAATTAACATAACTTATTAATTTTTATTGAAAATCTTAGCAATTTGTTGTCAAAACTCTATCCCATTACAAATGATCAGGATTTGAAGTGTTTTTGGCGGATAGACTATAAAACATAATCCGATTATTAAGGATTTTAGTCAACGTTTGAGCAATGTTGGAAAATCTAAAATGGTTATAGTGATTGCTGCTATGCGTAAGTTGCTTCACATAATTTATGGTGTTCTTAATAACAAAACATCTTTTAGTGCAAATATAAAAACCCTGTAAAATAAAATTGAGGTAAAATAATGAAAAAGTTGTTGACACTCAAGACGGTATCTCAACTATTACAGTTAATCTTCTCTATCAATGGTTTTTGCCATGGAGAATAAGGATTGCAAAAATATACTTTTCGTTCAGATTTTGGCAATAGTTGTTCATGATTGGTAAATTCTTTGCCATTATCTAACGTTATGCTTTTGATTATATGCGACAATTGTTTAAGTTTTTTATTCATGTTACCAATCACATCTTGTGTTCTTTTTGAACGGTTTAAAGTGAGAAACACTTTTTGTGTTCTGATATCCACAAGAGCGCCTATATTACGACTTTGATTACCTTTGTTAAAAGTTAAATCACCTTCTAAATGACCTATTGCTGCTATCTTTCTATTTATCTCTGGTCTTTCAGTAATGGAAACTCGATTTGGTATTGTAATTCTTTTGTTTCTGATTCTTGTACCATGATGCAACCTATTTTTCCTTTTTCTTGCTAAAGATAAATATAATTTTTGCCTTTGTGCTATAGGAGATGTATAAATAAACTGGTATATACTCTCTGTAGAAATATTGACAGTATCTCGTGATAGTTTACGTCTACCTGAAATTATATCTGGTGAAATACCCTGTGTTAACTGCTTTATTATTTCTGCTCGTAAATTATTATCAATATCTAATTTTCTTTTTCTCTTACCTTGCCTTAAACTGCAAGCAAGTGTGTTAGCCCTATCTGGTCTATAATTATGCCTCATTCTCTTGAGTTCATAACATATAGTGCTTTTATCACGGCCAATCTTTGTCCCTATATATCGCGAGCTATAACCACTCTTATTCATTTCGTATATTTTAAATCTTTCATCTATCGTTAAATGAGCCATGATATATCTATATTTAAATGATGCTCCTCGCAGCAGAGCTACGAGGTATCTAAAAAAGTTTTAGTTGTTTCTTATGATATCACGAAGCAGAGCTTCGGGGAATTAAACCCTGAGAGATTAAAAATTGATTATATCTGGCTTAATTAATTAGTCTATCCGCCAAAAACACTTCAAATCCTGATCATTTGTAATGGGATAGAGTTTTGACAACAAATTGCTAAGATTTTCAATAAAAATTAATAAGTTATGTTAATTTTTACTGATACATTTCTGTGTTGGTCTAATTTTGATATGGAGCTATTGTTAACGATTTTTTATCGTTCATCTAGTTTTTGCATGATGATATTTTTGATTTATGTGGAGTTAGACACGATTTGTAAATGATTTGCAATGCATCGTAAATTCAAACCAATAGCAGAGATTATTGGATTGATAATATCTCCTATCATACCTTTCAAGAAGTTTCTACCCATCCGACCATATTGCTTTAAGTGACCTATTATTGGTTCTATGGCACTGCGTCTCTTGATCATAGACTTGTCCTCTTGTAACAACTTCTTCCGCGTTTTTGGGGTATATACCTTACTCTTCTCCTTTACATTGCTACCACTATACCCAAGATCAACAAATGATTTCTTTATCTTGATTCCAGTGACACTCTCTACTGCTTCAAAGCTCTGATGCAATGTATGACCATCATAAGGATTATTATGAAACGATTTTGCGGATAAAACAAAATTTCTACGACCACTTACTACTACCGCTACTTTATTGCCAAACTCATATGGCTTGTTGCGTTTTCCCTTTCCTATACACTCTACTTCAGGGGCATGAAAACTATATAATACTTTGTTATCTTCTTTATATTGCTTTTTAGCTTCTCTTTTTAAAACAGATTGGTTATGTATTTGTTTTATTTTTTGCAATACTTCTTGATTTTTGAGAGACAAGTTTAATTGCTTATTTTTGATCTCACGCTCACATACTCTAATCAAACGACCCAGTAATATTTTTAAATGCTTCATTATTTTCCAACGCTTCTTGGCTTTACTATGTTCTTTATATTTCCATAGCTTTACTATATCGCGTTTATAGGTTCTAGCGTATGTTTCATTCAAATGTATACCCAAACTGTTGCAAAGCTTTACTATGCTAAGCCTAGCTTTATCCATTAAATAAACATCGTGTGGGTGTTTGATATTCTTAATTTGTACAGTCGTATCAGCGATGATTAATTCCAAATCTTTTTTTTTAATTGTGTTAGTTTTTATCCCAACCCTGATCAACTCCGATAATATCTCATTATATCCAGCTTCACCTAATACACTACGAAACCGTCGTATACTAGTTTCCGAGATAGCTATGTCTTTTTCTATATATTCCCACCCGCAGAAATACTGCCAATACATATTCTCTTTTAGCTCTTCCTCTGATAATGAATCTGAAAAATTATACATTGCTTGTAGCATCGTTATGCCAAGCATCACTCTATGACATTTTCTATAGCTAACGCGAAAAGGTTTTTACCATAGTTTTTGTATTTACTCACATATTCACCAGATCTAAATCCTATTAAACATTGCTGGACTAACTTTAAAAACTGTTTACATAAAATTATTGATCAATGCCTAAGTTTTTCCTAATATGTGGTAGAAACATTTCCGTGTTAGCTATATTTCTACCAAATTTCTTAATACAAACATTTTTTGATAACCACTCTTCGAGCCTAGACCAATTTATTAATTCTCTTAATTTATATAGCTTATTATTTGGGTTTAATTCTTCTTTTAATTTATAACCAAACAGTTTCCCTTGTTCTTGCGATTTGATAATGTTGTCTATTGGCATTGACTGAAATCCATAAGGTTTATGACCATATTTTATCATTTTCTTACGGATTGTTGTATTACTTCTTGTCTTAAAACCATATTATCTATAAGGCTTGTAGAGTTTTGGCGGACGGACTAATTATAGAACTTTCCTTTCTCCTTCTGTATAACTTGAATCTTGGAAATATGCATGATATTCCTTTAAACTGTTTTTAGTGATAATAGCCGCACTAGCATGACCATCAAATAATAATGCTATAAGTATTATCTGCGATGATGACTGATGAAATGATTTTAATAAGGTTGTTAAATATTTCTCCGTTATTATTATGGATACAGAATCTTTAAATTTGATATAATGACCACTGTTAATTATATAGGAATATAATGAATAATTTACACCGTAGTACGATACATCACGTGCATTAATACTCGATTGTCTTGCTTTGATCAGTTCTAGGGATTGCTTTGTGCTAATACTACTTGGTATTGCATTTTGAGATAATATTATACTAAATATTTTTAGGTTTTCTAATTCATCCTTTGATAACCAAGAATGCAGTTTTTTCAAAAATGCTGTTTTGAATATTATGGGATCTGATATTTTTAGTTTTAACTTTGCGTTTATTAATGCATGAAGTAAACGTTTGAATAAAGCTGGATTATCCAATAATGCAGTATAATCGACAACATTCATAGAATATAACGTACGTTCTGGAGGAGATGTGAGTGTATTAATACTATTGACATTTGATAATAAGAGTCTTTTGCAATGATTGTGTAAATTTTTGTTGAGCCTATATTAGAAGTAATTAAAAATATAGGTAACAGAAATGCAAATAGAGAAGAATAAAAAAATAAATGAAGCAATAGATTTGCTGATAGAAGGCGGAGTAGATTTAAAAACAGTACTAAGTCAGAATGGATTAATTAAGGAATTAACCAAGGGTATTTTAGAGCGAGCACTGCATGCTGAGATGTCAGAACATTTAGGTTATAGCAAGTATGATAGAGCTGAAACTGAGAATGCGAGGAATGGTAGTTTTAGTAAGAATCTGATTAGTGAGAATGGTACTATAGAGCTAAATGTTCCAAGAGACAGACAAGGTAAATTTGAACCTATAATAGTCTCAAAGAAACAAACAAGAATAGATGGCTTAGACCAAAAGATAATATCCTTATATGCGAAGGGTATGAGTGTGTCTGATATTAAAACACAATTGCAAGAATTATATGGAGCTGAGATCAGTGAGAGCCTAATCAGCAGGATTACAGATGAAGTAATAGATGAGGTCAAGATTTGGCAGAGTAGACCTCTTGAATCAGTATACCCTATAGTATATTTTGACTGTTTAGTAGTGAAAGTAAGACAAGATAAACTTATTATTAATAAATCAGTATATGTAGCTTTAGGAATAGATTTATCTGGCAGAAAGGATATTTTAGGCTTATGGATAAGTGAGAATGAAGGAGCTAAATTTTGGCTTGGTAATTTTACTGAAATGAAGAATCGAGGAGTAAAAGATATCTTAATTGCTTGTAGTGATAATCTAACTGGTATGTCTGATGCTATTGCATCAGTATATCCGAAAACTGAACATCAAATTTGTATTGTCCATCAGATCAGGAATAGCCTCAAATATGTATCATATAAAGATAGAAAGCAATTAGCAGCGGATTTGAAACTAATCTATACTTCTGCTACTGAAAAAGAAGCAGAATTAGCTCTTGAGTCATTTGATCAAAAATGGAGTAAGCAATATCCGCATATAGCTAAATCTTGGTATAATAATTGGGATAATTTGATAATTTTCTTGCAATATCCAAAGGAGATTCGTAAGATTATTTACACTACAAATGCGATAGAATCGCTGAATAGCCAATTGAGAAAAGTTACTAAGAATAAACGCATCTTTCCAAATGATGACGCAGTATTTAAAGTTTTATATCTGACAATTGATTATATTACCAAAAAATGGTCTATGCCTATCCCCAATTGGAATGAAGCTATGGCTCATTTTATGATCAAATTTGATGGTAGAATTTAATGGTTCACGAAATTTACACAATTGATGAGACAGAGCCGATAATAAAAAATAATCTATAATATCGTTAGGACTCTCAGCAGCTATATGAACTGGCAATTGTCCAATATTATTGCTCATGTGCATATAATGTTGCTTTAATTCAGGCGACAAGAGTTCTATTATCAATGGAATCATATACTCCTGAGTAAAGCCTATATGCTCTTTGGTCATTAGCACATTGATTAAATTATCACCCCATACATTTGTTTTGCAGAAGACAATATCAAATTGTAATGCATTTATTGTATCTTTAAACTTTTGAGATAAATCTTGAAGTTTGATCCTTGATATAGCTGCTTGTATTACATCATTAGCTCTAATGAAAAAATCATTATGCTGATCCGATATGGTGGTGTGGCCATTCTTTCTTAGAATATTGAGCACTTCCGTCCGAAATAAGTCATTCAGAAATAACCATAATGGTTTCTGTAATTTTTGTGTCAGAATATCAAGAATTCTTTGAGAGCCATCATGATAATTACTTTTTATTGAATTAACAAACGGTATTAATAAATTTACAATATTTCGTATAGCTGCTATTCGCACATTATTATGATAATTTTTACCAAAATTCATAGCCATAATATCTGAGATTGAATACCCTTCGTTATCTTTATCAGTGAAAGTTATTCGGTCCTTTAAAGTATGTGAATTTAAGAGTAATTCTAATGCTGTTACGCGAAGTGTTTTGATTGCCAATTGAATTGGAGTAAGACCCATATGATTTTTCTTATATATAGTTTGCGCAATCTTTGATTTTAGTTTCTCATATATCAATTCTAATGACTGTTCTAATATATATGGTTCTTGAGATTCATACCCTGATATTACATAATACTGCCACAGTGAATTGCCACCCTTATCTAGTTCTGTGAAACCAAAGTTATTCTGTTCCCAGTAATTGATAAATGGAATATTCCTGAATATAATTGCATCACATATAGCACTTTGTTGATAATGATTTTTGTAAGGTAATACTTCATATACTGCATTACATAACGTTAATACATACTTTACGTTATCATCATATTGTATTCTTGCTAAAATATGTGCAACATTATTAGCATATTTATCTACGATCCATTTATCATCAATATCAACGTTATTTATTTTAGTGACACTACTATAAAACGTTAAGAAGTTCTTATTGCAAATGAAAACCGCATTATAAAGAGGTCTATGACCTAAAGCATTATATTCCAATAAATACTCTATCCGCTGACCGAAATGTTTAAAAATTTTAAAACAATCTTGTACACTTATAGTGTTATCTAATGCAATAGCATGGAATATATTATTATTGAATCCAAATTCTTGTTTCAGCACATTAAAGTCTTGATTGTGTACTAAAGATAACTGGACTATGCTATTAATTTTTAGGGCTAATGCTTGATGATTGTTAAATTCCTCAAGTCTAATAAATTGTTGTGCTATAATAGTACCAACCTTCAGTATCCTAAGATCATTAACAATCAATTGCTCCAGTGCTGGATGTTTTCTAATAAAATCCAATAGATCGCTTCTGGTGTTATACCGACTATCATACGAGATTAACACTCGAACCAACACCTGATTTTCTAAATGAATTGCTTCACATAACAGTGTATTAACCCATGAATCATTATACAATGCTGGATCATATAATAGATCCACTTGAAGCTCTATATTATCCAATATATTTCTTAGCATTATCTCATCTTCAACATATGGTAATATCAGTACAATTTGGAAATAAAAGCTTTCTAACTCTTTTTTAAATATAGAATCATTCTTAAACGGTAATAATGCATTATAATAGTTCAGTAATTGATTTAGTACTCCTGCTTTAAATAAGGATGTTGACTTGAACATTTTTTCTGTTATACTCTCCTCACCAGTTGAGCGAGATACTAGAGAATGTAAAGTGGTATATTGTACTAATAAGTTTATAATTTCAGTTAGATTAATGTCTGCAGTACAAGGGGGTTGGTATTTTCGCTGAATAATATGCAGTACAACATAATAGGTGTGCGACCATCCTTGTCTTTTGTGTTGATATCCTTTTTGAAAGGTTTAATTAATTCAATTAGCTTTTGCTTTGATATATTATTAAGATTGTGTGATGATATTATATCGTCCGTCCGCCAAAACTCTACAAGCCTTATAGATAATATGGTTTTAAGACAAGAAGTAATACAACAATCCGTAAGAAAATGATAAAATATGGTCATAAACCTTATGGATTTCAGTCAATGCCAATAGACAACATTATCAAATCGCAAGAACAAGGGAAACTGTTTGGTTATAAATTAAAAGAAGAATTAAACCCAAATAATAAGCTATATAAATTAAGAGAATTAATAAATTGGTCTAGGCTCGAAGAGTGGTTATCAAAAAATGTTTGTATTAAGAAATTTGGTAGAAATAGAAAATGTCATAGAGTGATGCTTGGCATAACGATGCTACAAGCAATGTATAATTTTTCAGATTCATTATCAGAGGAAGAGCTAAAAGAGAATATGTATTGGCAGTATTTCTGCGGGTGGGAATATATAGAAAAAGACATAGCTATCTCGGAAACTAGTATACGACGGTTTCGTAGTGTATTAGGTGAAGCTGGATATAATGAGATATTATCGGAGTTGATCAGGGTTGGGATAAAAACTAACACAATTAAAAAAAAAGATTTGGAATTAATCATCGCTGATACGACTGTACAAATTAAGAATATCAAACACCCACACGATGTTTATTTAATGGATAAAGCTAGGCTTAGCATAGTAAAGCTTTGCAACAGTTTGGGTATACATTTGAATGAAACATACGCTAGAACCTATAAACGCGATATAGTAAAGCTATGGAAATATAAAGAACATAGTAAAGCCAAGAAGCGTTGGAAAATAATGAAGCATTTAAAAATATTACTGGGTCGTTTGATTAGAGTATGTGAGCGTGAGATCAAAAATAAGCAATTAAACTTGTCTCTCAAAAATCAAGAAGTATTGCAAAAAATAAAACAAATACATAACCAATCTGTTTTAAAAAGAGAAGCTAAAAAGCAATATAAAGAAGATAACAAAGTATTATATAGTTTTCATGCCCCTGAAGTAGAGTGTATAGGAAAGGAAAAACGCAACAAGCCATATGAGTTTGGCAATAAAGTAGCGGTAGTAGTAAGTGGTCGTAGAAATTTTGTTTTATCCGCAAAATCGTTTCATAATAATCCTTATGATGGTCATACATTGCATCAGAGCTTTGAAGCAGTAGAGAGTGTCACTGGAATCAAGATAAAGAAATCATTTGTTGATCTTGGGTATAGTGGTAGCAATGTAAAGGAGAAGAGTAAGGTATATACCCCAAAAACGCGGAAGAAGTTGTTACAAGAGGACAAGTCTATGATCAAGAGACGCAGTGCCATAGAACCAATAATAGGTCACTTAAAGCAATATGGTCGGATGGGTAGAAACTTCTTGAAAGGTATGATAGGAGATATTATCAATCCAATAATCTCTGCTATTGGTTTGAATTTACGATGCATTGCAAATCATTTACAAATCGTGTCTAACTCCACATAAATCAAAAATATCATCATGCAAAAACTAGATGAACGATAAAAAATCGTTAACAATAGCTCCATATCAAAATTAGACCAACACAGAAATGTATCAGTAAAAATTAACATAACTTATTAATTTTTATTGAAAATCTTAGCAATTTGTTGTCAAAACTCTATCCCATTACAAATGATCAGGATTTGAAGTGTTTTTGGCGGATAGACTATATCGTGTATTTGATGGGTCATATGAGCCTCAGGGTTTAAATAGATGTTTATTACAAGTTATGTAGACCCAGTTCATCAGCCAAGACTCTAAAGTCTTCATAGACATATAGGGCGCCTAGTTAAAAACAAGTGCTAAAAGTTAATCACCCTGCATTTTGTAAAATGGAGGGCTTAAGATTACGGCATAAATGCCTTCTGTAAGGGTATTTGTAGAAGTCAAGATTTGATCTTACAGACACTATAAATTTCGTACCTGATTGTCAGTTAAATTTTGACTGTCAGATACATATTCAAGATACAAGATTTCATTATTCTTTTCAACAGCTAATTTCTTACTATCCTTAAAAGTTTGCATAGGAGTTTTACCATAACAATATTTACCAGAATGAGGTCTTTCATTATTGAAATACTCTAGCCAGATATCAAGATCTAATTGTAGGTCATCAAGATTTGTATAAATCTTTTTCCGCATAGCTGTATCAAAGAATTCTTGTTTCATTGTTTTATTAAAACGCTCACACATACCGTTTGTTTGAGGAGAATATGCTTTAGTAGTAGTATGCTCTATACCTTCGATACTTAGAAATAATTCAAAAGCATGATGCTCTATATTCCCCTTATATTCTGACCCACGATCTGTAAGAATACGAAGTATTGGTATCCCTTGAGTCTCATACCATGGTAACACTCGGTCATTAAGCATATCAGCAGCAGTTAAAGCTGTTTTATCAGTATATAGTTTAACATCAGCTACTCTGCTGTAGCTATCAATAAATACCTGAGAATAAACCTTACCTATACCCTTAAAGTTGCCTACATAATATGTATCTTGGCATCCTAGATACCCTGGATGCTGTGTCTCAATTTCTCCATGAGCTTCTTTTTCATTACGACGCTTCTCTAGCACTTGTAATTGTGCCTCAGTAAGCACAATACCATCTTGAGCCATTTTTGCTTCTAATGCTTTAAGTCTTTTACTGATGTTGTTTAAATCATTACGTAACCAAATTGATCTTACTCCCCCAGGTGATACAAGTACACCAGTTTTTTTAAGCTCATTTGATACTCTTAGCTGACCATATGCTGGATATTCTATTGCCATATCTAGTACTGCTTTCTCTACAGCAGGATCAACTCTATTCGCTATTATTGGCTTTCTTCGACTAATTTCATACAACGCTTCTTCGCCACCAGTTTCATACAGTTCTTTAAATCTGTAATAACTATCTCTACTATATCCCATCGCTTTACATGCTGATGATATACTACCAAGGCTCTTAGCTAATTCAAGTAAACCTAATTTTGGTTTTATTATTTTTTGATTTAAGTTCATTCTTTATCTCCATTTAATAATTAATTTATTTTACTAAATGTAAGATATAATCTCAACTATTACAGGGTATTATATGATAAATCTAAGCCCTCTATCTTGTCTAATCCATGGGCTAATAATAAACTTTTTAATGATTTCTGATCATTTATACCTTTATTAGATAAATCAATAATTTGATCATCTGCAATAGCACCAGTTAATGTCATCTTAAACCAATCAGGCATAAAACGTATATTATCAGGCTCAGCAAAATTCATTATATCGAGTAACTCATCACCAAAGTGTGCACCGTACACTTTAGAACTATGTATTATATCAGCTTCAAGGGCACCGTCAAGTTAAGTAAGATCTTGTCAAGAAGAGCTATATTTTTAGATTTCAGGCAGCAAGAAGTCTTTGAGTCGCTTCATCCCAAATGTCTTTAGCGGATGCAAATGCAATTCTTTGTTCAGATGCTGTTTTAGTATATCTACCAACATTTACAGCAAATATATTTCTGACTTTTCCCATCAGTGATAATGTATATTGTGCTGAATTAGGATGCTTAAATTTAATCAGTATCTTTTCTTTTCGCCTAGTTGGTTGATGAGCATTCTCAACGCGATTATTTAGTCTCTTATGGGTACGATGCTCAGTTTTAGAACACATAAGCTTAATCGGTTTAATGTAACTCTTGAGCTTATCAGTAACAATTACTCTTGGAGTCGGATAATTACCCAATAATCTTGATAAAAAGCGAATAGCTGATTTCTTGTTGCGACGCTTCTGTAATAACACTTCTAATTCATGCCCCTCAGAGTCAACAGCTCTCCATAATATGAATACTTCGCCTTTGATCTTGATGCTCATCTCATCTAAATTGTAGAAGTCAAGATTTGATCTTACAGACACTATAAATTTTGCCCCTGATTGTCAGTTAAATTTTGACTGTCAGATACATATTTAGTCCGTCCGCCAAAACTCTACAAGCCTTATAGATAATATGGTTTTAAGACAAGAAGTAATACAACAATCCGTAAGAAAATGATAAAATATGGTCATAAACCTTATGGATTTCAGTCAATGCCAATAGACAACATTATCAAATCGCAAGAACAAGGGAAACTGTTTGGTTATAAATTAAAACAGGAGTTTCGCACTTAGCAAATAATATGCTAATCTAGAGAAAAATAGTTTTAGATAAAAATGACAAGATCAAAATGTAGCAAAGATTTATATAAATCATTCTTACAAGCAAGTAGTGTAAGATATACTAGCAAAGCATTATCTGAAGTAAGTCCATTAGATCTATCGCACGATAGTGCAAGTCGATGGTTAAAGAGTAAGGATTTTCGCCCTAGCGAAATCTATAGCAAAGTGTCAAAATATATTGATCTGGAAGATCCTTGTTTATTAGTAGGAGATGACACCTTATTGTCAAAGCAATACAGTAAGAGGATCGAGCTTGTAAATTATCAATATTCTGGGGCTGTACATGATGTTATACCTGGTATAGGAATGGTAAACTTACTGCATTACAATACTCAAATTGATCAATCTACTCCTGTAGATTATAGAATATATGATAAAGAAACTGATGGTAAAACAAAGAACGAGCATTTTTGTGATATGCTTACTTTAGCTAAAGAAAGAGGTATCAAGCCTGATGCTATAGTTATGGATGCTTGGTATAGTGGTTTGGATAATTTAAAACATATACGTAATTTAGGTTGGATATGGGTTACCAACCTAAGAAAAAATAGAAAAGTTAATCGTAATGTTAGCTTGGAAACTTTAGAGATTCCCGATGAAGGGCTAAAAATTCACCTACGTGGATACGGTTGGGTTACGGTATTTAAGTTTGTGGCAAAAAATGGTCGCATTGATTACATAACAACTAATTTAGAGAATCCTACACGTGAGCAAATAGAGAAAATTGTTAAGGCGCGTTGGTCTATAGAAGTTTATCATCGAGAATTGAAACAAACTTGTGGTATTGAATGCTGTCAGGCACGCACGGGTCGAGCTCAAAGAAATCATATTTGCCTTGCTGTATTGGCCTGGCTTGATATGAACAAAAGGAGGATAAATGAAAACATTACTTTATATCAACAAACTTGGGAAGTTATAAAAACATCAATTCAGAACAACATTAAATGGCTTCTAACTAATACACAATTTTGCTAAGTGCGAAACTCCTGTTAAAAGAAGAATTAAACCCAAATAATAAGCTATATAAATTAAGAGAATTAATAAATTGGTCTAGGCTCGAAGAGTGGTTATCAAAAAATGTTTGTATTAAGAAATTTGGTAGAAATAGAAAATGTCATAGAGTGATGCTTGGCATAACGATGCTACAAGCAATGTATAATTTTTCAGATTCATTATCAGAGGAAGAGCTAAAAGAGAATATGTATTGGCAGTATTTCTGCGGGTGGGAATATATAGAAAAAGACATAGCTATCTCGGAAACTAGTATACGACGGTTTCGTAGTGTATTAGGTGAAGCTGGATATAATGAGATATTATCGGAGTTGATCAGGGTTGGGATAAAAACTAACACAATTAAAAAAAAAGATTTGGAATTAATCATCGCTGATACGACTGTACAAATTAAGAATATCAAACACCCACACGATGTTTATTTAATGGATAAAGCTAGGCTTAGCATAGTAAAGCTTTGCAACAGTTTGGGTATACATTTGAATGAAACATACGCTAGAACCTATAAACGCGATATAGTAAAGCTATGGAAATATAAAGAACATAGTAAAGCCAAGAAGCGTTGGAAAATAATGAAGCATTTAAAAATATTACTGGGTCGTTTGATTAGAGTATGTGAGCGTGAGATCAAAAATAAGCAATTAAACTTGTCTCTCAAAAATCAAGAAGTATTGCAAAAAATAAAACAAATACATAACCAATCTGTTTTAAAAAGAGAAGCTAAAAAGCAATATAAAGAAGATAACAAAGTATTATATAGTTTTCATGCCCCTGAAGTAGAGTGTATAGGAAAGGGAAAACGCAACAAGCCATATGAGTTTGGCAATAAAGTAGCGGTAGTAGTAAGTGGTCGTAGAAATTTTGTTTTATCCGCAAAATCGTTTCATAATAATCCTTATGATGGTCATACATTGCATCAGAGCTTTGAAGCAGTAGAGAGTGTCACTGGAATCAAGATAAAGAAATCATTTGTTGATCTTGGGTATAGTGGTAGCAATGTAAAGGAGAAGAGTAAGGTATATACCCCAAAAACGCGGAAGAAGTTGTTACAAGAGGACAAGTCTATGATCAAGAGACGCAGTGCCATAGAACCAATAATAGGTCACTTAAAGCAATATGGTCGGATGGGTAGAAACTTCTTGAAAGGTATGATAGGAGATATTATCAATCCAATAATCTCTGCTATTGGTTTGAATTTACGATGCATTGCAAATCATTTACAAATCGTGTCTAACTCCACATAAATCAAAAATATCATCATGCAAAAACTAGATGAACGATAAAAAATCGTTAACAATAGCTCCATATCAAAATTAGACCAACACAGAAATGTATCAGTAAAAATTAACATAACTTATTAATTTTTATTGAAAATCTTAGCAATTTGTTGTCAAAACTCTATCCCATTACAAATGATCAGGATTTGAAGTGTTTTTGGCGGATAGACTATTTAAGATACAAGATTTCATTATTCTTTTCAACAGCTAATTTCTTACTATCCTTAAAAGTTTGCATAGGAGTTTTTCCATAACAATATTTACCAGAATGAGGTCTTTCATTATTGAAATACTCTAGCCAGATATCAAGATCTAATTGTAGGTCATCAAGATCTGTATAAATCTTTTTCCGCATAGCTGTATCAAAGAATTCTTGTTTCATGGTTTTATTAAAACGCTCACACATACCGTTTGTTTGAGGAGAATATGCTTTCGTAGTAGTATGCTCTATACCTTCGATACTTAGAAATAATTCAAAAGCATGATGCTCTATATTCCCCTTATATTCTGACCCACGATCTGTCAGAATACGAAGTATTGGTATTCCTTGAGTCTCATACCATGGTAACACTCGGTCATTAAGCATATCAGCAGCAGTTAAAGCTGTTTTATCAGTATCAGGAGTTTCGCACTTAGCAAAAAGTATGTTAATCTAGAGAAAAATAGTTTTAGATAAAAATGACAAGAACAAAATGTAGCAAGGACTTATATAAATCATTTTTACAAGCAAGTAGTGTCAGATATACTAGCAAGGCATTATCTGAAGTGAGTCCAGTAGATCTATCTCACGATAGTGCAAGTCGATGGTTAAAGAGTAAGGATTTTCGTCCTAGCGAAATCTATAAGGAAGTGTCAAAATATATAGATTGGGAAGCACCGTGTTTATTAGTGGGGGATGACACCTTATTATCAAAGCAATACAGTCAGAAGATTGAGCTTGTACGTTATCAATATTCTGGAGCTGTACATGATGTTATACCTGGTATAGGAATGGTAAACTTACTACATTACAATACTAAAATTGCTCAATCTACTCCCGTAGATTATAGAATATATGATAAAGACACTGATGGTAAAACAAAGAATGAGCGGTAAATTCCAGTATTAATTAAGCCAGATTTATATTTTCTTCCCATACCTCATTGGGTGTTTTATAACCGAGCACTTTTCTTGGTAAATTATTTAAAAAATTCTCAATTTCTTGTAATTGCTTTATTGTTAATTTTTTTATATCTAAAGATTTAGAGTATACTCTGTGCACCATTGAGTTAATCTTCTCTATCAATGGTTTTGGCCATGGAGAATAAGGATTGCAAAAATATACTTTTCGTTCAGATTTTGGCAATAGTTGTTCATGATTGGTAAATTCTTTGCCATTATCTAGTCTATCCGCCAAAAACACTTCAAATCCTGATCATTTGTAATGGGATAGAGTTTTGACAACAAATTGCTAAGATTTTCAATAAAAATTAATAAGTTATGTTAATTTTTACTGATACATTTCTGTGTTGGTCTAATTTTGATATGGAGCTATTGTTAACGATTTTTTATCGTTCATCTAGTTTTTGCATGATGATATTTTTGATTTATGTGGAGTTAGACACGATTTGTAAATGATTTGCAATGCATCGTAAATTCAAACCAATAGCAGAGATTATTGGATTGATAATATCTCCTATCATACCTTTCAAGAAGTTTCTACCCATCCGACCATATTGCTTTAAGTGACCTATTATTGGTTCTATGGCACTGCGTCTCTTGATCATAGACTTGTCCTCTTGTAACAACTTCTTCCGCGTTTTTGGGGTATATACCTTACTCTTCTCCTTTACATTGCTACCACTATACCCAAGATCAACAAATGATTTCTTTATCTTGATTCCAGTGACACTCTCTACTGCTTCAAAGCTCTGATGCAATGTATGACCATCATAAGGATTATTATGAAACGATTTTGCGGATAAAACAAAATTTCTACGACCACTTACTACTACCGCTACTTTATTGCCAAACTCATATGGCTTGTTGCGTTTTCCCTTTCCTATACACTCTACTTCAGGGGCATGAAAACTATATAGTCTATCCGCCAAAAACACTTCAAATCCTGATCATTTGTAATGGGATAGAGTTTTGACAACAAATTGCTAAGATTTTCAATAAAAATTAATAAGTTATGTTAATTTTTACTGATACATTTCTGTGTTGGTCTAATTTTGATATGGAGCTATTGTTAACGATTTTTTATCGTTCATCTAGTTTTTGCATGATGATATTTTTGATTTATGTGGAGTTAGACACGATTTGTAAATGATTTGCAATGCATCGTAAATTCAAACCAATAGCAGAGATTATTGGATTGATAATATCTCCTATCATACCTTTCAAGAAGTTTCTACCCATCCGACCATATTGCTTTAAGTGACCTATTATTGGTTCTATGGCACTGCGTCTCTTGATCATAGACTTGTCCTCTTGTAACAACTTCTTCCGCGTTTTTGGGGTATATACCTTACTCTTTTCCTTTACATTGCTACCACTATACCCAAGATCAACAAATGATTTCTTTATCTTGATTCCAGTGACACTCTCTACTGCTTCAAAGCTCTGATGCAATGTATGACCATCATAAGGATTATTATGAAACGATTTTGCGGATAAAACAAAATTTCTACGACCACTTACTACTACCGCTACTTTATTGCCAAACTCATATGGCTTGTTGCGTTTTCCCTTTCCTATACACTCTACTTCAGGGGCATGAAAACTATATAATACTTTGTTATCTTCTTTATATTGCTTTTTAGCTTCTCTTTTTAAAACAGATTGGTTATGTATTTGTTTTATTTTTTGCAATACTTCTTGATTTTTGAGAGACAAGTTTAATTGCTTATTTTTGATCTCACGCTCACATACTCTAATCAAACGACCCAGTAATATTTTTAAATGCTTCATTATTTTCCAACGCTTCTTGGCTTTACTATGTTCTTTATATTTCCATAGCTTTACTATATCGCGTTTATAGGTTCTAGCGTATGTTTCATTCAAATGTATACCCAAACTGTTGCAAAGCTTTACTATGCTAAGCCTAGCTTTATCCATTAAATAAACATCGTGTGGGTGTTTGATATTCTTAATTTGTACAGTCGTATCAGCGATGATTAATTCCAAATCTTTTTTTTTAATTGTGTTAGTTTTTATCCCAACCCTGATCAACTCCGATAATATCTCATTATATCCAGCTTCACCTAATACACTACGAAACCGTCGTATACTAGTTTCCGAGATAGCTATGTCTTTTTCTATATATTCCCACCCGCAGAAATACTGCCAATACATATTCTCTTTTAGCTCTTCCTCTGATAATGAATCTGAAAAATTATACATTGCTTGTAGCATCGTTATGCCAAGCATCACTCTATGACATTTTCTATTTCTACCAAATTTCTTAATACAAACATTTTTTGATAACCACTCTTCGAGCCTAGACCAATTTATTAATTCTCTTAATTTATATAGTCCGTCCGCCAAAACTCTACAAGCCTTATAGATAATATGGTTTTAAGACAAGAAGTAATACAACAATCCGTAAGAAAATGATAAAATATGGTCATAAACCTTATGGATTTCAGTCAATGCCAATAGACAACATTATCAAATCGCAAGAACAAGGGAAACTGTTTGGTTATAAATTAAAAGAAGAATTAAACCCAAATAATAAGCTATATAAATTAAGAGAATTAATAAATTGGTCTAGGCTCGAAGAGTGGTTATCAAAAAATGTTTGTATTAAGAAATTTGGTAGAAATAGAAAATGTCATAGAGTGATGCTTGGCATAACGATGCTACAAGCAATGTATAATTTTTCAGATTCATTATCAGAGGAAGAGCTAAAAGAGAATATGTATTGGCAGTATTTCTGCGGGTGGGAATATATAGAAAAAGACATAGCTATCTCGGAAACTAGTATACGACGGTTTCGTAGTGTATTAGGTGAAGCTGGATATAATGAGATATTATCGGAGTTGATCAGGGTTGGGATAAAAACTAACACAATTAAAAAAAAAGATTTGGAATTAATCATCGCTGATACGACTGTACAAATTAAGAATATCAAACACCCACACGATGTTTATTTAATGGATAAAGCTAGGCTTAGCATAGTAAAGCTTTGCAACAGTTTGGGTATACATTTGAATGAAACATACGCTAGAACCTATAAACGCGATATAGTAAAGCTATGGAAATATAAAGAACATAGTAAAGCCAAGAAGCGTTGGAAAATAATGAAGCATTTAAAAATATTACTGGGTCGTTTGATTAGAGTATGTGAGCGTGAGATCAAAAATAAGCAATTAAACTTGTCTCTCAAAAATCAAGAAGTATTGCAAAAAATAAAACAAATACATAACCAATCTGTTTTAAAAAGAGAAGCTAAAAAGCAATATAAAGAAGATAACAAAGTATTATATAGTTTTCATGCCCCTGAAGTAGAGTGTATAGGAAAGGGAAAACGCAACAAGCCATATGAGTTTGGCAATAAAGTAGCGGTAGTAGTAAGTGGTCGTAGAAATTTTGTTTTATCCGCAAAATCGTTTCATAATAATCCTTATGATGGTCATACATTGCATCAGAGCTTTGAAGCAGTAGAGAGTGTCACTGGAATCAAGATAAAGAAATCATTTGTTGATCTTGGGTATAGTGGTAGCAATGTAAAGGAAAAGAGTAAGGTATATACCCCAAAAACGCGGAAGAAGTTGTTACAAGAGGACAAGTCTATGATCAAGAGACGCAGTGCCATAGAACCAATAATAGGTCACTTAAAGCAATATGGTCGGATGGGTAGAAACTTCTTGAAAGGTATGATAGGAGATATTATCAATCCAATAATCTCTGCTATTGGTTTGAATTTACGATGCATTGCAAATCATTTACAAATCGTGTCTAACTCCACATAAATCAAAAATATCATCATGCAAAAACTAGATGAACGATAAAAAATCGTTAACAATAGCTCCATATCAAAATTAGACCAACACAGAAATGTATCAGTAAAAATTAACATAACTTATTAATTTTTATTGAAAATCTTAGCAATTTGTTGTCAAAACTCTATCCCATTACAAATGATCAGGATTTGAAGTGTTTTTGGCGGATAGACTATATAGCTTATTATTTGGGTTTAATTCTTCTTTTAATTTATAACCAAACAGTTTCCCTTGTTCTTGCGATTTGATAATGTTGTCTATTGGCATTGACTGAAATCCATAAGGTTTATGACCATATTTTATCATTTTCTTACGGATTGTTGTATTACTTCTTGTCTTAAAACCATATTATCTATAAGGCTTGTAGAGTTTTGGCGGACGGACTATATAATACTTTGTTATCTTCTTTATATTGCTTTTTAGCTTCTCTTTTTAAAACAGATTGGTTATGTATTTCAGGAGTTTCGCACTTAGCAAATAATATGCTAATCTAGAGAAAAATAGTTTTAGATAAAAATGACAAGATCAAAATGTAGCAAAGATTTATATAAATCATTCTTACAAGCAAGTAGTGTAAGATATACTAGCAAAGCATTATCTGAAGTAAGTCCATTAGATCTATCGCACGATAGTGCAAGTCGATGGTTAAAGAGTAAGGATTTTCGCCCTAGCGAAATCTATAGCAAAGTGTCAAAATATATTGATCTGGAAGATCCTTGTTTATTAGTAGGAGATGACACCTTATTGTCAAAGCAATACAGTAAGAGGATCGAGCTTGTAAATTATCAATATTCTGGGGCTGTACATGATGTTATACCTGGTATAGGAATGGTAAACTTACTGCATTACAATACTCAAATTGATCAATCTACTCCTGTAGATTATAGAATATATGATAAAGAAACTGATGGTAAAACAAAGAACGAGCATTTTTGTGATATGCTTACTTTAGCTAAAGAAAGAGGTATCAAGCCTGATGCTATAGTTATGGATGCTTGGTATAGTGGTTTGGATAATTTAAAACATATACGTAATTTAGGTTGGATATGGGTTACCAACCTAAGAAAAAATAGAAAAGTTAATCGTAATGTTAGCTTGGAAACTTTAGAGATTCCCGATGAAGGGCTAAAAATTCACCTACGTGGATACGGTTGGGTTACGGTATTTAAGTTTGTGGCAAAAAATGGTCGCATTGATTACATAACAACTAATTTAGAGAATCCTACACGTGAGCAAATAGAGAAAATTGTTAAGGCGCGTTGGTCTATAGAAGTTTATCATCGAGAATTGAAACAAACTTGTGGTATTGAATGCTGTCAGGCACGCACGGGTCGAGCTCAAAGAAATCATATTTGCCTTGCTGTATTGGCCTGGCTTGATATGAACAAAAGGAGGATAAATGAAAACATTACTTTATATCAACAAACTTGGGAAGTTATAAAAACATCAATTCAGAACAACATTAAATGGCTTCTAACTAATACACAGGCTCTGTCTCATCAATTGTGTAAATTTCGTGAACCATTAAATTCTACCATCAAATTTGATCATAAAATGAGCCATAGCTTCATTCCAATTGGGGATAGGCATAGACCATTTTTTGGTAATATAATCAATTGTCAGATATAAAACTTTAAATACTGCGTCATCATTTGGAAAGATGCGTTTATTCTTAGTAACTTTTCTCAATTGGCTATTCAGCGATTCTATCGCATTTGTAGTGTAAATAATCTTACGAATCTCCTTTGGATATTGCAAGAAAATTATCAAATTATCCCAATTATTATACCAAGATTTAGCTATATGCGGATATTGCTTACTCCATTTTTGATCAAATGACTCAAGAGCTAATTCTGCTTCTTTTTCAGTAGCAGAAGTATAGATTAGTTTCAAATCCGCTGCTAATTGCTTTCTATCTTTATATGATACATATTTGAGGCTATTCCTGATCTGATGGACAATACAAATTTGATGTTCAGTTTTCGGATATACTGATGCAATAGCATCAGACATACCAGTTAGATTATCACTACAAGCAATTAAGATATCTTTTACTCCTCGATTCTTCATTTCAGTAAAATTACCAAGCCAAAATTTAGCTCCTTCATTCTCACTTATCCATAAGCCTAAAATATCCTTTCTGCCAGATAAATCTATTCCTAAAGCTACATATACTGATTTATTAATAATAAGTTTATCTTGTCTTACTTTCACTACTAAACAGTCAAAATATACTATAGGGTATACTGATTCAAGAGGTCTACTCTGCCAAATCTTGACCTCATCTATTACTTCATCTGTAATCCTGCTGATTAGGCTCTCACTGATCTCAGCTCCATATAATTCTTGCAATTGTGTTTTAATATCAGACACACTCATACCCTTCGCATATAAGGATATTATCTTTTGGTCTAAGCCATCTACAGGAGTTTCGCACTTAGCAAAAAGTATGTTAATCTAGAGAAAAATAGTTTTAGATAAAAATGACAAGAACAAAATGTAGCAAGGACTTATATAAATCATTTTTACAAGCAAGTAGTGTCAGATATACTAGCAAGGCATTATCTGAAGTGAGTCCAGTAGATCTATCTCACGATAGTGCAAGTCGATGGTTAAAGAGTAAGGATTTTCGTCCTAGCGAAATCTATAAGGAAGTGTCAAAATATATAGATTGGGAAGCACCGTGTTTATTAGTGGGGGATGACACCTTATTATCAAAGCAATACAGTCAGAAGATTGAGCTTGTACGTTATCAATATTCTGGAGCTGTACATGATGTTATACCTGGTATAGGAATGGTAAACTTACTACATTACAATACTAAAATTGCTCAATCTACTCCCGTAGATTATAGAATATATGATAAAGACACTGATGGTAAAACAAAGAATGAGCATTTTTGTGATATGCTTACTTTAGCTAAAGAAAGAGGTCTCAATCCTGATGCCATAGTCATGGATGCTTGGTATAGCGGGTTGAAGAATTTAAAACATATACGTAATTTAGGCTGGCTATGGGTTACCACCCTAAGGAAAAATAGAAAAGTTAATCATAATGTTAGCTTGGAAAGTTTAGAGATACCCGATGAGGGGCTAAAAATTCACCTACGTGGATACGGTTGGGTTACGGTATTTAAGTTTGTGGCAAAGAATGGTCGCATTGATTACATAACAACGAACTTGGACAATCCCACACGTGAGCAAATAGAGAAAATTGTTAAGGCACGTTGGTCTATAGAGGTTTATCATCGAGAATTAAAACAAACTTGTGGTATTGAACGCTGTCAGGCACGCACGGGCCGAGCTCAAAGAAATCATATTTGCCTTGCAGTATTTGCCTGGCTTGATATGAATAAAAGGAGGATAAATGAAAACATTACTTTATATCAACAAACTTGGGAAGTTATAAAAACATCAATTCAAAACAATATCAGATGGCTTTTAACTGATTCGCAACTTTGCTAAGTGCGAAACTCCTGATCTATTCTTGTTTGTTTCTTTGAGACTATTATAGGTTCAAATTTACCTTGTCTGTCTCTTGGAACATTTAGCTCTATAGTACCATTCTCACTAATCAGATTCTTACTAAAACTACCATTCCTCGCATTCTCAGTTTCAGCTCTATCATACTTGCTATAACCTAAATGTTCTGACATCTCAGCATGCAGTGCTCGCTCTAAAATACCCTTGGTTAATTCCTTAATTAATCCATTCTGACTTAGTACTGTTTTTAAATCTACTCCGCCTTCTATCAGCAAATCTATTGCTTCATTTATTTTTTTATTCTTCTCTATTTGCATTTCTGTTACCTATATTTTTAATTACTTCTAATATAGGCTCAACAAAAATTTACACAATCATTGCAAAAGACTCAATACACAATTTTGCTAAGTGCGAAACTCCTGTATTTGTTTTATTTTTTGCAATACTTCTTGATTTTTGAGAGACAAGTTTAATTGCTTATTTTTGATCTCACGCTCACATACTCTAATCAAACGACCCAGTAATATTTTTAAATGCTTCATTATTTTCCAACGCTTCTTGGCTTTACTATGTTCTTTATATTTCCATAGCTTTACTATATCGCGTTTATAGGTTCTAGCGTATGTTTCATTCAAATGTATACCCAAACTGTTGCAAAGCTTTACTATGCTAAGCCTAGCTTTATCCATTAAATAAACATCGTGTGGGTGTTTGATATTCTTAATTTGTACAGTCGTATCAGCGATGATTAATTCCAAATCTTTTTTTTTAATTGTGTTAGTTTTTATCCCAACCCTGATCAACTCCGATAATATCTCATTATATCCAGCTTCACCTAATACACTACGAAACCGTCGTATACTAGTTTCCGAGATAGCTATGTCTTTTTCTATATATTCCCACCCGCAGAAATACTGCCAATACATATTCTCTTTTAGCTCTTCCTCTGATAATGAATCTGAAAAATTATACATTGCTTGTAGCATCGTTATGCCAAGCATCACTCTATGACATTTTCTATTTCTACCAAATTTCTTAATACAAACATTTTTTGATAACCACTCTTCGAGCCTAGACCAATTTATTAATTCTCTTAATTTATATAGCTTATTATTTGGGTTTAATTCTTCTTTTAATTTATAACCAAACAGTTTCCCTTGTTCTTGCGATTTGATAATGTTGTCTATTGGCATTGACTGAAATCCATAAGGTTTATGACCATATTTTATCATTTTCTTACGGATTGTTGTATTACTTCTTGTCTTAAAACCATATTATCTATAAGGCTTGTAGAGTTTTGGCGGACGGACTATATAATACTTTGTTATCTTCTTTATATTGCTTTTTAGCTTCTCTTTTTAAAACAGATTGGTTATGTATTTGTTTTATTTTTTGCAATACTTCTTGATTTTTGAGAGACAAGTTTAATTGCTTATTTTTGATCTCACGCTCACATACTCTAATCAAACGACCCAGTAATATTTTTAAATGCTTCATTATTTTCCAACGCTTCTTGGCTTTACTATGTTCTTTATATTTCCATAGCTTTACTATATCGCGTTTATAGGTTCTAGCGTATGTTTCATTCAAATGTATACCCAAACTGTTGCAAAGCTTTACTATGCTAAGCCTAGCTTTATCCATTAAATAAACATCGTGTGGGTGTTTGATATTCTTAATTTGTACAGTCGTATCAGCGATGATTAATTCCAAATCTTTTTTTTTAATTGTGTTAGTTTTTATCCCAACCCTGATCAACTCCGATAATATCTCATTATATCCAGCTTCACCTAATACACTACGAAACCGTCGTATACTAGTTTCCGAGATAGCTATGTCTTTTTCTATATATTCCCACCCGCAGAAATACTGCCAATACATATTCTCTTTTAGCTCTTCCTCTGATAATGAATCTGAAAAATTATACATTGCTTGTAGCATCGTTATGCCAAGCATCACTCTATGACATTTTCTATTTCTACCAAATTTCTTAATACAAACATTTTTTGATAACCACTCTTCGAGCCTAGACCAATTTATTAATTCTCTTAATTTATATAGCTTATTATTTGGGTTTAATTCTTCTTTTAATTTATAACCAAACAGTTTCCCTTGTTCTTGCGATTTGATAATGTTGTCTATTGGCATTGACTGAAATCCATAAGGTTTATGACCATATTTTATCATTTTCTTACGGATTGTTGTATTACTTCTTGTCTTAAAACCATATTATCTATAAGGCTTGTAGAGTTTTGGCGGACGGACTATCTAACGTTATGCTTTTGATTATATGCGACAATTGTTTAAGTTTTTTATTCATGTTACCAATCACATCTTGTGTTCTTTTTGAACGGTTTAAAGTGAGAAACACTTTTTGTGTTCTGATATCCACAAGAGCGCCTATATTACGACTTTGATTACCTTTGTTAAAAGTTAAATCACCTTCTAAATGACCTATTGCTGCTATCTTTCTATTTATCTCTGGTCTTTCAGTAATGGAAACTCGATTTGGTATTGTAATTCTTTTGTTTCTGATTCTTGTACCATGATGCAACCTATTTTTCCTTTTTCTTGCTAAAGATAAATATAATTTTTGCCTTTGTGCTATAGGAGATGTATAAATAAACTGGTATATACTCTCTGTAGAAATATTGACAGTATCTCGTGATAGTTTACGTCTACCTGAAATTATATCTGGTGAAATACCCTGTGTTAACTGCTTTATTATTTCTGCTCGTAAATTATTATCAATATCTAATTTTCTTTTTCTCTTACCTTGCCTTAAACTGCAAGCAAGTGTGTTAGCCCTATCTGGTCTATAATTATGCCTCATTCTCTTGAGTTCATAACATATAGTGCTTTTATCACGGCCAATCTTTGTCCCTATATATCGCGAGCTATAACCACTCTTATTCATTTCGTATATTTTAAATCTTTCATCTATCGTTAAATGAGCCATGATATATCTATATTTAAATGATGCTCCTCGCAGCAGAGCTACGAGGTATCTAAAAAAGTTTTAGTTGTTTCTTATGATATCACGAAGCAGAGCTTCGGGGAATTAAACCCTGAGAGATTAAAAATTGATTATATCTGGCTTAATTAATTATAGAACTTTCCAACATTTGATGAACGAACATTAGAATTACCCATGACGAATATTAAAATTACCCATTTTTGAGTAAAAAATATTGTCTAAAGTGTTACATTATTATCCTCCGATTTTATAGTTAATTTTTTGCCTTTAGCTGTAGCGATTCTATAACTTTCAGTATTGAGTTCAAGAATTGAAGAATGGTGAACCAATCTGTCAATAACTGCTGACGTAGTCATTTCATCTTTAAAAATAGTATTCCATTTTGCAAAAACTAAATTGCTAGTAATTAATACACTACGCATTTCATAACGTTCAGCTAATAAGGTAAATAAAACATCAGTTTCTTCACGATTATATGGTACATATGATATATCATCAATTATCAATATTTCAAAATAATCGAATTTTTTAATAATTTGCTTAAGTTTTAAACTAAGCTTTGCTTCTAGTAATTGTTGAACCAAATTAGCTGCTGTTGTATATAATACACGTCTACCAGCAAGACACCACTCACGTGCTAAACCTATACTAAGATGACTTTTGCCAGTGCCAGGATTACCAAAAATAAGTATATTTTCATAGCGATCCATAAATTCTCCTTGTGCAAGATATTGGATCTTAGTTGGCGATAATCCTGGGATACGCTTAATATCAAAGTTGCTTAATAACTTATCTCGAGAGAGTTTTGCTTGCTTCAGCAATCTGGCAATACGTTGTTGTTGTCTATGTTCTAACTCACGTATGGCTAACTCCTGTAGATAATCTATATATGTTTTCTTTTCTTGCTCAAAGCTTTCTGCAACTGATTTATAGCACGATGCAAAAGTAGGTAAGCAAAGGTTCTTGAGTAAATTATTTAGCGGTTGCGGAGTTATTATCTGTTTACTCATGCAACCTCCATTGTTTTAAAGCAATGTAATTGATCATATTCAGACAGTATTGGTTGATTAATTTTTACTGAACAAACAGTTTGAGTCTGGCTATTTAGTAAATCTGTAATATGATCAATTATTGGCTCAATCTTCTTTTCTAATAGCACTTCTAATGCAGTAACTACATTCAATTCTCCATACATTTTTGCTAATTGTAATATTTTAAGATATATTTTATGCCCTTTATATGGATATATAGAGATAAGCTGGTCATACCTGACGAAATATAGCACGTGGGAATAAAGCTTCATAATATTGATATTGAACAAATGCTCCAGGTTTACGTACTAAACTATCAATAATATGTCTATAATCAATAACATAGCCATTGCTGATTCTAGACATTTTTTGTAAACATTTGTTACCATAGTAAAGCTCTATTTCTTCAGAATAAATATAAGCTTTTAAAGTATAACCTATTAAGCGACTAGGCACAGAATAAGCTACAGATAAAATACTAACTGTACTGCTTGGATTAACACGTACTGATAATATTGTAGGTGCATTCCATTTCCTGATTGGTAACTCTTGTAAATGAACTAATTCTTCAGCTAATTTTTCTTTTCTACAGCTATTTCGCTTTTCTTTAATTTGTGTAAGGAATAATTCATAAGCTTTTAAATCAACAAAATTACGTGATCCACGTAATAGCAGATGTTGATTCACTGCTTGCTTAAATGTATCATGACTTTTTTCAACAGAACCATTTTCATGACTGACGCCTGGATTATTTCGCGATGGTGCAACATTGTAATAACCAAGCAATTCTTGCCATCTTTCTGTAAATTGTCTACTATTACCACATTGCTTGGTAGCTGCACTTAAATTATCTGTACGATGCTCAACTCCCATACAGCTTTTTCAAACCCTGATGCTAATGTATCAAAACTTTCACTATGGCATATGCTAAAAGTTTCCCAACATGAATAAGGCAACATAAAATGAAATAGTAAGTGAGGATATGGTTGCCCACCAATACAAATACCCAATTGATTCATATTGCTCCAATCAGACTGACTCTGTTTGCCAGGAAGAATATTTTGTAAAAAGATTACTGTCTTATCCTTACCATGTGCAGCTCTCCATTGTTTCAACCTTTTCTGCAAACAGCGTAATTGCTTCCCATTATAATTCCCATGATACTTTTCTGTCAAATATGCTAATATGGTAGTTGCTTGCAACTCCGGTGCTGATTCTAGCATTGATTCTATTTCATCCCAGTGCTTCACAAATGGATCCTTACGTGTCCTATATTTACGTATTGTGCGTAATTCGCTTGGATACTTATTAATACGTAAATACTTACGTGCCGTTTTTACACTCATACCTGCTTTTGCAGCAGAAATTATCTGATTATATTTTTTGATCTTTTGCATTAAAATACCTACTTGGTTATTTGTACATGTCATCAGTAATTCTCGAATAATATTTAAATATTTAAAAATAAATTTTTATTCGATTTTACTGTCCATAGTTACTTCTTTTTTATAGGTAATTTTAATGTTCGTTGAGGGTAATTCTAATATTCGTTAGTCACACGAGATACTGTCAATATTTCTACAGAGAGTATATACCAGTTTATTTATACATCTCCTATAGCACAAAGGCAAAAATTATATTTATCTTTAGCAAGAAAAAGGAAAAATAGGTTGCATCATGGTACAAGAATCAGAAACAAAAGAATTACAATACCAAATCGAGTTTCCATTACTGAAAGACCAGAGATAAATAGAAAGATAGCAGCAATAGGTCATTTAGAAGGTGATTTAACTTTTAACAAAGGTAATCAAAGTCGTAATATAGGCGCTCTTGTGGATATCAGAACACAAAAAGTGTTTCTCACTTTAAACCGTTCAAAAAGAACACAAGATGTGATTGGTAACATGAATAAAAAACTTAAACAATTGTCGCATATAATCAAAAGCATAACGTTAGATAATGGCAAAGAATTTACCAATCATGAACAACTATTGCCAAAATCTGAACGAAAAGTATATTTTTGCAATCCTTATTCTCCATGGCAAAAACCATTGATAGAGAAGATTAACTCAATGGTGCACAGAGTATACTCTAAATCTTTAGATATAAAAAAATTAACAATAAAGCAATTACAAGAAATTGAGGATTTTTTAAATAATTTACCAAGAAAAGTGCTCGGTTATAAAACACCCAATGAGGTATGGGACGAAAATATAAATCTGGCTTAATTAATACTGGAATTTACCTTAACTCAATGGTGCACAGAGTATACTCTAAATCTTTAGATATAAAAAAATTAACAATAAAGCAATTACAAGAAATTGAGGATTTTTTAAATAATTTACCAAGAAAAGTGCTCGGTTATAAAACACCCAATGAGGTATGGGAGGCTCTGTCTCATCAATTGTGTAAATTTCGTGAACCATTAAATTCTACCATCAAATTTGATCATAAAATGAGCCATAGCTTCATTCCAATTGGGGATAGGCATAGACCATTTTTTGGTAATATAATCAATTGTCAGATATAAAACTTTAAATACTGCGTCATCATTTGGAAAGATGCGTTTATTCTTAGTAACTTTTCTCAATTGGCTATTCAGCGATTCTATCGCATTTGTAGTGTAAATAATCTTACGAATCTCCTTTGGATATTGCAAGAAAATTATCAAATTATCCCAATTATTATACCAAGATTTAGCTATATGCGGATATTGCTTACTCCATTTTTGATCAAATGACTCAAGAGCTAATTCTGCTTCTTTTTCAGTAGCAGAAGTATAGATTAGTTTCAAATCCGCTGCTAATTGCTTTCTATCTTTATATGATACATATTTGAGGCTATTCCTGATCTGATGGACAATACAAATTTGATGTTCAGTTTTCGGATATACTGATGCAATAGCATCAGACATACCAGTTAGATTATCACTACAAGCAATTAAGATATCTTTTACTCCTCGATTCTTCATTTCAGTAAAATTACCAAGCCAAAATTTAGCTCCTTCATTCTCACTTATCCATAAGCCTAAAATATCCTTTCTGCCAGATAAATCTATTCCTAAAGCTACATATACTGATTTATTAATAATAAGTTTATCTTGTCTTACTTTCACTACTAAACAGTCAAAATATACTATAGGGTATACTGATTCAAGAGGTCTACTCTGCCAAATCTTGACCTCATCTATTACTTCATCTGTAATCCTGCTGATTAGGCTCTCACTGATCTCAGCTCCATATAATTCTTGCAATTGTGTTTTAATATCAGACACACTCATACCCTTCGCATATAAGGATATTATCTTTTGGTCTAAGCCATCTATTCTTGTTTGTTTCTTTGAGACTATTATAGGTTCAAATTTACCTTGTCTGTCTCTTGGAACATTTATCTCTATAGTACCATTCTCACTAATCAGATTCTTACTAAAACTACCATTCCTCGCATTCTCAGTTTCAGCTCTATAGCTAACACGGAAATGTTTCTACCACAGATTAGGAAAAACTTAGGCATTGATCAATAATTTTACGTAAACAGTTTTTAAAGTTAGTCCAGCAATGTTTAATAGGATTTAGATCTGGTGAATATGTGAGTAAATACAAAAACTATGGTAAAAACCTTTCCGCGTTAGCTATATCATACTTGCTATAACCTAAATGTTCTGACATCTCAGCATGCAGTGCTCGCTCTAAAATACCCTTGGTTAATGGCTTTATTGCATAAATAAAATTTGTAGAGCAAGAGTGGTGATAATCTGGTAAGATGTCCTGAATTAAAAAATAATCCAGATTATATGAGATCTCGGAAGAAAGCCCCTTTTAGTAAATCACGCAAGTATTCTAAATATAAAATAACGAATTGGTCAGAATATAATAATTTTTTACGCAATAGGGGTCGCATAGATTTTATGATTGCCAGTGATTTGGCGATTGGCTGGTATGCTGATTACAGAGAGGAAATGAAACGAGGAAGACCTAGACGCTATAGTGATCACGCTATATTACAGTGTTTGAAGATCAGATGCTTATTCGGTCTTAAGTTACGCCAAACCCAAGGCTTTATAAACTGGCTCTTTGAAATATCGGGTTTATCTATTAGATGTCCAGACTATACAACATTAAGTAAGCGTATGAAGTCATTAGATCTTAGGTATTTACATGGAAATCAAGATAAAGAATTTAGTTGTATTTCAATGGATAGTACAGGGATACAAGCCTACACAGGGAACGAATGGCTAGAAAATAAGCATGGTAAGCAATATAAGCGTCGCATATGGAAAAAGCTACATATCGTTATAGAAGATCAAGGTATGATACTTGCCGATAGTACCACAGAGCATACTATAGATGATAGATCACAGATTGGACTACTAATAGCTAATGTCAGAGCCAAGGATTTTCTGGGAGATCGAGGGTATGACGGTGAATCTACATATCAATTGTTGAGCAAGAAGAAGATAAAACCAGTTATTAGACCCCCAAACTCTTCAGTAAAAGTTCAATCGCTTAGGGATAAAACTGAGAGAGATGCAGCTGTTATATATCAACAAAACAAAGGATACCAAGCATGGAGGGTAAAGAATAATTATGGTAGAAGGGAGCGTGTAGAGAACACGTTCTTTCGATTTAAAACTTCTTTTGGTAGTAAGTTTCTATCAAGACATGATCAAAATATGACAAAAGAAATGTCTATTAAATGCCACTTATTAAACAAAATGTTTGAAATTGGTAAACCTATCTCTGTGCCTGTTGGCTAGGCTAGCATTGCGGGGTTAGGGGCAGTATATTCAAAAGCTTATTTATGCAACAAAGCCCTGCTGCGAGGAGCATCATTCCAGAATTCAGGTTCTAAGTATCGGAGGTATAGAGCATACTACTACTAAAGCATATTCTCCTCAAACAAACGGTATGTGTGAGCGTTTTAATAAAACCATGAAACAAGAATTCTTTGATACAGCTATGCGGAAAAAGATTTATACAGATCTTGATGACCTACAATTAGATCTTGATATCTGGCTAGAGTATTTCAATAATGAAAGACCTCATTCTGGTAAATATTGTTATGGAAAAACTCCTATGCAAACTTTTAAGGATAGTAAGAAATTAGCTGTTGAAAAGAATAATGAAATCTTGTATCTTGAATATGTATCTGACAGTCAAAATTTAACTGACAATCAGGGGCAAAATTTATAGTGTCTGTAAGATCAAATCTTAACTTCTACAATTTACTTCAAAATAGTATGTTATAGTAAATTTCTATCAATAAGTATTTAATGCTATACTACGTAAACAAATTTCTTTCAAATAGTAAAGTACAAGCTGTTATTTTAGGAATAATCGGTCTTGCTACTATTTCGATGCTTGTATCATATAAGCTTGATGACCCGTCTTTTAATTCGGCAACAACTGGATATACTAATAATTTATTAGGGATTTTTGGTTCTTATCTATCTGATTTTTTATATCAATTTTTTGGGGTGGCAGCTTTTATAATACCGCTTTCTTGTTTTATTTGGGGGAAGAATTGCTGGCAACAGAAATATCGTAAATCCTTTATTCGTATATCGGTAATGCTACTTGCTCTTTTCAGCACCGCAGCTTTACTATCTAATTTTGATTTAGAATTCGTACCCTCTAATGGTGGTGGAGCAGCCGGTATAATTATTTTTCATTTTCTTAAACAATTCACCAATCAGCTTCATTTATTATTAGTATTTTTTACATTTATTATATTTGTTGTTTTATTTGAAATTAAATTTACTTCTTTAAGCAGCTTTATCATTAAATTAGGTAAATTCTTAGCATATAAAATACAAACTTTTTTCTATAATCTATTTTCACAATTAACTTTGCCAAAATTATTTTCCGGCAAAGCAAATAATAAAATAAAGGTTACCCCTTCTGATACAAAACCGGTAAGCGAAAAAATAAAATTTATAGCAGAGCCAAAGCCTATTATGGCTAAACCAGCACCTGTAAATCCAATAAAATTCTTTAATAAACCTGCTGCTCCTAAAATATCTCACAATGACGCAGCAGCATTGCCACCAATTTCGCTACTACGTAACCCTGAAAGTCATCATATAAAAGGTGCTTCATCGTCAGCATTGAAACAAAAAGCCGAAGAGCTGTTGACTGTACTAAATGATTTTGGTGTGAAAGGACAAATAATTAATATAAGCCAAGGTCCGGTAGTAACTTTATATGAGTTTGAGCCGGCAGCAGGCACTAAAACCTCAAGAGTAGTAGGATTATCTGATGATATAGCCCGCTCACTCTCAGCCCTATCAACAAGGATTGCAGTAGTACCTGGTAAAAATGTGCTTGGTATTGAGCTACCTAATAAGCAGCGAGAATTCTTTTGCTTAAAAGAGTTAATAGAAACACCAGAATATCAAGACAAATCAACTCTGCTACCTTTAGTCTTAGGTAAAGATTTGGCAGGTAAACCGCTTATTGCCGATCTTGCCAAAATGCCACACTTACTTGTTGCAGGGACAACCGGCTCAGGTAAATCGGTGGGAATTAACGCTATGATCGTCTCGCTGTTATATCGCTATACCCCTGAAGAGTGCCGCTTTATCATGATTGACCCAAAAATGCTTGAGTTATCAGCTTATGACGGGATACCGCATTTATTAACGCCCGTTGTAACCGAACCGACTAAAGCAGTAGTAGCACTGAAATGGGCAGTCAAAGAAATGGAAAACCGTTATAGAATGATGAGCAATATCGGCGTTAAGAATATTGCCGGCTATAATACTAAGATTCAGGAAGCAGTTAAAGAGGGAAGAATACTTGAGAAGTCAATTCAAACAGGCTTTGATCCTGAAACCGGTAGACCTATCTATGAAACTGTGGCAATGAATATGGAAAAGCTGCCGTTCATAGTGGTGATTGTTGATGAGATGGCTGATTTAATGCTAGTTGCCGGTAAAGATATCGAGATGTTGATACAGCGTTTAGCTCAAATGGCAAGAGCTGCCGGCATCCATATTATTATGGCAACACAAAGACCATCTGTTGATGTTATTACTGGTGTAATCAAGGCTAACTTCCCAAGCCGTATCAGCTTTAAGGTTACCTCTAAAATCGACAGCCGCACTATCTTAGGCGAACAGGGTTCAGAGCAGTTACTTGGTATGGGTGATATGCTATTTATGGGCAATACCTCTAAAATTACTAGGGTACATGGACCTTTTGTTAACGAATCTGAGATCGAGCAAATTACGGAATACTTAAAAGAAACAGGCGCGCCAGAATATATATCCGCTGTAACAGAGCAGCCTGATGAAGATGATAGTAGTATTGATATCGGTGATGGCACATCAGATGAAGTACTTTATAAAAAAGCCGTGCAGATAGTACGTGATGAACGAAAATCTTCCATTAGCTATATTCAAAGATCGCTTAGAATCGGTTATAACAAAGCTGCCAATTTAGTTGAGAAAATGGAAAAAGAAGGGATAGTATCCCTACCAAATCATACAGGTAAAAGAGAGATATTATTACCGGAAAGATAAAAGAGGAGTCTTTTGCAATGATTGTGTAAATTTTTGTTGAGCCTATATTAGAAGTAATTAAAAATATAGGTAACAGAAATGCAAATAGAGAAGAATAAAAAAATAAATGAAGCAATAGATTTGCTGATAGAAGGCGGAGTAGATTTAAAAACAGTACTAAGTCAGAATGGATTAATTAAGGAATTAACCAAGGGTATTTTAGAGCGAGCACTGCATGCTGAGATGTCAGAACATTTAGGTTGTAGCAAGTATGATAGAGCTGAAACTGAGAATGCGAGGAATGGTAGTTTTAGTAAGAATCTGATTAGTGAGAATGGTACTATAGAGCTAAATGTTCCAAGAGACAGACAAGGTAAATTTGAACCTATAATAGTCTCAAAGAAACAAACAAGAATAGATGGCTTAGACCAAAAGATAATATCCTTATATGCGAAGGGTATGAGTGTGTCTGATATTAAAACACAATTGCAAGAATTATATGGAGCTGAGATCAGTGAGAGCCTAATCAGCAGGATTACAGATGAAGTAATAGATGAGGTCAAGATTTGGCAGAGTAGACCTCTTGAATCAGTATACCCTATAGTATATTTTGACTGTTTAGTAGTGAAAGTAAGACAAGATAAACTTATTATTAATCTCTCAGGGTTTAATTCCCCGAAGCTCTGCTTCGTGATATCATAAGAAACAACTAAAACTTTTTTAGATACCTCGTAGCTCTGCTGCGAGGAGCATCATTCCAGAATTCAGGTTTATTAAACAAAATGTTTGAAATTGGTAAACCTATCTCTGTGCCTGTTGGCTAGGCTAGCATTGCGGGGTTAGGGGCAGTATATTCAAAAGCTTATTTATGCAACAAAGCCATACAGTAAAGGACTCAAGTTAGTAACTGGCATAAAGAAGAAAATGAAAAATAAACTTATGCCATTATTTGAAAAAATATTATTACGCAAACGCTCAATTATCGAAACAGTATTTAGTGTGCTGAAGGGTTCTTTCGAGATCGAGCATACACACAAAGACATAGATCAATTTGGAATGCCTTTGTACATATCTTATCCGCACTAATTGCATACTGTATGAAACCTAACAAACCTGCTATATCTCAAAATTAGCTAATCCAGAATTCAGGTTGCGAGGAGAGCGACGCTCTGTTGCAATCTTAGGAATTTTATACTACCTCATGAGATTGTTGCGTCGAAACTTGCAGTTTCTCCTCGCAATGACTTTTATTAGAACTTAAGTTTTGTACCGATCAGACCAACAGTACCTTTAGTTTTCTTGTTAGGAGCTTCAGGATAATATACTGGTTTACCTTTAGCTTGGAAATGTGAAATTTCTGCATATGGTAATAAACCTGGCATAATTTTATATTCTGTAGCTACAGTTATAGTATCCACAGTGTTCTTATATCTTGAAGATTTAAAATAGCTAAGGCTTGTTTTAATAGGACCTTGACCATAAGCGATAGCTCCGTTGTAATAATAAGTATTACGACCATTTTTATGGTATTCAGGAGTTGTTAAACTTTTTCCTAAGCTACCATAAGAAGCACCGCATGAGAAATTACCATATGTAAAAACTGCACCAAGATTATAAGCTTTTAAGTTAGATAGTTTATAAGTATCTAATACTGTATATGTTTTATCTATTACTTTGGAACGAACAGCAAGGCGAGCAGGTTTACCATATTCACCAGTAATGGATAATTTTAAATCTGCATCTTCACCAAGTGCATGTTCATAAGTTGAACCACCAGATACTGAATCTGTAACATTTTGATTAATAGTAATAATTTCGTCGTTTTCTACGATGTTACGCTTTATGCCAGTGCGGACATTAGTAATACCAGTAATCGAATCATCAAATACGACATTATTTATATTTTTATTGCCACCTGTGTTGGCAGAATCAAGAGTATAAGATATACCGGCTTGGAAACCTTTCATTTTGGGGGTATAGAAGCTAATCTTTCTAGCTGCCTCAGCTTTAACATTAAATTCGTCAAAATTGTTAGAAAATGACTCTATATAGAAGCTAGGGCCGGTATCAAAATCGGGTTTTAATTTTTCATATTGCATGTATTTACTACCAACGTTAATATATCTCCAATATCCACCTGATCCAGCAGCTACTTGACCACCAGTAATACGAAGTTTATTACCTGCATCATAAGGAGAACCAAGTTCTACTTTACCGTAACTAGTTTCAATAAAGATGTGAGAACCATTATAAGATGTAGATGTTTTTGATCTTGTAGTAGGTTGTAATACTATTTTAACCCCACCTATTACATCATTTATAGTTTTAGTTATAGTAGCCGCAAATGCTGCCTCTGTATAAAACGCTGTTTTTTTCCTATTGTCACTTAAATTTTCAAATTCACCTAAACGATTTTGATTCGAGAAACCACTTTCAAATAGATAAAAACCTTCTAATTTTATTTCAGAATCAGAACTAGAAATGACAGGAGTTGTACTTCCTGAGGCAAAACTGGTAGTAGATGCAAGACCAATAATACTTGCTAATAATAACTTTTTCACTTTAAAACCTCCATATATTTAGTGAAACTATATGCTATAATTAAGGTTATTACGTTATAGCGGCTAAATTAACTTTATGCTGAATATAATATAATTTTTAAAACTTACAATAAATAAACATATTTTAATTTGTAATTATTTATTTATAGATGTATAATGTTGTATTATTACAATTTATGTTATTAAAGTGGTTTAAAGTTAAAGCAATTACAATTTTTAAATAAACATAATTACTTTGTATTAAAAATAATTATCGGTTATATCTTATAGTCTAACTAAATAATAAATTTATTATGTCTATAATGTCGGATAAATGGATAAGGGAAGCTGTTATAAATCATAAAATGATTAAGCCTTTTGCAGAAAAGCAAGTAAGGGTTAAAGATTCAGAAAAAATTATTTCATATGGTTTATCTTCTTATGGTTATGATGCTAGAGTATCAAATGAGTTTAAAATATTCACCAATATAAACTCTACTATGGTTGATCCTAAAAATTTTGATAAATATAATTTAGTTGATAGAGAAGTGGATGTATGCATTATTCCGCCCAATAGCTTTGCACTTGGTAGAACTGTAGAATATTTTAAAATACCACGTGACGTATTAGTTATTTGTGTTGGTAAATCTACTTATGCAAGGTGCGGTATAATAGTAAATGTTACGCCTCTAGAACCAGAATGGGAGGGGCATGTAACGCTAGAGTTTTCAAATACTACCCCGCTGCCGGCTAAGATTTATGCAAATGAGGGAGCTTGTCAATTTTTATTTTTAAAAGGTGATCAAATTTGCGACTTATCTTATGCAGATCGTCAAGGAAAATATATGAAACAATTAGGTGTAACTTTGCCCTTAACATAATTATTACTTTTTTTGTTGCAAGATACATGTAAATATATTTTATATAAAAGCATGTTAATCTCTCAGGGTTTAATTCCCCGAAGCTCTGCTTCGTGATATACTACTTGAATGGAAGAAAGCAGTTATATACATAAGAGTCATAATGTCACAGTACTAATATATCATTTAGTAACGCCGGCAAAGTATAGAAGAGTAATATTCAATCAAGAACTAGATGATTATTTGTGTAAAATTTGTGAGCACATAGAAGATCGTTATGAAATTAGATTTTTAGAAATAGGAGTAGATAAAGATCACGTACATTTTTTATTACAGTCAATACCAATGTATAGCCCAACAAAAATAACTCAAATCATAAAAAGTATTACTTCTAAAAAAATGTTTGAGAAATATCCAAATCTTAAAGAAAAATTATGGGGAAGTGAGTTTTGGAGTAAAGGATATTTTATGAGCACAGTAGGTAAACATGGTGATGAGCAGAAATTACGTAATTATGTACAGAATCAAGGTTCAGGCAAACCTTCTTATAAAGCATTTCAACAAAAACAGTTAAAGCTTTTTGGATAGATACCTCGTAGCTCTGCTGCGAGGAGCATCATTTAACCATTTTTCTTAATAAAGGATTTTATGAGTACAATAAATACCGATGCAAACGAGGCGATGCCTCATATTTCTGTTAATGCACAATATATAAAAGATTTATCTCTTGAAAATCCTGATGCTCCATCTTCTTTGGCAGCTTTAGAACATAGACCTCAAATTGATTTGTCTCTTGATATAAATATTACTAATCTATCAGAAGAAAATTTTTATGAAGTCGAATTAAATATTGAAGCAGTAGCAAGAAATGAGAAATATAAATTGTTTCAAGTAGAGCTAAAATATGCAGGTGTATTTAACTTAATTAATATTGCTCCTGAGCAACATCAAATTTTGCTATCAGTCCATTGTCCGGCAATGATATTTCCATTCGCTAGAAAAATTATAGCAAGTTGTACTCAAGATGCGGGATTTCAACCTTTAATGATTGATCCGATAGATTTTGGAGCTTTGTACCATAAGAAAATGTCTGAGCATCAAAACTAAGAACCTTTTAGTTATTAGGGAATCTTACCTTTTACTTAAAATGATGCTCCTCGCAGCAGAGCTACGAGGTATCTATCCAAAAAGCTTTAACTGTTTTTGTTGAAATGCTTTGTAAGAAGGTTTGCCTGAACCTTGATTCTGTACATAATTACGTAATTTCTGCTCATCACCATGTTTACCTACTGTGCTCATAAAATATCCTTTACTCCAAAACTCACTTCCCCATAATTTTTCTTTAAGATTTGGATATTTCTCAAACATTTTCTTAGAAGTAATACTTTTTATGATTTGCGTTATTTTTGTTGGGATATACATTGGTAACGCTAATTTAGGATAAGGGGCTTTGTTGCATAAATAAAATTTGTAGAGCAAGAGTGGTGATAATCTGGTAAGATGTCCTGAATTAAAAATAATCCAGATTATATGAGATCTCGGAAGAAAGCCCCTTTTAGTAAATCACGCAAGTATTCTAAATATAAAATAACGAATTGGTCAGAATATAATAATTTTTTACGCAATAGGGGTCGCATAGATTTTATGATTGCCAGTGATTTGGCGATTGGCTGGTATGCTGATTACAGAGAGGAAATGAAACGAGGAAGACCTAGACGCTATAGTGATCACGCTATATTACAGTGTTTGAAGATCAGATGCTTATTCGGTCTTAAGTTACGCCAAACCCAAGGCTTTATAAACTGGCTCTTTGAAATATCGGGTTTATCTATTAGATGTCCAGACTATACAACATTAAGTAAGCGTATGAAGTCATTAGATCTTAGGTATTTACATGGAAATCAAGATAAAGAATTTAGTTGTATTTCAATGGATAGTACAGGGATACAAGCCTACACAGGGAACGAATGGCTAGAAAATAAGCATGGTAAGCAATATAAGCGTCGCATATGGAAAAAGCTACATATCGTTATAGAAGATCAAGGTATGATACTTGCCGATAGTACCACAGAGCATACTATAGATGATAGATCACAGATTGGACTACTAATAGCTAATGTCAGAGCCAAGGATTTTCTGGGAGATCGAGGGTATGACGGTGAATCTACATATCAATTGTTGAGAAAGAAGAAGATAAAACCAGTTATTAGACCCCCAAACTCTTCAGTAAAAGTT
This sequence comes from Rickettsia endosymbiont of Urophora cardui, assembly GCF_964030725.1. Classification (NCBI taxonomy): domain Bacteria; kingdom Pseudomonadati; phylum Pseudomonadota; class Alphaproteobacteria; order Rickettsiales; family Rickettsiaceae; genus Rickettsia; species Rickettsia endosymbiont of Urophora cardui. The sequence goes on along the minus strand of NZ_CAXIPY010000007.1, from coordinate 264,049 downwards.
CAATCGCTTAGGGATAAAACTGAGAGAGATGCAGCTGTTATATATCAACAAAACAAAGGATACCAAGCATGGAGGGTAAAGAATAATTATGGTAGAAGGGAGCGTGTAGAGAACACGTTCTTTCGATTTAAAACTTCGAGTCTTTTGCAATGATTGTGTAAATTTTTGTTGAGCCTATATTAGAAGTAATTAAAAATATAGGTAACAGAAATGCAAATAGAGAAGAATAAAAAAATAAATGAAGCAATAGATTTGCTGATAGAAGGTGGAGTAGATTTAAAAACAGTACTAAGTCAGAATGGATTAATTAAGGAATTAACCAAGGGTATTTTAGAGCGAGCACTGCATGCTGAGATGTCAGAACATTTAGGTTATAGCAAGTATGATAGAGCTGAAACTGAGAATGCGAGGAATGGTAGTTTTAGTAAGAATCTGATTAGTGAGAATGGTACTATAGAGCTAAATGTTCCAAGAGACAGACAAGGTAAATTTGAACCTATAATAGTCTCAAAGAAACAAACAAGAATAGATGGCTTAGACCAAAAGATAATATCCTTATATGCGAAGGGTATGAGTGTGTCTGATATTAAAACACAATTGCAAGAATTATATGGAGCTGAGATCAGTGAGAGCCTAATCAGCAGGATTACAGATGAAGTAATAGATGAGGTCAAGATTTGGCAGAGTAGACCTCTTGAATCAGTATACCCTATAGTATATTTTGACTGTTTAGTAGTGAAAGTAAGACAAGATAAACTTATTATTAATAAATCAGTATATGTAGCTTTAGGAATAGATTTATCTGGCAGAAAGGATATTTTAGGCTTATGGATAAGTGAGAATGAAGGAGCTAAATTTTGGCTCGGTAATTTTACTGAAATGAAGAATCGAGGAGTAAAAGATATGGAAAGTTCTATAATTAATTAAGCCAGATATAATCAATTTTTAATCTCTCAGGGTTTAATTCCCCGAAGCTCTGCTTCGTGATATCATAAGAAACAACTAAAACTTTTTTAGATACCTCGTAGCTCTGCTGCGAGGAGCATCATTTAAATATAGATATATCATGGCTCATTTAACGATAGATGAAAGATTTAAAATATACGAAATGAATAAGAGTGGTTATAGCTCGCGATATATAGGGACAAAGATTGGCCGTGATAAAAGCACTATATGTTATGAACTCAAGAGAATGAGGCATAATTATAGACCAGATAGGGCTAACACACTTGCTTGCAGTTTAAGGCAAGGTAAGAGAAAAAGAAAATTAGATATTGATAATAATTTACGAGCAGAAATAATAAAGCAGTTAACACAGGGTATTTCACCAGATATAATTTCAGGTAGACGTAAACTATCACGAGATACTGTCAATATTTCTACAGAGAGTATATACCAGTTTATTTATACATCTCCTATAGCACAAAGGCAAAAATTATATTTATCTTTAGCAAGAAAAAGGAAAAATAGGTTGCATCATGGTACAAGAATCAGAAACAAAAGAATTACAATACCAAATCGAGTTTCCATTACTGAAAGACCAGAGATAAATAGAAAGATAGCAGCAATAGGTCATTTAGAAGGTGATTTAACTTTTAACAAAGGTAATCAAAGTCGTAATATAGGCGCTCTTGTGGATATCAGAACACAAAAAGTGTTTCTCACTTTAAACCGTTCAAAAAGAACACAAGATGTGATTGGTAACATGAATAAAAAACTTAAACAATTGTCGCATATAATCAAAAGCATAACGTTTGTAGAAGTTAAGATTTGATCTTACAGACACTATAAATTTTGCCCCTGATTGTCAGTTAAATTTTGACTGTCAGATACATATTCAAGATACAAGATTTCATTATTCTTTTCAACAGCTAATTTCTTACTATCCTTAAAGGCTTTGTTGCATAAATAAAATTTGTAGAGCAAAAGTGGTGATAATCTGGTAAGATGTCCTGAATTAAAAAATAATCCAGATTATATGAGATCTCGGAAGAAAGCCCCTTTTAGTAAATCACGCAAGTATTCTAAATATAAAATAACGAATTGGTCAGAATATAATAATTTTTTACGCAATAGGGGTCGCATAGATTTTATGATTGCCAGTGATTTGGCGATTGGCTGGTATGCTGATTACAGAGAGGAAATGAAACGAGGAAGACCTAGACGCTATAGTGATCACGCTATATTACAGTGTTTGAAGATCAGATGCTTATTCGGTCTTAAGTTACGCCAAACCCAAGGCTTTATAAACTGGCTCTTTGAAATATCGGGTTTATCTATTAGATGTCCAGACTATACAACATTAAGTAAGCGTATGAAGTCATTAGATCTTAGGTATTTACATGGAAATCAAGATAAAGAATTTAGTTGTATTTCAATGGATAGTACAGGGATACAAGCCTACACAGGGAACGAATGGCTAGAAAATAAGCATGGTAAGCAATATAAGCGTCGCATATGGAAAAAGCTACATATCGTTATAGAAGATCAAGGTATGATACTTGCCGATAGTACCACAGAGCATACTATAGATGATAGATCACAGATTGGACTACTAATAGCTAATGTCAGAGCCAAGGATTTTCTGGGAGATCGAGGGTATGACGGTGAATCTACATATCAATTGTTGAGAAAGAAGAAGATAAAACCAGTTATTAGACCCCCAAACTCTTCAGTAAAAGTTCAATCGCTTAGGGATAAAACTGAGAGAGATGCAGCTGTTATATATCAACAAAACAAAGGATACCAAGCATGGAGGGTAAAGAATAATTATGGTAGAAGGGAGCGTGTAGAGAACACGTTCTTTCGATTTAAAACTTCTTTTGGTAGTAAGTTTCTATCAAGACATGATCAAAATATGACAAAAGAAATGTCTATTAAATGCCACTTATTAAACAAAATGTTTGAAATTGGTAAACCTATCTCTGTGCCTGTTGGCTAGGCTAGCATTGCGGGGTTAGGGGCAGTATATTCAAAAGCTTATTTATGCAACAAAGCCGCAGCCCTTGCTCAAGTAAATCTAGTTAGGTAACAAAAGCATTTGGGGTCATTCCTTTGTGGTGGGAAGCCAGAAAAAATAATAAAAATGCTATGCATTTTACTGGATTGCACGCGTACAAAATTTTCAATTTTTCCTCGCAATGACAAATCTATTCTAATAACAACCCAAGCCTATTTCCCACAGTAACATCAATATATTTTGCAGCAGCTGGAAGCCCTTTGATTTCCATTTCTACATACGTATCTTGCTTTGGAGGGATTTTTGCTTTAAGCTTTGTAACAGATATATATTCATCTAGAGCTCTATTATTATGATCCATCGCCCTAACTTTAATTAAAGGATTAGATATTAAATACTCAGAGTTATTAGATATTTTATAAAACATTTTTATAGCACCAGCATTATGCGAGCTTCCTAATTTAATTTCCTCTATTTTTAGCTGATCATACTTGCTCAAGGATTTAAAGCTATCTAGCAGTAATACAGCTAAACAAAAAATTATGAAGCTAGTCCACAAGAATGGAAAGACGTTATATTTTCGCTTAGGTGGAATATATGGCAAAATCACTGGTACGTTTGCAGACAATTGATTACCATATCCATTTTTAATAGGTGTTTTAACAGCTTCAACTTTATTTTCGTCAAAATCACTTAATTTACTTGTTTTATAATCTATTTTTTGATACCAAATATGGCTACATTTAGAGCATTTAACTCGTCGTCCGTTAATACCTATTTGATTATTTGAGACAATAAATTTTGTTTGACAATTAGGACAAGCAATATACATAGTAAATTTTTTTATATTTGACTTCATGATAAAGTTATTTATGTTTTTTAGCAATATAACAGTTAAAAATTATGTTCACATACATCAAAGAAATTGAAGAAGCTTGGCAAATAAAGGACAAGCTATTACAAGATTCCGTAAAACTTTCAGCATTAAAAAAAATACTGCATGATGTTATAGAAAGCCTGAATAAAGGCACTATTCGTGTTTGTGAAAAACAAAATAGCAACTGGGAAGTTAATGAATGGGTAAAAAAAGCAATTCTTTTATATTTTATGACGACTGAATCACAGCTTTATAATAATAATTATAATAGTTGGTATGATAAAGTTGCACCTAAATTTCCTTTTGATGTTGAGCTTAACAAGTTTAAAGAAGCCGGCATACGCAAAGTCCCAGGATCGTTTGTTAGAACCGGCACATATATTGCTAAAAATGTTGTCATTATGCCGTCTTTTATCAATATCGGGGCTTATATAGATGAGGGTACAATGATTGATACATGGGCTACTATTGGTTCATGTGCTCAAATCGGCAAAAATGGTCATATCTCAGGTGGTACCGGAATTGGCGGGGTGTTAGAACCGCTGCAAGCAAAGCCCGTTATTATCGAAGATAATTGCTTTATCGGTGCAAGGTCAGAAATCGCTGAAGGGGTTATAGTAGAAGAAGGAGCGGTAGTTAGTATGGGTGTCTTTATCGGAGCTTCTACAAAAATAGTTTATAGAGATAGCGGTGAGATTATCTATGGTAGAGTACCTGCCTACTCTGTAGTAGTGCCAGGGGTATTACCTAATAAAGAAGCAGATAAACCAGGACTTTATTGTGCTGTAATCGTAAAACAAGTTGATAAAAATACGAGAGCTAAAGTTAGTATTAATGAATTGTTAAGGAGTTGATATCTAAAAATATTATAAAAATAAATAATTATAAATCGTTATTATTATTAACTGAAGTTTTGACAAAAAATTTTTAATCTCTCAGGGTTTAATTCCCCGAAGGGTAAATTCCAGTATTAATTAAGCCAGATTTATATTTTCTTCCCATACCTCATTGGGTGTTTTATAACCGAGCACTTTTCTTGGTAAATGGTAAATTCCAGTATTAATTAAGCCAGATTTATATTTTCTTCCCATACCTCATTGGGTGTTTTATAACCGAGCACTTTTCTTGGTAAATTATTTAAAAAATCCTCAATTTCTTGTAATTGCTTTATTGTTAATTTTTTTATATCTAAAGATTTAGAGTATACTCTGTGCACCATTGAGTTAATCTCTCAGGGTTTAATTCCCCGAAGCTCTGCTTCGTGATATCATAAGAAACAACTAAAACTTTTTTAGATACCTCGTAGCTCTGCTGCGAGGAGCATCATTCTTCTCTATCAATGGTTTTTGCCATGGAGAATAAGGATTGCAAAAATATACTTTTCGTTCAGATTTTGGCAATAGTTGTTCATGATTGGTAAATTCTTTGCCATTATCTAACGTTATGCTTTTGATTATATGCGACAATTGTTTAAGTTTTTTATTCATGTTACCAATCACATCTTGTGTTCTTTTTGAACGGTTTAAAGTGAGAAACACTTTTTGTGTTCTGATATCCACAAGAGCGCCTATATTACGACTTTGATTACCTTTGTTAAAAGTTAAATCACCTTCTAAATGACCTATTGCTGCTATCTTTCTATTTATCTCTGGTCTTTCAGTAATGGAAACTCGATTTGGTATTGTAATTCTTTTGTTTCTGATTCTTGTACCATGATGCAACCTATTTTTCCTTTTTCTTGCTAAAGATAAATATAATTTTTGCCTTTGTGCTATAGGAGATGTATAAATAAACTGGTATATACTCTCTGTAGAAATATTGACAGTATCTCGTGATAGTTTACGTCTACCTGAAATTATATCTGGTGAAATACCCTGTGTTAACTGCTTTATTATTTCTGCTCGTAAATTATTATCAATATCTAATTTTCTTTTTCTCTTACCTTGCCTTAAACTGCAAGCAAGTGTGTTAGCCCTATCTGGTCTATAATTATGCCTCATTCTCTTGAGTTCATAACATATAGTGCTTTTATCACGGCCAATCTTTGTCCCTATATATCGCGAGCTATAACCACTCTTATTCATTTCGTATATTTTAAATCTTTCATCTATCGTTAAATGAGCCATGATATATCTATATTTAAATGATGCTCCTCGTAGCTCTGCTGCGAGGAGCATCATTAAAAATTTTTTGTCAAAACTTCAGTAAATACTAATTCTGCTTTATTGAATATTATATGCTCATTGTGGTGTACTGATAATTCAACAAATTGATTATTTGAATTATTATATACTTCCTTTTTTATCTTGTCACTCTTCTGTCTACTACGCCAACTGTATAATGTTTTAACAGATATTCCATAAGTATTTTGCAAGTTGGGATATAATAATCCTGTTTGATATGATTCACTAATGATTTGGTTCTTTTGTGCTTCTGTAATAGTGGGGATTGTGATATTCTTCATACTATATTATCCTTTGCTTATGCCACTATAGAATAATATGTATTGCTCACTATTTATACTAGACCGCCTTTACAAGACGCTTACGATAAAAGCACTAAATATTTAACTTTAAATATAAATTTTTACTTTAGTCAGAAAAATTAGAATTTTTGTCAAAACTGCAGTTACATGGTGGTAATGTTTAATATGTCATATAATAAGGCATCCCACAAATTTACTGAAGTTTTGACAAAAAATTTTTATGAACAAAAGTGGCGAGTGTATCAATCTATAATTTGTATTATATATCAAATAATTTACTTTAAATTGTAGAAATATCGCTTTTAAGCTGATAAAAGCACTAAATATTTAACCGCATAGCGAAAATCTAGGGAGCTTGCTCCCTAGATGGATAGCGTTATAATATAAGCGTTGGCATATTATAATTTAGTAGAATGGAATTGAGGCGTAATAGTCATCATGTTTTTAGAATAATGTATCACTTTGTGTGGATACCAAAATCAACTAAACGCAATGGATAAAATTGAAAAAGAAACAAAGCAGTTTAACCTGTTTTGAAACTCGGTCGCTTGCGGCCGAGTTCTTCATCTTTAAATATAAATTTTTACTTTAGTCAGAAAAATTAGAATTTTTGTCAAAACTTCAGAATTTAGTCCGTCCGCCAAAACTCTACAAGCCTTATAGATAATATGGTTTTAAGACAAGAAGTAATACAACAATCCGTAAGAAAATGATAAAATATGGTCATAAACCTTATGGATTTCAGTCAATGCCAATAGACAACATTATCAAATCGCAAGAACAAGGGAAACTGTTTGGTTATAAATTAAAAGAAGAATTAAACCCAAATAATAAGCTATATAAATTAAGAGAATTAATAAATTGGTCTAGGCTCGAAGAGTGGTTATCAAAAAATGTTTGTATTAAGAAATTTGGTAGAAATAGAAAATGTCATAGAGTGATGCTTGGCATAACGATGCTACAAGCAATGTATAATTTTTCAGATTCATTATCAGAGGAAGAGCTAAAAGAGAATATGTATTGGCAGTATTTCTGCGGGTGGGAATATATAGAAAAAGACATAGCTATCTCGGAAACTAGTATACGACGGTTTCGTAGTGTATTAGGTGAAGCTGGATATAATGAGATATTATCGGAGTTGATCAGGGTTGGGATAAAAACTAACACAATTAAAAAAAAAGATTTGGAATTAATCATCGCTGATACGACTGTACAAATTAAGAATATCAAACACCCACACGATGTTTATTTAATGGATAAAGCTAGGCTTAGCATAGTAAAGCTTTGCAACAGTTTGGGTATACATTTGAATGAAACATACGCTAGAACCTATAAACGCGATATAGTAAAGCTATGGAAATATAAAGAACATAGTAAAGCCAAGAAGCGTTGGAAAATAATGAAGCATTTAAAAATATTACTGGGTCGTTTGATTAGAGTATGTGAGCGTGAGATCAAAAATAAGCAATTAAACTTGTCTCTCAAAAATCAAGAAGTATTGCAAAAAATAAAACAAATACATAACCAATCTGTTTTAAAAAGAGAAGCTAAAAAGCAATATAAAGAAGATAACAAAGTATTATATAGTTTTCATGCCCCTGAAGTAGAGTGTATAGGAAAGGGAAAACGCAACAAGCCATATGAGTTTGGCAATAAAGTAGCGGTAGTAGTAAGTGGTCGTAGAAATTTTGTTTTATCCGCAAAATCGTTTCATAATAATCCTTATGATGGTCATACATTGCATCAGAGCTTTGAAGCAGTAGAGAGTGTCACTGGAATCAAGATAAAGAAATCATTTGTTGATCTTGGGTATAGTGGTAGCAATGTAAAGGAGAAGAGTAAGGTATATACCCCAAAAACGCGGAAGAAGTTGTTACAAGAGGACAAGTCTATGATCAAGAGACGCAGTGCCATAGAACCAATAATAGGTCACTTAAAGCAATATGGTCGGATGGGTAGAAACTTCTTGAAAGGTATGATAGGAGATATTATCAATCCAATAATCTCTGCTATTGGTTTGAATTTACGATGCATTGCAAATCATTTACAAATCGTGTCTAACTCCACATAAATCAAAAATATCATCATGCAAAAACTAGATGAACGATAAAAAATCGTTAACAATAGCTCCATATCAAAATTAGACCAACACAGAAATGTATCAGTAAAAATTAACATAACTTATTAATTTTTATTGAAAATCTTAGCAATTTGTTGTCAAAACTCTATCCCATTACAAATGATCAGGATTTGAAGTGTTTTTGGCGGATAGACAATTTAGTGTCAGTATCTTAATGGATTAAGCTATACCTGACAGTTTTAAAAAAATGTTATATTTTATTCAGGTATAGGTGACCTTATATGTCATTCTTAGCAACGGCGGGAATCCAGAAAAATAAATATAAAAGCAGCAAGTTTTTAAAATTAAAAGCTTAGGTATCTTGCTTTATGCTGGATTCCAGCTTCCGCGGGAATGACACATAACAAAAACTGTCCGGTACTATCATTAAGTATACGCTCCGCTCTTCGGCTTACAGACTCCATGTTCTTTTTCAAATAAAACTTCGTCTACCCAACTTTTCATTTATTAGGAGTATAATTATTTTTTCATCTCCGCTATTTCTTTCTTTAATTTTATTACTAGGGTTTGTAATTGTTCAAATTCTTCCCTAGTAACATAATTACCTTTAAGTATTTTATCCTCAATCACGTCGCAGCTTTTATCTTTTATATTATTTATCGCTTTATGTAAAACGCTGCTAGCACCTGTCGCTACTTTTAATAAATCATTTGTTTTCATTTTAAAATACCTCAAGTGATAGAGCATGCAAGCCATTTTGGAATTCATCGGCAAGGAGGTTGTTAATGGTACGATGATTGGCGACTAGGCTTTTGCCTTGTAAAATTTCCGCAGAGATTTTTATTTTAATATGGCTGTGAATTCCGTCATAATGACTAGCATGTTTATGACTTTCGTCTATTATTTCGCAAAAATGTGGTTTTAAGACACTTAAGCTTTTAGTTACCCTGTCTATTCTGCTCATATTTTTATTTTATTTATAGAAAAAATATCTTAGTATTTGTTAGAATATATAATTTTATTATCAAAATGGCAATGTCAGAATTAATCGCAGAATATAAAGTTTTGCAAGCTGAAATGGATGAAGTAGGGAGGGGAGTATGTTTTGCCTGTAAATTATTGAATTATGATGAAATCGTATTCATCGAACCAAATAAGAATTTCATAATTCAGGATTTAGAAAAAATTATTGAAAATGTAAGCAAAAAGCTTGATATTCCTCTAAAATTTAGAAAAACAAAAAAAGATGTCATATTATTTATATTAGATATTACCGATTCTGATCTAATTAAAAGTTTTGCCAGAAAGTTATATTTATCTTCCCAGCTATATATAAATGATGAGCGACCGGAAATCTATATAAATTGTTGTATTGCGAGTAGTGAGTTCCCAAAAGTAAGTGCTAATGCAGAAGAGATTGAGAAAATACTAAATATGTTACTTTCACAGAATAATAATTATTATTATCGTGAATATAACTCTGATGATCATGATTTAGAGAATATAAAAAAGTCTAATTTACAACTCAATTTGCTTAGACAAGCTTTAGCTAAAAAAACTATGCGATTTGCTTATCAGCCTATAATCGATCGAAAAACTTTGAAAGTACATTATTATGAATGTCTGCTTCGAATACCGGATGAGAATGGTGCTTATATTTCTGTTGGTCCTATAATTCCTATTGCTGAAAATAAAGGATTAATTTTTGTAATTGATCAGATTGTTTTAGAGATGAGTATTCATGAGCTTGTAAACAATCCTAATTTAATGCTATCTGTTAATATTTCAAATATTGGCACGACTGATGAAGCTTTATGGGAGATAGCAGAAAGTTTATTAAAAACTTATGATGTTCGAGATCGTTTAATTATCGAAATTACCGAGACTTCTTTTAACGAGAATTATGATAAAATAAACGTATTTATCAATAAGTTACGTAAGTTTGGTTGTAAATTTGCTTTAGACGATTTCGGCTCAGGCTTTACTTCCTTTAAACAACTTCAAAGCTTGCCTATTGATATTATAAAAATTGATGGCAAATATGTCCGTAGTATTACAAGCGATGTACAAAGTAGATATTTTGTTGCAAGACTAATAAAGATCTCAGAAGATTTAAATATTGAAACAGTAGCTGAATTTGTCGAAAATGGCGAAATAGCTAAGTTTTTAATAGATCTAAAAGTAGGTGGCTTGCAAGGCAATTACTACTCCGAAGCAAAATTTGATAGGGTGGAGTAGTGTCATTGCGAGGAGAAACGCAGTTTCGACGCGGCAATCTAGTATTAACATTCTGAGATTGCTTCGGCGATGCTATGCATCTTCTCGCAATGACGTTTTATAGTACTTGACAAAATCCCTAAAACCATATATGCACAACTCAATTTTAAAAATTAACTTAAATGCTGTTACTTGAATTAAAAAAAACTAATCAAACTTTAGAAACTATACATTTTATTGGCATTGGCGGCGTTGGAATGAGCGGCATTGCTGAGATATTACATAATCTTGGTTATAAGGTGCAAGGCTCTGATTTATCAGAAAATTATAATACCAAACGTTTAGAAGCATATGGCATTAAAATATTTGTTGGTCATACACCACAAAATATTACAAATGTCTCGTATGTTGTTGTTTCTTCGGCAATTAATCGAAATAATCCGGAAGTAAAAGAAGCTTTGGAGCGTAAAATCCCAATTATCAGACGTGCAGAAATGCTTGCTGAACTTATGAGGTTAAAATGCTCGGTAGCGGTATCTGGTTCGCATGGTAAGACTACTACCACTTCTTTAGTTGCTTGCTTATTTGAGGCAGCTGGTTTACATCCTACAGTCATTAATGGTGGTATTATTAATAATAGGTCAACAAATGCTTATCTTGGTTCAAGTAACTATTTAATTGCTGAAGCAGATGAGTCAGATGCAACTTTTATCAGTATTCCGTCGACTATTGCAATAATAACCAATATTGATCCGGAACATTTAGATTATTACAAAGATTTTGATACATTAATTAATGCCTTTAGGAGTTTCATTACAAATTTACCTTTTTATGGTTTTGCCGTTTGTTGTATTGACCATAAAATAGTACGTGAGTTAGTAAATAATATTACCGAGCGGAAAGTTATCACTTATGGTATTGATTCCGATGATGCTCATATTACCGCGTTTAATATTAGTACAGATATTACTTCATCTACCTTTGATGTAAAAATTAGTTTGCCAAATGTAAGTGGTGTTACAATTATAGCAAAAATTACTATTCCCACTCCAGGAAGGCATAATATTTTAAATAGCCTTGCTGCAATCAGTGTAGGGTTGGAGTTAGATTTCGGTATTAAGGCTATTAAAAACGGCTTTAATAGCTTTAAAGGAGTAAAAAGAAGATTTACTAAAGTGGCTGAATATAATCATGCTTCGGTTATTGATGATTATGCTCATCACCCTGAAGAAATTAAGGCAACATTATCTACTGCTAAAAACATAGCAAACAAACAGCATGGTAAGGTTATTGCCATTTTCCAGCCACATAGATATTCAAGAATGCAGCATTTATTTGATGATTTTATGCGTTGCTTTGATGATGCGGATTTACTTTATATTACAGATGTATATGCGGCAGGTGAAAGCCCTATAGAGGGGATTAGTGGGCAAAGTTTAATTGATAATATTACTAAGCTCAAATATCATAATCAAGCACATTTCTTAGCAAAATTAGATGACACTGTAGAAGTTATAATGAATAAAGCATCACCTGGTGATATGATCATTATGATGGGAGCAGGTAATATTTCAAATTTTGCAAATGAATTACCACAAAAATTTGGTAATTTGTCATGAACCTCCCTATAGTAAAAGGTGAATATAGGAAAGACTATAACTTAAAGCATTTAACATGGTTTAAAGTAGGCGGTAATGCTGAAATATTTTTTAAGCCTGTAGATAGCGAAGATTTAGCAAGCTTCTTAGTGCAAAATAAACAAAAATTACCAATAACTACCTTTGGTGTAGGCTCGAATATTATCATACGAGACGGAGGTATAGAGGGCGTCACCATAAAGCTTGGTCAAAATTTTAGCAATATCGATTGTACGGATGATGGTCATTTAATAGTTGGTAGTAGTTGCCTTAATTTTAGTTTAGCTAAATTTTGTCAGGTAAATGCTATTAGCGGCTTTGAGTTTTTAGTCGGCATCCCTGGAACTATCGGCGGTGGTGTTGCGATGAATGCCGGAGCTTACGGACGTGAGTTTAAAGATATTGTTGTAAGAATCGAAGCTATTGATTTTGCAGGAAACTTTCTAACATTTACCAACAAAGAAATTGGTTTTAAATATCGTGGTAATAATTTGCCAAAAGATTTAATTATTCTCAAAGCTGTTTTTAAAGTTAATAAAGGTAATAGTGAAGATATATTAGTGCGGATGAATGAAATAAATGCTGCAAGATCATCAACGCAGCCTATCAAGGAGCGTACTGGCGGCAGTACTTTTGCAAATCCGAAAGGATTTAAATCGTGGCAACTTATTGACAAAGCAGGACTTAGAGGCTATAGAATAGGCGACGCTTCTATCTCAGAACTTCACTGTAACTTTATGATAAACAATGGAAATGCTACCGCTAAAGCATTAGAGGATCTAGGTAACTTCGTCCAACAGAAAGTATTTGAAGATAGTGGTGTTAAATTAAATTGGGAAATAAAGCGAATCGGGAAAGTGTCATCCCGTGGCTTGACCACGGGATCCAGAGAAAAATTATAAAATAAATTCGCAGAACTAAATTTGCCTATCCCCGAGGCAAGCCTACGGGGTATTTACGGCAAATTTTCCTGCGGACCGTCCTGCTTTGATTCAAATAATCGTGGCAAGCCACGGGGAATTTAACCCAACAGGGATTAAATTTACTGGATCCCGTGGACAAGCCACGGGATGACAGAAGTGGAATGTATACACGCATTATTGTAAGACGTTATTAAAAAAAATAAAATATGCATAAATATCAAACACATTGGGTTGAAATCTCAGAAATTAAAATATTAAGTGATAAAGGCAAGAAACATATAGCATTAGTAGCGGGCGGTATGTCTGCTGAACGTGAAGTATCGCTGATATCAGCAGAGGGAGTAGGCAAAGCTTTAATAGAAGCAGGATATAAAGTTACTTTTATAGATATGGGAGCTGATATTGCTGTTAAGCTGAATGAAATAAAGCCTGATATTGTTTTTAATTGTCTGCATGGCACATATGGTGAAGATGGTTGCCTGCCTGGACTGCTTAATATTATGCGAATTCCTTATACTCATAGCGGGGTTTTAGCCTCAAGCCTTGCTTTTGATAAAGTACATTCTAGAAGCTGGTTTTTAACCAATAACATTAATATGGCAGAAAGTATTGTCATAAATAAAAACGATAATGTTAAAACTGATCCTATAAAACGCCCATACGTGATTAAGCCGCTTACACAAGGCTCAAGTATTGGTGTTGAGGTGATATTTGAGAAAGATGATTTTAACTTTGCTAATTATGATTTGCCTTATGGTGATGAGGTAATAATAGAGAAATATATAAAAGGGCGTGAATTACAAGTAGCAGTGTTAAACGGTAAAGCCTTAGGAGCTTTAGAAATTAAGCTATTAAAAAACCGTTTCTATGATTATGAAACTAAATATACTGAAGGATTTGCCGAGCATCTATGTCCTGCTCCTTTGCCTACCGATATATATGATAAATTGCTTAAAGAGTCGGAAAAGATTTATAATACAGTGAATTGTAAGGGGGCGGCTAGAGCTGAATTTATTTTAGAAGACAGTACAAATAAATTATACGCTTTAGAAATAAATACGCATCCTGGCATGACTCCTTTATCGATAGTACCAGAAATTGCAGCTCATGCAGGTATAAATTTTGTTAATTTGATTGAAGAAATTTTAAAGACAGCAAGCTTTGAATCATGAGAAAAAAAACAAGCTCAAATAAAAAAAATACCGCTAAAAAAAACAATAACATTTCATTGCGTCGAAAGTTAGGACTAATCTATAAGAAAACAATATTAATACTTAAAATCGTTTTAATTATCTTTATATGTTTGTTTGCTTTCACAAAATATTTTGCTTCGTTAAAAAGCTATTTAACAACAAATATATATCAAACAACTACAGAACTTGGCTTTAAACTTGAGAATGTAATAATTGAGGGACAACAAAATGTTGATGAACCTACAATATTAAAAGTTTTAAATGCTAAAAAAGGTAGTTCTATTTTTGCTCTTAATTTAGATAAAATTAGGAATAATTTAAAGAATAATAGATGGATTAAGGAAGTATATGTTTCAAGAAGATTACCAAACACTATATATATAAAACTGTTTGAAAGAGAACCTATTGCCATTTGGCAGATCCATAATCAACTCTTCTTAATTGATGAAGAGGGTTATGAAATCAGTAAGAACATAGAGCCATTTCCTCATTTATTACATGTTGTAGGGGAGGGGGCAAATATATATGCTAGCAAGCTAGTAAATGAGCTACAAAAATATCCGGCATTAATAAATAAAACCTCATCTGCTATTAGATGTGGGGATAGAAGATGGGATTTAAATCTTAAGGGTGGAATAAATATTAAATTACCGGCAAAGAATTTTGAAGAAGCTTTAAAATATATAGATGCACTCAATAAAGCAAATAAACTATTTAATCAAAACTACAAACAGTTAGATTTGAGAGACAAGAATAAGTACTATATTGAGAAGTATTAATTAGACTCGTCATTGCGAGGAGATGCAATGCATCGACGTGGCAATCTCAGGACGTTTAACGAGATTACCTCGTCGCTATACTCCTCGCAATGACGTTTTTGGAATTACAACAAACATAAAAAATGAAAGAGAAAATATCGAATTTTGTAGCACTTGATTTTGGCAGTAGTAAAATTGCTGCGATTGCTGCCTATATTAGTAAAAAAGGTGAGATTAAGGTAGCAAGTCAAAATTTACATCACTCTAAAGGCATAAAATCAGGGGTTATAACAGATTTAAAGAATGCTGAAAGTAGTATTGTTTCAGCAATTTATGCGTTAGAAAAAGATTGTAATAAAAATATCAAAAAAGTTATATTATCGCTATCAGGAGCTACTACTAAATCTTATTATATAAATTATACTATTAAAATTAGTACAGCCACTATAACCGAGCAAGATATAAAAAAGCTTTTACAAAAAGCATTACAGGAGTTTAAATTTAAGGATCAAGAAATTATTCATTACTTTCCTCTTGAGTTTATTCTTGATAATAATAGGGTTGAAAATCCTATAGGTATGTACGGAAGAGAGCTTGGCTGTGAATTACATATTATTGCAGCTGAGTCAAATATGCTATCAAATATCGTGCAGTGTTTTGCTAAATGCCATATTGAAGTTACAAATATTACTCTAGCCATTTATGCTTCTGCGATTAGCTGTCTTACAAATGATGAAAAAAACCTCGGTTCATTGATTATAGATATAGGTGATAAAACCACTTCTTTTGGTATTTTCTTTGCCGGTAAATTGATATATACAGGACACGTAAATATAGGTAGTTTTCATATTAGTTCTGATATTGCAAAAGTTTTCGGTACTGACCTTGCTACAGCTGAAAAATTAAAGATTTTATATGGTAACGCAATTTTATCCTCTTTTGATAAAGATAGTATTATTAATATGGAAGATTTTAATGTTGATGCTCACCATAGCCCTGCAGGAGCAGTAACGGTTTATAAACTTGCTGAAGTAATAAAAGCAAGAGCGGCAGAAATATTGTTAATGGTAAAGTCTGAATATGATAAGGCAATAAAAGGACAAATATCAGTGTATCGTACTGTTATTACTGGAGGCGGATCGCAGCTTAGAGGTTTAAAGGAGCTTTCAAGTAAGGTTTTTGAGAAACAAACTAGAATAGGTAAGCCAGAGCTTATTGATGGCTTTACTGAAGACTATAATCCCGCTGCTTATTCGGCAGTTATAGGTATGCTAAAAATTCACGCTCTAAAACAGCAAAAAGAATTTTCCCATATGAAACTTGATGAAAATAGCAGCTGGATCAACAAAGTTTTCGATTGGCTAAGAGAGAATATTTAATCTCTCAGGGTTTAATTCCCCGGAGCTCTGCGTCGTGATATACTACTTGAATGGAAGAAAGCAGTTATATACATAAGAGTCATAATGTCACAGTACTAATATATCATTTAGTAACGCCGGCAAAGTATAGAAGAGTAATATTCAATCAAGAACTAGATGATTATTTGTGTAAAATTTGTGAGCACATAGAAGATCGTTATGAAATTAGATTTTTAGAAATAGGAGTAGATAAAGATCACGTACATTTTTTATTACAGTCAATACCAATGTATAGCCCAACAAAAATAACTCAAATCATAAAAAGTATTACTTCTAAGAAAATGTTTGAGAAATATCCAAATCTTAAAGAAAAATTATGGGGAAGTGAGTTTTGGAGTAAAGGATATTTTATGAGCACAGTAGGTAAACATGGTGATGAGCAGAAATTACGTAATTATGTACAGAATCAAGGTTCAGGCAAACCTTCTTATAAAGCATTTCAACAAAAACAGTGGTAAATTCCAGTATTAATTAAGCCAGATTTATATTTTCTTCCCATACCTCATTGGGTGTTTTATAACCGAGCACTTTTCTTGGTAAATTATTTAAAAAATCCTCAATTTCTTGTAATTGCTTTATTGTTAATTTTTTTATATCTAAAGATTTAGAGTATACTCTGTGCACCATTGAGTTAATCTGTAATAGTTGAGATTATATCTTACATTTAGTAAAATAAATTAATTATTAAATGGAGATAAAGAATGAACTTAAATCAAAAAATAATAAAACCAAAATTAGGTTTACTTGAATTAGCTAAGAGCCTTGGTAGTATATCATCAGCATGTAAAGCGATGGGATATAGTAGAGATAGTTATTACAGATTTAAAGAACTGTATGAAACTGGTGGCGAAGAAGCGTTGTATGAAATTAGTCGAAGAAAGCCAATAATAGCGAATAGAGTTGATCCTGCTGTAGAGAAAGCAGTACTAGATATGGCAATAGAATATCCAGCATATGGTCAGCTAAGAGTATCAAATGAGCTTAAAAAGACAGGTGTACTTGTATCACCTGGGGGAGTAAGATCAATTTGGTTACGTAATGATTTAAACAACATCAGTAAAAGACTTAAAGCATTAGAAGCAAAAATGGCTCAAGATGGTATTGTGCTTACTGAGGCACAATTACAAGTGCTAGAGAAGCGTCGTAATGAAAAAGAAGCTCATGGAGAAATTGAGACACAGCATCCAGGGTATCTAGGATGCCAAGATACATATTATGTAGGCAACTTTAAGGGTATAGGTAAGGTTTATTCTCAGGTATTTATTGATAGCTACAGCAGAGTAGCTGATGTTAAACTATATACTGATAAAACAGCTTTAACTGCTGCTGATATGCTTAATGACCGAGTGTTACCATGGTATGAGACTCAAGGGATACCAATACTTCGTATTCTGACAGATCGTGGGTCAGAATATAAGGGGAATATAGAGCATCATGCTTTTGAATTATTTCTAAGTATCGAGTCCCTCCGCCAAAACTCTAAAAAATATCACTTGTGTCACTAATTTCCAAAAATAGTGCGATTTTAGAGCAAATTACTCTAATTTTGAGGGCTGATTTTAAATTTTTGTATTAAAAACCACACTATTTCCCAAAATGCATTCATTTTTTTATTGTCATTTTTTTGTATTTCCATAAGCTTTTGATATAAAACCTTTCATTTTCTTATGGATTTTACTATGCATTTTTGCCTTAAAACCCTATTGCCTATAAGGCTTTTAGAGTTTTGGCGGACGGACTATCGAAGGTATAGAGCATACTACTACTAAAGCATATTCTCCTCAAACAAACGGTATGTGTGAGCGTTTTAATAAAACCATGAAACAAGAATTCTTTGATACAGCTATGCGGAAAAAGATTTATACAGCTCTTGATGACCTACAATTAGATCTTGATATCTGGCTAGAGTATTTCAATAATGAAAGACCTCATTCTGGTAAATATTGTTATGGAAAAACTCCTATGCAAACTTTTAAGGATAGTAAGAAATTAGCTGTTGAAAAGAATAATGAAATCTTGTATCTTGAATATGTATCTGACAGTCAAAATTTAACTGACAATCAGGGGCAAAATTTATAGTGTCTGTAAGATCAAATCTTAACTTCTACAGTTAATCTTCTCTATCAATGGTTTTTGCCATGGAGAATAAGGATTGCAAAAATATACTTTTCGTTCAGATTTTGGCAATAGTTGTTCATGATTGGTAAATTCTTTGCCATTATCTAACGTTATGCTTTTGATTATATGCGACAATTGTTTAAGTTTTTTATTCATGTTACCAATCACATCTTGTGTTCTTTTTGAACGGTTTAAAGTGAGAAACACTTTTTGTGTTCTGATATCCACAAGAGCGCCTATATTACGACTTTGATTACCTTTGTTAAAAGTTAAATCACCTTCTAAATGACCTATTGCTGCTATCTTTCTATTTATCTCTGGTCTTTCAGTAATGGAAACGCGATTTGGTATTGTAATTCTTTTGTTTCTGATTCTTGTACCATGATGCAACCTATTTTTCCTTTTTCTTGCTAAAGATAAATATAATTTTTGCCTTTGTGCTATAGGAGATGTATAAATAAACTGGTATATACTCTCTGTAGAAATATTGACAGTATCTCGTGATAGTTTACGTCTACCTGAAATTATATCTGGTGAAATACCCTGTGTTAACTGCTTTATTATTTCTGCTCGTAAATTATTATCAATATCTAATTTTCTTTTTCTCTTACCTTGCCTTAAACTGCAAGCAAGTGTGTTAGCCCTATCTGGTCTATAATTATGCCTCATTCTCTTGAGTTCATAACATATAGTGCTTTTATCACGGCCAATCTTTGTCCCTATATATCGCGAGCTATGGCTTTGTTGCATAAATAAGCTTTTGAATATACTGCCCCTAACCCCGCAATGCTAGCCTAGCCAACAGGCACAGAGATAGGTTTACCAATTTCAAACATTTTGTTTAATAAGTGGCATTTAATAGACATTTCTTTTGTCATATTTTGATCATGTCTTGATAGAAACTTACTACCAAAAGAAGTTTTAAATCGAAAGAACGTGTTCTCTACACGCTCCCTTCTACCATAATTATTCTTTACCCTCCATGCTTGGTATCCTTTGTTTTGTTGATATATAACAGCTGCATCTCTCTCAGTTTTATCCCTAAGCGATTGAACTTTTACTGAAGAGTTTGGGGGTCTAATAACTGGTTTTATCTTCTTCTTTCTCAACAATTGATATGTAGATTCACCGTCATACCCTCGATCTCCCAGAAAATCCTTGGCTCTGACATTAGCTATTAGTAGTCCAATCTGTGATCTATCATCTATAGTATGCTCTGTGGTACTATCGGCAAGTATCATACCTTGATCTTCTATAACGATATGTAGCTTTTTCCATATGCGACGCTTATATTGCTTACCATGCTTATTTTCTAGCCATTCGTTCCCTGTGTAGGCTTGTATCCCTGTACTATCCATTGAAATACAACTAAATTCTTTATCTTGATTTCCATGTAAATACCTAAGATCTAATGACTTCATACGCTTACTTAATGTTGTATAGTCTGGACATCTAATAGATAAACCCGATATTTCAAAGAGCCAGTTTATAAAGCCTTGGGTTTGGCGTAACTTAAGACCGAATAAGCATCTGATCTTCAAACACTGTAATATAGCGTGATCACTATAGCGTCTAGGTCTTCCTCGTTTCATTTCCTCTCTGTAATCAGCATACCAGCCAATCGCCAAATCACTGGCAATCATAAAATCTATGCGACCCCTATTGCGTAAAAAATTATTATATTCTGACCAATTCGTTATTTTATATTTAGAATACTTGCGTGATTTACTAAAAGGGGCTTTCTTCCGAGATCTCATATAATCTGGATTATTTTTAATTCAGGACATCTTACCAGATTATCACCACTCTTGCTCTACAAATCTTATTTATGCAACAAAGCCCACCGTCATACCCTCGATCTCCCAGAAAATCCTTGGCTCTGACATTAGCTATTAGTAGTCCAATCTGTGATCTATCACCTATAGTATGCTCTGTGGTACTATCGGCAAGTATCATACCTTGATCTTCTATAACGATATGTAGCTTTTTCCATATGCGACGCTTATATTGCTTACCATGCTTATTTTCTAGCCATTCGTTCCATGTGTAGGCTTGTATCCCTGTACTATCCATTGAAATACAACTAAATTCTTTATCTTGATTTCCATGTAAATACCTAAGATCTAATGACTTCATACGCTTACTTAATGTTGTATAGTCTGGACATCTAATAGATAAACCCGATATTTCAAAGAGCCAGTTTATAAAGCCTTGGGTTTGGCGTAACTTAAGACCGAATAAGCATCTGATCTTCAAACACTGTAATATAGCGTGATCACTATAGCGTCTAGGTCTTCCTCGTTTCATTTCCTCTCTGTAATCAGCATACCAGCCAATCGCCAAATCACTGGCAATCATAAAATCTATGCGACCCCTATTGCGTAAAAAATTATTATATTCTGACCAATTCGTTATTTTATATTTAGAATACTTGCGTGATTTACTAAAAGGGGCTTTCTTCCGAGATCTCATATAATCTGGATTATTTTGAATTCAGGACATCTTACCAGATTATCACCACTCTTGCTCTACAAATCTTATTTATGCAACAAAGCCATTCTCCATGGCAAAAACCATTGATAGAGAAGATTAACTCAATGGTGCACAGAGTATACTCTAAATCTTTAGATATAAAAAAATTAACAATAAAGCAATTACAAGAAATTGAGGATTTTTTAAATAATTTACCAAGAAAAGTGCTCGGTTATAAAACACCCAATGAGGTATGGGAAGAAAATATAAATCTGGCTTAATTAATACTGGAATTTACCAACCATTGATAGAGAAGATTAACTCAATGGTGCACAGAGTATACTCTAAATCTTTAGATATAAAAAAATTAACAATAAAGCAATTACAAGAAATTGAGGATTTTTTAAATAATTTACCAAGAAAAGTGCTCGGTTATAAAACACCCAATGAGGTATGGGAAGAAAATATAAATCTGGCTTAATTAATACTGGAATTTACCCGTGCTAGCAATTATATCAGGCCATGCACTATCATCCTCAATATAGGACAAGATGGTCATGGTGGTAGTCATTGGGTTAGTATAGTTTTACATAGAGTCAATAATCAACATCATGCTTATTATACTGATTCTTTAGGCAATCATATTGCTAGTAACATAGTAGAGATTTTAGATCAGAATAAGATATTAGTGCATGATATAAGTATTATACAACAAAGAGATGGTCATAATTGTGGATTATTTGCATTAGATAATGTACATAGGATTAGTCAGCGATTATTAGGTGATAGGAATGCAAATATTTATGCTATACAAAATAGCTTACGATCATATAATGATCATGAATTACAAGTACTCAGAAGAGATATAGCAAGTGAGCTTGAGAATGATATAATCCGTCAAGGAACCTTAATAAATATTGGTATGCTACCACAAGTGATAGAGGACGATCAGAGCAGTTTTGCAGCATCTTTAGATTGTATGATTTGGGCTGGAGTAGCTTCCATATTGCAGACAAAACATAAGAGAAGTACTAGTGAAGTTCATAATAAAATTATAATTAATAAGCAGTTTTTAGATGATTGTAAACGTGACTTAAAGCCACATATGCTAGGTTTTGAGTTACTGAAATTAATACATTGGAAGCAATTAGTGGTAGATGTTGAGAGTTGTGATAGCTTTAGTAAGCTTATTCATAGTTTTTATGCTGCATTATATAGTAAGATACATGGGGTGGATATTGAGGTATTGCGTATTAAGATACAAAAGGCTTTTGCTAGTCAAGATATCAGTCAATTAAGCAGAGTCTTAGATAATATTAAAGATTTAAATATATTAGAAATAATCAGTAAGGAAACATTTATAATTCATTCGGTAGAGGCATTGAATATAGCATGGACAAGATTATTAATAGAGAAAGGTGCAAATGTTAATGCTCAAGATACAAAAGGTAATACAGCCTTATATTATGCTATTAAAAAGAATGATAAAGCAGTAATTAAGTTATTAATAGAGGAAGGAGCAAATTTAAGCCCAATACATTTAGCAATCAAGAATAATAATACGGATATCTGCAAGTTATTAATAGAGAAAGGAGCAAATGTTAATGCTCAAGATACAAAAGGTAATACAGCCTTATATTATGCTATTAAAAAGAATGATAAAGCAGTAATTAAGTTATTAATAGAGGAAGGAGCAAATTTAAATATACATAACTATGATGGTGATAGCCCAATACATTTAGCAATCAAGAATAATAATACGGATATCTGCAAGTTATTAATAGAGAAAGGAGCAAATGTTAATGCTCAAGATGCAAAAGGTAATACTCCTGTAATTATAGCAACAGCTATCAAGAACAAAGAATTAGTGAATGATCTAATAGATGTAAACGCAAAGAATGATGATGGAGATAGTGCAATACCAACAATAGTAGGAGTAGGAGTAGGCAGCGGAGTAATAGGAGGAGTAATAGGAGGAGTAAGCAGCGGAGTAATAGGAGGAGGTATTATGGGTGCGGGTGGAGCAGCCTATGCAAAAGCTATAGGATCATATAGTAGAGTAGACAATAGCGATAGTGAGATATTAGAAAACTTAATAGAACATGGAGCAAATTTAAATGTTGTAGATAGTTTTGGCAATACTCCTCTACATCATGCCGCAGCAAATAATGATGTAGAAATGGTTGAATTATGTATAAATAATAACGCAAATATAGATGCAAGGAATCATTTAGGCGAAACCCCGTTACACATTGCAACAAATAATATCAGATATAGGGGGGGACGCACTACACGAGATATTAAAACAGATGTTATAAATAGTAACATTGATACTAAGACTAAAAAAA
Organism: Rickettsia endosymbiont of Urophora cardui; assembly: GCF_964030725.1. Lineage (NCBI taxonomy): Bacteria > Pseudomonadati > Pseudomonadota > Alphaproteobacteria > Rickettsiales > Rickettsiaceae > Rickettsia > Rickettsia endosymbiont of Urophora cardui. Next base: position 240,564 of record NZ_CAXIPY010000007.1, on the reverse strand, counting down.
TAATATCTATTTTAGTTCAACATAATGCTAATTTAAGTATTCAGAATAATCATGATGATACAGCTTTACATTTAGCAGTTAAAAAACATGCTATAGAAGTTGTTGAGTTACTATTAAATGCAGTAATGGATGGTATATTATTATATATAGAAAATAATAATGGTGATACGATAGTAAAATTAGCCTTAATCAGTGGTGATTATAAAATGATATCATGCTTTATAAATTTTCGTGATTATTCAGGCAGTAGTATATTACATTTAGCAGTCAAAAATAATGCAAAAGAGATCATCGGTTTATTAATCAAAAACAAAGTGGATCTAAACATTGTAGATAAAGATGGGTATACAGCTATACATTTAGCTGTAGCTAGTAGTAATGAAGAGTTGGTTGAATATCTAATAGGATACAAAGTTAATATAAATATACAGGATATGCGTGGTAATACACCAATACATTTATCAGCAGGAATACGTAATATCAAAATATTTGAGATGCTTCTAGAGAATAACGCCAATTTAAATCTAAAGAATAAAGATAATAAGACAGCTATACAGTTGGCAAAAGAGTATGGTATGGATGTCGAGCAGTTCCAACTTCCAACACCAATGCCATATAAAGATTATGATATAGAAGATCTAACTATAAGAAGCAAAGATTTAGAAAATACGTATTATCATAAACATCGTCATCATCATGGAGAAATTTTTCATAGAGGAGATCATCATCATAAGGATATTGCAGATCATCATCGGGGGCGTATAGTAGATAAATTGCCAAAGATAGTTGGCGACAATTATGATAATAATATGCTAGATTTTAAAGATGATATTGGTAAAAGTAATACTGATAGTAGACTACATCCTATAATAATGCATAATGCCATTGACGCAAAACAGACAATATCACAAGATGCAACTAAACTTATAGGTGATAAAACATCTACTATAAGAGATAGTGTCAATAATAAATTAGTAGTAGATTGGCAAGGTAATTTATTGTTGGGGTACTTATTATTTGGTAAAAAATGTAGTAGTGCAAAATGTGAGATAACCCAAGAAGTTGTTAACGAACCTAAGGATTCGGATTATGCTCATAGGCTTGCATATAGTAGCTATGCCCCAGTAATTGAAGATAAAGAATTAGTAGGGGAGGGGTAATCTATATTGTATAGGGTGTCATATCAAATCTTGACTTTTACAGAAATTAACACAGTTATTTGTACAGATCCTAGAGCTAGGTGATGATAACAATACAAATTAATATTATACTAATATCTTAATAAAAAATTAACTATCTTACTATAGATTTGTTTTTTTGTGTTAATTTTTGTTGTTGTTTTGCTACTTGACGCTTTACTATCTGATTTAATTCCTCACGTCGTTTTTTATAATTGTATGGAATTATGCCGTCTATTTTTGGATCTGTATTTTCATCGATGAAAACAGAATTATTGTATGAGCGTTTTGTTTGCATATGTTATTCCGAATAATTTTTTCAAAAAAATGATGATAAAAGGAGTTTTACTTTTTGTTTAAAAAGAATATCTGTAAAGAACAGAAATTTAAGATTTTTTAAGTTTAGAGAATTTGTTAGTTTTTGTAGGCACTTCTTCTTTAGTAACTAAGCTAGCATTCGTCCCATCTAAGTTAAAACGCTGGGCTCCTTCAACAAGAAGTTTTTTATATCTGTAATCAGAGCAGTATCTTCTAAAAAATCTCTTAATTTGTTGTTTTGAGAAATTATCTTTCTCTAGAACTTTCTTTACTAATACCTATAGCAAGAGGTTTTGCAGGGATAGAAAAGCATAGAGGATATTTTGATTGCAGTAATTTTAAGATTTGTTTTGATTCTTCTTTCCATTTCGACAGTTTAGCCTTTAGGGCTTCTTTTTGCTCTTTGGCTAAAGCGATTGCTTTTTCTTCTTTAATTTGAGCTTGAGCAGCTTTACTCTCTTGAGCTTTAGTGCTCTTACTAGTATCAGGCTTAATATCCTTAGTAATGTTAGTATTAACAGGTTTGTTTTGTACTGTTTGCTTATCGAATACTCCTACTTGTTTTTTAAGGATTGGAGTCACAACACTAACTGGTACTTTAAGCTTTAATGTAGATTTTGCTGTTTGCATAATATTTAACTAACTGTTTTTTAGTTTATTTATTTCATCAATTGAAAGACCAGTGACTTTAGCGATAAAGTCAGTATCAGAGCCAGCAGCAATCATATTGTTAGCTACTTCCATAGTTTTTTTAGCTTCCCCAATCTGCATGCCTTTAGCTTCCCCAATCTGCATGCCTTGTTGTATACCTTCTTCTTTCCAATGATGAGCAAGACTAGTCATAAGTTTTTCTCCTTGTTCGGTATTAAGACGACTTTTAAGTATTTTTTCTAACTCTATTTTATCAGATTTTTCAATTTTAATCAATGTATAGGTTAATATCAGCTCTAGGTAATCTATACCAATATTAAGTTTAGCAAGTTCTGGTAATAGCTCTGCTACCTCATACCATCTTTTAAGTAAATCTCTTTCATGAATATGTTTCATGAAGAACTGCAATATTCCAGCCCACGCTTTCTTCTTTAATTCCTCATCGGGAATATCATGGACATTAATTACTTGATGATCTTTAGTCCAAATATCTTGCATTAGTTCTTTATGCTGGCATAGATCCCAAATATTCTTTGGAGCATTATATTGCTTTTTACCATTGTAAAACACTAGTGGGTAGACGAGCGGTAAATGTTTACAATTTGGTTTTAAGGTTAAATGTCTTCCTATAATATCCATCATGTATTTAAAGAGTCTAAAAGCCATGAAGTGATCAGGAGTACTTTGATGCTCTAAAAGAATCCATAAATAACCAGTATTATCTTTAAACTTAGCAGAAAATAGAATATCAGATATAGAGTTCTTAAGATCGGCTTCAACAAAGCTTTCTTTTTCCATCTTAAGGGTATGGGAAGAGAACATAGCCTTAATCTCTTTTGGTAGATGCATCTCAAAGAACTCTTTGGCTACTATTGGGTTCTCTAGAGCCTTGCGAATAAGGGCATCATGCCTTGGACGCTCAGAAGAACCATCATTGCAAGTAGCACTTGCACTGTTGCTGCTAGCATCATCAGCATCGCTATCTACACTTAAATCTTCTTCTGTGCTACTAATATCTTTTTCATTCATTGTGTTGTTGTTCTATTACGTTGCTAACAGTTTTCGAAACATCTGTACTATTTTTAGCTTTTTTAACAAGCTTAGGTTTGTTTATTATAGACGGTATTTCTGTTTTAGTCACTAGCGTTGCTGGTGTTCCATCAAGGTTGTACCTTTGAGTTCCTTATTAAACTCTGCATATTCTATGAAAAGGTAAATGTTCCGTGTATGAGGCTTACTAAATGCTGAGCAGAACATGCAAGTATCCAAAATCCAACGAATACAGGCGTGGCATAGTTAGTAGGGATTTTTAATCTTTACCTACTAACTCAGGAGTTTCGCACTTAGCAAAGAATATGCTAATCTAGAGAAAAATAGTTTTAGATAAAAATGACAAGATCAAAATGTAGTAAAGATTTATATAAATCATTTTTACAAGCAAGTAGTGTAAGATATACTGGCAAAGCATTATCTGAAGTAAGCCCAGTAGATCTATCGCACGATAGTGCAAGTCGATGGTTAAAGAGTAAGGATTTTCGCCCTAGCGAAATCTATAGCAAAGTGTCAAAATATCTTGATCTAGAGGCCCCTTGTTTATTAGTAGGAGATGACACCTTATTGTCAAAGCAATACAGTAAGAGGATCGAGATTGTAAATTATCAATATTCTGGGGCTGTACATGATGTTATACCTGGTATAGGAATGGTAAACTTACTGCATTACAATACTCAAATTGATCAATCTACTCCTGTAGATTATAGAATATATGATAAAGAAACTGATGGCAAAACAAAGAACGAGCATTTTTGTGATATGCTTACTTTAGCTAAAGAAAGAGGTATCAATCCTGATGCCATAGTCATGGATGCTAGGTATAGTGGTTTGGATAATTTAAAACATATACGTAATTTAGGTTGGATATGGGTTACTAACCTAAGAAAAAATAGAAAAGTTAATCGTAATGTTAGCTTGGACACTTTGGAGATTCCCGATGAAGGGCTAAAAATTCACCTACGTGGATACGGTTGGGTTACGGTATTTAAGTTTGTGGCAAAAAATGGTCGCATTGATTACATAACAACTAATTTAGAGAATCCTACACGTGAGCAAATAGAGAAAATTGTTAAGGCACGTTGGTCTATAGAAGTTTATCATCGAGAATTAAAACAAACTTGTGGTATTGAATGCTGTCAGGCACGCACGGGTCGAGCTCAAAGAAATCATATTTGCCTTGCTGTATTGGCATGGCTTGATATGAACAAAAGGAGGATAAATGAAAAAATTACTTTATATCAACAAACTTGGGAAGTTATAAAAACATCAATTCAGAACAACATTAAATGGCTTCTAACTAATACACAATTTTGCTAAGTGCGAAACTCCTGTATAAAAAGGCTCTCCTGAATGCCTAAACTGTCCTTCATGATATTTTTTGGCACAAGAAATGGCTCTGTCTCATCAATTGTGTAAATTTCGTGAACCATTAAATTCTACCATCAAATTTGATCATAAAATGAGCCATAGCTTCATTCCAATTGGGGATAGGCATAGACCATTTTTTGGTAATATAATCTGTAGAAGTCAAGATTTGATCTTACAGACACTATAAATTTCGTACCTGATTGTCAGTTAAATTTTGACTGTCAGATACATATTCAAGATACAAGATTTCATTATTCTTTTCAACAGCTAATTTCTTACTATCCTTAAAAGTTTGCATAGGAGTTTTACCATAACAATATTTACCAGAATGAGGTCTTTCATTATTGAAATACTCTAGCCAGATATCAAGATCTAATTGTAGGTCATCAAGATTTGTATAAATCTTTTTCCGCATAGCTGTATCAAAGAATTCTTGTTTCATTGTTTTATTAAAACGCTCACACATACCGTTTGTTTGAGGAGAATATGCTTTAGTAGTAGTATGCTCTATACCTTCGATACTTAGAAATAATTCAAAAGCATGATGCTCTATATTCCCCTTATATTCTGACCCACGATCTGTAAGAATACGAAGTATTGGTATCCCTTGAGTCTCATACCATGGTAACACTCGGTCATTAAGCATATCAGCAGCAGTTAAAGCTGTTTTATCAGTATATAGTTTAACATCAGCTACTCTGCTGTAGCTATCAATAAATACCTGAGAATAAACCTTACCTATACCCTTAAAGTTGCCTACATAATATGTATCTTGGCATCCTAGATACCCTGGATGCTGTGTCTCAATTTCTCCATGAGCTTCTTTTTCATTACGACGCTTCTCTAGCACTTGTAATTGTGCCTCAGTAAGCACAATACCATCTTGAGCCATTTTTGCTTCTAATGCTTTAAGTCTTTTACTGATGTTGTTTAAATCATTACGTAACCAAATTGATCTTACTCCCCCAGGTGATACAAGTACACCAGTTTTTTTAAGCTCATTTGATACTCTTAGCTGACCATATGCTGGATATTCTATTGCCATATCTAGTACTGCTTTCTCTACAGCAGGATCAACTCTATTCGCTATTATTGGCTTTCTTCGACTAATTTCATACAACGCTTCTTCGCCACCAGTTTCATACAGTTCTTTAAATCTGTAATAACTATCTCTACTATATCCCATCGCTTTACATGCTGATGATATACTACCAAGGCTCTTAGCTAATTCAAGTAAACCTAATTTTGGTTTTATTATTTTTTGATTTAAGTTCATTCTTTATCTCCATTTAATAATTAATTTATTTTACTAAATGTAAGATATAATCTCAACTATTACATATAATCAATTGTCAGATATAAAACTTTAAATACTGCGTCATCATTTGGAAAGATGCGTTTATTCTTAGTAACTTTTCTCAATTGGCTATTCAGCGATTCTATCGCATTTGTAGTGTAAATAATCTTACGAATCTCCTTTGGATATTGCAAGAAAATTATCAAATTATCCCAATTATTATACCAAGATTTAGCTATATGCGGATATTGCTTACTCCATTTTTGATCAAATGACTCAAGAGCTAATTCTGCTTCTTTTTCAGTAGCAGAAGTATAGATTAGTTTCAAATCCGCTGCTAATTGCTTTCTATCTTTATATGATACATATTTGAGGCTATTCCTGATCTGATGGACAATACAAATTTGATGTTCAGTTTTCGGATATACTGATGCAATAGCATCAGACATACCAGTTAGATTATCACTACAAGCAATTAAGATATCTTTTACTCCTCGATTCTTCATTTCAGTAAAATTACCAAGCCAAAATTTAGCTCCTTCATTCTGGCTTTGTTGCATAAATAAGCTTTTGAATATACTGCCCCTAACCCCGCAATGCTAGCCTAGCCAACAGGCACAGAGATAGGTTTACCAATTTCAAACATTTTGTTTAATAAGTGGCATTTAATAGACATTTCTTTTGTCATATCTTGATCATGTCTTGATAGAAACTTACTACCAAAAGAAGTTTTAAATCGAAAGAACGTGTTCTCTACACGCTCCCTTCTACCATAATTATTCTTTACCCTCCATGCTTGGTATCCTTTGTTTTGTTGATATATAACAGCTGCATCTCTCTCAGTTTTATCCCTAAGCGATTGAACTTTTACTGAAGAGTTTGGGGGTCTAATAACTGGTTTTATCTTCTTCTTTCTCAACAATTGATATGTAGATTCACCGTCATACCCTCGATCTCCCAGAAAATCCTTGGCTCTGACATTAGCTATTAGTAGTCCAATCTGTGATCTATCATCTATAGTATGCTCTGTGGTACTATCGGCAAGTATCATACCTTGATCTTCTATAACGATATGTAGCTTTTGCCATATGCGACGCTTATATTGCTTACCATGCTTATTTTCTAGCCATTCGTTCCATGTGTAGGCTTGTATCCCTGTACTATCCATTGAAATACAACTAAATTCTTTATCTTGATTTCCATGTAAATACCTAAGATCTAATGACTTCATACGCTTACTTAATGTTGTATAGTCTGGACATCTAATAGATAAACCCGATATTTCAAAGAGCCAGTTTATAAAGCCTTGGGTTTGGCGTAACTTAAGACCGAATAAGCATCTGATCTTCAAACACTGTAATATAGCGTGATCACTATAGCGTCTAGGTCTTCCTCGTTTCATTTCCTCTCTGTAATCAGCATACCAGCCAATCGCCAAATCACTGGCAATCATAAAATCTATGCGACCCCTATTGCGTAAAAAATTATTATATTCTGACCAATTCGTTATTTTATATTTAGAATACTTGCGTGATTTACTAAAAGGGGCTTTCTTCCGAGATCTCATATAATCTGGATTATTTTGAATTCAGGACATCTTACCAGATTATCACCACTCTTGCTCTACAAATCTTATTTATGCAACAAAGCCACGGTATTTAAGTTTGTGGCAAAGAATGGTCGCATTGATTACATAACAACGAACTTGGAAAATCCCACACGTGAGCAAATAGAGAAAATTGTTAAGGCACGTTGGTCTATAGAGGTTTATCATCGAGAATTAAAACAAACTTGTGGTATTGAACGCTGTCAGGCACGCACGGGCCGAGCTCAAAGAAATCATATTTGCCTTGCAGTATTTGCCTGGCTTGATATGAATAAAAGGAGGATAAATGAAAACATTACTTTATATCAACAAACTTGGGAAGTTATAAAAACATCAATTCAAAACAATATCAGATGGCTTTTAACTGATTCGCAACTTTGCTAAGTGCGAAACTCCTGACATAGAAGAGTTGCAAATCGTGACGTTATAGATATTGGCTTTGTAAGCGAGCCTATTATAGTTAACCCAGAAATTCTATTAAATGTTGAAGATAGTAATATTATATAGCTTAATCCATTAAGATACTGACACTAAATTTGTGGGATGCCTTATTATATGACATATTAAACATTACCACCATGTAAGGACCTTAGTGAAATAAGCTATACCTGTAATCACTCCTTTTGCTAATGATGACCAAGAAAAGACCCATTTACTAAATGTTAATTTAACTGCTGCGACAATTGCTGTTACTTTAGGAGCAGAGCATCTAATATTTCCATATGAAATGTCCCAGATATTTAGAGGATTTTAGTATAATATGAAAATACAAAATGCTAATTTGTTAAAATCAATGCTAAATGATAGTAATCATTATTTAGAAGAAGAATTAATCAAAATAGCAAAATGATGCTCCTCGCAGCAGAGCTACGAGGTATCTAAAAAAGTTTTAGTTGTTTCTTATGATATCACGAAGCAGAGCTTCGGGGAATTAAACCCTGAGAGATTAAGGTGATTGAAAGTATAGGTAATAATGTGCATTTTGTTAATAGTAAGATACCAAACTCAATATTATTAACTACTGAAGTTTTGACAAAAAATTTTTATTAAAAAAAGTGGCGAGTGTATCAATCTATAATTTGTATTATATATCAAATAATTTACTTTAAATTGTAGAAATATCGCTTTTAAGCTGATAAAAGCACTAAATATTTAACTTTAACCGCATAGCGAAAATCTAGGGAGCTTGCTCCCTAGATGGATAGCGTTATAATATAAGCGTTGGCATATTATAATTTAGTAGAATGGAATTGAGGCGTAATAGTCATCATGTTTTTAGAATAATGTATCACTGTGTGTGGATACCAAAATCAACTAAACGCAATGGATAAAATTGAAAAAGAAACAAAGCAGTTTAACCTGTTTTGAAACTCGGTCGCTTGCGGCCGAGTTCTTCATAAATTTTTACTTTAGTCAGAAAAATTAGAATTTTTGTCAAAACTTCAGTAACTATGTTTGCAAATAAAAATATAAATTTATATTAAGAATTTTTAAGTTTATGTTTATTATTGAATAAAAAATATAAAAGAGGAAAAGGATATGGCAGGAACATTAGCAACCGATCTTTTATTCGTAGGGCTAACTAGACCACCCATGATATTTGGTGTGAGTATTAAATTTGCAGCATTAAATATGATCATGACTATGATAGTATTTATTTGGAATAACGGCATTATGATTTTATTTATTGCAGCAGGTCTACATTTAATAGCCTATATTATATGCTTTAAAGAGCCACGATTTATAGAGTTGTATATGAATAAAATGTCTAGGACTAGCCAATGTCCTAATAAATTTTATTATGGGGCAAATTCATACGGAATTTGAATTTAATATCATTCCTATTAGGGATTAGCCTATTGTGTGGATTATATGTCATTCCCGCTTAAGGTTTTACCCGCGTGGATCGATTTTTCCTCTGTCATCCCGTGATTTATTCACGGGATCCAGTTAAAAATACTAATAAAATTAGTATTTTTTATTATTTTCTGGATACCGTGGACAAGCCAAGGTATGACTTACCTTAGGGTGCTTTGCAATCCAGGCAGGCAAAGCCTTAAGCGGGAATGACATTATAAGAACCAAAAATCAAAATAGTTAAGTTGAGTTACACAATGAAGTTATTTAGAACTAGAGCAGCTAATGAATTAAGAGCGAAACAAGATAGACCTACTTCGCATTTTATCCCTTATAAATGCCATTGGGATAGTAATACCATTCTAACTAAAGATAATTCGCTTGTACAAGTTATTAAAATAAATGGCTTTTCTTTTGAAACAGCCGATGATGAAGATTTAGATATTAAAAAGAATATAAGGAATGCCTTACTTAAAAACATGGCTTCAGGAAATATTGTTGTATATTTTCATACTATCAGAAGACGTAAAGCAGTAATATTTGACGATACTGAATTTACTTATGATCCTACTGTAAAAGTACCAAATGATTTTATTACGTATCTCGGAGCAGAATGGCGTAAAAAACACGCAGGTGCTAGATCGTTTTTTAATGAATTATATGTCAGTATTTTATACAAACCTGATACTGGTGGTGCAGCTATAGTTGAGTATTTTTTAAAAAAGCTTAGACAAAAATCTAATAAAAATGTTTGGGAAAATGACATGAAAGAGATGAAAGAAAATCTCCAAGAAATGTCAAACAGAATAGTTAATACATTTAGAAGTTATGGGGCTAGGATTCTTGGAGTTCGTAAAACTCCTACAGGTAATTATTGTGAAATGCTAGAATTCCTTTCATCTTTAGTTAATTGCGGCGACTCGCCAGGTCCAGTAGCATTGCCACGTAGTACTATAGATGAATATTTACCAACACATCGCTTGTTTTTTGATTCACGTACTATTGAGGCAAGAAGTTCGATTGGAACTAAATATGCTGGAATAATAAGTATTCTTGAATATGGACCTAATACTTCTGCAGGGATTTTTGATGGATTTTTGCAAATGCCTTTTGAGTTCGTAATGACTCAGAGTTTTATATTTGCTAACAGAACTGTAGTAATTGGTAAAATGCAATTACAGCAAAATAGAATGATACAAGTAGGTGATAAAGCTACTTCACAAATTGCTGAAATATCAACAGCACTGGATATGGCAACTAGTGGTGATATTGGTTTTGGAGAACATCATCTATCACTTTTATGTTCTGCCAATAGTATTAAAGCTTTAGAAGATATATTATCAATGGCATCTGTTGAGCTTTCTAACTCAGGAATTCAGCCTGTTAGAGAAAAAATTAACATGGAGCCTAGCTATTGGGGACAGTTGCCGGGAAATATGGAGTATATAGTTCGTACATCCACCATAAATACCCTTAATATGGCTAGTTTTGCCTCTCAACATAATTACCCTATTGGAAAGGTGAGAGATAACCATTGGGGCGAATATGTCACAGTGCTAGATACAACTTCAGGTACTCCGTTCTATTTTAATTTCCATGTAAGAGATGTTGGGCATACTTTAATCATAGGTCCGACTGGTGCCGGTAAAACTGTTCTTATGAATTTCTTATGTGCTGAAGCACAAAAATTCAAACCACGTATGTTCTTTTTTGATAAAGATCGTGGTGCTGAAATATTTATCAGAGCTTTAAACGGCGTTTATACAGTTATAGATCCAGGTTTAAAATGTAACTTTAACCCATTGCAGCTTGAAGATACTAGTGAAAATAGAACGTTTATTCTAGAGTGGTTAAGGGTGCTTGTAACTTCTAATGGTGAGAGTATAACAGCACAAGATAATAAAATATTATCGCAAGCAGTGAGTGGTAATTTTAGACTAGAAAAAAAAGATAGACGGCTTAGTAATGTAGTAGCGTTTCTTGGAATCGATACACCAGATAGTCTAGCAAGTAGAATTGCGATGTGGGTTGGAAATGGTTCTCACGCTAAAGTATTTGATAATGAAGTAGATGATATTGATTTGCAAAAAGCTAGAGTGTTTGGCTTTGATATGACTGAATTACTTAAAGACCCAATAAGCCTTGCTCCAGTGTTGTTATATATTTTCCATCGCATAAATATTTCTTTAGATGGGCAAAAAACTATGATAGTACTTGATGAGGCTTGGGCTTTAATTGATAATCCAGTATTTGCTCCTAAAATCAAAGATTGGTTAAAAGTGTTGAGAAAACTAAATACTTTTGTTATATTTGCTACTCAAAGCGTAGAAGATGCAGCAAAAAGTAGAATTAGTGATACGTTAATTCAGCAGACGGCTACGCAAATTTTCCTACCTAACCTTAAAGCTACCGATATTTATCGTAGTGCTTTTATGTTAAGTCGGAGAGAATATATTTTGATTAAAACTACCGACCCTACGACGCGTTACTTTTTGGTAAAACAAGGAGTAGACGCAGTAGTTGCTAAAGTGAATTTAGACGGTATGAATAATATAATTAGTGTTTTATCGGGTAGAGTGGAAACTGTTATACTACTCGATCAAATTAGGGAAAAATACGGGAATGATCCGGAAAAATGGTTGCCTATATTCTATGAAGCAGTTAAGACATTGTAGATTTAATGGATTATGGTTACTGGTTGTTGTAAGCCTAAAAAATCGTCTGAGCTACGCGACTGCAAGGAGCGTGGTAATCCAAAAAAATAATAAAAAATGCTATAAGTTAGCATTTTTTACTGGATTGCTTCGTCAAAATTTTCAATTTTTCCTCGCAATGACGTTTATCACACACGAGGCAAGTAGCTAGTCATGAAATTATTTCCTCGTACTTTACTTAAAATTCTAGTGGTCAGTTTTATCCTCAATTTTGGGGTTACAAGCAAGTCATATGCCGATGATACCCTTGATACTATTGTTAATACACTACAGAATTTAACTTGTGAAACACAAGGAGTCGGTGACTTATTACGTACCGAATTTTCTCAAACCTGTATTGTCGCTCCATTTTTTACTTTTGCTATAATGAATCTTGTATCTCCTGTTTTATACATGAATACATTCTTAAAGCTTAGAATAAATGACAATGAATTATTTGGTACACAATTTCCGGGAGGGCAATGTACGCGTGAAAACAGAGCTGACCCAAATGATCTTAAATTAACTTTTGGTTTATGTAGTAATTTAAAACTTGCAGGGGTAAGAGCAAAAGCAGTTGTAGATTCAGCACTTGCTATTGCTAAGGCTGTATTAACCGGCAATGATCCATGGGATGATATAAAGGAAGCTTGGAAAAACAATAAAGCAGATTATTATAATATATATACCCAAAAACCAGAAGATAGTGGTACAATGTGGGATTTAGGGGTGCCGATTTTTTGGAAGGTTGTTCAAGATAATGATCGTATATGCGTTGGGACATATGGTTTTACGGGTGTAGTACCAGTAGGATGTAAATACATAAAAGAGCCATTTCCAAAATCTATGTATAATAGCTTTATGGATGTAAACGATACAGATTTTATTGATGATCCTAATAATAAAGCTGTTGATCCTTTAGCATTGGTTTCTTGTAGTGCAGCAGGTGGGGGATGTTATCAAAAAGCTTATAATGCTTCAAGAACTGCAGTAGTTATGACTTCTCCGCTTATAGAATGCATAAGACAAATGATTGCAAGGCTATTAATCAGTCAAGATGTATGTAGCTTTGATGATGTAAACTCAGTAGTTAATTCAGCTTCAAGGCAGACTAGTGCTTTATTCCAGTTTCAAGTAGGAATGTATAGAATAGTTACGGCTTTCTTAACTTTATATGTTATGCTTTTTGGTGCTAAAATACTTCTTGCAGGTCAAGTTCCTCCAAAAAATGAGTATATAAACTTTATATTAAAAATAATATTTGTAACTTATTTTTCAATAGGATTGAACATAACACCAGGTAGTACTTCCCCTTATGATCGTATGGATGGGATGATTCAATGGGCATTTCCTTTCTTGCTTAATGGTATAAATGGGTTAGCTAGCTGGGTTATGAATGCTGCCCCATCTGGGTTATGTAAATTTAATGGTCCGGATATTTCATATGACAATAGTGTTGCATATATTGCATTATGGGATGCTTTAGATTGTCGGGTAGCCCATTATTTGGGGCTAGATATGTTATCTACACTATTAGTTGAGAATACTTATAAAAGCCATAATTTTGCAAATTTCGACTTTTTTAGCTTTAGTGCTCCTCCATATATTTACTTACTAATACCCGCTATAATATCTGGCAATATGATGCTAGTATCTCTAGCTCTTGCCTATCCGTTGCTTGTGATCTCAGTGGCTGCCTTTATGGTTAATGCCACCGTTATGTGCATGGTATCTATAGTAATACTTGGTATTTTAGCCCCTCTTTTCGTGCCAATGTTTTTATTTGACTATACACGAGGCTATTTTGATAGCTGGGTTAAGCTAATGATTTCATTTTTACTTCAGCCTATGGTAGTAGTTACTTTTATGATTACTATGTTTTCGGTTTATGATTTTGGTTTTTACGGAAAATGCCAATATCAAAGTAAATTGATTCATAATAGTATAGAGGGTGCCTTGCAGGGACAAACTTTTAAAAGGGATGTTTTAGTATTTTTTGTTGATAATGATTGGACAAAATATAGTAAAGAAGATGCAGAGAGTTGTCAAAATAGCTTAGGCTATATGTTAAATAATCCGATTTCAACAGCTTTTAACTTTGCCAAAGACAGTGTAGAACAAATAGTTAGTAGTAAACCAAATCAGACTTGTGATCCAAAGGCAGCCGATGCAGATACTAAATGTAATCCAAAACCTGGAGATAGTAGTACAAGTAGTTTCCTCTCTAAATTCCAGTTTTTATCAGGAGTAATTTTAGGTCCGGGAATGTTCTTTGTTTCTCCTAAATTACTTTTTGAGAAGATTAAAGATATTTTACTTGCTCTAGTTACAGCCTGTTTTACCTTATATTTAATGTATAATTTTAGTAGTCAGCTGGCTAATTTTGCAGCAGATATGACGGAAGGGGTAGCTCTTAGCAGCGTTGCCATAAAACCGCAAGCGATATTTAAAGCCGCAATGGCAGGGCTTGCTGCTGCAGGTGCTGCCACCAAAGGTCTTGACCAATTCGCTACCAAAGGTGGTGGCGGTGGTGATTTACTCAGCACTAAAGGTGGAAGAGCCGGTGATGTAGTAAAAGGTAGCGGTGGTAGTGAAGGAGGTGATTCTTTCACATCAGGTGGTCTTAGAGAACCGTCTAGTATGGCTGCAACTCCATCTTCTGCACTAAGTTCTGTCGGTAAAAGTGTAGGCGGCACATCAACACCAAGTAGTGCTTCTGAAGAGATGCTTGATACTAGCTTTAGCAATAGAAAATCTATAGAAGAACCTGTGTCTCAACCAACGACAGTTTCAACGCAAATTGATACTGCTATTAAAACTGAGCCACCGAAAGTAAGTGCAACAGAAGTTGTAAGAAATACTGCAGAAGATAAGCTTGAAGATTTGTCAAGTAAGCTTAATGTTACAACAGAAATTAAAGAAGCTGTGCCTGAATCTCAGAAAGAAGAACCAAAAGAGCCAAGAGTGAAACATACTACTGAGGTAGAACCGGAACTTAATTTAGATGAAAATCTTGGAGTTACACGTACTATCAGAGGGCTTGATAAGGACAGAAAATTTACCGAACAAGAAAGTCATGAATTAAAGATAGGTGAAGCAGGATACGGAAAGCAAGAGATGAGAAATGCTCAAATTCGTGATAGAAGAGCAGCATTTGAGAAAGAAACAGAAGAATTATACCGTAGTGGGGGTGGTAGAGCAAAAGATAAAGCGACCGAGCGAAATGATGGAACGATTGAAAATAGAAGCAAGAAAATAGATAGCGGTTCCGATGAAAATCCATAATATTATAAAAATTATTATTGTCGTTTGTTTGGAAGGTTTTGCTTTAACTAGTTTTGCCGGCTTTGGAGATTCTTGTGCCTCGTTGCCAACTACTACAGATGGGTATTTAGAATCTGATACGGCATATGGTTACATAATTCGTAGTATTGATATGAAAGCACCCGGAGGAAATTGTGATGCAAACAAGCCGGGTATAACTTTTTGCTTTAAGAATAAAGATGGTAGTAGTGACCCTTGTACTATGTATACTTTAAATCAAGGTGATTCTAAAAAAATTAGCGATTTAAGCAAGGATAATAATCCTGATCTTGGTGCAAATCCTATATTAAAAAATATAGTCCTAACAGTACAAACATGGCAAAATGATATCTGTTTGCTTATGCCAACGTCAAGAGGACCAATGCCGGTGGCATGTAAAGCATTAAGTAATTCCCCTGCTCCTGCTCCTGTTGATCCTAGCTGTAGTAATATAGGACAAAGTTGCTATACTGGAGCAAATTATAGTCAATCATTAATTAATTTTTCCGGTCTTGCTGTCCAGTGTTTAAAAGAAACTCTTGATAAAATATTTTTTGTAGGAAATAGTTGCGGTTCACAAAGTCAAAGTTCTGAAATAACTAATCTTACTGCTTTCCCTACCTTTCAAGGATATTTAAAAAATGCTATTGGTGCTGCTCTGATTCTGTACGTAATGTTTTTTGCATTTAATATGGTGCTTAATAAAGAATATGGTAACCCAGATAAAATAGCCCTTTTTGTAATAAAACTTTTATTTGTTACTTATTTTTCTATAGGGCTTGGTCCTCTGAATTTTAATAGCAGTCAGCCAACTCAAGAGAATGGTATGTTAAAATACGGGTTGCCTCTCTTAACGGGAATAGCACCGGAATTTGCACAAATTATTTTTAATGCTGCGGGTTCAAAAGGATTATGTGTATTTGATACTTCAAAATACCAAAGTGGATATCAATTTTATGCTTTATGGGATTCTATAGATTGCCGTATAGGTTATTATCTTGGTTTAGATTTGCTTTATAATATAGATAAAAATGGCGTATTGAGCAGTTTTGCAAGAGGTGATGGTGGTAATAGTAGCGGCAGTATACCTATACCAAATCTCGGAACTCCTGATAAAAACAGTCCAAATGCTTTAACTTCAGTAGGGTCTTTAAGGTTTTTTACTGTTATGTTTGGTTTCTTTATGGCAGGAAACGTCATTATTCTTATAAGTGGTTTAGTATTTGCGGTAATATTCCTTTCTATACTTTTATATTTTATCACACATTATTTAGTTTGTATGATTACTATTTATGTGATGACATATGTGTCGCCAATATTTATTCCTATGATGTTATTTAATCGTACAAAGGGTTATTGCGATGGATGGTTGAAAGTATCATTGTCATGTGCATTACAACCAGCTGTAGTAGCAGGCTTTATAGCTTTATTAATTACTATGTATGATTCAGCAATATTTAAAAATTGTGAGTTCTTAAGGTATGATTACGAAAAAAATAATGTAAAATTTAGTACTTTTGAACTAAGGTTGCCAGCTAGTAGTGCAGAGGTGTGTCAAGAAAGCTTTGGATATAAAATGCTAAATTATTATGCTGGTAAAGGTTGGGAAGAACATTTAGTCATACTTTTCCCTATAAAATCAATTGCTAAAGATGTTGTGTCTATTCTTGCTGAGCTGTTGTGCGTTTTGGTATTTTCGGTAATTTTCTATTATTTCTCTAAATCGATAAGTCAATTTGCTGCTGATTTAACTAATGGTCCAAAAATGGATGCGGTAACAGCAAGCCCAACTAAAATCGTTGATTTGGTAAAGCAAGGGGCAGCTTTTATTAAAGATGCCGCACAAGCAACGCAAGGTAAACCTCCGGGTGGTGGTGATATGCCAGGCGATGGAGGAAGTAAACGTTCAGAAGGACCAAAAGGTGATGATTCATTTATCTCAAGCGGAGGAAATAGCAGCGGAGATTCACTATCATCGAGTGGAGGTAAATAAGGTAATATGCAAAGTAGCTTAATAAAAATTTTAGGTGTGCTTGCTATAGTAGCAACCCTTGTTTGCTTCGTTTTTGCGGCCCTTGGAATGATAGGAGCAGTAAGCGTTGGTAATGGTTGTTATATGAGGTATGCTCCAGGCGGTAAAGGAGGATCAGATTCTATAACTAGTACAATTACTCTTAACGCTAATGCTAATTATGTTAATACCTCTACAATGTTACCAGATGGTACTATGCAGCTTACTCCTGATCGTGCTCATTATGGTGAGTGGTTAAATACCCAAGTAGAAGTAAAAGATAAGCAAGCAGTATCATTACAAGTAGTTGGTCAGATTAGTTTATGTCTTGCTTATGTGCCGAAAGATAATTTGCAATTTACTGAAAGTACAAGACCAGGTAAGTCTAATTTAGACGATAATGGCAAGATGATTCCTATTCCTCGTGTTACAGATGTTAATAAACCGCCGCTTTCCTTGATAATGGATGCAAAAAATAATGAGTGGCGTAATATTACTGAAATGTATGCTAATGATAGAATATTAGTTTCAGTGACGCCTAATTATTCTCCTGGGGCAGGTGGGACAGTAGGGGCTATGGATGCCTTTAAAGGTACTAACGTTACGGCTGATTGTTCACAAGGTAAAACTGCTTATGATCCGATTTGTGGAAGATACTCTATTTACTCAGGACCATATGTCAATGCTTGTGAATTAAAGCAAAATTATTGGCAATATAATAAAAAGCGAAAATGTCCAAATGGTTGCGTTTGGGGAACGGTAGATTGGTGTGCCATTGGTCCCTCAGTTTGGTGTACTTATTATTATGTATGCGATTCCTTATCGGCTTGGATAAATAATTATGGAACAATGCCGGAACCTTATAAAGATGATGGCACTTTTACTTTTAGTTGGGCAAGTAATTCTGGGGGTATATTTATTGATTATGCTAATCTTCAATGTTCTAATAATATTAATATTCCGCCAAACGGTAAATGTCCTGATAGTGTAGATGATCGTAGTCCTAAAGATAAAGATTATATAGGCGGAGCTGGGTGTACTTTAGGTATATGTAATGGAGGGAAATTTCAATCACAACGAAGATTTTGGTATACGTCAGATGGTAATGGTGGTAAGGGTCCAACAGGCTTAATATGGCAAATAAGTAATACAAGTAACGTAGATTCAACCCTACCTTCCACCCTACAATTTGCTCAATTTGTAACAGCTTCAGATCAACCTACCGAATATGGTAATGAATATAAAGTAATATATAATATACCATTTAATAGTAATACTGATAAAGGCTATTTACAGTATAGGCTCTGGTGTCCTACTTCTCAGGATGCAAGTAAAAATACTGGTGGTTATGTTATGAACATCAAACAAACTAAATGCTATAGAGAAAATGGCAATAGTTTAACTGATGTTTTTAATAATCGTGGTCAGGTACAATATTTAGTAGTACCAAGTGCAGAAAATCCAAATACTAGCGGTAAGAATTATTCGCCTGAAGCTGCGATAGTAGATAGTAAGGGTAAAGCTAGTTTTAGTGCAGCTGGTGAAGGGTATATATGGATGAGAGTGCTAAACGATCCGAGTGATTATAAAGATAGTGAGGGTAGTTATAAAGTACATTTTTCAACTTCTCAGCAAGTAGGAAACTTTACCCTTAAAGTAATGAATCCTCTACTTCAGCTATTTAAAGGTAAAGTTAAAGGGGCTGCTGAGTCTATTTTCCGAAATATAGTATGTTATGGAGGAGATACGTCTTCTTGTACTAACTTTTTTAATTATATTAAAGCACTTCTAATTCTTTACGTTATGGTTTACGGGGCAATGTTTTTACTGGGCTTTGCAAAAATAAACCAAAAAGATTTAGTAGTTAGAATAGTAAAAATAGGTATTGTTAGTGGACTTATGAATGGCAATACGTTTGAGTTTTTTAATAATTATCTATTTGATACTATTGCTAACTTTTCCGATGAAATTATTTCTAATATGAGCGGATATAGCTTATTTACTTCCACTAATACGGTTTCAAATCCGTTCATGTTTTTAGATGCAGTAATGAGTAGGATATTGTTTAGCCAAACATTTATGGCACAATTACTTGCATTATTATCTTTAGGTCTTAGCGGTATTATATATTTTATAATTACTGTTATTGCAGTAATGATTGTAATTATAACGGCATTTAGAGCAGCTGCCGTTTATATTATGGCATTTATGGCGACTTGTATATTAATTGGTATAGCACCTATATTTATTAGCTTCTTATTATTTGATTTTACTAGGTATTTATTTGATAATTGGGTTAGATTTACAATTAGATATATGATTGAGCCGGTTGTTTTAATGGCGGGTATTATCGTGCTGACTCAATTATTTACGATATATTTAGATTTTGTTTTAGGTTATAGCGTTTGTTGGAAATGTGCACTACCTATAAAAATTCCATTTATCGGTACTATTTTACCGATTGCATTACTTAATGTACCAATCTTTTGTATAAACTGGTTTGCACCTTGGGGCATGGATTATATGTCGGGTATGATGGGTGTGAATATGCAAAATATAGTTGCATTAGTTATTATAGCTTATGGTATGTATGGTTATGTTGAGTTTTCCGGTAATATGGTGGCAAGACTGACAAGTGCGGCTGGTCCTTCAGCTACTAGTATGGGTGGAGCAATGTCAGGTGCTGCAGAGCAGGGAGCATTGAGCCAAGTAGGTATGGATGAAAAAACAAGAAAAGGTATTACTGGTAGAGCAAAAGAACGATTAAAGCAACGTAATGAAACTTTAAAGCAAGCTGAGAAAACTAGAAAAAATGCACCAAAAGAAGAGCCGCCTAAAGCGGAAATACCAAAATAAAAAATTATGAAAATTATTAAAAGTTTAATTTTATTAGTTTTATTTATGGCGTCGCCTGCCAAAGGTGATGACTTTGCTTGGATGTCAAGTGGGCTTAGCGGTCTTAAAAGCATTTTTGGTTGTTTAGAAGTACCTACATTTACAAGTTTCCAAGAGGGTAAAATAGGTATTAGTTTATCGACTGCTGGAGATTGGCAATCAACTGGTAGTGTAGTTGACAAAGGTAAGCTGCTTAAGATTAAATGGTCTACTGCAGGTCTTACCCCAGAGCCTCGAAAATATCTAGTATTATATAGAATTGACCCAAGGTTTAGTGTTCCGCAAGTCTTTATAAAAACTTATAATTACAAAAACTCACAGTTTGAAGTTGCAGGATTCCCAGGTTTTAGTACAGCAAATAATGGTGTTATACCTCCTGATAAAAACCTTGATGCATTATTATTTACTAAGATGAATAATTATGTTAACTACTTTAATGATGCTAATGGTAATCCAAGAATTCAAGTTAATGCCGGTGATATAGTAAATATTAGTCTAGCTGATAAAGATGATTTTTTTAATCCAAGTACATCAAAAACTCCAAGCACCTTAAATAATATACTAGCTAAAGAACTCGATAGTTCTGTATTTGCCGCTGCTGCTCTTTATACTGAAAGCAATCTTGGTAATTTTGAAAATAGGATAGTTTACTCAAGTGCAGAGCAAGTTTGTAATATTATAGATGCCCAAAGAGCAACGTTATGTACTGGTACAGGTTCGGCCACAAAATATACTAATGTTAGTAATGGTGCATTAGTTGGTAAGCCAATGGCTGTAACTACATTACAAAATTTTATGAGCATGATTAACTCTTGCCCTGCTAATTCTAATTTACATGTTAACCCTTCTTGTTATTATGATCAAGGTAGAGGAATGGTTATTAAAATAGGTGGACAAGTTATTAAAAATCGTGATCAAAGCTTTGTTAATAATGATAATACACAGAATGGTTTTATGTATTATCAAGCAACTAGTGGTGGTGCTATGGATTTTAGTAGTGATTGGCAGCCTACCGGTATGTTTAATAATTCTTTTTCAATGAGTGATTGGAGTAGAAATTTTTCTAATTATACTGATTTTGCAACTTATATAACTAATGGGAATTGGGCAACTAATTTTTTATATTTTGGTCGTTATGCAATGATTGTTGAGATAGGTAATGGTACAAACACCATTAGCCCAGGTGATCAACAAAATATAACTTTAGAGTATTTAATAACAGCTGATGGTACATTACCTAGTTCATCTATTTCCGGCACTACAGTCGGTTATGATTTTTCAGGTGATGCACCACAAGATGGATATTTATGGTTAAGAGTAAAAAATCCTAATAGTAATATACAGGGAACAATTAGTGTAGATTATGCTAATTATACTGGTACAACTTGGTTTTCAAATATAGTTTATAATGGTGCAATTAAACCTATTATAGATCAATTTAGAACTTATAGCGAGGATTTTTATTTTAAATTAGTTGCAAATTCTGCAATACAAAATATAGCTAAAACCGCATTAACGCTTTACGTTACTATATTTGGTTTAATGTTTGTTTTGGGGGCTTTGAAATTAACTGCTGTAGAAGTAGTAACTCGTATATTTAAAATAACTATAGTAGCTATTTTACTTAGACCTGAAAGCTGGAGTTTCTTTAATAACAATTTCTTTAGTGCATTTATTAATGGTATAGATTTCTTTGCAACGAATGTTGTAGGTGCTACAAGCTCTAAATCCAATATTTTTGGTTTTATTGATCCTATATTTGATAAATATACTAATGGTAGGATTTGGGGATTACTTTTTATTCAGCTATTGCAAATACATAATGGTTTAGCATTTATTGCTATTATAACCATTTACTCACTTATTACTTATTTTAGAGCAGTACTTGAAGTAATTATAGGTTATGTTATAGCCTTTATAGGCTTGACAGTTATGATTTCATTAGCACCGTTTTTTATAATATTGATGTTGTTTGAAAAAACAAAAACTATGTTTGACAACTGGATATCAATTTTGTTTAGCTATGTAGTGCAGCCAACGATATTATTAATTTTCCTTTTATTAATAGATCAAATTTTATCAGAACAGCTGTTAAAGGTAATTGTCAGAGCTTGCTGGGATACGCTCATACCGATTAAAATAGGACTCGACTTGTCAAATCTTGGTATTCCGTTAAATTTCTCTTTCACTTTACCATTTTTACCAGGAATACCTTTTTTTGTTCCACAAGTTCCAGATATTACTAGTTCTAATATTTTAACAAATGACACTAATACATTTTTAGTATTATTGACTACAGCTTTATTATTTTATTCATATTGTCTAATGTCATATGGTTTAGTAAGTTTTGTAACCATAGTTGTTGGGATGTTAACGCAGGTTACTCCTGCACGAATAGAAGGTAATTATCAAGCTCCTTCTAATCCTACAGAATCTATTATGAAAGATATAGGTTCAGTAGCAGCCCCGATTAAAAAAGCTGCCCTTGCTCCAGCACGTGTTTTTAAAGATAAGGTAATTGATCAGAATTATGAAGCTAGAAAGCCGCAAGGTGGTGGGGAGCATACAGGTAAGTTTTTTCAAAATCGTAAGGATGTGAAACCTGAGCAGACGGAAAGGAACGATTAGTGTCATTGCGAGGAGCCGTAGGCGACGTGGCAATCTTATGAAACATTTAAGAATCCTAAGATTGCTTCGTCAAAACTTTTAATCTCTCAGGGTTTAATTCCCCGAAGCTCTGCTTCGTGATATCATAAGAAACAACTAAAACTTTTTTAGATACCTCGTAGCTCTGCTGCGAGGAGCATCATTTTCTCCTCGCAATGATGTTGAAATTTAAAATATTAAAATTTTTATGGATTCCGTGGACAAGCCACGGAATGACAAATCGATTTACAATGAACAGAAATATTTTTATTACATTATTAATATCGTTATTGGCACTGTCGGGGTGTACTGGGGATACTTGTATCGATCCGGATGATTTCGGTTTTATAAAATTTAATATTTCTTCTAGATATGATCCATCTGAAGTTACTTCAAGACAAGAGGGGGATCAGGTAGCACCATGGCGGGATAGTGCTTATAAAGTAAATGGTTATCCTTTAACAATTATGGTAAGACCTTGGGATTATATGTCTGGGGACAAGAATACTTCAGGGATGTTATCAGCATGGTGTCCATGGTATGGGCAGCAGAATAATTTTACTACCTTAGCTGAGTTTTGTGTTAGACTGCGACCATGTCAATTTACTGACGGTAAGATGTGTCCAACTCCTACGCCAAGGGATGCACCTATTAATAATGCTCCTTGTATACTTACAAACGGGGTAGGGCTTTATTTTTTAATTGCTGATAAAGGTTCTAATCCTAATATGTCGCCAGATTCACAGCGTAGCCCGAAAGGCATAACGCAGCATTTAGGTGAACCAGTTACAAGCCAAGGTTATGAATTTTATAGTATTAGCAGTACTGGAAAGTTTTTACAAGCCGGTGGTATAAATTACCAATATGGTTGTACTAGCCTACCTTGCGATCAAGCTTCAAATTATGCTCAAGATCCGCTATATTTCAAAATTTTAGACAAATTTTATGATGATAATAGTGGACAATATAGGGTAGTAATAAAATCCGGAGTTAGCGATACAAGACCTGATCCCCTACAATTTTTAACAAATTTAATAAAGAATGAGTTATTTGGTACTAGTGATAAAGATCCTGGAATTGTAAGGCAAACTTATCAGCAAATAATTGAAACACCTGTCTATAGGTTAAGTATTTCGGCTCTTTTAACTCTTTATATAATGTTTACTGGATTTTCCTTTTTAATAGGAAATATAAACATGACTCATGTTGAGTTAGTAGTTAGAATACTAAAAGTCAGTGTAGTTTCAATATTATTAAGTACAAGTAAAGCTTGGACATTTTTCCATGATTATTTATTTGTATTTTTTGTTGAAGGGCTAGCACAGATATTACAAATAGTACAAGATGCTTCAACAGGGCAAAGTTTACTAAGCCTTCTTATTTCCCCGCAAACTTTATCTAAGCTATTTTCTTTATTGTTTGTAGATCCGCTTGGGTTTATTTATATCATACTATATTTAATAGCTCTGTATTTTATTTTCTTACTTATATTCAAAGCTACAATTATTTATCTTACTGCATTAATAACCATTGGCATGATTATAACAATGGCACCGATATTTATTTGTTTCATGTTATTTAATATAACTAGATCGTTATTTGAAAATTGGTTAAGACAATTAATATCATATGCTATACAACCTATAATTTTATTTGTCGGTATTGCTTTTATCGGAATGATTATTAAAACAGAAATACAATCGACATTAGGTTTTGCTGTCTGTAAGAAAGATTTCCCCGATTTAGGACCTATAAATCAAATTTTTGGTAGTTTTACAGAAGATTTAGATTCAAGTATTGGTAATTCGATATTTTATTGGTGGTTTCCGGTATCGATGAAAGGAGGAATTGAGAATTTCACTCAAGCAGATATATTAGTCCCCGAAGATTATACCAAAAAGGATGGTACTAAGTGTTTGGCATATCAATGTATAGATAAACGTTATATTCAATTACCGTTTTTAGACTTAGTTAAAGATGCAAATAGAATTAGTCATTTTATAAATGGTAAATTCGTCCAGCTTGATGGCTTATTATTGATATTTGTTTCTATTTATTTGCTTAGTAAATTTAATGATACTGCTATATCGACGGCTAGTTTTATTGCGGGTACTTCGGGTAATTTAACATCGATACAGGCTGTTAACCAGCAATCTTACGATTCTATCATGAAGCAGGTCAATAGACCGATAAATTATGCAACAGGAGTTATTAGTAAGCCAATAAACCGAATGCAAGAGCAAACGAGTATGTTCTTTGCTAAAAAATATCAAGGACTTATGATGGGTAGGCTTGACAATAAAGCCATTAGCTCTTCGGCTAACACAGCAGTGCAAAATGAAGTTAAAAGAAAATATGGTATAGATTATAAAGACGTTAATATGCAAGCTGGAGCAGATTATAAAAACGGCATTTCTAAATTGCTAGATAATACAGCGTTTTTACCGAAAGGTGGTGATTTGGATGTGCAAAAACTCGCAACTATGAATTTTGCACAGCTTCGAGATGAATTTGCCAAAAATAAATATGGTGCAAAAAATTATAGCTCTTTAACTAGTGATCAGAAACTAGAGCTTGATAAATTCATGAAATCCGATTTAGGCGAGAAAGGTAAATCAGCAAAAAGCTTACGTGAGCTTGCAAGTGATGCAAGCTTTACTAAAGATTATCAAGAAGCTTACAGAAATGCTCATCAGGATATGTCAGGGCGAGGAGTTGGGTTATTTGGTAAAAATATAGGAGCACTTAGAAGTTGGCAAGAAATGGAAAATCGCGTGAAAACTAAACGTGAATTAAAAGAACAAAAACGTGTAGCTATAGGCGAAAAAATATATGCCGGCTATACAGGCTTAAAGAGAGAAGCACTTACTGCGATAGTTGGTAAAGATTTACGTGATAAATATGAGGGTAATCTAACTAGTGCTGAATGGTATGACTTTAACTATAATGATCCGCAGCTTAGAACTTATAGTGAAAGTCTAAAAGATGACGAAAGAGCACAAGAAGTCCAAGAGCTTCAAATGCAGATTAATAAAGAAACATTAGGAGCTCAAGCAGATGTAATATCTCCTGAATATATTGCAAAATTAGAGCGTTCAGGTAGACAGAGTGACGTAGAGTTTTATCAAGAATTATCTAAAAGAAAGCTTGTTCATCAGGTATATGATAAATTATCAGAAGCTAAAAATGGAGAAGATCCTGTAATCATGGGCGATAGGTTTATGCAGGAAAAAGCTACCGATGCCCAAATGCGTACTATGATAGATAATGCACATAAAAAACACGAAGAGCTTATTAATGAAGATTGGTATGGGCGTCGTCAAGAGCATTACGATATTATGCATGAAAAAGCTCAAGAGAATATCGATAACACTTATAAAGAGGTTAAAGACCATTTCAAAAGAGATGATATTAAGCTTGAGGAAATGCCAGCTTTAATAGCACAATATGAAAGAGAGAGACCGATAGAATCTTTTGATAGTAAGACAGAGCCTTCTTCTTTAGATAAAAGGATTGAAGATGCAGTTAATAACTTTAATATCAATGCTAAAAATTATGAATATAGTGCATCGGTGCTTAACAATATAGAAGAAAGAAAGCAAGTTATTACTGATGAAGTAAATGCTCAGATTGATCGAATTAATAAATATAGAGAAAATGCTAAAATGCCGCAATACCAGAAACCAGTAGAAAATTCAGGAAGAAAGCTCAGAAAATTAGAAGACCATTTGAGAAATATGAAGTAAAGAGTCTTTTGCAATGATTGTGTAAATTTTTGTTGAGCCTATATTAGAAGTAATTAAAAATTGATTATATCTGGCTTAATTAATTATAGAACTTTCCAGCTGCCATATACATAAAGCCACCATTAGTTCTAATGTAAGTAATGTCACCACTCCAAACCTCATTCACATTAGGCACATACACTTGCTTTGTTGAGCCAGATTTAGTCCAATATTGATCAAGTAAGTAGCTAGTCCGTCCGCCAAAACTCTAAAAGCCTTATAGGCAATAGGGTTTTAGAGTTTTGGCGGACGGACTACCTAAAAACTGTTTTTTCCAATTTTGAATTGTTTTAACACTTATTGCATATTTTGAAGCTAACTGACCAAGTGTCGACTCCTCTTTTATTAATTCTAATACTATCCCCGTTTTTTCTGAAGCACTGAAAATTTTTACTTTATTTTTCTTCATCTTTCCTCTTAAGTTTATTGCTATTTATTCTAACTTATTGCGGAAACACACTCCTTCATTTTTTTGTCCAATTTTTTCATGTATGGACCTCCTGTAGAATGCAAGAAAAAAATAACATCAATAATAAAAACAAACAAATGCAGTCATGTATCCGGCTTATAGCTGATAAATCAACCTAATTTATTCTACAGCCCTGATGGAATTCGCTGGCTTACAAACTATATACTTATCAGTCCATCGGCTTCTAAAAGAGCCACTGAAAAACGCAGTTTTTTTGTAAGCTAAGGTTTGTCTTATTTACCATCAATATTAATTATCTCAAGCATATTTCGGGTTGGAATCTCTTACATATTGTTTTGCTTTTACCTATTCATTATATAGTCTATCCGCCAAAAACACTTCAAATCCTGATCATTTGTAATGGGATAGAGTTTTGACAACAAATTGCTAAGATTTTCAATAAAAATTAATAAGTTATGTTAATTTTTACTGATACATTTCTGTGTTGGTCTAATTTTGATATGGAGCTATTGTTAACGATTTTTTATCGTTCATCTAGTTTTTGCATGATGATATTTTTGATTTATGTGGAGTTAGACACGATTTGTAAATGATTTGCAATGCATCGTAAATTCAAACCAATAGCAGAGATTATTGGATTGATAATATCTCCTATCATACCTTTCAAGAAGTTTCTACCCATCCGACCATATTGCTTTAAGTGACCTATTATTGGTTCTATGGCACTGCGTCTCTTGATCATAGACTTGTCCTCTTGTAACAACTTCTTCCGCGTTTTTGGGGTATATACCTTACTCTTCTCCTTTACATTGCTACCACTATACCCAAGATCAACAAATGATTTCTTTATCTTGATTCCAGTGACACTCTCTACTGCTTCAAAGCTCTGATGCAATGTATGACCATCATAAGGATTATTATGAAACGATTTTGCGGATAAAACAAAATTTCTACGACCACTTACTACTACCGCTACTTTATTGCCAAACTCATATGGCTTGTTGCGTTTTCCCTTTCCTATACACTCTACTTCAGGGGCATGAAAACTATATAATACTTTGTTATCTTCTTTATATTGCTTTTTAGCTTCTCTTTTTAAAACAGATTGGTTATGTATTTGTTTTATTTTTTGCAATACTTCTTGATTTTTGAGAGACAAGTTTAATTGCTTATTTTTGATCTCACGCTCACATACTCTAATCAAACGACCCAGTAATATTTTTAAATGCTTCATTATTTTCCAACGCTTCTTGGCTTTACTATGTTCTTTATATTTCCATAGCTTTACTATATCGCGTTTATAGGTTCTAGCGTATGTTTCATTCAAATGTATACCCAAACTGTTGCAAAGCTTTACTATGCTAAGCCTAGCTTTATCCATTAAATAAACATCGTGTGGGTGTTTGATATTCTTAATTTGTACAGTCGTATCAGCGATGATTAATTCCAAATCTTTTTTTTTAATTGTGTTAGTTTTTATCCCAACCCTGATCAACTCCGATAATATCTCATTATATCCAGCTTCACCTAATACACTACGAAACCGTCGTATACTAGTTTCCGAGATAGCTATGTCTTTTTCTATATATTCCCACCCGCAGAAATACTGCCAATACATATTCTCTTTTAGCTCTTCCTCTGATAATGAATCTGAAAAATTATACATTGCTTGTAGCATCGTTATGCCAAGCATCACTCTATGACATTTTCTATTTCTACCAAATTTCTTAATACAAACATTTTTTGATAACCACTCTTCGAGCCTAGACCAATTTATTAATTCTCTTAATTTATATAGCTTATTATTTGGGTTTAATTCTTCTTTTAATTTATAACCAAACAGTTTCCCTTGTTCTTGCGATTTGATAATGTTGTCTATTGGCATTGACTGAAATCCATAAGGTTTATGACCATATTTTATCATTTTCTTACGGATTGTTGTATTACTTCTTGTCTTAAAACCATATTATCTATAAGGCTTGTAGAGTTTTGGCGGACGGACTATATAAATCACCATTTATTTTACTTATAAGTGCTATGCTACACACTCTTTAGCTACAAACTTTACTCTCTACATAATCATCTCCTGATCTTAGTACAGCAAACACCACTCTTGCCAACTTATTAGCTATGGCAACTGTCGTTTTATTATGGCTACTTCGCTCAGATAAATTAAACATCCATTTCGTAAATTGGCTAAAATCTTTTTTAGATTTCTGTTCTTCCGATGTAAATCTTATCTTGGCATTTAGTACAGCTCTAGCCCCTTGAATTAATAAAGTGCGTAAGTATACATCACCTCGCTTGCTAATTCCCAGCAGCTTATCCTTCCCACCACTTGAATGTTGTCTTGGCACTAATCCTAGCCATGCCGATAATTGCCTGCCATTCTCAAAACTTGTAGCATTACCTATTGATGCTATTAAAGCAGTAGCAGTAATTAAACCAAGACCAGGTATAGCTCTTAATCGTTGATATTGAGTTAGGTTACTTGCTATCATTGTTAATCGTTTTTCTATCTCTTTTATTTTTCTGTTATTATCTAAGAATTCTTCTTTTAGTTCACTAAATGTTTGATAACTTAACTGGCTTAATTTCCCTGCATCTAAAATCTCAATTAATTTTGTGATAACCTTATTAATGCCTTGAGGAACAATAAAACCAAACTCATGTAGTAGCCCCCTAATTTCATTAGCAAGTGCTGTACGATTTTTTACCAATCTCTCTCTTACCCTATGTATTGATAAAATTTCTTGTTGCTCTATAGTTTTAATTGCAACAAATCTCATATTAGGTCTTGTCACGGCTTCACATATCGCTTCAGCATCTGCTTGATCATTTTTATTAGTTTTAACATATGGTTTGACAAATTGCGGTGCCATTAGTTTTACTTCATGCCCTAATTTAGTTATTTCTCTTGCCCAATAACTAGAACCACCACAAGCTTCCATCCCTACTAAACATTGTGGTAAATTAGCCATAAATGTCAAAACCTGATCTCTCATCAATTTTTTCTTTAATACTGTCTTGCCATTTTTATCTACACCATGAATTTGAAAAATTCTTTTTGCAATATCTATACCAATTGTAGTAACCTCCATATGGACCTCCTTAATTGTTGTTTTAATATGTTAAATATTAACCCTAGAAGATTAGCAACTGCTTTTCATTCTCTATATCAGGAGGTCCATACCATTAGTCCATTATATACCACATTGCTTGGTAGCTGCACTTAAATTATCTGTACGATGCTCTGGTAAAACTCCACCTAACTCCCATACAGCTTTTTCAAACCCTGATGCTAATGTATCAAAACTTTCACTATGGCATATGCTAAAAGTTTCCCAACATGAATAAGGCAACATAAAATGAAATAGTAAGTGAGGATATGGTTGCCCACCAATACAAATACCCAATTGATTCATATTGGTCCAATCAGACTGACTCTGTTTGCCAGGAAGAATATAGCTAACGCGGAAAGGTTTTTACCATAGTTTTTGTATTTACTCACATATTCACCAGATCTAAATCCTATTAAACATTGCTGGACTAACTTTAAAAACTGTTTACGTAAAATTATTGATCAATGCCTAAGTTTTTCCTAATCTGTGGTAGAAACATTTCCGTGTTAGCTATATTTTGTAAAAAGATTACTGTCTTATCCTTACCATGTGCAGCTCTCCATTGTTTCAACCTTTTCTGCAAACAGCGTAATTGCTTCCCATTATAATTCCCATGATACTTTTCTGTCAAATATGCTAATATGGTAGTTGCTTGCAACTCCGGTGCTGATTCTAGCATTGATTCTATTTCATCCCAGTGCTTCACAAATGGATCCTTACGTGTCCTATATTTACGTATTGTGCGTAATTCGCTTGGATACTTATTAATACGTAAATACTTACGTGCCGTTTTTACACTCATACCTGCTTTTGCAGCAGAAATTATCTGATTATATTTTTTGATCTTTTGCATTAAAATACCTACTTGGTTATTTGTACATGTCATCAGTAATTCTCGAATAATATTTAAATATTTAAAAATAAATTTTTATTCGATTTTACTGTCCATAGTTACTTCTTTTTTATAGGTAATTTTAATGTTCGTTGAGGGTAATTCTAATATTCGTTAGTCAAGATGAGGTCAAGATTTGGCAGAGTAGACCTCTTGAAGCAGTATACCCTATAGTATATTTTGACTGTTTAGTAGTGAAAGTAAGACAAGATAAACTTATTATTAATAAATCAGTATATGTAGCTTTAGGAATAGATTTATCTGGCAGAAAGGATATTTTAGGCTTATGGATAAGTGACTGAAGTTTTGACAAAAAATTTTTATTAAAAAAAGTGGCGAGTGTATCAATCTATAATTTGTATTATATATCAAATAATTTACTTTAAATTGTAGAAATATCGCTTTTAAGCTGATAAAAGCACTAAATATTTAACTTTAAATATAAATTTTCACTTTAGTCAGAAAAATTAGAATTTTTGTCAAAACTTCAGTAAGTGAGAATGAAGGAGCTCAATTTTGGCTTGGTAATTTTACTGAGATGAAAAATAGAGTCTTTTGCAATGATTGTGTAAATTTTTGTTGAGCCTATATTAGAAGTAAATGATGCTCCTCGCAGCAGAGCTACGAGGTATCTAAAAAAGTTTTAGTTGTTTCTTATGATATCACGAAGCAGAGCTTCGGGGAATTAAACCCTGAGAGATTAAAAAAAGTGGCGAGTGTATCAATCTATAATTTGTATTATATATCAAATAATTTACTTTAAATTGTAGAAATATCGCTTTTAAGCTGATAAAAGCACTAAATATTTAACTTTAAATATAAATTTTTACTTTAGTCAGAAAAATTAGAATTTTTGTCAAAACTTCAGTTAAATGTAAGATCAAATGTCAACTAATGCAAATTAACGACTAGATGTCACTTATGATTTAACTAAACCTATTATTCTTTGGGAAGCCCATAGGAGGTAGTTTACCGGTGCTACCTCGTTTACCTAAAAAGGCAATAATATTCTTCTCAAGTTTCACTTTCCCGCCACTATTCCAGCTTAAGCCCTCTTCCCTATTAAATATTTTAATATCTAAAAGCTTGGCGTTTTTAAACTTTTGCAGCGTTACGCCTTGTCCTTTCTTCATTTCTGGTATTTCGTCGATATTAAACACTAACAGCTTGCGACTTTCACCAATGCAAGCAACACTATCACCATTGACCGGTAAACAAGCTATGCATGTATAACCATCCGGCACATTCATAATTTGTTTGCCACTTTTTGTTTGGGCCATTACCTCGTTTGAATTGACCATAAAGCCTTTACCTATGCTGCTTGCAAGCAATAAAAGCTGATCTGGCTTATAGACTAAAATCTCAGTAATATCATTATTGCCTATATCTACAAGCAATTTTATAGACTCACCCGTGCCTTTACCTTTACAAATATTATCGGCAAGGAGGGTAAAAAATCTTCCTTCTGAGCTGATTATCAATATTTTATCGGTTGTGTAAGCCTCTAAAATAAACTTTTCTGCATCGCCCTCTTTATATTTTATACTTGATAAATCATTATTATGACCTTTTAGCGAACGCACCCAGCCCATTTTTGAACAGATAATCGTAATTGGTTCTTTAGTAATAAAAGCCGTTATGTCAACTACTTGATTCGTTAGTGTTACTTCTTCAAAACTAGTTCGCCTCGCTCCTATCGTAGTATTTAAGCCGAATTTAGCCTGCACAGCTTTTATTTCTTTTTTAACGACTTTCCATAGCTCTTTTGGATTATTGAAGATCTCCTCAAGTATTGCTTGTTGCTTTTGTAAATTACTATGTTCAGCTATAATTTCTTGTTCTTCAAGTTTACGAAGTGAACGCAGGCGGGTATTTAATATTGCCTCTACTTGAATTTCGGTTAGTTTAAAACGCTGCATCATTATCGCTTTCGGCTCATCCTCTTCACGGATGATTTTAATAATCTCATCAAGGTTTAGATAAGCTATTCGTAAACCTTCTAGAATTTCCAAACGATGCTTTATTTTGTTTAATAGATAAGTCGATCTGCGGGTAATAATATTTTGTCTATGGCTTAAAAACTCTTGCAGAACCTCTAAAATATTCATCACTTTCGGTACGTTATTACTACCAATGACATTCATATTTAGCTGAATTCGGCTTTCTAAATTCGTCAGCTTAAATAAAGACTCCATCACTATTTGCGGGTCACAGCTACGATCTCTTGGCTCAATAACAAGCCTGATAATATCAGTTGATTCATCTCTAATATTACTAACAAGTGGTATTTTTTTATCTTTCAACAATATCGCAATTTGCTCTATAAGCTTTGACTTCTGAACTTGATAAGGTATTTCGGTTACAACTATCTGATATACACCATAATTTAGCTCTTCTTTTTCCCACCTAGCTCTTACCCTAAAGCTACCGCGTCCCGTCATATAGGCACTAGTGATAACATCACTTTTATCAATAATTATGCCACCGGTCGGAAAATCAGGTCCTTTAATGAAATTCATCATGTCGCTAATTTCAGATTTTGGATGATCGATTAGATGCATCAGAGCATCACACAGCTCATGCAAATTATGCGGCGGAATATTAGTTGCCATACCGACCGCTATCCCCTCCGAGCCATTGGCAAGCAGGTTCGGAAAGCTTGCGGGCATTATGACCGGCTCTAAATCAGAATCGTCATATGTCGGGCGGAAATCTACCGTATCCTTGTCGATATCTTCCATAAGAAGCGTACATATTTTCGTCATACGTGATTCGGTATAACGCATTGCTGCCGCATTATCGCCGTCGATAGAGCCGAAATTACCTTGTCCGTCAATTAATGGATAGCGAAGGGAAAAATGTTGAGCAAGACGCACTAAAGTGTCATATACTGCAACGTCGCCATGGGGGTGATATTTACCGATTACGTCACCGACTACCCTTGCACATTTCTTATAGCCCGAATTCGGTTCAAGTCTTAGCTGCAACATTGCGTATAATAACCGACGATGTACAGGCTTTAACCCGTCACGTACGTCAGGAAGCGAGCGGGACATAATCGTTGACAGTGCATAAGCAAGATAACGCTCGGATAAAGCACTCCCAAAGTCAATATTTTCTATTTTAGTTTCTTTCATAATTTATTTAATTTTTTTATTGCATGACTCTTAAAATGTCATGAGTTACTCGACTATAAGGAGCGTGGCAATCTCATAAGGGTTTCTGAGATTGCTTCGTCGCTATGTTCCTCGCAATGACGGGAGGAGTATCCCAAAAATCTTCATGCTTCACCCAATATTTAGTTTCCGCTAACCTTTTATCTGCGAGTTTTGAAAAATACATATCTTCTTCAAGTGTAATTTCATCAAAATCTTCTTCCTTTGTTGTCATAAATTATTCTCACTCAATATTAAATAAAGAGTTGGGTAGACGAGTATACTACTTCAAAACGCAGTTTTGCTTATTCTGTGCCAATTTCTTACAAACTGCTTTTGCTTGACTAAGGTTATTATAGTTACCAGCTAATATTAAATAGAAAAATTTTCCATCGTCACATTTAACTTTTTGAGTAGTGATAACAGCGTTTTTTAGGATTTTTGGAAATTTCTTTTTTATTCTCTCCCCTTCATTTATTGCATCTGCTTCCGATTTTACTGAACCAAGCTGCACTTTATAGCTATTTGAATTATTATAACTTTTTATATTTTTATTGCTAGCTGTACTTTCTTTATCACGTTTTATTATATTTAAACCTGTCTCATCTTTTTGTGAAGCATTATTCGGTTCTATTAAAGAAAGTAGATTTGATATGTCATCCGAAGAATTTATCTCAAAAGGGTCATCATTTTGATTGCGTGAATTTATATTAACAGGCTTTTCAGGTTCAGGAAGAAGTTTTGCATTTTTAGGGTTTGTATTTTTAGAAATAAGGTTTTCGTATATAGTACTATGCACCACAGATGACATAATTTCTTCTACTTTAGAGGGTTTTATTTTTGTAGGTAGTTCGTCTGCATAAATAGTAATTACCGGCTTGCTATCTTGATAATATTGATAAGCAAAATAAATAGCAGCAATACATATCAAAAACACCAAACATATTTTAGTAAAAATATTATTAATCATATATAAAATATTTGAGATGTCATCCCGTGGCTTGGGAACTAGATCCAGCAAATAATAAAAAATACTAATAGTATTTTTAACTGGATCCCGCGATCAAGTCGCGGAATGACAATTGGAAAACTGATCCACGCGAGCAATGCCGCCACGGGATGACAATTGAACTACATTCTAGTCATCGGTTCTACACCTATAACCTCAAGACCGCTAGCGATAATTTTCTGTATAGCTTTAGCAAGAGCAAGACGTGCTGTTGTTAACTCTACATTATTTTCTATTATGAATCTATAATCGTTATTTTCCTTACCGAAGTTCCATAAAGCATGAAATTTTGAAGCTAGATTTATCAAATAAAACGCCACTCTATGCGGTTCAAAATATTTTGCTGCTGTTTCTAAAGTTTTTGCCCAGCTAGCTAACAGCTTTATTATCTCAATTTCTTCTTCCGACGATAATAGCGATAAATCATATGTGCCAGCTTCAAAGCTATTATAAGATTGCGGAATCGTTTCCATAGCTTTCGATAATATCGAAAGCGTTCTAACATGTGCATATTGGACATAAAATATAGGATTTTCTTTAGATTGTTCTTTTACTTTTACTAGGTCAAAATCAAGCGTCTTGTTATTTTCTCTTGTTAACATCATAAATCTTATAATGTCTTTGCCTACTTCATGATTTACGTCTTGCACGCTAGCGAAAGTTCCAAGACGCTTTGACATCTTAACCGGCACACCATTTTCAACAAAGTTTACTAATTGGCAGATTTTAACATCAACTTTAACCTGCTCTTTGCCTAGAGCTTTAACAATCGCTTCAATCCTTTTGACATACCCGCTATGATCAGCACCAAGCACATAAATTAAGTGATTTGCTCCTCTATCTAGTTTATCTTTTGCATATGCAAGATCGGAAGCGAAATATGTCCAACTTCCATCGGCTTTCCTTATAGGGCGATCTTGATCGTCACCGTATTTGGTAGACTTAAACAATTCTTGCGTTCTGTTTTCCCACTCTACGTGGACTTTACCTTTGGGAGCAGGTACACTACCCTCATAAATTAACCCCATGTCGGTCAGTAATTTAACAGTTTTTTCTATTTTACCATTATCGTGTAATGTCTGCTCGGAAAAAAATACATCGTGTTTAACGCCTAGCTCTTTTAAATCTTCTTTATTTAAATCTAGCATTTTTTGAATGGCAAAATTTTTAACTATTTTAACCCTTTTTGGCTCATCCATATTTAATAATTTATCACCGTATTCTTTAGCTAGGGCTTGCCCGACAGGAATTAGATATTCCCCTGGATATAACCCTTCAGTAATAGTAATTTTTTCGCCTAAAGCTTCCCTATAACGTAATATTACTGTGCTTACTAAATCATTTATTTGTGAACCAGCATCGTTAACATAATATTCTTTCGTAACAGGATATCCTACTTTTGTTAAGATATTTGCAAGCACGTCTCCATATACTGCACCTCTTGCATGCCCTATATGCATCGGTCCAGTTGGATTAGCTGAAACATACTCAATATTGATATTTTTGTTTTTATCTATGTCAATTTCAAAAAATTTAGATTCGTTTTGTAAAATATCTTGAATTGCAGTGTGCCAGCTATCAGCTTTAATAGTAAAATTAATAAACCCGGGTCCGGCTATTTCTATACTTGCGATATATGGTAGTTCATTAAGAATTTCTTTGAATTTTAATGCAACTTCACGAGGAGGAACGTTTTCTTTGGCAGCAATAATCATTGCGATATTACTTGATAAATCGCCGTTAAAGTTATCTTTCGGAGTTTCAATACTAGCGTGATTTGCTATTTCAGAATTATTATATAGCTGCATACTTGCAGTAATTATATCGTGTTTTAGTTTGTTAAATATATTCATGATTAAGTTTTAAATATTATTAAAGTTCAGCGAACAAAGTTGGTTATACTCTTGAATAGCAAAGCGATCAGTCATACCGGCTATATAATCGGCAATAATTCTAGCTTTACTATTCGGATTGTTAGAATCTATTTGTATCTTCCAATTAACAGGCAGTAAATTAACATCCTCCATATAAACCTTAAATAAGCCTTGCACGATCTTAGTACATTTAAGGCTGATTGCAGTAATCCTATTACTTTTGTAAACCCGCTCATGTAGAAATTTTTTAATCTCTTTAATACGTTCGTTAGTTTTTTCTGTAAAATCGACTATTTGATAATTTAGGTTACGTATTTCATCTATATGAGTAATTTTTGCTTTATGTATATTAGTCTTAGTTTGCCATAATAAATCGGTAATGAGTTCATGCATTAGCTTGCGTACCACTTCATATATTAAGCAAGAGGAGCTTATATTCTGATATTTTGATTTAAGTTCAAAAACATGTTGGTCGATATATTTAAGCTCAGCAAGATTATTAAAATCGATAATTTTAGCACCGATACTATCCTCCAAATCATGTGAAATATAGCTAATATCATCAGCAAGTGCTGCTATTTGAGCTTCAGCAGAAGCGTAAGTATTAAGCTCTAAATCATTTTGGCTATTATACTCTTCTATATACTCATTTACCTCGCTGCTTATAGGACCATTATGCTTTACTATCCCTTCTAAAACTTCCCAAGTAAGATTTACTCCTCTATAAGCAGCATATCTTTTCTCAAGTAAAGTTAATATTTTCAGAGATTGAGCATTATGAGAAAAGCCGTTATGCTCTTTCATACACTCATTCAAAGCTCGCTCTCCCGCATGACCAAAAGGTGTATGACCAAGATCATGAGCAAGTGCTATGGTTTCGGCTAAATCACTTGAAAGATTTAAAGTGTTAGCAATCGAGCGAGCAACTGTTGAGACTTCTAAAGAATGAGTTAGCCTATTTCTGTAATGATCGCCCTCATGGTTGATAAAAACCTGAGTTTTATACTGCAAACGCCTAAATGCATTAGTATGGATGATACGATCACGATCA
The DNA here is from genome assembly GCF_964030725.1 of Rickettsia endosymbiont of Urophora cardui. Classification (NCBI taxonomy): domain Bacteria; kingdom Pseudomonadati; phylum Pseudomonadota; class Alphaproteobacteria; order Rickettsiales; family Rickettsiaceae; genus Rickettsia; species Rickettsia endosymbiont of Urophora cardui. The sequence continues at coordinate 202,370 of NZ_CAXIPY010000007.1, read as the reverse complement.
CGCTCAAACTCATTGCGGTAAGAGGTCGGTATTTCTCTGTATAATCTTCCTCTGCTTTTAAGCGGATCAGAAGCATATGAAGCTAGCATGGTTATCCTTTATGTTTTATGTAATCGCTATGTTATTTTCCTTGTTGTGTGGCTTGGTTCTACCATTGTCATCCCGTGGCGGCATTGTTACGTGGATCAAAAAACGTTCTCGGTGTCATCTAGTTGCTTGACCACGGGATCCAGAAAACAGTAAAAAGTACTAATAATTTTAGTATTTTAAGTTGGATCCCGCGATCAAGTCGCGGGATGACAACTGGAAAACCGATCCACGCAACAATGCCGCCACGGGATGACATCAAACATATTTCTTGAGCCATGCAACAGTACCAGTTCCTCGCAATGACGTTAAAACTTAACCTACACAACAACGCTACCTTGAAAAAATATAAAATATTAGGTATATTATATAATTTATAAGATTTTTACAAGGTTATTTTAGTGACAATCACAATTACCGATAGAGCTTTTGAGCGGGTAAAGGAATTAATAGAGTTAGAAAAAGATAAGGATTTAGTGCTACGAGTATCCGTTGATAGCGGTGGTTGCTCTGGGCTAATGTATAATTACGAACTAGTTTCCAAAGATACTTTAGAAAAAGATGATTATGTTTTTACTAAACATAATGCTACTGTTATTATCGATCCTATTTCTCAAAAATTTATGTTAGATTGCACTCTTGATTTTATAGAAGAGCTAGGCAGTTCATATTTTAATGTCAGCAACCCACAAGCTAAAGCAAAATGTGGCTGCGGTAATTCTTTTGCGGTGTAATGTTATCCAGTGGGTTGTTGTATAGATCAAGAATCGTCATTGCGAGGAGGCATTGCCCGCGTGGATCATTTTCCCCCGTCATCCTGTGATTTATGAACTAGATGACTACCTTAGGGCGTTTTTCGATCCACGCAACAATGCTTTGCGAGGAGAGCGAAGCTCTGTTGCAATCTCAGGAATTTTATACTACCTCATGAGATTGTTGCGTCGAAACTTGCAGTTTCTCCTCGCAATGACTTTTATTAGAACTTAAGTTTTGTACCGATCAGACCAACAGTACCTTTAGTTTTCTTGTTAGGAGCTTCAGGATAATATACTGGTTTACCTTTAGCTTGGAAATGTGAAATTTCTGCATATGGTAATAAACCTGGCATAATTTTATGTCCTGTAGCTATAGTTATAGTATCCACAGTGTTCTGATATCTTGAAGATTGAAAATAGCTAAGGCTTGTTTTAATAGGACCTTGACCATAAGCGATAGCTCCGTTGTAATAATAAGTATTACGACCATTTTTATGGTATTCAGGAGTTGTTAAACTTTTTCCTAAGCTGCCATAAACCTGAATTCTGGATTAGCTAATTTTGAGATATAGCAGGTTTGTTAGGTTTCATACAGTATGCAATTAGGGCGGATAAGATATGTACAAAGGCATTCCAAATTGATCTATGTCTTGTATGTTCGATCTCGAAAGCACCCTTCAGCACACTAAATACTGTTTCGATAATTGAGCGTTTGCGTAATAATATTTTTTCAAATAATGGCATAAGTTTATTCTTCATTTTCTTCTTTATGCCAGTTACTAACTTGATTCCTTTGCTGTATAGATCATCAAAGAGCTCCTGTTTGATATAACCCTTATCGCCAAACAATAATCCCGTGATATGTTTGGTGATTATCGAAACCGGCGCTCTATCATCTACATTACCAGGCGTTAGTTTTAGACCTTGAATCTCACCTTTTTCGTTAATAACCAAATGTAATTTTAGACCAAAAAAACCAACTTTTTGTTGTTGGTAAATTCCAGTATTAATTAAGCCAGATTTATATTTTCTTCCCATACCTCATTGGGTGTTTTATAACCGAGCACTTTTCTTGGTAAATTATTTTAAAAATCCTCAATTTCTTGTAATTGCTTTATTGTTAATTTTTTTATATCTAAAGATTTAGAGTATACTCTGTGCACCATTGAGTTAATCTTCTCTATCAATGGTTTTTGCCATGGAGAATAAGGATTGCAAAAATATACTTTTCGTTCAGATTTTGGCAATAGTTGTTCATGATTGGTAAATTCTTTGCCATTATCTAACGTTATGCTTTTGATTATATGCGACAATTGTTTAAGTTTTTTATTCATGTTACCAATCACATCTTGTGTTCTTTTTGAACGGTTTAAAGTGAGAAACACTTTTTGTGTTCTGATATCCACAAGAGCGCCTATATTACGACTTTGATTACCTTTGTTAAAAGTTAAATCACCTTCTAAATGACCTATTGCTGCTATCTTTCTATTTATCTCTGGTCTTTCAGTAATGGAAACTCGATTTGGTATTGTAATTCTTTTGTTTCTGATTCTTGTACCATGATGCAACCTATTTTTCCTTTTTCTTGCTAAAGATAAATATAATTTTTGCCTTTGTGCTATAGGAGATGTATAAATAAACTGGTATATACTCTCTGTAGAAATATTGACAGTATCTCGTGATAGTTTACGTCTACCTGAAATTATATCTGGTGAAATACCCTGTGTTAACTGCTTTATTATTTCTGCTCGTAAATTATTATCAATATCTAATTTTCTTTTTCTCTTACCTTGCCTTAAACTGCAAGCAAGTGTGTTAGCCCTATCTGGTCTATAATTATGCCTCATTCTCTTGAGTTCATAACATATAGTGCGCTTTTATCACGGCCAATCTTTGTCCCTATATATCGCGAGCTATAACCACTCTTATTCATTTCGTATATTTTAAATCTTTCATCTATCGTTAAATGAGCCATGATATATCTATATTTAAATGATGCTCCTCGCAGCAGAGCTACGAGGTATCTAAAAAAGTTTTAGTTGTTTCTTATGATATCACGAAGCAGAGCTTCGGGGAATTAAACCCTGAGAGATTAATTAATGGTAGAAATGATTTATTAATCCACTGCTCGCTAATTTTACAAAAATCATCGACAAAACAAAATAATGCAGTAATATCTTTCTTCATGGGGATACTCTTGTTTTTTTGCTAAAAATTATATAGAGTATCTTCTATCCCTTGTAAATACTTACTTCCAAACCTAGATTAATCCAGAATTCAGGTCATAAGAAGCACCGCATGAGAAATTACCATATGTAAAAACTGCACCAAGATTATAAGCTTTTAAGTTAGATAGTTTATAACTGAAGTTTTGACAAACATTCTAATTTTTCTGACTAAAGTAAAAATTTATATTTAAAGTTAAATATTTAGTGCTTTTATCAGCTTAAAAGCGATATTTCTACAATTTAAAGTAAATTATTTGATATATAATACAAATTATAGATTGATACACTCGCCACTTTTTTTAATCTCTCAGGGTTTAATTCCCCGAAGCTCTGCTTCGTGATATACTACTTGAATGGAAGAAAGCAGTTATATACATAAGAGTCATAATGTCACAGTACTAATATATCATTTAGTAACGCCGGCAAAGTATATAGAAGAGTAATATTCAATCAAGAACTAGATGATTATTTGTGTAAAATTTGTGAGCACATAGAAGATCGTTATGAAATTAGATTTTTAGAAATAGGAGTAGATAAAGATCACGTACATTTTTTATTACAGTCAATACCAATGTATAGCCCAACAAAAATAACTCAAATCATAAAAAGTATTACTTCTAAGAAAATGTTTGAGAAATATCCAAATCTTAAAGAAAAATTATGGGGAAGTGAGTTTTGGAGTAAAGGATATTTTATGAGCACAGTAGGTAAACATGGTGATGAGCAGAAATTACGTAATTATGTACAGAATCAAGGTTCAGGCAAACCTTCTTATAAAGCATTTCAACAAAAACAGTTAAAGCTTTTTGGATAGATACCTCGTAGCTCTGCTGCGAGGAGCATCATTTGCTCCGTTAGAGCATTCCGGTTATATTGATAAGCAATTATTTAATCAGTGGGTAGGTGAGCTATTATGCCCATCACTAACACCTGGACAATGTGTAATAATGGATAATGCGAGTATTCATAAGTCACCGTTGGTAAAGGAATTAATAGAAAAAGCGGGTTGTACTCTTATTTATCTACCGGTCTATTCTCCAGATTTAAATTCTATTGAACACTGTTGGGCTAATTTTAAAAATTACTTGAGAAAAATTATTAAAAACTTTAAAGATTTTCGTGATGCAATAACGGCAGCAATGGTAAAAACCTTCCCGTGTTAGCTATACTCTTGTTTTTTTTGCTAAAATTATATAGAGTATCTTCTATCCTTTGTAAATACTTACTTCCAAACCTAGATTAATCCAGAATTCAGGTTATAAAGATAAAAATAATTTCTCATTTTCTTAAAGTAGGTTTATACTTCTAGTATATAACAACATTAAGGGTGTATATGACCAGTGAAAATAATAATACAGAATTTGCCGAATTAAAGATTAGAGATAAAATATTCAAATTACCCATACTGACAGCAAGTATTGGGCAGGATGTAATTGATATTAGTAAAGTATATTCTGAAGCGGATTGCTTTACTTACGATCCCGGTTTTATGTCTACTGCCTCGTGTAGATCAACTATAACTTATATAGATGGTGATCAAGGGATTTTGCGGCATCGTGGTTATGATATAAAAGATTTAGCCGAAAAAAGCGACTTTTTAGAGGTGGCATATTTATTGATTTATGGGGAATTACCAAATAGTAAGCAGTATAATGATTTTACTAAAAAGGTTGCTCATCATGCGTTAGTTAATGAAAGATTACATTATTTATTCCAAACGTTTTGTAGCTCTTCGCATCCTATGGCTATTATGCTTGCGGCGGTTGGTTCTCTTTCGGCATTTTATCCTGATTTGCTGAATTTTTTTAAAGAAGCAGATTATGAACTTACAGCTATTAGAATGATAGCTAAAATACCAACTATTGCTGCAATGTCTTATAAATATTCTATAGGTCAGCCTTTTGTTTATCCCGATAATTCTTTAGATTTTACTGAAAATTTCTTGCATATGATGTTTGCCACACCTTGTGAAAAATATAAAGTAAATCCAGTAATAAAAAATGCCTTAAACAAAATATTTATTTTACATGCTGATCATGAGCAAAATGCTTCTACTTCAACAGTTAGAATTGCCGGCTCATCGGGAGCTAACCCTTTTGCTTGTGTCAGTACTGGTATTGCATCGCTTTGGGGACCTGCTCATGGCGGAGCTAATGAAGCAGTGATAAATATGCTGAAAGAAATAGGCAGTGTAGAGAATATACCTAAATATATAGCGAAGGCTAAAGATAAAAATGATAATTTTAGGCTAATGGGCTTTGGTCATCGTGTATATAAAAACTATGATCCGCGTGCTGCAGTGCTTAAAGAGACCTGCAAGGAGGTGTTAAAAGAATTAGGGCAGCTAGATAACAACCCATTACTACAAATAGCGATAGAGCTTGAAGCTATCGCTCTTAAAGATGAGTATTTTATTGAGAGAAAATTATATCCAAACGTTGATTTTTATTCGGGTATTATTTATAAAGCGATGGGTATACCCCCACAGATGTTCACAGTGCTTTTTGCCACGGCAAGAACAGTAGGCTGGATGGCACAATGGAAAGAGATGCACGAAGACCCTGAGCAGAAAATCAGCAGACCAAGGCAGCTTTATACTGGTCAAGTTCATAGAGAATATAAGACTATTAAAGAGAGATAAATTTTGATATAATGCGTTTTTAAACAGCGTATCGTCATTGCAAGCGAAGAGATGCAGATTAAAAACTTCTTCGGTGTCATCCCATGGCTTGGGATCCAGCCCAGTATGAAGCGAGCTTTTTTTATTTGTATTTTTTATTATTTTCTGGATCTAGTTCCCAAGCCACGGGATGACAGGATTAAAGCTGTTACGGAATGACAGGACTTACAACGTTACAACAAAGGTTATATGAATTTTATTGATGAAGTGAAGATATACATAAAAGGTGGGAATGGTGGCAATGGTTGCGTTAGTTTCCACCGTGAAAAATTTATTGACCGAGGTGGTCCTGATGGTGGTAACGGCGGACGTGGCGGTAGTATTATTTTTAGAAGCAATCACCATCTTAATACGCTAGTAAATTATAGATATAAGCAGCATTTTATCGCAGATAGTGGTGAAAATGGTAAAGGCTCAAATAAAAGCGGTAAATCGGGTAAATCTCTAACCCTTGATGTGCCGATCGGTACACAAATCTTTGCAGAAGATAGCGATATATTGCTGCATGATTTTACCGAAGATGATCAGACTTTTGAAATAATTAAAGGCGGAAATGGTGGTCTTGGTAATAGCCATTTCAAAACATCAGTCAATCAAGCACCAAGACGTAGAACAGAGGGCGAAATTGCTGAAGAAATGTGGGTTCAGCTAAGCCTGAAACTTCTTTCCGATGTTGGGCTTGTTGGGCTTCCTAATGCCGGTAAGTCTACCTTTTTATCAGTGGTATCGGCAGCTAAACCTAAAATCGCCGATTATCCATTTACTACTTTAGTGCCGAATCTTGGAGTAGTGTATATTGATGATGAAGAGTTTGTTATAGCCGATATTCCAGGCTTAATAGAGGGAGCTAGTCAAGGGCATGGCTTAGGCGATAAATTCCTGAAGCATATTGAAAGATGTAACGTGCTGATTCACTTAATAGACGGCAGTAGCGAAGACGTTGTGGCTGATTATAATATAGTACGCACGGAACTTGAATCTTATTCAGATTATTTAAAAGATAAAACCCAAATTATTTGCCTTAATAAAATCGATGTTTTAACTGATGAAGAAATAGCAGAAAAAACAACTCAATTGCAAAAAATCACTGGTAAAGAAATGTTCCCAATCTCTACCTATACCAATACTGGTATCACAAAAATAATCAAACTAGCCCTTCAGACTATTAAGGATTAATTGTCATTGTGAGGAGAGGCTCTGTCTCATCAATTGTGTAAATTTCGTGAACCATTAAATTCTACCATCAAATTTGATCATAAAATGAGCCATAGCTTCATTCCAATTGGGGATAGGCATAGACCATTTTTTGGTAATATAATCAATTGTCAGATATAAAACCTTAAATAGTCCGTCCGCCAAAACTCTACAAGCCTTATAGATAATATGGTTTTAAGACAAGAAGTAATACAACAATCCGTAAGAAAATGATAAAATATGGTCATAAACCTTATGGATTTCAGTCAATGCCAATAGACAACATTATCAAATCGCAAGAACAAGGGAAACTGTTTGGTTATAAATTAAAAGAAGAATTAAACCCAAATAATAAGCTATATAAATTAAGAGAATTAATAAATTGGTCTAGGCTCGAAGAGTGGTTATCAAAAAATGTTTGTATTAAGAAATTTGGTAGAAATAGAAAATGTCATAGAGTGATGCTTGGCATAACGATGCTACAAGCAATGTATAATTTTTCAGATTCATTATCAGAGGAAGAGCTAAAAGAGAATATGTATTGGCAGTATTTCTGCGGGTGGGAATGGCTTTGTTGCATAAATAAAATTTGTAGAGCAAGAGTGGTGATAATCTGGTAAGATGTCCTGAATTAAAAATAATCCAGATTATATGAGATCTCGGAAGAAAGCCCCTTTTAGTAAATCACGCAAGTATTCTAAATATAAAATAACGAATTGGTCAGAATATAATAATTTTTTACGCAATAGGGGTCGCATAGATTTTATGATTGCCAGTGATTTGGCGATTGGCTGGTATGCTGATTACAGAGAGGAAATGAAACGAGGAAGACCTAGACGCTATAGTGATCACGCTATATTACAGTGTTTGAAGATCAGATGCTTATTCGGTCTTAAGTTACGCCAAACCCAAGGCTTTATAAACTGGCTCTTTGAAATATCGGGTTTATCTATTAGATGTCCAGACTATACAACATTAAGTAAGCGTATGAAGTCATTAGATCTTAGGTATTTACATGGAAATCAAGATAAAGAATTTAGTTGTATTTCAATGGATAGTACAGGGATACAAGCCTACACAGGGAACGAATGGCTAGAAAATAAGCATGGTAAGCAATATAAGCGTCGCATATGGAAAAAGCTACATATCGTTATAGAAGATCAAGGTATGATACTTGCCGATAGTACCACAGAGCATACTATAGATGATAGATCACAGATTGGACTACTAATAGCTAATGTCAGAGCCAAGGATTTTCTGGGAGATCGAGGGTATGACGGTGAATCTACATATCAATTGTTGAGAAAGAAGAAGATAAAACCAGTTATTAGACCCCCAAACTCTTCAGTAAAAGTTCAATCGCTTAGGGATAAAACTGAGAGAGATGCAGCTGTTATATATCAACAAAACAAAGGATACCAAGTCTATCCGCCAAAAACACTTCAAATCCTGATCATTTGTAATGGGATAGAGTTTTGACAACAAATTGCTAAGATTTTCAATAAAAATTAATAAGTTATGTTAATTTTTACTGATACATTTCTGTGTTGGTCTAATTTTGATATGGAGCTATTGTTAACGATTTTTTATCGTTCATCTAGTTTTTGCATGATGATATTTTTGATTTATGTGGAGTTAGACACGATTTGTAAATGATTTGCAATGCATCGTAAATTCAAACCAATAGCAGAGATTATTGGATTGATAATATCTCCTATCATACCTTTCAAGAAGTTTCTACCCATCCGACCATATTGCTTTAAGTGACCTATTATTGGTTCTATGGCACTGCGTCTCTTGATCATAGACTTGTCCTCTTGTAACAACTTCTTCCGCGTTTTTGGGGTATATACCTTACTCTTCTCCTTTACATTGCTACCACTATACCCAAGATCAACAAATGATTTCTTTATCTTGATTCCAGTGACACTCTCTACTGCTTCAAAGCTCTGATGCAATGTATGACCATCATAAGGATTATTATGAAACGATTTTGCGGATAAAACAAAATTTCTACGACCACTTACTACTACCGCTACTTTATTGCCAAACTCATATGGCTTGTTGCGTTTTCCCTTTCCTATACACTCTACTTCAGGGGCATGAAAACTATATAATACTTTGTTATCTTCTTTATATTGCTTTTTAGCTTCTCTTTTTAAAACAGATTGGTTATGTATTTGTTTTATTTTTTGCAATACTTCTTGATTTTTGAGAGACAAGTTTAATTGCTTATTTTTGATCTCACGCTCACATACTCTAATCAAACGACCCAGTAATATTTTTAAATGCTTCATTATTTTCCAACGCTTCTTGGCTTTACTATGTTCTTTATATTTCCATAGCTTTACTATATCGCGTTTATAGGTTCTAGCGTATGTTTCATTCAAATGTATACCCAAACTGTTGCAAAGCTTTACTATGCTAAGCCTAGCTTTATCCATTAAATAAACATCGTGTGGGTGTTTGATATTCTTAATTTGTACAGTCGTATCAGCGATGATTAATTCCAAATCTTTTTTTTTAATTGTGTTAGTTTTTATCCCAACCCTGATCAACTCCGATAATATCTCATTATATCCAGCTTCACCTAATACACTACGAAACCGTCGTATACTAGTTTCCGAGATAGCTATGTCTTTTTCTATATATTCCCACCCGCAGAAATACTGCCAATACATATTCTCTTTTAGCTCTTCCTCTGATAATGAATCTGAAAAATTATACATTGCTTGTAGCATCGTTATGCCAAGCATCACTCTATGACATTTTCTATTTCTACCAAATTTCTTAATACAAACATTTTTTGATAACCACTCTTCGAGCCTAGACCAATTTATTAATTCTCTTAATTTATATAGCTTATTATTTGGGTTTAATTCTTCTTTTAATTTATAACCAAACAGTTTCCCTTGTTCTTGCGATTTGATAATGTTGTCTATTGGCATTGACTGAAATCCATAAGGTTTATGACCATATTTTATCATTTTCTTACGGATTGTTGTATTACTTCTTGTCTTAAAACCATATTATCTATAAGGCTTGTAGAGTTTTGGCGGACGGACTCACTAATCAGATTCTTACTAAAACTACCATTCCTCGCATTCTCAGTTTCAGCTCTATCATACTTGCTATAACCTAAATGTTCTGACATCTCAGCATGCAGTGCTCGCTCTAAAATACCCTTGGTTAATTCCTTAATTAATCCATTCTGACTTAGTACTGTTTTTAAATCTACTCCACCTTCTATCAGCAAATCTATTGCTTCATTTATTTTTTTATTCTTCTCTATTTGCATTTCTGTTACCTATATTTTTAATTACTTCTAATATAGGCTCAACAAAAATTTACACAATCATTGCAAAAGACTCAAACCCTGAGAGATTAATCCTCCAACACTAGTGCCTGTGATGATCGGGAATAACTCCGTTATAGATTTCCCTGTCCGCTCCTCTATTTCAGAAAGTATCACTAATTCCGCTACCCCCTTTACTCCTCCTCCTGATAAGGATAATATCCGATTACTCTTCACAATCTCGGTTTCTATATTTGATGTTACATTTTGTTCTTTATTGCTCATTGCCTCGTTCATATCTTTTTTGATAACTTTAATTGATACTTATATAATATTTTTCAATAATTACTAGTCAGTCATTATGGCTTTGTTGCATAAATAAGCTTTTGACTGAAGTTTTGACAAATGATGCTCCTCGCAGCAGAGCTACGAGGTATCTATCCAAAAAGCTTTAACTGTTTTTGTTGAAATGCTTTATAAGAAGGTTTGCCTGAACCTTGATTCTGTACATAATTACGTAATTTCTGCTCATCACCATGTTTACCTACTGTGCTCATAAAATATCCTTTACTCCAAAACTCACTTCCCCATAATTTTTCTTTAAGATTTGGATATTTCTCAGACATTTTCTTAGAAGTAATACTTTTTATGATTTGAGTTATTTTTGTTGGGCTATACATTGGTATCGACTGTAGTTAATCACCCTGCATTGTAAATGCAGGGCTTAAGATTACGGCATAAATGCCTTAGCTAGTCTATCCGCCAAAAACACTTCAAATCCTGATCATTTGTAATGGGATAGAGTTTTGACAACAAATTGCTAAGATTTTCAATAAAAATTAATCTCTCAGGGTTTAATTCCCCGAAGCTCTGCTTCGTGATATCATAAGAAACAACTAAAACTTTTTTAGATACCTCGTAGCTCTGCTGCGAGGAGCATCATTAAGTTATGTTAATTTTTACTGATACATTTCTGTGTTGGTCTAATTTTGATATGGAGCTATTGTTAACGATTTTTTATCGTTCATCTAGTTTTTGCATGATGATATTTTTGATTTATGTGGAGTTAGACACGATTTGTAAATGATTTGCAATGCATCGTAAATTCAAACCAATAGCAGAGATTATTGGATTGATAATATCTCCTATCATACCTTTCAAGAAGTTTCTACCCATCCGACCATATTGCTTTAAGTGACCTATTATTGGTTCTATGGCACTGCGTCTCTTGATCATAGACTTGTCCTCTTGTAACAACTTCTTCCGCGTTTTTGGGGTATATACCTTACTCTTCTCCTTTACATTGCTACCACTATACCCAAGATCAACAAATGATTTCTTTATCTTGATTCCAGTGACACTCTCTACTGCTTCAAAGCTCTGATGCAATGTATGACCATCATAAGGATTATTATGAAACGATTTTGCGGATAAAACAAAATTTCTACGACCACTTACTACTACCGCTACTTTATTGCCAAACTCATATGGCTTGTTGCGTTTTCCCTTTCCTATACACTCTACTTCAGGGGCATGAAAACTATATAATACTTTGTTATCTTCTTTATATTGCTTTTTAGCTTCTCTTTTTAAAACAGATTGGTTATGTATTTGTTTTATTTTTTGCAATACTTCTTGATTTTTGAGAGACAAGTTTAATTGCTTATTTTTGATCTCACGCTCACATACTCTAATCAAACGACCCAGTAATATTTTTAAATGCTTCATTATTTTCCAACGCTTCTTGGCTTTACTATGTTCTTTATATTTCCATAGCTTTACTATATCGCGTTTATAGGTTCTAGCGTATGTTTCATTCAAATGTATACCCAAACTGTTGCAAAGCTTTACTATGCTAAGCCTAGCTTTATCCATTAAATAAACATCGTGTGGGTGTTTGATATTCTTAATTTGTACAGTCGTATCAGCGATGATTAATTCCAAATCTTTTTTTTTAATTGTGTTAGTTTTTATCCCAACCCTGATCAACTCCGATAATATCTCATTATATCCAGCTTCACCTAATACACTACGAAACCGTCGTATACTAGTTTCCGAGATAGCTATGTCTTTTTCTATATATTCCCACCCGCAGAAATACTGCCAATACATATTCTCTTTTAGCTCTTCCTCTGATAATGAATCTGAAAAATTATACATTGCTTGTAGCATCGTTATGCCAAGCATCACTCTATGACATTTTCTATTTCTACCAAATTTCTTAATACAAACATTTTTTGATAACCACTCTTCGAGCCTAGACCAATTTATTAATTCTCTTAATTTATATAGCTTATTATTTGGGTTTAATTCTTCTTTTAATTTATAACCAAACAGTTTCCCTTGTTCTTGCGATTTGATAATGTTGTCTATTGGCATTGACTGAAATCCATAAGGTTTATGACCATATTTTATCATTTTCTTACGGATTGTTGTATTACTTCTTGTCTTAAAACCATATTATCTATAAGGCTTGTAGAGTTTTGGCGGACGGACTACCAAGCATGGAGGGTAAAGAATAATTATGGTAGAAGGGAGCGTGTAGAGAACACGTTCTTTCGATTTAAAACTTCTTTTGGTAGTAAGTTTCTATCAAGACATGATCAAAATATGACAAAAGAAATGTCTATTAAATGCCACTTATTAAACAAAATGTTTGAAATTGGTAAACCTATCTCTGTGCCTGTTGGCTAGGCTAGCATTGCGGGGTTAGGGGCAGTATATTCAAAAGCTTATTTATGCAACAAAGCCGTGCGTACCAACAATTATCCAATGCTTTGAACTACGCACATACCAAACATTGGTTACATCACCCTCATAAATTATGGTTATCATAATAATTTATTCATTACAAGAACTTACGCAAAAATAATAGCAAGACTTACGCTATGTTATAGCTAACGCGACTAGAATTATTCCTTAGAATAATGTAAGATAATGATTTTAACTACGGTAGAGATGAAAGCATACAGTCAGGATTTAAGAGATAGGGTAATCAGTCTTCACAAAACCTCTAAATATAGAATAAAAGCAATATCAGACTTATTAGGTATAGAGCGTCATACGATATCAAATTGGATTAGACGTTATAAAGAAAATGGAGACTACAGCTCAAGACAACATCTACAAAGTGGACGTGATGCTAGGTTTACTAATAAGGAGAATATAATTGAATTTTTAGCAAATAATCCTGATAGCCGAGCTATAGATAGGCTCTGTTTCATCAATTGTGTAAATTTCGTGAGCCATTAAATCCTACCATCAAATTTGATCATAAAATGAGCCATAGCTTCATTCCAATTGGGGATAGGCATAGACCATTTTTTGGTAATATAATCAATTGTCGAGTTTTTTGCAATGATTGTGTAAATTTTTGTTGAGCCTATATTAGAAGTAATTAAAAATATATAGCTAACACGGGAAGGTTTTTACCATTGCTGCCGTTATTGCATCACGAAAATCTTTAAAGTTTTTAATAATTTTTCTCAAGTAATTTTTAAAATTAGCCCAACAGTGTTCAATAGAATTTAAATCTGGAGAATAGACCGGTAGATAAATAAGAGTACAACCCGCTTTTTCTATTAATCTCTCAGGGTTTAATTCCCCGAAGCTCTGCTTCGTGATATAGCTAACGCGAAAAGGTTTTTACCATAGTTTTTGTATTTACTCACATATTCACCAGATCTAAATCCTATTAAACATTGCTGGACTAACTTTAAAAACTGTTTACATAAAATTATTGATCAATGCCTAAGTTTTTCCTAATCTATGGTAGAAACATTTCCGTGTTAGCTATATCATAAGAAACAACTAAAACTTTTTTAGATACCTCGTAGCTCTGCTGCGAGGAGCATCATTTAGGATTTAGATCTGGTGAATATGTGAGTAAATACAAAAACTATGGTAAAAACCTTTCCGCGTTAGCTATATATGGAGCTGAGATCAGTGAGAGCCTAATCAGCAGGATTACAGATGAAGTAATAGATGAGGTCAAGATTTGGCAGAGTAGACCTCTTGAATCAGTATACCCTATAGTATATTTTGACTGTTTAGTAGTGAAAGTAAGACAAGATAAACTTATTATTAATAAATCAGTATATGTAGCTTTAGGAATAGATTTATCTGGCAGAAAGGATATTTTAGGCTTATGGATAAGTGACTGAAGTTTTGACAAAAAATTTTTATTAAAAAAAGTGGCGAGTGTATCAATCTATAATTTGTATTATATATCCAATAATTTACTTTAAATTGTAGAAATATCGCTTTTAAGCTGATAAAAGCACTAAATATTTAACCGCATAGCGAAAATCTAGGGAGCTTGCTCCCTAGATGGATAGCGTTATAATATAAGCGTTGGCATATTATAATTTAGTAGAATGGAATTGAGGCGTAATAGTCATCATGTTTTTAGAATAATGTATCACTTTGTGTGGATACCAAAATCAACTAAACGCAATGGATAAAATTGAAAAAGAAACAAAGCAGTTTAACCTATTTTGAAACTCGGTCGCTTGCGGCCGAGTTCTTCATCTTTAAATATAAATTTTTACTTTAGTCAGAAAAATTAGAATTTTTGTCAAAACTTCAGTATAGTAATAGAAAGGGTTTTTAGAACTTTAAAATATAATTGTATCTTTATTAATGATTTTAACAATGTTAAAGCGTTAAAAGAGGGGATTGATCATTATCTGAATAAATATAATTATCACAGATTTCATTCAAGTATTGGTTATAAAAAGCCTATGAATGTATATCTGAATTATATGCAAAATTATCAGCAAATTGCTGCCTGATAATCGAAAAATTAGGAAAACATACTACCCATTTTTTTGTCTTGATTTTTCAGTCCACTATCCCCGTAATATCTGTAAAAAAATATAGGTGATACTTGCTTTTCCTTGACTATATGTTGCTGATACTGGTATACTGATTTAGTATTAAATATCAAAGATTGCATTAAATTTCTAAAGTAAGAGGAACTAATGGCAACTAAAGCTATTGCAACAAGTACTAAACTTTCTAATTTACAGCAACTTAAAAAAGAACGTATTGCTAAAATAGAAGCACAATTAGAGCATCAACAAACTCAGTTACTTCAAAAACGAAAAGAAGAATTGTTTAATATCTTTAAAGCATGTAATGCTTTAACTATTGATGATAGATTGCTAATTGGGTTTCTAAAGTTTGTAAAAAATATTGATGATAAAAATCATCCAATCTTGCATGAGTTTAAAAGTTTAGGGGGAAAAATGAAAATGCCCAGCAAACCAAAATCAGAAAACACAAAAGATGATTAAATTAATCACAAAGAAATTATGGTATACTCGTATGCAATTACAAAAAGCAGTTACTTTTGATCGCAAAGCTGACGCTAGAAAAAAGATTATGCTAGGAGGATTATTTGTTAAAGCTGGTCTTGATTATCTATACCCAGAAAGTGCTTATATTCTTTACGGGATACTGCTGGATTGTAAGGAACAATTAATCTCTCAGGGTTTAATTCCCCGAAGCTCTGCTTCGTGATGTACTACTTGAATGGAAGAAAGCAGTTATATACATAAGAGTCATAATGTCACAGTACTAATATATCATTTAGTAACGCCGGCAAAGTATAGAAGAGTAATATTCAATCAAGAACGAGATGATTATTTGTGTAAAATTTGTGAGCACATAGAAGATCGTTATGAAATTAGGTTTTTAGAAATAGGAGTAGATAAAGATCACGTACATTTTTTATTACAGTCAATACCAATGTATAGCCCAACAAAAATAACTCAAATCATAAAAAGTATTACTTACTAAGAAAATGTTTGAGAAATATCCAAATCTTAAAGAAAAATTATGGGGAAGTGAGTTTTGGAGTAAGGGATTTTTGGAGTAAGGGATATTTTATGAGCACAGTAGGTAAACATGGTGATGAGCAGAAATTACGTAATTATGTACAGAATCAAGGTTCAGGCAAACCTTCTTATAAAGCATTTCAACAAAAACAGTTAAAGCTTTTTGGATAGATACCTCGTAGCTCTGCTGCGAGGAGCATCATAAAGAAAAACTGGTAGAAGGAGCACAGAGATTTAATCTTGATGGCTTGCCTGCAACGCTAGTGACTAAAACAGAAATACCAGTGTTAATTAAAAGGCATAAGCAGAATGTATAGAGATGACGAAATAGCAGAAGATACAATTTCAACATTTAAATATTCCAGAGCAGGTTTAAATGCTGTGGGGATACATAACATAGAACAACTTGCCCTGCTTCTTGAACATCCACATCAATTTAAAATTATTCGAAAATATCAAAAACCTAATTTTTATAAAATTGATGATTCGGTACAAAAGCAAATTGGGGTATTCTTAGATACTGAAACTACAGGTTTATCTCATCATACGAATAAAATTCTTGAACTTGGGATGATCAAGTTTGAATATTGTAAAAGCGGTAATGTTTATAGAATTCTTGATGAGTTTAATGGTTATCAAGATCCGCAAGAACCTATAGCAAGCCATATTACTGAACTTACTGGCATCACCGATGAAATGGTAAAGGATCAAAATATTGATCCATGTGCTGTAGGTAAGTTTTTAGAAGAAGTGGATATTATCATTGCACACAACGCTCAGTTTGACCGACCATTCTTTGAAACAATGTTTCCTACTATCCCTAAAAAGGCTTGGGGATGTTCACGAATTGATATTGACTGGAAAGCTGAGAAAATAGAAAGTCAGAAGTTAGAATATCTTGCCTACAAATATAATTTTTTCTATGAAGGTCATAGGGCTGTGATTGATTGCTTAGCTGGTTTACATATATTAGCACAAACTTTACCTATTTCTGAACGACCAGTATTAAAAGACTTACTTGATAGCTGTCATAAAATAAGGTCTAGAATTTGGGCAAAATATGCTCCTTTTGATACTAAGGATTTACTTAAAGCTAGGGGTTACCGATGGTCTACCCATCCTACAGATAATTACAAAGCATGGATGATTGAAACTTATGAAGATCAACTTGCATCCGAACTAAAATATTTATGTTCTGATATCTATCATGCAGCGTCCATAAATATTCCCATACAAACTATAAATGCTTATAATAGGTTTATTTAATCAATCACTTTCATCTGAGAGATGAAAGAGTTTGGTTTATAGCGACTAAAAGTCGCATATCAAGCTAAAGCTTATTCTAGCCGTATAGCTTAATGCGATAAGGTAGTGACTTATAGTATGAGTTGGATTATACTAAATGAAAAACTTATGGCAAAGGCATATTCATACGATTTAAGAATACGAGTAATAAAAAGTTTAACAGATGGTAAAACAATAAAAGAGACTGCAGAGATATACTCTATTAGTAGGAAGACTATAATAGAGTGGAAAAAATTAAAGAAACAAACTGGCGATGTCAAAGCAAAAAGTGGTTATCATACAGGACATCGTAGAATAATAAGAGACATAGAGGGATTTAAAAAATTTATAGAACTTAATTGTAGAAGTTAAGATTTGATCTTACAGACACTATAAATTTTGCCCCTGATTGTCAGTTAAATTTTGACTGTCAGATACATATTCAAGGTACAAGATTTCATTATTCTTTTCAACAGCTAATTTCTTACTATCCTTAAAACCTGAATTCTGGATTAGCTAATTTTGAGATATAGCAGGTTTGTTAGGTTTCATACAGTATGCAATTAGGGCGGATAAGATATGTACAAAGGCATTCCAAATTGATCTATGTCTTGTATGTTCGATCTCGAAAGCACCCTTCAGCACACTAAATACTGTTTCGATAATTGAGCGTTTGCGTAATAATATTTTTTCAAATAATGGCATAAGTTTATTCTTCATTTTCTTCTTTATGCCAGTTACTAACTTGATTCCTTTGCTGTATAGATCATCAAAGAGCTCCTGTTTGATATAACCCTTATCGCCAAACAATAATCCCGTGATATGTTTGGTGATTATCGAAACCGGCGCTCTATCATCTACATTACCAGGCGTTAGTTTTAGACCTTGAATCTCACCTTTTTCGTTAATAACCAAATGTAATTTTAGACCAAAAAACCAACTTTTTGTTGTTTTACCCAAAGCAGCAATACCGGCAAAGACTTTATTACGAGAGATTCTTTTTCGATGACAAACCTCTAAAGATGTGGCGTCAATATAAGAAACTCCCGTAGATTGAGCTGCCTGCATATACCATTCAAGTAATAAAACTAAATAACTCAGAACTCTTGGTTTTAGAGCTATAAAACGAGTATATGATGGAAGAGTTACAAAGTCTGATTTATATAATTGTAGATAGGACATATAAAAATATTTAAAGTTTTTACAAGGTGATTGATGGTATAAAAGCACTATTGTTAACAGCTCAGAATAGCTTATTTCAGGCTTTCTTGTAGGGTTTTTATTCAATGATGCTCCTCGCAGCAGAGCTACGAGGTATCTAAAAAAGTTTTAGTTGTTTCTTATGATATCACGAAGCAGAGCTTCGGGGAATTAAACCCTGAGAGATTAATGGTAGAAATGATTTATTAATCCACTGCTCGCTAATTTTACAAAAATCATCGACAAAACAAAATAATGCAGTAATATCTTTCTTCATGGGGATACTCTTGTTTTTTTGCTAAAAATTATATAGAGTATCTTCTATCCCTTGTAAATACTTACTTCCAAACCTAGATTAATCCAGAATTCAGGTTTAAAAGTTTGCATAGGAGTTTTTCCATAACAATATTTACCAGAATGAGGTCTTTCATTATTGAAATACTCTAGCCAGATATCAAGATCTAATTGTAGGTCATCAAGATCTGTATAAATCTTTTTCCGCATAGCTGTATCAAAGAATTCTTGTTTCATGGTTTTATTAAAACGCTCACACATACCGTTTGTTTGAGGAGAATATGCTTTAGTAGTAGTATGCTCTATACCTTCGATACTTAGAAATAATTCAAAAGCATGATGCTCTATATTCCCCTTATATTCTGACCCACGATCTGTCAGAATACGAAGTATTGGTATCCCTTGAGTCTCATACCATGGTAACACTCGGTCATTAAGCATATCAGCAGCAGTTAAAGCTGTTTTATCAGTATATAGTTTAACATCAGCTACTCTGCTGTAGCTATCAATAAATACCTGAGAATAAACCTTACCTATACCCTTAAAGTTGCCTACATAATATGTATCTTGGCATCCTAGATACCCTGGATGCTGTGTCTCAATTTCTCCATGAGCTTCTTTTTCATTACGACGCTTCTCTAGCACTTGTAATTGTGCCTCAGTAAGCACAATACCATCTTGAGCCATTTTTGCTTCTAATGCTTTAAGTCTTTTACTGATGTTGTTTAAATCATTACGTAACCAAATTGATCTTACTCCCCCAGGTGATACAAGTACACCTGTCTTTTTAAGCTCATTTGATACTCTTAGCTGACCATATGCTGGATATTCTATTGCCATATCTAGTACTGCTTTCTCTACAGCAGGATCAACTCTATTCGCTATTATTGGCTTTCTTCGACTAATTTCATACAACGCTTCTTCGCCACCAGTTTCATACAGTTCTTTAAATCTGTAATAACTATCTCTACTATATCCCATCGCTTTACATGCTGATGATATACTACCAAGGCTCTTAGCTAATTCAAGTAAACCTAATTTTGGTTTTATTATTTTTTGATTTAAGTTCATTCTTTATCTCCATTTAATAATTAATTTATTTTACTAAATGTAAGATATAATCTCAACTATTACAACTTAATAAAAATTTTTTGTCAAAACTTCAGTTGCTACCTTTGCTATACTTATTCTCATCTGATTTTACTCTATTTATAGATATTGGTACAGCCCATTTAGGCTGAGCACCGATGCAAACTACACTATATTCATAACCCGCAACTGGTCGGTTATTAGCATTCTGTCTAATATAGCTAACGCGGAAAGGTTTTTACCATAGTTTTTGTATTTACTCACATATTCACCAGATCTAAATCCTATTAAACATTGCTGGACTAACTTTAAAAACTGTTTACGTAAAATTATTGATCAATGCCTAAGTTTTTCCTAATCTGTGGTAGAAACATTTCCGTGTTAGCTATATATGTACGATCAATTGCTTTCTTGGAATCTTTCTTGCTACTCACTGTAGTATCTATTTGTAACCTGAATTCTGGATTAGCTAATTTTGAGATATAGCAGGTTTGTTAGGTTTCATACAGTATGCAATTAGGGCGGATAAGATATGTACAAAGGGGTAAATTCCAGTATTAATTAAGCCAGATTTATATTTTCTTCCCATACCTCATTGGGTGTTTTATAACCGAGCACTTTTCTTGGTAAATTATTTAAAAAATCCTCAATTTCTTGTAATTGCTTTATTGTTAATTTTTTTATATCTAAAGATTTAGAGTATACTCTGTGCACCATTGAGTAATCTTCTCTATCAATGGTTTTTGCCATGGAGAATAAGGATTGCAAAAATATACTTTTCGTTCAGATTTTGGCAATAGTTGTTCATGATTGGTAAATTCTTTGCCATTATCTAACGTTATGCTTTTGATTATATGCGACAATTGTTTAAGTTTTTTATTCATGTTACCAATCACATCTTGTGTTCTTTTTGAACGGTTTAAAGTGAGAAACACTTTTTGTGTTCTGATATCCACAAGAGCGCCTATATTACGACTTTGATTACCTTTGTTAAAAGTTAAATCACCTTCTAAATGACCTATTGCTGCTATCTTTCTATTTATCTCTGGTCTTTCAGTAATGGAAACTCGATGTGGTATTGTAATTCTTTTGTTTCTGATTCTTGTACCATGATGCAACCTATTTTTCCTTTTTCTTGCTAAAGATAAATATAATTTTTGCCTTTGTGCTATAGGAGATGTATAAATAAACTGGTATATACTCTCTGTAGAAATATTGACAGTATCTCGTGATAGTTTACGTCTACCTGAAATTATATCTGGTGAAATACCCTGTGTTAACTGCTTTATTATTTCTGCTCGTAAATTATTATCAATATCTAATTTTCTTTTTCTCTTACCTTGCCTTAAACTGCAAGCAAGTGTGTTAGCCCTATCTGGTCTATAATTATGCCTCATTCTCTTGAGTTCATAACATATAGTGCTTTTATCACGGCCAATCTTTGTCCCTATATATCGCGAGCTATAACCACTCTTATTCATTTCGTATATTTTAAATCTTGCATCTATCGTTAAATGAGCCATGATATATCTATATTTAAATGATGCTCCTCGCAGCAGAGCTACGAGGTATCTAAAAAAGTTTTAGTTGTTTCTTATGATATCACGAAGCAGAGCTTCGGGGAATTAAACCCTGAGAGATTAAAAATTGATTATATCTGGCTTAATTAATTATAGAACTTTCCAAATCCTCAATTTCTTGTAATTGCTTTATTGTTAATTTTTTTATATCTAAAGATTTAGAGTATACTCTGTGCACCATTGAGTTAATCTTCTCTATCAATGGTTTTTGCCATGGAGAATAAGGATTGCAAAAATATACTTTTCGTTCAGATTTTGGCAATAGTTGTTCATGATTGGTAAATTCTTTGCCATTATCTAACGTTATGCTTTTGATTATATGCGACAATTGTTTAAGTTTTTTATTCATGTTACCAATCACATCTTGTGTTCTTTTTGAACGGTTTAAAGTGAGAAACACTTTTTGTGTTCTGATATCCACAAGAGCGCCTATATTACGACTTTGATTACCTTTGTTAAAAGTTAAATCACCTTCTAAATGACCTATTGCTGCTATCTTTCTATTTATCTCTGGTCTTTCAGTAATGGAAACTCGATTTGGTATTGTAATTCTTTTGTTTCTGATTCTTGTACCATGATGCAACCTATTTTTCCTTTTTCTTGCTAAAGATAAATATAATTTTTGCCTTTGTGCTATAGGAGATGTATAAATAAACTGGTATATACTCTCTGTAGAAATATTGACAGTATCTCGTGATAGTTTACGTCTACCTGAAATTATATCTGGTGAAATACCCTGTGTTAACTGCTTTATTATTTCTGCTCGTAAATTATTATCAATATCTAATTTTCTTTTTCTCTTACCTTGCCTTAAACTGCAAGCAAGTGTGTTAGCCCTATCTGGTCTATAATTATGCCTCATTCTCTTGAGTTCATAACATATAGTGCTTTTATCACGGCCAATCTTTGTCCCTATATATCGCGAGCTATAACCACTCTTATTCATTTCGTATATTTTAAATCTTTCATCTATCGTTAAATGATGCTCCTCGCAGCAGAGCTACGAGGTATCTAAAAAAGTTTTAGTTGTTTCTTATGATATCACGAAGCAGAGCTTCGGGGAATTAAACCCTGAGAGATTAAAAATTGATTATATCTGGCTTAATTAATTATAGAACTTTCCGTTTTTTGTATCTTTTATCAGAGCAATATCTTTTAAAAAATCTGCGAATTTGTTGGTTTGAGAAATTATCCTTTTCTGCATCTATAATTTCTTTATGAATACCTATAGCTAGAGGTTTTGCAGGGATAGAGAAGCATAAAGGGTATTTTGTTTGTAGTAGTTTTAAAACTTGTTTGTATTCTGCTTTCCATCTTGCAAGTTTAGCTTTTAAAGCTTCTTGTTGTTCTTGTGCTAATATTTGTGCTTTAGCGACTTTATTGTTGCAAGCATTAGGCTTGAGATATTTAGTAGGTTTAGTATTAGCCGTTTTTTGCTGCAGCATATTTTTATCGATGACCACTACTTGTTTTTGTGGTAGTTGAGGTAAAATAGTTTGCAGCGGCATTGTAAGCTTTAATGTGGATCTAGCAGTTTGCATAATGCTTATGACTCATTGCTTAGTTTGTTGATTTCAGCAATAGATAAACCGGTAACTTGAGAAATAAAATCATAATCAGAGCCAGCAGCAAGCATATTTTTAGCTACTTCATATTTTCCTTTAGCTTCCCCAATCTGCATGCCCTCATTTCTACCAATCTGCATGCCTTTAGCTTCTCCGATCTGCATGCCTTGGACCATTCCTTTTTGAACGCCCTCATCAATATATTTATCAGCAATAGTTCTCATAAGTCCCTCTTGATCTTCTTTTTTTAAGTAGCTAGCTATGATTTTAGCAAGCTCCACTTGTTTATCTTCAGCTATTTTAGCATCACTATACCATAATAACCATTTAATGTAAATGTAGCCATTTTCCTTATCTATTTCAATACTACTTTCAAACTTCTCAAGTAGACTTTGCCATAGATTTAAGATATCACGAGCTTTGATATGTTTGAGCATATACTCCATCATACCAAGATGCTTCTTTTGCTCTATCTCATTATCACTTTGTTGTTGTAAATCTACGAGTAAGTATTCATCTGACATTAGAGCTTTAGCAGTCTTAGTATCTTCAAATAATTCCCAAAAGCTCCTTGGAGCATTATAAGGTTTATCATTTGCATATACTACGATAGGACATATTAGAGGCAACTTACTTTTTTCTTTTGTATTATCCTTATGTCTTTCACATAAAAGAAGCATATACTGCCAAAGTCTAAAAGAGATCCAGTAATCGCTACTAGACTGATGTTCTATAAGTACGTAGACATAAGCTTTATTATGTTCTATATCTTCTATATTATTAATGTTTTTGTTGGTACTGTCTGTATTACCAGCTGCGACATTATCTTGTTTTAAAGAAACAGAGTAAACAACATCACTTAATCTTTTCCTTAAATCTTCAGTAACAAAGCTTTCTTTTTCTATTTTAACACTATTTAGATTAATCTTGTTCTTGAATGACACTGGCAAATAATGCTCTAGAAACTCACGAGCAGCGACCGGCTCACTCATAACCTTTTTAAATAATTCATCATGCCTTGGACGTTCAGAAGAACAGCTATTTTCTAACTGTTGTTGATTATTATGTTCGTTGGTCATGCTTGCAAATCCTTATAATCTTATAGTCATTGTATGTTCTAGTGCTTTTTCTAATCGCAGCTCTTTAATTTCTGTTTTTACCTTAGTAAAGGTTGCATGAATACACTTCTCATTCCACGAAGGAGACATCATTTTTTATGACTTTAAGAATTTTGAAACTGCTATGATTAGCTACTAATATTTGTATGTAAATTATTATAGCATAAATGTGATGATGATACAGAAGTTTATATAGATATATGTAATGTTAGAAATATTTATCGAATAGGAATATGAGCAAAGAGATGAAGACACTCAAGAGGAGGCAAGAGGTTAAGGGGCAGAAGAAAGAGAAGTTACCTTTTTGAAAGAAAAAATCACCTGGAAGCCTGCCGAGTTTAAGATGAGATAAGAGAGGCCAAACAAGTCCGATTATGGTTATGAGTAATCCAAGGGTGATGAAGAATTTCTGCATATAAGAACCTGACAATTTGTAGAAGTTAAGATTTGATCTTACAGACACTATAAATTTTGCCCCTGATTGTCAGTTAAATTTTGACTGTCAGATACATATTCAAGATACAAGATTTCATTATTCTTTTCAACAGCTAATTTCTTACTATCCTTAAAAGTTTGCATAGGAGTTTTTCCATAACAATATTTACCAGAATGAGGTCTTTCATTATTGAAATACTCTAGCCAGATATCAAGATCTAATTGTAGGTCATCAAGATCTGTATAAATCTTTTTCCGCATAGCTGTATCAAAGAATTCTTGTTTCATGGTTTTATTAAAACGCTCACACATACCGTTTGTTTGAGGAGAATATGCTTTAGTAGTAGTATGCTCTAATATGGCCCGATAATGATCAACCGGGCTTTAAAGCTGCAGAGGTGATAAAGGACAAGATTAACAAAGCAAATGATCATATAGGATTTGTGAGCGTTGTTGATCCAACAAGACTACAATTTGGTGGCAGTATTCACAAGGACTTATTGCCTGAGAAGTGGGATTTAGCAGATAGATTAGAAGGTATGACCACCTTAAATGTAAAAGAGGCAATAGAAAATGTAAGAGCTGCTCATTTAGACTTAAACCAAATACAGAGCGTACTGGCTTTGTTGCATAAATAAGCTTTTGAATATACTGCCCCTAACCCCGCAATGCTAGCCTAGCCAACAGGCACAGAGATAGGTTTACCAATTTCAAACATTTTGTTTAATAAGTGGCATTTAATAGACATTTCTTTTGTCATATTTTGATCATGTCTTGATAGAAACTTACTACCAAAAGAAGTTTTAAATCGAAAGAACGTGTTCTCTACACGCTCCCTTCTACCATAATTATTCTTTACCCTCCATGCTTGGTATCCTTTGTTTTGTTGATATATAACAGCTGCATCTCTCTCAGTTTTATCCCTAAGCGATTGAACTTTTACTGAAGAGTTTGGGGGTCTAATAACTGGTTTTATCTTCTTCTTTCTCAACAATTGATATGTAGATTCACCGTCATACCCTCGATCTCCCAGAAAATCCTTGGCTCTGACATTAGCTATTAGTAGTCCAATCTGTGATCTATCATCTATAGTATGCTCTGTGGTACTATCGGCAAGTATCATACCTTGATCTTCTATAACGATATGTAGCTTTTTCCATATGCGACGCTTATATTGCTTACCATGCTTATTTTCTAGCCATTCGTTCCCTGTGTAGGCTTGTATCCCTGTACTATCCATTGAAATACAACTAAATTCTTTATCTTGATTTCCATGTAAATACCTAAGATCTAATGACTTCATACGCTTACTTAATGTTGTATAGTCTGGACATCTAATAGATAAACCCGATATTTCAAAGAGCCAGTTTATAAAGCCTTGGGTTTGGCGTAACTTAAGACCGAATAAGCATCTGATCTTCAAACACTGTAATATAGCGTGATCACTATAGCGTCTAGGTCTTCCTCGTTTCATTTCCTCTCTGTACAGCATACCAGCCAATCGCCAAATCACTGGCAATCATAAAATCTATGCGACCCCTATTGCGTAAAAAATTATTATATTCTGACCAATTCGTTATTTTATATTTAGAATACTTGCGTGATTTACTAAAAGGGGCTTTCTTCCGAGATCTCATATAATCTGGATTATTTTTAATTCAGGACATCTTACCAGATTATCACCACTCTTGCTCTACAAATCTTATTTATGCAACAAAGCCATTTAGTACAGCTCTAGCCCCTTGAATTAATAAAGTGCGTAAGTATACATCACCTCGCTTGCTAATTCCCAGCAGCTTATCCTTCCCACCACTTGAATGTTGTCTTGGCACTAATCCTAGCCATGCCGATAATTGCCTGCCATTCTCAAAACTTGTAGCATTACCTATTGATGCTATTAAAGCAGTAGCAGTAATTAAACCAAGACCAGGTATAGCTCTTAATCGTTGATATTGAGTTAGGTTACTTGCTATCATTGTTAATCTCTCAGGGTTTAATTCCCCGAAGCTCTGCTTCGTGATATCATAAGAAACAACTAAAACTTTTTTAGATACCTCGTAGCTCTGCTGCGAGGAGCATCATTCGTTTTTCTATCTCTTTTATTTTTCTGTTATTATCTAAGAATTCTTCTTTTAGTTCACTAAATGTTTGATAACTTAACTGGCTTAATTTCCCTGCATCTAAAATCTCAATTAATTTTGTGATAACCTTATTAATGCCTTGAGGAACAATAAAACCAAACTCATGTAGTAGCCCCCTAATTTCATTAGCAAGTGCTGTACGATTTTTTACCAATCTCTCTCTTACCCTATGTATTGATAAAATTTCTTGTTGCTCTATAGTTTTAATTGCAACAAATCTCATATTAGGTCTTGTCACGGCTTCACATATCGCTTCAGCATCTGCTTGATCATTTTTATTAGTTTTAACATATGGTTTGACAAATTGCGGTGCCATTAGTTTTACTTCATGCCCTAATTTAGTTATTTCTCTTGCCCAATAACTAGAACCACCACAAGCTTCCATCCCTACTAAACATTGTGGTAAATTAGCCATAAATGTCAAAACCTGATCTCTCATCAATTTTTTCTTTAATACTGTCTTGCCATTTTTATCTACACCATGAATTTGAAAAATTCTTTTTGCAATATCTATACCAATTGTAGTAACCTCCATATGGACCTCCTTAATTGTTGTTTTAATATGTTAAATATTAACCCTAGAAGATTAGCAACTGCTTTTCATTCTCTATATCAGGAGGTCCATACCATTAGTCCACTATCATGCTTTAGCTCCAGAACAACTTCTCTTATCCTAAATTGGCGTTGAGAGATTAAAAAAAGTGGCGAGTGTATCAATCTATAATTTGTATTATATATCAAATAATTTACTTTAAATTGTAGAAATATCGCTTTTAAGCTGATAAAAGCACTAAATATTTAACTTTAAATATAAATTTTTACTTTAGTCAGAAAAATTAGAATTTTTGTCAAAACTTCAGTTTAATAAAATCAGTTTTTTTGATATAGATTATACTGTAAACAACTCACAAGAATCAAATGTGAATATGTTAGGTCAGGAAGTAGAAAACATTTAATTATTAGGAATAGGGATAAATTTATCTTTACTCTACGCCAATAGCGAATTACCTAAGTAATTTGCTATTGGCGATACTCTATATTTTCTTACCATACACTTTAAAGAAGACCAGTATAAATAACATACTAAATAACGTATTACAAAAAAAGAATAAAGACCAAAGAAGATATTTTGCACAAATGCCACCAAGAGCAGCTAAAACAATACGACTAACCGAGCTAAAAGATGCTATAATAGAATATTGGGTAGCAATAAATTCACTATTACAGAGATTTGCAAAATATATAGAGATAATAGTTCCAGCAAAACCAATGCAAAAATTTTGCGTAGTAATAGTTATGATAAATATCTTTACGTTATATCCGACAATAGCAAGGATCATGAACATAAGAGGTGAAAGTAATTGAATAACGCCTCCGGTTAAAACGCTGCGTAATATACCGATTTTTGTTGATAAAATTCCGCCTAACGCTCCTCCTACTATCATGATAAGCAACCCGTAAGCCTTGTAAATAAAAGCTATTTCATGAGTAGTAAAACTTAAATCTAATAACAAAGGTGAACTCATAGCCATAGGTATAGAATCAGCGGCTTTATATAAAAAAACAAACAGCATGATTAACAATAAATGCCGTTGTTCGTTTTTCAAGGATATAATGCTGCTTTTAATAACTTCAAAATATTGTTTCAGATTTATTAAATCTTTTGTTCTATAAGATTGTTGTTTTGGCTTTGGTTCTTTAATGCATAAAACAATCATAGGTCCAAGAAGAGTAATGCAAATAGCTAATTTATAAACAGTACTCCAATCAAAAATAACCGATATATATAAAGCACCGACGCTACCAAGTAACATCCCAAGCCGGAATCCTATACTGCCGAAAGTAAACGCTAAAGAAAGTTCTTTTTTTGAAGTAGGTCTCTCAATGCGGTATGCGTCAAGTACAATATCCTGAGTAGCCGCACCAAAAGAGATAATAAATAATATAGTGGCTGTAATATATATATTATCACAAGGGCTAAAGCTTAAAAATCCGGTCATCGCTAAAATTAGGCATAGCTGTGATGCTATTGCCCAGCCACGTCTTGCTCCAAATTTAGAACATAAAAAAGGAATAGAATATTTATCAATAACGGGAGACCATACAACCTTTAAACAATAAGGAAAAGCAGCAAGCGATATTAAACCTATTATATCGGTTGTATATCTTGCTTCGGATAATTGGTACGGAACGGTAAAAAAAATTAAATTAAACGTGAAACCGGAAATTAGACCTAAGAGCAAAATCCCAAGTAAATATATTTTATCTGTACTTATTTTCTTTATCAAAAACATATTATTTATATTGTATTTTTAAAGAATAAGGTGCGACCTTAGAAAATATCTTACCTACTACCGGTATTTTAGTTACAATACTACTAATGAAGAAAAATGAAGGAATAACGTTACCTTTAATTTGAATTAATTTTTGGTTGGTATCAATATTACCTTTCATAGTGAAGTCAAAAAATGGTCCGTGTGCTTCTGCACCGGATAATGTAATTACGTTTCCTTGATAACTAAAATTACCGTTCATATCTTCAAATGAAATATTCTTATTATTGGTTATCGAGCTAAGAAGACCAGGTATTGAAACGAAAGAAACTAATCTTGTTAAAAAAGGAGTATCGGTTAAGGCAAAACGTGTTATATAGAATTTACCATCTAATATTGGTATTATATCGCCTTTTTTAACTTTATATCTTCTAGTATTTAAGTTAATTTTAGCATAACCGTCTTGCATAGAGCTGTATATCCCAAGCCCTTTAAGTAATGCTCCAGCATTATCTGACTCAATTAACCATTGTTCATAGCTTTCTTGTGCAGTAAGAGACATCCTCACTTTTCCATTATTAGAAATATTGCTATTTAGAAAACCAGAGAAGCAGCATACTTTATCACATTTAATCGCTAAATCAAAGTTATCTAAAATTACATTATCTTTTAATAAAATTTTATATATGTTAGTTTTTAACATTACATTACGTGTGGAATCACCATCTTTTTGTAAAAACTCCATCATATTAGAGTTTGAAAGATCTAATACGCTTCCATAAATTTCAGTATTTAGATTATGACTATCCATAGTTATTTTTCCGCTTAATCTTGTATTTTTATGATTGATGGAGAGCAAGGATATATTATAAGTATCTTTCTTAGCTAAGATATTACCACTAATTTTTAAACTATCATCTCCTGATAGATTAAATTCGATATTCTTATCTGAACCCTTATCACTTAATTTAGTATGGATATTTAAATTAGCTTTTTTACGCAACTGTTTGTGGATAGCTACTTTATCTATATAAAACTCTAAATTATCAAGGTTAGAATTAAGATCAATAGTTGTATTGTTATTTTGTTTCTTATACTCAAAATCTAAAACAGCACTACCTGACATTAATTTTAATATGCCAAAACTTTTATTATTTGCTGTAATATTACTTTTTATTTTAAGCAGGCAATTATTGTTTTCATCTACCATATCGTGGTCATAAGTAAAATTACTTACATAGTTATTGATTTTACCCTTACCAGTAATATTTAATTGATTATCTTTAAAAACACCTTTTGCTTCTCCTTGTTGTAATAATATATTATTACTTAAAGTATTAAAATTTATATCAGTTAATGTTGAGATAACATTATAGCTATTATCGATTTCAGAATTAATAGGAATTATTATCTCTATTATTGAATTGGCATTTCCTTTAATTCCTTTCAAATCAATATCTTCATTTTTAATATTCTGATATGCATCATTTGGGATAAAATCAACTAAATCACTAATTTCACCTTTAGCAGTAGCGTTAAAAACAAATTGTGACTTAAGAGGTCCTTCCCATTTAAAAATCATAATACCATTAGATAAAACGCTGTTACCGCTATAAGCCTCGTTAATCAAGAATTTTACCTCTGCCCCTGAAATAACTACATTAGTATCAACTTTAGTTAAAGCAGGTAAATCTTTATGATATTTATATTCAAAATTTGATATATGCAAATTTGCTTTTAAATTATCATCTTCTAAAATATTTTCTTTTAAAAATTTTCTATCTAGTTTAATGCTTAATTCGCCATTTTGAATGTGACCTTGTTTTATATGCTCCCGCAAATATGATATCACAGGATTGTTAGGAATAATTTTTTCTACTGTTTGGTAAATTATCAGAGGAATATTTACTATATTGGCATTTGCATCTATGTTTTTATCGGTTACTTTACTATTTAAAGATAAAGAAGCTTTGTTCCCAAAATTCAGCTTACAATCAGCTATTTTAGGGTTATTTTTTGTATTGCTAGTTTTATAAACACATATAGCTTTTCCAAGCGGCAGCCCTGCCCCTTTTTCATCTGTTAAAATATCACTTTTTATTGAAGTTAGGTTTATGTTAGTTAAAATATTTCTTTGGAATATATTTAAGGAGTAATCACCATTTATTTGAGTATTTATAATTTCTTCCTTATTATTTGATATTACCGAAAATTGAGCTACATTAAAATATGCTTCTATTAATGAATTAGAAAATAGATTTTTGAAATTTAAAGTAATATCAAGGTCATTAATTTCCCCTTCAGCATTATCTATAAGATATAGAGAAATTTTATTAATTATTAAGTGATTTTCTTTAAAATTTAAGTCATCTATTACAGCTTTGATATCATTTTCACTTAAATAAAATTCAATTATTCTTTTTAAAGGCTTATTCATATGTCCATGATTTGCACTATAAAAAATTAAATATGCAACTAGAAACAATGCAGCAAAAGTTGTAAAAATACTAATAAAAGCTTTTTTGAGAAAATTCATTCGAGTTTATAAATCGATTAAAAGATAACGCAAGTTTTAGACTTGTAATATTTGTTAAATATAAAGTATAATCTAGAAAAAATCATCAAAAATTATGAATATTACATTTATTGGTAGCGGCTATGTGGGATTAGTTTCAGGTGTTATGATGAGCTATCTAGGTCATAATGTCACTTGTCTTGATAATGATGAAGCCAAAATCTCCAAGTTAAATAAGAAAATTTTACCAATTTATGAAACTAAACTTGATAAATATTTTACGCAAGCTTTGGAACATGAAAGGTTAAAGTTTACTAGCTTTTATAACGAGGAACTTAAAAATACCGAAGCAGTATTTATAACAGTCGGTACCCCCTCTAAAGAATCAGGCGAAGCCGATTTAAGTTATGTTTATGAGGCAATAGATAAAATTTCTCTACATATAAACAAAGATTGTTTAATAGTTATCAAATCAACTGTACCACCAAATAGTTGTAATAATATCATTAATTATTTAAAAGAAAAAGGTTTCTCATTTAATGTTGCATCAAATCCGGAATTTTTACGTGAAGGAAATGCTGTAGAAGATTTTTTATATCCTGATCGTATCGTGATTGGTGTAAATAATAAAGAATCAGAGGATATATTACGAAAGATTTATATGCCTTTAACGGATAATGGAGCAGAATTAGTAGTAACTGATTTAGTTACAGCAGAACTTATTAAATATGGCTCAAATAGTTTTTTAGCTACTAAAATTACTTTTATTAATGAGATGGCTAATTTATGCGAAAAAATTGGGGCTGATATTAAAAATTTATCTAAAGTGATAGGGCTTGATAAAAGAATTGGAACAGCCTTTCTAAATGCTGGACCTGGCTTTGGAGGCTCATGTTTTCCAAAAGATATCTTGGCATTAAATAGTATCATTAAGAATAATCACATAGATTCTAAAATTCTTGAAGCAGTGATTAGAAGTAATAAAGAACGTCCGAGCCTAATGGTAGATAAGATAGCTACTTTATTAGCTGAAGATTTAAAAAGTAAAAATATAGCAGTTTTAGGCTTAACCTACAAAGCCGGTACTGATGATGTTAGAGCAAGTCCTGCAATTGAGATCATTAAAAATTTATTAGATAAAGGGGCATACGTTAAGGCGTTCGATCCCATGGGTCTTGAAAATTCTCAAAAAACTTTTCAAAATGAAAATTTGTTATATCTAGATTCTGCAATCAAAGCTTGTGATTCTTCTGATGCTATAATTATTACTACCGAGTGGAGCGAATTTCAAGCACTTGATTGGCAGAAAATTTATAGCTTGGTAAAAACACCTATAATTATTGATCTACGGAATATCTTAAAAGCTGATGAAGTGGAGAGCATAGGCTTTAGATATTATACAGTAGGAAGTAAGATTTAGCCCCAACAACGTCATTGCGAGGAGTCGTAGACGACGCGGCAATCTCAGGAGTTGTTATCCCGTATTATTTCATGAGATTGCCACGCTCATTTCACTCGCTCGCAATGATGATTTATACACTTTAACACTAATTAAAAATGCAAACTGAATTTATACATTTAAGAACGCAAAGTTCCTATTCTTTCTTAGCGAGTGCATTAACTACTGAAAAAATAGTAGAACTTGCCTCTTCTTATAAAATGCCTGCTATTTGCTTAACAGATAAAGAGAATTTATTTGGATCGCTAGAGTTTGCTTTATATGCAATAAAGAAAGGTTTGCAGCCTATTCACGGAGTTATTTTAAATATACAATATGAAGCAAACGTTTTTGCAGAAATATTATTGATAGCTAAAGATGAAACTGGCTATAAAAATTTGCTTAAACTATCCAGTATCACCTTTACCACAAATGATCGTAAAATATGCAACCATATTACTTTTGAGGATTTAAAAGAACATCAAGAGGGATTAATAGCATTATGTTGTTATACTGAAGGCGTTATAGGAAAGTGTTTGCTTGCTAATAAAGAAGAACAAGCTGAAATGTTTGCACGAAACTTGCAAGAAATTTTTGGAGATCGTTTCTACTTTGAAATTATGAGGCACGATCTACCAGAAGAGCAGCTTATTGAAGATAATTATATTAAAATAGCATCACAATTCAATATTCCGCTTGTTGCTACTAATAAAGTACTATTCAGCAACAAAAGCATGCATGATGCACATGATGTATTATTATGTATTTCTGCCGGTGTTACTAAAGAATATCCTGATCGTAAAACAGTTAGTGAGAATTGTTATTTCAGATCAGCAAAGGAAATGATCGAGCTTTTTGCCGATCTACCTAGTGCTATCGAAAATACAGTAAATTTAACACAGCGTTGTTATTTTGCTGCCCATACAAATCCTCCAATGCTTCCTAATTTTGCTACTAAAGACATTAGTGAAACTGATCTAATTAGAAAAGCAGCAAAAGACGGATTACTTGCAAGACTTGATACAAAATTCAAATCTGAACATATTTCCATAGAACACCAAGAAAGTATTAAAACTGAGTATTTTGCTCGCCTTGATTACGAGCTAAATATTATATGCAGTATGAATTTTGCTGGTTATTTTTTGATCGTATCCGACTTTATAAAATGGAGTAAAAAGCAGGGTATTTTAGTAGGACCAGGCAGAGGTTCAGGAGCAGGATCAGTTGTTGCTTGGAGCTTGCTTATTACTGATCTTGACCCTATTAAGTTTGGTCTATTATTTGAAAGATTTTTAAATCCAGATCGTATTTCAATGCCTGACTTCGATATTGATTTTTGTCAGGAAAGACGAGAAGAAGTTATTAATTATGTACGTTCTAAATATGGTAATAATAGAGTAGGACAAATTATAACTTTCGGTAAAATGCAGGCAAAGGCTGTAATTAAGGATGTTGCACGAGTACTAAGCTTGCCATATAAATTTGCAGATTATCTAACTGAATTAGTGCCATTTAGTGCAATAAACCCCGTTACGCTTGAGCAGGCAATACGAGAAGTACCAGAGCTTGCCAATGCTGCTAAAGGTAACGGATTATATAATTTAGAGGGTGAACTAGAATTAATTAAGCTAGTACTTGATACCTCATTAATTCTTGAAGGGCTGCATCGCCACTCCTCAACACATGCAGCAGGAATTGTAATAGCCGGTACTGATTTAGTTGATATAGTACCTGTCTACAAAGATGCTAATTCCGATATGCTGGTAGTCGGCTACTCTATGAAATATTGTGAGCTGGCTGGTTTAATTAAGTTCGATTTTCTTGGGCTGCAAACTTTAACTGTTATTACCGATTGTAAGAAATTGTTAAAAGAACAAAATATAGAAATAGATTTTAACGATATGACATTTGATGATGAAAAAACTTATCAAATGTTATGTAAAGGTAAAGGAGTCGGTGTATTCCAGTTTGAAAGTGTTGGGATGAAAGATGCACTTAGACGCCTTAAACCTGACTCCATACATGACTTAATAGCTCTTGGTGCGTTATATCGCCCTGGACCTATGGAAAATATTCCAACCTATATAGCTTGTAAGCATAAATTACAGCAGCCTGATTATTTGCATGAGTTATTAAAGCCTATCTTAGAAGAAACTTATGGAGTAGTGATATATCAAGAACAAGTGCAGCGAATTGCTCAAGTTTTAGCTGGTTATACGCTAGGAGCGGCTGATTTGCTTCGCAGAGCCATGGGTAAGAAAATTAAAGCCGAGATGGAACAACAAGAAGAAATTTTTGTTAAAGGTGCAATAGCTAATAATATTTCTGAGGCTCAAGCTAAATCTATTTTCACCACTGTTGCTAAATTTGCTGGTTATGGTTTTAACAAGGCACATGCCGCAGCTTACGGGGTTATTTCATATCAAACAGCATATCTTAAAGCTAATTATCCAGCAGAATTCGTAGTTGCGTGCTTAAATCTTGAACTAAATAATCACGATAAAATTAATTTATTCCTGCAAGAAGCAAAAGATCATAATATAAAAATCATTGCACCGAATATTAATATTTCAGGTGGGTATTTTAGTGTAAAGTCTGTCATACCGCGGCTTGACCGCGGTATCCATGGAGACCAATTAAAAGATACCGCGGTCAAGCCGCGGTATGACATTGATAGTTCTATAATTTTCGCACTTGGAGCTATAAAGGGAGTCACGCCGAATTTTGGTAAGCTAGTAACAGATGAAAGAAAGGCAAGAGGTGCTTTTAAATCGATCGTTGATTTTATTGAGAGATTACCACCAAAAGCTATCAACAGCAAATTACTTGAAAATCTAATTAAAGCTGGCTGTTTTGACGAATTACATGATAATAGATTGCAATTGTTTTCAAGCATTTCTAAGCTTCTTGCATATTCAGTTTCTTATCATGAAGAACAGGCATCTAATCAATTTAGTTTAATTAAAGTCTCCAGCTTAAGCAAAGAAATATTAGTTTCAAGTGATTATGCTGATAAAAATACTTTAGCTTTTTATGAGTTTGAAGCTATGGGGCTATTTATCTCAAATCACCCACTAACAGAATATAAAGAAATATTTAATCGTCTAAATATCTTAAGCTCTGCTGATTTACATAATAATTTGCCTGATGGTACTAATAGAGTAATGATTGCTGGTGTAATACAAAAGAAAGATTCTCGTATGTCAGCAAGAGGTAGATTTGTTACCTTAGTGCTTTCTGATCCTGAAAATATATTTGAGTTAAGTATTTTTAGTGAAGAGGTTTTAAAAGATTATGTACATCTACTTGACGTCAAAAGTCTAGTAGTTGTTAATTGCGATATCATTAAAGATGAGGGCGGTATTAAAATCACTGCTAAAAGCTTTTCATCAATTGAAAATGCAACTGGCAATCAGCAATTTGATTTACAGCTCTACCCTAAAAATGACGAAGAATTAGAACAAATAATTATTCTACTATCAGCACGTATAAATAACGACGAGCAGAGTAACACTACAGCTACAATATATTTATCAAATAAATCAGTGAAAAATTTTGTAGCAAAAATTACGTTGCCAGAAAAGTTCTTTTTAAGAGGGCAAGATTTTGAGATTCTTAGTATTTATCAAAATACTTAAATCTGAAGTTTTGACAAAAATTCTAATTTTTCTGACTATAGCTAACACGGGAAGGTTTTTACCATTGCTGCCGTTATTGCATCACGAAAATCTTTAAAGTTTTTAATCTCTCAGGGTTTAATTCCCCGAAGCTCTGCTTCGTGATATCATAAGAAACAACTAAAACTTTTTTAGATACCTCGTAGCTCTGCTGCGAGGAGCATCATTAATTTTTCTCAAGTAATTTTTAAAATTAGCCCAACAGTGTTCAATAGAATTTAAATCTGGAGAATAGACCGGTAGATAAATAAGAGTACAACCCGCTTTTTCTGGCTTTGTTGCATAAATAAGATTTGTAGAGCAAGAGTGGTGATAATCTGAGTCTTTTGCAATGATTGTGTAAATTTTTGTTGAGCCTATATTAGAAGTAAATGATGCTCCTCGCAGCAGAGCTACGAGGTATCTAAAAAAGTTTTAGTTGTTTCTTATGATATCACGAAGCAGAGCTTCGGGGAATTAAACCCTAAGAGATTAAGGAATTAACCCAGGGTATTTTAGAGCGAGCACTGCATGCTGAGATGTCAGAACATTTAGGTTATAGCAAGTATGATAGAGCTGAAACTGAGAATGCGAGGAATGGTAGTTTTAGTAAGAATCTGATTAGTGAGAATGGTACTATAGAGCTAAATGTTCCAAGAGACAGACAAGGTAAATTTGCACCTATAATAGTCTCAAAGAAACAAACAAGAATAGATGGCTTAGACCAAAAGATAATATCCTTATATGCGAAGGGTATGAGTGTGTCTGATATTAAAACACAATTGCAAGAATTATATGGAGCTGAGATCAGTGAGAGCCTAATCAGCAGGATTACAGATGAAGTAATAGATGAGGTCAAGATTTGGCAGAGTAGACCTCTTGAATCAGTATACCCTATAGTATATTTTGACTGTTTAGTAGTGAAAGTAAGACAAGATAAACTTATTATTAATAAATCAGTATATGTAGCTTTAGGAATAGATTTATCTGGCAGAAAGGATATTTTAGGCTTATGGATAAGTGAGAATGAAGGAGCTAAATTTTGGCTTGGTAATTTTACTGAAATGAAGAATCGAGGAGTAAAAGATATCTTAATTGCTTGTAGTGATAATCTAACTGGTATGTCTGATGCTATTGCATCAGTATACCCGAAAACTGAACATCACATTTGTATTGTCCATCAGATCAGGAATAGCCTCAAATATGTATCATATAAAGATAGAAAGCAATTAGCAGCGGATTTGAAACTAATCTATACTTCTGCTACTGAAAAAGAAGCAGAATTAGCTCTTGAGTCATTTGATCAAAAATGGAGTAAGCAATATCCGCATATAGCTAAATCTTGGTATAATAATTGGGATAATTTGATAATTTTCTTGCAATATCCAAAGGAGATTCGTAAGATTATTTACACTACAAATGCGATAGAATCGCTGAATAGCCAATTGAGAAAAGTTACTAAGAATAAACGCATCTTTCCAAATGATGACGCAGTATTTAGTCTATCCGCCAAAAACACTTCAAATCCTGATCATTTGTAATGGGATAGAGTTTTGACAACAAATTGCTAAGATTTTCAATAAAAATTAATAAGTTATGTTAATTTTTACTGATACATTTCTGTGTTGGTCTAATTTTGATATGGAGCTATTGTTAACGATTTTTTATCGTTCATCTAGTTTTTGCATGATGATATTTTTGATTTATGTGGAGTTAGACACGATTTGTAAATGATTTGCAATGCATCGTAAATTCAAACCAATAGCAGAGATTATTGGATTGATAATATCTCCTATCATACCTTTCAAGAAGTTTCTACCCATCCGACCATATTGCTTTAAGTGACCTATTATTGGTTCTATGGCACTGCGTCTCTTGATCATAGACTTGTCCTCTTGTAACAACTTCTTCCGCGTTTTTGGGGTATATACCTTACTCTTCTCCTTTACATTGCTACCACTATACCCAAGATCAACAAATGATTTCTTTATCTTGATTCCAGTGACACTCTCTACTGCTTCAAAGCTCTGATGCAATGTATGACCATCATAAGGATTATTATGAAACGATTTTGCGGATAAAACAAAATTTCTACGACCACTTACTACTACCGCTACTTTATTGCCAAACTCATATGGCTTGTTGCGTTTTCCCTTTCCTATACACTCTACTTCAGGGGCATGAAAACTATATAATACTTTGTTATCTTCTTTATATTGCTTTTTAGCTTCTCTTTTTAAAACAGATTGGTTATGTATTTGTTTTATTTTTTGCAATACTTCTTGATTTTTGAGAGACAAGTTTAATTGCTTATTTTTGATCTCACGCTCACATACTCTAATCAAACGACCCAGTAATATTTTTAAATGCTTCATTATTTTCCAACGCTTCTTGGCTTTACTATGTTCTTTATATTTCCATAGCTTTACTATATCGCGTTTATAGGTTCTAGCGTATGTTTCATTCAAATGTATACCCAAACTGTTGCAAAGCTTTACTATGCTAAGCCTAGCTTTATCCATTAAATAAACATCGTGTGGGTGTTTGATATTCTTAATTTGTACAGTCGTATCAGCGATGATTAATTCCAAATCTTTTTTTTTAATTGTGTTAGTTTTTATCCCAACCCTGATCAACTCCGATAATATCTCATTATATCCAGCTTCACCTAATACACTACGAAACCGTCGTATACTAGTTTCCGAGATAGCTATGTCTTTTTCTATATATTCCCACCCGCAGAAATACTGCCAATACATATTCTCTTTTAGCTCTTCCTCTGATAATGAATCTGAAAAATTATACATTGCTTGTAGCATCGTTATGCCAAGCATCACTCTATGACATTTTCTATTTCTACCAAATTTCTTAATACAAACATTTTTTGATAACCACTCTTCGAGCCTAGACCAATTTATTAATTCTCTTAATTTATATAGCTTATTATTTGGGTTTAATTCTTCTTTTAATTTATAACCAAACAGTTTCCCTTGTTCTTGCGATTTGATAATGTTGTCTATTGGCATTGACTGAAATCCATAAGGTTTATGACCATATTTTATCATTTTCTTACGGATTGTTGTATTACTTCTTGTCTTAAAACCATATTATCTATAAGGCTTGTAGAGTTTTGGCGGACGGACTAGCTATATGCGGATATTGCTTACTCCATTTTTGATCAAATGACTCAAGAGCTAATTCTGCTTCTTTTTCAGTAGCAGAAGTATAGATTAGTTTCAAATCCGCTGCTAATTGCTTTCTATCTTTATATGATACATATTTGAGGCTATTCCTGATCTGATGGACAATACAAATTTGATGTTCAGTTTTCGGATATACTGATGCAATAGCATCAGACATACCAGTTAGATTATCACTACAAGCAATTAAGATATCTTTTACTCCTCGATTCTTCATTTCAGTAAAATTACCAAGCCAAAATTTAGCTCCTTCATTCTCACTTATCCATAAGCCTAAAATATCCTTTCTGCCAGATAAATCTATTCCTAAAGCTACATATACTGATTTATTAATAATAAGTTTATCT
The DNA here is from genome assembly GCF_964030725.1 of Rickettsia endosymbiont of Urophora cardui. Lineage (NCBI taxonomy): Bacteria > Pseudomonadati > Pseudomonadota > Alphaproteobacteria > Rickettsiales > Rickettsiaceae > Rickettsia > Rickettsia endosymbiont of Urophora cardui. The sequence goes on along the minus strand of NZ_CAXIPY010000007.1, from coordinate 162,156 downwards.
TGTCTTACTTTCACTACTAAACAGTCAAAATATACTATAGGGTATACTGATTCAAGAGGTCTACTCTGCCAAATCTTGACCTCATCTATTACTTCATCTGTAATCCTGCTGATTAGGCTCTCACTGATCTCAGCTCCATATAATTCTTGCAATTGTGTTTTAATATCAGACACACTCATACCCTTCGCATATAAGGATATTATCTTTTATCTATTCTTGTTTGTTTCTTTGAGACTATTATAGGTTCAAATTTACCTTGTCTGTCTCTTGGAACATTTATCTCTATAGTACCATTCTCACTAATCAGATTCTTACTAAAACTACCATTCCTCGCATTCTCAGTTTCAGCTCTATCATACTTGCTATAACCTAAATGTTCTGACATCTCAGCATGCAGTGCTCGCTCTAAAATACCCTTGGTTAATTCCTTAATTAATCCATTCTGACTTAGTACTGTTTTTAAATCTACTCCGCCTTCTATCAGCAAATCTATTGCTTCATTTATTTTTTTATTCTTCTCTATTTGCATTTCTGTTACCTATATTTTTAATTACTTCTAATATAGGCTCAACAAAAATTTACACAATCATTGCAAAAGACTCGTAATGGGATAGAGTTTTGACAACAAATTGCTAAGATTTTCAATAAAAATTAATAAGTTATGTTAATTTTTACTGATACATTTCTGTGTTGGTCTAATTTTGATATGGAGCTATTGTTAACGATTTTTTATCGTTCATCTAGTTTTTGCATGATGATATTTTTGATTTATGTGGAGTTAGACACGATTTGTAAATGATTTGCAATGCATCGTAAATTCAAACCAATAGCAGAGATTATTGGATTGATAATATCTCCTATCATACCTTTCAAGAAGTTTCTACCCATCCGACCATATTGCTTTAAGTGACCTATTATTGGTTCTATGGCACTGCGTCTCTTGATCATAGACTTGTCCTCTTGTAACAACTTCTTCCGCGTTTTTGGGGTATATACCTTACTCTTCTCCTTTACATTGCTACCACTATACCCAAGATCAACAAATGATTTCTTTATCTTGATTCCAGTGACACTCTCTACTGCTTCAAAGCTCTGATGCAATGTATGACCATCATAAGGATTATTATGAAACGATTTTGCGGATAAAACAAAATTTCTACGACCACTTACTACTACCGCTACTTTATTGCCAAACTCATATGGCTTGTTGCGTTTTCCCTTTCCTATACACTCTACTTCAGGGGCATGAAAACTATATAATACTTTGTTATCTTCTTTATATTGCTTTTTAGCTTCTCTTTTTAAAACAGATTGGTTATGTATTTGTTTTATTTTTTGCAATACTTCTTGATTTTTGAGAGACAAGTTTAATTGCTTATTTTTGATCTCACGCTCACATACTCTAATCAAACGACCCAGTAATATTTTTAAATGCTTCATTATTTTCCAACGCTTCTTGGCTTTACTATGTTCTTTATATTTCCATAGCTTTACTATATCGCGTTTATAGGTTCTAGCGTATGTTTCATTCAAATGTATACCCAAACTGTTGCAAAGCTTTACTATGCTAAGCCTAGCTTTATCCATTAAATAAACATCGTGTGGGTGTTTGATATTCTTAATTTGTACAGTCGTATCAGCGATGATTAATTCCAAATCTTTTTTTTTAATTGTGTTAGTTTTTATCCCAACCCTGATCAACTCCGATAATATCTCATTATATCCAGCTTCACCTAATACACTACGAAACCGTCGTATACTAGTTTCCGAGATAGCTATGTCTTTTTCTATATATTCCCACCGGCTTTGTTGCATAAATAAGCTTTTGAATATACTGCCCCTAACCCCGCAATGCTAGCCTAGCCAACAGGCACAGAGATAGGTTTACCAATTTCAAACATTTTGTTTAATAAGTGGCATTTAATAGACATTTCTTTTGTCATATTTTGATCATGTCTTGATAGAAACTTACTACCAAAAGAAGTTTTAAATCGAAAGAACGTGTTCTCTACACGCTCCCTTCTACCATAATTATTCTTTACCCTCCATGCTTGGTATCCTTTGTTTTGTTGATATATAACAGCTGCATCTCTCTCAGTTTTATCCCTAAGCGATTGAACTTTTACTGAAGAGTTTGGGGGTCTAATAACTGGTTTTATCTTCTTCTTTCTCAACAATTGATATGTAGATTCACCGTCATACCCTCGATCTCCCAGAAAATCCTTGGCTCTGACATTAGCTATTAGTAGTCCAATCTGTGATCTATCATCTATAGTATGCTCTGTGGTACTATCGGCAAGTATCATACCTTGATCTTCTATAACGATATGTAGCTTTTTCCATATGCGACGCTTATATTGCTTACCATGCTTATTTTCTAGCCATTCGTTCCCTGTGTAGGCTTGTATCCCTGTACTATCCATTGAAATACAACTAAATTCTTTATCTTGATTTCCATGTAAATACCTAAGATCTAATGACTTCATACGCTTACTTAATGTTGTATAGTCTGGACATCTAATAGATAAACCCGATATTTCAAAGAGCCAGTTTATAAAGCCTTGGGTTTGGCGTAACTTAAGACCGAATAAGCATCTGATCTTCAAACACTGTAATATAGCGTGATCACTATAGCGTCTAGGTCTTCCTCGTTTCATTTCCTCTCTGTAATCAGCATACCAGCCAATCGCCAAATCACTGGCAATCATAAAATCTATGCGACCCCTATTGCGTAAAAAATTATTATATTCTGACCAATTCGTTATTTTATATTTAGAATACTTGCGTGATTTACTAAAAGGGGCTTTCTTCCGAGATCTCATATAATCTGGATTATTTTTAATTCAGGACATCTTACCAGATTATCACCACTCTTGCTCTACAAATTTTATTTATGCAACAAAGCCGCTATAAATCAGTTGCAGAAAGCTTTGAGCAAGAAAAGAAAACATATATAGATTATCTACAGGAGTTAGCCATACGTGAGTTAGAACATATAGCTAACACGGAAATGTTTCTACCACAGATTAGGAAAAACTTAGGCATTGATCAATAATTTTACGTAAACAGTTTTTAAAGTTAGTCCAGCAATGTTTAATAGGATTTAAATCTGGTGAATATGTGAGTAAATACAAAAACTATGGTAAAAACCTTTCCGCGTTAGCTATAAGTATCCAAGCGAATTACGCACAATACGTAAATATAGGACACGTAAGGATCCATTTGTGAAGCACTGGGATGAAATAGAATCAATGCTAGAATCAGCACCGGAGTTGCAAGCAACTACCATATTAGCATATTTGACAGAAAAGTATCATGGGAATTATAATGGGAAGCAATTACGCTGTTTGCAGAAAAGGTTGAAACATATAATGGACTAATGGTATGGACCTCCTGATATAGAGAATGAAAAGCAGTTGCTAATCTTCTAGGGTTAATATTTAACATATTAAAACAACAATTAAGGAGGTCCATATGGAGGTTACTACAATTGGTATAGATATTGCAAAAAGAATTTTTCAAATTCATGGTGTAGATAAAAATGGCAAGACAGTATTAAAGAAAAAATTGATGAGAGATCAGGTTTTGACATTTATGGCTAATTTACCACAATGTTTAGTAGGGATGGAAGCTTGTGGTGGTTCTAGTTATTGGGCAAGAGAAATAACTAAATTAGGGCATGAAGTAAAACTAATGGCACCGCAATTTGTCAAACCATATGTTAAAACTAATAAAAATGATCAAGCAGATGCTGAAGCGATATGTGAAGCCGTGACAAGACCTAATATGAGATTTGTTGCAATTAAAACTATAGAGCAACAAGAAATTTTATCAATACATAGGGTAAGAGAGAGATTGGTAAAAAATCGTACAGCACTTGCTAATGAAATTAGGGGGCTACTACATGAGTTTGGTTTTATTGTTCCTCAAGGCATTAATAAGGTTATCACAAAATTAATTGAGATTTTAGATGCAGGGAAATTAAGCCAGTTAAGTTATCAAACATTTAGTGAACTAAAAGAAGAATTCTTAGATAATAACAGAAAAATAAAAGAGATAGAAAAACGATTAACAATGATAGCAAGTAACCTAACTCAATATCAACGATTAAGAGCTATACCTGGTCTTGGTTTAATTACTGCTACTGCTTTAATAGGGTAAATTCCAGTATTAATTAAGCCAGATTTATATTTTCTTCCCATACCTCATTGGGTGTTTTATAACCGAGCACTTTTCTTGGTAAATTATTTAGTCTCTCCGCCAAAACTCTAAAAGCCTTATAGGCAATAGGGTTTTAAGGCAAAAATGCATAGTAAAATCCATAAGAAAATGAAAGGTTTTATATGAAAAGCTTATGGAAATACGAAAAAATGGCAATGAGAACATTGAGTACATTTTGAGAAATAGTGTGTTTTTTCATAGAAAAATTTAAAATTAGCCCTCAAAATTAGAGTAATTTGCTCTAAAATCGCACTATTTTTGGAAATTAGTGACACAAGTGATATTTTTTAGAGTTTTGGCGGACGGACTAGTTATGGTTGGTTTATGGGATTTAAATGACATTTAATCATTAATCAGAGATTATAGCTGTTAAAATAACAAAAGCAAATAGAGCTGATTTATCTGTTCTTGAATCTATAACTCAGAAGATAACAGGTAAGGTATTTGGTGATAAAGCGTATATTTGTAAAGAGTTATGGTTTAAACTCTATTCTAGAAATTTAAGAATGATAACTAATATTCGCAAGGATATGAAGAATTATTTACTAGCATTAGAAGATAAAGCTATGTTACGTAAACGATCATTAATTGCATCAGTATTTAATCTCTCAGGGTTTAATTCCCCGAAGCTCTGCTTCGTGATATCATAAGAAACAACTAAAACTTTTTTAGATACCTCGTAGCTCTGCTGCGAGGAGCATCATTTAAATATAGATATATCATGGCTCATTTAACGATAGATGAAAGATTTAAAATATACGAAATGAATAAGAGTGGTTATAGCTCGCGATATATAGGGACAAAGATTGGCCGTGATAAAAGCACTATATGTTATGAACTCAAGAGAATGAGGCATAATTATAGACCAGATAGGGCTAACACACTTGCTTGCAGTTTAAGGCAAGGTAAGAGAAAAAGAAAATTAGATATTGATAATAATTTACGAGCAGAAATAATAAAGCAGTTAACACAGGGTATTTCACCAGATATAATTTCAGGTAGACGTAAACTATCACGAGATACTGTCAATATTTCTACAGAGAGTATATACCAGTTTATTTATACATCTCCTATAGCACAAAGGCAAAAATTATATTTATCTTTAGCAAGAAAAAGGAAAAATAGGTTGCATCATGGTACAAGAATCAGAAACAAAAGAATTACAATACCAAATCGAGTTTCCATTACTGAAAGACCAGAGATAAATAGAAAGATAGCAGCAATAGGTCATTTAGAAGGTGATTTAACTTTTAACAAAGGTAATCAAAGTCGTAATATAGGCGCTCTTGTGGATATCAGAACACAAAAAGTGTTTCTCACTTTAAACCGTTCAAAAAGAACACAAGATGTGATTGGTAACATGAATAAAAAACTTAAACAATTGTCGCATATAATCAAAAGCATAACGTTAGATAATGGCAAAGAATTTACCAATCATGAACAACTATTGCCAAAATCTGAACGAAAAGTATATTTTTGCAATCCTTATTCTCCATGGCAAAAACCATTGATAGAGAAGATTAACTCAATGGTGCACAGAGTATACTCTAAATCTTTAGATATAAAAAAATTAACAATAAAGCAATTACAAGAAATTGAGGATTTTTTAAATAGTCCGTCCGCCAAAACTCTACAAGCCTTATAGATAATATGGTTTTAAGACAAGAAGTAATACAACAATCCGTAAGAAAATGATAAAATATGGTCATAAACCTTATGGATTTCAGTCAATGCCAATAGACAACATTATCAAATCGCAAGAACAAGGGAAACTGTTTGGTTATAAATTAAAAGAAGAATTAAACCCAAATAATAAGCTATATAAATTAAGAGAATTAATAAATTGGTCTAGGCTCGAAGAGTGGTTATCAAAAAATGTTTGTATTAAGAAATTTGGTAGAAATAGAAAATGTCATAGAGTGATGCTTGGCATAACGATGCTACAAGCAATGTATAATTTTTCAGATTCATTATCAGAGGAAGAGCTAAAAGAGAATATGTATTGGCAGTATTTCTGCGGGTGGGAATATATAGAAAAAGACATAGCTATCTCGGAAACTAGTATACGACGGTTTCGTAGTGTATTAGGTGAAGCTGGATATAATGAGATATTATCGGAGTTGATCAGGGTTGGGATAAAAACTAACACAATTAAAAAAAAAGATTTGGAATTAATCATCGCTGATACGACTGTACAAATTAAGAATATCAAACACCCACACGATGTTTATTTAATGGATAAAGCTAGGCTTAGCATAGTAAAGCTTTGCAACAGTTTGGGTATACATTTGAATGAAACATACGCTAGAACCTATAAACGCGATATAGTAAAGCTATGGAAATATAAAGAACATAGTAAAGCCAAGAAGCGTTGGAAAATAATGAAGCATTTAAAAATATTACTGGGTCGTTTGATTAGAGTATGTGAGCGTGAGATCAAAAATAAGCAATTAAACTTGTCTCTCAAAAATCAAGAAGTATTGCAAAAAATAAAACAAATACATAACCAATCTGTTTTAAAAAGAGAAGCTAAAAAGCAATATAAAGAAGATAACAAAGTATTATATAGTTTTCATGCCCCTGAAGTAGAGTGTATAGGAAAGGGAAAACGCAACAAGCCATATGAGTTTGGCAATAAAGTAGCGGTAGTAGTAAGTGGTCGTAGAAATTTTGTTTTATCCGCAAAATCGTTTCATAATAATCCTTATGATGGTCATACATTGCATCAGAGCTTTGAAGCAGTAGAGAGTGTCACTGGAATCAAGATAAAGAAATCATTTGTTGATCTTGGGTATAGTGGTAGCAATGTAAAGGAGAAGAGTAAGGTATATACCCCAAAAACGCGGAAGAAGTTGTTACAAGAGGACAAGTCTATGATCAAGAGACGCAGTGCCATAGAACCAATAATAGGTCACTTAAAGCAATATGGTCGGATGGGTAGAAACTTCTTGAAAGGTATGATAGGAGATATTATCAATCCAATAATCTCTGCTATTGGTTTGAATTTACGATGCATTGCAAATCATTTACAAATCGTGTCTAACTCCACATAAATCAAAAATATCATCATGCAAAAACTAGATGAACGATAAAAAATCGTTAACAATAGCTCCATATCAAAATTAGACCAACACAGAAATGTATCAGTAAAAATTAACATAACTTATTAATTTTTATTGAAAATCTTAGCAATTTGTTGTCAAAACTCTATCCCATTACAAATGATCAGGATTTGAAGTGTTTTTGGCGGATAGACTATTTAAAAAATCCTCAATTTCTTGTAATTGCTTTATTGTTAATCTCTCAGGGTTTAATTCCCCGAAGCTCTGCTTCGTGATATCATAAGAAACAACTAAAACTTTTTTAGATACCTCGTAGCTCTGCTGCGAGGAGCATCATTTTTTTTATATCTAAAGATTTAGAGTATACTCTGTGCACCATTGAGTTAATCTTCTCTATCAATGGTTTTTGCCATGGAGAATAAGGATTGCAAAAATATACTTTTCGTTCAGATTTTGGCAATAGTTGTTCATGATTGGTAAATTCTTTGCCATTATCTAACGTTATGCTTTTGATTATATGCGACAATTGTTTAAGTTTTTTATTCATGTTACCAATCACATCTTGTGTTCTTTTTGAACGGTTTAACGTGAGAAACACTTTTTGTGTTCTGATATCCACAAGAGCGCCTATATTACGACTTTGATTACCTTTGTTAAAAGTTAAATCACCTTATACATGACCTATTGCTGCTATCTTTCTATTTATCTCTGGTCTTTCAGTAATGGAAACTCGATTTGGTATTGTAATTCTTTTGTTTCTGATTCTTGTACCATGATGCAACCTATTTTTCCTTTTTCTTGCTAAAGATAAATATAATTTTTGCCTTTGTGCTATAGGAGATGTATAAATAAACTGGTATATACTCTCTGTAGAAATATTGACAGTATCTCGTGATAGTTTACGTCTACCTGAAATTATATCTGGTGAAATACCCTGTGTTAACTGCTTTATTATTTCTGCTCGTAAATTATTATCAATATCTAATTTTCTTTTTCTCTTACCTTGCCTTAAACTGCAAGCAAGTGTGTTAGCCCTATCTGGTCTATAATTATGCCTCATTCTCTTGAGTTCATAACATATAGTGCTTTTATCACGGCCAATCTTTGTCCCTATATATCGCGAGCTATAACCACTCTTATTCATTTCGTATATTTTAAATCTTTCATCTATCGTTAAATGAGCCATGATATATCTATATTTAAATGATGCTCCTCGTAGCTCTGCTGCGAGGAGCATCATTTAATTATAGAACTTCCCTTCATTCTCACTTATCCATAAGCCTAAAATATCCTTTCTGCCAGATAAATCTATTCCTAAAGCTACATATACTGATTTATTAATAATAAGTTTATCTTGTCTTACTTTCACTACTAAACAGTCAAAATATACTATAGGGTATACTGATTCAAGAGGTCTACTCTGCCAAATCTTGACCTCATCTATTACTTCATCTGTAATCCTGCTGATTAGGCTCTCACTGATCTCAGCTCCATATAATTCTTGCAATTGTGTTTTAATATCAGACACACTCATACCCTTCGCATATAAGGATATTATCTTTTGGTCTAAGCCATCTATTCTTGTTTGTTTCTTTGAGACTATTATAGGTTCAAATTTACCTTGTCTGTCTCTTGGAACATTTAGCTCTATAGTACCATTCTCACTAATCAGATTCTTACTAAAACTACCATTCCTCGCATTCTCAGTTTCAGCTCTATCATACTTGCTATAACCTAAATGTTCTGACATCTCAGCATGCAGTGCTCGCTCTAAAATACCCTTGGTTAATTCCTTAATTAATCTATTCTGACTTAGTACTGTTTTTAAATCTACTCCACCTTCTATCAGCAAATCTATTGCTTCATTTATTTTTTTATTCTTCTCTATTTGCATTTCTGTTACCTATATTTTTAATTACTTCTAATATAGGCTCAACAAAAATTTACACAATCATTGCAAAAGACTCTACTCATTTTTTTGTCTTGATTTTTCATGTATGGACCTCCTGTAGAATGCAAGAAAAAAATAACATCAATAATAAAAACAAACAAATGCAGTCATGTATCCGGCTTATAGCTGATAAATCAACCTAATTTATTCTACAGCCCTGATGGAATTCGCTGGCTTACAAACTATATACTTATCAGTCCATCGGCTTCTAAAAGAGCCACTGAAAAACGCAGTTTTTTTGTAAGCTAAGGTTTGTCTTATTTACCATCAATATTAATTATCTCAAGCATATTTCGGGTTGGAATCTCTTACATATTGTTTTGCTTTTACCTATTCATTATATAAATCACCATTTATTTTACTTATAAGTGCTATGCTACACACTCTTTAGCTACAAACTTTACTCTCTACATAATCATCTCCTGATCTTAGTACAGCAAACACCACTCTTGCCAACTTATTAGCTATGGCAACTGTCGTTTTATTATGGCTACTTCGCTCAGATAAATTAAACATCCATTTCGTAAATTGGCTAAAATCTTTTTTAGATTTCTGTTCTTCCGATGTAAATCTTATCTTGGCATTTAGTACAGCTCTAGCCCCTTGAATTAATAAAGTGCGTAAGTATACATCACCTCGCTTGCTAATTCCCAGCAGCTTATCCTTCCCACCACTTGAATGTTGTCTTGGCACTAATCCTAGCCATGCCGATAATTGCCTGCCATTCTCAAAACTTGTAGCATTACCTATTGATGCTATTAAAGCAGTAGCAGTAATTAAACCAAGACCAGGTATAGCTCTTAATCGTTGATATTGAGTTAGGTTACTTGCTATCATTGTTAATCGTTTTTCTATCTCTTTTATTTTTCTGTTATTATCTAAGAATTCTTCTTTTAGTTCACTAAATGTTTGATAACTTAACTGGCTTAATTTCCCTGCATCTAAAATCTCAATTAATTTTGTGATAACCTTATTAATGCCTTGAGGAACAATAAAACCAAACTCATGTAGTAGCCCCCTAATTTCATTAGCAAGTGCTGTACGATTTTTTACCAATCTCTCTCTTACCCTATGTATTGATAAAATTTCTTGTTGCTCTATAGTTTTAATTGCAACAAATCTCATATTAGGTCTTGTCACGGCTTCACATATCGCTTCAGCATCTGCTTGATCATTTTTATTAGTTTTAACATATGGTTTGACAAATTGCGGTGCCATTAGTTTTACTTCATGCCCTAATTTAGTTATTTCTCTTGCCCAATAACTAGAACCACCACAAGCTTCCATCCCTACTAAACATTGTGGTAAATTAGCCATAAATGTCAAAACCTGATCTCTCATCAATTTTTTCTTTAATACTGTCTTGCCATTTTTATCTACACCATGAATTTGAAAAATTCTTTTTGCAATATCTATACCAATTGTAGTAACCTCCATATGGACCTCCTTAATTGTTGTTTTAATATGTTAAATATTAACCCTAGAAGATTAGCAACTGCTTTTCATTCTCTATATCAGGAGGTCCATACCATTAGTCCACTATCAACCTTTTCTGCAAACAGCGTAATTGCTTCCCATTATAATTCCCATGATACTTTTCTGTCAAATATGCTAATATGGTAGTTGCTTGCAACTCCGGTGCTGATTCTAGCATTGATTCTATTTCATCCCAGTGCTTCACAAATGGATCCTTACGTGTCCTATATTTACGTATTGTGCGTAATTCGCTTGGATACTTATTAATACGTAAATACTTACGTGCCGTTTTTACACTCATACCTGCTTTTGCAGCAGAAATTATCTGATTATATTTTTTGATCTTTTGCATTAAAATACCTACTTGGTTATTTGTACATGTCATCAGTAATTCTCGAATAATATTTAAATATTTAAAAATAAATTTTTATTCGATTTTACTGTCCATAGTTACTTCTTTTTTATAGGTAATTTTAATGTTCGTTGAGGGTAATTCTAATATTCGTTAGTCAAAATTCTACCATCAAATTTGATCATAAAATGAGCCATAGCTTCATTCCAATTTGGGGATAGGCATAGACCATTTTTTGGTAATATAATCAATTGTCAGATATAAAACCTTAAATACTGCGTCATCATTTGGAAAGATGCGTTTATTCTTAGTAACTTTTCTCAATTGGCTATTCAGCGATTCTATCGCATTTGTAGTGTAAATAATCTTACGAATCTCCTTTGGATATTGCAAGAAAATTATCAAATTATCCCAATTATTATACCAAGATTTAGCTATATGCGGATATTGCTTACTCCATTTTTGATCAAATGACTCAAGAGCTAATTCTGCTTCTTTTTCAGTAGCAGAAGTATAGATTAGTTTCAAATCCGCTGCTAATTGCTTTCTATCTTTATATGATACATATTTGAGGCTATTCCTGATCTGATGGACAATACAAATTTGATGTTCAGTTTTCGGGTATACTGATGCAATAGCATCAGACATACCAGTTAGATTATCACTACAAGCAATTAAGATATCTTTTACTCCTCTATTTTTCATCTCAGTAAAATTACCAAGCCAAAATTTAGCTCCTTCATTCTCACTTATCCATAAGCCTAAAATATCCTTTCTGCCAGATAAATCTATGCCTAAAGCTACATATACTGATTTATTAATAATAAGTTTATCTTGTCTTACTTTCACTACTAAACAGTCAAAATATACTATAGGGTATACTGATTCAAGCGGTCTACTCTGCCAAATCTTGACCTCATCTATTACTTCATCTGTAATCCTGCTGATTAGGCTCTCACTGATCTCAGCTCCATATAATTCTTGCAATTGTGTTTTAATATCAGACACACTCATACCCTTCGCATATAAGGATATTATCTTTTGGTCTAAGCCATCTATTCTTGTTTGTTTCTTTGAGACTATTATAGGTTCAAATTTACCTTGTCTGTCTCTTGGAACATTTAGCTCTATAGTACCATTCTCACTAATCAGATTCTTACTAAAACTACCATTCCTCGCATTCTCAGTTTCAGCTCTATCATACTTGCTATAACCTAAATGTTCTGACATCTCAGCATGCAGTGCTCGCTCTAAAATACCCTTGGTTAATTCCTTAAATGATGCTCCTCGCAGCAGAGCTACGAGGTATCTAAAAAAGTTTTAGTTGTTTCTTATGATATCACGAAGCAGAGCTTCGGGGAATTAAACCCTGAGAGATTAATCCATTCTGACTTAGTACTGTTTTTAAATCTACTCCGCCTTTTATCAGCAAATCTATTGCTTCATTTATTTTTTTATTCTTCTCTATTTGCATTTCTGTTACCTAGTCTATCCGCCAAAAACACTTCAAATCCTGATCATTTGTAATGGGATAGAGTTTTGACAACAAATTGCTAAGATTTTCAATAAAAATTAATAAGTTATGTTAATTTTTACTGATACATTTCTGTGTTGGTCTAATTTTGATATGGAGCTATTGTTAACGATTTTTTATCGTTCATCTAGTTTTTGCATGATGATATTTTTGATTTATGTGGAGTTAGACACGATTTGTAAATGATTTGCAATGCATCGTAAATTCAAACCAATAGCAGAGATTATTGGATTGATAATATCTCCTATCATACCTTTCAAGAAGTTTCTACCCATCCGACCATATTGCTTTAAGTGACCTATTATTGGTTCTATGGCACTGCGTCTCTTGATCATAGACTTGTCCTCTTGTAACAACTTCTTCCGCGTTTTTGGGGTATATACCTTACTCTTCTCCTTTACATTGCTACCACTATACCCAAGATCAACAAATGATTTCTTTATCTTGATTCCAGTGACACTCTCTACTGCTTCAAAGCTCTGATGCAATGTATGACCATCATAAGGATTATTATGAAACGATTTTGCGGATAAAACAAAATTTCTACGACCACTTACTACTACCGCTACTTTATTGCCAAACTCATATGGCTTGTTGCGTTTTCCCTTTCCTATACACTCTACTTCAGGGGCATGAAAACTATATAATACTTTGTTATCTTCTTTATATTGCTTTTTAGCTTCTCTTTTTAAAACAGATTGGTTATGTATTTGTTTTATTTTTTGCAATACTTCTTGATTTTTGAGAGACAAGTTTAATTGCTTATTTTTGATCTCACGCTCACATACTCTAATCAAACGACCCAGTAATATTTTTAAATGCTTCATTATTTTCCAACGCTTCTTGGCTTTACTATGTTCTTTATATTTCCATAGCTTTACTATATCGCGTTTATAGGTTCTAGCGTATGTTTCATTCAAATGTATACCCAAACTGTTGCAAAGCTTTACTATGCTAAGCCTAGCTTTATCCATTAAATAAACATCGTGTGGGTGTTTGATATTCTTAATTTGTACAGTCGTATCAGCGATGATTAATTCCAAATCTTTTTTTTTAATTGTGTTAGTTTTTATCCCAACCCTGATCAACTCCGATAATATCTCATTATATCCAGCTTCACCTAATACACTACGAAACCGTCGTATACTAGTTTCCGAGATAGCTATGTCTTTTTCTATATATTCCCACCCGCAGAAATACTGCCAATACATATTCTCTTTTAGCTCTTCCTCTGATAATGAATCTGAAAAATTATACATTGCTTGTAGCATCGTTATGCCAAGCATCACTCTATGACATTTTCTATTTCTACCAAATTTCTTAATACAAACATTTTTTGATAACCACTCTTCGAGCCTAGACCAATTTATTAATTCTCTTAATTTATATAGCTTATTATTTGGGTTTAATTCTTCTTTTAATTTATAACCAAACAGTTTCCCTTGTTCTTGCGATTTGATAATGTTGTCTATTGGCATTGACTGAAATCCATAAGGTTTATGACCATATTTTATCATTTTCTTACGGATTGTTGTATTACTTCTTGTCTTAAAACCATATTATCTATAAGGCTTGTAGAGTTTTGGCGGACGGACTACCTATATTTTTAATTACTTCTAATATAGGCTCAACAAAAATTTACACAATCATTGCAAAAGACTCGCGGATTTGAAACTAATCTATACTTCTGCTACTGAAAAAGAAGCAGAATTAGCTCTTGAGTCATTTGATCAAAAATGGAGTAAGCAATATCCGTATATAGCTAAATCTTGGTATAATAATTGGGATAATTTGATAATTTTCTTGCAATATCCAAAGGAGATTCGTAAGATTATTTACACTACAAATGCGATAGAATCGCTGAATAGCCAATTGAGAAAAGTTACTAAGAATAAACGCATCTTTCCAAATGATGACGCAGTATTTAAGGTTTTATATCTGACAATTGATTATATTACCAAAAAATGGTCTATGCCTATCCCCAACTGGAATGAAGCTATGGCTCATTTTATGATCAAATTTGATGGTAGGATTTAATGGCTCACGAAATTTACACAATTGATGAAACAGAGCCAGGTTTTGTTCTCCTTAGTCCTTGAATTTTCAATTGTAACCGACGCCAACCTAGCCATTTTTTCAATAACCCGTCTAACTGAAGTTTTGTCAAAACTTCAGGTCTAAAGATTTACATTATTAGAACAATATCTTTAACTTTAATGAACCTTGATGACTAGTATATTTGTTACGTAAATTACAGTGATACGTTGCAAGTAGCTCAATATTCTTATAAGATGCAAGTAAATTTGCACCTACAGTATAGCTGACTTTTGGTGTGCTATTGCTTGTAGTCTTCTCAAAGTAATTATCTGCCCAAATAAATCTAGCTTTCACCTTAGGTTGCTTATTGCTCAAACTATTTTCTATGGAAGCATGTAATCCCGGTACTATTTGAGCATCGTTTGATACTCTCTTAGGAGTAGTTATTTTTATACCTAGAATACCGGTAGTTAAGTTACCCGACGTACCTGCGATATACATATTATTCACGCCTGTACCGGTTTCGATATAAGAAGTATCTTTATACGTATTATATCTAATACCAATATTAGGCATTAAATTTATACCGTCCATGACAGAGAATTGATAACCGATATTACCCTCAAAACCGTAAGCTTTGCTTGTATATTTACCGCTAGCAGTCTTATACCTATTAGGTCCAACTTGTCTTAAATTCTTGGTGTTAATTTTACTGTTACTTGCTGAAAATATTTCTTGTAATATAAGACCGATACTAAATTGTTGTTGGCCGTATAGAGAAATAATATCGCTTTCTGCCGACAGTTTATCACCAGTGCTTGGATCTTTAAACCTAAAGTCAGCGTTCATACGGCTATATGCAATACCGACAAGACTATTTTCCCCGATATAAATATCACCACCGATAATACCGCCGGATACAGTGCCTTTATAGCTAGGATTACCTTGATGTGCATCTTGATTACTTGAACCAAAAGTACCGATAACCCATAATCCTTTTTTAGTAACTATAGGGCTTTCTTGATCACCCGCTGCAACTGCTACCATAGTACCACCTGATAGGTGATTATTAATGTTAGAAGTGACTACTTTATACATCATATTTGCTACATTAACCGCTCTTGTTCCTTGCTCGGTTAAATGCTCTACTACTTTTTTTATATTATCAGGTGCAACCTGAGCTAAATTTGTTGCAAATAATAAAGCTTGCTCTTGTTGTGTTTTACCCACTACAAAAGCATCATAATTAGCTATTTTAATCACTTCTTTTAGTTCAGCTTTATTCTTTACTAATTCTTGAGCCAGTTCTACCGCATATTTTTCAGGATTTTTTATAACAAGTGTAGATTTTTCTCGGATCACTTCTTTTTGCGCTGCCGATACAAAAGCATTTTCCGTATGTCCAACGATCATATTATTGATTGCCTCAGCTAATTGTTGTGACTCAGGTTTTTTAACATATTCCTCGTCTACTCTTATTGAGTTAGTTTGACATTGCTGATACTCTGCTTGCAGTTTTTGCTGTTCAGCTCTTTCATTAGCTTCACGTTCTGCTTGCAGTTTTTGCTGTTCAGCTCTTTCATTAGCTTCACGTTCTGCTTGCAGTTTTTGCTGTTCAGCTCTTTCATTAGCTTCACGTTCTGCTTGTAGTTTTTGCTGTTCAGCTCTTTCATTAGCTTCACGTTCTGCTTGCAGTTTTTGCTGTTCAGCTCTTTCATTAGCTTCACGTTCTGCTTGCAGTTTTTGCTGTTCAGCTCTTTCATTAGCTTCACGTTCTGCTTGCAGTTTTTGCTGTTCAGCTCTTTCATTAGCTTCACGTTCTGCTTGCAGTTTTTGCTGTTCAGCTCTTTCATTAGCTTCACATTCTGCTTGCAGTTTTTGCTGTTCAGCTCTTTCATTAGCTTCACGTTCTGCTTGTAGTTTTTGCTGTTCAGCTCTTTCATTAGCTTCACGTTCTGCTTGTAGTTTTTGCTGTTCAGCTACTGCATCTGCTTGAACTTTATTTTGAGCCTGCATCGCTTGTATTTGAACATCAACGCTTACTTGTGACTTTGCTACTTTTTGATCTAGTGTTCCCTGTTTTCTTTTGCTCTTTTTGCTTGTTACTGTCACATAACCATCGTCATGATCTGAAGCCATTACTAGTGTATCAACGTGTAATATTGATAAAAATACCAATATTATAATTCGTAACCCTATCTTATAATAACTTACTGTTTGATAAAATTTCATTTTTTAGTACTAATAAAATTAAGACTATGTCAAAACCACTCGACATATATTACAATAATTAAATAAAAATTTGTAATGCAAAGCAAGTAATAATTAACAAAATCAGGTATCCAACAAACCAAAACTTATGCTATAATTAAAAAAGTGATAAATTACTCACCTTACGCATTACGCAGCAGGGCTTTGTTGCATAAATAAGATTTGTAGAGGGTAAATTCCAGTATTAATTAAGCCAGATTTATATTTTCTTCCCATACCTCATTGGGTGTTTTATAACCGAGCACTTTTCTTGGTAAATTATTTAAAAAATCCTCAATTTCTTGTAATTGCTTTATTGTTAATTTTTTTATATCTAAAGATTTAGAGTATACTCTGTGCACCATTGAGTTAATCTTCTCTATCAATGGTTTTTGCCATGGAGAATAAGGATTGCAAAAATATACTTTTCGTTCAGATTTTGGCAATAGTTGTTCATGATTGGTAAATTCTTTGCCATTATCTAACGTTATGCTTTTGATTATATGCGACAATTGTTTAAGTTTTTTATTCATGTTACCAATCACATCTTGTGTTCTTTTTGAACGGTTTAAAGTGAGAAACACTTTTTGTGTTCTGATATCCACAAGAGCGCCTATATTACGACTTTGATTACCTTTGTTAAAAGTTAAATCACCTTCTAAATGACCTATTGCTGCTATCTTTCTATTTATCTCTGGTCTTTCAGTAATGGAAACTCGATTTGGTATTGTAATTCTTTTGTTTCTGATTCTTGTACCATGATGCAACCTATTTTTCCTTTTTCTTGCTAAAGATAAATATAATTTTTGCCTTTGTGCTATAGGAGATGTATAAATAAACTGGTATATACTCTCTGTAGAAATATTGACAGTATCTCGTGATAGTTTACGTCTACCTGAAATTATATCTGGTGAAATACCCTGTGTTAACTGCTTTATTATTTCTGCTCGTAAATTATTATCAATATCTAATTTTCTTTTTCTCTTACCTTGCCTTAAACTGCAAGCAAGTGTGTTAGCCCTATCTGGTCTATAATTATGCCTCATTCTCTTGAGTTCATAACATATAGTGCTTTTATCACGGCCAATCTTTGTCCCTATATATCGCGAGCTATAACCACTCTTATTCATTTCGTATATTTTAAATCTTTCATCTATCGTTAAATGAGCCATGATATATCTATATTTAAATGATGCTCCTCGCAGCAGAGCTACGAGGTATCTAAAAAAGTTTTAGTTGTTTCTTATGATATCACGAAGCAGAGCTTCGGGGAATTAAACCCTGAGAGATTAAAAATTGATTATATCTGGCTTAATTAATTATAGAACTTTCCGCCTACTATAAATCCAAGGAGATGAGTATAAATAAATTAAGTATTTTAAATAGAATAGATGAAATATATACAGATAATCCTGAATTTGGTTATCGCTATATTCATCAACAGTTACTAGAAGATGGTTTTATTGTCGGTAAAGATCGAGTACTGAAATATATGAGGATGATGGGTATAGAAGCTATTTACCCACATAAGAAAAAATCTACTTCTCGAAACGATAGTGAGCATAAGATCTATAGCTACTTACTTGATCAATATTGGACTAAATCTGGCTCAACAAAGCAAGTGTATGTGCCTAATGTGAATGAGGTTTGGAGTGGTGACATTACTTACATTAGAACTAATGGTGGCTTTATGTATATGGCAGCTATTATAGATTGGCATAGCAAGGCCATATTGAGCTATAAACTGTCAAATTCTATGGATGCATCTCTTGTAACTGATGTCTTGAAACAAGCTCTCAGTAAGTATAACGCTCCACAGATATTTAATAGTGATCAAGGTAGCCAATATACCAGTTATGACCACATAAATATTCTCAAGGAGCATGATATCCAAATTTCAATGAATGGCAAAGGTAGAAGTATTGATAATATAGTAATAGAAAGGTTTTTTAGAACTTTAAAATATAATTGTATCTTTATTAATGATTTTAACAATGTTAAAACCTGAATTCTGGATTAATCTAGGTTTGGAAGTAAGTATTTACAAGGGATAGAAGATACTCTATATAATTTTTAGCAAAAAAACAAGAGTATCCCCATGAAGAAAGATATTACTGCATTATTTTGTTTTGTCGATGATTTTTGTAAAATTAGCGAGCAGTGGATTAATAAATCATTTCTACCATTAATTAATAAAAACCCTACAAGAAAGCCTGAAATAAGCTATTCTGAGCTGTTAACAATAGTGCTTTTATACCATCAATCACCTTGTAAAAACTTTAAATATTTTTATATGTCCTATCTACAATTATATAAATCAGACTTTGTAACTCTTCCATCATATACTCGTTTTATAGCTCTAAAACCAAGAGTTCTGTGTTATTTAGTTTTATTACTTGAATGGTATATGCAGGCAGCTCAATCTACGGGAGTTTCTTATATTGACGCCACATCTTTAGAGGTTTGTCATCGAAAAAGAATCTCTCGTAATAAAGTCTTTGCCGGTATTGCTGCTTTGGGTAAAACAACAAAAAGTTGGTTTTTTGGTCTAAAATTACATTTGGTTATTAACGAAAAAGGTGAGATTCAAGGTCTAAAACTAACGCCTGGTAATGTAGATGATAGAGCGCCGGTTTCGATAATCACCAAACATATCACGGGATTATTGTTTGGCGATAAGGGTTATATCAAACAGGAGCTCTTTGATGATCTATACAGCAAAGGAATCAAGTTAGTAACTGGCATAAAGAAGAAAATGAAGAATAAACTTATGCCATTATTTGAAAAAATATTATTACGCAAACGCTCAATTATCGAAACAGTATTTAGTGTGCTGAAGGGTGCTTTCGAGATCGAACATACAAGACATAGATCAATTTGGAATGCCTTTGTACATATCTTATCCGCCCTAATTGCATACTGTATGAAACCTAACAAACCTGCTATATCTCAAAATTAGCTAATCCAGAATTCAGGTTTAAAGAGTTAAAAGAGGGGATTGATCATTATCTGAATAAATATAATTATCACAGATTTCATTCAAGTATTGGTTATAAAAAGCCTATGAATGTATATCTGAATTATATGCAAAATTATCAGCAAATTGCTGCCTGATAATCGAAAAATTAGGAAAACATACTACTCGGCTCTGTCTCATCAATTGTGTAAATTTCGTGAACCATTAAATTCTACCATCAAATTTGATCATAAAATGAGCCATAGCTTCATTCCAATTGGGGATAGGCATAGACCATTTTTTGGTAATATAATCAATTGTCAGATATAAAACCTTAAATACTGCGTCATCATTTGGAAAGATGCGTTTATTCTTAGTAACTTTTCTCAATTGGCTATTCAGCGATTCTATGTAATAGTTGAGATTATATCTTACATTTAGTAAAATAAATTAATTATTAAATGGAGATAAAGAATGAACTTAAATCAAAAAATAATAAAACCAAAATTAGGTTTACTTGAATTAGCTAAGAGCCTTGGTAGTATATCATCAGCATGTAAAGCGATGGGATATAGTAGAGATAGTTATTACAGATTTAAAGAACTGTATGAAACTGGTGGCGAAGAAGCGTTGTATGAAATTAGTCGAAGAAAGCCAATAATAGCGAATAGAGTTGATCCTGCTGTAGAGAAAGCAGTACTAGATATGGCAATAGAATATCCAGCATATGGTCAGCTAAGAGTATCAAATGAGCTTAAAAAGACAGGTGTACTTGTATCACCTGGGGGAGTAAGATCAATTTGGTTACGTAATGATTTAAACAACATCAGTAAAAGACTTAAAGCATTAGAAGCAAAAATGGCTCAAGATGGTATTGTGCTTACTGAGGCACAATTACAAGTGCTAGAGAAGCGTCGTAATGAAAAAGAAGCTCATGGAGAAATTGAGATACAGCATCCAGGGTATCTAGGATGCCAAGATACATATTATGTAGGCAACTTTAAGGGTATAGGTAAGGTTTATTCTCAGGTATTTATTGATAGCTACAGCAGAGTAGCTGATGTTAAACTATATACTGATAAAACAGCTTTAACTGCTGCTGATATGCTTAATGACCGAGTGTTACCATGGTATGAGACTCAAGGGATACCAATACTTCGTATTCTGACAGATCGTGGGTCAGAATATAAGGGGAATATAGAGCATCATGCTTTTGAATTATTTCTAAGTATCGAAGGTATAGAGCATACTACTACTAAAGCATATTCTCCTCAAACAAACGGTATGTGTGAGCGTTTTAATAAAACCATGAAACAAGAATTCTTTGATACAGCTATGCGGAAAAAGATTTATACAGATCTTGATGACCTACAATTAGATCTTGATATCTGGCTAGAGTATTTCAATAATGAAAGACCTCATTCTGGTAAATATTGTTATGGAAAAACTCCTATGCGAGTCTTTTGCAATGATTGTGTAAATTTTTGTTGAGCCTATATTAGAAGTAATTAAAAATATAGGTAACAGAAATGCAAATAGAGAAGAATAAAAAAATAAATGAAGCAATAGATTTGCTGATAGAAGGCGGAGTAGATTTAAAAACAGTACTAAGTCAGAATGGATTAATTAAGGAATTAACCAAGGGTATTTTAGAGCGAGCACTGCATGCTGAGATGTCAGAACATTTAGGTTATAGCAAGTATGATAGAGCTGAAACTGAGAATGCGAGGAATGGTAGTTTTAGTAAGAATCTGATTAGTGAGAATGGTACTATAGAGATAAATGTTCCAAGAGACAGACAAGGTAAATTTGAACCTATAATAGTCTCAAAGAAACAAACAAGAATAGATGGCTTAGACCAAAAGATAATATCCTTATATGCGAAGGGTATGAGTGTGTCTGATATTAAAACACAATTGCAAGAATTATATGGAGCTGAGATCAGTGAGAGCCTAATCAGCAGGATTACAGATGAAGTAATAGATGAGGTCAAGATTTGGCAGAGTAGACCTCTTGAATCAGTATACCCTATAGTATATTTTGACTGTTTAGTAGTGAAAGTAAGACAAGATAAACTTATTATTAATAAATCAGTATATGTAGCTTTAGGAATAGATTTATCTGGCAGAAAGGATATTTTAGGCTTATGGATAAGTGAGAATGAAGGAGCTAAATTTTGGCTTGGTAATTTTACTGAAATGAAGAATCGAGGAGTAAAAGATATCTTAATTGCTTGTAGTGATAATCTAACTGGTATGTCTGATGCTATTGCATCAGTATATCCGAAAACTGAACATCAAATTTGTATTGTCCATCAGATCAGGAATAGCCTCAAATATGTATCATATAAAGATAGAAAGCAATTAGCAGCGGATTTGAAACTAATCTATACTTCTGCTACTGAAAAAGAAGCAGAATTAGCTCTTGAGTCATTTGATCAAAAATGGAGTAAGCAATATCCGCATATAGCTAAATCTTGGTATAATAATTGGGATAATTTGATAATTTTCTTGCAATATCCAAAGGAGATTCGTAAGATTATTTACACTACAAATGCGATAGAATCGCTGAATAGCCAATTGAGAAAAGTTACTAAGAATAAACGCATCTTTCCAAATGATGACGCAGTATTTAAAGTTTTATATCTGACAATTGATTATATTACCAAAAAATGGTCTATGCCTATCCCCAATTGGAATGAAGCTATGGCTCATTTTATGATCAAATTTGATGGTAGAATTTAATGGTTCACGAAATTTACACAATTGATGAGACAGAGCCTCCTATGCAAACTTTTAAGGATGGCTTTGTTGCATAAATAAGCTTTTGAATATACTGCCCCTAACCCCGCAATGCTAGCCTAGCCAACAGGCACAGAGATAGGTTTACCAATTTCAAACATTTTGTTTAATAAGTGGCATTTAATAGACATTTCTTTTGTCATATTTTGATCATGTCTTGATAGAAATTTACTACCAAAAGAAGTTTTAAATCGAAAGAACGTGTTCTCTACACGCTCCCTTCTACCATAATTATTCTTTACCCTCCATGCTTGGTATCCTTTGTTTTGTTGATATATAACAGCTGCATCTCTCTCAGTTTTATCCCTAAGCGATTGAACTTTTACTGAAGAGTTTGGGGGTCTAATAACTGGTTTTATCTTCTTCTTTCTCAACAATTGATATGTAGATTCACCGTCATACCCTCGATCTCCCAGAAAATCCTTGGCTCTGACATTAGCTATTAGTAGTCCAATCTGTGATCTATCATCTATAGTATGCTCTGTGGTACTATCGGCAAGTATCATACCTTGATCTTCTATAACGATATGTAGCTTTTTCCATATGCGACGCTTATATTGCTTACCATGCTTATTTTCTAGCCATTCGTTCCCTGTGTAGGCTTGTATCCCTGTACTATCCATTGAAATACAACTAAATTCTTTATCTTGATTTCCATGTAAATACCTAAGATCTAATGACTTCATACGCTTACTTAATGTTGTATAGTCTGGACATCTAATAGATAAACCCGATATTTCAAAGAGCCAGTTTATAAAGCCTTGGGTTTGGCGTAACTTAAGACCGAATAAGCATCTGATCTTCAAACACTGTAATATAGCGTGATCACTATAGCGTCTAGGTCTTCCTCGTTTCATTTCCTCTCTGTAATCAGCATACCAGCCAATCGCCAAATCACTGGCAATCATAAAATCTATGCGACCCCTATTGCGTAAAAAATTATTATATTCTGACCAATTCGTTATTTTATATTTAGAATACTTGCGTGATTTACTAAAAGGGGCTTTCTTCCGAGATCTCATATAATCTGGATTATTTTTTAATTCAGGACATCTTACCAGATTATCACCACTCTTGCTCTACAAATTTTATTTATGCAACAAAGCCATAGCTAATGTCAGAGCCAAGGATTTTCTGGGAGATCGAGGGTATGACGGTGAATCTACATATCAATTGTTGAGAAAGAAGAAGATAAAACCAGTTATTAGACCCCCAAACTCTTCAGTAAAAGTTCAATCGCTTAGGGATAAAACTGAGAGAGATGCAGCTGTTATATATCAACAAAACAAAGGATACCAAGCATGGAGGGTAAAGAATAATTATGGTAGAAGGGAGCGTGTAGAGAACACGTTCTTTCGATTTAAAACTTCTTTTGGTAGTAAGTTTCTATCAAGACATGATCAAAATATGACAAAAGAAATGTCTATTAAATGCCACTTATTAAACAAAATGTTTGAAATTGGTAAACCTATCTCTGTGCCTGTTGGCTAGGCTAGCATTGCGGGGTTAGGGGCAGTATATTCAAAAGCTTATTTATGTGTAGAAGTCAAGATTTGATCTTACAGACACTATAAATTTCGTACCTGATTGTCAGTTAAATTTTGACTGTCAGATACATATTCAAGATACAAGATTTCATTATTCTTTTCAACAGCTAATTTCTTACTATCCTTAAAAGTTTGCATAGGAGTTTTACCATAACAATATTTACCAGAATGAGGTCTTTCATTATTGAAATACTCTAGCCAGATATCAAGATCTAATTGTAGGTCATCAAGATTTGTATAAATCTTTTTCCGCATAGCTGTATCAAAGAATTCTTGTTTCATTGTTTTATTAAAACGCTCACACATACCGTTTGTTTGAGGAGAATATGCTTTAGTAGTAGTATGCTCTATACCTTCGATACTTAGAAATAATTCAAAAGCATGATGCTCTATATTCCCCTTATATTCTGACCCACGATCTGTAAGAATACGAAGTATTGGTATCCCTTGAGTCTCATACCATGGTAACACTCGGTCATTAAGCATATCAGCAGCAGTTAAAGCTGTTTTATCAGTATATAGTTTAACATCAGCTACTCTGCTGTAGCTATCAATAAATACCTGAGAATAAACCTTACCTATACCCTTAAAGTTGCCTACATAATATGTATCTTGGCATCCTAGATACCCTGGATGCTGTGTCTCAATTTCTCCATGAGCTTCTTTTTCATTACGACGCTTCTCTAGCACTTGTAATTGTGCCTCAGTAAGCACAATACCATCTTGAGCCATTTTTGCTTCTAATGCTTTAAGTCTTTTACTGATGTTGTTTAAATCATTACGTAACCAAATTGATCTTACTCCCCCAGGTGATACAAGTACACCAGTTTTTTTAAGCTCATTTGATACTCTTAGCTGACCATATGCTGGATATTCTATTGCCATATCTAGTACTGCTTTCTCTACAGCAGGATCAACTCTATTCGCTATTATTGGCTTTCTTCGACTAATTTCATACAACGCTTCTTCGCCACCAGTTTCATACAGTTCTTTAAATCTGTAATAACTATCTCTACTATATCCCATCGCTTTACATGCTGATGATATACTACCAAGGCTCTTAGCTAATTCAAGTAAACCTAATTTTGGTTTTATTATTTTTTGATTTAAGTTCATTCTTTATCTCCATTTAATAATTAATTTATTTTACTAAATGTAAGATATAATCTTGTATCTTAGTATTGTCTTTAGTAAACAACTATAAGATACTTAAGGGCACTTAAGTAAGAAGACTAATATGCCGTATTAAATCTTAGGGCTATGTAACCCTGTAGTTGAGATCAAACAATTAGTCTTCACATACTCATTAAAGATCGGACGGTATTCTTAGGTCTTGAAATTAATCAATGAACCTGTATTTACAAGGTTGATCTTTGGGTATTCTACTTATTATTAACAGGAGTTTCGCACTTAGCAAAAAGTATGTTAATCTAGAGAAAAATAGTTTTAGATAAAAATGACAAGAACAAAATGTAGCAAGGACTTATATAAATCATTTTTACAAGCAAGTAGTGTCAGATATACTAGCAAGGCATTATCTGAAGTGAGTCCAGTAGATCTATCTCACGATAGTGCAAGTCGATGGTTAAAGAGTAAGGATTTTCGTCCTAGCGAAATCTATAAGGAAGTGTCAAAATATATAGATTGGGAAGCACCGTGTTTATTAGTGGGGGATGACACCTTATTATCAAAGCAATACAGTCAGAAGATTGAGCTTGTACGTTATCAATATTCTGGAGCTGTACATGATGTTATACCTGGTATAGGAATGGTAAACTTACTACATTACAATACTAAAATTGCTCAATCTACTCCCGTAGATTATAGAATATATGATAAAGACACTGATGGTAAAACAAAGAATGAGCATTTTTGTGATATGCTTACTTTAGCTAAAGAAAGAGGTCTCAATCCTGATGCCATAGTCATGGATGCTTGGTATAGCGGGTTGGAGAATTTAAAACATATACGTAATTTAGGCTGGCTATGGGTTACCACCCTAAGGAAAAATAGAAAAGTTAATCATAATGTTAGCTTGGAAAGTTTAGAGATACCCGATGAGGGGCTAAAAATTCACCTACGTGGATACGGTTGGGTTACGGTATTTAAGTTTGTGGCAAAGAATGGTCGCATTGATTACATAACAACGAACTTGGAAAATCCCACACGTGAGCAAATAGAGAAAATTGTTAAGGCACGTTGGTCTATAGAGGTTTATCATCGAGAATTAAAACAAACTTGTGGTATTGAACGCTGTCAGGCACGCACGGGCCGAGCTCAAAGAAATCATATTTGCCTTGCAGTATTTGCCTGGCTTGATATGAATAAAAGGAGGATAAATGAAAACATTACTTTATATCAACAAACTTGGGAAGTTATAAAAACATCAATTCAAAACAATATCAGATGGCTTTTAACTGATTCGCAACTTTGCTAAGTGCGAAACTCCTGATTAACATAGAAGGTCAAATATGAGTAGCATTATTTTGGGTATAGATATTTCTAAAGCAACATTTGACGTAGCTTTATTAAATGATAATAAAATCAAAACCAAAAAGTTTAATAATACTGCAAAAGGCTTTGCTGCACTAAAACAATGGTTAGAAAAAAAGGGAATAGATACTGCTCACGCTTGTATGGAATCAACAGGTGGTTACGAAGTTAGGTTAGCTCAATATCTTTATGATAATACATTTAAAGTTAGTGTCGTAAATCCAGCTCGCATCAAGGGCTTTGCAATGAGCAAGCTTTCAAGAGTTAAAACTGACAAATCTGATTGTGAATTGATAGCTTCTTTTTGCAAGGCTATGCAACCTGATCTTTGGCAACCAACCCCTATACATATTCAGGAGTTTCGCACTTAGCA
The DNA here is from genome assembly GCF_964030725.1 of Rickettsia endosymbiont of Urophora cardui. Taxonomy (NCBI): domain Bacteria; kingdom Pseudomonadati; phylum Pseudomonadota; class Alphaproteobacteria; order Rickettsiales; family Rickettsiaceae; genus Rickettsia; species Rickettsia endosymbiont of Urophora cardui. The sequence continues at coordinate 135,103 of NZ_CAXIPY010000007.1, read as the reverse complement.
AATAATATGCTAATCTAGAGAAAAATAGTTTTAGATAAAAATGACAAGATCAAAATGTAGCAAAGATTTATATAAATCATTCTTACAAGCAAGTAGTGTAAGATATACTAGCAAAGCATTATCTGAAGTAAGTCCATTAGATCTATCGCACGATAGTGCAAGTCGATGGTTAAAGAGTAAGGATTTTCGCCCTAGCGAAATCTATAGCAAAGTGTCAAAATATATTGATCTGGAAGATCCTTGTTTATTAGTGGGAGATGACACCTTATTGTCAAAGCAATACAGTAAGAGGATCGAGCTTGTAAATTATCAATATTCTGGGGCTGTACATGATGTTATACCTGGTATAGGAATGGTAAACTTACTGCATTACAATACTCAAATTGATCAATCTACTCCTGTAGATTATAGAATATATGATAAAGAAACTGATGGTAAAACAAAGAACGAGCATTTTTGTGATATAGCTAACGCGGAAAGGTTTTTACCATAGTTTTTGTATTTACTCACATATTCACCAGATCTAAATCCTATTAAACATTGCTGGACTAACTTTAAAAACTGTTTACGTAAAATTATTGATCAATGCCTAAGTTTTTCCTAATCTGTGGTAGAAACATTTCCGTGTGAGCTATATGCTTACTTTAGCTAAAGAAAGAGGTATCAAGCCTGATGCTATAGTTATGGATGCTTGGTATAGTGGTTTGGATAATTTAAAACATATACGTAATTTAGGTTGGATATGGGTTACCAACCTAAGAAAAAATAGAAAAGTTAATCGTAATGTTAGCTTGGAAACTTTAGAGATTCCCGATGAAGGGCTAAAAATTCACCTACGTGGATACGGTTGGGTTACGGTATTTAAGTTTGTGGCAAAAAATGGTCGCATTGATTACATAACAACTAATTTAGAGAATCCTACACGTGAGCAAATAGAGAAAATTGTTAAGGCGCGTTGGTCTATAGAAGTTTATCATCGAGAATTGAAACAAACTTGTGGTATTGAATGCTGTCAGGCACGCACGGGTCGAGCTCAAAGAAATCATATTTGCCTTGCTGTATTGGCCTGGCTTGATATGAACAAAAGGAGGATAAATGAAAACATTACTTTATATCAACAAACTTGGGAAGTTATAAAAACATCAATTCAGAACAACATTAAATGGCTTCTAACTAATACACAATTTTGCTAAGTGCGAAACTCCTGATATTAAAGAATTACAACAATGGGTAAGACGCTTGGATAGTTTGATTGCTAATAAAAATCAAGAAAATAATAGATTGAGCGGAGCAAGTAAAGCAGTTGCCATTAACATTATGATTCATATTGAATTTCTGGATAAGCAAATTAAGGAAGTAGAAGAACTTATCTCTAATCATATTAAAGGACACAAAGACTTACATGATAAAAGTAAACTTCTTGATTCAATCCCTGGTATAGGAGAAAAAACAATAGGAGTGATACTTGCTTTTCTTGTTGTAGAAAATTTTAATTCTGCAAAACAACTAGCTGCGTTTGTTGGTCTTAACCCAAAGCCAAAACAATCAGGCACTTCTGTCCATGGAATAGGAAAAATATCAAAAACAGGAGATGCTAATTTACGTAAAGCTTTTTATATGCCTGCCATAGTTGCTATAAAACATAATCCGATTATTAAGGATTTTAGTCAACGTTTGAGCAATGTTGGAAAATCTAAAATGGTTATAGTGATTGCTGCTATGCGTAAGTTGCTTCACATAATTTATGGTGTTCTTAATAACAAAACATCTTTTAGTGCAAATATAAAAACCCTGTAAAATAAAATTGAGGTAAAATAATGAAAAAGTTGTTGACACTCAAGACGGTATCTCAACTATTACAATTTATGCAACAAAGCCTGTAATCATACGTCCCACCGCCTAATATTTTATTTTCTACTGAGTCTATATCTCTATTAAATTGTAAAGTAGTAATATTACTCTTATTATCAGGATTTGATGCAATAATAGCTGTATGGCCTCGCACAAGGTAAATATCACCAGGTTGGATTAATTTTAATTGTTCATCTTTGATATCACCTCTTAAAAAAGTAACGGGATTATAATGATATTCATTGCCTGGGTTAGAATATGCTGCCTTCATAGTGATAGTACTTATACTTTCAACTTGTTCGGTAGTAAGGTATGTTGCTTTACCTACAGATGTCGAACAATCTTCAGCACCAAATAATAATTGCTTTTTAAAATCACGTTGAGCACCATATTGATAATCTCCAAACAGCATCATGCTCTGTGTAGAAGAGAAAGGATAAGAGTACGGTATCAAGTCATCCGGTAAGTGATAGCTAGTATTACGACAAGAGAATGATGTAGCCGCACCAACCATACTGTCTTGTCCCTCCGCCAAAACTCTAAAAAATATCACTTGTGTCACTAATTTCCAAAAATAGTGCGATTTTAGAGCAAATTACTCTAATTTTGAGGGCTGATTTTAAATTTTTGTATTAAAAACCACACTATTTCCCAAAATGCATTCATTTTTTTATTGTCATTTTTTTGTATTTCCATAAGCTTTTGATATAAAACCTTTCATTTTCTTATGGATTTTACTATGCATTTTTGCCTTAAAACCCTATTGCCTATAAGGCTTTTAGAGTTTTGGCGGACGGACTGTCTTGCTTTTTATTACAAGTGGCAGCAAGACTCGCAAGCAATACTGAACTGACAGAAGGATTCTCATTACCCCAATATGTCTGTTCACTTGGCGATTGTAAAGTTGGGAGCTCACAAGGGTCAATAGTATTAGTTAATTTATGATAAAATTTACCATCATTTATTTGGCTAACTAACGTCTCCTCTTGACTCTCTGCCCAGTGTTTAGCCATATTAAGTTGTAAGTGAGTTTTATTAGTCTTTATAGGATATCCTATATTACTTAAGTCTTGATCTTTTAAATAGTTATTAATTACTATACTAGTACCATTAAATTCTTTTAAGCTTTGTGTAAACAGTGTGACTAATTCTGCATCTGATATATCAGTATGTTGTTCACGATATTCAAGAATAATCTTTTGTATTTTATCTTGACTATCTTTTGTAGCTTTTTGTTTTGCTCTGATTTGTGCTACCATATGAGCAACTTGTTTATTCTTAATTTCAAACATTATCCCCTCCTACATTATCAGCATCACCAATCGTAGCAACCGTTATGTCATTATGGTCAATATAATTCAGACATACGGCATTTGATGATCGATCTTACTTTTAAAACATGAAATAACCTCATTTTTCTCTATTCTCAGCTCAATATTCTGTATTTGTCGCTCTAACTTTTCTGATGATTTACTATATCGTTTAGATTTTAATAACGCCAGTTGTTCCTTTAAACTATTATTTCCTTCAGTTCATGACCTATTTTCTGCATAAGAAATTTATTTTTAATTGTCAATGATTCTATATCAAGATTTAATGTTGCAACAATTTGATGCAACTCTCTTATTTCTGATAGTAAATTTTTATTAATCACAAATGATATTCCAGTATCTCAAATCAAGTACTAACATTACAGAAGCCATTTTTTATAAATAGCAAATCCAACTACTTATTACTAAAAAACTATCCAAATGACTAATTGTTATAGTAAAACTATATAGACTAAATTATCAAGTGTATATTTGAAATTAAAACTACATTGCTAAAACTAAAACGAATTTATCCAATACAGGAGTTTCGCACTTAGCAAAATTGTGTATTAGTTAGAAGCCATTTAATGTTGTTCTGAATTGATGTTTTTATAACTTCCCAAGTTTGTTGATATAAAGTAATGTTTTCATTTATCCTCCTTTTGTTCATATCAAGCCAGGCCAATACAGCAAGGCAAATATGATTTCTTTGAGCTCGACCCGTGCGTGCCTGACAGCATTCAATACCACAAGTTTGTTTCAATTCTCGATGATAAACTTCTATAGACCAACGCGCCTTAACAATTTTCTCTATTTGCTCACGTGTAGGATTCTCTAAATTAGTTGTTATGTAATCAATGCGACCATTTTTTGCCACAAACTTAAATACCGTAACCCAACCGTATCCACGTAGGTGAATTTTTAGCCCTTCATCGGGAATCTCTAAAGTTTCCAAGCTAACATTACGATTAACTTTTCTATTTTTTCTTAGGTTGGTAACCCATATCCAACCTAAATTACGTATATGTTTTAAATTATCCAAACCACTATACCAAGCATCCATAACTATAGCATCAGGCTTGATACCTCTTTCTTTAGCTAAAGTAAGCATATCACAAAAATGCTCGTTCTTTGTTTTACCATCAGTTTCTTTATCATATATTCTATAATCTACAGGAGTAGATTGATCAATTTGAGTATTGTAATGCAGTAAGTTTACCATTCCTATACCAGGTATAACATCATGTACAGCCCCAGAATATTGATAATTTACAAGCTCGATCCTCTTACTGTATTGCTTTGACAATAAGGTGTCATCTCCCACTAATAAACAAGGATCTTCCAGATCAATATATTTTGACACTTTGCTATAGATTTCGCTAGGGCGAAAATCCTTACTCTTTAACCATCGACTTGCACTATCGTGCGATAGATCTAATGGACTTACTTCAGATAATGCTTTGCTAGTATATCTTACACTACTTGCTTGTAAGAATGATTTATATAAATCTTTGCTACATTTTGATCTTGTCATTTTTATCTAAAACTATTTTTCTCTAGATTAGCATATTATTTGCTAAGTGCGAAACTCCTGCAATATATTCAGGTCTATTAGACCATCTTGGATTACGCCAATCTATACCTTCTATTAACATTGATAATTGTGCCTTGGTAATGCTAATAGATTGCTTTTAATCAACCTTAGGCAATGTGAACTTACCACTATCTATAATACACACAAAAACCTTGACCATGTGCAGAACTAAATTTGCCTATCCCCGAGGTAAGCCTTACGGGATATTAACGGCAAATTTCCCTTTGGACCGTTCTGCTTTTATTCAAACAATCGTGGCAAGCCACGGGAAATTCAACCTAGGAGCAACTAAATAACCCTCAGCTTATAGCTGAGGGTTGTATGTAAGATCAAATATCAACTACTAAATCTGATAAGCGTTTTAAGAATTCTGACAATTCAGTTTTTAAATGAACAAATGCAGCATCACTATTTTTATTACTTTTAATCTGTTTTTCAAGATCTTTTATGCTTCGGATTAAGGTATTATATCCTGAATCATTGCCAGTATATCCTAGTTCTTTTGCTCTTTCCAAATTATCCCTCGCACTAGCCAAGTAGTTTAAAGCAATTTCCTTGTCTGTTTTATAATTTTCTTCTGCCATTTTAGACATAATGTTAGCATGGATTATAGGCAGTGGTATTGTTCTATTAATGCTAACGAGCTCAACAAGAGCATTTTCTAATGTTTCTATTGCTGCCTTTGATTTTTTTTCTTCTATTAAGCGTGCAGCGGTCTTAAGTGCAGAGGGATATGTTGCTAAAGGTAAATTATAGGTATGAATATTAATTTCATCTCGTAAAATATTTAGCAATACACGACTATGAGGATAGTTTTTTTCCTTTATTGCTTTTTCTGCTGCTTTACTGATATTTCTAATATTACTTATTTTTTGCGGAGCCGCATCTATTAGTATTACCTGTGAAGATATCGGTAGTAAAGCGTTTTCAGGACGACGAGCTAATAATATATTAACTTTGCCTGTAGCATATTCAATTGTAGCAATAGCCTCTTTTTCTTTACCCTCTTTCAAATAAGATATGGCTTTTTTGGTGTTATCAATGACAGTAACTGCATCTTGGACAATAGCTTCTTCCATCTGTTGTTTGACTTGTTGATGCTGCTGTTCAATTGCTGAGTGAGCAATTTCTTTACTTTGAGCCCATACCGTAGGAGCATAGCACAAAATAATAAACATGAATCCTCTGAGGATATTTGGTATGTTTGAACTATAAACTAAAAATTTAAATATATATTTATACATGGTAACCTACTCTTATGGATTGATTGCAGTGTAAACAGATTGTATTCAAGAGTTTTCTTATTATTGCTTTAGCCACAGAACTTCTTATAGATTTTATATGCTTATAAAATCTATTAAGATATATGGACTACACTTTTTCACAATAAGCAAACACCGTGCACTAAAGTTATTCTAAGTTTTATAAACGAAAAATTTAACTCAACCATATCAACGCTCCAACGAAACTTAGAAAGCACATAAATACGTTCATTTGTGATAGTGCTTTTTTGTTCAAATTTATACTATCACACTTCCTTGTTTTTTATCTTTACTGAGAAAACTTCATATAACCCAGGAGCAGTTATGCTATTAGCAAATCGTTGTTAACGTTTTCAACTCCTGGTATAGACCAAGCTGCGTCTACCGCTTCATCCATTTCATCAAAATTACGCACTGCGCCTTTAAGGACTATTGTTTTTCCTTCTACTTTTACTTGAATTTTACTAGCATCAATCCTAGCGTGACGTTCAAACTCCTTGGTAATCTGTTCTTTTACTTTATGCGCATCTATATTAGCTGAAGCTTTTACTATAATATTATTAATTACTGATTTTACTCCCCCAAGATTTCTGACGGCAGACACAGCTGCATTTCTTTGATATTGCCATTCTACTTCTCCTGATAAAGTAATATAACCGTCTTCTACTATTATTTTAATACGCTCATCAGGTATCATTAAGTTTGATTTTAATGCTTTATTTGCTTCTTCGGCTATTTCTACATCACTTCTTTTAATCATTGTAGTTGCATCTACCTTAATTTCATCTACTACTCCTCGAATTCCAGCTATACTCTTTACAGCATTCTCAGCAACCGATTTTTCGACAAAGGTTTTAACTGTCCCTCCTAATACTACGATATCATGATTGCCTTTTATTGCGACAGTAATATTTGTATCATCAAGTCTTGGTTCAAAGCGAAGTTTTTCCATTACTTTAGTATATAATTTGCCATTACTGACCATAATTACCTCTATTTTAAAATTAACAATTACAATATTTTTAAGTAGAATCCATCCTTCTGGATTCTACTATAATAATATAGTTTTTTAAATTACTTTAATCTTTTTAGCTTTACTTTGTTCTTTTTTAGGTATCTTAATAGATAAGATACCATCCTTAAATTGTGCTTCTATATGTTCTTCATCAATATTAGATGGTAAACTAATAGAACGGTAGAAAGAGCCATAATATCGTTCCTGCATATGATAATTATAATCTTTTTTTTCAGTAGATTGTTCTTTTTGACCTTCAATAGTTAGGATGTTACTGTCTATTTTTAGATCAATATTATCTTGTGTAACGCCTGGTAATTCCATTTCTAGATTATACTCAGAGTCATTTTCCATAATATTAGTTCTTGGTGATAGCATTCTATTATTTTCAGAAGCAGGATAAGAAAAAGAAGCTATTTCATTAAAGAAGTTATTAAAGATATCATCAATATAGCTTCTTTTATTAGAGTTATTTTGTAGTTCTGATTTATTTCTAATACGTGGTAAATTAAAAGCCATAAAAACCTCCTATTTAAGTTAAATAATAATAAATTAATACATTATCTGATGAACGAACATTAGAATTACCCATGACGAATATTAAAATTACCCATTTTTGAGTAAAAAATATTGTCTAAAGTGTTACATTATTATCCTCCGATTTTATAGTTAATTTTTTGCCTTTAGCTGTAGCGATTCTATAACTTTCAGTATTGAGTTCAAGAATTGAAGAATGGTGAACCAATCTGTCAATAACTGCTGACGTAGTCATTTGGCTCTGTCTCATCAATTGTGTAAATTTCGTGAACCATTAAATTCTACCATCAAATTTGATCATAAAATGAGCCATAGGCTCTGTTTCATCAATTGTGTAAATTTCGTGAGCCATTAAATCCTACCATCAAATTTGATCATAAAATGAGCCATAGCTTCATTCCAATTGGGGATAGGCATAGACCATTTTTTGGTAATATAATCAATTGTCAGATATAAAACCTTAAATACTGCGTCATCATTTGGAAAGATGCGTTTATTCTTAGTAACTTTTCTCAATTGGCTATTCAGCGATTCTATCGCATTTGTAGTGTAAATAATCTTACGAATCTCCTTTGGATATTGCAAGAAAATTATCAAATTATCCCAATTATTATACCAAGATTTAGCTATATGCGGATATTGCTTACTCCATTTTTGATCAAATGACTCAAGAACTAATTCTGCTTCTTTTTCAGTAGCAGAAGTATAGATTAGTTTCAAATCCGCTGCTAATTGCTTTCTATCTTTATATGATACATATTTGAGGCTATTCCTGATCTGATGGACAATACAAATTTGATGTTCAGTTTTCGGGTATACTGATGCAATAGCATCAGACATACCAGTTAGATTATCACTACAAGCAATTAAGATATCTTTTACTCCTCTATTTTTCATCTCAGTAAAATTACCAAGCCAAAATTTAGCTCCTTCATTCTAAAATATCCTTTCTGCCAGATAAATCTATTCCTAAAGCTACATATACTGATTTATTAATAATAAGTTTATCTTGTCTTACTTTCACTACTAAACAGTCAAAATATACTATAGGGTATACTGATTCAAGAGGTCTACTCTGCCAAATCTTGACCTCATCTATTACTTCATCTGTAATCCTGCTGATTAGGCTCTCACTGATCTCAGCTCCATATAATTCTTGCAATTGTGTTTTAATATCAGACACACTCATACCCTTCGCATATAAGGATATTATCTTTTGGTCTAAGCCATCTATTCTTGTTTGTTTCTTTGAGACTATTATAGGTTCAAATTTACCTTGTCTGTCTCTTGGAACATTTAGCTCTATAGTACCATTCTCACTAATCAGATTCTTACTAAAACTACCATTCCTCGCATTCTCAGTTTCAGCTCTATCATACTTGCTATAACCTAAATGTTCTGACATCTCAGCATGCAGTGCTCGCTCTAAAATACCCTTGGTTAATTCCTTAAATGATGCTCCTCGCAGCAGAGCTACGAGGTATCTAAAAAAGTTTTAGTTGTTTCTTATGATATCACGAAGCAGAGCTTCGGGGAATTAAACCCTGAGAGATTAATCCATTCTGACTTAGTACTGTTTTTAAATCTACTCCGCCTTTTATCAGCAAATCTATTGCTTCATTTATTTTTTTATTCTTCTCTATTTGCATTTCTGTTACCTATATTTTTAATCTCTCAGGGTTTAATTCCCCGAAGCTCTGCTTCGTGATATCATAAGAAACAACTAAAACTTTTTTAGATACCTCGTAGCTCTGCTGCGAGGAGCATCATTTACTTCTAATATAGGCTCAACAAAAATTTACACAATCATTGCAAAAGACTCAGTCATTTCATCTTTAAAAATAGTATTCCATTTTGCAAAAACTAAATTGCTAGTAATTAATACACTACGCATTTCATAACGTTCAGCTAATAAGGTAAATAAAACATCAGTTTCTTCACGATTATATGGTACATATGATATATCATCAATTATCAATATTTCAAAATAATCGAATTTTTTAATAATTTGCTTAAGTTTTAAACTCAGCTTTGCTTCTAGTAATTGTTGAACCAAATTAGCTGCTGTTGTATATAATACACGTCTACCAGCAAGACACCACTCACGTGCTAAACCTATACTAAGATGACTTTTGCCAGTGCCAGGATTACCAAAAATAAGTATATTTTCATAGCGATCCATAAATTCTCCTTGTGCAAGATATTGGATCTTAGTTGGCGATAATCCTGGGATACGCTTAATATCAAAGTTGCTTAATAACTTATCTCGAGAGAGTTTTGCTTGCTTCAGCAATCTGGCAATACGTTGTTGTTGTCTATAGCTAACGCGGAAAGGTTTTTACCATAGTTTTTGTATTTACTCACATATTCACCAGATCTAAATCCTATTAAACATTGCTGGACTAACTTTAAAAACTGTTTACGTAAAATTATTGATCAATGCCTAAGTTTTTCCTAATCTGTGGTAGAAACATTTCCGTGTTAGCTATACTGTCCATAGTTACTTCTTTTTTATAGGTAATTTTAATGTTCGTTGAGGGTAATTCTAATATTCGTTAGTCATTGTCATCGAAAAAGAATCTCTCGTAATAAAGTCTTTGCCGGTATTGCTGCTTTGGGTAAAACAACAAAAAGTTGGTTTTTTGGTCTAAAATTACATTTGGTTATTAACGAAAAAGGTGAGATTCAAGGTCTAAAACTAACGCCTGGTAATGTAGATGATAGAGCGCCGGTTTCGATAATCACCAAACATATCACGGGATTATTGTTTGGCGATAAGGGTTATATCAAACAGGAGCTCTTTGATGATCTATACAGCAAAGGAATCAAGTTAGTAACTGGCATAAAGAAGAAAATGAAGAATAAACTTATGCCATTATTTGAAAAAATATTATTACGCAAACGCTCAATTATCGAAACAGTATTTAGTGTGCTGAAGGGTGCTTTCGAGATCGAACATACAAGACATAGATCAATTTGGAATGCCTTTGTACATATCTTATCCGCCCTAATTGCATACTGTATGAAACCTAACAAACCTGCTATATCTCAAAATTAGCTAATCCAGAATTCAGGTTTAGAAGTACCTATAGGGAAAAAATTTAAATATAGTAATACTAATTTCGTTATACTTGGTATGATTATTGAGAAAGTAACTAAAAAAGATTTATGTAATTTTTTTCAAGATGAATTTTTTAGACCATTAAATATGAAGTCTACTAGTTTTGCTTCATATAGTGAAGCGGCTAGAATTCAAAGAAATGTGGTGAATTCTAATTATCCGGTAAGATATTTTATAACGCCAAATAATAGTAATAAACCTATATTTACTCCTGCAACTGCTGATTTTGTAGCACTTCCTTGTGCTGATGGCGGGATTATATCAACTCCAAGCGACCTTATTAAATGGTATATAGCTAACGCGAAAAGGTTTTTACCATAGTTTTTGTATTTACTCACATATTCACCAGATCTAAATCCTATTAAACATTGCTGGACTAACTTTAAAAACTGTTTACATAAAATTATTGATCAATGCCTAAGTTTTTCCTAATCTGTGGTAGAAACATTTCCGTGTTAGCTATAGAGCGTTAAATAGTGGCAAAATTCTTTCTACAAAGTCCTATAAGCTTATGACTACTAAGTGTTTTCCTGCAAAAGAAATAGATGGGCGTAAAACTTACATGGGATATGGTATCTATATTACTGACCTTGATTCTAAACATACAATGATTCATTTTCAGGAGTTTCGCACTTAGCAAAATTGTGTATTAGTTAGAAGCCATTTAATGTTGTTCTGAATTGATGTTTTTATAACTTCCCAAGTTTGTTGATATAAAGTAATGTTTTCATTTATCCTCCTTTTGTTCATATCAAGCCAGGCCAATACAGCAAGGCAAATATGATTTCTTTGAGCTCGACCCGTGCGTGCCTGACAGCATTCAATACCACAAGTTTGTTTCAATTCTCGATGATAAACTTCTATAGACCAACGCGCCTTAACAATTTTCTCTATTTGCTCACGTGTAGGATTCTCTAAATTAGTTGTTATGTAATCAATGCGACCATTTTTTGCCACAAACTTAAATACCGTAACCCAACCGTATCCACGTAGGTGAATTTTTAGCCCTTCATCGGGAATCTCTAAAGTTTCCAAGCTAACATTACGATTAACTTTTCTATTTTTTCTTAGGTTGGTAACCCATATCCAACCTAAATTACGTATATGTTTTAAATTATCCAAACCACTATACCAAGCATCCATAACTATAGCATCAGGCTTGATACCTCTTTCTTTAGCTAAAGTAAGCATATCACAAAAATGCTCGTTCTTTGTTTTACCATCAGTTTCTTTATCATATATTCTATAATCTACAGGAGTAGATTGCAGGAGTTTCGCACTTAGCAAATAATATGCTAATCTAGAGAAAAATAGTTTTAGATAAAAATGACAAGATCAAAATGTAGCAAAGATTTATATAAATCATTCTTACAAGCAAGTAGTGTAAGATATACTAGCAAAGCATTATCTGAAGTAAGTCCATTAGATCTATCGCACGATAGTGCAAGTCGATGGTTAAAGAGTAAGGATTTTCGCCCTAGCGAAATCTATAGCAAAGTGTCAAAATATATTGATCTGGAAGATCCTTGTTTATTAGTGGGAGATGACACCTTATTGTCAAAGCAATACAGTAAGAGGATCGAGCTTGTAAATTATCAATATTCTGGGGCTGTACATGATGTTATACCTGGTATAGGAATGGTAAACTTACTGCATTACAATACTCAAATTGATCAATCTACTCCTGTAGATTATAGAATATATGATAAAGAAACTGATGGTAAAACAAAGAACGAGCATTTTTGTGATATGCTTACTTTAGCTAAAGAAAGAGGTATCAAGCCTGATGCTATAGTTATGGATGCTTGGTATAGTGGTTTGGATAATTTAAAACATATACGTAATTTAGGTTGGATATGGGTTACCAACCTAAGAAAAAATAGAAAAGTTAATCGTAATGTTAGCTTGGAAACTTTAGAGATTCCCGATGAAGGGCTAAAAATTCACCTACGTGGATACGGTTGGGTTACGGTATTTAAGTTTGTGGCAAAAAATGGTCGCATTGATTACATAACAACTAATTTAGAGAATCCTACACGTGAGCAAATAGAGAAAATTGTTAAGGCGCGTTGGTCTATAGAAGTTTATCATCGAGAATTGAAACAAACTTGTGGTATTGAATGCTGTCAGGCACGCACGGGTCGAGCTCAAAGAAATCATATTTGCCTTGCTGTATTGGCCTGGCTTGATATGAACAAAAGGAGGATAAATGAAAACATTACTTTATATCAACAAACTTGGGAAGTTATAAAAACATCAATTCAGAACAACATTAAATGGCTTCTAACTAATACACAATTTTGCTAAGTGCGAAACTCCTGGATTGATCAATTTGAGTATTGTAATGCAGTAAGTTTACCATTCCTATACCAGGTATAACATCATGTACAGCCCCAGAATATTGATAATTTACAAGCTCGATCCTCTTACTGTATTGCTTTGACAATAAGGTGTCATCTCCCAATAATAAACAAGGATCTTCCAGATCAATATATTTTGACACTTTGCTATAGATTTCGCTAGGGCGAAAATCCTTACTCTTTAACCATCGACTTGCACTATCGTGCGATAGATCTAATGGACTTACTTCAGATAATGCTTTGCTAGTATATCTTACACTACTTGCTTGTAAGAATGATTTATATAAATCTTTGCTACATTTTGATCTTGTCATTTTTATCTAAAACTATTTTTCTCTAGATTAGCATATTATTTGCTAAGTGCGAAACTCCTGATTTTGCTGGTAAAGCTTTAGGAGTGCAAAGTGAAATGGGATATATTATTGCCTAATAATCTTTATTTTGCTATACTAAGTAATACTATGGTAAAAATTCCTGAAGAAATGCAAGATAAAATTGATCTAAAAAATCCTCTAAACCAAATTGGCATAATTTATTTCAGAGACGCAATAGTAAATGCAGCTATAAAAGATGATAAAACCTAAATGAAGATAGTTACGTGGAATATTAATTCGCTACGTTTACGTATTGATTTATTAAAAAGATTGGCATATGAACATCAGCCTGATATTATTTTATTACAAGAGACAAAAGTAGATGATCCTTTATTTCCTCTTGAAGTAATTAACAATATAGGCTATGAACATGTAATATATTCGGGGCAGAAATCATATAACGGCGTTGCTATTATCTCAAAACTTCCACTGCAAAATGTTTTTTCGCTTGAGCTATATAACGGTGATAAAAGGCATATAGCAGCTACTGTTAATAATATTGAGATACATAATTTTTATGTTCCTGCCGGTGGTGATATACCTGATATAGAGCTAAATTCAAAGTTTAAACATAAGCTAGAATATATAAGGTTGATGCAAGAATGGCTGACTAATAACCGCAATAGAGATGATAAGATGATAATTGCAGGTGATTTAAATATTGCACCACACCCGCATGATGTATGGTCTAGCAAGCAGCTGCGAAATGTTATTAGCCATACTGATATTGAGCGTTCTTTATTGGTAGAATTGCAAAACTCATTAGAGTTTATTGATAGTAGTAGGCATTTTGTGCCACTTGATGAAAAATTTTATACTTGGTGGAGTTATAGAAACGTAGATTGGAAAAAATCTAACAGAGGTAGACGGCTTGATCATATTTGGGTTAGTAATAATTTAAAAGATGAATTATTTTCTATACGTTTATTATCAGAAGCAAGAGATTGGACGCCACCTTCTGATCATGTGCCGTATTTTGTGAGTTTAAAAAAATTGTAGTGTCCCGTCATTGCGAGGAGAAACTATCAGTTTTGACGAAGCAATCTTAGGATCTGAAGTTTTGACAAAAAATTTTTATTAAAAAAAGTGGCGAGTGTATCAATCTATAATTTGTATTATATATCAAATAATTTACTTTAAATTGTATAAATATCGCTTTTAAGCTGATAAAAGCACTAAATATTTAACTTTAAATATAAATTTTTACTTTAGTCAGAAAAATTAGAATTTTTGTCAAAACTTCAGTAGGATGCTTTATGAGATTGCCATGTGTCGATGCTACGCATCTCCTCGCAATGACGTTTAAGATTATAAGGAGTAATTAGTGAATATTAAATTAGGAAAATATAAACCGGTAAAAGAAGAATACATAAAAAGCTTCAAAGATATGTTGTTGCTTAGGCGTTTTGAAGAAAAATGTGGGCAGCTATATGGTATGGGTGAAATAGGCGGTTTTTGTCATTTATATATCGGGCAGGAAGCAGTAATTTCTGCTGTAGATATGGTTAAACGAAAAGAAGATAGTATGGTTACCAGCTATCGTGATCATGCTCATATTATTCTAGCAGGTACAGAACCAAAATATGTGCTAGCCGAGCTTATGGGGCGTGCTACAGGCTGCTCAAAAGGTAAGGGTGGCTCGATGCATTTGTTTGACGTGCCGAATAAGTTTTATGGCGGACATGGCATAGTAGGGGCACAAGTGCCGATAGGTACAGGGCTTGCTTTTGCTGAGAAATATAATGGTACAAACAATATCTGCTTTACTTTCTTAGGTGATGGTGCGGTTAATCAAGGTCAAGTATATGAAGCCTTTAACATGGCTGCTTTATGGGGTTTACCGGTAGTTTATATTATTGAAAATAATGAGTATTCTATGGGTACTTCGGTTGTCCGCTCAACCTTTATGCGTGATCTTTATAAAAAAGGTGAGTCGTTTGGGATTAAAGGATTCCAGTTAAATGGCATGGATTTTGAAGAAATGTATGACGGTGTTAAGCAAGCAGCGGAATATGTTAGAGAAAATAGTATGCCTCTGATATTAGAGGTAAAAACTTACCGCTATCGTGGGCATTCAATGTCCGATCCGGCAAAATATCGTAGTCAAGAAGAAGTAGAGACGTATAAAGAACGTGATCCTATTACTGAAATACGGAAGATAATATTAGAAAATAACTATGCAAGTGAAGCTGATTTAAAAGAAATAGAGCAATCAGTTAAAGAGATTATTAAGGAAGCTGTGGAATGTTCAGAAAACTCACCACTGCCCAATGAAGAAGAGCTATATACTAATATATACACGCGATGAACTTCAAAAATTGGCTACGTTGTTCTACAAGTACTGCGGTACTCACGTATTAAGTATACGCTGCGTTCCTCGTCTTGTGAACGCCTTGCTCTTTTTGAAGTTCATCGTCGTATACCAGTATCTTCATTTATTGGATATGCGAGGTTTACTTGTGCTACTGTGTCATCCCGTGGACAAGCCACGGGATGACACCAATGCTAAATATAAAGATTCAATTTAAATAAAAGAAAGATGCAAATAACTGTACGGGAAGCATTGCGTGATGCGATGCAAGAAGAGATGATAAGAGACGACAAAGTTTTTGTCATGGGTGAAGAAGTCGCTGAGTATCAAGGAGCTTACAAAGTAACACAAGGATTACTTGAGCAGTTTGGTCCTAAAAGGGTGATTGATACACCAATAACGGAGTATGGTTTTGCTGGGCTTGCCGTTGGAGCAGCCTTTGCAGGGCTTTGTCCAATCGTTGAGTTTATGACCTTTAACTTTGCTATGCAAGCGATGGATCATATAGTTAACTCGGCTGCTAAAACGCATTATATGTCAGGTGGTCAGGTCAGATGCCCAATAGTATTTAGAGGTCCAAACGGAGCAGCAAGTAGAGTAGCAGCACAACATAGCCAGAACTACGCAGCTTGTTATGCTCATATACCTGGGCTGAAAGTAGTAGCTCCTTATAGTGCTGCAGATCATAAAGGGCTGATGATTACAGCTATTAGAGACGATAATCCGGTTATTTTCCTAGAAAATGAGATTTTATATGGTCACAGTTTCGATATTTCTGAAAATGTTGAGCCTATTCCTTTTGGTAAGGCAAAAGTCTTAAAAGAGGGTGATAGTGTTACTATAGTGACATTCTCGATTCAGGTGAAACTTGCATTAGATGCTGCAAATATTTTACAAAGCGATAATATTAATTGCGAGGTCATTGATTTACGTACCATCAAACCGCTTGATATAGATACTATAATAGAGTCAGTAAAAAAAACCGGTCGTTTAGTTGTAGTTGAAGAAGGATGGTTTTTTGCCGGTATCGGTGCAACTATCGCAGCTATCGTTATGAAAGAAGCATTTGATTATTTAGATGCACCGGTAGAGATTGTAAGCGGTAAAGACGTCCCGCTTCCTTATGCAGTAAATCTAGAAAAATTAGCTTTACCTAGTGAGGATGACGTAATAGAAGCCGTTAAAAAAGCTTGTTATATATAAATATAAAGTTTAATCTCTCAGGGTTTAATTCCCCGAAGCTCTGCTTCGTGATATACTACTTGAATGGAAGAAAGCAGTTATATACATAAGAGTCATAATGTCACAGTACTAATATATCATTTAGTAACGCCGGCAAAGTATAGAAGAGTAATATTCAATCAAGAACTAGATGATTATTTGTGTAAAATTTGTGAGCACATAGAAGATCGTTATGAAATTAGATTTTTAGAAATAGGAGTAGATAAAGATCACGTACATTTTTTATTACAGTCAATACCAATGTATAGCCCAACAAAAATAACTCAAATCATAAAAAGTATTACTTCTAAGAAAATGTTTGAGAAATATCCAAATCTTAAAGAAAAATTATGGGGAAGTGAGTTTTGGAGTAAAGGATATTTTATGAGCACAGTAGGTAGTCTATCCGCCAAAAACACTTCAAATCCTGATCATTTGTAATGGGATAGAGTTTTGACAACAAATTGCTAAGATTTTCAATAAAAATTAATAAGTTATGTTAATTTTTACTGATACATTTCTGTGTTGGTCTAATTTTGATATGGAGCTATTGTTAACGATTTTTTATCGTTCATCTAGTTTTTGCATGATGATATTTTTGATTTATGTGGAGTTAGACACGATTTGTAAATGATTTGCAATGCATCGTAAATTCAAACCAATAGCAGAGATTATTGGATTGATAATATCTCCTATCATACCTTTCAAGAAGTTTCTACCCATCCGACCATATTGCTTTAAGTGACCTATTATTGGTTCTATGGCACTGCGTCTCTTGATCATAGACTTGTCCTCTTGTAACAACTTCTTCCGCGTTTTTGGGGTATATACCTTACTCTTCTCCTTTACATTGCTACCACTATACCCAAGATCAACAAATGATTTCTTTATCTTGATTCCAGTGACACTCTCTACTGCTTCAAAGCTCTGATGCAATGTATGACCATCATAAGGATTATTATGAAGTCCGTCCGCCAAAACTCTACAAGCCTTATAGATAATATGGTTTTAAGACAAGAAGTAATACAACAATCCGTAAGAAAATGATAAAATATGGTCATAAACCTTATGGATTTCAGTCAATGCCAATAGACAACATTATCAAATCGCAAGAACAAGGGAAACTGTTTGGTTATAAATTAAAAGAAGAATTAAACCCAAATAATAAGCTATATAAATTAAGAGAATTAATAAATTGGTCTAGGCTCGAAGAGTGGTTATCAAAAAATGTTTGTATTAAGAAATTTGGTAGAAATAGAAAATGTCATAGAGTGATGCTTGGCATAACGATGCTACAAGCAATGTATAATTTTTCAGATTCATTATCAGAGGAAGAGCTAAAAGAGAATATGTATTGGCAGTATTTCTGCGGGTGGGAATATATAGAAAAAGACATAGCTATCTCGGAAACTAGTATACGACGGTTTCGTAGTGTATTAGGTGAAGCTGGATATAATGAGATATTATCGGAGTTGATCAGGGTTGGGATAAAAACTAACACAATTAAAAAAAAAGATTTGGAATTAATCATCGCTGATACGACTGTACAAATTAAGAATATCAAACACCCACACGATGTTTATTTAATGGATAAAGCTAGGCTTAGCATAGTAAAGCTTTGCAACAGTTTGGGTATACATTTGAATGAAACATACGCTAGAACCTATAAACGCGATATAGTAAAGCTATGGAAATATAAAGAACATAGTAAAGCCAAGAAGCGTTGGAAAATAATGAAGCATTTAAAAATATTACTGGGTCGTTTGATTAGAGTATGTGAGCGTGAGATCAAAAATAAGCAATTAAACTTGTCTCTCAAAAATCAAGAAGTATTGCAAAAAATAAAACAAATACATAACCAATCTGTTTTAAAAAGAGAAGCTAAAAAGCAATATAAAGAAGATAACAAAGTATTATATAGTTTTCATGCCCCTGAAGTAGAGTGTATAGGAAAGGGAAAACGCAACAAGCCATATGAGTTTGGCAATAAAGTAGCGGTAGTAGTAAGTGGTCGTAGAAATTTTGTTTTATCCGCAAAATCGTTTCATAATAATCCTTATGATGGTCATACATTGCATCAGAGCTTTGAAGCAGTAGAGAGTGTCACTGGAATCAAGATAAAGAAATCATTTGTTGATCTTGGGTATAGTGGTAGCAATGTAAAGGAGAAGAGTAAGGTATATACCCCAAAAACGCGGAAGAAGTTGTTACAAGAGGACAAGTCTATGATCAAGAGACGCAGTGCCATAGAACCAATAATAGGTCACTTAAAGCAATATGGTCGGATGGGTAGAAACTTCTTGAAAGGTATGATAGGAGATATTATCAATCCAATAATCTCTGCTATTGGTTTGAATTTACGATGCATTGCAAATCATTTACAAATCGTGTCTAACTCCACATAAATCAAAAATATCATCATGCAAAAACTAGATGAACGATAAAAAATCGTTAACAATAGCTCCATATCAAAATTAGACCAACACAGAAATGTATCAGTAAAAATTAACATAACTTATTAATTTTTATTGAAAATCTTAGCAATTTGTTGTCAAAACTCTATCCCATTACAAATGATCAGGATTTGAAGTGTTTTTGGCGGATAGACTATGAAACGATTTTGCGGATAAAACAAAATTTCTACGACCACTTACTACTACCGCTACTTTATTGCCAAACTCATATGGCTTGTTGCGTTTTCCCTTTCCTATACACTCTACTTCAGGGGCATGAAAACTATATAATACTTTGTTATCTTCTTTATATTGCTTTTTAGCTTCGCTTTTTAAAACAGATTGGTTATGTATTTGTTTTATTTTTTGCAATACTTCTTGATTTTTGAGAGACAAGTTTAATTGCTTATTTTTGATCTCACGCTCACATACTCTAATCAAACGACCCAGTAATATTTTTAAATGCTTCATTATTTTCCAACGCTTCTTGGCTTTACTATGTTCTTTATATTTCCATAGCTTTACTATATCGCGTTTATAGGTTCTAGCGTATGTTTCATTCAAATGTATACCCAAACTGTTGCAAAGCTTTACTATGCTAAGCCTAGCTTTATCCATTAAATAAACATCGTGTGGGTGTTTGATATTCTTAATTTGTACAGTCGTATCAGCGATGATTAATTCCAAATCTTTTTTTTTAATTGTGTTAGTTTTTATCCCAACCCTGATCAACTCCGATAATATCTCATTATATCCAGCTTCACCTAATACACTACGAAACCGTCGTATACTAGTTTCCGAGATAGCTATGTCTTTTTCTATATATTCCCACCCGCAGAAATACTGCCAATACATATTCTCTTTTAG
The DNA here is from genome assembly GCF_964030725.1 of Rickettsia endosymbiont of Urophora cardui. Classification (NCBI taxonomy): domain Bacteria; kingdom Pseudomonadati; phylum Pseudomonadota; class Alphaproteobacteria; order Rickettsiales; family Rickettsiaceae; genus Rickettsia; species Rickettsia endosymbiont of Urophora cardui. Next base: position 114,827 of record NZ_CAXIPY010000007.1, on the reverse strand, counting down.
CTCTTCCTCTGATAATGAATCTGAAAAATTATACATTGCTTGTAGCATCGTTATGCCAAGCATCACTCTATGACATTTTCTATTTCTACCAAATTTCTTAATACAAACATTTTTTGATAACCACTCTTCGAGCCTAGACCAATTTATTAATTCTCTTAATTTATATAGCTTATTATTTGGGTTTAATTCTTCTTTTAATTTATAACCAAACAGTTTCCCTTGTTCTTGCGATTTGATAATGTTGTCTATTGGCATTGACTGAAATCCATAAGGTTTATGACCATATTTTATCATTTTCTTACGGATTGTTGTATTACTTCTTGTCTTAAAACCATATTATCTATAAGGCTTGTAGAGTTTTGGCGGACGGACTAGGTAAACATGGTGATGAGCAGAAATTACGTAATTATGTACAGAATCAAGGTTCAGGCAAACCTTCTTATAAAGCATTTCAACAAAAACAGTTAAAGCTTTTTGGATAGATACCTCGTAGCTCTGCTGCGAGGAGCATCATTAAATTATGAATTGATATTTTATATGCCCAATCCGGTACTTTGCCTTGCCACATTTCTAGGCTCTGTTTCATCAATTGTGTAAATTTCGTGAGCCATTAAATCCTACCATCAAATTTGATCATAAAATGAGCCATAGCTTCATTCCAATTGGGGATAGGCATAGACCATTTTTTGGTAATATAATCAATTGTCAGATATAAAACCTTAAATACTGCGTCATCATTTGGAAAGATGCGTTTATTCTTAGTAACTTTTCTCAATTGGCTATTCAGCGATTCTATCGCATTTGTAGTGTAAATAATCTTACGAATCTCCTTTGGATATTGCAAGAAAATTATCAAATTATCCCAATTATTATACCAAGATTTAGCTATATGCGGATATTGCTTACTCCATTTTTGATCAAATGACTCAAGAGCTAATTCTGCTTCTTTTTCAGTAGCAGAAGTATAGATTAGTTTCAAATCCGCTGCTAATTGCTTTCTATCTTTATATGATACATATTTGAGGCTATTCCTGATCTGATGGACAATACAAATTTGATGTTCAGTTTTCGGGTATACTGATGCAATAGCATCAGACATACCAGTTAGATTATCACTACAAGCAATTAAGATATCTTTTACTCCTCTATTTTTCATCTCAGTAAAATTACCAAGCCAAAATTTAGCTCCTTCATTCTCACTTATCCATAAGCCTAAAATATCCTTTCTACCAGATAAATCTATTCCTAAAGCTACATATACTGATTTATTAATAATAAGTTTATCTTGTCTTACTTTCACTACTAAACAGTCAAAATATACTATAGGGTATACTGATTCAAGAGGTCTACTCTGCCAAATCTTGACCTCATCTATTACTTCATCTGTAATCCTGCTGATTAGGCTCTCACTGATCTCAGCTCCATATAATTCTTGCAATTGTGTTTTAATATCAGACACACTCATACCCTTCGCATATAAGGATATTATCTTTTGGTCTAAGCCATCTATTCTTGTTTGTTTCTTTGAGACTATTATAGGTTCAAATTTACCTTGTCTGTCTCTTGGAACATTTAGCTCTATAGTACCATTCTCACTAATCAGATTCTTACTAAAACTACCATTCCTCGCATTCTCAGTTTCAGCTCTATCATACTTGCTATAACCTAAATGTTCTGACATCTCAGCATGCAGTGCTCGCTCTAAAATACCCTTGGTTAATTCCTTAATTAATCCATTCTGACTTAGTACTGTTTTTAAATCTACTCCGCCTTTTATCAGCAAATCTATTGCTTCATTTATTTTTTTATTCTTCTCTATTTGCATTTCTGTTACCTATATTTTTAATTACTTCTAATATAGGCTCAACAAAAATTTACACAATCATTGCAAAAGACTCCATTTCTAAATCAATATATTTATATATCTTGTCATTGACGTTTAATAATTTTTGCTCTTGCAGCCTTAAAATTCCTGCAGCAGTTATAGGCTTTGTAGCAGAAGCGATAGGCATCATTTCATTTGCTTTTAATGCTCCCCGTTTAAAGCAAAAATACCTTTAGCTCTGGTTAATAGCTGCTTATAGTCACAGCGTTTACAAACCTATTGCTTATATATTCTTTTTCTGCTTCACTAATTCTTTGCTGAACATCTGCAAAACTATCAACACTATTAATCTGAAGTTTTGACAAAAATTTTTTATTAAAAAAAGTGGCGAGTGTATCGATCTATAATTTGTATTATATATCAAATAATTTACTTTAAATTGTAGAAATATCGCTTTTAAGCTGATAAAAGCACTAAATATTTAACTTTAAATATAAATTTTTACTTTAGTCAGAAAAATTAGAATTTTTGTCAAAACTTCAGATTAATGACTAAAAACACCAATAGTAAAATATAACTACGGAACATAATAACTTTAACTCTATCCAAAAACTAAAACTTTATTAAAATAAAAAGGCAATTTTGCTTCTAAATTAACCTCTTTGCCAAAAACTTTTTTAGACAATACTATATTACTAGCATGCAAAAACATATATTTACTATACGGCATTAATTTGTCATTGCCATATTTATTATCACCAAATATTGGACAACCTAGTAATTTAGCATGCAATCTTAATTGATGCATTCTACCCGTAATCGGAATAAATTCAACCAAAAATAAGTTATTGGTAAGTGATTTTAGTAATTTATAATAAGTAATGGCAAGTTTACCACTATTATCATTTATATCAGTAATTTTAGGTATACTCCCCTTACTTTTTTCTATGTTAGTTTTGACCTCTCCTTGATCTTTAATTGGTTTTCCATAGGTTACAGCGAGATATGTCTTTTCAACCAATTTTTCTTTAAAAGCATCATGAAGTTTTACACTACTTACATAATTTTTAGCAATTAAAAGCAAACCGCTTGTTTCTTTATCTAATCTATGTACTAACTTAAAATCAGCTCCTTGGCTGTTTAAATATTTTAATGCAGAATCGACCGATAAATTAATTTTACTACCGCCTTGCGTTGTAAGCCCCGCTGGTTTATTAATCGCTATTATATTATCATCCTCATATATTAAATATTCAGTGGTAATTTTCTTTGCTAATGTAATTTCAGCATCAGTAAAAACTAGTTTAGTTGGTTGAGCTATAGGTAAATTAAACTTATCATGAATAAAAATTTCATCACCCTCCACCACTCTTAAACTTGCTTCTGCTTTTTTAGAATTAACGATTATTTGCTTTTGACGCAATGCTTTCTCTATCACTCCTTGGGTCAAAAGAGGATATAGACGCCTTAAATATTTATCTAACCTTGAGGCGATAGGGCTGTTTACAGTGATGATCATTAAGAATTTTTTATTAGAGAATAGCACCAAATGACTATAGATAAAAGCACTATAGCAAAAAATTGATGCATAGAAGCTGCTATTATAGGAACGTAATATAAAAGAGTAATTACGCCAGTAGATAATTGTATTAATAAAGCAATAGCCAAATAAAATGCTACTTTATTTAATTTTGGATTTTTGACTTTTAACAAAGAAATAATCAAAGCTATGATGATTATAGACGAACTATAAGCACCTAGACGGTGTATAAACTGGACAAAAACCGGATCAGACCAATTTTTAAAGCTAATGACATTATCTTTTATTTCTATAGGAATAAAATTGCCGCCCATCAATGGAAAACTATTATATACTAGCCCTGCATCGAGCCCTGCAACTAAAGCACCTAAAAAAATCTGTACGTATATCATAGCAATAGCAGCAACAGAAAATATTAGCGGTAATTTTAAATTTATTTGTGATGGAATTAATAAAATATCACAACAATTTTTGACTAGCTTGTAAAAAAGTAAATGATAAATAATTACGGCAATAATGAGATGAAAAGCTAGACGAAAATGGCTAACAGACGGATGATTAACTAAACCGCTTTTAACCATATACCATCCCATAAAGCCCTGCACGCAAAATAACAGCAAAACAATTATATAAGATAATATATCACGATTTTTTATGATCCCTTTAAAATAAAAATATATTAAAGGTAATACATATATCAAACCTGTAGCCCTGCCAAGCAGGCGATGCACAAACTCTAATAAATAGATGAATTTAAACTCTGATAAAGTCATCCCGTAATTAACTGCATTATATTCCGGAAATGCTTTATATTTAGCGAATTCGGCTTGCCAAGTATCATAACTAAATGGGGGCAAAATACCCGTTACCGGACGCCACTCAACTATCGATAAACCTGAATCCATAAGCCTGGTTATCCCGCCTACAATAATCATCGCCACGACCATTATACAGCAAGTTAATAGCCATTTTGTGATTCTATTGATGTCATTCCCGTGCAGGCGGGAATCCAGAAAAAAACTTGAGAACATAAAACAATAGAGATTTTTTTATAAATGATGCTCCTCGCAGCAGAGCTACGAGGTATCTATCCAAAAAGTTTTAACTGTTTTTGTGGCTCTGTCTCATCAATTGTGTAAATTTCGTGAACCATTAAATTCTACCATCAAATTTGATCATAAAATGAGCCATAGCTTCATTCCAATTGGGGATAGGCATAGACCATTTTTTGGTAATATAATCAATTGTCAGATATAAAACTTTAAATACTGCGTCATCATTTGGAAAGATGCGTTTATTCTTAGTAACTTTTCTCAATTGGCTATTCAGCGATTCTATCGCATTTGTAGTGTAAATAATCTTACGAATCTCCTTTGGATATTGCAAGAAAATTATCAAATTATCCCAATTATTATACCAAGATTTAGCTATATGCGGATATTGCTTACTCCATTTTTGATCAAATGACTCAAGAGCTAATTCTGCTTCTTTTTCAGTAGCAGAAGGGTAAATTCCAGTATTAATTAAGCCAGATTTATATTTTCTTCCCATACGAGTCTTTTGCAATGATTGTGTAAATTTTTGTTGAGCCTATATTAGAAGTAATTAAAAATATAGGTAACAGAAATGCAAATAGAGAAGAATAAAAAAATAAATGAAGCAATAGATTTGCTGATAGAAGGCGGAGTAGATTTAAAAACAGTACTAAGTCAGAATGGATTAATTAAGGAATTAACCAAGGCTTTGTTGCATAAATAAGCTTTTGAATATACTGCCCCTAACCCCGCAATGCTAGCCTAGCCAACAGGCACAGAGATAGGTTTACCAATTTCAAACATTTTGTTTAATAAGTGGCATTTAATAGACATTTCTTTTGTCATATTTTGATCATGTCTTGATAGAAACTTACTACCAAAAGAAGTTTTAAATCGAAAGAACGTGTTCTCTACACGCTCCCTTCTACCATAATTATTCTTTACCCTCCATGCTTGGTATCCTTTGTTTTGTTGATATATAACAGCTGCATCTCTCTCAGTTTTATCCCTAAGCGATTGAACTTTTACTGAAGAGTTTGGGGGTCTAATAACTGGTTTTATCTTCTTCTTGCTCAACAATTGATATGTAGATTCACCGTCATACCCTCGATCTCCCAGAAAATCCTTGGCTCTGACATTAGCTATTAGTAGTCCAATCTGTGATCTATCATCTATAGTATGCTCTGTGGTACTATCGGCAAGTATCATACCTTGATCTTCTATAACGATATGTAGCTTTTTCCATATGCGACGCTTATATTGCTTACCATGCTTATTTTCTAGCCATTCGTTCCCTGTGTAGGCTTGTATCCCTGTACTATCCATTGAAATACAACTAAATTCTTTATCTTGATTTCCATGTAAATACCTAAGATCTAATGACTTCATACGCTTACTTAATGTTGTATAGTCTGGACATCTAATAGATAAACCCGATATTTCAAAGAGCCAGTTTATAAAGCCTTGGGTTTGGCGTAACTTAAGACCGAATAAGCATCTGATCTTCAAACACTGTAATATAGCGTGATCACTATAGCGTCTAGGTCTTCCTCGTTTCATTTCCTCTCTGTAATCAGCATACCAGCCAATCGCCAAATCACTGGCAATCATAAAATCTATGCGACCCCTATTGCGTAAAAAATTATTATATTCTGACCAATTCGTTATTTTATATTTAGAATACTTGCGTGATTTACTAAAAGGGGCTTTCTTCCGAGATCTCATATAATCTGGATTATTTTTTAATTCAGGACATCTTACCAGATTATCACCACTCTTGCTCTACAAATTTTATTTATGCAACAAAGCCATGATCAATCCCCTCTTTTAACTCTTTAACATTGTTAAAATCATTAATAAAGATACAATTATATTTTAAAGTTCTAAAAAACCTTTCTATTACTATATTATCAATACTTCTACCTTTGCCATTCATTGAAATTTGGATATCATGCTCCTTGAGAATATTTATGTGGTCATAACTGGTATATTGGCTACCTTGATCACTATTAAATATCTGTGGAGCGTTATACTTACTGAGAGCTTGTTTCAAGACATCAGTTACAAGAGATGCATCCATAGAATTTGACAGTTTATAGCTCAATATGGCCTTGCTATGCCAATCTATAATAGCTGCCATATACATAAAGCCACCATTAGTTCTAATGTAAGTAATGTCACCACTCCAAACCTCATTCACATTAGGCACATACACTTGCTTTGTTGAGCCAGATTTAGTCCAATATTGATCAAGCAAGTAGCTATAGATCTTATGCTCACTATCGTTTCGAGAAGTAGATTTTTTCTTATGTGGGGGAAAGTTCTATAATTAATTAAGCCAGATATAATCAATTTTTAATCTCTCAGGGTTTAATTCCCCGAAGCTCTGCTTCGTGATATCATAAGAAACAACTAAAACTTTTTTAGATACCTCGTAGCTCTGCTGCGAGGAGCATCATTTAAATATAGATATATCATGGCTCATTTAACGATAGATGAAAGATTTAAAATATACGAAATGAATAAGAGTGGTTATAGCTCGCGATATATAGGGACAAAGATTGGCCGTGATAAAAGCACTGTATGTTATGAACTCAAGAGAATGAGGCATAATTATAGACCAGATAGGGCTCTAACACACTTGCTTGCAGTTTAAGGCAAGGTAAGAGAAAAAGAAAATTAGATATTGATAATAATTTACGAGCAGAAATAATAAAGCAGTTAACACAGGGTATTTCACCAGATATAATTTCAGGTAGACGTAAACTATCACGAGATACTGTCAATATTTCTACAGAGAGTATATACCAGTTTATTTATACATCTCCTATAGCACAAAGGCAAAAATTATATTTATCTTTAGCAAGAAAAAGGAAAAATAGGTTGCATCATGGTACAAGAATCAGAAACAAAAGAATTACAATACCAAATCGAGTTTCCATTACTGAAAGACCAGAGATAAATAGAAAGATAGCAGCAATAGGTCATTTAGAAGGTGATTTAACTTTTAACAAAGGTAATCAAAGTCGTAATATAGGCGCTCTTGTGGATATCAGAACACAAAAAGTGTTTCTCACTTTAAACCGTTCAAAAAGAACACAAGATGTGATTGGTAACATGAATAAAAAACTTAAACAATTGTCGCATATAATCAAAAGCATAACGTTAGATAATGGCAAAGAATTTACCAATCATGAACAACTATTGCCAAAATCTGAACGAAAAGTATATTTTTGCAATCCTTATTCTCCATGGCAAAAACCATTGATAGAGAAGATTAACTCAATGGTGCACAGAGTATACTCTAAATCTTTAGATATAAAAAAATTAACAATAAAGCAATTACAAGAAATTGAGGATTTTTTAAATAATTTACCAAGAAAAGTGCTCGGTTATAAAACACCCAATGAGGTATGGGAAGAAAATATAAATCTGGCTTAATTAATACTGGAATTTACCATTCTCCCCCTGTCATCCCGTGATTTATTCACGGGATCCAGAAAAACAATTAAAAATATCAATATCATTGATATTTTTAACTGGACCCCGTGAACAAGTCACGGGGTGACATAGGTGGGGCTGGTCCACTCTTATTTAACTTCCCCTTTTGTCTCTAGATTCTTATTAATAATTAACCCTGTAATTACATCATAAGCACGAGCAAATTGGTAATCTTTTTTGTATAATTCAGATAATTCGTTATCTTCTTGTTTGTTATTTTTATCTTTTGTTTCTTTTTTACTATCTTTATTTTTGGATGAATTATCTTTTTCAACATCATTCTTTAAATAATTTTTTAAAGAACTTTCAGAAAAACGTTTATCTATTTTTTTAACTTCCGGATATTCTACTTTTGCTGGTTCAATTATAATATCAGGCTCTATACCATCTGCTTGAATAGAACGACCGCTTGGTGTGTAATATTTAGCGATAGTAAGTTTTACAGCTGCTCTTTGATTAATTTGAGTCAAAGCCTGAACCGAACCTTTACCAAAAGATTTAGTCCCAAGTATTATCGCTCTTTTATGATCTTGCAACGCTCCTGCTACTATTTCCGAAGCTGAAGCAGAATTGCCGTTTATCAGGACTATCATAGGAACTTTTGGAGCTTTCAGTGAAAACTCATTTGCTTTGATTTCAGTATCGATCAAGTTAGCTCTACCTTTTGTCGTTAATATTATACCGGAATCGATAAAGTAATCACTAACAACAATTGCCTGTTCTAGTATACCTCCTGCATTATTACGTATATCGAGAATAATACCTTTAATATCGTCTTTACTTTCAGATTTGAGCTTCTTTATTGCTGCTTTCAATTCGGAGATTGTTGATTCGTTAAAAGTAATAATACGTATATAAGCAATATTATTTTTTTCTAAATGTGCTTTTATTGGGTTCATTTTCACTATTTCGCGAGTAAGCTCTATATCTTGTGGTTTTACCTCATCGGCTTTTATAACTAGTAACTTAACTTTAGTCCCCGGCGTACCTCGCATTTCTTTCACGGCTTTGTTAGGACCAATTGTAGATACTAATTCGTTATTCACCCCGACTATGTAATCCCCTCCTTTTAGACCAGCTTTGAACGCAGGCAAATCATCAATAGGAGATATTATTTTTATAGCCCCGTTATCATACATTATGTTAACTCCAATTCCGCCAAACTCACCTTTAGTAAATGTAAAAATATCTTCAAAATCCTCACCTGTGTAGTAACCTGAATGCGGATCAAGCGAATTTAACATGCCGTTAATCGCTTCATCTATCATTTTTTGTTTATCTGGTGTTTCTACGTATTCTTTTTCAACACGTTCAAATATTTCCTGAAATTGCTTATAAGCCTCTTCGTTTGTTATTTTATTTTCAGGCTCTTTCGTTTCTTCTTTAGTAGCGGCAAATACAGAAACAAAATTTATAGTAAAAAATAATGCTATAATTAAACGTAAATACATAATACTCCATTTTCATTGTCATCCCGTCATTGCGAGGCGAAACTGTAAGTTTCGACGAAGCAATCTTAGGATTCTTGTACTACTGCCTCATGAGATTGCTTCGTCGCTTCGCTTCTCGCAATGACGCTTATCTTAAATATCCAGCTCGTTAATAATCTTATCCATTTTAACTAAAGCCTGTTCATAAATAAATTGGAATCTTTTTTCTGGCTTTTTGCCCATTAAATCATCTACTATTTTATCAACATTTTGAAAATCTTCTAAAGTAACTTTTAGAAGTGATCTTTTTTCCGGATGCATAGTAGTTTCTTTTAACTGCATAGGCATCATTTCCCCGAGTCCTTTAAATCTGCCAACTTCAATCTTAGCTTTACTACTCTTGGATAATGTATCTGTTAGTTTGGCTTTTTCCTCTTCATCATTTGCATAATAAGTTTTATTAGACTGCGTTAAGCGATAAAGTGGTGGTTTTGCTAAATATAAATGTCCATCTTCTACTAATTTTGGCATTCTTAAAAAGAAGAAAGTCATTAATAATGAAGCTATGTGAGCACCATCAACATCGGCATCAGTCATAATAATTATTTTCTCATAACGCAAGTTTTCTTTTTTATAATTCTTCATACTACCGCAAGCAAGAGCTATTTCTAAATCTTGTATAGCTTGGTTATTAACTATCTTTTCAAGCGTAGAGCTTGCAACATTTAAGACTTTTCCCCATAACGGCAATACCGCTTGCGTTTCTCTATTACGCGCTTGTTTAGCTGAACCACCTGCCGAATCACCTTCTACAATAAACAATTCCGTACCTTCTGGTGAAGTTCTTGTGCAGTCAGCAAGCTTACCGGGCAGACGTAATTTTTGCGTAGCATTTTTACGAGAAATAGTTTTTTCATTTTTCTTATTTAATCTAAACTCAGCAATGGCTATAAAATGCTCAAGCAAATTATTAGCTATAGTTTTGTTGCTACTAAGAAAATGGTCAAAATGGTCTTTTATAATATTTTCAGCAGGTTTGCTTACACCTTGAGATACTAATTTTTCTTTAGTTTGCCCTTGAAAAGTAGGCTCAGCTATAAAAATAGATAGTACAACGCTTGCAGTTTCTAAAATATCTTCGATAGTTAGATTAGCGGTTTTTTTATTCCCAACCATTTCACCATATGCTTTAAGTCCGCGTAGTAAAGCAGATTTAAGACCCTGTTCGTGAGTTCCACCTAAGGGTGTTGGGACAGTATTACAATAAGATTGAATAAATGCCGAGCTGTCATTATTTTGCCAACAAATTGCCCATTCAAGCTTTATGCCGTCTTGCTCTGATTCAACATTCCCAGAAAAGATTTCCGGCGTAATTAAATCATCTGGTGTTATTTTTGAGCTTAAATAATCTTTTAAACCATTTGGGAAGTTTATTAATGCTTTCTTAGGTACATCGCTAGATGCTTCAATTTCGCACTCCCATTCTATAGTAACACCTCGGTATAAATAAGCTTTCGATCTTGCAAGTTCATAAACTTTTTTAGGATTAAAATGTATCTTGTCACCAAAAATTTCTGGATCAGGGATGAAGTTTATCGATGTACCTTTTAGCCTTTTAGGAGCTTCTTCACATATTAATTCGGTTAATTTTTCACCTTTTGCATAGCTTTGCTTATATAATTTACCCTGCTTATATACTTTAATTTCTAGATGTTCTGCCAGGGCATTAACTACCGATACCCCAACACCATGCAACCCACCAGCAGTTTGATAAACATTGCTTGAAAATTTACCTCCAGAGTGCAGCGTAGTTAAAATAACTTCTAATGCTGATTTGTTCGGGAATTTTGGATGATTATCGATAGGGATTCCACGACCATTATCCGATATGGTTATACTGTGATCCTGATGCATTTTTATCGTGATAATACTTGCAAAACCGGCGACAGCCTCGTCCATAGAATTATCAAGTACTTCAGATACTAAATGATGCATAGCATTTAAGTCTGTGCCACCAATATACATCCCGGGTCTTTTACGAACAGGCTCAAGCCCCTCTAATACTTCAATATCTTTTGCACTATATGTATTATTAATTATCTTAAGTTTTTTTTCTTTGTTGAAGCTAAATAGATCGCTCATAAGTTAGAATTACGATTAAAAAAGAATTTCTGATACTTCTTTAAATTAAACTATTTAGTATAGAAAAGCAATTAGGGTTTGAAGAAAATATAAATGTTAACTAAAAATAGTTAGTAAGTTATATAATAGTTTAAAATAGATCTTAATAAACTAATAAGAGTTCTTTAATACGGCTCTGTCTCATCAATTGTGTAAATTTCGTGAGCCATTAAATTCTACCATCAAATTTGATCATAAAATGAGCCATAGCTTCATTCCAATTTGGGATAGGCATAGACCATTTTTTGGTAATATAATCAATTGTCAGATATAAAACCTTAAATACTGCGTCATCATTTGGAAAGATGCCTTTATTCTTAGTAACTTTTCTCAATTGGCTATTCAGCGATTCTATCGCATTTGTAGTGTAAATAATCTTACGAATCTCCTTTGGATATTGCAAGAAAATTATCAAATTATCCCAATTACTGAAGTTTTGACAAAAAGATAGCCAAACTTATAAGTTATGATATAAATACGCTCAAATACAAAAGGGGTTTTAGTGTGTATGATTATACAAGAAATGTTGCAAGAAATAAAAAATTTTTCCCTATAATCAAGATGTGGTTTTAGAAATGATGCTCCTCGCAGCAGAGCTACGAGGTATCTAAAAAAGTTTTAGTTGTTTCTTATGATATCACGAAGCAGAGCTTCGGGGAATTAAACCCTGAGAGATTAATACTATCACTAGTAACTAATGATAGCGTTAAAGCAAGATCTGTTGTTGAATTAACAACTAATAAATATTTTCAGCGTAGTTGGTCAAGTGTATACAGAGCTATAGAGAATTTTTACTGTGCTCGTGATGAATCATTAAATATAAGAGATAAGCAACGTTTTAAGACTCGAGAAGATATAGAAAAATACTTAATAAGTAAAATGATTAATGAGAGTAAAAACTTACTACAAATAGATACTACAGTGAGTAGCAAGAAAGATTCCAAGAAAGCAATTGATCGTACATATATTAGACAGAATGCTAATAACCTGAAGTTTTGACAAAAATTCTAATTTTTCTGACTAAAGTAAAAATTTATATTTAAAGATGAAGAACTCGGCCGCAAGCGACCGAGTTTCAAGGCTCTGTTTCATCAATTGTGTAAATTTCGTGAGCCATTAAATCCTACCATCAAATTTGATCATAAAATGAGCCATAGCTTCATTCCAATTGGGGATAGGCATGGCTTTGTTGCATAAATAAGCTTTTGAATAGGAAAGTTCTATAATTAATTAAGCCAGATATAATCAATTTTTAATCTCTCAGGGTTTAATTCCCCGAAGCTCTGCTTCGTGATATCATAAGAAACAACTAAAACTTTTTTAGATACCTCGTAGCTCTGCTGCGAGGAGCATCATTTAAATATAGATATATCATGGCTCATTTAACGATAGATGAAAGATTTAAAATATACGAAATGAATAAGAGTGGTTATAGCTCGCGATATATAGAGACAAAGATTGGCCGTGATAAAAGCACTATATGTTATGAACTCAAGAGAATGAGGCATAATTATAGACCAGATAGGGCTAACACACTTGCTTGCAGTTTAAGGCAAGGTAAGAGAAAAAGAAAATTAGATATTGATAATAATTTACGAGCAGAAATAATAAAGCAGTTAACACAGGGTATTTCACCAGATATAATTTCAGGTAGACGTAAACTATCACGAGATACTGTCAATATTTCTACAGAGAGTATATACCAGTTTATTTATACATCTCCTATAGCACAAAGGCAAAAATTATATTTATCTTTAGCAAGAAAAAGGAAAAATAGGTTGCATCATGGTACAAGAATCAGAAACAAAAGAATTACAATACCAAATCGAGTTTCCATTACTGAAAGACCAGAGATAAATAGAAAGATAGCAGCAATAGGTCATTTAGAAGGTGATTTAACTTTTAACAAAGGTAATCAAAGTCGTAATATAGGCGCTCTTGTGGATATCAGAACACAAAAAGTGTTTCTCACTTTAAACCGTTCAAAAAGAACACAAGATGTGATTGGTAACATGAATAAAAAACTTAAACAATTGTCGCATATAATCAAAAGCATAACGTTAGATAGTCCGTCCGCCAAAACTCTACAAGCCTTATAGATAATATGGTTTTAAGACAAGAAGTAATACAACAATCCGTAAGAAAATGATAAAATATGGTCATAAACCTTATGGATTTCAGTCAATGCCAATAGACAACATTATCAAATCGCAAGAACAAGGGAAACTGTTTGGTTATAAATTAAAAGAAGAATTAAACCCAAATAATAAGCTATATAAATTAAGAGAATTAATAAATTGGTCTAGGCTCGAAGAGTGGTTATCAAAAAATGTTTGTATTAAGAAATTTGGTAGAAATAGAAAATGTCATAGAGTGATGCTTGGCATAACGATGCTACAAGCAATGTATAATTTTTCAGATTCATTATCAGAGGAAGAGCTAAAAGAGAATATGTATTGGCAGTATTTCTGCGGGTGGGAATATATAGAAAAAGACATAGCTATCTCGGAAACTAGTATACGACGGTTTCGTAGTGTATTAGGTGAAGCTGGATATAATGAGATATTATCGGAGTTGATCAGGGTTGGGATAAAAACTAACACAATTAAAAAAAAAGATTTGGAATTAATCATCGCTGATACGACTGTACAAATTAAGAATATCAAACACCCACACGATGTTTATTTAATGGATAAAGCTAGGCTTAGCATAGTAAAGCTTTGCAACAGTTTGGGTATACATTTGAATGAAACATACGCTAGAACCTATAAACGCGATATAGTAAAGCTATGGAAATATAAAGAACATATAGCTAACGCGAAAAGGTTTTTACCATAGTTTTTGTATTTACTCACATATTCACCAGATCTAAATCCTATTAAACATTGCTGGACTAACTTTAAAAACTGTTTACATAAAATTATTGATCAATGCCTAAGTTTTTCCTAATCTGTGGTAGAAACATTTCCGTGTTAGCTATAGTAAAGCCAAGAAGCGTTGGAAAATAATGAAGCATTTAAAAATATTACTGGGTCGTTTGATTAGAGTATGTGAGCGTGAGATCAAAAATAAGCAATTAAACTTGTCTCTCAAAAATCAAGAAGTATTGCAAAAAATAAAACAAATACATAACCAATCTGTTTTAAAAAGAGAAGCTAAAAAGCAATATAAAGAAGATAACAAAGTATTATATAGTTTTCATGCCCCTGAAGTAGAGTGTATAGGAAAGGGAAAACGCAACAAGCCATATGAGTTTGGCAATAAAGTAGCGGTAGTAGTAAGTGGTCGTAGAAATTTTGTTTTATCCGCAAAATCGTTTCATAATAATCCTTATGATGGTCATACATTGCATCAGAGCTTTGAAGCAGTAGAGAGTGTCACTGGAATCAAGATAAAGAAATCATTTGTTGATCTTGGGTATAGTGGTAGCAATGTAAAGGAGAAGAGTAAGGTATATACCCCAAAAACGCGGAAGAAGTTGTTACAAGAGGACAAGTCTATGATCAAGAGACGCAGTGCCATAGAACCAATAATAGGTCACTTAAAGCAATATGGTCGGATGGGTAGAAACTTCTTGAAAGGTATGATAGGAGATATTATCAATCCAATAATCTCTGCTATTGGTTTGAATTTACGATGCATTGCAAATCATTTACAAATCGTGTCTAACTCCACATAAATCAAAAATATCATCATGCAAAAACTAGATGAACGATAAAAAATCGTTAACAATAGCTCCATATCAAAATTAGACCAACACAGAAATGTATCAGTAAAAATTAACATAACTTATTAATTTTTATTGAAAATCTTAGCAATTTGTTGTCAAAACTCTATCCCATTACAAATGATCAGGATTTGAAGTGTTTTTGGCGGATAGACTAGATAATGGCAAAGAATTTACCAATCATGAACAACTATTGCCAAAATCTGAACGAAAAGTATATTTTTGCAATCCTTATTCTCCATGGCAAAAACCATTGATAGAGAAGATTAACTCAATGGTGCACAGAGTATACTCTAAATCTTTAGATATAAAAAAATTAACAATAAAGCAATTACAAGAAATTGAGGATTTTTTAAATAATTTACCAAGAAAAGTGCTCGGTTATAAAACACCCAATGAGGTATGGGAAGAAAATATAAATCTGGCTTAATTAATACTGGAATTTACCAGATTAATAAAAGAGGAGTCGACACTTGGTCAGTTAGCTTCAAAATATGCAATAAGTGTTAAAACAATTCAAAATTGGAAAAAACAGTTTTTAGGTAATGCGGCATGGCTTTGTTGCATAAATAAGCTTTTGAATATACTGCCCCTAACCCCGCAATGCTAGCCTAGCCAACAGGCACAGAGATAGGTTTACCAATTTCAAACATTTTGTTTAATAAGTGGCATTTAATAGACATTTCTTTTGTCATATTTTGATCATGTCTTGATAGAAACTTACTACCAAAAGAAGTTTTAAATCGAAAGAACGTGTTCTCTACACGCTCCCTTCTACCATAATTATTCTTTACCCTCCATGCTTGGTATCCTTTGTTTTGTTGATATATAACAGCTGCATCTCTCTCAGTTTTATCCCTAAGCGATTGAACTTTTACTGAAGAGTTTGGGGGTCTAATAACTGGTTTTATCTTCTTCTTTCTCAACAATTGATATGTAGATTCACCGTCATACACTCGATCTCCCAGAAAATCCTTGGCTCTGACATTAGCTATTAGTAGTCCAATCTGTGATCTATCATCTATAGTATGCTCTGTGGTACTATCGGCAAGTATCATACCTTGATCTTCTATAACGATATGTAGCTTTTTCCATATGCGACGCTTATATTGCTTACCATGCTTATTTTCTAGCCATTCGTTCCCTGTGTAGGCTTGTATCCCTGTACTATCCATTGAAATACAACTAAATTCTTTATCTTGATTTCCATGTAAATACCTAAGATCTAATGACTTCATACGCTTACTTAATGTTGTATAGTCTGGACATCTAATAGATAAACCCGATATTTCAAAGAGCCAGTTTATAAAGCCTTGGGTTTGGCGTAACTTAAGACCGAATAAGCATCTGATCTTCAAACACTGTAATATAGCGTGATCACTATAGCGTCTAGGTCTTCCTCGTTTCATTTCCTCTCTGTAATCAGCATACCAGCCAATCGCCAAATCACTGGCAATCATAAAATCTATGCGACCCCCATTGCGTAAAAAATTATTATATTCTGACCAATTCGTTATTTTATATTTAGAATACTTGCGTGATTTACTAAAAGGGGCTTTCTTCCGAGATCTCATATAATCTGGATTATTTTTTAATTCAGGACATCTTACCAGATTATCACCACTCTTGCTCTACAAATTTTATTTATGCAACAAAGCCATAAATCCCTACTCTTTCTCCGCATTCTTTCTAGCAGATGGGGATAGCATGACATTTAATTCTTTGAACGCCTTATCTTCTACGTAATTCGGAGCGTTCATTAATAAATCTGCGGCTTGCTGATTTAATGGGAAAGCGATTATCTCCCTTATATTAGTAGCTTCCGCAAGTAGCATAACGATTCGGTCTATACCTGGGGCTATCCCGCCGTGTGGTGGTGCTCCAAATTTAAACGCTCTAATCATTCCCCCGAATCTTTTATCAACTTCCGCCTCACTATAACCAGCTATAGCAAATGCCTTATACATTATCTCAGGCTTATGATTTCTAACAGCACCGCTAGAAAGTTCTATGCCATTACAAACAATATCATACTGATATGCGGTAAGCTCTAGCAACTCTTCGGTTGTTTTTGCGTTCTCAAGAGCTTCTAACCCACCCTGAGGCATAGAAAATGGATTATGGCTAAAATCAATTTTGCCAGTTTCTTCGTTTAGCTCATAGAATGGAAAATCGGTAATCCAGCAGAATTTAAAGCAATCCTTTTCAAGTAAATCTAACTCATCGGCAAGCTTAATCCTTACTTTACCGGCAAGTTTGGCTGCCTTATCTTTTTTATCGTTAGCGAAAAATACCGCATCTCCATTGCTAATATTAGCAGCATTCTTTAAATCTTTTAATTGCTGAGTGCTTAAGAATTTTGCAACCGGTCCTTTTGCTTCGCCGCTTTCGCTAAACTGAATATAGCCAAGTCCTCCAGCTCCCTCCGATATTGCGAATTCTATCATTTCATCAAAGAAACTACGAGGTTGTGCGGCTGCATAAGGTGCTGGAATTGCTCGGACAATACTACCTTTTTTGATATTTTCCCTAAAAATAGTAAAGTCGGAATCTCTAAAAATTTTCGTTACATCGGCAATAATAATAGGGTTACGTAAGTCAGGCTTATCAGAGCCGTATTTTAACATAGATTCATTATATGGAATACGGATAAAGGGTGCTTCTGACACTTTCTTATCTGTAAATTTAGTAAATAGCTCATACATTACAGGCTCGATTGTGCTGAATATATCTTCTTGCGTGACAAAAGACATTTCGATATCTAGCTGGTAAAACTCCCCTGGTGACCTATCTGCTCTTGCATCTTCATCACGGAAACATGGAGCGATTTGGAAATAACGATCAAATCCCGATACCATTAATAGCTGCTTGAATTGTTGCGGTGCTTGCGGTAATGCATAAAATTTGCCCGGATGTAATCTGCTTGGGACTAAGAAATCCCTCGCCCCTTCCGGTGAGCTAGCAGTTAGAATAGGTGTTTGGAACTCGGTAAAACCTCTTGCAGTCATCAATTGACGGATATAAGAAATAATTTGTGAACGTAGCATTATATTATTATGCAACTTCTCACGTCTTAAATCTAAAAAGCGATGTTTAAGCCTTGAGTCTTCAGGTGCGTCTTTTTCCGTATTAATCACAAATGGTAAAGTATCAGCAGCTGATTCAATAATAAATTCACCGGCTAAAACTTCTATATGACCGGTAGGAAGCGTGTTATTAATAGTCTCTTCTGATCTTGCTACTACTTTCCCAACTACTGTCACAACTGACTCATAACGTAAACGGCTAGCATCGTCCATAAGCTGTGGATTTTGGTCGGTAAACACGATTTGTGTTATGCCATAATGATCACGTAAATCTACAAAAACTAGATTGCCATGATCTCTTCTTCTATGTACCCAACCAGATAGCTTTACTTCAGTCCCAACATCGGAAATTTTTAATTCGTTACAATTATGAGTTCTATATTTATGCATTTTATTTTTGTTTTTTAAATCAACTCACTATAATCAAAATAGCTAAATCCTGCAATAAAATTATCTAGGTTCTGTGAAGGGTTCTAATTGATTTTGAGTTTTGAACTATTTTTTAGCGAAAATTAATCTCTCAGGGTTTAATTCCCCGAAGCTCTGCTTCGTGATATCATAAGAAACAACTAAAACTTTTTTAGATACCTCGTAGCTCTGCTGCGAGGAGCATCATTAAGATTTTTGACGGAATAGTTGTTCATATTTCAAAAAAAATCTTGTAATTTGCAGCACAAAAGAGTCAAAATTAAATCTTTTTAGAAATCTTCACAGAGCCTAGGATGTAGGGGTAATATTTAGAAAATTTAAAAAATTTCTTAGCTCTTGGCGAGCAAGTACATGTGAGCTATTAAACGCTCTATCATATTTAGCAACTTTTAAATCAAGCAAAGTTAAACCTTGCAGAAATAGCTCCCTATATATTACACGTTCACTAAAACCTTCCGTAAGTTTAAAATTAATTCTTTTAGCAAGCTTATTCAATACGTTACTAACACGCCTTTTATTTAACGCATCAAGATTGCTTAAACGATTACGCAAAATTATCCAATCTATACTCCCTCTATCACGACTAGCACGCTGCATTTTCTGCTCCCATATCATCTGGCTATAAATTGAGGGACTAATAATTTCATCTTTATTATCAACTTTTGCTATTACGTCTAAATCTAAAAAGCTATCATTTATCGGCGTAATAATGGTATAAGCATAAGAATGAGCAAGCCTTGATAAAGCAGTATGGCTACCAGGCGTATCGATTACTATATAATTAGCATCCATATTATCCTTTAATATCTGCTCAAAACTATTTGCTTGCTCTTCTTCAGAACTTTCTTTGACATGGAAATGCTTTGGTACTAATACCGGTTTGTCAGGGTTTTGCTCATTATATAAATCTCGATTTTTTAGGTAATTAGTTAAAGAGCTTTGGCGAGAATCAGTATCAATACTTACAACTGAATATTTTTGATAAAGTAGTGCCACTATTAAATGGATAGAGCAGGTTGTTTTACCTGCTCCACCTTTTTCATTACCTATAACAAATATATAAGGCTTACTGCTCATAATTTTCCTTTATAAATTTCTCAAGTAGCCTTACACCATAACCTACTGCCCCTTTCGGACCAAGTGATGAGGGTTTATTGCTATTTGCAACGCCTGCTATATCTAAATGTGCCCATTCTACTCCCTCTTGAATAAAACGTTTGATAAAATGAGCAGCGGTAGAACTTCCAGCAGCTCCTGGCACATTACCGATATTTGCCATATCAGCTATGTCGGAGTTAATCATTGCGTCATAATCTTCATGAAGCGGCATTCTCCATAATTTTTCATTTACTTCTTCACCGACTTTTATTAGTTTATCAGCAAGCTCATCATTATTAGAAAAACAACCAGCATATGTAGGACCTAAAGACACTACTATTGCACCAGTTAAAGTAGCAACGTCAATCACGCATTTAGGTTTGAATTTCTCTTGTGCATACCAAACAGCATCAGCAAGAACTAAACGTCCTTCTGCATCAGTATTTAAAACTTCAGCAGTTTGCCCTGACATAGTAGTTACAACATCACCAGGACGTTGTGCATTACCTGATGGCATATTTTCAACGAGCCCTACAACACCTACGATATTTACCGGCAATTCTTGACTAGCAACCGCAATCATAGTACCAACTACTGCGGCAGAACCACACATGTCATATCTCATTAAATGCATATTATTTGATGGTTTTAGAGATATACCTCCTGTATCAAAAATAACTCCTTTTCCGACTAGAGCAATATAAGGAGCATCTTTATTCGCACCTTGATATTCCATTACTACTAGCTTTGATTCATTTTGTGAGCCTTGACCCACTCCAAGAAGAGCACCCATGCCAAGATTTTTCATTTCTCTTTCACCAAGAATAGAAACATCGACATTTAATTCTTCAAGTATATCTGCTATTCTTTCAGCATATATTTGTGGAGTTTTAATATTTGATGGCTCGTTACTAATATCTCTTGTGAAAAAGACCCCTTCAGCAATTAGTTTTTTAACTTCAAACAATTTTGTTGCTTCTGCGTTATTATCTGTAAAAATTTCAAATGACTCTACAACAAACTTATCCGCCTCTTTTAAAGTAGTTCTATATTTATCGAATCTGTAGGAAGCAAGTAACGCACCACTAGCAATTAAAGATGCAACATGTGATGATGTAAAATTGCTAATTCTATTTTTAATTTTTAATCCAATAGTAGCGATTTTAGCATTAGTAACATTCTGTAATATTTTACCGCCTAATTCTTCAATCTTAACTTCGGTTAGTTTTGCTTCACTTCCAAGCCCTGCTAATACTAAATATTTTACTTCCCCTGACTTAACAACGGAAGGAATAATTTTGATCTGCCCGTATTTACCAGTAAATTGTAATTTATTGGCAATAGTCTTGGAGATCAAACCATGATGTTGTTGGTCAAGGTTTATTAGTTCACTATCAAGTTTTAATTTGTCATCAATAAACACTATTAATGCTTGAGTATTTAATGATTCTTCCTCAGTAAAATTTACATGTAGCATATTTATTTTTCCTTATTCAGGAGTTTCGC
This sequence comes from Rickettsia endosymbiont of Urophora cardui, assembly GCF_964030725.1. Classification (NCBI taxonomy): domain Bacteria; kingdom Pseudomonadati; phylum Pseudomonadota; class Alphaproteobacteria; order Rickettsiales; family Rickettsiaceae; genus Rickettsia; species Rickettsia endosymbiont of Urophora cardui. The sequence continues at coordinate 93,470 of NZ_CAXIPY010000007.1, read as the reverse complement.
ACTTAGCAAAATTGTGTATTAGTTAGAAGCCATTTAATGTTGTTCTGAATTGATGTTTTTATAACTTCCCAAGTTTGTTGATATAAAGTAATGTTTTCATTTATCCTCCTTTTGTTCATATCAAGCCAGGCCAATACAGCAAGGCAAATATGATTTCTTTGAGCTCGACCCGTGCGTGCCTGACAGCATTCAATACCACAAGTTTGTTTCAATTCTCGATGATAAACTTCTATAGACCAACGCGCCTTAACAATTTTCTCTATTTGCTCACGTGTAGGATTCTCTAAATTAGTTGTTATGTAATCAATGCGACCATTTTTTGCCACAAACTTAAATACCGTAACCCAACCGTATCCACGTAGGTGAATTTTTAGCCCTTCATCGGGAATCTCTAAAGTTTCCAAGCTAACATTACGATTAACTTTTCTATTTTTTCTTAGGTTGGTAACCCATATCCAACCTAAATTACGTATATGTTTTAAATTATCCAAACCACTATACCAAGCATCCATAACTATAGCATCAGGCTTGATACCTCTTTCTTTAGCTAAAGTAAGCATATCACAAAAATGCTCGTTCTTTGTTTTACCATCAGTTTCTTTATCATATATTCTATAATCTACAGGAGTAGATTGATCAATTTGAGTATTGTAATGCAGTAAGTTTACCATTCCTATACCAGGTATAACATCATGTACAGCCCCAGAATATTGATAATTTACAAGCTCGATCCTCTTACTGTATTGCTTTGACAATAAGGTGTCATCTCCCACTAATAAACAAGGATCTTCCAGATCAATATATTTTGACACTTTGCTATAGATTTCGCTAGGGCGAAAATCCTTACTCTTTAACCATCGACTTGCACTATCGTGCGATAGATCTAATGGACTTACTTCAGATAATGCTTTGCTAGTATATCTTACACTACTTGCTTGTAAGAATGATTTATATAAATCTTTGCTACATTTTGATCTTGTCATTTTTATCTAAAACTATTTTTCTCTAGATTAGCATATTATTTGCTAAGTGCGAAACTCCTGCTTATTAACATTTTCCTAGATAATTCTATTTATCTTAATGAAACTTTGCAAGTATTAATTGCCTATAGAGAAACCAAATTAAAAACTAATTGACATAATTTAACGTTTTTTATATTTTTTGTCTCGTAATAATTAAAATTTAAGTAATTTAATGCTGAGTCTAGAAGCTAAAACCTTTTTACACATTGAAAATAGATATAACTGAAGTTTTGACAAAAAATTTTTATTGTCCCAAATTTGGGAGAAAAACCCCGCACTTGCAGTGCGTCGTTTTAACATATAGAATGAAGAGATGCAGTATTACAAGAAGCTAAGCCACACAGTTTACGATTGCACTTATCATATAGTATGGGTGACTAAATATCGCTATAATATATTGGTTGGTGATATTGGTAGGAGAGTCAAGGACCTAATCCAAGAGATCTGTAAGAATAATGGTGTAGAGATATTAAGAGGGAAGATAGCTTCAAATCACGTACATATCTATGTATCTGTGCCATCTTATCAAAGTATTAGTAAGGGGGTACAGTATCTAAAAGGAAAGAGTTCAAGGGAAGATTCAGCAGGAATTTCCAGAATTACGGCAACAGTATTGGGGTAAACACTTATGGGCTGTTGGATATTTTGTCAGAACCACAGGCAATGTGACTGACAAAATGATTAAGGATTATATTGATAAACATGAATCGAGAGATGATAAGTTTGGAAACTTTCAAGTTGAAAACTAGCTATAGCTAAGGCATTTATGCCGTAATCTTAAGCCCTGCATTTACAATGCAGGGTGATTAACTAAAAAAAGTGGAGAGTGTATCAATCTATAATTTGTATTATATATGATTTAGTGATAGCATAAGAAGTAACACAAGCTAGAATATGCACCAAGAAATTAACAGGAGATCTATGCCTTGTATGCTCTAGGTTCATTCTATTTTTTAGTATAATGATGCTCCTCGCAGCAGAGCTACGAGGTATCTAAAAAAGTTTTAGTTGTTTCTTATGATATCACGAAGCAGAGCTTCGGGGAATTAAACCCTGAGAGATTAATTTATTTTACTAAATGTAAGATATAATCTCAACTATTACAGATTATATTACCAAAAAATGGTCTATGCCTATCCCCAATTGGAATGAAGCTATGGCTCATTTTATGATCAAATTTGATGGTAGAATTTAATGGTTCACGAAATTTACACAATTGATGAGACAGAGCCGATAATATTGTAGGTGCATTCCATTTCCTGATTGGTAACTCTTTTAAATGAACTAATTCTTCAGCTAATTTTTCTTTTCTACAGCTATTTCGCTTTTCTTTAATTTGTGTAAGGAATAATTCATAAGCTTTTAAATCAACAAAATTACGTGATCCACGTAATAGCAGATGTTGATTCACTGCTTGCTTAAATGTATCATGACTTTTTTCAACAGAACCATTTTCATGACTGACGCCTGGATTATTTCGCGATGGTGCAACATTGTAATAACCAAGCAATTCTTGCCATCTTTCTGTAAATTGTCTACTATTACCACATTGCTTGGTAGCTGCACTTAAATTATCTGTACGATGCTCTGGTAAAACTCCACCTAACTCCCATACAGCTTTTTCAAACCCTGATGCTAATGTATCAAAACTTTCACTATGGCATATGCTAAAAGTTTCCCAACATGAATAAGGCAACATAAAATGAAATAGTAAGTGAGGATATGGTTGCCCACCAATACAAATACCCAATTGATTCATATTGGTCCAATCAGACTGGCTTTGTTGCATAAATAAGCTTTTGAATATACTGCCCCTAACCCCGCAATGCTAGCCTAGCCAACAGGCACAGAGATAGGTTTACCAATTTCAAACATTTTGTTTAATAAGTGGCATTTAATAGACATTTCTTTTGTCATATTTTGATCATGTCTTGATAGAAACTTACTACCAAAAGAAGTTTTAAATCGAAAGAACGTGTTCTCTACACGCTCCCTTCTACCATAATTATTCTTTACCCTCCATGCTTGGTATCCTTTGTTTTGTTGATATATAACAGCTGCATCTCTCTCAGTTTTATCCCTAAGCGATTGAACTTTTACTGAAGAGTTTGGGGGTCTAATAACTGGTTTTATCTTCTTCTTTCTCAACAATTGATATGTAGATTCACCGTCATACCCTCGATCTCCCAGAAAATCCTTGGCTCTGACATTAGCTATTAGTAGTCCAATCTGTGATCTATCATCTATAGTATGCTCTGTGGTACTATCGGCAAGTATCATACCTTGATCTTCTATAACGATATGTAGCTTTTTCCATATGCGACGCTTATATTGCTTACCATGCTTATTTTCTAGCCATTCGTTCCCTGTGTAGGCTTGTATCCCTGTACTATCCATTGAAATACAACTAAATTCTTTATCTTGATTTCCATGTAAATACCTAAGATCTAATGACTTCATACGCTTACTTAATGTTGTATAGTCTGGACATCTAATAGATAAACCCGATATTTCAAAGAGCCAGTTTATAAAGCCTTGGGTTTGGCGTAACTTAAGACCGAATAAGCATCTGATCTTCAAACACTGTAATATAGCGTGATCACTATAGCGTCTAGGTCTTCCTCGTTTCATTTCCTCTCTGTAATCAGCATACCAGCCAATCGCCAAATCACTGGCAATCATAAAATCTATGCGACCCCTATTGCGTAAAAAATTATTATATTCTGACCAATTCGTTATTTTATATTTAGAATACTTGCGTGATTTACTAAAAGGGGCTTTCTTCCGAGATCTCATATAATCTGGATTATTTTTTAATTCAGGACATCTTACCAGATTATCACCACTCTTGCTCTATAGCTAACACGGAAATGTTTCTACCACAGATTAGGAAAAACTTAGGCATTGATCAATAATTTTATGTAAACAGTTTTTAAAGTTAGTCCAGCAATGTTTAATAGGATTTAGATCTGGTGAATATGTGAGTAAATACAAAAACTATGGTAAAAACCTTTTCGCGTTAGCTATATAATCAAAAGCATAACGTTAGATAATGGCAAAGAATTTACCAATCATGAACAACTATTGCCAAAATCTGAACGAAAAGTATATTTTTGCAATCCTTATTCTCCATGGCAAAAACCATTGATAGAGAAGATTAACTCAATGGTGCACAGAGTATACTCTAAATCTTTAGATATAAAAAAATTAACAATAAAGCAATTACAAGAAATTGAGGATTTTTTAAATAATTTACCAAGAAAAGTGCTCGGTTATACAACACCCAATGAGGTATGGGAAGAAAATATAAATCTGGCTTAATTAATACTGGAATTTACCTATTATTCGAGAATTACTGATGACATGTACAAATAACCAAGTAGGTATTTTAATGCAAAAGATCAAAAAATATAATCAGATAATTTCTGCTGCAAAAGCAGGTATGAGTGTAAAAACGGCACGTAAGTATTTACGTATTAATAAGTATCCAAGCGAATTACGCACAATACGTAAATATCTGAAGTTTTGACAAAATCCTTTCCATAAGGAGAAATGTATTCCAATTTTTTTATACTTTTTTAGTAATAACAAAATTTATTTATTCTATTTGGGTACATAATGTGTCAAAAACTGTAGCAATTTTGTCTAATATTGCTGGTTTATACTTACTAATATTATTTGGTAATTCTAGCTTTTTATTAAATGAGGTTTTGGTAATTTGGTTACTTCCATCAAAACTTGATTTTATTGTAATTTCCAACTTACCGTGTTTATTACTTTTGCGTATTACTGGTGCAAATGGTTTGACCTGATGATTATTTCTAATATTTCTATGATCTGGTATCCCTCTGGATATAGACTTTTCTAATATTTCTTCAAGGGCAATTTGTGGCATAGATCTATAAACTTCACTTGGAGACAACATATTGCTATTGATTTTTTTATCCCATGCCCTTACTTTTCTTGCCTTAACTGAAGATTGTGCATGATACAATATGTTGTACGCTAGCATTACGAATAACATATAATCCTCATCTTTATTTGGATCATTCGTTTGAAATTTATCCATCAATAATTTTGACTTACCAAATTTAAAAAAATGCTCAATATCAAACCTTTGTCTATAGTATTCATATACTTCTTTACCACTGATTTTATCTTTTTGTTGGCCAGAAACACATAACCATAAATCTCTGTTATATTTCCTATTTCCTGATGCATCTAACACCTTAACCTGAATAAAATTCAGCGGTTTATCAGACATGATATGCTGTTTCTTGCCCTTGATTAGATAATTCTTAAATAGTGAAATACTAATTGATATGTCACCATTTTTTGTAGCCTTTACTACAGTTTCTTCTGTATCTGGAATCAGTAAATTATCAGAACTACTACAAGAAATCTTAGCTCCATAAGATCTTTTACGACCTCTTGTTTTTTGCTCCTCTATATATATTTTGTAAATACTGCGATTAATTCTTTGGCGGGTTATTGTTACCGTATTTGCTTCATTGTGCAGCGGGTGAATGAAAGATAGAGCGCTATAACCTGCATCACCTACTGTTATATTTAGAGCCTTTTGTGGTATTTGCTTAACAATTTTCATTATTTGTTTGCTACCTTTGCTATACTTATTCTCATCTGATTTTACTCTATTTATAGATATTGGTACAGACCATTTAGGCTGAGCACCGATGCAAACTACACTATATTCATAACCCGCAACTGGTCGGTTATTAGCATTCTGTCTAATATATGTACGATCAATTGCTTTCTTGGAATCTTTCTTGCTACTCACTGTAGTATCTATTTGCAGTAAGTTTTTACCCTCATTAATCAGTTTACTTATTAAGTATTTTTCTATATCTTCTCGAGTCTTAAAACGTTGCTCATCTCTTATATTTAATGATTCATCACGAGCACAGTAAAAATTCTCTATAGCTCTGTATACACTTGACCAACTACGCTGAAAATATTTATTAGTTGTTAATTCAACAACAGATCTTGCTTTAACGCTATCATTAGTTACTAGTGATAGTATTAATTCTAAAACCACATCTTGATTATAGGGGAAAATTTTTTATTTCTTGCAACATTTCTTGCATAATCATACACACTAAAAACCATTTTGTATTTGAGCGTATTTATATCATACTTTATAAGTTTGGTTATCTTTTTGTCAAAACTTCAGTAAATATAGGACACGTAAGGATCCATTTGTGAAGCACTGGGATGAAATAGAATCAATGCTAGAATCAGCACCGGAGTTGCAAGCAACTACCATATTAGCATATTTGACAGAAAAGTATCATGGGAATTATAATGGGAAGCAATTACGCTGTTTGCAGAAAAGGTTGAAACAATGGAGAGCTGCACATGGTAAGGATAAGACAGTAATCTTTTTACAAAATATTCTTCCTGGCAAACAGAGTCAGTCTGATTGGACCAATATGAATCAATTGGGTATTTGTATTGGTGGGCAACCATATCCTCACTTACTATTTCATTTTATGTTGCCTTATTCATGTTGGGAAACTTTTAGCATATGCCATAGTGAAAGTTTTGATACATTAGCATCAGGGTTTGAAAAAGCTGTATGGGAGTTAGGTGGAGTTTTACCAGAGCATCGTACAGATAATTTAAGTGCAGCTACCAAGCAATGTGGTAATAGTAGACAATTTACAGAAAGATGGCAAGAATTGCTTGGTTATTACAATGTTGCACCATCGCGAAATAATCCAGGCGTCAGTCATGAAAATGGTTCTGTTGAAAAAAGTCATGATACATTTAAGCAAGCAGTGAATCAACATCTGCTATTACGTGGATCACGTAATTTTGTTGATTTAAAAGCTTATGAATTATTCCTTACACAAATTAAAGAAAAGCGAAATAGCTGTAGAAAAGAAAAATTAGCTGAAGAATTAGTTCATTTACAAGAGTTACCAATCAGGAAATGGAATGCACCTACAATATTATCAGTACGTGTTAATCCAAGCAGTACAGTTAGTATTTTATCTGTAGCTTATTCTGTGCCTAGTCGCTTAATAGGTTATACTTTAAAAGCTTATATTTATTCTGAAGAAATAGAGCTTTACTATGGTAACAAATGTTTACAAAAAATGTCTAGAATCAGCAATGGCTTTGTTGCATAAATAAAATTTGTAGAGCAAGAGTGGTGATAATCTGGTAAGATGTCCTGAAATGATGCTCCTCGCAGCAGAGCTACGAGGTATCTAAAAAAGTTTTAGTTGTTTCTTATGATATCACGAAGCAGAGCTTCGGGGAATTAAACCCTGAGAGATTAAATGCCACTTATTAAACAAAATGTTTGAAATTGGTAAACCTATCTCTGTGCCTGTTGGCTAGGCTAGCATTGCGGGGTTAGGGGCAGTATATTCAAAAGCTTATTTATGCAACAAAGCCATGAGGTATGGGAAGAAAATATAAATCTGGCTTAATTAATACTGGAATTTACCGTGTAAATAATCTTACGAATCTCCTTTGGATATTGCAAGAAAATTATCAAATTATCCCAATTATTATACCAAGATTTAGCTATATGCGGATATTGCTTACTCCATTTTTGATCAAATGACTCAAGAGCTAATTCTGCTTCTTTTTCAGTAGCAGAAGTATAGATTAGTTTCATGACTAACGAATATTAGAATTACCCTCAACGAACATTAAAATTACCTATAAAAAAGAAGTAACTATGGACAGTAAAATCGAATAAAAATTTATTTTTAAATATTTAAATATTATTCGAGAATTACTGATGACATGTACAAATAACCAAGTAGGTATTTTAATGCAAAAGATCAAAAAATATAATCAGATAATTTCTGCTGCAAAAGCAGGTATGAGTGTAAAAACGGCACGTAAGTATTTACGTATTAATAAGTATCCAAGCGAATTACGCACAATACGTAAATATAGGACACGTAAGGATCCATTTGTGAAGCACTGGGATGAAATAGAATCAATGCTAGAATCAGCACCGGAGTTGCAAGCAACTACCATATTAGCATATTTGACAGAAAAGTATCATGGGAATTATAATGGGAAGCAATTACGCTGTTTGCAGAAAAGGTTGAAACAATGGAGAGCTGCACATGGTAAGGATAAGACAGTAATCTTTTTACAAAATATTCTTCCTGGCAAACAGAGTCAGTCTGATTGGACCAATATGAATCAATTGGGTATTTGTATTGGTGGGCAACCATATCCTCACTTACTATTTCATTTTATGTTGCCTTATTCATGTTGGGAAACTTTTAGCATATGCCATAGTGAAAGTTTTGATACATTAGCATCAGGGTTTGAAAAAGCTGTATGGGAGTTAGGTGGAGTTTTACCAGAGCATCGTACAGATAATTTAAGTGCAGCTACCAAGCAATGTGGTAATAGTTGATGAACGAACATTAGAATTACCCATGACGAATATTAAAATTACCCATTTTTGAGTAAAAAATATGAGTCTTTTGCAATGATTGTGTAAATTTTTGTTGAGCCTATATTAGAAGTAATTAAAAATAGGTAAATTCCAGTATGGCTCTGTCTCATCAATTGTGTAAATTTCGTGAACCATTAAATTCTACCATCAAATTTGATCATAAAATGAGCCATAGCTTCATTCCAATTGGGGATAGGCATAGACCATTTTTTGGTAATATAATCAATTGTCAGATATAAAACTTTAAATACTGCGTCATCATTTGGAAAGATGCGTTTATTCTTAGTAACTTTTCTCAATTGGCTATTCAGCGATTCTATCGCATTTGTAGTGTAAATAATCTTACGAATCTCCTTTGGATATTGCAAGAAAATTATCAAATTATCCCAATTATTATACCAAGATTTAGCTATATGCGGATATTGCTTACTCCATTTTTGCTCAAATGACTCAAGAGCTAATTCTGCTTCTTTTTCAGTAGCAGAAGTATAGATTAGTTTCAAATCCGCTGCTAATGGCTTTCTATCTTTATATGATACATATTTGAGGCTATTCCTGATCTGATGGACAATACAAATTTGATGTTCAGTTTTCGGATATACTGATGCAATAGCATCAGACATACCAGTTAGATTATCACTACAAGCAATTAAGATATCTTTTACTCCTCGATTCTTCATTTCAGTAAAATTACCAAGCCAAAATTTAGCTCCTTCATTCTCACTTATCCATAAGCCTAAAATATCCTTTCTGCCAGATAAATCTATTCCTAAAGCTACATATACTGATTTATTAATAATAAGTTTATCTTGTCTTACTTTCACTACTAAACAGTCAAAATATACTATAGGGTATACTGATTCAAGAGGTCTACTCTGCCAAATCTTGACCTCATCTATTACTTCATCTGTAATCCTGCTGATTAGGCTCTCACTGATCTCAGCTCCATATAATTCTTGCAATTGTGTTTTAATATCAGACACACTCATACCCTTCGCATATAAGGATATTATCTTTTGGTCTAAGCCATCTATTCTTGTTTGTTTCTTTGAGACTATTATAGGTTCAAATTTACCTTGTCTGTCTCTTGGAACATTTAGCTCTATAGTACCATTCTCACTAATCAGATTCTTACTAAAACTACCATTCCTCGCATTCTCAGTTTCAGCTCTATCATACTTGCTATAACCTAAATGTTCTGACATCTCAGCATGCAGTGCTCGCTCTAAAATACCCTTGGTTAATTCCTTAATTAATCCATTCTGACTTAGTACTGTTTTTAAATCTACTCCACCTTCTATCAGCAAATCTATTGCTTCATTTATTTTTTTATTCTTCTCTATTTGCATTTCTGTTACCTATATTTTTAATTACTTCTAATATAGGCTCAACAAAAATTTACACAATCATTGCAAAAGACTCGCTACTTCATCAGCGAAGTTTTTTTCTTCTTGCTCTATACCCTCACCAAGTTCATATCTGATAAATTTAGTAATTTGAATTTCTGCACCAAGTTCTTTAGCAGCATTTTTGATTACTTCAGCAACAGTTAGTTTATTATCAAATAAGAAATTTTGTTGTAATAGCACAACTTCAGCAAAGAATTTACGAATTCTGCCTTCTACCATTTTTTCGATAATATTGTCAGGCTTGCCTTCTTCTTTTGACTTCTCAAAGAATACTTTTCTCTCACGTTCTACAAGGGCTTGATCTAAACCAGAATCATCTATACTTTGTGGATTATTTCCTGCCACGTGAACAGCGATTTGCTTAGCTAAAGCTTCTAGTTTTGCCGTATCTTTTGCACTTGATTGTAGACCTACTAATACAGAAATTTTACCTAAGTTTGGTGCAACTTCATTATGTACATAAGAGCCAATCGCTCCTTCAGATACTTTTAGTACTTCCATACGGCGTAGTGTTAAGTTTTCACCTATTGTAGCAATATTTTCTACAACGTCTTCTTCTACTGATTTGCCGTTTGGCATTTTAGCTGCTTTTAGTTCTTCTATATCTTGAACATTTATTGCAAGGTTAGCAATATTTGTAACTAGATTTTGGAATTGCTCATTTCTTGCGACAAAATCGGTTTCAGAATTTATTTCAACAACAACTCCAGTTAATCCGTCAACTTTAGCAGCTGTTAACCCTTCAGCAGCAACACGTCCAGCTTTCTTTGCAGCAGCAGCAAGACCTTTTTTACGCAAAAAGTCAACAGCTTCTTCAAGATTGCCTTTAGTCTCGATTAAGGCTTTTTTACAATCCATCATTCCAGCACCAGTTTTTTCTCTGAGCTCTCTAACGTCACTAGCACTTATATTTACTTCACTCATACTTTATCTATCTCCATTTAATTATGCATTTTAAAAAGATGTCTAATTTTTGTCTTCATCAGCATCACTTAATGCTCGCTCAAATTCTGTATTTGCTTCTTCATTTATATTTTTTGTTTTAGAGAACTTTTTAGCTTGTTTCAATTTAGAAACATTTTTAGGAGCTAAATTTTTATCACCATGTTCTTGGATACTACCTAAATCAACTCCGGAAGCTTTCATTGATTCTTCTAAACCTTGTAGTGCAGCATCAGCAAATAAACTACAATAAAATCTAATTGATCTTATTGCGTCATCATTACCTGGAATTGGATAATCTATATGATCAGGGTTAGAATTAGTATCTACAACAGCCACGATAGGTATATCAAGTCTTACAGCTTCGCTAATCGCAATATGTTCTTTATTAGTGTCGATAATTACTATTAAATCTGGTTTAGAATGTAGTGCTCTGATTCCAGCAAGTGATAGAAGTAATTTATCTTTCTTACGGTTCATATCAAGTATTTCTTTCTTAGTATAACCGATGCAAGCTTCTTCATTTTCTAAAGTTTGTTCTAGTTTATTTAATTTCTCTATAGAACCTGAAATAGTTTTCCAGTTAGTTAGCATTCCGCCAAGCCATCTATGATTTACATAGTATTGTCCACATTTTTCAGCATATTCTGCTATAATATCGCTTGCTTGTATTTTTGTACTCACAAATAATACTTTGCCATCATTTTTTACAGTTTCATATATTGCATTTAAAGCAACATTCATTAAAGCTGCTGTTTGTCTTAAATCAATTATATGTACCTCATCACGCTCACCATATATATAAGGTGCCATTTTAGGATTCCAACGTGAGGTCTTATGACCAAAATGCACGCCGGCATCTAATAAATCTTTAACATTAACTGGTGGTATTTTTGACATTTATTTCTCCTAATTGTTAGTTTATACCTCCGTAAGACTGTCATCCCGTGGCTTGTCCACGGGATCCAGAAAAATAGGATCCCGCTACAAGCGTGCGGGATGACATGCATGAACTAACATTTATCTTACGTGTGAATTTGCTTAAAAATATGAGCCTACAATATACTTATATTCCGTAATTTACAAGTCCTTATTCTTTCCTCCATATAGTAGTGCCGTTTGGCTTATCTTCTAAAATAATTTTTTCATTTAATAATTTGTTACGAATTTGATCAGCTAATCCCCAATGTTTTTGCTTTTTTGCTTCTAAGCGTTCATTAATAAGATTATTTATATAATTTTCGTCTACATCTTTATTAAACCATTCATGGGGTGTTTCGTTCATTAATCCAATAAAATTAGCACAAGCAATCAGATTAGAGGCATTCAATTGCTTTTCTTCTTCGGTATCAGCTGTAAAAATGGCTTTGGCATAGTCGTTAATTATTTTAATAGCAAGCGGACTATTCATATCGTCAAGCAAGCTTTGCATAAAGTCGCTAGGCAGAGTATCTATTTTTTGTATATTTATATTTTGAATAGCTCTATACCAATAATCTAGAGTTTTTTTAGCATCCTCTATAGCCTTGTCGTTATAATCAAGAGGACGTCTATAATGGGCGGTTAATAAAAATAATCTTACTATTTCGCCTTTCATTTGTTTATCCATTAAATCCCTGACAGTAATAAAATTACCAAAAGATTTACTCATTTTTTCGCCGTTAACTGTTAAAAAGCCATTGTGAACCCAGTATTTTGCATAAGTGGAGTTAGAGAAAGCACATTTACTTTGTGCAATCTCGTTAGTATGATGTGGGAATATTAAATCAGCACCGCCACCATGAATATCAAAATTTTTGCCTAAATATTTATAGCTCATTGCTGAACATTCAATATGCCAGCCGGGACGCCCTAGCCCCCATGGGCTCTTGAAGTTCATGCGTACATCTTCATCTGGTTTTGCTGGTTTCCATAAAACAAAATCCTGCGGATGCTTTTTAGTTTTACTATTTTCTACCCGTACGCTTTCAAACATATCTTCTAATTTTCGGTTAGATAGTTCTGTATAATTAGGAGCTGATAAAACATCAAAATAAACATGATCATCTGCAATATATGCATGCCCAGATTTAATTAGCTTTTCTATTATTTCGATCATTACATCAATATGCTGCGTAGCCTTTGGTTCTATAGTAGGTGGTAAACAAAATAGATATTTCATATTCGTATGAAATTCTTTTGTAACTTTGTCTGTTAACTCGTTAATGCTAATACCTAAGTTTGCTGCTCTCTCGATTATCTTATCATCTACATCGGTAATATTCCGTACATATTTTACAGATTTAGCCTCAAATACATCTACAAGTATGCGATAAAGTAAGTCATATATCACTACCGATCTACTATTTCCAATATGTGGGTTATCATAAACAGTCGGACCGCATACATACATTTTTACATTAGTCTGATCTTCAGGTTCAAATAGTTCTTTGTTTTGAGTGAGGGTGTTAAATAGGTATATTTGCATAAGGTTTGGTTTATTTACAAAAAGTTAGATTTTATCATATTATGAGGCTTTTTAGCCATAGTATAATTAAAAAATCTAATAGTTAATGATTCAAAAGAAGTCAAATCGACTATTAACAACTAGTTTAGGCGGTAAGGTAGAATTTAAATCGATAAAGGTTTTAAATGATATAACGCTGGTGCCGAGCTTGTATGGGAGTATAGAAAATCATTTTTATAATAAAGATACAAAAGTTAATGCTAAGGCAATTTTAAATAATCAAATAATAGAAGAGAAGATTATTATATCAAAACAGCCTAAATTTGGTTATAATATTGGAGGTAATGTTCTTTTGACGAAGAAGAATATAAATGTAATATTTGAGTATAATCATTACACCTATAAAAAATATAAAAGCCATCAAGGGTTAGTGAAGTTAAAAGTTAATTTGTAGAACAAAATAGATAAAGAGATAAGGCTTTATTCTCTTTATCTATTTGAATTTAAGGAAGTAATATTACTGAAGTTTTGACAAAAAATTTTTATTAAAAAAAGTGGCGAGTGTATCAATCTATAATTTGTATTATATATCAAATAATTTACTTTAAATTGTAGAAATATCACTTTTAAGCTGATAAAAGCACTAAATATTTAACTTTAAATATAAATTTTTACTTTAGTCAGAAAAATTAGAATTTTTGTCAAAACTTCAGTAATATTAGTAATTACTTCTTGACAGTATACAAGTATTACTTTATATTTTTTATCTATTATATAAGTTAAAGTTTGATGGGTTAAGCTTATGTCTCGTAAATGTGAACTCACTGGAGTGGGTGTTTTATATGGCAATAATGTATCACATTCACAGCGTAAAACTAGAAGGCGTTTTGAGCCTAATTTAAGATCGGTTAAGTTTATAAGTGATATAACAACCGCAGAATATAGATTATCAGTGAGTGCTAGATGTATAAGTTCAGTTGAAAAAGCTGGCGGTTTTGATGCGTATATGTTAAAAGCTAATGATGATGCTTTATCCACTACAGCTAAAGCTATTAAGAGAAAAATAATTCAGACTAAGATGGCAAAATCATTATGAAAAATGGGATACATCCAGACTATAAAAAGTTTTTAATTAAAGTTGGAAGTGATGTTTTTGAAACAATGTCAACTCATCCTGCAGGTGAGATTTTAATGGATGTTGATTTTAGAAAACACCCAGCATGGAATAAAGATATTGGAAATGTAGTAAATCAGTCTAACAAAAGCGTTAGTGATTTTAATAAAAGATTTTCCGGTCTTTCTTTCGGTAGTCAAAAAAAGGAAGCTAGTTAATTTCTATAATCGGGTGGAGGTATTTCCGCATAGATCAAGAACGTTTCCAGTGTGTCATCACGTTGGCGGCTTTTTTGCGTGGATCGAGAGTCATCATTGTGCGAGTGAATGAAATGAGCGTGGCAATCCAGAAAATAATAAAAAATACTAATTTTATTAGTATTTTTAATTGGCTCTAGTTCATAAATCACGGGATGACAGGGGGAGAATATCCACGTAACACACATTACTATGGGGTAAAAACTTACTCTAATCATTTATGTCGCTAATCTTTGTTTATAATATTAATAAACAAAGTCATCAAATTTCTTTATTTGTATTAGTTGACATTTGATCTTACATTTAATAAAAATAATGTATTAAAAATACAGATAAAAAAATGGAAGGTCACAATGCACTTAAATCAAAAAATAATAAAGCCAAAATTAGGTTTACTAGAATTAGCTAAGAGTCTTGAAGAGTCTTGGTAGTATATCATCAGCATGTAAAGCGATGGGATATAGTAGAGATAGTTGTTACAGATTTAAAGAACTAGTATGAAACAGGAGGTGAAGAAGCGTTGTATGAAATTAGTCGCAGGAAGCCAATAATAGCGAATAGAGTTGATCCAGCGATAGAGAAGGCAGTAATGGATATGGCAATAGAATATCCAGCATATGGTCAGATGCGAGTATCAAATGAGCTTAAGAAGAGCGGTATACTGGTATCACCTGGAGGAGTAAGATCAATTTGGCTACGTAATGATTTAAACAATATCAGTAAAAGGCTTAAAGCATTAGAAGCAAAGATGGCTCAAGATGGGATTGTTCTTACTGAAGCTCAGTTACAAGTACTAGAGAAGCGTCGTAATGAAAAAGAAGCACATGGAGAAATTGAGACGCAGCATCCAGGTTATCTAGGATGTCAGGGTACGTATTATGTAGGTAATTTTAAAGGAATAGGTAAGGTTTATTCTCAGGTATTTATTGATAGCTATCTAGGGTAGCGGATGCTAAACTATATACTGATAAAACAGCAATTACTGCTGCTGATATGCTTAATGACCGGGTGTTACCATGGTATGAGAGCCAAGGGATACCAATACTGCGTGTTCTTACAGATCGTGGGTCAGAATATAAGGGGAATATAGAGCATCATGCTTTTGAGTTATTTCTTAGCATAGAAGGTATAGAACATACTACAACTAAGGCATATTCTCCCAAAACAAATGGTATGTGTGAGCGTTTTAATAAAACCGTGAAACAAGAATTCTTTGATACGGCTATGCGAAAAAAGATTTATACAGATCTTGATGATTTACAATTAGATCTTGATATTTGGTTAGAGCGTTTCAATAATGAAAGACCTCATTCTGGTAAATATTGTTATGGTAAAACTCCTATGCAAACTTTTCAGGATAGTAAGAAATTAGCTGTTGAAAAGAATAATGAAATCTTGTATCTTGAATGTGTATCTGACAGTCAAAATTTAACTGAC
Source organism: Rickettsia endosymbiont of Urophora cardui (assembly GCF_964030725.1). Classification (NCBI taxonomy): domain Bacteria; kingdom Pseudomonadati; phylum Pseudomonadota; class Alphaproteobacteria; order Rickettsiales; family Rickettsiaceae; genus Rickettsia; species Rickettsia endosymbiont of Urophora cardui. The sequence continues at coordinate 77,390 of NZ_CAXIPY010000007.1, read as the reverse complement.
AATCAGGTGCGAAATTTATAGTGTCTGTAAGATCAAATCTTGACTTCTACACTTTATTGCGGGGTGGAGCAGCTCGGTAGCTCGTCAGGCTCATAACCTGAAGGTCGTTGGTTCAAATCCAGCCCCCGCTACCATATATTTTATTTTAATTTTTTTATTGTTGCCTTGTGGATGAAGTTCTCGTGTGGATCGAGAGTCATCATTGCGAGCGAGCATCGCTTGTGTGGCAATCTTAATTTAGTACCGAACAGTTTTAAAAAAATGTTATATTTTATTCGGGTGTAGGTGACTTTCTATGTCATTCCCGCTTAAGGCTTGTCCCGCGTGGAACATTTTCTCCTGTCATCCCGTGATTTATGAACTAGAGCCAGTTAAAAATACTAATTTTATTAGTATTTTTTAACTGGATTGCTTCGTCAATTACTTCGTAATTTCCTCGCAATGACGAAAAAACTGATCCATGAGGGTAATTTTGCTACAGGATGACACAGGACATATAATAATACAGGTTACAAAATTATGACTGATGAAAAAGTAATTAATAAAAAATTAGTAGGTGATAATAAGCTTTTTCGTCATCAAGCTAAATTTGTAGTTGGGGCTATGGATATAAAGCAACTTCCTAATTTTGCATTACCGCAAATTGCTTTTGTTGGTAAATCAAATGTCGGCAAATCAAGTCTAATAAATACTATATGTAATAACAAAAATCTTGCTAAAGTTTCTAATACCCCAGGGCGTACTAGGCAGATTAATTTCTTTAATCTTGTAGATAAACTTATAATAGTTGACCTACCAGGTTATGGTTTTTCAGAAGTTCCAAATCAAGTTAAAGATCAGTGGGAAATATTAATTAATCATTATTTACGCAAGAGTGATAATCTAAAATTAGTTAACTTATTGATAGATTCAAGAAAGGGAATTAAAGAGAACGATAAAAAAGTAGCGGAGTTATTACTTGCAAATAAGCGAGATTTCCAAATTATTTTTACAAAATCCGATAAAATTACGGATCGTAAAAACCTTAACCTAGAAGCACAGAATTTTCTTGCAACTTTAAACTACTCATGTAATCTTATTTATGTAAGTAGTAGGAGTAAAGAAGGTGCAAGAGAACTTAAAACTAGTTTGGCAAAATGCATCAAACTTGAAAAGTAAAGAAATAGATAATATTTCTGAATTAGGCGACATTACTATAATTAGGGATATAATCACATGTAGTAACGAGCTTAGAAATCAAGCGATAGTTCTAAAGTTACCAATCAATATTATTATTAACGCTAATTTAGGATAAGGGATAGATAGAAAGCTTATAGATAAAGGGTTTAAAGGAGATTAATGTTGAGTTATGATAGATTTTTTTAATAAAAGATCAGTAACTCAACATGAAAAGATGTATCATAACTGTATATTATTTAGTAGATAATTTTTGTAAAATATATGAAGAATGGATAGAACACCGTCTATTATCAACAAATCAGCAAAGGCATAGAATAGGAAAATTAAGTCTTGCAGAATTGATGACAATAGTCATATATTTTTATCTATCGCCTTGCAAGGACTGTAAAAACTATTATTTATACTACTTACCGCATAAATATAAGGGTTACTTTCATTTACCATGTTATAGTAGAATAGTACAATTATGGCCAAGGTTAATATTGCCATTGTCAATAATGTTGCAATTACTACGAGGTGAAGATACAGGAATATATTTTATTGATTCAACAAAACTATCTATTTGTCATGCTGAGCGCACTTCTAGTAATAGAGTTTTTGGTAAAATTGCCAAAGTTGGGATGAGTAGTTATGGTTGGTTTATGGGATTTAAATTACATTTAATCTCTCAGGGTTTAATTCCCCGAAGCTCTGCTTCGTGATATCATAAGAAACAACTCAAACTTTTTTAGATACCTCGTAGCTCTGCTGCGAGGAGCATCATTAATCATAAAGCAGAGATTATAGCTGTTAAAATAACAAAAGCAAATAGAGCTGATTTATCTGTTCTTGAATCTATAACTCAGAAGATAACAGGTAAGGTATTTTGTGATAAAGCATATATTTGTAAAGAGTTATGGTTTAAACTCTATTCTAGAAATTTAAGAATGATAACTAATATTCGCAAGGATATGAAGAATTATTTACTAGCATTAGAAGATAAAGCTATGTTACGTAAACGATCATTAATTGAATCAGTATTTAATCTCTCAGGGTTTAATCCCTGTTGGGTTAAATTCCCCGTGGCTTGCCACGATTATTATACTAAAAAATAGAATGAACCTAGAGCATACAAGGCATAGATCTCCTGTTAATTTCTTGGTGCATATTCTAGCTTGTGTTACTTCTTATGCTATCACTAAATCTCGTATAAAACTTGAATGCTTTAGCTCCAGAACAACTGCTCTTATCCTAAGTTGGCGTTATTAATGAGAAGTTGTTTGCTTCTTTTATAGAATCTATCAAACTGCTTGAGATGTGCGGTGCTAAAATCTATATAGTACATGACCATATAGATTTAGGTAATCTATCTTTAATATCACAATTAGATAAAAGTTTCAGTAAAAAATTTAATAAAGTAAGGGAAAATAGTTCCATAGATAATCCTACTTATTATGGAAATTCTATCGAGTTATGTCAACAAACTTATTGTGACAAAACTTAGCAATAAAGGTTGTTATGCGGTTGGTATTTCAGGAAAAGATGCGAATTTACTACAAACCTGAATTCTGGATTAGCTAATTTTGAGATATAGAAGGTTTGTTAGGTTTCATACAGTATGCAATTAGGGCGGATAAGATATGTACAAAGGCATTCCAAATTGATCTATGTCTTGTATGTTCGATCTCGAAAGCACCCTTCAGCACACTAAATACTGTTTCGATAATTGAGCGTTTGCGTAATAATATTTTTTCAAATAATGGCATAAGTTTATTCTTCATTTTCTTCTTTATGCCAGTTACTAACTTGATTCCTTTGCTGTATAGATCATCAAAGAGCTCCTGTTTGATATAACCCTTATCGCCAAACAATAATCCCGTGATATGTTTGGTGATTATCGAAACCGGCGCTCTATCATCTACATTACCAGGCGTTAGTTTTAGACCTTGAATCTCACCTTTTTCGTTAATAACCAAATGTAATTTTAGACCAAAAAACCAACTTTTTGTTGTTTTACCCAAAGCAGCAATACCGGCAAAGACTTTATTACGAGAGATTCTTTTTCGATGACAAACCTCTAAAGATGTGGCGTCAATATAAGAAACTCCCGTAGATTGAGCTGCCTGCATATACCATTCAAGTAATAAAACTAAATAACTCAGAACTCTTGGTTTTAGAGCTATAAAACGAGTATATGATGGAAGAGTTACAAAGTCTGATTTATATAATTGTAGATAGGACATATAAAAATATTTAAAGTTTTTACAAGGTGATTGATGGTATAAAAGCACTATTGTTAACAGCTCAGAATAGAGTCTTTTGCAATGATTGTGTAAATTTTTGTTGAGCCTATATTAGAAGTAATTAAAAATATAGGTAACAGAAATGCAAATAGAGAAGAATAAAAAAATGGTAAATTCCAGTATTAATTAAGCCAGATTTATATTTTCTTCCCATACCTCATTGGGTGTTTTATAACCGAGCACTTTTCTTGGTAAATTATTTAAAAAATCCTCAATTTCTTGTAATTGCTTTATTGTTAATTTTTTTATATCTAAAGATTTAGAGTATACTCTGTGCACCATTGAGTTAATCTTCTCTATCAATGGTTTTTGCCATGGAGAATAAGGATTGCAAAAATATACTTTTCGTTCAGATTTTGGCAATAGTTGTTCATGATTGGTAAATTCTTTGCCATTATCTAACGTTATGCTTTTGATTATATGCGACAATTGTTTAAGTTTTTTATTCATGTTACCAATCACATCTTGTGTTCTTTTTGAACGGTTTAAAGTGAGAAACACTTTTTGTGTTCTGATATCCACAAGAGCGCCTATATTACGACTTTGATTACCTTTGTTAAAAGTTAAATCACCTTCTAAATGACCTATTGCTGCTATCTTTCTATTTATCTCTGGTCTTTCAGTAATGGAAACTCGATTTGGTATTGTAATTCTTTTGTTTCTGATTCTTGTACCATGATGCAACCTATTTTTCCTTTTTCTTGCTAAAGATAAATATAATTTTTGCCTTTGTGCTATAGGAGATGTATAAATAAACTGGTATATACTCTCTGTAGAAATATTGACAGTATCTCGTGATAGTTTACGTCTACCTGAAATTATATCTGGTGAAATACCCTGTGTTAACTGCTTTATTATTTCTGCTCGTAAATTATTATCAATATCTAATTTTCTTTTTCTCTTACCTTGCCTTAAACTGCAAGCAAGTGTGTTAGCCCTATCTGGTCTATAATTATGCCTCATTCTCTTGAGTTCATAACATATAGTGCTTTTATCACGGCCAATCTTTGTCCCTATATATCGCGAGCTATAACCACTCTTATTCATTTCGTATATTTTAAATCTTTCATCTATCGTTAAATGAGCCATGATATATCTATATTTAAATGATGCTCCTCGCAGCAGAGCTACGAGGTATCTAAAAAAGTTTTAGTTGTTTCTTATGATATCACGAAGCAGAGCTTCGGGGAATTAAACCCTGAGAGATTAAAAATTGATTATATCTGGCTTAATTAATTATAGAACTTTCCATCAAAGTCGTAATATAGGCGCTCTTGTGGATATCAGAACACAAAAAGTGTTTCTCACTTTAAACCGTTCAAAAAGAACACAAGATGTGATTGGTAACATGAATAAAAAACTTAAACAATTGTCGCATATAATCAAAAGCATAACGTTAGATAATGGCAAAGAATTTACCAATCATGAACAACTATTGCCAAAATCTGAACGAAAAGTATATTTTTGCAATCCTTATTCTCCATGGCAAAAACCATTGATAGAGAAGATTAACTCAATGGTACACAGAGTATACTCTAAATCTTTAGATATAAAAAAATTAACAATAAAGCAATTACAAGAAATTGAGGATTTTTTAAATAATTTACCAAGAAAAGTGCTCGGTTATAAAACACCCAATGAGGTATGGGAAGAAAATATAAATCTGGCTTAATTAATACTGGAATTTACCAGCAATAGATTTGCTGATAGAAGGCGGAGTAGATTTAAAAACAGTACTAAGTCAGAATGGATTAATTAAGGAATTAACCAAGGGTATTTTAGAGCGAGCACTGCATGCTGAGATGTCAGAACATTTAGGTTATAGCAAGTATGATAGAGCTGAAACTGAGAATGCGAGGAATGGTAGTTTTAGTAAGAATCTGATTAGTGAGAATGGTACTATAGAGATAAATGTTCCAAGAGACAGACAAGGTAAATTTGAACCTATAATAGTCTCAAAGAAACAAACAAGAATAGATGGCTTAGACCAAAAGATAATATCCTTATATGCGAAGGGTATGAGTGTGTCTGATATTAAAACACAATTGCAAGAATTATATGGAGCTGAGATCAGTGAGAGCCTAATCAGCAGGATTACAGATGAAGTAATAGATGAGGTCAAGATTTGGCAGAGTAGACCTCTTGAATCAGTATACCCTATAGTATATTTTGACTGTTTAGTAGTGAAAGTAAGACAAGATAAACTTATTATTAATAAATCAGTATATGTAGCTTTAGGAATAGATTTATCTGGCAGAAAGGATATTTTAGGCTTATGGATAAGTGAGAATGAAGGAGCTAAATTTTGGCTTGGTAATTTTACTGAAATGAAGAATCGAGGAGTAAAAGATATCTTAATTGCTTGTAGTGATAATCTAACTGGTATGTCTGATGCTATTGCATCAGTATGCCCGAAAACTGAACATCAAATTTGTATTGTCCATCAGATCAGGAATAGCCTCAAATATGTATCATATAAAGATAGAAAGCAATTAGCAGCGGATTTGAAACTAATCTATACTTCTGCTACTGAAAAAGAAGCAGAATTAGCTCTTGAGTCATTTGATCAAAAATGGAGTAAGCAATATCCGCATATAGCTAAATCTTGGTATAATAATTGGGATAATTTGATAATTTTCTTGCAATATCCAAAGGAGATTCGTAAGATTATTTACACTACAAATGCGATAGAATCGCTGAATAGCCAATTGAGAAAAGTTACTAAGAATAAACGCATCTTTCCAAATGATGACGCAGTATTTAAAGTTTTATATCTGACAATTGATTATATTACCAAAAAATGGTCTATGCCTATCCCCAATTGGAATGAAGCTATGGCTCATTTTATGATCAAATTTGATGGTAGAATTTAATGGTTCACGAAATTTACACAATTGATGAGACAGAGCCTCAGAATAGCTTATTTCAGGCTTTCTTGTAGGGTTTTTATTAATTAATGGTAGAAATGATTTATTAATCCACTGCTCGCTAATTTTACAAAAATCATCGACAAAACAAAATAATGCAGTAATATCTTTCTTCATGGGGATACTCTTGTTTTTTTGCTAAAAATTATATAGTCCGTCCGCCAAAACTCTAAAAGCCTTATAGGCAATAGGGTTTTAAGGCAAAAATGCATAGTAAAATCCATAAGAAAATGAAAGGTTTTATATCAAAAGCTTATGGAAATACAAAAAAATGACAATAAAAAAATGAATGCATTTTGGGAAATAGTGTGGTTTTTAATACAAAAATTTAAAATCAGCCCTCAAAATTAGAGTAATTTGCTCTAAAATCGCACTATTTTTGGAAATTAGTGACACAAGTGATATTTTTTAGAGTTTTGGCGGAGGGACTATATAGAGTATCTTCTATCCCTTGTAAATACTTACTTCCAAACCTAGATTAATCCAGAATTCAGGTTACAAGCAAGAAAATCAAAATTATCACATACAGGAGTTTCGCACTTAGCAAAAAGTATGTTAATCTAGAGAAAAATAGTTTTAGATAAAAATGACAAGAACAAAATGTAGCAAGGACTTATATAAATCATTTTTACAAGCAAGTAGTGTCAGATATACTAGCAAGGCATTATCTGAAGTGAGTCCAGTAGATCTATCTCACGATAGTGCAAGTCGATGGTTAAAGAGTAAGGATTTTCGTCCTAGCGAAATCTATAAGGAAGTGTCAAAATATATAGATTGGGAAGCACCGTGTTTATTAGTGGGGGATGACACCTTATTATCAAAGCAATACAGTCAGAAGATTGAGCTTGTACGTTATCAATATTCTGGAGCTGTACATGATGTTATACCTGGTATAGGAATGGTAAACTTACTACATTACAATACTAAAATTGCTCAATCTACTCCCGTAGATTATAGAATATATGATAAAGACACTGATGGTAAAACAAAGAATGAGCATTTTTGTGATATGCTTACTTTAGCTAAAGAAAGAGGTCTCAATCCTGATGCCATAGTCATGGATGCTTGGTATAGCGGGTTGGAGAATTTAAAACATATACGTAATTTAGGCTGGCTATGGGTTACCACCCTAAGGAAAAATAGAAAAGTTAATCTCTCAGGGTTTAATTCCCCGAAGCTCTGCTTCGTGATATAGCTAACGCGGAAAGGTTTTTACCATAGTTTTTGTATTTACTCACATATTCACCAGATCTAAATCCTATTAAACATTGCTGGACTAACTTTAAAAACTGTTTACGTAAAATTATTGATCAATGCCTAAGTTTTTCCTAATCTGTGGTAGAAACATTTCCGTGTGAGCTATATCATAAGAAACAACTAAAACTTTTTTAGATACCTCGTAGCTCTGCTGCGAGGAGCATCATTCATAATGTTAGCTTGGAAAGTTTAGAGATACCCGATGAGGGGCTAAAAATTCACCTACGTGGATACGGTTGGGTTACGGTATTTAAGTTTGTGGCAAAGAATGGTCGCATTGATTACATAACAACGAACTTGGAAAATCCCACACGTGAGCAAATAGAGAAAATTGTTAAGGCACGTTGGTCTATAGAGGTTTATCATCGAGAATTAAAACAAACTTGTGGTATTGAACGCTGTCAGGCACGCACGGGCCGAGCTCAAAGAAATCATATTTGCCTTGCAGTATTTGCCTGGCTTGATATGAATAAAAGGAGGATAAATGAAAACATTACTTTATATCAACAAACTTGGGAAGTTATAAAAACATCAACAGGAGTTTCGCACTTAGCAAAAAGTATGTTAATCTAGAGAAAAATAGTTTTAGATAAAAATGACAAGAACAAAATGTAGCAAGGACTTATATAAATCATTTTTACAAGCAAGTAGTGTCAGATATACTAGCAAGGCATTATCTGAAGTGAGTCCAGTAGATCTATCTCACGATAGTGCAAGTCGATGGTTAAAGAGTAAGGATTTTCGTCCTAGCGAAATCTATAAGGAAGTGTCAAAATATATAGATTGGGAAGCACCGTGTTTATTAGTGGGGGATGACACCTTATTATCAAAGCAATACAGTCAGAAGATTGAGCTTGTACGTTATCAATATTCTAGAGCTGTACATGATGTTATACCTGGTATAGGAATGGTAAACTTACTACATTACAATACTAAAATTGCTCAATCTACTCCCGTAGATTATAGAATATATGATAAAGACACTGATGGTAAAACAAAGAATGAGCATTTTTGTGATATGCTTACTTTAGCTAAAGAAAGAGGTCTCAATCCTGATGCCATAGTCATGGATGCTGGCTTTGTTGCATAAATAAGCTTTTGAATATACTGCCCCTAACCCCGCAATGCTAGCCTAGCCAACAGGCACAGAGATAGGTTTACCAATTTCAAACATTTTGTTTAATAAGTGGCATTTAATAGACATTTCTTTTGTCATATCTTGATCATGTCTTGATAGAAACTTACTACCAAAAGAAGTTTTAAATCGAAAGAACGTGTTCTCTACACGCTCCCTTCTACCATAATTATTCTTTACCCTCCATGCTTGGTATCCTTTGTTTTGTTGATATATAACAGCTGCATCTCTCTCAGTTTTATCCCTAAGCGATTGAACTTTTACTGAAGAGTTTGGGGGTCTAATAACTGGTTTTATCTTCTTCTTTCTCAACAATTGATATGTAGATTCACCGTCATACCCTCGATCTCCCAGAAAATCCTTGGCTCTGACATTAGCTATTAGTAGTCCAATCTGTGATCTATCATCTATAGTATGCTCTGTGGTACTATCGGCAAGTATCATACCTTGATCTTCTATAACGATATGTAGCTTTTTCCATATGCGACGCTTATATTGCTTACCATGCTTATTTTCTAGCCATTCGTTCCATGTGTAGGCTTGTATCCCTGTACTATCCATTGAAATACAACTAAATTCTTTATCTTGATTTCCATGTAAATACCTAAGATCTAATGACTTCATACGCTTACTTAATGTTGTATAGTCTGGACATCTAATAGATAAACCCGATATTTCAAAGAGCCAGTTTATAAAGCCTTGGGTTTGGCGTAACTTAAGACCGAATAAGCATCTGATCTTCAAACACTGTAATATAGCGTGATCACTATAGCGTCTAGGTCTTCCTCGTTTCATTTCCTCTCTGTAATCAGCATACCAGCCAATCGCCAAATCACTGGCAATCATAAAATCTATGCGACCCCTATTGCGTAAAAAATTATTATATTCTGACCAATTCGTTATTTTATATTTAGAATACTTGCGTGATTTACTAAAAGGGGCTTTCTTCCGAGATCTCATATAATCTGGATTATTTTGAATTCAGGACATCTTACCAGATTATCACCACTCTTGCTCTACAAATCTTATTTATGCAACAAAGCCAGGGGCAGTATATTCAAAAGCTTATTTATGCAACAAAGCCAGACGCTATAGTGATCACGCTATATTACAGTGTTTGAAGATCAGATGCTTATTCGGTCTTAAGTTACGCCAAACCCAAGGCTTTATAAACTGGCTCTTTGAAATATCGGGTTTATCTATTAGATGTCCAGACTATACAACATTAAGTAAGCGTATGAAGTCATTAGATCTTAGGTATTTACATGGAAATCAAGATAAAGAATTTAGTTGTATTTCAATGGATAGTACAGGGATACAAGCCTACACAGGGAACGAATGGCTAGAAAATAAGCAGGGTAAGCAATATAAGCGTCGCATATGGAAAAAGCTACATATCGTTATAGAAGATCAAGGTATGATACTTGCCGATAGTACCACAGAGCATACTATAGATGATAGATCACAGATTGGACTACTAATAGCTAATGTCAGAGCCAAGGATTTTCTGGGAGATCGAGGGTATGACGGTGAATCTACATATCAATTGTTGAGAAAGAAGAAGATAAAACCAGTTATTAGACCCCCAAACTCTTCAGTAAAAGTTCAATCGCTTAGGGATAAAACTGAGAGAGATGCAGCTGTTATATATCAACAAAACAAAGGATACCAAGCATGGAGGGTAAAGAATAATTATGGTAGAAGGGAGCGTGTAGAGAACACGTTCTTTCGATTTAAAACTTCTTTTGGTAGTAAGTTTCTATCAAGACATGATCAAAATATGACAAAAGAAATGTCTATTAAATGCCACTTATTAAACAAAATGTTTGAAATTGGTAAACCTATCTCTGTGCCTGTTGGCTAGGCTAGCATTGCGGGGTTAGGGGCAGTATATTCAAAAGCTTATTTATGCAACAAAGCCATAGTTACTTCTTTTTTATAGGTAATTTTAATGTTCGTTGAGGGTAATTCTAATATTCGTTAGTCACAGGACATCTTACCAGATTATCACCACTCTTTCTCTACAAAGCTTATTTATCTGAAGTTTTGACAAAAATTCTAATTTTTCTGACTAAAGTAAAAATTTATATTTAAAGTTAAATATTTAGTGCTTTTATCAGCTTAAAAGCGATATTTCTACAATTTAAAGTAAATTATTTGATATATAATACAAATTATAGATTGATACACTCGCCACTTTTTTTAATAAAAATTTTTTGTCAAAACTTCAGTATTTATGCAACAAAGCCATCATTTGTGGGCTAGGGGCTATATGGCAGTCAGTTCAGGTAATATAACTGATGAAATGATACAGCACTATATTGATGAACGGGAAGGTGAACCTGTGAATGATGATCGATTTCTAATCGATTCCACTTTATAACCCCTCAGCTTATAGCTGAGGGTTGTTTAGTTAAATATGTCATATTTTATTCCATGAGCCACGTTGATCTTGAGTAAAACAGTCTATAGTGTTTTCCTGTTCAGTAATTTGGCTTATTTTTAAATTCAGCTTTTTTAAATCTTCCGGTAAATCGGTTATTATAATTATTCTTTTAAAATCGCTGACATACTCTTTAGCTTGTAAAATTTTCTCTATGTTAGTCGGTGAGATAATAATAAGCACACTAGCGTTATTGGGATTTTGTAGTGTATCAGTAATGTAAATAGGCTGTTTTTCAGGTTGCGGGTCAACTGTACTGCCGTGAGGGATAAATTGTTTGCGGGAATAAGTCCAAAGATTTTTATTTAGCATTTCTTGCTGCTCTGTATCAACAGTAAGTACAACGCTCTTAAGATCAGAATAATAACACTTCTCTATCAAAAGAAAAATTGCTTTCAGCAGTAATTCATCACTTGTTTGATAAATACTAAATTGCTGCATAAAAACCTTAATGGTAAATTCCAGTATTAATTAAGCCAGATTTATATTTTCTTCCCATACCTCATTGGGTGTTTTATAACCGAGCACTTTTCTTGGTAAATTATTTAAAAAATCCTCAATTTCTTGTAATTGCTTTATTGTTAATTTTTTTATATCTAAAGATTTAGAGTATACTCTGTGCACCATTGAGTTAATCTTCTCTATCAATGGTTTTTGCCATGGAGAATAAGGATTGCAAAAATATACTTTTCGTTCAGATTTTGGCAATAGTTGTTCATGATTGGTAAATTCTTTGCCATTATCTAACGTTATGCTTTTGATTATATGCGACAATTGTTTAAGTTTTTTATTCATGTTACCAATCACATCTTGTGTTCTTTTTGAACGGTTTAAAGTGAGAAACACTTTTTGTGTTCTGATATCCACAAGAGCGCCTATATTACGACTTTGATTACCTTTGTTAAAAGTTAAATCACCTTCTAAATGACCTATTGCTGCTATCTTTCTATTTATCTCTGGTCTTTCAGTAATGGAAACTCGATTTGGTATTGTAATTCTTTTGTTTCTGATTCTTGTACCATGATGCAACCTATTTTTCCTTTTTCTTGCTAAAGATAAATATAATTTTTGCCTTTGTGCTATAGGAGATGTATAAATAAACTGGTATATACTCTCTGTAGAAATATTGACAGTATCTCGTGATAGTTTACGTCTACCTGAAATTATATCTGGTGAAATACCCTGTGTTAACTGCTTTATTATTTCTGCTCGTAAATTATTATCAATATCTAATTTTCTTTTTCTCTTACCTTGCCTTAAACTGCAAGCAAGTGTGTTAGCCCTATCTGGTCTATAATTATGCCTCATTCTCTTGAGTTCATAACATATAGTGCTTTTATCACGGCCAATCTTTGTCCCTATATATCGCGAGCTATAACCACTCTTATTCATTTCGTATATTTTAAATCTTTCATCTATCGTTAAATGAGCCATGATATATCTATATTTAAATGATGCTCCTCGCAGCAGAGCTAAGAGGTATCTAAAAAAGTTTTAGTTGTTTCTTATGATATCACGAAGCAGAGCTTCGGGGAATTAAACCCTGAGAGATTAAAAATTGATTATATCTGGCTTAATTAATTATAGAACTTTCCAATATTATTCTTATGAGAAAAAATTTAAGTGGTACGGATGAAGGGACTTGAACCCCCACGCCTTGCGGCACAAGAACCTAAATCTTGCATGTCTACCAGTTCCATCACATCCGCATATACTCGTTTTATTTGAAAAATTGGCTATGTCGTCTTTGTAAATCCTCAGATGCTCACGTACCTTTGTACGCTCCGCGGCTTACAGACTCCATGCTCTTTTCCAAATAAAACTTCGTCTATTATTTTTTATAGTATTTGAAAAATTGGCGGCGTTGTCCAATTTTTCTGTTATGTCATTCCCAGCAACGGCGGGGATCCAGTAACATTTAATGTTTCCAATGATGCTCCTCGCAGCAGAGCTACGAGGTATCTAAAAAAGTTTTAGTTGTTTCTTATGATATCACGAAGCAGAGCTTCGGGGAATTAAACCCTGAGAGGTTAAAAAATTATAATACACATCGTATAATTTTTGTAAATCGCTAATTTTGGTATATTCGTTTATTTTATGTGCAGTGTCTGATAATAAACCGAATTCTACTAAGGGGCAATAATTTTTAACAAATCTTGCATCGGATGTACCGCCGCTTGTAGAAAAATTTGGTTTTATATTAAGAGTTTTTTCTACTATTGTAGCAAATTCTTTTATCTTATCATTAGGATTTTGAATAAAACTATCGGCAGAGCTATTATATTCTAGCGTATAATCTAATTTATACTTTTGGCAGTGTTGTTTCATAATTTCTTCTACCTGTTTTGCTAGAGTTTCTGCACTATGCAAGTTATTAAAACGTATATTAAAATGTGCAGTTGCTGTTTTGGGAATCACATTTGTAGTATTATTACCAACGTCAATATTTGTTACTTCGAGGTTTGAATTTTGAAAAAATTCAGTCCCTTTATCAAGTTTAATATTTGTTAGTTCATTTAATATTCTTATCAAGCAAGGTAATGGATTATTTGCTTTTTGTGGATAAGCTACATGCCCACCTAAGCCTATTATACTTAATTTAAAGTTAACACTTCCTCTTCTGCCAATCTTGATCGTGTCTCCTATCTCTTTTTCACAAGTGGGTTCGCCAACAATAGCAAAATCAATTTCGTGTCCTTGATTATATATATATTGTAGCATCTCCTTAGTGCCGTGCTTTGCTTTTCCCTCTTCATCGCTAGTAAGTAAAAAGCTAATCGAACCTACAAAATCGGTATTATTTTTTATGAAGTCTAAGCTAGCTGCTAAAAAACATGCAATTGACCCTTTCATATCAACTGCCCCTCTGCCGTATATTTTTTCGTCCTGCTCATGAGCTTTAAAGGGATTAGAATGATACCAAAGGTTAGGATCACCAGCAGGAACTACATCAACATGCCCAACAAAGCAAATATTAGGTTTACTATTGCCGTAAACAGCATAAAGATTAGTAACTTGCTCGGTCTCACCAAAAATTTTTACCTCGGTCTTAAAGACATGTTCTCTAAGCAAATCGTCAATATATTCAATAGCTCCGTTACTCTGTGGAGTTAGGGATTCGAATCCGATCAAGTTTTTTAGGTAGGTGATATGCATAAATCATTGCCAAAGTAAATCAAGTTTGGTTTTTAGCTTTGCTTCAAAAACTGAAGTTTTGACAAAATCCTTTCCATAAGGAGAAATGTATTCCAATTTTTTTATACTTTTTTAGTAATAACAAAATTTATTTATTCTATTTGGGTACATAATGTATCAAAAACTGTAGCAATTTTGTCTAATATTGCTGGTTTATACTCACTAATATTATTGGGTAATTTTAGCTTTTTATTAAATGAGGTTTTGGTAATTTGATTACTTCCATCAAAACTTGATTTTATTGTAATTTCCAACTTATAGCTAACACGGGAAGGTTTTTACCATTGCTGCCGTTATTGCATCACGAAAATCTTTAAAGTTTTTAATAATTTTTCTCAAGTAATTTTTAAAATTAGCCCAACAGTGTTCAATAGAATTTAAATCTGGAGAATAGACCGGTAGATAAATAAGAGTACAACCCGCTTTTTCTATTAATCCCTGGTGGGTTAAATTCCCCGTGGCTTGCCACGATTATTGGCTTTGTTGCATAAATAAGCTTTTGAATATACTGCCCCTAACCCCGCAATGCTAGCCTAGCCAACAGGCACAGAGATAGGTTTACCAATTTCAAACATTTTGTTTAATAAGTGGCATTTAATAGACATTTCTTTTGTCATATTTTGATCATGTCTTGATAGAAACTTACTACCAAAAGAAGTTTTAAATCGAAAGAACGTGTTCTCTACACGCTCCCTTCTACCATAATTATTCTTTACCCTCCATGCTTGGTATCCTTTGTTTTGTTGATATATAACAGCTGCATCTCTCTCAGTTTTATCCCTAAGCGATTGAACTTTTACTGAAGAGTTTGGGGGTCTAATAACTGGTTTTATCTTCTTCTTTCTCAACAATTGATATGTAGATTCACCGTCATACCCTCGATCTCCCAGAAAATCCTTGGCTCTGACATTAGCTATTAGTAGTCCAATCTGTGATCTATCATCTATAGTATGCTCTGTGGTACTATCGGCAAGTATCATACCTTGATCTTCTATAACGATATGTAGCTTTTTCCATATGCGACGCTTATATTGCTTACCATGCTTATTTTCTAGCCATTCGTTCCCTGTGTAGGCTTGTATCCCTGTACTATCCATTGAAATACAACTAAATTCTTTATCTTGATTTCCATGTAAATACCTAAGATCTAATGACTTCATACGCTTACTTAATGTTGTATAGTCTGGACATCTAATAGATAAACCCGATATTTCAAAGAGCCAGTTTATAAAGCCTTGGGTTTGGCGTAACTTAAGACCGAATAAGCATCTGATCTTCAAACACTGTAATATAGCGTGATCACTATAGCGTCTAGGTCTTCCTCGTTTCATTTCCTCTCTGTAATCAGCATACCAGCCAATCGCCAAATCACTGGCAATCATAAAATCTATGCGACCCCTATTGCGTAAAAAATTATTATATTCTGACCAATTCGTTATTTTATATTTAGAATACTTGCGTGATTTACTAAAAGGGGCTTTCTTCCGAGATCTCATATAATCTGGATTATTTTTAATTCAGGACATCTTACCAGATTATCACCACTCTTGCTCTACAAATCTTATTTATGCAACAAAGCCACTCCGCCTTCTATCAGCAAATCTATTGCTTCATTTATTTTTTTATTCTTCTCTATTTGCATTTCTGTTACCTATATTTTTAATTACTTCTAATATAGGCTCAACAAAAATTTACACAATCATTGCAAAAGACTCAAAAAATGGTCTATGCCTATCCCCAATTGGAATGAAGCTATGGCTCATTTTATGATCAAATTTGATGGTAGAATTTAATGGTTCACGAAATTTACACAATTGATGAGACAGAGCCCACCTTTTGTCTAGACCACCTTTACCAGACGCTTACGTTGCATCTAACGGATCAGACTTTACTATACTTCTAAATATCCTTACTGCTTCTGCGTATCTTCCATTCTCTAAATGCTTATATCCTTCAGCAAAACTTGTGCCCGCATTACTCTCTAAATCTAATTTCATATGCCCCTCTCTTGTTGCCTATTAATCCTCTCTAACCTAGTAACTCTGTACTATATTCTTCTAGCTCTTCCACCTTGCCAGCAACTGTTGCCATAAACTCATTAATTACTAATTCTTTCTGGATAATGACTTTCTCTATATCCTCTCTTAAAGACGGATTGCCTGCGTAATTCGATAGATAACCTGATATGGATAGCTCCTGCATACGCTTAAATATACTTTTTGAGCTTTGGTTCTGTACTGCTTTTTTTGCTGCTGCAAAATCGTAACCTTGTGCCTTAAACATTTCAAACTCCTCTGTAATGCTGTAAGTACTGCAAGCTTCTGCGTGCTCTCTTGCAACATGACTCTTAGTCTCTAGGTTTTTAGTATCAAGGTTCTTTTTTTCTTCATCATTCTTGTGACCTGCTCCTATCTCTTCTGCAAATCTTGCATATATAAGCTTTCTAATATCTGCTGGATCTAATAATTGTGTAGGTTTTACCTTTGTTATATTCGCAAGGTTTGGAGTGAAAGCCTTAAATTTGTCTTGAATTGTAACATTGACTGACTGACTCGGTAGTGCCTTTAAAAAGGTGAATTCATTACTTGCATTCTCTATATATCCTTTACTTTGACTGCTACTATTAATACTTGCAGATACTGCCTTGGGAATATTTCTTGCTACATTAATTAATTGTTTTGTAATATTTGTTATTTTAAACATTTCTTTTTTCCTTATTTATTGTTTGTTGATTTTTTAAATGCTTTCTCAATTTTCTAAGTTTCTAGATTTTCTAAAATTCTTTTTGTCTTTAAAACCTGAATTCTGGATTAATCTAGGTTTGGAAGTAAGTATTTACAAAGGATAGAAGACACTCTATATAATTTTTAGCAAAAAAACAAGAGTATCCCCATGAAGAAAGATATTACTGCATTATTTTGTTTTGTCGATGATTTTTGTAAAATTAGCGAGCAGTGGATTAATCTCTCAGGGTTTAATTCCCCGAAGCTCTGCTTCGTGATATCATAAGAAACAACTAAAACTTTTTTAGATACCTCGTAGCTCTGCTGCGAGGAGCATCATTTAAATACTTACTATTTGAGAATTTTCGTCAGCTCTTCCCATTCTCTTTTGGTCATTCCGCTAGTTTCATGGGTAACTTTTTCGCCATTTATCATCTTCTTAATTACTTCCAAACCTTTGCGGGAAATATTTGCTCCGCACATACGATATTCTTCAAAAGCCTCATAAGTAAAAGGTACCCAAGCTTTGACTATATCGAGCATCTTCTCGGCATAAACTCTAATTTCATATTGAGCGTGCGGGTCGGCACGTAGTCTTAAGAAGTGAAGCAAATTATGTAAATTAATTTTCCAATACCATTCTGTATAATAATTTAAGGTCAAATTCATGCGAGCAAGCTCCCTAGCTATACCGGTATTATTATCATCTATAATGTTACCTTCTTCGTCGGTATTCATAAGCTGCTCCGTATAGTGCTTATAACAATTTCGGGCATCTTCTTCTAATATTTTAAGGACTTTTGCGGCTACTTCTTTTGGTAGGCTATCGCTTTCTCTGCATTGTTTATTAGTGCTAGATTGTGGTGCGATATTTTGCGGCTCAGGTAAATAAAACTCATTGCCTAATATTGAGTATCTAGCAGAATATTCGTTAACGCTTGCTGTTCTATGCCTAATCCACTGTCTTGCAATAAAGATCGGTAATTTAATATGAAACTTAATATCACACATCTCAAAAGGCGTAGTATGATAGTGACGTAGCAAATAATTAATCAGCCCTTTATCTTGGTTTAGCTGTTTTGTACCTTTGCCATATGACACTCTAGCAGCTTGCACTATAGCACTATCATCACCCATATAGTCGATCACTCTAATAAAACCGTGATCTAATACCTTTATAGGCTCATATAAAATTTCTTCAAGTGCCGGAACTACTACTCTTTTTGTCGCGTTATTCATTTATTCCTCTGTTTTTTTAATTATCGTAATAATGATTCCATATCTTTAGTACTTTTATTCTTTTGTTTTTTTCATCAACTTCGTAGAATAATCTATGTTGTATATTAATCCTTCGAGAATACATTCCTTCATATATACCAGAAAGTTTTTTATATGGTGGTGGTATTTGAAATGGATTTTGAGCAATTAAATCAAGTAGTTGTAAGCAGCTATAGCTAACACGGGAAGGTTTTTACCATTGCTGCCGTTATTGCATCACGAAAATCTTTAAAGTTTTTAATAATTTTTCTCAAGTAATTTTTAAAATTAGCCCAACAGTGTTCAATAAAATTTAAATCTGGAGAATAGACCGGTAGATACATAAGAGTACAACCCGCTTTTTCTATTAATCTCTCAGGGTTTAATTCCCCGAAGCTCTGCTTCGTGATATCATAAGAAACAACTAAAACTTTTTTAGATACCTCGTAGCTCTGCTGCGAGGAGCATCATTTTTCCTTTACCAACGGTGACTTATGAATACTCGCATTATCCATTATTACACATTGTCCAGGTTTTAGTGATGGGCATAATAGCTCACCTACCCACTGATTAAATAATTGCTTATCAATATAACCGGAATGCTCTAACGGAGCAATTAATTCTTTGGTGCCCTTATTATAACCAGCAACTATATTTACTCGCTCAGTAGCAAAACCTGCTTGCTCTGAGTAAGCTCTTGTTCCTCTTTCTGACCATCCGTACAACATGGTTATATTATTACTTACCCCCATTTCGTCACAATACACAAGTTTATCAGATGCTATTTGATCAACTGAAGTTTTGACAAAAATTCTAATTGTTCTGACTAAAGTAAAAATTTATATTTAAAGTTAAATATTTAGTGCTTTTATCAGCTTAAAAGCGATATTTCTACAATTTAAAGTAAATTATTTGATATATAATACAAATTATAGATTGATACACTCGCCACTTTTTTTAGTTAATCACCCTGCATTGTAAATGCAGGGCTTAAGATTACGGCATAAATGCCTTAGCTATAGCTAGTTTTCAACTTGAAAGTTTCCAAACTTATCATCTCTCGATTCATGTTTATCAATATAATCCTTAATCATTTTGTCAGTCACATTGCCTGTGGTTCTGACAAAATATCCAACAGCCCATAAGTGTTTACCCCAATACTGTTGCCGTAATTCTGGCTCTGTCTCATCAATTGTGTAAATTTCGTAAACCATTAAATTCTACCATCAAATTTGATCATAAAATGAGCCATAGCTTCATTCCAATTGGGGATAGGCATAGACCATTTTTTGGTAATATAATCAATTGTCAGATATAAAACCTTAAATACTGCGTCATCATTTGGAAAGATGCGTTTATTCTTAGTAACGCCAATTTAGGATAAGAGAAGTTGTTCTGGAGCTAAAGCATCAAGTTTTATACGAGATTTAGTGATAGCATAAGAAGTAACACAAGCTAGAATATGCACCAAGAAGGCTCTGTCTCATCAATTGTGTAAATTTCGTGAACCATTAAATTCTATAGCTAACGCGGAAAGGTTTTTACCATAGTTTTTGTATTTACTCACATATTCACCAGATCTAAATCCTATTAAACATTACTGGACTAACTTTAAAAACTGTTTACGTAAAATTATTGATCAATGCCTAAGTTTTTCCTAATCTGTGGTAGAAACATTTCCGTGTTAGCTATACCATCAAATTTGATCATAAAATGAGCCATAGCTTCATTCCAATTGGGGATAGGCATAGACCATTTTTTGGTAATATAATCAATTGTCAGATATAAAACCTTAAATACTGCGTCATCATTTGGAAAGATGCGTTTATTCTTAGTAACTTTTCTCAATTGGCTATTCAGCGATTCTATCGCATTTGTAGTGTAAATAATCTTACGAATCTCCTTTGGATATTGCAAGAAAATTATCAAATTATCCCAATTATTATACCAAGATTTAGCTATATGAGGATATTGCTTACTCCATTTTTGATCAAATGACTCAAGAGCTAATTCTGCTTCTTTTTCAGTAGCAGAAGTATAGATTAGTTTCAAATCCGCTGCTAATTGCTTGCTATCTTTATATGATACATATTTGAGGCTATTCCTGATCTGATGGACAATACAAATTTGATGTTCAGTTTTCGGATATACTGATGCAATAGCATCAGACATACCAGTTAGACAGGAGTTTCGCACTTAGCAAAAAGTATGTTAATCTAGAGAAAAATAGTTTTAGATAAAAATGACAAGAACAAAATGGGTAAATTCCAGTATTAATTAAGCCAGATTTATATTTTCTTCCCATACCTCATTGGGTGTTTTATAACCGAGCACTTTTCTTGGTAAATTATTTAAAAAATCCTCAATTTCTTGTAATTGCTTTATTGTTAATTTTTTTATATCTAAAGATTTAGAGTATACTCTGTGCACCATTGAGTTAATCTTCTCTATAGCTAACACGGAAATGTTTCTACCACAGATTAGGAAAAACTTAGGCATTGATCAATAATTTTATGTAAACAGTTTTTAAAGTTAGTCCAGCAATGTTTAATAGGATTTAGATCTGGTGAATATGTGAGTAAATACAAAAACTATGGTAAAAACCTTTTCGCGTTAGCTATATCAATGGTTTTTGCCATGGAGAATAAGGATTGCAAAAATATACTTTTCGTTCAGATTTTGGCAATAGTTGTTCATGATTGGTAAATTCTTTGCCATTATCTAACGTTATGCTTTTGATTATATGCGACAATTGTTTAAGTTTTTTATTCATGTTACCAATCACATCTTGTGTTCTTTTTGAACGGTTTAAAGTGAGAAACACTTTTTGTGTTCTGATATCCACAAGAGCGCCTATATTACGACTTTGATTACCTTTGTTAAAAGTTAAATCACCTTCTAAATGACCTATTGCTGCTATCTTTCTATTTATCTCTGGTCTTTCAGTAATGGAAACTCGATTTGGTATTGTAATTCTTTTGTTTCTGATTCTTGTACCATGATGCAACCTATTTTTCCTTTTTCTTGCTAAAGATAAATATAATTTTTGCCTTTGTGCTATAGGAGATGTATAAATAAACTGGTATATACTCTCTGTAGAAATATTGACAGTATCTCGTGATAGTTTACGTCTACCTGAAATTATATCTGGTGAAATACCCTGTGTTAACTGCTTTATTATTTCTGCTCGTAAATTATTATCAATATCTAATTTTCTTTTTCTCTTACCTTGCCTTAAACTGCAAGCAAGTGTGTTAGCCCTATCTGGTCTATAATTATGCCTCATTCTCTTGAGTTCATAACATATAGTGCTTTTATCACGGCCAATCTTTGTCCCTATATATCGCGAGCTATAACCACTCTTATTCATTTCGTATATTTTAAATCTTTCATCTATCGTTAAATGAGCCATGATATATCTATATTTAAATGATGCTCCTCGCAGCAGAGCTACGAGGTATCTAAAAAAGTTTTAGTTGTTTCTTATGATATCACGAAGCAGAGCTTCGGGGAATTAAACCCTGAGAGATTAAAAATTGATTATATCTGGCTTAATTAATTATAGAACTTTCCATGTAGCAAGGACTTATATAAATCATTTTTACAAGCAAGTAGTGTCAGATATACTAGCAAGGCATTATCTGAAGTGAGTCCAGTAGATCTATCTCACGATAGTGCAAGTCGATGGTTAAAGAGTAAGGATTTTCGTCCTAGCGAAATCTATAAGGAAGTGTCAAAATATATAGATTGGGAAGCACCGTGTTTATTAGTGGGGGATGACACCTTATTATCAAAGCAATACAGTCAGAAGATTGAGCTTGTACGTTATCAATATTCTGGAGCTGTACATGATGTTATACCTGGTATAGGAATGGTAAACTTACTACATTACAATACTAAAATTGCTCAATCTACTCCCGTAGATTATAGAATATATCAGGAGTTTCGCACTTAGCAAATAATATGCTAATCTAGAGAAAAATAGTTTTAGATAAAAATGACAAGATCAAAATGTAGCAAAGATTTATATAAATCATTCTTACAAGCAAGTAGTGTAAGATATACTAGCAAAGCATTATCTGAAGTAAGTCCATTAGATCTATCGCACGATAGTGCAAGTCGATGGTTAAAGAGTAAGGATTTTCGCCCTAGCGAAATCTATAGCAAAGTGTCAAAATATATTGATCTGGAAGATCCTTGTTTATTAGTGGGAGATGACACCTTATTGTCAAAGCAATACAGTAAGAGGATCGAGCTTGTAAATTATCAATATTCTGGGGCTGTACATGATGTTATACCTGGTATAGGAATGGTAAACTTACTGCATTACAATACTCAAATTGATCAATCTACTCCTGTAGATTATAGAATATATGATAAAGAAACTGATGGTAAAACAAAGAACGAGCATTTTTGTGATATGCTTACTTTAGCTAAAGAAAGAGGTATCAAGCCTGATGCTATAGTTATGGATGCTTGGTATAGTGGTTTGGATAATTTAAAACATATACGTAATTTAGGTTGGATATGGGTTACCAACCTAAGAAAAAATAGAAAAGTTAATCGTAATGTTAGCTTGGAAACTTTAGAGATTCCCGATGAAGGGCTAAAAATTCACCTACGTGGATACGGTTGGGTTACGGTATTTAAGTTTGTGGCAAAAAATGGTCGCATTGATTACATAACAACTAATTTAGAGAATCCTACACGTG
The DNA here is from genome assembly GCF_964030725.1 of Rickettsia endosymbiont of Urophora cardui. Classification (NCBI taxonomy): domain Bacteria; kingdom Pseudomonadati; phylum Pseudomonadota; class Alphaproteobacteria; order Rickettsiales; family Rickettsiaceae; genus Rickettsia; species Rickettsia endosymbiont of Urophora cardui. Next base: position 54,280 of record NZ_CAXIPY010000007.1, on the reverse strand, counting down.
AGCAAATAGAGAAAATTGTTAAGGCGCGTTGGTCTATAGAAGTTTATCATCGAGAATTGAAACAAACTTGTGGTATTGAATGCTGTCAGGCACGCACGGGTCGAGCTCAAAGAAATCATATTTGCCTTGCTGTATTGGCCTGGCTTGATATGAACAAAAGGAGGATAAATGAAAACATTACTTTATATCAACAAACTTGGGAAGTTATAAAAACATCAATTCAGAACAACATTAAATGGCTTCTAACTAATACACAATTTTGCTAAGTGCGAAACTCCTGTATATGATAAAGACACTGATGGTAAAACAAAGAATGAGCATTTTTGTGATATGCTTACTTTAGCTAAAGAAAGAGGTCTCAATCCTGATGCCATAGTCATGGATGCTTGGTATAGCGGGTTGGAGAATTTAAAACATATACGTAATTTAGGCTGGCTATGGGTTACCACCCTAAGGAAAAATAGAAAAGTTAATCATAATGTTAGCTTGGAAAGTTTAGAGATACCCGATGAGGGGCTAAAAATTCACCTACGTGGATACGGTTGGGTTACGGTATTTAAGTTTGTGGCAAAGAATGGTCGCATTGATTACATAACAACGAACTTGGAAAATCCCACACGTGAGCAAATAGAGAAAATTGTTAAGGCACGTTGGTCTATAGAGGTTTATCATCGAGAATTAAAACAAACTTGTGGTATTGAACGCTGTCAGGCACGCACGGGCCGAGCTCAAAGAAATCATATTTGCCTTGCAGTATTTGCCTGGCTTGATATGAATAAAAGGAGGATAAATGAAAACATTACTTTATATCAGAGTCTTTTGCAATGATTGTGTAAATTTTTGTTGAGCCTATATTAGAAGTAATTAAAAATATAGGTAACAGAAATGCAAATAGAGAAGAATAAAAAAATAAATGAAGCAATAGATTTGCTGATAGAAGGTGGAGTAGATTTAAAAACAGTACTAAGTCAGAATGGATTAATGGAAAGTTCTATAATTAATTAAGCCAGATATAATCAATTTTTAATCTCTCAGGGTTTAATTCCCCGAAGCTCTGCTTCGTGATATCATAAGAAACAACTAAAACTTTTTTAGATACCTCGTAGCTCTGCTGCGAGGAGCATCATTTAACGATAGATGAAAGATTTAAAATATACGAAATGAATAAGAGTGGTTATAGCTCGCGATATATAGGGACAAAGATTGGCCGTGATAAAAGCACTATATGTTATGAACTCAAGAGAATGAGGCATAATTATAGACCAGATAGGGCTAACACACTTGCTTGCAGTTTAAGGCAAGGTAAGAGAAAAAGAAAATTAGATATTGATAATAATTTACGAGCAGAAATAATAAAGCAGTTAACACAGGGTATTTCACCAGATATAATTTCAGGTAGACGTAAACTATCACGAGATACTGTCAATATTTCTACAGAGAGTATATACCAGTTTATTTATACATCTCCTATAGCACAAAGGCAAAAATTATATTTATCTTTAGCAAGAAAAAGGAAAAATAGGTTGCATCATGGTACAAGAATCAGAAACAAAAGAATTACAATACCAAATCGAGTTTCCATTACTGAAAGACCAGAGATAAATAGAAAGATAGCAGCAATAGGTCATTTAGAAGGTGATTTAACTTTTAACAAAGGTAATCAAAGTCGTAATATAGGCGCTCTTGTGGATATCAGAACACAAAAAGTGTTTCTCACTTTAAACCGTTCAAAAAGAACACAAGATGTGATTGGTAACATGAATAAAAAACTTAAACAATTGTCGCATATAATCAAAAGCATAACGTTAGATAATGGCAAAGAATTTACCAATCATGAACAACTATTGCCAAAATCTGAACGAAAAGTATATTTTTGCAATCCTTATTCTCCATGGCAAAAACCATTGATAGAGAAGATTAACTCAATGGTGCACAGAGTATACTCTAAATCTTTAGATATAAAAAAATTAACAATAAAGCAATTACAAGAAATTGAGGATTTTTTAAATAATTTACCAAGAAAAGTGCTCGGTTATAAAACACCCAATGAGGTATGGGAAGAAAATATAAATCTGGCTTAATTAATACTGGAATTTACCAGGCATGCCAAAATTTAGTAGCAATATCTTCATGGATTAAGTTATACATATGCAAAATGATCAAAAGTTGCAGAAATTAATAAGATTATTATTCTCAAGATGTCGTCCTATTGTATCAATTGATGATAGAACTTTAGGTCGAATAATTGATTATTTAATTTATAATAAAAATGATCATTCTTATTCATTAGAAATTGCTGAAATCATTTTAACTATTAATCCTTATCAAGATGCTTTAATTGCATCATTACTCAGTTCATTTATTGATCCGATAAAAGAAGAGTTATATGATCTAAAGTTAGACATAATTAGAGATGATTTTGGTATCAAAGTTGCTAATATAATACAGGGTATTATTCAATTATCAAAAATTCATTACATCCCTTCTCACAAAGTACAGCAAAAGAATTTTATGGACTGCTTATTTGCACTTCCAGAAAATATTATGACACATACACTGTGCATTAAATTAAGCTACTTATTGCATAAAATTAGTATATTTAACTTAAATCAATCACATACAGAAAACACTATAGTTATTTTAGAGATAATAGAATTTTATCTCCCATGTGTTCAGAAAGCTTGCTTAGGAGCAATCCAAAATGAATTACAGGATATTTGTTTGCAGTTTCTAAAACCAGATGAGTACCAATATATTACAGAATATATACACACAATTTATGGGAACAGTAACAAATTGATATGTGATGTCTCTAATTTATTAAGTAACATTTTGCATGCATCAAATATTCATGCAGAAATCATTGGTAGAGTCAAAAATCCTTATTCTGTCTGGCTAAAAATGCTAGATCACAATGTAAATTTAGCACAATTATATGATATCCTAGGAATTAGGATTATAGTTAACGATATTGAAGAATGTTATAAAGCTCTTGATTGCGTACATAAACAATATCAGATTAGGAGAGGACATGTAAAAGATTATATCAATATACCAAAACCTAATGGTTATCAATCCTTACATACCATCGTGATGGACTCATCTAAACGAAATATAGAGATACAGATACGCACTCACGCAATGCACATAACAGCATTATGTGGACATGCTGCACATTGGCAGTATAAAAATCAAAATCCCATAATAACAAGAGTTATCAATAACATATATACTGCTTTGTATAATCCAAGAGTAGTAAATATACCTTTGATATTTCAAGATTTGGTAAGTCAAATTGCGAAATTCAACTTTACTCGCTTACTATTGCCTACTGTTCAGGGCGACCACTCATTTGACTTTCTACCTTTGAAATCGCTGTGGTATATATTAAAAATTCAAGACAACAACATGAATATTCAAATATTGACCCATTCTGCAGGTATTACAGAATTACAAGTTCTAACTCGTGCTGGTAAACCATTTAAGTTTTTTACACAACACGATAATAATAATCTTGATCATATTCAAACAATGGAATTGAATATAAACTTCACAAAACCAGAATCAATAACCATCAATCAACCCAATAAAGCAATAAGTGATATTACGACATGCTCATCCCATGAAAATCAGCCATTCAATAATACACCGTACATAAAGAGACAAAAAGTAATAATCCATACAGGTACTGATGCAAATTATAACACTGGTACAAAACAAGAAGTGTATAATCTTCGAGAATTTCCTGAGAAAATCGATATCACTCAGGATAAATACAAACACTTACTTGAGTACGAAGGCACTAGAAATATTCTGCAAAGATATAGTGAAATCTATACAGAGACTTATAAAGACTATAAATTTAATGCATCAACTGGAGACCCTGACATGAGAGCATGGGACATATTAGAGGACGAGATGCAACGGGAATACTCAGCAGATATCGCAAGAAATATCAAAAAGTTTGACGAATTCTTAAGCACGGATCAAAACTCTATCACATCTATCAAGTTATCAAATATTGATATTAACTACACAGATATAAAAAAGATTGTACTAAAATTACAACACAACACAACTATTAATCACATTGATTTGGCATATACTAATATCGCCCCGGCAAGCATGCGATTGATTATACAGCATATCATATGCAACAATAATATGATTAAACATCTTAATTTATCTGGTAATTATATACGTCCCGGCGAATTATTAAACTTATTAGCTGCATTAAAAAAGAATCAATCTCTAACACATCTTGATTTATCGCGGTGCGGTTTGGACGATGAAGGAGCAGCAGAGTTATCAGAATTTATTCAAGATCATACTAGCCTTACTTCTATTAATATTGACGGCAATATTATTATTTCTTATGGCTTAGAGGAATTAACAATTGCTATAGAATCAAATCGATTAATAAGGTCAATAGTAATAGACTTAAGTTCTCATAAGATAGAACCAGGGATAAGATACCGTATTAACAATGCAATACAACATAATATGCTTTGTTATGATAAAGTAAAAGAAGTGATGCATAATATTTCGTCCTTATGTGAAGATGATTCGAAGTATGATTCGCTTGATGCTGCAAAACTGCTTAATTTTTATCAGTGTCATGCCAAAGATAATTTAGTACAGTCAGTGTTAAAAGAGATGATGTCAGCAAATGACATATCGTGCTTTGACAAGAAGGTGGTTAATTATATTAATGTAAATTATTTTAACCTAACACAAGTAAGTACTCTGAACCATAAAGCAAAATTACATACTTTATATCACAGTATTGAGGCTTTACCTCCAGAGATGATAATGAATATAACAAATAATATGCAATTATCTGATGTAATGGGAGTATGTGATTTAGATAATTGGATCCGTGTGTATGAAATGTAAAAGAGTCTTCACAATTAAGTGTGTAAATTTTTCCAAAGGACTAGAGTCTTTCTTTAAATTTTATTGTCCCAAATTTGGGAGAAAAACCCCGCACTTGCAGTGCGTCGTTTTAACATATAGAATGAAGAGATGCAGTATTACAAGAAGCTAAGCCACACAGTTTACGATTGCACTTATCATATAGTATGGGTGACTAAATATCGCTATAATATATTGGTAGGAGAGTCAAGGACCTAATCCAAGAGATATGTAAGAATAATGGTGTAGAGATATTAAGAGGGAAGATAGCTTCAAATCACGTACATATCTATGTATCTGTGCCACCTTATCAACGCCAATTTAGGATAAGAGAAGTTGTTCTGGAGCTAAAGCATCAAGTTTTATACGAGATTTAGTGAGTCCGTCCGCCAAAACTCTACAAGCCTTATAGATAATATGGTTTTAAGACAAGAAGTAATACAACAATCCGTAAGAAAATGATAAAATATGGTCATAAACCTTATGGATTTCAGTCAATGCCAATAGACAACATTATCAAATCGCAAGAACAAGGGAAACTGTTTGGTTATAAATTAAAAGAAGAATTAAACCCAAATAATAAGCTATATAAATTAAGAGAATTAATAAATTGGTCTAGGCTCGAAGAGTGGTTATCAAAAAATGTTTGTATTAAGAAATTTGGTAGAAATAGAAAATGTCATAGAGTGATGCTTGGCATAACGATGCTACAAGCAATGTATAATTTTTCAGATTCATTATCAGAGGAAGAGCTAAAAGAGAATATGTATTGGCAGTATTTCTGCGGGTGGGAATATATAGAAAAAGACATAGCTATCTCGGAAACTAGTATACGACGGTTTCGTAGTGTATTAGGTGAAGCTGGATATAATGAGATATTATCGGAGTTGATCAGGGTTGGGATAAAAACTAACACAATTAAAAAAAAAGATTTGGAATTAATCATCGCTGATACGACTGTACAAATTAAGAATATCAAACACCCACACGATGTTTATTTAATGGATAAAGCTAGGCTTAGCATAGTAAAGCTTTGCAACAGTTTGGGTATACATTTGAATGAAACATACGCTAGAACCTATAAACGCGATATAGTAAAGCTATGGAAATATAAAGAACATAGTAAAGCCAAGAAGCGTTGGAAAATAATGAAGCATTTAAAAATATTACTGGGTCGTTTGATTAGAGTATGTGAGCGTGAGATCAAAAATAAGCAATTAAACTTGTCTCTCAAAAATCAAGAAGTATTGCAAAAAATAAAACAAATACATAACCAATCTGTTTTAAAAAGAGAAGCTAAAAAGCAATATAAAGAAGATAACAAAGTATTATATAGTTTTCATGCCCCTGAAGTAGAGTGTATAGGAAAGGGAAAACGCAACAAGCCATATGAGTTTGGCAATAAAGTAGCGGTAGTAGTAAGTGGTCGTAGAAATTTTGTTTTATCCGCAAAATCGTTTCATAATAATCCTTATGATGGTCATACATTGCATCAGAGCTTTGAAGCAGTAGAGAGTGTCACTGGAATCAAGATAAAGAAATCATTTGTTGATCTTGGGTATAGTGGTAGCAATGTAAAGGAGAAGAGTAAGGTATATACCCCAAAAACGCGGAAGAAGTTGTTACAAGAGGACAAGTCTATGATCAAGAGACGCAGTGCCATAGAACCAATAATAGGTCACTTAAAGCAATATGGTCGGATGGGTAGAAACTTCTTGAAAGGTATGATAGGAGATATTATCAATCCAATAATCTCTGCTATTGGTTTGAATTTACGATGCATTGCAAATCATTTACAAATCGTGTCTAACTCCACATAAATCAAAAATATCATCATGCAAAAACTAGATGAACGATAAAAAATCGTTAACAATAGCTCCATATCAAAATTAGACCAACACAGAAATGTATCAGTAAAAATTAACATAACTTATTAATTTTTATTGAAAATCTTAGCAATTTGTTGTCAAAACTCTATCCCATTACAAATGATCAGGATTTGAAGTGTTTTTGGCGGATAGACTAGTGATAGCATAAGAAGTAACACAAGCTAGAATATGCACCAAGAAATTAACAGGAGATCTATGCCTTGTATGCTCTAGGTTCATTCGATTTTTTAGTATATTAAATAGTCTATCCGCCAAAAACACTTCAAATCCTGATCATTTGTAATGGGATAGAGTTTTGACAACAAATTGCTAAGATTTTCAATAAAAATTAATAAGTTATGTTAATTTTTACTGATACATTTCTGTGTTGGTCTAATTTTGATATGGAGCTATTGTTAACGATTTTTTATCGTTCATCTAGTTTTTGCATGATGATATTTTTGATTTATGTGGAGTTAGACACGATTTGTAAATGATTTGCAATGCATCGTAAATTCAAACCAATAGCAGAGATTATTGGATTGATAATATCTCCTATCATACCTTTCAAGAAGTTTCTACCCATCCGACCATATTGCTTTAAGTGACCTATTATTGGTTCTATGGCACTGCGTCTCTTGATCATAGACTTGTCCTCTTGTAACAACTTCTTCCGCGTTTTTGGGGTATATACCTTACTCTTCTCCTTTACATTGCTACCACTATACCCAAGATCAACAAATGATTTCTTTATCTTGATTCCAGTGACACTCTCTACTGCTTCAAAGCTCTGATGCAATGTATGACCATCATAAGGATTATTATGAAACGATTTTGCGGATAAAACAAAATTTCTACGACCACTTACTACTACCGCTACTTTATTGCCAAACTCATATGGCTTGTTGCGTTTTCCCTTTCCTATACACTCTACTTCAGGGGCATGAAAACTATATAATACTTTGTTATCTTCTTTATATTGCTTTTTAGCTTCTCTTTTTAAAACAGATTGGTTATGTATTTGTTTTATTTTTTGCAATACTTCTTGATTTTTGAGAGACAAGTTTAATTGCTTATTTTTGATCTCACGCTCACATACTCTAATCAAACGACCCAGTAATATTTTTAAATGCTTCATTATTTTCCAACGCTTCTTGGCTTTACTATGTTCTTTATATTTCCATAGCTTTACTATATCGCGTTTATAGGTTCTAGCGTATGTTTCATTCAAATGTATACCCAAACTGTTGCAAAGCTTTACTATGCTAAGCCTAGCTTTATCCATTAAATAAACATCGTGTGGGTGTTTGATATTCTTAATTTGTACAGTCGTATCAGCGATGATTAATCTCTCAGGGTTTAATTCCCCGAAGCTCTGCTTCGTGATATCATAAGAAACAACTAAAACTTTTTTAGATACCTCGTAGCTCTGCTGCGAGGAGCATCATTAGGATTTAGATCTGGTGAATATGTGAGTAAATACAAAAACTATGGTAAAAACCTTTTCGCGTTAGCTATAGAAATGATTTATTAATCCACTGCTCGCTAATTTTACAAAAATCATCGACAAAACAAAATAATGCAGTAATATCTTTCTTCATGGGGATACTCTTGTTTTTTTGCTAAAAATTATATAGAGTATCTTCTATCCTTTGTAAATACTTACTGCCAAACCTAGATTAATCCAGAATTCAGGTTAATTAGTATCTAAATAGTAAATATATTTAACAAAAAAATATATTTTATTGAGGTTTATTATGCACAAAGATATAAAACTACTAGATGAAATTAAGAATATTAAATCCAAATTAAAATCTGGAAAGCCTGCTGTTGCTCCAAAACCCACCCCAAAACAGATAAAAGCTTGGGAAGAAACTCATAAATCACCTCTAAATTTGGATACTAAAAATTCTTCTATACCAGTTCCACCTCCTATGCCTGATCATGTATTATTACAAACGTCTAAAACCCCTTCTGTTTCTACACTACCAAATATAAAATTTAATACTATTAACCAAGCAAAGTTTTTAAAAGCTATAGAGGATTATGATCTTGATAAAATTAAAGAATTAATTAGTTCGAATACTATAAAAATAGATAGTTTCGGCAAACGTGGAAGGCTTAGTAAAACTCCTTTACAATATGCTATTATAAATGATAAACCAGAATTAGCAAAATTGCTAATTGATGCTGGAGCAAATATAAATGTTAAAACTCAAAATGGGAGCAATTTATTTGAATTAGCTATGTATAATTCAGCAAGCGATCAAACATTTGAGTTGCTGCTAAAAACAAATATAAATGATGCTCCTCGCAGCAGAGCTACGAGGTATCTAAAAAAGTTTTAGTTGTTTCTTATGATATCACGAAGCAGAGCTTCGGGGAATTAAACCCTGAGAGATTAATTCTATGGATTTACGTGCTTTATCACGTTTACATAATAAATTATTTTCAATCTTATTGAAACCCGCAAATGATATTAATACTACTATAGGAAAATTTAATAGAACATTATTACATCAGGCTGCTGAACGAAATAACATTAAAAAAGCACAAATGTTAATTAACCATAATATTAATGTTGAAGCTCAGGATATAACTGGTGAAACTGCATTACATATGCTAAAAACATCAAAAATGGCAAAAATTTTATTAAAAGTCGGTTCAAATACAGAAGCTCAAAATAAACTAGGACGCACTCCTTTACATAATGCCATTCTTCAAGCTAATAAACGTCAAGTCAATATTAAAAATATCCATAATATAGTACTAAAATTGATAAAAAGTGGAGCTAATCCTAATGCTGTCGATTATTATGGTTTTACTCCTCTTGAATATGCTATTCGTATTAACGATTCTAAAATATTTAAATTGCTAATAAAAAATAATGCTAAATTTAAAAAAAATAGATATGAGCTATTCTGTCAAGCTTTAGAAAGCGGTAACCTTACTGCAACAAAATATTTATTTACAAAAGAATTTTTAAATAATATAAATGATAAAAATGGACAAAATTATTTATACTATATTGCTACTGGAGGGAATAAAGAAGTACTAGAATATTTAGTAAAGAAAAATCATGATAATGGTAAAAAGATATTAACTCAATTTGTTGATAAACAACGCAATACCCCAATACATATAGCAGCTCAAAATAGTCAATTTGAAATAATAAAAAATTTTCAAAAGCTTGGTTTTGATATAAATGCTAGAAATGCAGATGGTGAAACAGTTTTACATATTTTAGCAAGAGCACAAAATGGGGAAATGATCCGTTAATCCAAGATACGTGTATTTAAGTGTTAACAATGGCTTTGTTGCATAAATAAGATTTGTAGAGAAAGAGTGGTGATAATCTGGTAAGATGTCCTGAATTAAAAATAATCCAGATTATATGAAATCTCGGAAGAAAGCCCCTTTTAGTAAATCACGCAAGTATTCTAAATATAAAATAACGAATTGGTCAGAATATAATAATTTTTTACGCAATAGGGGTCGCATAGATTTTATGATTGCCAGTGATTTGGCGATTGGCTGGTATGCTGATTACAGAGAGGAAATGAAACGAGGAAGACCTAGACGCTATAGTGATCACGCTATATTACAGTGTTTGAAGATCAGATGCTTATTCGGTCTTAAGTTACGCCAAACCCAAGGCTTTATAAACTGGCTCTTTGAAATATCGGGTTTATCTATTAGATGTCCAGACTATACAACATTAAGTAAGCGTATGAAGTCATTAGATCTTAGGTATTTACATGGAAATCAAGATAAAGAATTTAGTTGTATTTCAATGGATAGTACAGGGATACAAGCCTACACAGGGAACGAATGGCTAGGAAATAAGCATGGTAAGCAATATAAGCGTCGCATATGGAAAAAGCTACATATCGTTATAGAAGATCAAGGTATGATACTTGCCGATAGTACCACAGAGCATACTATAGATGATAGATCACAGATTGGACTACTAACAGCTAATGTCAGAGCCAAGGATTTTCTGGGAGATCGAGGGTATGACGGTGAATCTACATATCAATTGTTGAGAAAGAAGAAGATAAAACCAGTTATTAGACCCCCAAACTCTTCAGTAAAAGATAGTGGACTAATGGTATGGACCTCCTGATATAGAGAATGAAAAGCAGTTGCTAATCTTCTAGGGTTAATATTTAACATATTAAAACAACAATTAAGGAGGTCCATATGGAGGTTACTACAATTGGTATAGATATTGCAAAAAGAATTTTTCAAATTCATGGTGTAGATAAAAATGGCAAGACAGTATTAAAGAAAAAATTGATGAGAGATCAGGTTTTGACATTTATGGCTAATTTACCACAATGTTTAGTAGGGATGGAAGCTTGTGGTGGTTCTAGTTATTGGGCAAGAGAAATAACTAAATTAGGGCATGAAGTAAAACTAATGGCACCGCAATTTGTCAAACCATATGTTAAAACTAATAAAAATGATCAAGCAGATGCTGAAGCGATATGTGAAGCCGTGACAAGACCTAATATGAGATTTGTTGCAATTAAAACTATAGAGCAACAAGAAATTTTATCAATACATAGGGTAAGAGAGAGATTGGTAAAAAATCGTACAGCACTTGCTAATGAAATTAGGGGGCTACTACATGAGTTTGGTTTTATTGTTCCTCAAGGCATTAATAAGGTTATCACAAAATTAATTGAGATTTTAGATGCAGGGAAATTAAGCCAGTTAAGTTATCAAACATTTAGTGAACTAAAAGAAGAATTCTTAGATAATAACAGAAAAATAAAAGAGATAGAAAAACGATTAACAATGATAGCAAGTAACCTAACTCAATATCAACGATTAAGAGCTATACCTGGTCTTGGTTTAATTACTGCTACTGCTTTAATAGCATCAATAGGTAATGCTACAAGTTTTGAGAATGGCAGGCAATTATCGGCATGGCTAGGATTAGTGCCAAGACAACATTCAAGTGGTGGGAAGGATAAGCTGCTGGGAATTAGCAAGCGAGGTGATGTATACTTACGCACTTTATTAATTCAAGGGGCTAGAGCTGTACTAAATGCCAAGATAAGATTTACATCGGAAGAACAGAAATCTAAAAAAGATTTTAGCCAATTTACGAAATGGATGTTTAATTTATCTGAGCGAAGTAGCCATAATAAAACGACAGTTGCCATAGCTAATAAGTTGGCAAGAGTGGTGTTTGCTGTACTAAGATCAGGAGATGATTATGTAGAGAGTAAAGTTTGTAGCTAAAGAGTGTGTAGCATAGCACTTATAAGTAAAATAAATGGTGATTTATATAATGAATAGGTAAAAGCAAAACAATATGTAAGAGATTCCAACCCGAAATATGCTTGAGATAATTAATATTGATGGTAAATAAGACAAACCTTAGCTTACAAAAAAACTGCGTTTTTCAGTGGCTCTTTTAGAAGCCGATGGACTGATAAGTATATAGTTTGTAAGCCAGCGAATTCCATCAGGGCTGTAGCATAAATTAGGTTGATTTATCAGCTATAAGCCGGATACATGACTGCATTTGTTTGTTTTTATTATTGATGTTATTTTTTTCTTGCATTCTACAGGAGGTCCATACATGAAAAATCAAGACAAAAAAAGAGTCTTTTGCAATGATTGTGTAAATTTTTGTTGAGCCTATATTAGAAGTAAATGATGCTCCTCGCAGCAGAGCTACGAGGTATCTAAAAAAGTTTTAGTTGTTTCTTATGATATCACGAAGCAGAGCTTCGGGGAATTAAACCCTGAGAGATTAAAAATATAGGTAACAGAAATGCAAATAGAGAAGAATAAAAAAATAAATGAAGCAATAGATTTGCTGATAAAAGGCGGAGTAGATTTAAAAACAGTACTAAGTCAGAATGGATTAATTAAGGAATTAACCAAGGGTATTTTAGAGCGAGCACTGCATGCTGATGAACGAACATTAGAATTACCCATGACGAATATTAAAATTACCCATTTTTGAGCAAAAAATAGAGTCTTTTGCAATGATTGTGTAAATTTTTGTTGAGCCTATATTAGAAGTAACTAAACAACCCTCAGCTATAAGCTGAGGGGTTATAAAGTGGAATCGATTAGAAATCGATCATCATTCACAGGTTCACCTTCCTGTTCATCAATATAGTGCTGTATCATTTCATCAGTTATATTACCTGAACTGACTGCCATATAGCCCCTAGCCCACAAATGATTGCCCCAAAATTGTTTTCGTAAATGAGTAAATTCTTGCAATAAAATTCTTGAGCTAATGCCTTTTAAATACTGTACTAACTTGCTAAGAGATATTTGCGGCTTATATGAGATAAACATATGTACGTGATCACATGATATTTTCCCTGAAATTATATGTACTTCATGTTCCATGCAAATCTGCCTCAGTAAATCTCTAGTCCTTTCCGATACTTTGCCTATCAATATTCTCTTCCTATATTTTGGTATCCATATAAGATGCACTTTTAAATCATACTGACTATGACTATTCTTTCTATAACTTCTCATATTTCTTGATATAAATTCATTGCTAAAGCAATTTCATTATATCTTCCCTTCGCCTAAAGGCGAGGGATTTTTGATCCCCGAAGGGGGACATTAAAAATATAGGTAACAGAAATGCAAATAGAGAAGAATAAAAAAATAAATGAAGCAATAGATTTGCTGATAGAAGGTGGAGTAGATTTAAAAACAGTACTAAGTCAGAATGGATTAATTAAGGAATTAACCAAGGGTATTTTAGAGCGAGCACTGCATGCTGAGATGTCAGAACATTTAGGTTATAGCAAGTATGATAGAGCTGAAACTGAGAATGCGAGGAATGGTAGTTTTAGTAAGAATCTGATTAGTGAGAATGGTACTATAGAGCTAAATGTTCCAAGAGACAGACAAGGTAAATTTGAACCTATAATAGTCTCAAAGAAACAAACAAGAATAGATGGCTTAGACCAAAAGATAATATCCTTATATGCGAAGGGTATGAGTGTGTCTGATATTAAAACACAATTGCAAGAATTATATGGAGCTGAGATCAGTGAGAGCCTAATCAGCAGGATTACAGATGAAGTAATAGATGAGGTCAAGATTTGGCAGAGTAGACCTCTTGAATCAGTATACCCTATAGTATATTTTGACTGTTTAGTAGTGAAAGTAAGACAAGATAAACTTATTATTAATAAATCAGTATATGTAGTCCGTCCGCCAAAACTCTAAAAAATATCACTTGTGTCACTAATTTCCAAAAATAGTGCGATTTTAGAGCAAATTACTCTAATTTTGAGGGCTAATTTTAAATTTTTCTATGAAAAAACACACTATTTCTCAAAATGTACTCAATGTTCTCATTGCCATTTTTTCGTATTTCCATAAGCTTTTCATATAAAACCTTTCATTTTCTTATGGATTTTACTATGCATTTTTGCCTTAAAACCCTATTGCCTATAAGGCTTTTAGAGTTTTGGCGGAGAGACTATGTAGCTTTAGGAATAGATTTATCTGGTAGAAAGGATATTTTAGGCTTATGGATAAGTGAGAATGAAGGAGCTAAATTTTGGCTTGGTAATTTTACTGAGATGAAAAATAGAGGAGTAAAAGATATCTTAATTGCTTGTAGTGATAATCTAACTGGTATGTCTGATGCTATTGCATCAGTATACCCGAAAACTGAACATCAAATTTGTATTGTCCATCAGATCAGGAATAGCCTCAAATATGTATCATATAAAGATAGCAAGCAATTAGCAGCGGATTTGAAACTAATCTATACTTCTGCTACTGAAAAAGAAGCAGAATTAGCTCTTGAGTCATTTGATCAAAAATGGAGTAAGCAATATCCGCATATAGCTAAATCTTGGTATAATAATTGGGATAATTTGATAATTTTCTTGCAATATCCAAAGGAGATTCGTAAGATTATTTACACTACAAATGCGATAGAATCGCTGAATAGCCAATTGAGAAAAGTTACTAAGAATAAACGCATCTTTCCAAATGATGACGCAGTATTTAGTCCGTCCGCCAAAACTCTACAAGCCTTATAGATAATATGGTTTTAAGACAAGAAGTAATACAACAATCCGTAAGAAAATGATAAAATATGGTCATAAACCTTATGGATTTCAGTCAATGCCAATAGACAACATTATCAAATCGCAAGAACAAGGGAAACTGTTTGGTTATAAATTAAAAGAAGAATTAAACCCAAATAATAAGCTATATAAATTAAGAGAATTAATAAATTGGTCTAGGCTCGAAGAGTGGTTATCAAAAAATGTTTGTATTAAGAAATTTGGTAGAAATAGAAAATGTCATAGAGTGATGCTTGGCATAACGATGCTACAAGCAATGTATAATTTTTCAGATTCATTATCAGAGGAAGAGCTAAAAGAGAATATGTATTGGCAGTATTTCTGCGGGTGGGAATATATAGAAAAAGACATAGCTATCTCGGAAACTAGTATACGACGGTTTCGTAGTGTATTAGGTGAAGCTGGATATAATGAGATATTATCGGAGTTGATCAGGGTTGGGATAAAAACTAACACAATTAAAAAAAAAGATTTGGAATTAATCATCGCTGATACGACTGTACAAATTAAGAATATCAAACACCCACACGATGTTTATTTAATGGATAAAGCTAGGCTTAGCATAGTAAAGCTTTGCAACAGTTTGGGTATACATTTGAATGAAACATACGCTAGAACCTATAAACGCGATATAGTAAAGCTATGGAAATATAAAGAACATAGTAAAGCCAAGAAGCGTTGGAAAATAATGAAGCATTTAAAAATATTACTGGGTCGTTTGATTAGAGTATGTGAGCGTGAGATCAAAAATAAGCAATTAAACTTGTCTCTCAAAAATCAAGAAGTATTGCAAAAAATAAAACAAATACATAACCAATCTGTTTTAAAAAGAGAAGCTAAAAAGCAATATAAAGAAGATAACAAAGTATTATATAGTTTTCATGCCCCTGAAGTAGAGTGTATAGGAAAGGGAAAACGCAACAAGCCATATGAGTTTGGCAATAAAGTAGCGGTAGTAGTAAGTGGTCGTAGAAATTTTGTTTTATCCGCAAAATCGTTTCATAATAATCCTTATGATGGTCATACATTGCATCAGAGCTTTGAAGCAGTAGAGAGTGTCACTGGAATCAAGATAAAGAAATCATTTGTTGATCTTGGGTATAGTGGTAGCAATGTAAAGGAGAAGAGTAAGGTATATACCCCAAAAACGCGGAAGAAGTTGTTACAAGAGGACAAGTCTATGATCAAGAGACGCAGTGCCATAGAACCAATAATAGGTCACTTAAAGCAATATGGTCGGATGGGTAGAAACTTCTTGAAAGGTATGATAGGAGATATTATCAATCCAATAATCTCTGCTATTGGTTTGAATTTACGATGCATTGCAAATCATTTACAAATCGTGTCTAACTCCACATAAATCAAAAATATCATCATGCAAAAACTAGATGAACGATAAAAAATCGTTAACAATAGCTCCATATCAAAATTAGACCAACACAGAAATGTATCAGTAAAAATTAACATAACTTATTAATTTTTATTGAAAATCTTAGCAATTTGTTGTCAAAACTCTATCCCATTACAAATGATCAGGATTTGAAGTGTTTTTGGCGGATAGACTATTTAAGGTTTTATATCTGACAATTGATTATATTACCAAAAAATGGTCTATGCCTATCCCCAATTGGAATGAAGCTATGGCTCATTTTATGATCAAATTTGATGGTAGGATTTAATGGCTCACGAAATTTACACAATTGATGAAACAGAGCCTTTTGGTAATTTGGTTACTTCCATCAAAACTTGATTTTATTGTAATTTCCAACTTACCGTGTTTATTACTTTTGCGTATTACTGGTGCAAATGGTTTGACCTGATGATTATTTCTAATATTTCTATGATCTGGTATCCCTCTGGATACAGACTTTTCTAATATTTCTTCAAGGGCAATTTGTGGCATAGATCTATAAACTTCACTTGGAGACAACATATTGCTATTGATTTTTTTATCCCATGCCCTTACTTTTCTTGCCTTAACTGAAGATTGTGCATGATACAATATGTTGTACGCTAGCATTACGAATAACATATAATCCTCATCTTTATTTGGATCATTCGTTTGAAATTTATCCATCAATAATTTTGACTTACCAAATTTAAAAAAATGCTCAATATCAAACCTTTGTCTATAGTATTCATATACTTCTTTACCACTGATTTTATCTTTTTGTTGGCCAGAAACACATAACCATAAATCTCTGTTATATTTCCTATTTCCGGCTCTGTCTCATCAATTGTGTAAATTTCGTGAACCATTAAATTCTACCATCAAATTTGATCATAAAATGAGCCATAGCTTCATTCCAATTGGGGATAGGCATAGACCATTTTTTGGTAATATAATCAATTGTCAGATATAAAACCTTAAATACTGCGTCATCATTTGGAAAGATGCGTTTATTCTTAGTAACTTTTCTCAATTGGCTATTCAGCGATTCTATCGCATTTGTAGTGTAAATAATCTTACGAATCTCCTTTGGATATTGCAAGAAAATTATCAAATTATCCCAATTATTATACCAAGATTTAGCTATATGCGGATATTGCTTACTCCATTTTTGATCAAATGACTCAAGAGCTAATTCTGCTTCTTTTTCAGTAGCAGAAGTATAGATTGGTAAATTCCAGTATTAATTAAGCCAGATTTATATTTTCTTCCCATACCTCATTGGGTGTTTTATAACCGAGCACTTTTCTTGGTAAATTATTTAAAAAATCCTCAATTTCTTGTAATTGCTTTATTGTTAATTTTTTTATATCTAAAGATTTAGAGTATACTCTGTGCACCATTGAGTTAATCTTCTCTATCAATGGTTTTTGCCATGGAGAATAAGGATTGCAAAAATATACTTTTCGTTCAGATTTTGGCAATAGTTGTTCATGATTGGTAAATTCTTTGCCATTATCTAACGTTATGCTTTTGATTATATGCGACAATTGTTTAAGTTTTTTATTCATGTTACCAATCACATCTTGTGTTCTTTTTGAACGGTTTAAAGTGAGAAACACTTTTTGTGTTCTGATATCCACAAGAGCGCCTATATTACGACTTTGATTACCTTTGTTAAAAGTTAAATCACCTTCTAAATGACCTATTGCTGCTATCTTTCTATTTATCTCTGGTCTTTCAGTAATGGAAACTCGATTTGGTATTGTAATTCTTTTGTTTCTGATTCTTGTACCATGATGCAACCTATTTTTCCTTTTTCTTGCTAAAGATAAATATAATTTTTGCCTTTGTGCTATAGGAGATGTATAAATAAACTGGTATATACTCTCTGTAGAAATATTGACAGTATCTCGTGATAGTTTACGTCTACCTGAAATTATATCTGGTGAAATACCCTGTGTTAACTGCTTTATTATTTCTGCTCGTAAATTATTATCAATATCTAATTTTCTTTTTCTCTTACCTTGCCTTAAACTGCAAGCAAGTGTGTTAGCCCTATCTGGTCTATAATTATGCCTCATTCTCTTGAGTTCATAACATATAGTGCTTTTATCACGGCCAATCTTTGTCCCTATATATCGCGAGCTATAACCACTCTTATTCATTTCGTATATTTTAAATCTTTCATCTATCGTTAAATGAGCCATGATATATCTATATTTAAATGATGCTCCTCGCAGCAGAGCTACGAGGTATCTAAAAAAGTTTTAGTTGTTTCTTATGATATCACGAAGCAGAGCTTCGGGGAATTAAACCCTGAGAGATTAAATGCCACTTATTAAACAAAATGTTTGAAATTGGTAAACCTATCTCTGTGCCTGTTGGCTAGGCTAGCATTGCGGGGTTAGGGGCAGTATATTCAAAAGCTTATTTATGCAACAAAGCCATGAGGTATGGGAAGAAAATATAAATCTGGCTTAATTAATACTGGAATTTACCTTTTTAATATTTAATTGGCAGCCGGCAAAAATATTCTTAGGAGATGTGGGTAGCATTAGCCTTGGTTTCTTACTAGGTTTTTGTTTGTTGATGCTTGCTACTACAAATATTAACTTATTTATAGCTTGCTTTATCGCTAGTTTATATTACTTAACCGATGCGGTACTGACTATATTAATTAGATTAGTAAATAAAGAAAAAATTTGGCAACCTCACTTAAAGCATTTTTTCCAAAAAGCTGTCAAAAAAGGCAAATCTCATAAACGGGTAGTATCAATTATAGCAATTTGTAATATATTCTTGATGATATTATCCGTACTGTCGTTATACTTACCTATAATATCTGTGATGCTTGCTTTAGCAGTAATTACTTTAACTGTCCAAAGTTTATTAAGATGAAGCTAATTAAAGGTGATGTTCATAAAATAGTTAGGCATATATTTGCAAGGCAACATCCTTTGCTTCCTGAAATTATGTTTAATTGGAACCAAATAGTCGGATTTAAATTTAGCGATAAGGTATTACCTTTAAAAATAATTGCTGATACTAATAACTGAAGTTTTGACAAAATCCTTTCCATAAGGAGAAATGTATTCCAATTTTTTTATACTTTTTTAGTAATAACAAAATTTATTTATTCTATTTGGGTACATAATGTGTCAAAAACTGTAGCAATTTTGTCTAATATTGCTGGTTTATACTTACTAATATTATTTGGTAATTCTAGCTTTTTATTAAATGAGGTTTTGGTAATTTGGTTACTTCCATCAAAACTTGATTTTATTGTAATTTCCAACTTACCGTGTTTATTACTTTTGCGTATTACTGGTGCAAATGGTTTGACCTGATGATTATTTCTAATATTTCTATGATCTGGTATCCCTCTGGATACAGACTTTTCTAATATTTCTTCAAGGGCAATTTGTGGCATAGATCTATAAACTTCACTTGGAGACAACATATTGCTATTGATTTTTTTATCCCATGCCCTTACTTTTCTTGCCTTAACTGAAGATTGTGCATGATACAATATGTTGTACGCTAGCATTACGAATAACATATAATCCTCATCTTTATTTGGATCATTCGTTTGAAATTTATCCATCAATAATTTTGACTTACCAAATTTAAAAAAATGCTCAATATCAAACCTTTGTCTATAGTATTCATATACTTCTTTACCACTGATTTTATCTTTTTGTTGGCCAGAAACACATAACCATAAATCTCTGTTATATTTCCTATTTCCTGATGCATCTAACACCTTAACCTGAATAAAATTCAGCGGTTTATCAGACATGATATGCTGTTTCTTACCCTTGATTAGATAATTCTTAAATAGTGAAATACTAATTGATATGTCACCATTTTTTGTAGCCTTTACTACAGTTTCTGCTGTATCTGGAATCAGTAAATTATCAGAACTACTACAAGAAATCTTAGCTCCATAAGATCTTTTACGACCTCTTGTTTTTTGCTCCTCTATATATATTTTGTAAATACTGCGATTAATTCTTTGGCGGGTTATTGTTACCGTATTTGCTTCATTGTGCAGCGGGTGAATAAAAGATAGAGCGCTATAACCTGCATCACCTACTGTTATATTTAGAGCCTTTTGTGGTATTTGCTTAACAATTTTCATTATTTGTTTGCTACCTTTGCTATACTTATTCTCATCTGATTTTACTCTATTTATAGATATTGGTACAGACCATTTAGGCTGAGCACCGATGCAAACTACACTATATTCATAACCCGCAACTGGTCGGTTATTAGCATTCTGTCTAATATATGTACGATCAATTGCTTTCTTGGAATCTTTCTTGCTACTCACTGTAGTATCTATTTGCAGTAAGTTTTTACCCTCATTAATCAGTTTACTTATTAAGTATTTTTCTATATCTTCTCGAGTCTTAAAACGTTGCTCATCTCTTATATTTAATGATTCATCACGAGCACAGTAAAAATTCTCTATAGCTCTGTATACACTTGACCAACTACGCTGAAAATATTTATTAGTTGTTAATTCAACAACAGATCTTGCTTTAACGCTATCATTAGTTACTAGTGATAGTATTAATTCTAAAACCACATCTTGATTATAGGGGAAAATTTTTTATTTCTTGCAACATTTCTTGCATAATCATACACACTAAAAACCATTTTGTATTTGAGCGTATTTATATCATACTTTATAAGTTTGGTTATCTTTTTGTCAAAACTTCAGTAATAAAAAACAAAAGATTAATACGTTGTTTATACAAGCAGAAGATCATGCAACAGCTTTAGAAGTATCTTTTTACCAAGAAATTATACTAGAACGTATCGCAATTTATTTAGGCTTTAAAGCAATACACCAGATGCGAGTGACTGTCTATAAGCAAAAATAGTGGTGTTATGGCATTGCCTGCGTGGACCAGTTTTTCCCTTGTCATACCGCAACTTGATCGCGGTATCTTAGGACGTAGTTTGCGATACAAGACCCCGTGGTCAAGCCACGGGGGTATAATGGACTAATGGTATGGACCTCCTGATATAGAGAATGAAAAGCAGTTGCTAATCTTCTAGGGTTAATATTTAACATATTAAAACAACAATTAAGGAGGTCCATATGGAGGTTACTACAATTGGTATAGATATTGCAAAAAGAATTTTTCAAATTCATGGTGTAGATAAAAATGGCAAGACAGTATTAAAGAAAAAATTGATGAGAGATCAGGTTTTGACATTTATGGCTAATTTACCACAATGTTTAGTAGGGATGGAAGCTTGTGGTGGTTCTAGTTATTGGGCAAGAGAAATAACTAAATTAGGGCATGAAGTAAAACTAATGGCACCGCAATTTGTCAAACCATATGTTAAAACTAATAAAAATGATCAAGCAGATGCTGAAGCGATATGTGAAGCCGTGACAAGACCTAATATGAGATTTGTTGCAATTAAAACTATAGAGCAACAAGAAATTTTATCAATACATAGGGTAAGAGAGAGATTGGTAAAAAATCGTACAGCACTTGCTAATGAAATTAGGGGGCTACTACATGAGTTTGGTTTTATTGTTCCTCAAGGCATTAATAAGGTTATCACAAAATTAATTGAGATTTTAGATGCAGGGAAATTAAGCCAGTTAAGTTATCAAACATTTAGTGAACTAAAAGAAGAATTCTTAGATAATAACAGAAAAATAAAAGAGATAGAAAAACGATTAACAATGATAGCAAGTAACCTAACTCAATATCAACGATTAAGAGCTATACCTGGTCTTGGTTTAATTACTGCTACTGCTTTAATAGCATCAATAGGTAATGCTACAAGTTTTGAGAATGGCAGGCAATTATCGGCATGGCTAGGATTAGTGCCAAGACAACATTCAAGTGGTGGGAAGGATAAGCTGCTGGGAATTAGCAAGCGAGGTGATGTATACTTACGCACTTTATTAATTCAAGGGGCTAGAGCTGTACTAAATGCCAAGATAAGATTTACATCGGAAGAACAGAAATCTAAAAAAGATTTTAGCCAATTTACGAAATGGATGTTTAATTTATCTGAGCGAAGTAGCCATAATAAAACGACAGTTGCCATAGCTAATAAGTTGGCAAGAGTGGTGTTTGCTGTACTAAGATCAGGAGATGATTATGTAGAGAGTAAAGTTTGTAGCTAAAGAGTGTGTAGCATAGCACTTATAAGTAAAATAAATGGTGATTTATATAATGAATAGGTAAAAGCAAAACAATATGTAAGAGATTCCAACCCGAAATATGCTTGAGATAATTAATATTGATGGTAAATAAGACAAACCTTAGCTTACAAAAAAACTGCGTTTTTCAGTGGCTCTTTTAGAAGCCGATGGACTGATAAGTATATAGTTTGTAAGCCAGCGAATTCCATCAGGGCTGTAGAATAAATTAGGTTGATTTATCAGCTATAAGCCGGATACATGACTGCATTTGTTTGTTTTTATAGCTAACACGGAAATGTTTCTACCACAGATTAGGAAAAACTTAGGCATTGATCAATAATTTTACGTAAACAGTTTTTAAAGTTAGTCCAGCAATGTTTAATAGGATTTAGATCTGGTGAATATGTGAGTAAATACAAAAACTATGGTAAAAACCTTTCCGCGTTAGCTATATTATTGATGTTATTTTTTTCTTGCATTCTACAGGAGGTCCATACATGAAAAAATTGGACAAAAAAATGAAGGAGTGTGTTTCCGCAATAAGTTAGAATAAATAGCAATAAACTTAAGAGGAAAGATGAAGAAAAATAAAGTAAAAATTTTCAGTGCTTCAGAAAAAACGGGGATAGTATTAGAATTAATAAAAGAGGAGTCGACACTTGGTCAGTTAGCTTCAAAATATGCAATAAACCTGAATTCTGGATTAATCTAGGTTTGGAAGTAAGTATTTACAAGGGATAGAAGATACTCTATATAATTTTTAGCAAAAAAACAAGAGTATCCCCATGAAGAAAGATATTACTGCATTATTTTGTTTTGTCGATGATTTTTGTAAAATTAGCGAGCAGTGGAATGATGCTCCTCGCAGCAGAGCTACGAGGTATCTAAAAAAGTTTTAGTTGTTTCTTATGATATCACGAAGCAGAGCTTCGTGATATACTACTTGAATGGAAGAAAGCAGTTATATACATAAGAGCCATAATGTCACAGTACTAATATATCATTTAGTAACGCCGGCAAAGTATAGAAGAGTAATATTCAATCAAGAACTAGATGATTATTTGTGTAAAATTTGTGAGCACATAGAAGATCGTTATGAAATTAGATTTTTAGAAATAGGAGTAGATAAAGATCACGTACATTTTTTATTACAGTCAATACCAATGTATAGCCCAACAAAAATAACTCAAATCATAAAAAGTATTACTTCCAGGAGTTTCGCACTTAGCAAATAATATGCTAATCTAGAGAAAAATAGTTTTAGATAAAAATGACAAGATCAAAATGTAGCAAAGATTTATATAAATCATTCTTACAAGCAAGTAGTGTAAGATATACTAGCAAAGCATTATCTGAAGTAAGTCCATTAGATCTATCGCACGATAGTGCAAGTCGATGGTTAAAGAGTAAGGATTTTCGCCCTAGCGAAATCTATAGCAAAGTGTCAAAATATATTGATCTGGAAGATCCTTGTTTATTAGTGGGAGATGACACCTTATTGTCAAAGCAATACAGTAAGAGGATCGAGCTTGTAAATTATGAGTCTTTTGCAATGATTGTGTAAATTTTTGTTGAGCCTATATTAGAAGTAATTAAAAATATAGGTAACAGAAATGCAAATAGAGAAGAATAAAAAAATAAATGAAGCAATAGATTTGCTGATAGAAGGTGGAGTAGATTTAAAAACAGTACTAAGTCAGAATGGATTAATTAAGGAATTAACCAAGGGTATTTTAGAGCGAGCACTGCATGCTGAGATGTCAGAACATTTAGGTTATAGCAAGTATGATAGAGCTGAAACTGAGAATGCGAGGAATGGTAGTTTTAGTAAGAATCTGATTAGTGAGAATGGTACTATAGAGCTAAATGTTCCAAGAGACAGACAAGGTAAATTTGAACCTATAATAGTCTCAAAGAAACAAACAAGAATAGATGGCTTAGACCAAAAGATAATATCCTTATATGCGAAGGGTATGAGTGTGTCTGATATTAAAACACAATTGCAAGAATTATATGGAGCTGAGATCAGTGAGAGCCTAATCAGCAGGATTACAGATGAAGTAATAGATGAGGTCAAGATTTGGCAGAGTAGACCTCTTGAATCAGTATACCCTATAGTATATTTTGACTGTTTAGTAGTGAAAGTAAGACAAGATAAACTTATTATTAATAAATCAGTATATGTAGCTTTAGGAATAGATTTATCTGGCAGAAAGGATATTTTAGGCTTATGGATAAGTGAGAATGAAGGAGCTAAATTTTGGCTTGGTAATTTTACTGAAATGAAGAATCGAGGAGTAAAAGATATCTTAATTGCTTGTAGTGATAATCTAACTGGTATGTCTGATGCTATTGCATCAGTATATCCGAAAACTGAACATCAAATTTGTATTGTCCATCAGATCAGGAATAGCCTCAAATATGTATCATATAAAGATAGAAAGCAATTAGCAGCGGATTTGAAACTAATCTATACTTCTGCTACTGAAAAAGAAGCAGAATTAGCTCTTGAGTCATTTGATCAAAAATGGAGTAAGCAATATCCGCATATAGCTAAATCTTGGTATAATAATTGGGATAATTTGATAATTTTCTTGCAATATCCAAAGGAGATTCGTAAGATTATTTACACTACAAATGCGATAGAATCGCTGAATAGCCAATTGAGAAAAGTTACTAAGAATAAACGCATCTTTCCAAATGATGACGCAGTATTTAAGGTTTTATATCTGACAATTGATTATATTACCAAAAAATGGTCTATGCCTATCCCCAATTGGAATGAAGCTATGGCTCATTTTATGATCAAATTTGATGGTAGAATTTAATGGTTCACGAAATTTACACAATTGATGAGACAGAGCCATTTACTAAATAGCCAGACTCAAACTGTTTGTTCAGTAAAAATTAATCAACCAATACTGTCTGAATATGATCAATTACATTGCTTTAAAACAATGGAGGTTGCATGAGTAAACAGATAATAACTCCGCAACCGCTAAATAATTTACTCAAGAACCTTTGCTTACCTACTTTTGCATCGTGCTATAAATCAGTTGCAGAAAGCTTTGAGCAAGAAAAGAAAACATATATAGATTATCTACAGGAGTTAGCCATACGTGAGTTAGAACATAGACAACAACAACGTATTGCCAGATTGCTGAAGCAAGCAAAACTCTCTCGAGATAAGTTATTAAGCAACTTTGATATTAAGCGTATCCCAGGATTATCGCCAACTAAGATCCAATATCTTGCACAAGGAGAATTTATGGATCGCTATGAAAATATACTTATTTTTGGTAATCCTGGCACTGGCAAAAGTCATCTTAGTATAGGTTTAGCACGTGAGTGGTGGTCTTGCTGGTAGACGTGTATTATATACAACAGCAGCTAATTTGGTTCAACAATTACTAGAAGCAAAGCTTAGTTTAAAACTTAAGCAAATTATTAAAAAATTCGATTATTTTGAAATATGGCTCTGTCTCATCAATTGTGTAAATTTCGTGAACCATTAAATTCTACCATCAAATTTGATCATAAAATGAGCCATAGCTTCATTCCAATTGGGGATAGGCATAGACCATTTTTTGGTAATATAATCAATTGTCAGATATAAAACCTTAAATACTGTGTAATAGTTGAGATTATATCTTACATTTAGTAAAATAAATTAATTATTAAATGGAGATAAAGAATGAACTTAAATCAAAAAATAATAAAACCAAAATTAGGTTTACTTGAATTAGCTAAGAGCCTTGGTAGTATATCATCAGCATGTAAAGCGATGGGATATAGTAGAGATAGTTATTACAGATTTAAAGAACTGTATGAAACTGGTGGCGAAGAAGCGTTGTATGAAATTAGTCGAAGAAAGCCAATAATAGCGAATAGAGTTGATCCTGCTGTAGAGAAAGCAGTACTAGAGATGGCAATAGAATATCCAGCATATGGTCAGCTAAGAGTATCAAATGAGCTTAAAAAAACTGGTGTACTTGTATCACCTGGGGGAGTAAGATCAATTTGGTTACGTAATGATTTAAACAACATCAGTAAAAGACTTAAAGCATTAGAAGCAAAAATGGCTCAAGATGGTATTGTGCTTACTGAGGCACAATTACAAGTGCTAGAGAAGCGTCGTAATGAAAAAGAAGCTCATGGAGAAATTGAGACACAGCATCCAGGGTATCTAGGATGCCAAGATACATATTATGTAGGCAACTTTAAGGGTATAGGTAAGGTTTATTCTCAGGTATTTATTGATAGCTACAGCAGAGTAGCTGATGTTAAACTATATACTGATAAAACAGCTTTAACTGCTGCTGATATGCTTAATGACCGAGTGTTACCATGGTATGAGACTCAAGGGATACCAATACTTCGTATTCTTACAGATCGTGGGTCAGAATATAAGGGGAATATAGAGCATCATGCTTTTGAATTATTTCTAAGTATCGAAGGTATAGAGCATACTACTACTAAAGCATATTCTCCTCAAACAAACGGTATGTGTGAGCGTTTTAATAAAACAATGAAACAAGAATTCTTTGATACAGCTATGCGGAAAAAGATTTATACAAATCTTGATGACCTACAATTAGATCTTGATATCTGGCTAGAGTATTTCAATAATGAAAGACCTCATTCTGGTAAATATTGTTATGGTAAAACTCCTATGCAAACTTTTAAGGATAGTAAGAAATTAGCTGTTGAAAAGAATAATGAAATCTTGTATCTTGAATATGTATCTGACAGTCAAAATTTAACTGACAATCAGGTACGAAATTTATAGTGTCTGTAAGATCAAATCTTGACTTCTACACTCTGCCAAATCTTGACCTCATCTATTACTTCATCTGTAATCCTGCTGATTAGGCTCTCACTGATCTCAGCTCCATATAGTCTATCCGCCAAAAACACTTCAAATCCTGATCATTTGTAATGGGATAGAGTTTTGACAACAAATTGCTAAGATTTTCAATAAAAATTAATAAGTTATGTTAATTTTTACTGATACATTTCTGTGTTGGTCTAATTTTGATATGGAGCTATTGTTAACGATTTTTTATCGTTCATCTAGTTTTTGCATGATGATATTTTTGATTTATGTGGAGTTAGACACGATTTGTAAATGATTTGCAATGCATCGTAAATTCAAACCAATAGCAGAGATTATTGGATTGATAATATCTCCTATCATACCTTTCAAGAAGTTTCTACCCATCCGACCATATTGCTTTAAGTATAATGGACTAATGGTATGGACCTCCTGATATAGAGAATGAAAAGCAGTTGCTAATCTTCTAGGGTTAATATTTAACATAATGATGCTCCTCGCAGCAGAGCTACGAGGTATCTAAAAAAGTTTTAGTTGTTTCTTATGATATCACGAAGCAGAGCTTCGGGGAATTAAACCCTGAGAGATTAAAACAACAATTAAGGAGGTCCATATGGAGGTTACTACAATTGGTATAGATATTGCAAAAAGAATTTTTCAAATTCATGGTGTAGATAAAAATGGCAAGACAGTATTAAAGAAAAAATTGATGAGAGATCAGGTTTTGACATTTATGGCTAATTTACCACAATGTTTAGTAGGGATGGAAGCTTGTGGTGGTTCTAGTTATTGGGCAAGAGAAATAACTAAATTAGGGCATGAAGTAAAACTAATGGCACCGCAATTTGTCAAACCATATGTTAAAACTAATAAAAATGATCAAGCAGATGCTGAAGCGATATGTGAAGCCGTGACAAGACCTAATATGAGATTTGTTGCAATTAAAACTATAGAGCAACAAGAAATTTTATCAATACATAGGGTAAGAGAGAGATTGGTAAAAAATCGTACAGCACTTGCTAATGAAATTAGGGGGCTACTACATGAGTTTGGTTTTATTGTTCCTCAAGGCATTAATAAGGTTATCACAAAATTAATTGAGATTTTAGATGCAGGGAAATTAAGCCAGTTAAGTTATCAAACATTTAGTGAACTAAAAGAAGAATTCTTAGATAATAACAGAAAAATAAAAGAGATAGAAAAACGATTAACAATGATAGCAAGTAACCTAACTCAATATCAACGATTAAGAGCTATACCTGGTCTTGGTTTAATTACTGCTACTGCTTTAATAGCATCAATAGGTAATGCTACAAGTTTTGAGAATGGCAGGCAATTATCGGCATGGCTAGGATTAGTGCCAAGACAACATTCAAGTGGTGGGAAGGATAAGCTGCTGGGAATTAGCAAGCGAGGTGATGTATACTTACGCACTTTATTAATTCAAGGGGCTAGAGCTGTACTAAATGCCAAGATAAGATTTACATCGGAAGAACAGAAATCTAAAAAAGATTTTAGCCAATTTACGAAATGGATGTTTAATTTATCTGAGCGAAGTAGCCATAATAAAACGACAGTTGCCATAGCTAATAAGTTGGCAAGAGTGGTGTTTGCTGTACTAAGATCAGGAGATGATTATGTAGAGAGTAAAGTTTGTAGCTAAAGAGTGTGTAGCATAGCACTTATAAGTAAAATAAATGGTGATTTATATAATGAATAGGTAAAAGCAAAACAATATGTAAGAGATTCCAACCCGAAATATGCTTGAGATAATTAATATTGATGGTAAATAAGACAAACCTTAGCTTACAAAAAAACTGCGTTTTTCAGTGGCTCTTTTAGAAGCCGATGGACTGATAAGTATATAGTTTGTAAGCCAGCGAATTCCATCAGGGCTGTAGAATAAATTAGGTTGATTTATCAGCTATAAGCCGGATACATGACTGCATTTGTTTGTTTTTATTATTGATGTTATTTTTTTCTTGCATTCTACAGGAGGTCCATACATGAAAAAATTGGACAAAAAAATGAAGGAGTGTGTTTCCGCAATAAGTTAGAATAAATAGCAATAAACTTAAGAGGAAAGATGAAGAAAAATAAAGTAAAAATTTTCAGTGCTTCAGAAAAAACGGGGATAGTATTAGAATTAATAAAAGAGGAGTCGACACTTGGTCAGTTAGCTTCAAAATATGCAATAAGTGTTAAAACAATTCAAAATTGGAAAAAACAGTTTTTAGGTAATGCGGCATTAGCTTTTGAACCAGCTAAAGTTTTGAGTGAATATCAAGAACAAATAAATCATTTACAAGAGCAAAATGATGAACTTGCTAAAGCTCTTGGTAGAATCACAGTTGAGAGGGACTGGGCCGTGGGAAAGCTCAAAAGCTTGGATTTATCAAATAAAAAGAGTCTTGTACACTCCAAGCTAAATCAACTCTCAAAATCAAGACAGTGTGAACTATTAAAGATTAGTCGATCTACAGCCTACTATAAATCCAAGGAGATGAGTATAAATAAATTAAGTATTTTAAATAGAATAGATGAAATATATACAGATAATCCTGAATTTGGTTATCGCTATATTCATCAACAGTTACTAGAAGATGGTTTTATTGTCGGTAAAGATCGAGTACTGAAATATATGAGGATGATGGGTATAGAAGCTATTTACCCACATAAGAAAAAATCTACTTCTCGAAACGATAGTGAGCATAAGATCTATAGCTACTTACTTGATCAATATTGGACTAAATCTGGCTCAACAAAGCAAGTGTATGTGCCTAATGTGAATGAGGTTTGGAGTGGTGACATTACTTACATTAGAACTAATGGTGGCTTTATGTATATGGCAGCTATTATAGATTGGCATAGCAAGGCCATATTGAGCTATAAACTGTCAAATTCTATGGATGCATCTCTTGTAACTGATGTCTTGAAACAAGCTCTCAGTAAGTATAACGCTCCACAGATATTTAATAGTGATCAAGGTAGCCAATATACCAGTTATGACCACATAAATATTCTCAAGGAGCATGATATCCAAATTTCAATGAATGGCAAAGGTAGAAGTATTGATAATATAGTAATAGAAAGGTTTTTTAGAACTTTAAAATATAATTGTATCTTTATTAATGATTTTAACAATGTTAAAGAGTTAAAAGAGGGGATTGATCATTATCTGAATAAATATAATTATCACAGATTTCATTCAAGTATTGGTTATAAAAAGCCTATGAATGTATATCTGAATTATATGCAAAATTATCAGCAAATTGCTGCCTGATAATCGAAAAATTAGGAGGCTCTGTCTCATCAATTGTGTAAATTTCGTGAACCATTAAATTCTACCATCAAATTTGATCATAAAATGAGCCATAGCTTCATTCCAATTGGGGATAGGCATAGACCATTTTTTGGTAATATAATCAATTGTCAGATATAAAACCTTAAATACTGCGTCATCATTTGGAAAGATGCGTTTATTCTTAGTAACTTTTCTCAATTGGCTATTCAGCGATTCTATCGCATTTGTAGTGTAAATAATCTTACGAATCTCCTTTGGATATTGCAAGAAAATTATCAAATTATCCCAATTATTATACCAAGATTTAGCTAGTCTATCCGCCAAAAACACTTCAAATCCTGATCATTTGTAATGGGATAGAGTTTTGACAACAAATTGCTAAGATTTTCAATAAAAATTAATAAGTTATGTTAATTTTTACTGATACATTTCTGTGTTGGTCTAATTTTGATATGGAGCTATTGTTAACGATTTTTTATCGTTCATCTAGTTTTTGCATGATGATATTTTTGATTTATGTGGAGTTAGACACGATTTGTAAATGATTTGCAATGCATCGTAAATTCAAACCAATAGCAGAGATTATTGGATTGATAATATCTCCTATCATACCTTTCAAGAAGTTTCTACCCATCCGACCATATTGCTTTAAGTGACCTATTATTGGTTCTATGGCACTGCGTCTCTTGATCATAGACTTGTCCTCTTGTAACAACTTCTTCCGCGTTTTTGGGGTATATACCTTACTCTTCTCCTTTACATTGCTACCACTATACCCAAGATCAACAAATGATTTCTTTATCTTGATTCCAGTGACACTCTCTACTGCTTCAAAGCTCTGATGCAATGTATGACCATCATAAGGATTATTATGAAACGATTTTGCGGATAAAACAAAATTTCTACGACCACTTACTACTACCGCTACTTTATTGCCAAACTCATATGGCTTGTTGCGTTTTCCCTTTCCTATACACTCTACTTCAGGGGCATGAAAACTATATAATACTTTGTTATCTTCTTTATATTGCTTTTTAGCTTCTCTTTTTAAAACAGATTGGTTATGTATTTGTTTTATTTTTTGCAATACTTCTTGATTTTTGAGAGACAAGTTTAATTGCTTATTTTTGATCTCACGCTCACATACTCTAATCAAACGACCCAGTAATATTTTTAAATGCTTCATTATTTTCCAACGCTTCTTGGCTTTACTATGTTCTTTATATTTCCATAGCTTTACTATATCGCGTTTATAGGTTCTAGCGTATGTTTCATTCAAATGTATACCCAAACTGTTGCAAAGCTTTACTATGCTAAGCCTAGCTTTATCCATTAAATAAACATCGTGTGGGTGTTTGATATTCTTAATTTGTACAGTCGTATAGCTAGTCCGTCCGCCAAAACTCTAAAAAATATCACTTGTGTCACTAATTTCCAAAAATAGTGCGATTTTAGAGCAAATTACTCTAATTTTGAGGGCTAATTTTAAATTTTTCTATGAAAAAACACACTATTTCTCAAAATGTACTCAATGTTCTCATTGCCATTTTTTCGTATTTCCATAAGCTTTTCATATAAAACCTTTCATTTTCTTATGGATTTTACTATGCATTTTTGCCTTAAAACCCTATTGCCTATAAGGCTTTTAGAGTTTTGGCGGAGAGACTAGCTAACACGGAAATGTTTCTACCACAGATTAGGAAAAACTTAGGCATTGATCAATAATTTTACGTAAACAGTTTTTAAAGTTAGTCCAGCAATGTTTAATAGGATTTAGATCTGGTGAATATGTGAGTAAATACAAAAACTATGGTAAAAACCTTTCCGCGTTAGCTATATCAGCGATGATTAATTCCAAATCTTTTTTTTTAATTGTGTTAGTTTTTATCCCAACCCTGATCAACTCCGATAATATCTCATTATATCCAGCTTCACCTAATACACTACGAAACCGTCGTATACTAGTTTCCGAGATAGCTATGTCTTTTTCTATATATTCCCACCCGCAGAAATACTGCCAATACATATTCTCTTTTAGCTCTTCCTCTGATAATGAATCTGAAAAATTATACATTGCTTGTAGCATCGTTATGCCAAGCATCACTCTATGACATTTTCTATTTCTACCAAATTTCTTAATACAAACATTTTTTGATAACCACTCTTCGAGCCTAGACCAATTTATTAATTCTCTTAATTTATATAGCTTATTATTTGGGTTTAATTCTTCTTTTAATTTATAACCAAACAGTTTCCCTTGTTCTTGCGATTTGATAATGTTGTCTATTGGCATTGACTGAAATCCATAAGGTTTATGACCATATTTTATCATTTTCTTACGGATTGTTGTATTACTTCTTGTCTTAAAACCATATTATCTATAAGGCTTGTAGAGTTTTGGCGGACGGACTAGCTATATGCGGATATTGCTTACTCCATTTTTGATCAAATGACTCAAGAGCTAATTCTGCTTCTTTTTCAGTAGCAGAAGTATAGATTAGTTTCAAATCCGCTGCTAATTGCTTTCTATCTTTATATGATACATATTTGAGGCTATTCCTGATCTGATGGACAATACAAATTTGATGTTCAGTTTTCGGATATACTGATGCAATAGCATCAGACATACCAGTTAGATTATCACTACAAGCAATTAAGATATCTTTTACTCCTCGATTCTTCATTTCAGTAAAATTACCGAGCCAAAATTTAGCTCCTTCATTCTCACTTATCCATAAGCCTAAAATATCCTTTCTGCCAGATAAATCTATTCCTAAAGCTACATATACTGATTTATTAATAATAAGTTTATCTTGTCTTACTTTCACTACTAAACAGTCAAAATATACTATAGGGTATACTGATTCAAGAGGTCTACTCTGCCAAATCTTGACCTCATCTATTACTTCATCTGTAATCCTGCTGATTAGGCTCTCACTGATCTCAGCTCCATATAATTCTTGCAATTGTGTTTTAATATCAGACACACTCATACCCTTCGCATATAAGGATATTATCTTTTGGTCTAAGCCATCTATTCTTGTTTGTTTCTTTGAGACTATTATAGGTTCAAATTTACCTTGTCTGTCTCTTGGAACATTTAGCTCTATAGTACCATTCTCACTAATCAGATTCTTACTAAAACTACCATTCCTCGCATTCTCAGTTTCAGCTCTATCATACTTGCTATAACCTAAATGTTCTGACATCTCAGCATGCAGTGCTCGCTCTAAAATACCCTTGGTTAATTCCTTAATTAATCCATTCTGACTTAGTACTGTTTTTAAATCTACTCCACCTTCTATCAGCAAATCTATTGCTTCATTTATTTTTTTATTCTTCTCTATTTGCATTTCTGTTACCTATATTTTTAATTACTTCTAATATAGGCTCAACAAAAATTTACACAATCATTGCAAAAGACTCAATTAGGAAAACATACTACTCATTTTTTTGTCTTGATTTTTCATGTATGGACCTCCTGTAGAATGCAAGAAAAAAATAACATCAATAATAAAAACAAACAAATGCAGTCATGTATCCGGCTTATAGCTGATAAATCAACCTAATTTATTCTACAGCCCTGATGGAATTCGCTGGCTTACAAACTATATACTTATCAGTCCATCGGCTTCTAAAAGAGCCACTGAAAAACGCAGTTTTTTTGTAAGCTAAGGTTTGTCTTATTTACCATCAATATTAATTATCTCAAGCATATTTCGGGTTGGAATCTCTTACATATTGTTTTGCTTTTACCTATTCATTATATAAATCACCATTTATTTTACTTATAAGTGCTATGCTACACACTCTTTAGCTACAAACTTTACTCTCTACATAATCATCTCCTGATCTTAGTACAGCAAACACCACTCTTGCCAACTTATTAGCTATGGCAACTGTCGTTTTATTATGGCTACTTCGCTCAGATAAATTAAACATCCATTTCGTAAATTGGCTAAAATCTTTTTTAGATTTCTGTTCTTCCGATGTAAATCTTATCTTGGCATTTAGTACAGCTCTAGCCCCTTGAATTAATAAAGTGCGTAAGTATACATCACCTCGCTTGCTAATTCCCAGCAGCTTATCCTTCCCACCACTTGAATGTTGTCTTGGCACTAATCCTAGCCATGCCGATAATTGCCTGCCATTCTCAAAACTTGTAGCATTACCTATTGATGCTATTAAAGCAGTAGCAGTAATTAAACCAAGACCAGGTATAGCTCTTAATCGTTGATATTGAGTTAGGTTACTTGCTATCATTGTTAATCGTTTTTCTATCTCTTTTATTTTTCTGTTATTATCTAAGAATTCTTCTTTTAGTTCACTAAATGTTTGATAACTTAACTGGCTTAATTTCCCTGCATCTAAAATCTCAATTAATTTTGTGATAACCTTATTAATGCCTTGAGGAACAATAAAACCAAACTCATGTAGTAGCCCCCTAATTTCATTAGCAAGTGCTGTACGATTTTTTACCAATCTCTCTCTTACCCTATGTATTGATAAAATTTCTTGTTGCTCTATAGTTTTAATTGCAACAAATCTCATATTAGGTCTTGTCACGGCTTCACATATCGCTTCAGCATCTGCTTGATCATTTTTATTAGTTTTAACATATGGTTTGACAAATTGCGGTGCCATTAGTTTTACTTCATGCCCTAATTTAGTTATTTCTCTTGCCCAATAACTAGAACCACCACAAGCTTCCATCCCTACTAAACATTGTGGTAAATTAGCCATAAATGTCAAAACCTGATCTCTCATCAATTTTTTCTTTAATACTGTCTTGCCATTTTTATCTACACCATGAATTTGAAAAATTCTTTTTGCAATATCTATACCAATTGTAGTAACCTCCATATGGACCTCCTTAATTGTTGTTTTAATATGTTAAATATTAACCCTAGAAGATTAGCAACTGCTTTTCATTCTCTATATCAGGAGGTCCATACCATTAGTCCACTATCAAGTGACCTATTATTGGTTCTATGGCACTGCGTCTCTTGATCATAGACTTGTCCTCTTGTAACAACTTCTTCCGCGTTTTTGGGGTATATACCTTACTCTTCTCCTTTACATTGCTACCACTATACCCAAGATCAACAAATGATTTCTTTATCTTGATTCCAGTGACACTCTCTACTGCTTCAAAGCTCTGATGCAATGTATGACCATCATAAGGATTATTATGAAACGATTTTGCGGATAAAACAAAATTTCTACGACCACTTACTACTACCGCTACTTTATTGCCAAACTCATATGGCTTGTTGCGTTTTCCCTTTCCTATACACTCTACTTCAGGGGCATGAAAACTATATAATACTTTGTTATCTTCTTTATATTGCTTTTTAGCTTCTCTTTTTAAAACAGATTGGTTATGTATTTGTTTTATTTTTTGCAATACTTCTTGATTTTTGAGAGACAAGTTTAATTGCTTATTTTTGATCTCACGCTCACATACTCTAATCAAACGACCCAGTAATATTTTTAAATGCTTCATTATTTTCCAACGCTTCTTGGCTTTACTATGTTCTTTATATTTCCATAGCTTTACTATATCGCGTTTATAGGTTCTAGCGTATGTTTCATTCAAATGTATACCCAAACTGTTGCAAAGCTTTACTATGCTAAGCCTAGCTTTATCCATTAAATAAACATCGTGTGGGTGTTTGATATTCTTAATTTGTACAGTCGTATCAGCGATGATTAATTCCAAATCTTTTTTTTTAATTGTGTTAGTTTTTATCCCAACCCTGATCAACTCCGATAATATCTCATTATATCCAGCTTCACCTAATACACTACGAAACCGTCGTATACTAGTTTCCGAGATAGCTATGTCTTTTTCTATATATTCCCACCCGCAGAAATACTGCCAATACATATTCTCTTTTAGCTCTTCCTCTGATAATGAATCTGAAAAATTATACATTGCTTGTAGCATCGTTATGCCAAGCATCACTCTATGACATTTTCTATTTCTACCAAATTTCTTAATACAAACATTTTTTGATAACCACTCTTCGAGCCTAGACCAATTTATTAATTCTCTTAATTTATATAGCTTATTATTTGGGTTTAATTCTTCTTTTAATTTATAACCAAACAGTTTCCCTTGTTCTTGCGATTTGATAATGTTGTCTATTGGCATTGACTGAAATCCATAAGGTTTATGACCATATTTTATCATTTTCTTACGGATTGTTGTATTACTTCTTGTCTTAAAACCATATTATCTATAAGGCTTGTAGAGTTTTGGCGGACGGACCATATAATTCTTGCAATTGTGTTTTAATATCAGACACACTCATACCCTTCGCATATAAGGATATTATCTTTTGGTCTAAGCCATCTATTCTTGTTTGTTTCTTTGAGACTATTATAGGTTCAAATTTACCTTGTCTGTCTCTTGGAACATTTAGCTCTATAGTACCATTCTCACTAATCAGATTCTTACTAAAACTACCATTCCTCGCATTCTCAGTTTCAGCTCTATCATACTTGCTATAACCTAAATGTTCTGACATCTCAGCATGCAGTGCTCGCTCTAAAATACCCTTGGTTAATTCCTTAATTAATCCATTCTGACTTAGTACTGTTTTTAAATCTACTCCACCTTCTATCAGCAAATCTATTGCTTCATTTATTTTTTTATTCTTCTCTATTTGCATTTCTGTTACCTATATTTTTAATTACTTCTAATATAGGCTCAACAAAAATTTACACAATCATTGCAAAAGACTCTGAAATATTGATAATTGATGATATATCATATGTACCATATAATCGTGAAGAAACTGATGTTTTATTTACCTTATTAGCTGAACGTTATGAAATGCGTATTGTATTAATTACTAGCAATTTAGTTTTGGCAAAATGGAATACTATTTTTAAAGATGAAATGACTACGTCAGCAGTTATTGACAGATTGGTTCACCATTCTTCAATTCTTGAACTCAATACTGAAAGTTATAGAATCGCTACAGCTAAAGGCAAAAAATTAACTATAAAATCGGAGGATAATAATGTAACACTTTAGACAATATTTTTTACTCAAAAATGGGTAATTTTAATATTCGTCATGGGTAATTCTAATGTTCGTTCATCATTTGAAATTGGTAAACCTATCTCTGTGCCTGTTGGCTAGGCTGGCATTGCGGGGTTAGGGGCAGTATATTCAAAAGCTTATTTATGCAACAAAGCCATGAGGCGTTACCTCTTCTTTTATAGCTATATCGGAAACTATCTCAGGTTCGCCGTCAAAGAATTCCATTAGCTTATAGTTTAACATAGGGAGGATAATCTAATTTTTTAGGGGATAATGTAAATATTTCAAAGCCCTCTTTAGTAACACCTATAGTATGCTCAAACTGTGCCGATAAAGACTTATCACGTGTGGTAACTGTCCAACCATCTAAACTACTTAATATAGTATCATATCCGCCGGCATTTACCATAGGTTCAACAGTAAACAACATACCTTCTTCTAAAACAAGCCCTGTTCCGCTACGACCATAATTTAATATTGATGGTTCATCATGAAAAACACGACCAATTCCATGACCGGTATAATCTCGTACCACAGAATAATTATGTTTCTCAGCATAGCTTTGAATAGCATGACCTATATCACCGAGCCTTGCTCCTGGCTTTACTACCTCGATTCCTTTCATCATCGCATCATAAGTTACTTGAATAAGGCGTTTTGGTTTTATTGCTACGCTACCTACATAATACATACGACTAGTGTCACCATACCAACCATCTAAAATTACTGTAACATCAATATTTATTATATCACCATTTCGTAATGGCTTATCGTTTGGAATTCCGTGACAAACTACATGATTTATCGAGGTGCAAATAGATTTCGGGAAACCTTTATAATTTAAAGGGGCAGGAATGGCATTATTCGAAATAATAAAATTATGACAAAGATCATTTAAACTATTTGTGGTAACGCCTGGCTTTACATGCGGTTCTATAAAATCAAGTGTTTCAGCCGCAAGCCTGCCAGCTGCACGCATTTTCTCAAAATCTTTCTCAGAATGAATTTTTATGGTCATGTTATACTATGTGTTCTCTATAGAACTATATTATAACATAGTTTTTTAAAAGGTGTAAATTCTATTTACCTTATATTATCTAGGTTCTATGCACTTTTGATTAATCTCTCAGGGTTTAATTCCCCGAAGCTCTGCTTCGTGATATACTACTTGAATGGACGAAAGCAGTTATATACATAAGAGTCATAATGGGTAAATTCCAGTATTAATTAAGCCAGATTTATATTTTCTTCCCATACCTCATTGGGTGTTTTATAACCGAGCACTTTTCTTGGTAAATTATTTAAAAAATCCTCAATTTCTTGTAATTGCTTTATTGTTAATTTTTTTATATCTAAAGATTTAGAGTATACTCTGTGCACCATTGAGTTAATCTTCTCTATCAATGGTTTTTGCCATGGAGAATAAGGATTGCAAAAATATACTTTTCGTTCAGATTTTGGCAATAGTTGTTCATGATTGGTAAATTCTTTGCCATTATCTAACGTTATGCTTTTGATTATATGCGACAATTGTTTAAGTTTTTTATTCATGTTACCAATCACATCTTGTGTTCTTTTTGAACGGTTTAAAGTGAGAAACACTTTTTGTGTTCTGATATCCACAAGAGCGCCTATATTACGACTTTGATTACCTTTGTTAAAAGTTAAATCACCTTCTAAATGACCTATTGCTGCTATCTTTCTATTTATCTCTGGTCTTTCAGTAATGGAAACTCGATTTGGTATTGTAATTCTTTTGTTTCTGATTCTTGTACCATGATGCAACCTATTTTTCCTTTTTCTTGCTAAAGATAAATATAATTTTTGCCTTTGTGCTATAGGAGATGTATAAATAAACTGGTATATACTCTCTGTAGAAATATTGACAGTATCTCGTGATAGTTTACGTCTACCTGAAATTATATCTGGTGAAATACCCTGTGTTAACTGCTTTATTATTTCTGCTCGTAAATTATTATCAATATCTAATTTTCTTTTTCTCTTACCTTGCCTTAAACTGTAAGCAAGTGTGTTAGCCCTATCTGGTCTATAATTATGCCTCATTCTCTTGAGTTCATAACATATAGTGCTTTTATCACGGCCAATCTTTGTCCCTATATATCGCGAGCTATAACCACTCTTATTCATTTCGTATATTTTAAATCTTTCATCTATCGTTAAATGAGCCATGATATATCTATATTTAAATGATGCTCCTCGCAGCAGAGCTACGAGGTATCTAAAAAAGTTTTAGTTGTTTCTTATGATATCACGAAGCAGAGCTTCGGGGAATTAAACCCTGAGAGATTAAAAATTGATTATATCTGGCTTAATTAATTATAGAACTTTCCATATAAAAAAATTAACAATAAAGCAATTACAAGAAATTGAGGATTTTTTAAATAATTTACCAAGAAAAGTGCTCGGTTATAAAACACCCAATGAGGTATGGGAAGAAAATATAAATCTGGCTTAATTAATACTGGAATTTACCACTATTGCCAAAATCTGAACGAAAAGTATATTTTTGCAATCCTTATTCTCCATGGCAAAAACCATTGATAGAGAAGATTAACTCAATGGTGCACAGAGTATACTCTAAATCTTTAGATATAAAAAAATTAACAATAAAGCAATTACAAGAAATTGAGGATTTTTTAAATAATTTACCAAGAAAAGTGCTCGGTTATAAAACACCCAATGAGGTATGGGAAGAAAATATAAATCTGGCTTAATTAATACTGGAATTTACCCACAACACGATAATAATAATCTTGATCATATTCAAACAATGGAATTGAATATAAACTTCACAAAACCAGAATCAATAACCATCAATCAACCCAATAAAGCAATAAGTGATATTACGACATGCTCATCCCATGAAAATCAGCCATTCAATAATACACCGTACATAAAGAGACAAAAAGTAATAATCCATACAGGTACTGATGCAAATTATAACACTGGTACAAAACAAGAAGTGTATAATCTTCGAGAATTTCCTGAGAAAATCGATATCACTCAGGATAAATACAAACACTTACTTGAGTACGAAGGCACTAGAAATATTCTGCAAAGATATAGTGAAATCTATACAGAGACTTATAAAGACTATAAATTTAATGCATCAACTGGAGACCC
The DNA here is from genome assembly GCF_964030725.1 of Rickettsia endosymbiont of Urophora cardui. Classification (NCBI taxonomy): domain Bacteria; kingdom Pseudomonadati; phylum Pseudomonadota; class Alphaproteobacteria; order Rickettsiales; family Rickettsiaceae; genus Rickettsia; species Rickettsia endosymbiont of Urophora cardui. The sequence goes on along the minus strand of NZ_CAXIPY010000007.1, from coordinate 13,492 downwards.
TGACATGAGAGCATGGGACATATTAGAGGACGAGATGCAACGGGAATACTCAGCAGATATCGCAAGAAATATCAAAAAGTTTGACGAATTCTTAAGCACGGATCAAAACTCTATCACATCTATCAAGTTATCAAATATTGATATTAACTACACAGATATAAAAAAGATTGTACTAAAATTACAACACAACACAACTATTAATCACATTGATTTGGCATATACTAATATCGCCCCGGCAAGCATGCGATTGATTATACAGCATATCATATGCAACAATAATATGATTAAACATCTTAATTTATCTGGTAATTATATACGTCCCGGCGAATTATTAAACTTATTAGCTGCATTAAAAAAGAATCAATCTCTAACACATCTTGATTTATCGCGGTGCGGTTTGGACGATGAAGGAGCAGCAGAGTTATCAGAATTTATTCAAGATCATACTAGCCTTACTTCTATTAATATTGACGGCAATATTATTATTTCTTATGGCTTAGAGGAATTAACAATTGCTATAGAATCAAATCGATTAATAAGGTCAATAGTAATAGACAGGAGTTTCGCACTTAGCAAATAATATGCTAATCTAGAGAAAAATAGTTTTAGATAAAAATGACAAGATCAAAATGTAGCAAAGATTTATATAAATCATTCTTACAAGCAAGTAGTGTAAGATATACTAGCAAAGCATTATCTGAAGTAAGTCCATTAGATCTATCGCACGATAGTGCAAGTCGATGGTTAAAGAGTAAGGATTTTCGCCCTAGCGAAATCTATAGCAAAGTGTCAAAATATATTGATCTGGAAGATCCTTGTTTATTAGTGGGAGATGACACCTTATTGTCAAAGCAATACAGTAAGAGGATCGAGCTTGTAAATTATCAATATTCTGGGGCTGTACATGATGTTATACCTGGTATAGGAATGGTAAACTTACTGCATTACAATACTCAAATTGATCAATCTACTCCTGTAGATTATAGAATATATGATAAAGAAACTGATGGTAAAACAAAGAACGAGCATTTTTGTGATATGCTTACTTTAGCTAAAGAAAGAGGTATCAAGCCTGATGCTATAGTTATGGATGCTTGGTATAGTGGTTTGGATAATTTAAAACATATACGTAATTTAGGTTGGATATGGGTTACCAACCTAAGAAAAAATAGAAAAGTTAATCGTAATGTTAGCTTGGAAACTTTAGAGATTCCCGATGAAGGGCTAAAAATTCACCTACGTGGATACGGTTGGGTTACGGTATTTAAGTTTGTGGCAAAAAATGGTCGCATTGATTACATAACAACTAATTTAGAGAATCCTACACGTGAGCAAATAGAGAAAATTGTTAAGGCGCGTTGGTCTATAGAAGTTTATCATCGAGAATTGAAACAAACTTGTGGTATTGAATGCTGTCAGGCACGCACGGGTCGAGCTCAAAGAAATCATATTTGCCTTGCTGTATTGGCCTGGCTTGATATGAACAAAAGGAGGATAAATGAAAACATTACTTTATATCAACAAACTTGGGAAGTTATAAAAACATCAATTCAGAACAACATTAAATGGCTTCTAACTAATACACAATTTTGCTAAGTGCGAAACTCCTGATAGACTTAAGTTCTCATAAGATAGAACCAGGGATAAGATACCGTATTAACAATGCAATACAACATAATATGCTTTGTTATGATAAAGTAAAAGAAGTGATGCATAATATTTCGTCCTTATGTGAAGATGATTCGAAGTATGATTCGCTTGATGCTGCAAAACTGCTTAATTTTTATCAGTGTCATGCCAAAGATAATTTAGTACAGTCAGTGTTAAAAGAGATGATGTCAGCAAATGACATATCGTGCTTTGACAAGAAGGTGGTTAATTATATTAATGTAAATTATTTTAACCTAACACAAGTAAGTACTCTGAACCATAAAGCAAAATTACATACTTTATATCACAGTATTGAGGCTTTACCTCCAGAGATGATAATGAATATAACAAATAATATGCAATTATCTGATGTAATGGGAGTATGTGATTTAGATAATTGGATCCGTGTGTATGAAATGTAAAAGAGTCTTCACAATTAAGTGTGTAAATTTTTCCAAAGGACTAGATTCTTTCTTTAAATTTTATTGTCCCAAATTTGGGAGAAAAACCCCGCACTTGCAGTGCGTCGTTTTAACATATAGAATGAAGAGATGCAGTATTACAAGAAGCTAAGCCACACAGTTTACGATTGCACTTATCATATAGTATGGGTGACTAAATATCGCTATAATATATTGGTAGGAGAGTCAAGGACCTAATCCAAGAGATATGTAAGAATAATGGTGTAGAGATATTAAGAGGGAAGATAGCTTCAAATCACGTACATATCTATGTATCTGTGCCACCTTATCAACGCCAATTTAGGATAAGAGAAGTTGTTCTGGAGCTAAAGCATCAAGTTTTATACGAGATTTAGTGATAGCATAAGAAGTAACACAAGCTAGAATATGCACCAAGAAATTAACAGGAGATCTATGCCTTGTATGCTCTAGGTTCATTCGATTTTTTAGTATATTAAATACTGATTCGGCTCTGTTTCATCAATTGTGTAAATTTCGTGAGCCATTAAATCCTACCATCAAATTTGATCATAAAATGAGCCATAGCTTCATTCCAATTGGGGATAGGCATAGACCATTTTTTGGTAATATAATCAATTGTCAGATATAAAACCTTAAATACTGCGTCATCATTTGGAAAGATGCGTTTATTCTTAGTAACTTTTCTCAATTGGCTATTCAGCGATTCTATCGCATTTGTAGTGTAAATAATCTTACGAATCTCCTTTGGATATTGCAAGAAAATTATCAAATTATCCCAATTATTATACCAAGATTTAGCTATATGCGGATATTGCTTACTCCATTTTTGATCAAATGACTCAAGAGCTAATGCTGCTTCTTTTTCAGTAGCAGAAGTATAGATTAGTTTCAAATCCGCTGCTAATTGCTTTCTATCTTTATATGATACATATTTGAGGCTATTCCTGATCTGATGGACAATACAAATTTGATGTTCAGTTTTCGGATATACTGATGCAATAGCATCAGACATACCAGTTAGATTATCACTACAAGCAATTAAGATATCTTTTACTCCTCGATTCTTCATTTCAGTAAAATTACCAAGCCAAAATTTAGCTCCTTCATTCTCACTTATCCATAAGCCTAAAATATCCTTTCTGCCAGATAAATCTATTCCTAAAGCTACATATACTGATTTATTAATCTCTCAGGGTTTAATTCCCCGAAGCTCTGCTTCGTGATATCATAAGAAACAACTAAAACTTTTTTAGATACCTCGTAGCTCTGCTGCGAGGAGCATCATTAGGATTTAGATCTGGTGAATATGTGAGTAAATACAAAAACTATGGTAAAAACCTTTTCGCGTTAGCTATAGAAATGATTTATTAATCCACTGCTCGCTAATTTTACAAAAATCATCGACAAAACAAAATAATGCAGTAATATCTTTCTTCATGGGGATACTCTTGTTTTTTTGCTAAAAATTATATAGAGTATCTTCTATCCTTTGTAAATACTTACTGCCAAACCTAGATTAATCCAGAATTCAGGTTAATTAGTATCTAAATAGTAAATATATTTAACAAAAAAATATATTTTATTGAGGTTTATTATGCACAAAGATATAAAACTACTAGATGAAATTAAGAATATTAAATCCAAATTAAAATCTGGAAAGCCTGCTGTTGCTCCAAAACCCACCCCAAAACAGATAAAAGCTTGGGAAGAAACTCATAAATCACCTCTAAATTTGGATACTAAAAATTCTTCTATACCAGTTCCACCTCCTATGCCTGATCATGTATTATTACAAACGTCTAAAACCCCTTCTGTTTCTACACTACCAAATATAAAATTTAATACTATTAACCAAGCAAAGTTTTTAAAAGCTATAGAGGATTATGATCTTGATAAAATTAAAGAATTAATTAGTTCGAATACTATAAAAATAGATAGTTTCGGCAAACGTGGAAGGCTTAGTAAAACTCCTTTACAATATGCTATTATAAATGATAAACCAGAATTAGCAAAATTGCTAATTGATGCTGGAGCAAATATAAATGTTAAAACTCAAAATGGGAGCAATTTATTTGAATTAGCTATGTATAATTCAGCAAGCGATCAAACATTTGAGTTGCTGCTAAAAACAAATATAAATATTAATTCTATGGATTTACGTGCTTTATCACGTTTACATAATAAATTATTTTCAATCTTATTGAAACCCGCAAATGATATTAATACTACTATAGGAAAATTTAATAGAACATTATTACATCAGGCTGCTGAACGAAATAACATTAAAAAAGCACAAATGTTAATTAACCATAATATTAATGTTGAAGCTCAGGATATAACTGGTGAAACTGCATTACATATGCTAAAAACATCAAAAATGGCAAAAATTTTATTAAAAGTCGGTTCAAATACAGAAGCTCAAAATAAACTAGGACGCACTCCTTTACATAATGCCATTCTTCAAGCTAATAAACGTCAAGTCAATATTAAAAATATCCATAATATAGTACTAAAATTGATAAAAAGTGGAGCTAATCCTAATGCTGTCGATTATTATGGTTTTACTCCTCTTGAATATGCTATTCGTATTAACGATTCTAAAATATTTAAATTGCTAATAAAAAATAATGCTAAATTTAAAAAAATAGATATGAGCTATTCTGTCAAGCTTTAGAAAGCGGTAACCTTACTGCAACAAAATATTTATTTACAAAAGAATTTTTAAATAATATAAATGATAAAAATGGACAAAATTATTTATACTATATTGCTACTGGAGGGAATAAAGAAGTACTAGAATATTTAGTAAAGAAAAATCATGATAATGGTAAAAAGATATTAACTCAATTTGTTGATAAACAACGCAATACCCCAATACATATAGCAGCTCAAAATAGTCAATTTGAAATAATAAAAAATTTTCAAAAGCTTGGTTTTGATATAAATGCTAGAAATGCAGATGGTGAAACAGTTTTACATATTTTAGCAAGAGCACAAAATGGGGAAATGATCAAAGAACTAATAAAGTTAGGAGCTGATATAAATATTAAGAATAAGATTGGTAAGACTGCATTAGATAAAGTAGAAGAAGATTTTAAGGGCATTAGCAAAAAAATAAGCAATAAACAGCTACAAGAATTGTTTGAAGAGTCAAATATAATAGCAAGAACAGGACGTATTGAAGACGAAACTAAATACTTATATCAATATCGTCAAGACGGATATTATAAAAATATTGAACGTGAAGGTAATAGAGGAAGAAGTGCCACCCTTCTCGTACCCGATGTAAATATATCTCTATTTTTTACAGGTATAGGTTTGTTATATAATGCAAATGATTCTACCATTAGGCATTTTATGCCGCATGATTTTTGGACCGATAATGCACGTAGAACAGAAGATTTTTTTAATATGAGGCTTGATAATAAAAAATTTATTCAAACCCACTCAAAAGCAAAATTTCTAAAAACATATAAAAATTTTTTAAAAGATAATCCCCAAAAAGATTATAACGAAATAATAGCTAATTTATATCCTAAAGGACTTATTGGTATAGCTTTACAAAATGATGATCTTGAGCATAAATTATATGCTTTGGAAGCAAAATATTATGTTTCTGAAAAATATAATATGGATTTACCTATGACTATAGTAAAAAATAAGAAATTAATACCTTGGAATCCTACTATATCAGAAATTAAAGAATTATTAGCAAAAACAAATATTGAGAACCATCCTAAATATGGTTTTGCTTATAAAGGCGAAGAATTAATTTCCTTAAATAAAAATGAAGTAACGTATAATGAAGTAAAAAAATTTTTTGATGATATAGATAGTAATAATACAGAAAATAATTTACAAAAATTATTTAATTTAGTTAATAATCGCTTACAAAATGATAATTTAAGTACTATTGATGACTTAAAAGATTTTATAATTCATAAAGAAGATATAAAAAATTTATTTGTTGAACTTGAAGAAAAAGATAAGGCAATTATTAATGAAAATTCTAAAAAGTTAAATAAACAAGAATTAGAAGATAAAGTACTAACAGCCTTATCAACTATGCAAAGCCTACGTGCTGAAAAAGATAGTTTTCCTCAACTTGAAAATTACAAGTCTATAGAAGATATTTTATCGAAAGAATTAGCCGAAGAAAAAAGAATCCCTAGTATAATAAATAACCTTAAAGAATTATTACAAGCTGATATAATAGCAATGCTAAAACAAAATCAAAGTTATAAAGAGTTTAAAGAAAAAGTAAATAATATTATAAATACAGACAGTAAAAAAGAACTTCCATTATTAAAACAAAAATTAAGAGATTTAGAAGATTGGTGCGATAAAAATATAAATACTGATAAAACTCATATATTGAGAAATTTTGGCAAGGTAGTAAAACATGCAATACTAGCTATCTTAAATGCAGGTAATAAAACAACCTTTGAGCGAGAAAAAAAGAAAATAAATTTCTATTTACATGCCATAAAAGATTCTAGACAAAATATTTCAACAACTGTAGAGAAAATAAGAAATGTTATAAAGCATACTCCTTCTGATTCCATTAGGTTTATACCGAATAAGAACCATATATCTAGGGAACAAAATAAGAGTAAATAAAAATTATAAATTAATGAAATGAAACAAAAAATTTATAAATTAAAATCAAATACATTATCTCGTTTTTTAATTGGAATAGCATGTAGAAATCAAAATGATTCGATTGCTGGTCTATTTGTAAATACTGATCCATATGATTCGATAATGTGTCGTGAAACTGAATTTCAAGCAAAAAAAATTGAACTATTAATCAATCAAGGTTATGAAAATGAAATATTAAAAATAGCCAATGTTTATCAGCAAAAACAAAATCTATCAATATTTCAATCTGTTCAAGAAATAGTAAAATATATAAAAAGCTTAAAAGAAGATGAAGCCTCAAAATTTACAAGAATAAGTGGTCTAAATAAATTAAGTCCTAAAGGTTGGCACGAAGGAGAAAAGCATAATATAATGGCTAACATTCAAAGAGATTTTATTAAAAATGGAGGCAAAAGAGGCAAAGAATATGCAATTACAGCACTTGCATTATATAATTTAGAAATAGCAATAATTGAAAGTAGCAAGACTGATAGTTACTGGGGTGTAAAAGCAGAATATGTTAGTAAAATAGGAAAAGGAGCAAATGAATTAGGAACAATTCATACTATAATAGGCAAAGAATTAAAAGAAGCAGCTAAAGATATTAGTACAGGAAAATTTATATATAATGGAATAGAATTAGATTTAGAGCTAGTAGAAAAAAAACAAAAAGAAATTGAGCAAGCAAGATCAGATGAAAAACTAAATTTAATGAATATTAAATATAACCATGATAAATTCAACACCATTGAAATTTTCCCAATCAAAAAGTATAGAAATAGAACTCAACAACAAACTCAATATTATAATACAAATTCCACTTCTTTAGCACCTTCTTTAACACCGAATTATACTCCTAAAAATAAAGCACATATACGATACCAATAGTCAAAAATTATTATATTAGATTATTTTAAACTGAAGTTTTGACAAAAAATTTTTATTAAAAAAAGTGGTGAGTGTATCAATCTACAATGTGTATTATATATCAAATAATTTACTTTAAATTGTAGAAATATCGCTTTTACGCTGATAAAAGCACTAAATATTGAACTTTAAATATAAATTTTTACTTTAGTCAGAAAAATTAGAATTTTTGTCAAAACTTCAGGTAACATAGCTTTATCTTCTAATTCTAGTAAATAATTCTTCATATCCTTGCGAATATTAGTTATCATTCTTAAATTTCTAGAATAGAGTTTAAACCATAACTCTTTACCTGAAGTTTTGACAAAAATTCTAATTTTTCTGACTAAAGTAAAAATTTATATTTAAAGTTCAATATTTAGTGCTTTTATCAGCGTAAAAGCGATATTTCTACAATTTAAAGTAAATTATTTGATATATAATACAAATTATAGATTGATACACTCGCCACTTTTTTTAATCTCTCAGGGTTTAATTCCCCGAAGCTCTGCTTCGTGATATCATAAGAAACAACTAAAACTTTTTTAGATACCTCGTAGCTCTGCTGCGAGGAGCATCATTTAAATATAGATATATCATGGCTCATTTAACGATAGATGAAAGATTTAAAATATACGAAATGAATAAGAGTGGTTATAGCTCGCGATATATAGGGACAAAGATTGGCCGTGATAAAAGCACTATATGTTATGAACTCAAGAGAATGAGGCATAATTATAGACCAGATAGGGCTAACACACTTGCTTGCAGTTTAAGGCAAGGTAAGAGAAAAAGAAAATTAGATATTGATAATAATTTACGAGCAGAAATAATAAAGCAGTTAACACAGGGTATTTCACCAGATATAATTTCAGGTAGACGTAAACTATCACGAGATACTGTCAATATTTCTACAGAGAGTATATACCAGTTTATTTATACATCTCCTATAGCACAAAGGCAAAAATTATATTTATCTTTAGCAAGAAAAAGGAAAAATAGGTTGCATCATGGTACAAGAATCAGAAACAAAAGAATTACAATACCAAATCGAGTTTCCATTACTGAAAGACCAGAGATAAATAGAAAGATAGCAGCAATAGGTCATTTAGAAGGTGATTTAACTTTTAACAAAGGTAATCAAAGTCGTAATATAGGCGCTCTTGTGGATATCAGAACACAAAAAGTGTTTCTCACTTTAAACCGTTCAAAAAGAACACAAGATGTGATTGGTAACATGAATAAAAAACTTAAACAATTGTCGCATATAATCAAAAGCATAACGTTAGATAATGGCAAAGAATTTACCAATCATGAACAACTATTGCCAAAATCTGAACGAAAAGTATATTTTTGCAATCCTTATTCTCCATGGCAAAAACCATTGATAGAGAAGATTAACTCAATGGTGCACAGAGTATACTCTAAATCTTTAGATATAAAAAAATTAACAATAAAGCAATTACAAGAAATTGAGGATTTTTTAAATAATTTACCAAGAAAAGTGCTCGGTTATAAAACACCCAATGAGGTATGGGAAGAAAATATAAATCTGGCTTAATTAATACTGGAATTTACCATGTTTGAGAAATCTCCAAATCTTAAAGAAAAATTATGGGGAAGTGAGTTTTGGAGTAAAGGATATTTTATGAGCACAGTAGGTAAACATGGTGATGAGCAGAAATTACGTAATTATGTACAGAATCAAGGTTCAGGCAAACCTTCTTATAAAGCATTTCAACAAAAACAGTTAAAGCTTTTTGGATAGATACCTCGTAGCTCTGCTGCGGAGGAGCATCATTTACTACGTAATTTTCTTGCAATGACGATTTTGAAGTCTAACTAGTCCGTCCGCCAAAACTCTACAAGCCTTATAGATAATATGGTTTTAAGACAAGAAGTAATACAACAATCCGTAAGAAAATGATAAAATATGGTCATAAACCTTATGGATTTCAGTCAATGCCAATAGACAACATTATCAAATCGCAAGAACAAGGGAAACTGTTTGGTTATAAATTAAAAGAAGAATTAAACCCAAATAATAAGCTATATAAATTAAGAGAATTAATAAATTGGTCTAGGCTCGAAGAGTGGTTATCAAAAAATGTTTGTATTAAGAAATTTGGTAGAAATAGAAAATGTCATAGAGTGATGCTTGGCATAACGATGCTACAAGCAATGTATAATTTTTCAGATTCATTATCAGAGGAAGAGCTAAAAGAGAATATGTATTGGCAGTATTTCTGCGGGTGGGAATATATAGAAAAAGACATAGCTATCTCGGAAACTAGTATACGACGGTTTCGTAGTGTATTAGGTGAAGCTGGATATAATGAGATATTATCGGAGTTGATCAGGGTTGGGATAAAAACTAACACAATTAAAAAAAAAGATTTGGAATTAATCATCGCTGATACGACTGTACAAATTAAGAATATCAAACACCCACACGATGTTTATTTAATGGATAAAGCTAGGCTTAGCATAGTAAAGCTTTGCAACAGTTTGGGTATACATTTGAATGAAACATACGCTAGAACCTATAAACGCGATATAGTAAAGCTATGGAAATATAAAGAACATAGTAAAGCCAAGAAGCGTTGGAAAATAATGAAGCATTTAAAAATATTACTGGGTCGTTTGATTAGAGTATGTGAGCGTGAGATCAAAAATAAGCAATTAAACTTGTCTCTCAAAAATCAAGAAGTATTGCAAAAAATAAAACAAATACATAACCAATCTGTTTTAAAAAGAGAAGCTAAAAAGCAATATAAAGAAGATAACAAAGTATTATATAGTTTTCATGCCCCTGAAGTAGAGTGTATAGGAAAGGGAAAACGCAACAAGCCATATGAGTTTGGCAATAAAGTAGCGGTAGTAGTAAGTGGTCGTAGAAATTTTGTTTTATCCGCAAAATCGTTTCATAATAATCCTTATGATGGTCATACATTGCATCAGAGCTTTGAAGCAGTAGAGAGTGTCACTGGAATCAAGATAAAGAAATCATTTGTTGATCTTGGGTATAGTGGTAGCAATGTAAAGGAGAAGAGTAAGGTATATACCCCAAAAACGCGGAAGAAGTTGTTACAAGAGGACAAGTCTATGATCAAGAGACGCAGTGCCATAGAACCAATAATAGGTCACTTAAAGCAATATGGTCGGATGGGTAGAAACTTCTTGAAAGGTATGATAGGAGATATTATCAATCCAATAATCTCTGCTATTGGTTTGAATTTACGATGCATTGCAAATCATTTACAAATCGTGTCTAACTCCACATAAATCAAAAATATCATCATGCAAAAACTAGATGAACGATAAAAAATCGTTAACAATAGCTCCATATCAAAATTAGACCAACACAGAAATGTATCAGTAAAAATTAACATAACTTATTAATTTTTATTGAAAATCTTAGCAATTTGTTGTCAAAACTCTATCCCATTACAAATGATCAGGATTTGAAGTGTTTTTGGCGGATAGACTAACTAGTCCGTCCGCCAAAACTCTACAAGCCTTATAGATAATATGGTTTTAAGACAAGAAGTAATACAACAATCCGTAAGAAAATGATAAAATATGGTCATAAACCTTATGGATTTCAGTCAATGCCAATAGACAACATTATCAAATCGCAAGAACAAGGGAAACTGTTTGGTTATAAATTAAAAGAAGAATTAAACCCAAATAATAAGCTATATAAATTAAGAGAATTAATAAATTGGTCTAGGCTCGAAGAGTGGTTATCAAAAAATGTTTGTATTAAGAAATTTGGTAGAAATAGAAAATGTCATAGAGTGATGCTTGGCATAACGATGCTACAAGCAATGTATAATTTTTCAGATTCATTATCAGAGGAAGAGCTAAAAGAGAATATGTATTGGCAGTATTTCTGCGGGTGGGAATATATAGAAAAAGACATAGCTATCTCGGAAACTAGTATACGACGGTTTCGTAGTGTATTAGGTGAAGCTGGATATAATGAGATATTATCGGAGTTGATCAGGGTTGGGATAAAAACTAACACAATTAAAAAAAAAGATTTGGAATTAATCATCGCTGATACGACTGTACAAATTAAGAATATCAAACACCCACACGATGTTTATTTAATGGATAAAGCTAGGCTTAGCATAGTAAAGCTTTGCAACAGTTTGGGTATACATTTGAATGAAACATACGCTAGAACCTATAAACGCGATATAGTAAAGCTATGGAAATATAAAGAACATAGTAAAGCCAAGAAGCGTTGGAAAATAATGAAGCATTTAAAAATATTACTGGGTCGTTTGATTAGAGTATGTGAGCGTGAGATCAAAAATAAGCAATTAAACTTGTCTCTCAAAAATCAAGAAGTATTGCAAAAAATAAAACAAATACATAACCAATCTGTTTTAAAAAGAGAAGCTAAAAAGCAATATAAAGAAGATAACAAAGTATTATATAGTTTTCATGCCCCTGAAGTAGAGTGTATAGGAAAGGGAAAACGCAACAAGCCATATGAGTTTGGCAATAAAGTAGCGGTAGTAGTAAGTGGTCGTAGAAATTTTGTTTTATCCGCAAAATCGTTTCATAATAATCCTTATGATGGTCATACATTGCATCAGAGCTTTGAAGCAGTAGAGAGTGTCACTGGAATCAAGATAAAGAAATCATTTGTTGATCTTGGGTATAGTGGTAGCAATGTAAAGGAGAAGAGTAAGGTATATACCCCAAAAACGCGGAAGAAGTTGTTACAAGAGGACAAGTCTATGATCAAGAGACGCAGTGCCATAGAACCAATAATAGGTCACTTAAAGCAATATGGTCGGATGGGTAGAAACTTCTTGAAAGGTATGATAGGAGATATTATCAATCCAATAATCTCTGCTATTGGTTTGAATTTACGATGCATTGCAAATCATTTACAAATCGTGTCTAACTCCACATAAATCAAAAATATCATCATGCAAAAACTAGATGAACGATAAAAAATCGTTAACAATAGCTCCATATCAAAATTAGACCAACACAGAAATGTATCAGTAAAAATTAACATAACTTATTAATTTTTATTGAAAATCTTAGCAATTTGTTGTCAAAACTCTATCCCATTACAAATGATCAGGATTTGAAGTGTTTTTGGCGGATAGACTAACTAGTCCGTCCGCCAAAACTCTACAAGCCTTATAGATAATATGGTTTTAAGACAAGAAGTAATACAACAATCCGTAAGAAAATGATAAAATATGGTCATAAACCTTATGGATTTCAGTCAATGCCAATAGACAACATTATCAAATCGCAAGAACAAGGGAAACTGTTTGGTTATAAATTAAAAGAAGAATTAAACCCAAATAATAAGCTATATAAATTAAGAGAATTAATAAATTGGTCTAGGCTCGAAGAGTGGTTATCAAAAAATGTTTGTATTAAGAAATTTGGTAGAAATAGAAAATGTCATAGAGTGATGCTTGGCATAACGATGCTACAAGCAATGTATAATTTTTCAGATTCATTATCAGAGGAAGAGCTAAAAGAGAATATGTATTGGCAGTATTTCTGCGGGTGGGAATATATAGAAAAAGACATAGCTATCTCGGAAACTAGTATACGACGGTTTCGTAGTGTATTAGGTGAAGCTGGATATAATGAGATATTATCGGAGTTGATCAGGGTTGGGATAAAAACTAACACAATTAAAAAAAAAGATTTGGAATTAATCATCGCTGATACGACTGTACAAATTAAGAATATCAAACACCCACACGATGTTTATTTAATGGATAAAGCTAGGCTTAGCATAGTAAAGCTTTGCAACAGTTTGGGTATACATTTGAATGAAACATACGCTAGAACCTATAAACGCG
>NZ_CAXIPY010000006.1:637500-1080017 GCF_964030725.1 Rickettsia endosymbiont of Urophora cardui | reverse complement strand
AATTGATGTTTTTATAACTTCCCAAGTTTGTTGATATAAAGTAATGTTTTCATTTATCCTCCTTTTGTTCATATCAAGCCAGGCCAATACAGCAAGGCAAATATGATTTCTTTGAGCTCGACCCGTGCGTGCCTGACAGCAGCATTCAATACCACAAGTTTGTTTCAATTCTCGATGATAAACTTCTATAGACCAACGCGCCTTAACAATTTTCTCTATTTGCTCACGTGTAGGATTCTCGAAATTAGTTGTTATGTAATCAATGCGACCATTTTTTGCCACAAACTTAAATACCGTAACCCAACCGTATCCACGTAGGTGAATTTTTAGCCCTTCATCGGGAATCTCTAAAGTTTCCAAGCTAACATTACGATTAACTTTTCTATTTTTTCTTAGGTTGGTAACCCATATCCAACCTAAATTACGTATATGTTTTAAATTATCCAAACCACTATACCAAGCATCCATAACTATAGCATCAGGCTTGATACCTCTTTCTTTAGCTAAAGTAAGCATATCACAAAAATGCTCGTTCTTTGTTTTACCATCAGTTTCTTTATCATATATTCTATAATCTACAGGAGTAGATTGATCAATTTGAGTATTGTAATGCAGTAAGTTTACCATTCCTATACCAGGTATAACATCATGTACAGCCCCAGAATATTGATAATTTACAAGCTCGATCCTCTTACTGTATTGCTTTGACAATAAGGTGTCATCTCCCACTAATAAACAAGGATCTTCCAGATCAATATATTTTGACACTTTGCTATAGATTTCGCTAGGGCGAAAATCCTTACTCTTTAACCATCGACTTGCACTATCGTGCGATAGATCTAATGGACTTACTTCAGATAATGCTTTGCTAGTATATCTTACACTACTTGCTTGTAAGAATGATTTATATAAATCTTTGCTACATTTTGATCTTGTCATTTTTATCTAAAACTATTTTTCTCTAGATTAGCATATTATTTGCTAAGTGCGAAACTCCTGTAAGAGTGGTTATAGCTCGCGATATATAGGGACAAAGATTGGCCGTGATAAAAGCACTATATGTTATGCACTCAAGAGAATGAGGCATAATTATAGACCAGATAGGGCTAACACACTTGCTTGCAGTTTAAGGCAAGGTAAGAGAAAAAGAAAATTAGATATTGATAATAATTTACGAGCAGAAATAATAAAGCAGTTAACACAGGGTATTTCACCAGATATAATTTCAGGTAGACGTAAACTATCACGAGATACTGTCAATATTTCTACAGAGAGTATATACCAGTTTATTTATACATCTCCTATAGCACAAAGGCAAAAATTATATTTATCTTTAGCAAGAAAAAGGAAAAATAGGTTGCATCATGGTACAAGAATCAGAAACAAAAGAATTACAATACCAAATCGAGTTTCCATTACTGAAAGACCAGAGATAAATAGAAAGATAGCAGCAATAGGTCATTTAGAAGGTGATTTAACTTTTAACAAAGGTAATCAAAGTCGTAATATAGGCGCTCTTGTGGATATCAGAACACAAAAAGTGTTTCTCACTTTAAACCGTTCAAAAAGAACACAAGATGTGATTGGTAACATGAATAAAAAACTTAAACAATTGTCGCATATAATCAAAAGCATAACGTTAGATAATGGCAAAGAATTTACCAATCATGAACAACTATTGCCAAAATCTGAACGAAAAGTATATTTTTGCAATCCTTATTCTCCATGGCAAAAACCATTGATAGAGAAGATTAACTCAATGGTGCACAGAGTATACTCTAAATCTTTAGATATAAAAAAATTAACAATAAAGCAATTACAAGAAATTGAGGATTTTTTAAATAATTTACCAAGAAAAGTGCTCGGTTATAAAACACCCAATGAGGTATGGGAAGAAAATATAAATCTGGCTTAATTAATACTGGAATTTACCAAAATACCTACTTGGTTCTTTGTACATGTCATCAGTAATTCTCGAATAATATTTAAATATTTAAAAATAAATTTTTATTCGATTTTACTGTCCATAGTTACTTCTTTTTTATAGGTAATTTTAATGTTCGTTGAGGGTAATTCTAATATTCGTTAGTCATGCTCACAAATTTTACACAAATAATCATCTAGTTCTTGATTGAATATTACTCTTCTATACTTTGCCGGCGTTACTAAATGATATATTAGTACTGTGACATTATGACTCTTATGTATATAACTGCTTTCTTCCATTCAAGTAGTATATCACGAAGCAGAGCTTCGGGGAATTAAACCCGAACGCCAATTTAGGATAAGAGAAGTTGTTCTGGAGCTAAAGCATCAAGTTTTATACGAGATTTAGTGATAGCATAAGAAGTAACACAAGCTAGAATATGCACCAAGAAATTAACAGGAGATCTATGCCTTGTATGCTCAAGGTTCATTCTATTTTTTAGTATATTAAATACTGATTCAATTAATGATCGTTTACGTAACATAGCTTTATCTTCTAATTCTAGTAAATAATTCTTCATATCCTTGCGAATATTAGTTATCATTCTTAAATTTCTAGAATAGAGTTTAAACCATAACTCTTTACAAATATATGCTTTATCACCAAATACCTTACCTGTTATCTTCTGAGTTATAGATTCAAGAACAGATAAATCAGCTCTATTTGCTTTTGTTATTTTAACAGCTATAATCTCTGCTTTATGATTAATCTCTCAGGGTTTAATTCCCCGAAGCTCTGCTTCGTGATATCATAAGAAACAACTAAAACTTTTTTAGATACCTCGTAGCTCTGCTGCGAGGAGCATCATTGATTAAATGTAATTTAAATCCCATAAACCAACCATAACTACTCATCCCAACTTTGGCAATTTTACCAAAAACTCTATTACTAGAAGTGCGCTTAGCATGACAAATAGATAGTTTTGTTGAATCAATAAAATATATTCCCGTATCTTCACCTCGTAGTAATTGCAACATTATTGACAATGGCAATATTAACCTTGGCCATAATTGTACTATTCTACTATAACATGGTAAATTAAAGTAACCCTTATATTTATGCGGTAAGTAGTATAAATAATAGTTTTTAAAGTCCTTGCAAGGCGATAGATAAAAATATATGACTATTGTCATCAATTCTGCAAGACTTAATTTGCCTATTCTATGCCTTTGCTGATTTGTTGATAATAGACGGTGTTCTATCCATTCTTCATATATTTTACAAAAATTATCTAGTCCGTCCGCCAAAACTCTACAAGCCTTATAGATAATATGGTTTTAAGACAAGAAGTAATACAACAATCCGTAAGAAAATGATAAAATATGGTCATAAACCTTATGGATTTCAGTCAATGCCAATAGACAACATTATCAAATCGCAAGAACAAGGGAAACTGTTTGGTTATAAATTAAAAGAAGAATTAAACCCAAATAATAAGCTATATAAATTAAGAGAATTAATAAATTGGTCTAGGCTCGAAGAGTGGTTATCAAAAAATGTTTGTATTAAGAAATTTGGTAGAAATAGAAAATGTCATAGAGTGATGCTTGGCATAACGATGCTACAAGCAATGTATAATTTTTCAGATTCATTATCAGAGGAAGAGCTAAAAGAGAATATGTATTGGCAGTATTTCTGCGGGTGGGAATATATAGAAAAAGACATAGCTATCTCGGAAACTAGTATACGACGGTTTCGTAGTGTATTAGGTGAAGCTGGATATAATGAGATATTATCGGAGTTGATCAGGGTTGGGATAAAAACTAACACAATTAAAAAAAAAGATTTGGAATTAATCATCGCTGATACGACTGTACAAATTAAGAATATCAAACACCCACACGATGTTTATTTAATGGATAAAGCTAGGCTTAGCATAGTAAAGCTTTGCAACAGTTTGGGTATACATTTGAATGAAACATACGCTAGAACCTATAAACGCGATATAGTAAAGCTATGGAAATATAAAGAACATAGTAAAGCCAAGAAGCGTTGGAAAATAATGAAGCATTTAAAAATATTACTGGGTCGTTTGATTAGAGTATGTGAGCGTGAGATCAAAAATAAGCAATTAAACTTGTCTCTCAAAAATCAAGAAGTATTGCAAAAAATAAAACAAATACATAACCAATCTGTTTTAAAAAGAGAAGCTAAAAAGCAATATAAAGAAGATAACAAAGTATTATATAGTTTTCATGCCCCTGAAGTAGAGTGTATAGGAAAGGGAAAACGCAACAAGCCATATGAGTTTGGCAATAAAGTAGCGGTAGTAGTAAGTGGTCGTAGAAATTTTGTTTTATCCGCAAAATCGTTTCATAATAATCCTTATGATGGTCATACATTGCATCAGAGCTTTGAAGCAGTAGAGAGTGTCACTGGAATCAAGATAAAGAAATCATTTGTTGATCTTGGGTATAGTGGTAGCAATGTAAAGGAGAAGAGTAAGGTATATACCCCAAAAACGCGGAAGAAGTTGTTACAAGAGGACAAGTCTATGATCAAGAGACGCAGTGCCATAGAACCAATAATAGGTCACTTAAAGCAATATGGTCGGATGGGTAGAAACTTCTTGAAAGGTATGATAGGAGATATTATCAATCCAATAATCTCTGCTATTGGTTTGAATTTACGATGCATTGCAAATCATTTACAAATCGTGTCTAACTCCACATAAATCAAAAATATCATCATGCAAAAACTAGATGAACGATAAAAAATCGTTAACAATAGCTCCATATCAAAATTAGACCAACACAGAAATGTATCAGTAAAAATTAACATAACTTATTAATTTTTATTGAAAATCTTAGCAATTTGTTGTCAAAACTCTATCCCATTACAAATGATCAGGATTTGAAGTGTTTTTGGCGGATAGACTATCTACTAAATAATATACAGTTATGATACATCTTTTCATGTTGAGTTACTGATCTTGTATTAAAAAAATCTATCATAACTCAACATTAATCTCCTTTAAACCCTTTATCTATAAGCTTTCTATCTATCCCTTATCCTAAATTACTGAAGTTTTGACAAAAAGATAACCAAACTTATAAAGTATGATATAAATACGCTCAAATACAAAATGGTTTTTAGTGTGTATGATTATGCAAGAAATGTTGCAAGAAATAAAAAATTTTCCCCTATAATCAAGATGTGGTTTTAGAATTAATACTATCACTAGTAACTAATGATAGCGTTAAAGCAAGATCTGTTGTTGAATTAACAACTAATAAATATTTTCAGCGTAGTTGGTCAAGTGTATACAGAGCTATAGAGAATTTTTACTGTGTTCGTGATGAATCATTAAATATAAGAGATGAGCAACGTTTTAAGACTCGAGAAGATATAGAAAAATACTTAATAAGTAAACTGATTAATGAGGGTAAAAACTTACTGCAAATAGATACTACAGTGAGTAGCAAGAAAGATTCCAAGAAAGCAATTGATCGTACATATATTAGACAGAATGCTAATAACCGACCAGTTGCGGGTTATGAATATAGTGTAGTTTGCATCGGTGCTCAGCCTAAATGGTCTGTACCAATATCTATAAATAGAGTAAAATCAGATGAGAATAAGTATAGCAAAGGTAGCAAACAAATAATGAAAATTGTTAAGCAAATACCACAAAAGGCTCTAAATATAACAGTAGGTGATGCAGGTTATAGCGCTCTATCTTTTATTCACCCGCTGCACAATGAAGCAAATACGGTAACAATAACCCGCCAAAGAATTAATCGCAGTATTTACAAAATATATATAGAGGAGCAAAAAACAAGAGGTCGTAAAAGATCTTATGGAGCTAAGATTTCTTGTAGTAGTTCTGATAATTTACTGATTCCAGATACAGAAGAAACTGTAGTAAAGGCTACAAAAAATGGTGACATATCAATTAGTATTTCACTATTTAAGAATTATCTAATCAAGGGTAAGAAACAGCATATCATGTCTGATAAACCGCTGAATTTTATTCAGGTTAAGGTGTTAGATGCATCAGGAAATAGGAAATATAACAGAGATTTATGGTTATGTGTTTCTGGCCAACAAAAAGATAAAATCAGTGGTAAAGAAGTATATGAATACTATAGACAAAGGTTTGATATTGAGCATTTTTTTAAATTTGGTAAGTCAAAATTATTGATGGATAAATTTCAAACGAATGATCCAAATAAAGATGAGGATTATATGTTATTCGTAATGCTAGCGTACAACATATTGTATCATGCACAATCTTCAGTTAAGGCAAGAAAAGTAAGGGCATGGGATAAAAAAATCAATAGCAATATGTTGTCTCCAAGTGAAGTTTATAGATCTATGCCACAAATTGCCCTTGAAGAAATATTAGAAAAGTCTGTATCCAGAGGGATACCAGATCATAGAAATATTAGAAATAATCATCAGGTCAAACCATTTGCACCAGTAATACGCAAAAGTAATAAACACGGTAAGTTGGAAATTACAATAAAATCAAGTTTTGATGGAAGTAACCAAATTACCAAAACCTCATTTAATAAAAAGCTAGAATTACCAAATAATATTAGTAACAGGAGTTTCGCACTTAGCAAATAATATGCTAATCTAGAGAAAAATAGTTTTAGATAAAAATGACAAGATCAAAATGTAGCAAAGATTTATATAAATCATTCTTACAAGCAAGTAGTGTAAGATATACTAGCAAAGCATTATCTGAAGTAAGTCCATTAGATCTATCGCACGATAGTGCAAGTCGATGGTTAAAGAGTAAGGATTTTCGCCCTAGCGAAATCTATAGCAAAGTGTCAAAATATATTGATCTGGAAGATCCTTGTTTATTAGTGGGAGATGACACCTTATTGTCAAAGCAATACAGTAAGAGGATCGAGCTTGTAAATTATCAATATTCTGGGGCTGTACATGATGTTATACCTGGTATAGGAATGGTAAACTTACTGCATTACAATACTCAAATTGATCAATCTACTCCTGTAGATTATAGAATATATGATAAAGAAACTGATGGTAAAACAAAGAACGAGCATTTTTGTGATATGCTTACTTTAGCTAAAGAAAGAGGTATCAAGCCTGATGCTATAGTTATGGATGCTTGGTATAGTGGTTTGGATAATTTAAAACATATACGTAATTTAGGTTGGATATGGGTTACCAACCTAAGAAAAAATAGAAAAGTTAATCGTAATGTTAGCTTGGAAACTTTAGAGATTCCCGATGAAGGGCTAAAAATTCACCTACGTGGATACGGTTGGGTTACGGTATTTAAGTTTGTGGCAAAAAATGGTCGCATTGATTACATAACAACTAATTTAGAGAATCCTACACGTGAGCAAATAGAGAAAATTGTTAAGGCGCGTTGGTCTATAGAAGTTTATCATCGAGAATTGAAACAAACTTGTGGTATTGAATGCTGTCAGGCACGCACGGGTCGAGCTCAAAGAAATCATATTTGCCTTGCTGTATTGGCCTGGCTTGATATGAACAAAAGGAGGATAAATGAAAACATTACTTTATATCAACAAACTTGGGAAGTTATAAAAACATCAATTCAGAACAACATTAAATGGCTTCTAACTAATACACAATTTTGCTAAGTGCGAAACTCCTGAGTAAGTATAAACCAGCAATATTAGACAAAATTGCTACAGTTTTTGACACATTATGTACCCAAATAGAATAAATAAATTTTGTTATTACTAAAAAAGTATAAAAAAATTGGAATACATTTCTCCTTATGGAAAGGATTTTGTCAAAACTTCAGTTATACGAGATTTAGTGATAGCATAAGAAGTAACACAAGCTAGAATATGCACCAAGAAATTAACAGGAGATCTATGCCTTGTATGCTCTAGGTTCATTCTATTTTTTAGAGTCTTTTGCAATGATTGTGTAAATTTTTGTTGAGCCTATATTAACCTAAATTCTGGATTAGCTAATTTTGAGATATAGCAGGTTTGTTAGGTTTCATACAGTATGCAATTAGGGCGGATAAGATATGTACAAAGGCATTCCAAATTGATCTATGTCTTGTATGTTCGATCTCGAAAGCACCCTTCAGCACACTAAATACTGTTTCGATAATTGAGCGTTTGCGTAATAATATTTTTTCAAATAATGGGCTCTGTCTCATCAATTGTGTAAATTTCGTGAACCATTAAATTCTACCATCAAATTTGATCATAAAATGAGCCATAGCTTCATTCCAATTGGGGATAGGCATAGACCATTTTTTGGTAATATAATCAATTGTCAGATATAAAACTTTAAATACTGCGTCATCATTTGGAAAGATGCGTTTATTCTTAGTAACTTTTCTCAATTGGCTATTCAGCGATTCTATCGCATTTGTAGTGTAAATAATCTTACGAATCTCCTTTGGATATTGCAAGAAAATTATCAAATTATCCCAATTATTATACCAAGATTTAGCTATATGCGGATATTGCTTACTCCATTTTTGATCAAATGACTCAAGAGCTAATTCTGCTTCTTTTTCAGTAGCAGAAGTATAGATTAGTTTCAAATCCGCTGCTAATTGCTTTCTATCTTTATATGATACATATTTGAGGCTATTCCTGATCTGATGGACAATACAAATTTGATGTTCAGTTTTCGGATATACTGATGCAATAGCATCAGACATACCAGTTAGATTATCACTACAAGCAATTAAGATATCTTTTACTCCTCGATTCTTCATTTCAGTAAAATTACCAAGCCAAAATTTAGCTCCTTCATTCTCACTTATCCATAAGCCTAAAATATCCTTTCTGCCAGATAAATCTATTCCTAAAGCTACATATACTGATTTATTAATTAAAAATTTTTTGTCAAAACTTCAGTAAATTAGCGTTGAGAGATTAAATTTACGAGCGAGTCGGCTAGGGGTATATTAAATACGTGAGCACAATCGAGACTCGCTAAATTTGCTGTATCAACCTTATTGCTTGAAGCTATTAATCACTAAAGCTTTGGTTGATATTTTTCCTAGCACTTCTTATATCTTTTAAGCGTTCATGGACTTTTTCAAAGACTTGTTTAGGGAGGACAGAAGTATTAATTTGTAAAAATTCGTCATCTTTTAGCTTGATAGAGAAAGAGGGGTCTTGAAATTCTGGACCATCGATTTCTCTAGCAATTTTTATATAATAACCGATAATATGGCTGTTATAATAATCGCTTTTACTGATCATTTTTTTAGCTATCTTATTAATATTCATATCAGTTTTAGCAGTATAAGTAACAGTTAGTGCAATACCTAGCATTAGACGCTGTCTATGGCTAAAGGGAATATCTGAAGATAGAATAAATTCTGAAACGAAATTAGCTCTGAGTGTTTTATCGATATTTTTGTTATACTGAGCAAGCATTATAGCTAGCTCGACTGTTATTAGAGTGGTATTATCTGGATTAATGAGAAGATATTTTACGGCTTCAATATATTGATCGATTTTACATATATTTCTATCAAATTTTACTAATCTCTTAACTCGCTCATAAATAATATCTTTTTCTTTTTCATTATCCGGTAGTGAATCAAATCTCACCCCTTCTTTTAAGCCATAATTTGAGATGATAATTTTTTCTGGAGAAAACACTTTAATCATCGCTTTTATTACTAAAACAGCGTTATAATTAATCGCTTTTTGTTCATAATAGCTAAGCTTTAACTTATCGATTTGTGATAATTTTTCCAAATATAATTCAAATTCTACACGGCTTATTTCAAAGTTATGTAAATTTTTAAGAGGGTAATTAATAGACTCCATATATATTCGGCTCATTAAACGCAATGCACCACCGATTAAATATAGGTTAGGATAATGCTCAAGACCAAATTCTTTTTCAATTAATTCTGTAATAAGCCCAAGATTATCAAAATTATTATTAGCAAGAATCCGTGTGCCAAGCGGTAGCGATTTTAACTTACCAACTTTTTTATCCGCAATTTGTGCAAGCTCTAAGCTGCCGCCACCAAGATCAGCTACAATACCTGAAGCGTCGCTAATTCCTGAAATTAAACCGGCAGCAGTTAAATAAGCTTCACGTTCACCTGAGATAATCTCAACTTCAATATTGAATTTCTTTTCGATTATTGCTTTAAATTCTTCTGCTTTTGGGTGTCCCCTGAGTATAGCTGTTGCAACGCATCTGATATTAGTAACAGAAAGCTTAGTAAAAATATGAGTGAGATATTGTAGAGATAAATATGTTTGATGTTTTATATCTAAATTATCTAAATTGAGTAGATTGGTTAAATAATTTTTGAATTTATAATTAAAAATTTCAGGAGCTCCAAGCTCATCGGTTTCATACACTACAGCTCTTAAAGCATTTGAACCGATATCAATAATAGCTGAACGCATCTTCGTATATACTTCTTTTCTTTTAAGAGTAGAATTATACTCAAATCATTTGGGTATATATTACTCACTGTTTTCTGGAGCAACAGCAGCCTCTTCTGTCTCATTAGAAGTTTCGTTATTATTTGCTCGCGGATCAAAAGGTACTTGAGTAGGTACAAAAGTCGGCGGTAATAATCTACTGGTAAAAAACTTATCCTCAAAATATTTAATCTTACGAGATTTTATCGGAGGAAAAGACTCTATTAAAACAATCTGCTCGTCTCTTGGTAACTGTATTACTTCTTGAGGTAAAAGTAAAGCCCTTTGAACTTGAGAAACATTTTGTGTTCTAGTAGAAATATTAAGGTCAAAAAATATAGGTTTGCTGAATGATCTTTGTTCTATAGTTTTATTACCGACTAATTGTGATATTAAATTTGCGGTTTCATAGTTATTTGCAGCAAAGGTAATACGATATGTTGAGTTAGATAAGAAAGAGTTCATACCCGCATCTTCATATGTTCCTTTTAGCTGCTGGGTATCTTGAATAATTAAGAATAAACGAACTCTATAACCCCTGAAATAAGCAATACCTGCTTTGAACATATCCATCTTACCAAGTGTTGGGAACTCATCAAGTAAGAACATCACGCCATAAGGTTCTTCTTTTAAATCAGGCATTTTTCGGCTTAAAAACTCTGTAGCTTGCTGATAAAATACCTGCATTAATTTCTGCAAACGTTGTATATTATCAGGAGTAAGACCTACATATACAGTTGTTTTTATTTTCTTGAATTCTTGTACATTAAAATCGGAAGAAGCAGTAGCAGAGTCAATTAATGGGTTTGCCCATAACTCAAGTGATGAGTTCATGGTTGATATAACACCTGAACGCTCTTTATCGGCTTTTTGTAGGAAAGCTGCAATATTCATATATGCAACAGGGTGAATTATCCCGCCTAAAGTATCAAGCACAACCGCTAGATTATATACTATGTCATCACTTCTCATGGTACGCACCACTTCACCAAAGGATTTGGTTTTAACAGGATTGGCTATTAAATATAAAGTTACGCCCAAGAATAAGCTTCGTGCTTCATTATTCCAGAAATCCTTTTCAGGCATGATAAGGTTTGAAATTTTTTGTACGTCATCAACCATTTGCCCAGGCTTAGTACTAACCCAGTCAATCGGATTATAGCAGTGAGTAATACCATCTGGGTTAGATGGCTCCCATACAAAGACTTTCTGACCTTGTTTCTCACGCCAACCGCTCGTTAAGCCATGGTTTTCAAGTTTTATGTCATGAACAACTACTGAATCACTCCAAAATAATAGGTTAGGTATAACAAAGCCCACACCTTTACCAGAACCGGTAGGAGCAAATAATAAGGCGTGCTGGAATCCATCAGCAACAAAATAACCACCACTATCAACTCCGATTAGCATACCTTTTTTAGCTCTAAGACCAGCCGATTCAACATCTGCAGGACTTGCCCACCTAGCATCACCATAGACTTTTTCAGGTTGCTCAAAAAATTGTAGTGATTTGATTCTCTCAAAGTTTTTAATGTAAAATATTATAACGACAAGAGCAGGACCAAGAAGTGAAGCAAGTAGCTTTAATTTTAAATAGTTATAATCAGAGATTTTTAATTGTCCCCAAACGCTAACAAGCCAATAAGCCCATTTGTAAGCAATATTTATAGCAGTTACATCTACTCCAAGAGTCCCAATTTCATTGGTAAAGATTGCAACAAATGCACCACTTATCCATAAGGTACTAAAAATAACAACCGGATGAATTATAGCATGACCGAATATATTTCTAGTGACTTTGAGTATGTTATGCCATTCCATTTAGTAATCCTTGATTTTTATTTTTATGTCATTGCGAGCGACTAAAAGGAGCGTGGCAATCTCAGGAGTCTTGTACTGTTTTATGAGATTGACGCGTCGATGCTATGCATATCCTCGCAATGACGCTCTCACTACACCATTCCTTCGGCGTTTTTATTCTTTTTATAATATACTTCCGATACATATCTTTTACCGCCACTGCCACGTTTTAATTGTACTACAATATCTACAACTGTTAAAATATATTTTTGTACTTCTTCAGGTGGCAT
Organism: Rickettsia endosymbiont of Urophora cardui; assembly: GCF_964030725.1. NCBI lineage: Bacteria > Pseudomonadati > Pseudomonadota > Alphaproteobacteria > Rickettsiales > Rickettsiaceae > Rickettsia > Rickettsia endosymbiont of Urophora cardui. The sequence goes on along the minus strand of NZ_CAXIPY010000006.1, from coordinate 1,067,562 downwards.
ACCAAGATCAGCTTGCATAACCATCAATTTTAGTTGTTCAATTGCCATAGCAGGACTATCAGCGTGAAGTGTAGATATAGAACCTGGGTGACCAGTATTAATAGCTCGCAAGAAACTGAAAGCTTCTTGACCTCGAAGCTCACCAACTATAATTCTATCAGGTCTTAAACGCAAACACGCTTCTATTAGATCTTGAGTAGTAACATTTGCTCGTCCTTGTCCGCCTTTAGAAGCAAGCAAATGAACTCTATTAGGGTGACTAGATAATACAACCTCACGAGCATCTTCTACTGTAATTAATCTTTCCAATTGAGGTATTTCAGTAAGTGCTGCATTAGTGAAAGTAGTTTTACCTGTTGAAGTACCGCCGCTAATTATAATATTTTTCTTTGAAATAACTGCATGTTTGATAAATTCTTTTATCTTTTTTTCAGCTAAATATTCGTTTAGAATTATTTCATCTTGATCTACTAAACTTTCTGTTGCAGTTTCATCAAAAGCTCCCATTTTAGCATATTCATCTAGAGTTAGGTTCATACCGCTCGGCTTTCTTATAGAATAAATGATTTGTCCTATTTCACAAGCAGGAGGGAATACTATTTGAATACGATAACCATTTGGAAGTGTTGCTGAAAGTAAAGGCTTTTCCTCTGAAATCATTTGTTCAGTAGATTGAGCAACTAAACGTCCAAGCGAAAGTAAATGTTCTGCGTCAAGCTCTGGTAATTGTTTAGAATATATATATCCTTTCTTCTCAACCCATGCTTCTCCAGGTTTATTAACCATAATCTCGTTAATACCATCTTCAGCAAATAATTCTTTAAACGGTAATAAAAATGTCTCTAAGGCAGCAAATGCATCACTCATTTTACTACCTTTGATTTTGTTAAAACAGTAACAGGGAATTTATAATCCTTATTAACGTATATCTTAATCGGAGTACCTTGATTAATCGTTGTAGTAGGTTTAAATTGCTGCTGAGTTGTCATATTTTGTACAGTATTAGTAATATCTGTAAAAGCTTGCGTAGAAGCTTGCTGTGCCTGAGTTGGATTCGATGCTATAGAAGTACTAGTAAGCAAGCTTGAAGCAGCTGTATTAACCGCTTGTACTAATGTAGCTAGCCTCTGTTCAGGTGTATTTGCCGAAGAAGCATCTTGGGCAGTTGTACAGGCTTGTGTCATTGTAGTATAGGCAGTAGATGTTTTATCAGTAATAGCAGCTAAAACATTTGTACAAATTGTAACTATTCTTGTATTTGGATTCAAACTAGTATTTTGGGAAATTGTTTGAGCAGTATTTAATAACTGAGTAGCAATAGCACTATTAGTAGCAGCAGCTTGTGAGTTTATAGGTGGAGGTACTAATTTATCGAGAACCTTGGCAATTCCTATATTGAAAGCAGACTGTAATACTGAGTTAGCAAACTGCTCCTTATATTTGTTATCTACTCTTCCTTGCACTCCTGGTCTTCCTAAATTATCGACTGCAGGCGAATCAAATGCTATAGTATAGCCATTAGTTAAGTCTATTCTATCCCATATTACAGAAACTCTACCATAGCTATCTGCTGAAGTTGAAGTTGCATATTTACCAAATACTTTCGATCCTTTTGGTATTAATATTATTTTATCTTTCTCAGAATATACATCTCTACTAATAATAGCTCTTATTTCGCCACCAAGATCGCTATTTATAGCTGTTTCAAGCACTGCCTCAATGAATTTACCACGCCCTAAGATTAAAGACATGTCACCACGATCTTTAAATACTGCATCCGCAGCAACTTGTTCAGCTGTCTTCTTAGGTTCTACGCCGCTAACTAGCACAATAGATGATGTTCTTTTTGCTTGTTTACGCTTCTTTTCCTCATCACTTTCAACTAAAGGTCCGTTTGTTGAAGGTAACGAAATAGGCGGAGCTGGAAGTGTTTTTGACTTATCCGTTTCTACTGGGGTAGTTGGAGGTGGTGGAGCTGTCGGTGTCTCAAGCTTTGGTGGATCCGGTAATTTAGGTATTTCAGGTACGTTATCTGAATTATCTTCAACAGGTTTAACAATATTGCTAGGTATATTAGTATTTTGAATTTCTTCTTTTTTAGGAGCAAAGAAAAGAGAATAAAAAATATATATAAGAACACCGCAAATTACAACTACGATAGCGATACTTTTATTAAAACTCACTGAAACTTTTGATAATTCTTTTTGAACTTCAGGTGTATCTGCTCCTGATAAAGAACTGTTATTGTTTTGCTCTTCGGCCATATTTAAATTATATTATAGTTTGTTGTTATTAAGTAGCAATCGTCATTGCGAAGAGCATCGTAGAATCGACGTGGCAATCTCAGGAGTTTGCTTTATGAGATTGCCGCACTCCTTGCAGTCGTTCGCAATGACGTAAACTATACTAGTATCGTGCCATGTAATGATTGCTTGTTCTATTCTTAGAATAGTCAAATTTAATTACATATACTAACTCTTTCTCATGCCCTTCCATTAACTCAACAGAAGAAATATCAAATTCATATGTTCTTTTGTTAGTTATGATAGTCATATTAGTACGAATATATTTTTCAAGAGGTTTGATAAATAAACGATTACCAATAGGAGTTAGTTTCCACGCATAGGCGTCTCCAAGAATGATATTTTGAACTTCTTCATTTTTAGCAAATTCTATATGTGCTTGAAAACCGAAATGCAGTGTTAATAAATAAACTTCATTAGGATTATATATATATGTTTGTATCCTATTATCCCTAGTTATAGATAAATCATCCAAATAATTATTACTGATATTACTACATGGATCATTTTCTAAAAGTGGACAGTCAGCATTAGCTATTAAGCCACTTAAGTATATAAAAATTAAAAAACAAAATCTAACTATTATCATCGTCTACCCTATATCCGTTAACTTGAAATCCTACAGGATTTATATCAAGTTCTGAATCTGTTAATTGCATTGGTACGTAAGTATAACTTACCACTGCTATTTTATTATAAACTGTTTGATTTCCTGTTGCTTCATTTACGGAAAATCTAACTATATATTTGTCTGAGGCAATTTTTGACCATGACTTTACTACTAAATAAGTCGTATTATTTTCCTGATACTTTAAACTTGGATCGTTGTTCTTATCTCTTATATACCCAAGATAACCATAAAAAACATTACTAGTTGAAAGTAATCTTATAGTAGTGCGTGCCAAGGTAGTGAAATCAACAAAATTATATGTTTCCCTTGCATTTATATATTTTTTTATAAAATATCTTGTAAGAGACTCATCTGCAGTAAGCACTGGTGATGAAATAGGCTCTACTACTGATGCACGACCGGTAGTGTCATCAAGTTGAATGACAAAAGGATCAAACTGTTTAGATTTTACTACAAAAGCTATTACTAAAGTAGATATTACCATAAAAATTGATAATATTATCAGTAATATTATTAATAAGCTACGTTGAACAATCAGCTTATCAGCACGTTCTTCATACCAATTTTGAGTTATCTTTAGCGGATTTGCTTGGTTTTGCTCGCTCTTTGCATCATTTTGTGCTTTATCACTTGATTTAAAGGAGCCGAATATATTATCTAACATACTTCTATTGTTATATTAAACGGTTACTAGCGAAATAAGTGTCATTGATATATTTATGCTATATCTATTATAGAATTAACCGGTCTTCTTACACAAGGATTCATACTTAACTCTGCTTCATCATTAATTTCAGCTGCAACGCACGGGCTTTTAATTTCGTAAGGTGCTGAGGGTGTACATGATAATAATTGTGAAAGCATAATTAATAACACCCAAAACTTGAATAATTTTAACATCTTAAATATATAATAGTGGTTTATTTTATTACCTAGTTTAAATTAGCTTAGTATATAATTGTTCACAAGCATTTTTTACAAAAATTTATTTTAAGTGTAAAAAAATATTAAAAAGATTGTAAACATTATATAACAATAATATTGATGCAATATTATTACCATCAATAATTATTATTGTATAATTTAAATTTATAAATTATTTATTTTAATCTCTCAGGGTTTAATTCCCCGAAGCTCTGCTTCGTGATATCATAAGAAACAACTAAAACTTTTTTAGATACCTTGTAGCTCTGCTGCGAGGAGCATCATTTTACAATTAAGTAGTATTTTGGTATTGTAGCAACAATATAAAGTTATTTTATAACTTAAATGATCTTAAATTAAATTAACAAATGATAATTATATTAAAATAATTATGCTAAGGTTATGGGAATAAAAATACACATCAATTACTAAATAATTATGGATCCAGTACTTAGTGCCGTACAAGAATATGTTAAATCCGGCGAATATTTTAGTGATGCAAGAAAATGGTACAGCTTTAAATATGTAGTGCCGTTGAGTAGTAGGTCTCTTTTACTTTTAGCATGTGCAACATTTACATTATTACTTGCTATAATTTGTATAAATATTGATGTATTATTACCTATAAACGAAAAAATAAGCTACTTGATAAGATCTAGTACCGAAAAACAAGCTACTATTACTAATACTAAAGAATCTACATTGCGTGATCCTTATGGTTCTGTTGCTAATATTATGCTCAAAAATTATGTGCTACAGCGAGAAGAATATAATTATGATTTATTAAAACAACAATTTGTCTTTATTAAAAATAGTTCTACAAGTATTGTTTATATGCAATTTGCTAATTTTATGAATATTGATAACCCACTATCACCGGTTATGCGATATCAAAAATTATATAGGCGTTCAATTAGTATAACATCAATTCAGAATATAAATAATAATGAAGTAGTTGTTACTTTTGAGTCATTAGCTAAAAATAGTGCAGGGGAAGTTTTAGAAAATATGTTATGGGAAGCAAAAATAGGTTATATAATGGATTCTATCAGTGCAAATCTTCCGCCTAATGCTCCATTTAACTTTACTGTTACCAGTTATAAGCTAAAATTATTAAAAGATAAAAACCAGAAATAATATGAAGCGATTAATAATATTTTTTACAATTATATTTTTTACATTAAATATATTTGCTATTAGAGAGTCAAGACCTTTGGGGCAAGATTCTCGTTTAAGAGTTATGGTTTATAACCCTGATGATGTTTTTAAATTTACAGGATATTACGGCTATCAAGCAAGTATAGAACTTGCAAGAGATGAAGAAATAGTGAGTATCTCTATGGGTGATACTACTTCTTGGCAAATAGTACCTGCAGGTCATAGGATTTTTATTAAACCGATGGAGCAGGATGCCACTACTAATATGACTTTAATTACTAATAAACGAACATATTTCTTTGAACTATACGCTGCTGAAACTCTTGATATGCGTGATCCAGAAATGGTTTTTAACGTCAAGTTCCTCTATCCTGATGATGAAAATGATAATGCTGGTGGTCACATGCAAACTTATATTGCCTCTTCAGCAACCCCTGATCTTAATCATCCAGAAAAATATAACTTCAACTATTATATTAGCGGTAGTGAAGAAATAGCTCCTATTAAAATTTTTGACGATGGCGAATTCACCTATCTACAATTTAGAGATAAAAATTCTGAAATTCCTGGTATTTTTGCTGTAGATGATTCACTGCGTGAGTCTTTAGTAAATTATCGCCTCGCTCCAGATAACCCTAATTTAGTTATTCTTGAACAAGTATTCCCAAAACTTGCTGTGCGTAAAGGTAAAAAGATTACTTGTATATTCAATGAATCTTTTAGAGCCGACTGAGTTCTGTCATCCCGTGGCTTGTCCACGGGATCCAGAAAAAATTTTGATTAAAAGACTGGATCCCGTAGTCAAGCCACGGGATGACAATTTTATGTCCCACTTAATATATTTTTTTGCTTTAATATTACTTACTTCGGGTTTGTTTATAATGCTTACAAGCCATAATTATATTCATAAGGTTATTGGACTTGGGGTTTTTCAAAGTTCAGTATTAGTTTTTTATTTAGCTTTGGGTAAAGTTAAAACAGGTATTGTACCTATTATGCAAGAAGGCGTCACTACCTACACCAGCCCATTGCCTCACGTATTGATGCTAACAGCTATAGTAGTGGGCTTTGCAACACTTAGCGTAGCTCTAAGTCTCATATATCAAATTTATAAACATTTTGGTACAATATCAGAAAACGAAATTAGTTTTGATACATAGATATATTTCTAGTATGTTATTTATGTATTGTCATCCCGTGATTTCTTCACGGGATCCAGTTAAAAATACTTATAAAATTAGTATTTTTTATTATTTTCTGGATACCGTGGACAAGCCACGGTATGACACCGAATCAGTTTTGAATAAAAACCCATGATCTTAGCTAAGCATTTTCCTATCTTACAAATATTATTCCCATTTGCAGGTGCATTACTTGCGACAGTATTTTTTCGTTTTATTTTATTAACTCGAATCATTACTATCTGCTCTATTTTAACAAGCTTTATAATTAGTATTTATGGATATTCTATTGTAAAAAATACTGAGATTTCTTATGTGATGGGAGGGTGGACTTCGTCTATTGGAATTGAGTATTATCTAACCTCTTTGAATCAAGCTATTATTGTTTACCTTAATTCGGTTTTATTATTCTTTCTAATTTTTTGCTATAACCTCACTAACCAAACTATCCTAAAATATATTAATCACAATAGAAGAGCTTTATTTTACGCCATATTGTTGTTTGCTCATATGGGTTATTTAGGAATGGTTAGTACTAATGATTTCTTTAATTTATATGTGTTTATAGAGATTTCAGCACTTAGTAGTTATGTTTTGATAGCTAGCGGTGGTAACCATAAATCCTTAATCGGTGCTCTTGATTATTTAATAATGGGTAGTATCGGTGCAACCTTAATTCTTATGGCCATAGGCTTTCTGCTAAGTATTACCGGTAGTTTAAATATGCTAGATGTAGCCAGATTTTTACAAAAATATTCTAATTCACGTATTGTAACTTTATCTATAGGATTTTTCTTAATAGGGGTTATTTTAAAGACTGCTTTTTTCCCTATGCATTTTTGGATGATGAGAGCTTATAGTGCTACTGCCTCGGTGATTTTAGTATATTTGGCAGGAATTTCGACAATAATAGGTGTATATATAATATATAAATTTACCTATCTCATTATAAATTATGAAACGATTAAACTAGCAATTAACCATTTTATAAGACCTATTGCTTTATTGACGCTTATCATAGCTCCATATTTTGCTTATAAAGCTGAGAATTTTAAGAAAATTATAGTCTATTCGTGTATTACTCAAATAGGCTATGTATTTTTATTATATGTTACCGATAGCGGTATGAAAATTTTACCATGTTTATTGATTATAGATAGTGTAAATAAAATAGCTCTTTGTCTAATTGCTGCTTATAAAGAAGCATATCAGAAAAAACCAAACCAAGTTTTAGTAATAATAGCTGTAATTTGTAGCAGCGGCTTGCCAATTAGTCCGTTATTTTTTGTTAAGGTAAGTATTCTAGAATTATTTTTAAAGCAAAATCTATTATTAGATTTTATAATAATTTTACTAAGCTCGGTAGGATCATTATTCTATCACTATAAAATGGTGAAACTTTTATTTTTGCAAAAGCAAGAATCAACTTAAGAAAAGAAAAACTGAAGTTTTGACAAAAATTCTAATTTTTCTGACTAAAGTAAAAAATTATATTTAAAGTTAAATATTTAGTGCTGTTATCAGCTTAAAGGCGATATTTCTACAATTTAAAGTAAATTATTGGATATATAATACAAATTATAGATTGATACACTCGCCACTTTTTTTAATCTCTCAGGGTTTAATTCCCCGAAGCTCTGCTTCGTGATATCATAAGAAACAACTAAAACTTTTTTAGATACCTCGTAGCTCTGCTGCGAGGAGCATCATTAAAAATTTTTTGTCAAAACTTCAGGAAAAAGCTTTTGATGTTATTACTTGTATAAGCCGAGAGTATCTTCGGTGTCATCCCGTGGCGGCATTGTTGCGTGATTCCGATGTCATTCCTGCGAAAGCAGGAATCCAGGAAAAAAAGCATAAATACAGCAAATTTTTAAAAATGATGCTCCTCGCAGCAGAGCTACGAGGTATCTAAAAAAGTTTTAGTTGTTTCTTATGATATCACGAAGCAGAGCTTCGGGGAATTAAACCCTGAGAGATTAAAAGCTCGCTTTATACTAGATTCCTGCTTTCGTAGGAATGACATATAGGGCATTTTTCGATCCACGCAGGCAATGCCGCCACAGTATGCTACTAAAGATGCTTTTCGAGATACGTAACAACGCCGGAAAAGCTAACTAGATGACACAAAATAAACTCCTGAGATTGCCACACCTTGGCTAGGCATCTTCTCGCAATGGCGTTGATAACTAATAAAAACATAATAACATGCTAGCACAATTTACTACTCCGAATCTTTTGATTCTATCAACTTTACTAGTTGGTATGCTGAATTTAACTAGTCCGTTTGTGACTAAAGAAGATAGTTTTACACGTAATTTTTTACTTATTGCTATCGGGATTTTTTTCTTTAGTAATGTTCTGATTATTGATTGGGTGTTTTTAAAAGACGTAAGGGCAGGGTTTAAGTTCCATATTTTCGGTAATTATTTTATAGGTTTTCATCTTGAACCTTTAGGGCTTATCTTCTTAAGCTTAATCAGCTTTTTATGGATTTGCTCGCTGCTTTACACTCCTCAATATCTTGCTATTAATAATATAGAAAACTCTTCAAGGTTTTTATTCTTCTTTAATCTAACTATTCTCATAGGTAGCTTAATTGCACTATCTAGTAACCTGTTTACGATGTTTATTTGTTATGAGCTTGTAACAATTTCTACGGCTTTTTTAATAGGGCATACTAAAAATAATATAGTACTTACGGGATTATATAAATATTTAAAAATTTTGATGATCACCGGAATCATGTTATTTTTGCCGGCTATTATAATCATTTATGCTAAAATCGGTAATGGGGATTTCGGAAGTAAAGGACTAATGCTAGAGCATTTTTCTAAAAATCAGTCTATTCTTTTATTGCTAATGTTTATTTTCGGTATTGCAAAGACAGCGATTTTTCCAGTACATTCATGGCTTCCCGCAGCAATGGTTGCACATTATCCCGTTAGTAGCTTACTGCATGCAGTGATAGTAGTAAAAACTGGTTTATTTTGTATTTATAAAATTTTAGTATATATATTTGGCTTATCGTACTTACAAGAAATATTTGGAGCGTTTAACTGGTTGATTTTTATCCCAATAGTAAGTATTTTTTATAGCACATTTAAAGCTTTCGGAACGGATAATATCAAGAAAATACTTGCCTATTCCACCATGAACCAATTAGGCATAGCGTTACTTAGTGCTTTTATGCTAACGCCTAAGTCCTTAGCCGCTGCAACTCTGCATTTAGTATCGCATTCTTTTACAAAGATTTGTTTATTTTATAGTATGGGAAGTATTTATAGCCTAAAGAAAGCCAATCAAGTGCAGGATTTAACAGGTACTTCAAAAGAATTCCCATTGATTTCTTTTATGATATTAATATCGTCATTATCGTTAATCGGTATTCCGGTTTTAAGCGGCTTCATAAGTAAATTCTCGATTTTACTGGCAGCAGCCGAGCAGAATCAGTTTATCGTGATGGCTGTTATAATAATTAGTAGTATATTTTCAAGCTTGTATCTTATCAAAATATTAGGATTTATTTACAAACCTTCTTCTACTGAAACGTCAAATATCACAAAGCAGCCTCCGCAGCTTATGCAAATAAGTATCATGATCTGCTGTGCTGCTGTGATATTCTTTTATTTCATCCAAATTCTAATCAAGAAGTTTTTAGGATATATTTAAATTTATACTTTTCTGTACAAAAGTGTTGCATCGCCGTAGCTAAAAAAACGCATTTGTTCTTTTATGGCATACCCATATAGCTCGTGCATTTCTTTAAACTGAAGTTTTGACAAAAAGATAGCCAAACTTATAAGTTATGATATAAACGCCAATTTAGGATAAGAGCAGTTGTTCTGGAGCTAAAGCATCAAGTTTTATACGAGATTTAGTGATAGCATAAGAAGTAACACAAGCTAGAATATGCACCAAGAAATTAACAGGAGATCTATGCCTTGTATGCTCTAGGTTCATTCTATTTTTTAGTATAATGATGCTCCTCGCAGCAGAGCTACGAGGTATCTAAAAAAGTTTTAGTTGTTTCTTATGATATCACGAAGCAGAGCTTCGGGGAATTAAACCCTGAGAGATTAATTATAGAACTTTCCGTTAACAGCTCAGAATAGCTTATTTCAGGCTTTCTTGTAGGGTTTTTATTAATTAATGGTAGAAATGATTTATTAATCCACTGCTCGCTAATTTTACAAAAATCATCGACAAAACAAAATAATGCAGTAATATCTTTCTTCATGGGGATACTCTTGTTTTTTTGCTAAAAATTATATAGAGTATCTTCTATCCCTTGTAAATACTTACTTCCAAACCTAGATTAATCCAGAATTCAGGTTATGAGTGTGTCTGATATTAAAACACAATTGCAAGAATTATATGGAGCTGAGATCAGTGAGAGCCTAATCAGCAGGATTACAGATGAAGTCAGGAGTTTCGCACTTAGCAAATAATATGCTAATCTAGAGAAAAATAGTTTTAGATAAAAATGACAAGATCAAAATGTAGCAAAGATTTATATAAATCATTCTTACAAGCAAGTAGTGTAAGATATACTAGCAAAGCATTATCTGAAGTAAGTCCATTAGATCTATCGCACGATAGTGCAAGTCGATGGTTAAAGAGTAAGGATTTTCGCCCTAGCGAAATCTATAGCAAAGTGTCAAAATATATTGATCTGGAAGATCCTTGTTTATTAGTGGGAGATGACACCTTATTGTCAAAGCAATACAGTAAGAGGATCGAGCTTGTAAATTATCAATATTCTGGGGCTGTACATGATGTTATACCTGGTATAGGAATGGTAAACTTACTGCATTACAATACTCAAATTGATCAATCTACTCCTGTAGATTATAGAATATATGATAAAGAAACTGATGGTAAAACAAAGAACGAGCATTTTTGTGATATGCTTACTTTAGCTAAAGAAAGAGGTATCAAGCCTGATGCTATAGTTATGGATGCTTGGTATAGTGGTTTGGATAATTTAAAACATATACGTAATTTAGGTTGGATATGGGTTACCAACCTAAGAAAAAATAGAAAAGTTAATCGTAATGTTAGCTTGGAAACTTTAGAGATTCCCGATGAAGGGCTAAAAATTCACCTACGTGGATACGGTTGGGTTACGGTATTTAAGTTTGTGGCAAAAAATGGTCGCATTGATTACATAACAACTAATTTAGAGAATCCTACACGTGAGCAAATAGAGAAAATTGTTAAGGCGCGTTGGTCTATAGAAGTTTATCATCGAGAATTGAAACAAACTTGTGGTATTGAATGCTGTCAGGCACGCACGGGTCGAGCTCAAAGAAATCATATTTGCCTTGCTGTATTGGCCTGGCTTGATATGAACAAAAGGAGGATAAATGAAAACATTACTTTATATCAACAAACTTGGGAAGTTATAAAAACATCAATTCAGAACAACATTAAATGGCTTCTAACTAATACACAATTTTGCTAAGTGCGAAACTCCTGGAAGTAATAGATGAGGTCAAGATTTGGCAGAGTAGACCTCTTGAATCAGTATACCCTATAGTATATTTTGACTGTTTAGTAGTGAAAGTAAGACAAGATAAACTTATTATTAATAAATCAGTATATGTGGCTCTGTCTCATCAATTGTGTAAATTTCGTGAACCATTAAATTCTACCATCAAATTTGATCATAAAATGAGCCATAGCTTCATTCCAATTGGGGATAGGCATAGACCATTTTTTGGTAATATAATCAATTGTCAGATATAAAACTTTAAATACTGCGTCATCATTTGGAAAGATGCGTTTATTCTTAGTAACTTTTCTCAATTGGCTATTCAGCGATTCTATCGCATTTGTAGTGTAAATAGTCCCTCCGCCAAAACTCTAAAAAATATCACTTGTGTCACTAATTTCCAAAAATAGTGCGATTTTAGAGCAAATTACTCTAATTTTGAGGGCTGATTTTAAATTTTTGTATTAAAAACCACACTATTTCCCAAAATGCATTCATTTTTTTATTGTCATTTTTTTGTATTTCCATAAGCTTTTGATATAAAACCTTTCATTTTCTTATGGATTTTACTATGCATTTTTGCCTTAAAACCCTATTGCCTATAAGGCTTTTAGAGTTTTGGCGGACGGACTAAATAATCTTACGAATCTCCTTTGGATATTGCAAGAAAATTATCAAATTATCCCAATTATTATACCAAGATTTAGCTATATGCGGATATTGCTTACTCCATTTTTGATCAAATGACTCAAGAGCTAATTCTGCTTCTTTTTCAGTAGCAGAAGTATAGATTAGTTTCAAATCCGCTGCTAATTGCTTTCTATCTTTATATGATACATATTTGAGGCTATTCCTGATCTGATGGACAATACAAATTTGATGTTCAGTTTTCGGATATACTGATGCAATAGCATCAGACATACCAGTTAGATTATCACTACAAGCAATTAAGATATCTTTTACTCCTCGATGCTTCATTTCAGTAAAATTACCAAGCCAAAATTTAGCTCCTTCATTCTCACTTATCCATAAGCCTAAAATATCCTTTCTGCCAGATAAATCTATTCCTAAAGCTACATATACTGATTTATTAATAATAAGTTTATCTTGTCTTACTTTCACTACTAAACAGTCAAAATATACTATAGGGTATACTGATTCAAGAGGTCTACTCTGCCAAATCTTGACCTCATCTATTACTTCATCTGTAATCCTGCTGATTAGGCTCTCACTGATCTCAGCTCCATATAATTCTTGCAATTGTGTTTTAATATCAGACACACTCATACCCTTCGCATATAAGGATATTATCTTTTGGTCTAAGCCATCTATTCTTGTTTGTTTCTTTGAGACTATTATAGGTTCAAATTTACCTTGTCTGTCTCTTGGAACATTTATCTCTATAGTACCATTCTCACTAATCAGATTCTTACTAAAACTACCATTCCTCGCATTCTCAGTTTCAGCTCTATCATACTTGCTATAACCTAAATGTTCTGACATCTCAGCATGCAGTGCTCGCTCTAAAATACCCTTGGTTAATTCCTTAATTAATCCATTCTGACTTAGTACTGTTTTTAAATCTACTCCGCCTTCTATCAGCAAATCTATTGCTTCATTTATTTTTTTATTCTTCTCTATTTGCATTTCTGTTACCTATATTTTTAATTACTTCTAATATAGGCTCAACAAAAATTTACACAATCATTGCAAAAGACTCGTATATGTTGACTAACGAATATTAGAATTACCCTCAACGAACATTAAAATTACCTATAAAAAAGAAGTAACTATGGACAGTAAAATCGAATAAAAATTTATTTTTAAATATTTAAATATTATTCGAGAATTACTGATGACATGTACAAATAACCAAGTAGGTATTTTAATGCAAAAGATCAAAAAATATAATCAGATAATTTCTGCTGCAAAAGCAGGTATGAGTGTAAAAACGGCACGTAAGTATTTACGTATTAATCTCTCAGGGTTTAATTCCCCGAAGCTCTGCTTCGTGATATCATAAGAAACAACTAAAACTTTTTTAGATACCTCGTAGCTCTGCTGCGAGGAGCATCATTTTATCTACTAAACTTTCTTCAGGAGAGTAATATTTATTAATAATATTACGAGATTTTTTTAATGCTATGCTTAATGGAGAAATTATCATCTCATTTTCTTTAAGAATAAATACTACTTTATCACCTTCTTTTAAATGTAATTGTTTTCTATATGAAGCCGGTATAGAAATTTTACCACCCTTGGCTATTTTTGCACTATTTACCATATGTATATCATCTATTCATAAAATTATATATTATACCAAAAACAATAATAGTACTAACTAGTTTTCACTTAAAGCCCACTCCATCTTTTAATCAGATTAGTTTCGATATCGAAAAGGTCTAAAACTCTAGCGATAGAGTGGTTTACTATATCATCTATCTCTTTAGGTTTGCTATAAAAAGCCGGAATTGGTGGTGCTATAATTCCGCCATAATTTGCTACTTTCAGCATATTTTCAATATGTCCTATATGCAGAGGTGTTTCGCGAGTCATTAAAACGAGCTTTCTTTTATCTTTTAATACTACTCCTGCTGCTCTAGTAATTAAATTATCTTCCATTGCATGAGCAACGCTAGCTAAAGTCCTCATACTGCATGGTGCTATTATCATGCCAGAAGTTTTAAACGAACCACTTGCAATAGCAGCTCCTATATCTTTATTGCTATAGTGATGATTTGCAAGAGCTTTTACCTTTTCTATAGAATATTCAGTTTCAGCTTTTATAGTAAGAGCGGCTCCATCTGAAATAACTAAATGAGTTTCTATATTTTGTTCTTTTAATACTTCAAGCAAACGAATCCCATATATTGCTCCTGAAGCTCCAGAAATTGCTATGATAATTTTTTTCATCGATGTTTTTATACTGAAGTTTTGACCAAAATTCTAATTTTTCTGACTAAAGTAAAAATTTATATTTAAAGTTAAATATTTAGTGCTTTTATCAGCTTAAAAGCGATATTTCTACAATTTAAAGTAAATTATTTGATATATAATACAAATTATAGATTGATACACTCGCCACTTTTTTTAATCTCTCAGGGTTTAATTCCCCGAAGCTCTGCTTCGTGATATCATAAGAAACAACTAAAACTTTTTTAGATACCTCGTAGCTCTGCTGCGAGGAGCATCATTAAAAATTTTTTGTCAAAACTTCAGTTTTATAATTTATTAGTTTAGTATATAATAAAAAAAATTATATAAAACAAATTATATATGCAAATAGCGAAGATATTATTATCAGCAGTAAAATTATTTCCTCTAGATTACTTAATCCCTGAAGATTTATCATTAAATATAGGTGATCTTGTTGTAGTGCCTTTTAGAAATAAGGAATTAACCGGCATAGTATGGGAATTTGCTAATGTTCCTGAGGTAAAAAAGTTAAAAACTATAAAAGAAAAAGTACCGTTAAATTTAACTATAACTTCAGAAGTTTTAGACTTAATTAAATGGATGAGTAATTACTACATGGCTGAGCTTGGTAGCATAGCTAAATTAGTATTACCAGTAGATATAGCCGAAAAGCCAATTAAAGTTAAAGAACAGAAAATAAATAATAATTTTACGTTGCCTGATTTATCAGAAGAGCAAAAACAGGCGTTACAAATGTTAAATGATAGTAATAAACCAATTCTTATTAAAGGTGTTACTGGTTCAGGTAAAACAGAAGTTTATTTTCATCTAATAGCAGAATATTTAGCGAAAGGTAAGCAAGCACTTGTGATGCTTCCAGAAATAGCACTAAGCACGCAAATTATTAATCGTTTTAAGGAGCGTTGTGGGTTTGATCCTATAATATGGAATTCGAGTGTTACAACAGCTCAAAAGAAAATGATTTTAAGAGGTATATTAGAGGATAAAGTTAAGATAGTAATTGGGGCTAGGAGTAGCTTGTTTTTGCCTTTTAAAAACCTTGGGTTAATAGTTATTGATGAAGAGCATGACGATTCTTATAAGCAAGATGATGGTGTGTTATATAATGCAAGAGATACTGCTATAGTTAGAAGTACGTTTGATAAAGCACAAATAGTTTTATGTTCGGCAACGCCTTCTATTGAGACAATGTATAATGCCAATATAGGAAAATATAGTTTAATTAACTTAAGTAGTAGATATAAAAACGCTGTTTTACCGAATATTGAAATGATTGACATGACAAAGGAAGAGCTACCTAAAAATTGTTATTTGTCTAATATTCTAATAAAAGCCATCAAGAATAATCTAGAAAATAAAGAGCAAACGCTTTTATTCCTTAATAGAAGAGGCTATGCCCCTTTAATGCTATGTAAATCTTGCGGTCATAGATTTACTTGTAAATATTGCTCTAGTTGGATGGTAGTGCATAAAAACTCCAAAAAGCTTGAATGTCATCATTGTGGTTATCAAAGTAAGATTTTTAACTCTTGCCCTGAATGCTTAGAAGATGAATCTCTAGCTATTTGCGGTCCTGGAATAGAAAGGATAGAGGAAGAGGCAAAAACACTTTTTCCAAATAGTAAAATTGCTGTGATAAGTAAGGATCATGTTAAAAATCCAGAAAAGATAGCTCAGCTTCTACATCAAATGGAAAATCTAGAAATTGATATATTAATAGGAACGCAAATGATAACAAAAGGTTATCATTTTCCAAATCTTACTTTAGTTGGAGTAGTTGACGCTGACCTTGGGAGTAATCATGCTGATCTTAGATCAAGTGAGAGGGCTTTTCAGTTGCTTCATCAAGTAGGGGGTAGAGCAGGGCGTGGAAATTCTAAAGGTATGGTATATTTACAAAGTTATTATCCTGATAATATTATTTTTAGCTATATTAAAGATGAGCGGGAAGATAACTTTTTTGTCAATGAGTTAGAAGTGCGGAAAGCTGCCGATATGCCGCCATTCTCAAAAATGGCATCAGTAATTTTATCCGGCATAAATGAGCATAAAATTTTAGAAATTGCTAAGAACATGGTACGAATTGCTCCAGAAGCACAGGTGAAAATTTTAGGACCAGCAAGCTCGTTAATGTCAAAACTTGCTGGTAAATATCGCTTTCGAATACTTATTATTGCTGATAAAAAATTTAATCTGCAAAAATATTTAAAATTTTGGTTAGAGCTGATTAAAATCCCCTCTTTTTGTCATATAAAAATAGATATCGACCCAAAAAGTTTTTACTAACCTCTTTGTTTAGTTGTAGAAGTCAAGATTTGATCTTACAGACACTATAAATTTCGCACCTGATGGTCAGTTAAATTTTGACTGTCAGATACATATTCAAGATACAAGATTTCATTATTCTTTTCAATAGCTAATTTCTTACTACTGAAGTTTTGACAAAATCCTTTCCATAAGGAGAAATGTATTCCAATTTTTTTATACTTTTTTAGTAATAACAAAATTTATTTATTCTATTTGGGTACATAATGTATCAAAAACTGTAGCAATTTTGTCTAATATTGCTGGTTTATACTCACTAATATTATTGGGTAATGCTAGCTTTTTAATGATGCTCCTCGCAGCAGAGCTACGAGGTATCTATCCAAAAAGCTTTAACTGTTTTTGTTGAAATGCTTTATAGTCTATCCGCCAAAAACACTTCAAATCCTGATCATTTGTAATGGGATAGAGTTTTGACAACAAATTGCTAAGATTTTCAATAAAAATTAATAAGTTATGTTAATTTTTACTGATACATTTCTGTGTTGGTCTAATTTTGATATGGAGCTATTGTTAACGATTTTTTATCGTTCATCTAGTTTTTGCATGATGATATTTTTGATTTATGTGGAGTTAGACACGATTTGTAAATGATTTGCAATGCATCGTAAATTCAAACCAATAGCAGAGATTATTGGATTGATAATATCTCCTATCATACCTTTCAAGAAGTTTCTACCCATCCGACCATATTGCTTTAAGTGACCTATTATTGGTTCTATGGCACTGCGTCTCTTGATCATAGACTTGTCCTCTTGTAACAACTTCTTCCGCGTTTTTGGGGTATATACCTTACTCTTCTCCTTTACATTGCTACCACTATACCCAAGATCAACAAATGATTTCTTTATCTTGATTCCAGTGACACTCTCTACTGCTTCAAAGCTCTGATGCAATGTATGACCATCATAAGGATTATTATGAAACGATTTTGCGGATAAAACAAAATTTCTACGACCACTTACTACTACCGCTACTTTATTGCCAAACTCATATGGCTTGTTGCGTTTTCCCTTTCCTATACACTCTACTTCAGGGGCATGAAAACTATATAATACTTTGTTATCTTCTTTATATTGCTTTTTAGCTTCTCTTTTTAAAACAGATTGGTTATGTATTTGTTTTATTTTTTGCAATACTTCTTGATTTTTGAGAGACAAGTTTAATTGCTTATTTTTGATCTCACGCTCACATACTCTAATCAAACGACCCAGTAATATTTTTAAATGCTTCATTATTTTCCAACGCTTCTTGGCTTTACTATGTTCTTTATATTTCCATAGCTTTACTATATCGCGTTTATAGGTTCTAGCGTATGTTTCATTCAAATGTATACCCAAACTGTTGCAAAGCTTTACTATGCTAAGCCTAGCTTTATCCATTAAATAAACATCGTGTGGGTGTTTGATATTCTTAATTTGTACAGTCGTATCAGCGATGATTAATTCCAAATCTTTTTTTTTAATTGTGTTAGTTTTTATCCCAACCCTGATCAACTCCGATAATATCTCATTATATCCAGCTTCACCTAATACACTACGAAACCGTCGTATACTAGTTTCCGAGATAGCTATGTCTTTTTCTATATATTCCCACCCGCAGAAATACTGCCAATACATATTCTCTTTTAGCTCTTCCTCTGATAATGAATCTGAAAAATTATACATTGCTTGTAGCATCGTTATGCCAAGCATCACTCTATGACATTTTCTATTTCTACCAAATTTCTTAATACAAACATTTTTTGATAACCACTCTTCGAGCCTAGACCAATTTATTAATTCTCTTAATTTATATAGCTTATTATTTGGGTTTAATTCTTCTTTTAATTTATAACCAAACAGTTTCCCTTGTTCTTGCGATTTGATAATGTTGTCTATTGGCATTGACTGAAATCCATAAGGTTTATGACCATATTTTATCATTTTCTTACGGATTGTTGTATTACTTCTTGTCTTAAAACCATATTATCTATAAGGCTTGTAGAGTTTTGGCGGACGGACTTTATAAGAAGGTTTGCCTGAACCTTGATTCTGTACATAATTACGTAATTTCTGCTCATCACCATGTTTACCTACTGTGCTCATAAAATATCCTTTACTCCAAAACTCACTTCCCCATAATTTTTCTTTAAGATTTGGATATTTCTCAAACATTTTCTTAGAAGTAATACTTTTTATGATTTGAGTTATTTTGGTTGGGCTATACATTGGTATTGACTGTAATAAAAAATGTACGTGATCTTTATCTACTCCTATTTCTAAAAATCTAATTTCATAACGATCTTCTATGTGCTCACAAATTTTACACAAATAATCATCTGGTTCTTGATTGAATATTACTCTTCTATACTTTGCCGGCGTTACTAAATGATATATTAGTACTGTGACATTATGACTCTTATGTACATAACTGCTTTCTTCCATTCAAGTAGTATATCACGAAGCAGAGCTTCGGGGAATTAAACCCTGAGAGATTAAATGAGGTTTTGGTAATTTGATTACTTCCATCAAAACTTGATTTTATTGTAATTTCCAACTTACCATGTTTATTACTTTTGCGTATTACTGGTGCAAATGGTTTGACCTGATGATTATTTCTAATATTTCTATGATCTGGTATCCCTCTGGATATAGACTTTTCTAATATTTCTTCAAGGGAAATTTGTGGCATATAGCTAACACGGAAATGTTTTTACCACAGATTAGGAAAAACTTAGGCATTGATCAATAATTTTACGTAAACAGTTTTTAAAGTTAGTCCAGCAATGTTTAATAGGATTTAGATCTGGTGAATATGTGAGTAAATACAAAAACTATGGTAAAAACCTTTCCGCGTTAGCTATAGATCTATAAACTTCACTTGGAGACAACATATTGCTATTGATTTTTTTATCCCATGCCCTTACTTTCCTTGCCTTAACTGAAGATTGTGCATGATACAATATGTTGTACGCTAGCATTACGAATAACATATAATCCTCATCTTTATTTGGATCATTTGTTTGAAATTTATCCATCAATAATTTTGACTTCCCAAATTTAACCGCATAGCGAAAATCTAGGGAGCTTGCTCCCTAGATGGATAGCGTTATAATATAAGCGTTGGCATATTATAATTTAGTAGAATGGAATTGAGGCGTAATAGTCATCATGTTTTTAGAATAATGTATCACTTTGTGTGGATACCAAAATATCGTCATAAAGTGTTTATTGAACCTTATAGAGAAAGCTTAAGGTTAATAATAAAGAAGATTGGTTACGATTATAATATAGAAATAGTGGAGTTAGAGATACCTACTGATCATATTCATATGGTAGTAAAATCTAAGCCAAAAGTTTCTCCGTCGTATATTATGCAAATAATAAAAAGCATATCTGCAAGAAATTTTTTCAAGCTTTATCCACAAATAAAACGTAAATATT
The DNA here is from genome assembly GCF_964030725.1 of Rickettsia endosymbiont of Urophora cardui. NCBI lineage: Bacteria > Pseudomonadati > Pseudomonadota > Alphaproteobacteria > Rickettsiales > Rickettsiaceae > Rickettsia > Rickettsia endosymbiont of Urophora cardui. The sequence goes on along the minus strand of NZ_CAXIPY010000006.1, from coordinate 1,047,181 downwards.
TTTGGGGTGGTAAACTTTGGACGCAAAGTTTTTTTGTAGAAACTGTAGGTAACGTTAATGATGAGGTAATTCGTGAATATGTACGAATGATGAACGAACATTAGAATTACCCATGACGAATATTAAAATTACCCATTTTTGAGTAAAAAATATTGTCTAAAGTGTTACATTATTATCCTCCGATTTTATAGTTAATTTTTTGCCTTTAGCTGTAGCGATTCTATAACTTTCAGTATTGAGTTCAAGAATTGAAGAATGGTGAACCAATCTGTCAATAACTGCTGACGTAGTCATTTCATCTTTAAAAATAGTATTCCATTTTGCAAAAACTAAATTGCTAGTAATTAATCTCTCAGGGTTTAATTCCCCGAAGCTCTGCTGCGTGATATCATAAGAAACAACTAAAACTTTTTTAGATACCTCGTAGCTCTGCTGCGAGGAGCATCATTAAAAATTGTTTGTCAAAACTTCAGTAATGTTACTAACTTCTTTGAAATAATTTTAATATTATAGGTTTGAGTTAGTTTTAGATAAGCTTTTTGGGAAAGTTCTTTTGCTTTTTGTGGGTTGTCTATTAGATACGCAATTTTTTCGGCTAAATCTTCTGGGGAGTCGGCTTTGCAAATTAGCCCGTCTTGCATATGTTTTAAGATTTCGCTAGGACCTTCGGTATTTGTACTAACTATAGGTAGGCTATGCTCCATTGCCTCAAGTAATATGATCCCAAACGGTTCATGTAGTGATGGGAGGCAAAAAATATCAATTTGCTCAAAGAATTTATCTTTGTCATTAACCCATCCTGTAAATGATATTTTATTTTGTAAATTAAGCTTATTTACTAAAGCAGTTATGTTGTCTTGTTTCTCTCCATTACCACCTATAACTGCTTGAATTTCATAGTTTTTGTTCTGTAAAATTTTAATGCTATTGATAAAAACATCAACACCTTTTTTAGCTACGAACCTTGCTAATACGCCAATTACCACCGGTTTTTTATATGATTTATTAGGGGTAAATTCTTTGGTTATATTTATCATATTTGGCAGGATAAATATTTTAGATTCAGAAAAGTTATTTTTCAATAAATGCTCTTTCATATGATACGTTAGGGCAATAACAAAATCGCATTTAAGTAGTCCCTTTAGGCTATAGTTATGAGCAATTCCAATTAATCTAATGTTAGATGTTTTAGCAAGTTTACTAAAATTTATTGCTCTATTGCCATGAGCTATAATAATATCAGGCTTGGTTTTATAAATTATATATTTAAGAATAAGAACTGAAATTAAATCAATAGGTAATAAATTAGGGAGCTTAAAATTGCTAGGTATAAACGAATTTATTTTTGCCTTGTAGGAGGTAACATTTATTACCTCAATATTTTGTATTTTTAAAGCATTGCTGTAATCTAAAAATGCTTGCTGTATGCCACCAAGATCACGGCTTAGCATAATATTTATTATCTTCATTTCGGTAAATTCCAGTATTAATTAAGCCAGATTTATATTTTCTTCCCATACCTCATTGGGTGTTTTATAACCGAGCACTTTTCTTGGTAAATTATTTAAAAAATCCTCAATTTCTTGTAATTGCTTTATTGTTAATTTTTTTATATCTAAAGATTTAGAGTATACTCTGTGCACCATTGAGTTAATCTTCTCTATCAATGGTTTTTGCCATGGAGAATAAGGATTGCAAAAATATACTTTTCGTTCAGATTTTGGCAATAGTTGTTCATGATTGGTAAATTCTTTGCCATTATCTAACGTTATGCTTTTGATTATATGCGACAATTGTTTAAGTTTTTTATTCATGTTACCAATCACATCTTGTGTTCTTTTTGAACGGTTTAAAGTGAGAAACACTTTTTGTGTTCTGATATCCACAAGAGCGCCTATATTACGACTTTGATTACCTTTGTTAAAAGTTAAATCACCTTCTAAATGACCTATTGCTGCTATCTTTCTATTTATCTCTGGTCTTTCAGTAATGGAAACTCGATTTGGTATTGTAATTCTTTTGTTTCTGATTCTTGTACCATGATGCAACCTATTTTTCCTTTTTCTTGCTAAAGATAAATATAATTTTTGCCTTTGTGCTATAGGAGATGTATAAATAAACTGGTATATACTCTCTGTAGAAATATTGACAGTATCTCGTGATAGTTTACGTCTACCTGAAATTATATCTGGTGAAATACCCTGTGTTAACTGCTTTATTATTTCTGCTCGTAAATTATTATCAATATCTAATTTTCTTTTTCTCTTACCTTGCCTTAAACTGCAAGCAAGTGTGTTAGCCCTATCTGGTCTATAATTATGCCTCATTCTCTTGAGTTCATAACATATAGTGCTTTTATCACGGCCAATCTTTGTCCCTATATATCGCGAGCTATAACCACTCTTATTCATTTCGTATATTTTAAATCTTTCATCTATCGTTAAATGAGCCATGATATATCTATATTTAAATGATGCTCCTCGCAGCAGAGCTACGAGGTATCTAAAAAAGTTTTAGTTGTTTCTTATGATATCACGAAGCAGAGCTTCGGGGAATTAAACCCTGAGAGATTAAAAATTGATTATATCTGGCTTAATTAATTATAGAACTTTCCTTTCTTTTTTGTTAAGTTTGTTATTGATAAAATATGATATACTTATTTATTTACTAAATTCCAAGAAATTTGCTATAATACAATCTTAAATATTAGAATTACATTATGAGTAGTAAGATTAACTGTGTAAAAATGCATGGGCTTGGTAATGATTTCGTTATTATTAACAAGCAAGATTTAACGGGTACATACGATTTATCACAACTGGCAAAAAGTATGGCAGAACGTCATTTAGGTATTGGATGCGATCAATTTATTATTTACGAAGAACAAAATAATTCTTACGAAATGATTATCTATAATATTGATGGTTCTAGTGCTAAATTATGCGGTAATGCTACAAGATGTTTAGCAAAATTGATCTATCTTGATACAGGCAAAAAAGATATTACTGTAATGGTGGGTAATAAAAAATTGCTGTGTCATGTTATAGATGAAAATAATATTAGCGTTAATATAGGTGGTGTTAGTTTTAATGAATCTTGGATGCCGAGTCGTGATAAAATTTGGGAGTTTGCTGAGCGTTATATGATTGATTTGAAAGAAACAATTTGTGTTGATGTTGGTAATCCGCATTTAGTTATTTTTAGTAAGCTAGAGCTACAAGATCAAAAAATTGTCGGTGAGAAATTACAGGATAAAGATTTGTTTATAGACGGTGTTAACGTTAATTTTGCTGAGGTTCAAGATAATAAAATTTACTTGTCGGTTTGGGAGCGTGGAGCAGGACTAACTCTTGCTTGTGGTAGTGGTGCTTGCGGTAGCTTTGCGGCTGGTTTAAAACTCGGCTTTATTCATTCACCATGTGAAGTTGTTTTTAAACATGGTAGCCTTATTATGAAAGAGGAAAATGATAATATAATAATGCAAGGACCGGCTACGATGGTAGCTCAAGGGGTATATTATTGTGAGTAATCTGAAGCAAGAAATAGTAACATTTGGTTGCCGCCTTAATATTTATGAAAGTGAGATAATAAGAAAAAACCTTGCAGCTTCAGGGCTTGATAATGTTGCAGTATTTAATACTTGTGCAGTAACTAAATCTGCTGAAAAACAAGCACGAGGGGCTATTCGTGCCGCTAAAAAAAATAATCCTGATTTAAAAATTATTGTCACCGGTTGTAGTGCTCAAACTAACCCTAAAATGTATGGCAATATGCCTGAAGTTGATAAGGTTATAGGTAATGAAGAGAAGCTGCTGCCAAGTCACTACCAAATTAATGATGAAAAAATAGTCGTTAACGATATAATGTCGGTGAAAGAGACCGCAAGCCATCTAATTAGTAGTTTTGATGGCAAATCGCGGGCTTTTATTCAGGTGCAAAATGGTTGTGATCATAATTGTACTTTTTGCATAATTCCCTATGGTAGAGGTAGAAACAGGTCAATAGCGATCGGAGCTATAGCCGAACAAGTGAAGCATTTAGTATTAAACGGCTTTAAGGAAGTGGTTTTTACTGGCGTTGATGTTACAGCTTATGGTGGTGATTTGCCTGGAAGCCCGACCTTTGCACAGATGATTAAGCGTGTTTTGAATCTAGTGCCTGAGCTGAAAAGGCTTCGGCTATCTTCGGTAGATGTAGCCGAAATAGATGATGAGCTTTTTGAGCTTTTAGCCTATAATGAAAAAAGGATAATGCCCCATTTTCATATTAGTTTACAAGCAGGTGACGATATGATATTAAAGCGGATGAAAAGACGGCATAATAGGGCTGAAATAATCGAGTTTTGTAATAAGCTGCGAGCTATTAGACCTGAAGTATCGTTTGGAGCTGATATTATAGCAGGTTTTCCAACGGAAACCCCTGAAATGTTTGAAAATACGAGGAAGTTAATTGCAGAAGCGGAGCTGCAATATTTACATGTTTTTCCGTATTCGGAGCGTGAGGGAACACCGGCGACTCGTATGCCGCAAGTACCGAAAGCTATCAGAAAAGAAAGAGCTGAAATTCTAAGACAAGAAGGGCAGATACAATTAGCTGAGTTTTTCAAGAAGCATATAGGGCAGAAAGTAGAATTGTTGGTAGAGAATAATAACATCGCCCACACTGAGAATTTCATACCGGTAAAGCTAGACGAACCACTAGCAATAGGGCAGATATTTAAAGCAAAGTTGGTGGGGATGGAAGAGGGGTGTATGAAATGTGTGTTAGTTTAATCAATGGTGTCGTCCCGTGGCTTGACCACGGGATCCAGTAAAAAAATACAGGTATAAAAAGCTCGATATATCTCGCTTTATGCTGGATCTAGTTCCCAAGCCACGGGAGGCATTGTTGCGTGGATCATTTTCCCCTGTCATCCCGTGATTTATTCACGGGATCCAGTTAAAAATACTAATAAAATTAGTATTTTTTATTATTTTCTGGATACCGTGGTCAAGCCACGGTATGACACCGAGGGCGTTTTTCGGTCCACGCAACAATGCCGCCACGGGATGACAGTATTAACATAAGACAAAAAGAATCATGAATAATACAGAAACAATATTAAGGCTAGCGGAAGAGAAAATTTTGTTAGTTCAAAGTCTAAAAGTTTTACAAGAATATAAAGTAGAGTTTTTAGGTAAAAACGGCATAGTTACTAATGAGCTTAAAAAGTTAAGTTCTTTAAGTGAGCAGGATCGCAAAGAATTTGGCTTAAAAATCAACAAGTTAAAAGAAGAAATACAGAATATAATAAAAGCCAAAGAAGAAATTCTGGAAGAAGAGGAATTAAACCTTAAGCTCTCTAGCGATAAAATTGATTTAACTATTCCAGCAAGAAGATATAAGCAAGGTTCAATTCACCCAATCACTCAGTGCATGGAAGAATTAATCCAAGTATTTGCTAAATTTGGTTTCTCGATAGAAGATGGTCCAAGCATTGAAAATGATTTCCATAACTTTACTGCTCTTAATTTTGAAGATGACCATCCTGCAAGGCAAATGCATGATACTTTTTATTTAAAAGGTCAAGAAAACGATAAGCCTATGCTGCTTCGTACTCATACCTCCACAGTGCAAATTAGAGCAATGAAAAATGGCAAACCGCCTTTTAGGTTTATAGCACCAGGTAGGACTTATAGATCAGACTCGGATATGACCCATACGCCAATGTTTCATCAAATAGAAGGGCTTGTTATCGATCAAGATATCAATATGGGACATTTAAAATATGTCATCACAGAGTTTATAGGATGCTTTTTTGAAAATTCGAATATTGAACTACGTTTTAGACCAAGCTTTTTCCCGTTTACTGAACCTTCAGCCGAAGTTGATATCCGGATGAGCAAAACCGATAAATGGCTTGAAGTTTTAGGATGCGGAATGGTCCACCCAAACGTACTTAAAAATGTTGGCATTGATAATAGCCAGTACCAAGGCTTTGCTTTTGGACTTGGGGTAGAGCGTTTTGCGATGCTGAAATATAATATTAAGGATTTAAGACAATTTTTTGAAGGTGATATGCGTTGGCTGAAACATTATAGCTTCTCAGGCTTTGATATACCGCATTTAGCAGGAGGGCTTACAAAATGAAATTTACCTTATCATGGTTGAAGAAATTTTTAGAGACATCAGCTTCGGTTACTGAAATTGCCGAAAGCCTAACCGCTATTGGGCTTGAAGTAGAAGACATAATTGACAAAGCGGCAGATCTACAAAAGTTTGAAGTAGCCTATATAGTAAGTACTAAACCCCACCCGTCAGCCGATAAATTAAAGATTTGTGATGTTCAAACCAAGAACGGCAATTTGCAAATAGTTTGTGGTGCTAGCAATGCAAGAGTTGGTATTAAAGTAGTGCTGGCTAATATTGGTGTTGAAATTCCCAATGGCAAGTTTAAGATTAAGGAATCTAACATTAGAGGGGAAAAAAGTGGCGGTATGCTTTGTTCTGAAGAGGAATTATTGCTAGCTTCTGAGTCTGAAGGGATTATGGAGTTACCTGAAGATGCTATTGTTGGAGAGCCTTTTACAAAATATTACGGCTTAGACGATCCGGTATTTATTATTAACGTTACCCCTAATCGTGGCGATGCTTTAGGGGTTTATGGCATTGCAAAAGATTTATCGGCAAAAGGAATCGGAACGCTTAAAGAGTTAGAAATTCCGGAAGTGAAAAGTACATTTAGCTCTAAAATAAAGCTTAATATAAAAGATAAAGAAGCTTGCCCGTTATTTACGTTCAGAGAAATACGAAATTTAAAGAATAAACCAAGCCCTGATTGGCTTCAGAAATTGCTTAAAAATATCGGTGTAAAACCTATATCAAGCATAGTTGACGTGACAAATTATATGTCCTATAGCTTCGGTCAACCAATGCATGCTTATGATGCGGGTAAGTTAAGAGGGGGGGTGGTGATAGAATGTGCGATGTCATTCCCGCGTAGGCGGGAATCCATTATTCCTAACAATGAAAAAATTACAGAAGAAAATCATAATAAGGTTATTCTGGATTCCCGCCTACGCGGGAATGACATTGGGGAGGGAAGTGGATTCCACGCCCTGAACGATAAAAAATATCTACTTAATGAAAGCGATCTAGTTGTAAAAGATGAAAGGGGCGTGCAAGCTTTAGCTGGTATTATTGGTGGACTTAGTAGTAGCTGCGATAGTAAAACGACGAATATCTTACTAGAAGCTGCTTGTTTTAATGCTAAGATGGTTGCAGCGAGCGGTAGGCGGCTACAAATTGATACTGACTCTAGATATCGCTTTGAGCGTAATATTGATAGCAACTTTACTGAAAAAGCTTTAAATATAGCAACTGATCTTATTTTATCAATATGTGATGGTGGTGAAGTATCAGAAATAGTAATATCTGGTGCAAAAGAACCAGCGAAGAAAACATTGGATTTTCCAGCAGATTATCTACAAAAAATTACTGGAATTAAATTAAATATCAGAGTGATAGAGGCTATTTTAAATAAACTTGGATTTGCTACCGATATCGAAAAAGGTGTAATAAAAACGACTCCTCCATCATGGCGTCATGATATAAATATTTTAGAGGATGTTGTAGAAGAAATAACTCGTATTTATAGTTATGATAAGATAGAGAGCATAAAACTACCGGAATTAGAACAAGATAATAACCGTTTAAGAGAACATAAAAGAATCTCAAGCTTTAAAAGGATACTTGCAAGCAAAGGTTATCACGAGGTAGTTACCAACTCATTTATGAATAGCAAGGATGCTAAGTTATTTACCGAGCTAAAAGATGAGCTATTTTTGCTCAATCCTATAAGTGTTGACGATGATTATATGCGTCCTACTATCGTGCCGAATTTACTTGCTATAATTCAAAAAAACCTTGCACGTTCTATAAAAGATATGGCTTTTTTTGAAGTCGGTCCAAATTTTATAGGGTTAAATACGGAAGCAACCTATTTAACGGCAATTTTAACTGGTTCATATAATAGTAAAAATCCTCACTCGATAGGGCGTAGCTATGATATTTTTGACCTTAAAAGTGATCTAGAAACTGTTTGTGATTATGCCGGTTTATCTATAGAGAAGTGTATTGTATCAAATCAGGCTACACCTTTATATTATCATCCTACTAGATCGGTAAATTTAGCCTTGGGGAAAATTTTATTAGGTCACTTTGGGCAGATACATCCTAAAATATTAAAGCATTATGATATTCAAGAGGAAGTATTTGCGTTTGAGCTAAATATAACAAATTTACCTACGCCTAAAGCTAAATTTGGCAAGAAAGATGAATATATAATATCTGATTATCAAGCTAATTTTAGAGATTACGCATTTATTATAGCTCATGATCAACCAGTTGGTGAAATAATATCATACATAAATAATTTTAACAAAAAGCTTGTCAAATCAGTGATATTATTTGATATTTATAGCGGTGATAAATTACCTTCAGGTAAAAAGTCTATTGCAATTAGAGTAGGGCTTCAAGCTGATGATCGCACTTTAAATGAAGATGATTTAAATTCATTCAGCAAAGATTTAATTGCTAATATTGAGCAGAAATTTCAAGGAACATTAAGAGAATAACAATATGTTAAAGGTAATAGTTGAGACAAAAACATTAGTTCAAGCACTCGGTTTTGCAAGTTCTGTTGTTGAAAAACGTAATGTAATATCCGAGCTTGCAAATATTAAACTATCGGCAAAGGATGGGCTGTTAGAACTTAGCTCTACCAATATGGACTTATATTTAAGCCAAAAAATAGGAGTGCAAGTAGTAAGTGAGGGTGAGCTTACTGTCTCCACTAAAACTTTAAATGATATAGTTAGAAAGCTTTCTGATTCAGAGCTTACCTTAACTGATTTAGGTACTACAGGGCTTGAAATAACAGGAAAAAATTGTCGCTTTAATTTATTTACTCTGCCAGTAGAGTCTTTTCCTGTGATGGATAATATTAATCCAGAAGCTAGCTTTAAAATTTCTTGTGCCGAGTTTGCTAAAATAATTGAATCAACAAAATTTTCAGTTTCTTTAGATGAGACTCGTTATAATCTAAACGGCATTTATTTGCATGTAAAAGACGGCGAGTTTTATTCTGCAAGTACTGATGGTCATAGGCTTTCTGTTTCATCTGTAGCATTAGCTGAAAAAATAGAGGATTTTGGCGTTATATTACCGCAAAAAAGTGCTGAAGAGATTTTAAAGATAGTAAAAGATTCTAAAAATGCAAATGCGGATATAGAAATACTTTTAAGTAGTAACAAAATTAAGTTCATATGCAATGAAAATGTTATTATGCTATCAAAACTAATTGATGGTACTTTCCCTGATTACAGTAGTTTTATTCCAGAAAATAGCAGCTCAAAACTAGTAATTAACCGCAAAATATTTGCCGATACTATCGAGCGAATAGCAATAATAACAGTTGAAAAGTTCAGAGCTGTGAAATTGTCACTATCCGGTGCAGCTCTAGAGATCAGTGCAATAGGGGAAGCACGAGGAAATGCAAAAGAAGTTATTAATTCTTCAAAAGAGACAGAAGCTTTTTATGAGTATAGCGGTGAAGCTAATTTAGATATAGGTTTCAATCCGCAATATTTAGAAGACGTTCTAAAGGTTATAAAATCAGATTTAGTAGAGCTATATTTCTCAAATGTTTCAGCACCAGTACTTATTAAATTCCCTGAAAGCCCTAAGGATATATTTGTAGTCATGCCCGTTAAGGTATAGTATACTCGTTTAATTTGAAAAATTGGCTAAAGTTGCTTCTCGCTTTTGATCCTCACGTATTAAGTGTATACGCTGCGGTCAAAAGACTCCGAGGCGCCTTGCTCTTTTCCAAATTAAACTTCGTCTATCCAACTCTTCATTTATTAGGGATATATATCTACTTAAGCTGTGATAGAAAAGTAATTGCTGGCACTATCCATAAACCTGAAGTTTTGACAAAAATTCTAATTTTTCTGACTAAAGTAAAAATTTATATTTAAAGTTAAATATTTAGTGCTTTTATCAGCTTAAAAGCGATATTTCTACAATTTAAAGTAAATTATTTGATATATAATACAAATTATAGATTGATACGCTTGCCACTTTTTTTAATGATGCTCCTCGCAGCAGAGCTACGAGGTATCTAAAAAAGTTTTAGTTGTTTCTTATGATATCACGAAGCAGAGCTTCGGGGAATTAAACCCTGAGAGATTAAATATGCTAGGAAGTGTGGTATAAGAATTAATAATTTTAGTTTTATAGTAAGTATTGTTGCCTAAATAATAAAAAAATATCCTTATTCATTGCTTTAATGAATTTTATTTATATATAATTGAATTAACTATAAATCATAAACTACAAATATGAAAAATATTTTTTGTAAATTTACATTTACCATCTTGTTATATTTAATAAATTTTCAGGTGATTGCAGCAAGTTTTAATGAAAAAATACCATTATATTTTAAGCTTGATAATGAAAATTTGCTTGCCGGTCAGAATTCTTTAAATATTAGTTTATGCGATACTAGAATTAAGGATTGGTGTGCCAAACCACAAAGAAATACAGGAGTTGAGGGACAAAAAATAAATGAGTTTTTAACGATTACCCCTGAAATTAAAGGGGAATGGCGATTTAACACATGGTATAATATAAGCTTTATACCTGAAAGCAATTTTCTGGCTAATCAAACTTATAAAGTTACTGTTAATACTCAAGATTGCTTTCCAAGTTTTATCGATTTTAAAAGCAATATTATAAACTTCACAACTTTACCATTACTTCCTACTATTAAAGATATGAATTATCTACAAGATAATATCGATATTTCAAAAAGATTTGTTCAAGCCAGAATAATTTTTAATTATCCTATAGACTCTAAAACGCTGGGAGAAAGAATTGAGCTTACAAAAATTTCAACGAAAGAAAAACTACCTTTTTCTATTACTTTCAACCAAAATAAAACTGAAGCTACTGTTATTGCTAATATAGAAGCCCTTACTGATAAGGAAGATATAGTATCTATTGAGTTAAAAGATGGCGTGAAGCCATTATATGGTGGTGTGGATTTCGCTCATAAAAATGTTGATTTACAAAATAATAAACCCTCAAATAGCATAAAATATTCTTACAAAGAGCAGGTATTAATTCCCAGCTTATCATCATATTCAAAAGTGACTAATGTTATTGCTACAATTGTCAAAGATGAAAAATTAAAGCCTCAGCAAGTAATCGTAATTACTACAAACACACCTATTTTAGGTGAAGAACTCAAAAAACATTTAGAGCTGTTTTTACTGCCAAAAGATAAGCCAGCTTTTTTAGGAGTAACAAATAAAAAAGATTATAGATGGCAAAGTCCAAAAGAAGTAACCGATGATGTTCTTAAATCTAGTGAGAAAGTAAATTTTGAGCTGCTACCATCTGTGCCAGAAGTTAGTACCATGCATAGTTTCAAGGTCAATACTATTTCTGCAAGATCTCTACTTGTTAAGGTAAATAGCGGAATTAAGGCATCAGGAGGTTTGATGCTTGGTAGCGATTATGCTCAAATAGTGCAAATACCTGAAAATCTGAGAGAAGTTAAATTAATGTCTGACGGCTCTATTCTCTCATTATCAGGTGAAAAAGTACTGCCTGTTTATTCTCTTGGAATAGATAAATTATATTTAGAGATCGATAAAATTAATCAACAAGAAATAAATCACTTAATTAGTCAGACAAATAGATATAACAGTTTTGGAAACCCAACTTTCATAAATGAATATTCTTTCAATGAATATAATATTTCAGAGGTGTTTCAAGAAGAGGTAATAATTAACTCTGAAAATTTAAATCTACCTCATTATACTGATTTAGATTTTAGCAAATATTTTAATCTAGAAGCTAAAGGCAGTTATTCTAAAGGTCTATTTTTGACAAAAGTTTTTGCTAAAGATAAGCAAGGTAATATAATTTCTCAAGATAAAAGGTTAATTCTAGTAACTGATCTTGGTCTAATAGTGAAAACCGATAAAGATGGAACACATAATATATTCGTTTCATATATTAGTAGCGGTAAACCAGCAAGCGGTGTTAAAGTTGATATTATAGGACTTAACGGTGAGGTAATAGAAAGTCAAGAGACAGATAGCAATGGGTATGCCGTTTTATCTAACGTTAAAGATTCTAGTAAAGAAAAAACACCTGTAGCTTACATATTAACCACAAGCGATGATTTCTCATTTATGCCTTATGGAAGAGTGGATCGCCAAGTTAATTATTCTCGTTTTGACGTATCAGGAGTAGTTAGTTCCGATTAAGGACTAAAGGCTTATCTATTTTCTGATCGTGGAATTTATAGACCAGGAGAACATGGACATATAGGTATTATCCTAAAGCAAAATGATTGGCAAGGAAAATTTGATGGGCTACCTCTAGCAGTAGAGATAACTAATCCTCGTGGGCAGATAATAGATAAAGGTAAGATAACATTAAATCCAGACGGATTTACCGAATATTTATTTAATACATATGACGAGTCTTTAAGTGGTACATATAATGTAAGTCTATATTTAGTAAGCGATAAGGGGGATAATAGTTATCTCAATAGTATAAGTTTAAGAGTGGAAGATTTTCAGCCTGATCGTATGAAAATAAACATAAACTTCAATAACTTAAAGGATGAATTATGGACGAATCCTAAAGACCTTAAAGCAAATGTTAATCTTATAAATCTTTATGGTACGCCGGCAGAAAATAGAAAAGTTAGCGGATATATTGATATTAGACCAACACAATTCTTTGTGCCTGCTTTTAAAGATTATAAATTTTATAGCAGTAAAGAAAATAAAGAATTTTTTAGCGAACGCTTAGGCGATATTACTACTGACTCTAAAGGGAATGCTAGTTTTGCACTGAATCTTGAAAAATATTATAATGCTACTTTTAATTTGACACTTTCAGTAGATGGATTTGAGCCTGATTCAGGAAGAAGTGTAAATGCAAATAAATCAATCATAGTTTCACCGCTAGATTATATAATAGGCTTTAAAAGTGATAGTGATTTAAAATATGTTAAAAGAGGAACTACTCCAAAAATAGAGTTCATTGCTATATCAAACAAAGCAAATAAAGTAGCAGTTCCTGACTTGAGTCTTACTTTAAAGAAAATTAATCATGTAAATAATTTAGTTGCTGATGGTGGGGGTAATTATTCCTATAAATCAGTTCCTATTGAGACGAATATATCTTCTGATAAAATCGATATTACAGCAGAAGACGGCTTTGTTTATAATATACCTACTAAAGAAGCAGGCGATTACGTTATTTATTTAACAGATAAAGATGGAACTATATTTGCTCAAAGTGAGTTTTCGGTAATAGGGGTGAGGGCAATGTTACGGCTAACCTAACTGAAAAGGCTAATTTAACAGTTAAGCTTGATCCAGATTCTTATGAAGCTGGTGATACGATTCTTTTAAATATTATTACTCCTTATACAGGATATGGGTTAATTACTATTGAAACTGATAAATTGCATAATTTTACTTGGTTTAAAACAGATGAAAATAACACTATTCAGGAAATCAAAATACCTAATGAATTTGAAGGCAAAGGATATGTAAATGTACAATTCGTTAGGGATCTAGACGCTAAAGAAATCTTTATGTCGCCGTTCAGTTATGCGGTAGTACCTTTTAGCTCTAATGTGCATGAACATAATCAAGAAATTGAATTAACACTTCCTACAAAGATAAAATCAGGTGAAAAACTAACAATTAATTATAGCACCACAAATCCGGGTAAAATTGTAATATTTGCTATTGATGAGGGAATATTATCATTTGCTGGTTATCAAAACCTGATCCGCTTAATTATTTCATAGGTAATAGAGCCCTTGAGGTAACTACATCACAAATTATGGATTTAATATTGCCAGAAAGCTCATTTTTAATGAAAGCTATGGCAGCCCCTGCAGGTGATTATGCTATGAATATTAGCAGAAACCTTAATCCATTTAAAAGAAAAGATCAGCCTCCCGTAGTATTCTGGTCAGGAATTTTAGATGCAGATCTTGATAAAAGAGAAATTAAATTTGATATTCCAAGCTACTTTAACGGCACTTTAAGAGTTATGGCAGTATCAGCAAGTCTTGAAGCTGCTGGAGCTTTTAAATCTGATGTTTTAGTACAATCAGATATTATTATTACTCCAAACTTACCCAGGAGTTTCGCACTTAGCAAAATTGTGTATTAGTCAGGAGTTTCGCACTTAGCAAAATTGTGTATTAGTTAGAAGCCATTTAGTCCGTCCGCCAAAACTCTACAAGCCTTATAGATAATATGGTTTTAAGACAAGAAGTAATACAACAATCCGTAAGAAAATGATAAAATATGGTCATAAACCTTATGGATTTCAGTCAATGCCAATAGACAACATTATCAAATCGCAAGAACAAGGGAAACTGTTTGGTTATAAATTAAAAGAAGAATTAAACCCAAATAATAAGCTATATAAATTAAGAGAATTAATAAATTGGTCTAGGCTCGAAGAGTGGTTATCAAAAAATGTTTGTATTAAGAAATTTGGTAGAAATAGAAAATGTCATAGAGTGATGCTTGGCATAACGATGCTACAAGCAATGTATAATTTTTCAGATTCATTATCAGAGGAAGAGCTAAAAGAGAATATGTATTGGCAGTATTTCTGCGGGTGGGAATATATAGAAAAAGACATAGCTATCTCGGAAACTAGTATACGACGGTTTCGTAGTGTATTAGGTGAAGCTGGATATAATGAGATATTATCGGAGTTGATCAGGGTTGGGATAAAAACTAACACAATTAAAAAAAAAGATTTGGAATTAATCATCGCTGATACGACTGTACAAATTAAGAATATCAAACACCCACACGATGTTTATTTAATGGATAAAGCTAGGCTTAGCATAGTAAAGCTTTGCAACAGTTTGGGTATACATTTGAATGAAACATACGCTAGAACCTATAAACGCGATATAGTAAAGCTATGGAAATATAAAGAACATAGTAAAGCCAAGAAGCGTTGGAAAATAATGAAGCATTTAAAAATATTACTGGGTCGTTTGATTAGAGTATGTGAGCGTGAGATCAAAAATAAGCAATTAAACTTGTCTCTCAAAAATCAAGAAGTATTGCAAAAAATAAAACAAATACATAACCAATCTGTTTTAAAAAGAGAAGCTAAAAAGCAATATAAAGAAGATAACAAAGTATTATATAGTTTTCATGCCCCTGAAGTAGAGTGTATAGGAAAGGGAAAACGCAACAAGCCATATGAGTTTGGCAATAAAGTAGCGGTAGTAGTAAGTGGTCGTAGAAATTTTGTTTTATCCGCAAAATCGTTTCATAATAATCCTTATGATGGTCATACATTGCATCAGAGCTTTGAAGCAGTAGAGAGTGTCACTGGAATCAAGATAAAGAAATCATTTGTTGATCTTGGGTATAGTGGTAGCAATGTAAAGGAGAAGAGTAAGGTATATACCCCAAAAACGCGGAAGAAGTTGTTACAAGAGGACAAGTCTATGATCAAGAGACGCAGTGCCATAGAACCAATAATAGGTCACTTAAAGCAATATGGTCGGATGGGTAGAAACTTCTTGAAAGGTATGATAGGAGATATTATCAATCCAATAATCTCTGCTATTGGTTTGAATTTACGATGCATTGCAAATCATTTACAAATCGTGTCTAACTCCACATAAATCAAAAATATCATCATGCAAAAACTAGATGAACGATAAAAAATCGTTAACAATAGCTCCATATCAAAATTAGACCAACACAGAAATGTATCAGTAAAAATTAACATAACTTATTAATTTTTATTGAAAATCTTAGCAATTTGTTGTCAAAACTCTATCCCATTACAAATGATCAGGATTTGAAGTGTTTTTGGCGGATAGACTAGGTAACAGAAATGCAAATAGAGAAGAATAAAAAAATAAATGAAGCAATAGATTTGCTGATAGAAGGCGGAGTAGATTTAAAAACAGCAGGAGTTTCGCACTTAGCAAATAATATGCTAATCTAGAGAAAAATAGTTTTAGATAAAAATGACAAGATCAAAATGTAGCAAAGATTTATATAAATCATTCTTACAAGCAAGTAGTGTAAGATATACTAGCAAAGCATTATCTGAAGTAAGTCCATTAGATCTATCGCACGATAGTGCAAGTCGATGGTTAAAGAGTAAGGATTTTCGCCCTAGCGAAATCTATAGCAAAGTGTCAAAATATATTGATCTGGAAGATCCTTGTTTATTAGTGGGAGATGACACCTTATTGTCAAAGCAATACAGTAAGAGGATCGAGCTTGTAAATTATCAATATTCTGGGGCTGTACATGATGTTATACCTGGTATAGGAATGGTAAACTTACTGCATTACAATACTCAAATTGATCAATCTACTCCTGTAGATTATAGAATATATAGCTAACGCGAAAAGGTTTTTACCATAGTTTTTGTATTTACTCACATATTCACCAGATCTAAATCCTATTAAACATTGCTGGACTAACTTTAAAAACTGTTTACATAAAATTATTGATCAATGCCTAAGTTTTTCCTAATCTATGGTAGAAACATTTCCGTGTTAGCTATATGATAAAGAAACTGATGGTAAAACAAAGAACGAGCATTTTTGTGATATGCTTACTTTAGCTAAAGAAAGAGGTATCAAGCCTGATGCTATAGTTATGGATGCTTGGTATAGTGGTTTGGATAATTTAAAACATATACGTAATTTAGGTTGGATATGGGTTACCAACCTAAGAAAAAATAGAAAAGTTAATCGTAATGTTAGCTTGGAAACTTTAGAGATTCCCGATGAAGGGCTAAAAATTCACCTACGTGGATACGGTTGGGTTACGGTATTTAAGTTTGTGGCAAAAAATGGTCGCATTGATTACATAACAACTAATTTAGAGAATCCTACACGTGAGCAAATAGAGAAAATTGTTAAGGCGCGTTGGTCTATAGAAGTTTATCATCGAGAATTGAAACAAACTTGTGGTATTGAATGCTGTCAGGCACGCACGGGTCGAGCTCAAAGAAATCATATTTGCCTTGCTGTATTGGCCTGGCTTGATATGAACAAAAGGAGGATAAATGAAAACATTACTTTATATCAACAAACTTGGGAAGTTATAAAAACATCAATTCAGAACAACATTAAATGGCTTCTAACTAATACACAATTTTGCTAAGTGCGAAACTCCTGGATTTGATCTCATCTAAAATTTTTGGATGAACAGATAAAAGAAATAGAAAAGCTTATATCTAACCATATAAAGAAACATACAGACTTATCTGATAAAGTGTAGAAGTCAAGATTTGATCTTACAGACACTATAAATTTTGCACCTGATTGTCAGTTAAATTTTGACTGTCAGATACATATTCAAGATACAAGATTATATCTTACATTTAGTAAAATAAATTAATTATTAAATGGAGATAAAGAATGAACTTAAATCAAAAAATAATAAAACCAAAATTAGGTTTACTTGAATTAGCTAAGAGCCTTGGTAGTATATCATCAGCATGTAAAGCGATGGGATATAGTAGAGATAGTTATTACAGATTTAAAGAACTGTATGAAACTGGTGGCGAAGAAGCGTTGTATGAAATTAGTCGAAGAAAGCCAATAATAGCGAATAGAGTTGATCCTGCTGTAGAGAAAGCAGTACTAGATATGGCAATAGAATATCCAGCATATGGTCAGCTAAGAGTATCAAATGAGCTTAAAAAGACAGGTGTACTTGTATCACCTGGGGGAGTAAGATCAATTTGGTTACGTAATGATTTAAACAACATCAGTAAAAGACTTAAAGCATTAGAAGCAAAAATGGCTCAAGATGGTATTGTGCTTACTGAGGCACAATTACAAGTGCTAGAGAAGCGTCATAATGAAAAAGAAGCTCATGGAGAAATTGAGACACAGCATCCAGGGTATCTAGGATGCCAAGATACATATTATGTAGGCAACTTTAAGGGTATAGGTAAGGTTTATTCTCAGGTATTTATTGATAGCTACAGCAGAGTAGCTGATTGATGAACGAACATTAGAATTACCCATGACGAATATTAAAATTACCCATTTTTGAGTAAAAAATATTGTCGAGTCTTTTGCAATGATTGTGTAAATTTTTGTTGAGCCTATATTAGAAGTAATTAAAAATATAGGTAACAGAAATGCAAATAGAGAAGAATAAAAAAATAAATGAAGCAATAGATTTGCTGATAGAAGGCGGAGTAGATTTAAAAACAGTACTAAGTCAGAATGGATTAATTAAGGAATTAACCAAGGGTATTTTAGAGCGAGCACTGCATGCTGAGATGTCAGAACATTTAGGTTATAGCAAGTATGATAGAGCTGAAACTGAGAATGCGAGGAATGGTAGTTTTAGTAAGAATCTGATTAGTGAGAATGGTACTATAGAGATAAATGTTCCAAGAGACAGACAAGGTAAATTTGAACCTATAATAGTCTCAAAGAAACAAACAAGAATAGATGGCTTAGACCAAAAGATAATATCCTTATATGCGAAGGGTATGAGTGTGTCTGATATTAAAACACAATTGCAAGAATTATATGGAGCTGAGATCAGTGAGAGCCTAATCAGCAGGATTACAGATGAAGTAATAGATGAGGTCAAGATTTGGCAGAGTAGACCTCTTGAATCAGTATACCCTATAGTATATTTTGACTGTTTAGTAGTGAAAGTAAGACAAGATAAACTTATTATTAATAAATCAGTATATGTAGCTTTAGGAATAGATTTATCTGGCAGAAAGGATATTTTAGGCTTATGGATAAGTGAGAATGAAGGAGCTAAATTTTGGCTTGGTAATTTTACTGAAATGAAGAATCGAGGAGTAAAAGATATCTTAATTGCTTGTAGTGATAATCTAACTGGTATGTCTGATGCTATTGCATCAGTATATCCGAAAACTGAACATCAAATTTGTATTGTCCATCAGATCAGGAATAGCCTCAAATATGTATCATATAAAGATAGAAAGCAATTAGCAGCGGATTTGAAACTAATCTATACTTCTGCTACTGAAAAAGAAGCAGAATTAGCTCTTGAGTCATTTGATCAAAAATGGAGTAAGCAATATCCGCATATAGCTAAATCTTGGTATAATAATTGGGATAATTTGATAATTTTCTTGCAATATCCAAAGGAGATTCGTAAGATTATTTACACTACAAATGCGATAGAATCGCTGAATAGCCAATTGAGAAAAGTTACTAAGAATAAACGCATCTTTCCAAATGATGACGCAGTATTTAAAGTTTTATATCTGACAATTGATTATATTACCAAAAAATGGTCTATGCCTATCCCCAATTGGAATGAAGCTATGGCTCATTTTATGATCAAATTTGATGGTAGAATTTAATGGTTCACGAAATTTACACAATTGATGAGACAGAGCCATATTGTCTAAAGTGTTACATTATTATCCTCCGATTTTATAGTTAGTCTATCCGCCAAAAACACTTCAAATCCTGATCATTTGTAATGGGATAGAGTTTTGACAACAAATTGCTAAGATTTTCAATAAAAATTAATAAGTTATGTTAATTTTTACTGATACATTTCTGTGTTGGTCTAATTTTGATATGGAGCTATTGTTAACGATTTTTTATCGTTCATCTAGTTTTTGCATGATGATATTTTTGATTTATGTGGAGTTAGACACGATTTGTAAATGATTTGCAATGCATCGTAAATTCAAACCAATAGCAGAGATTATTGGATTGATAATATCTCCTATCATACCTTTCAAGAAGTTTCTACCCATCCGACCATATTGCTTTAAGTGACCTATTATTGGTTCTATGGCACTGCGTCTCTTGATCATAGACTTGTCCTCTTGTAACAACTTCTTCCGCGTTTTTGGGGTATATACCTTACTCTTCTCCTTTACATTGCTACCACTATACCCAAGATCAACAAATGATTTCTTTATCTTGATTCCAGTGACACTCTCTACTGCTTCAAAGCTCTGATGCAATGTATGACCATCATAAGGATTATTATGAAACGATTTTGCGGATAAAACAAAATTTCTACGACCACTTACTACTACCGCTACTTTATTGCCAAACTCATATGGCTTGTTGCGTTTTCCCTTTCCTATACACTCTACTTCAGGGGCATGAAAACTATATAATACTTTGTTATCTTCTTTATATTGCTTTTTAGCTTCTCTTTTTAAAACAGATTGGTTATGTATTTGTTTTATTTTTTGCAATACTTCTTGATTTTTGAGAGACAAGTTTAATTGCTTATTTTTGATCTCACGCTCACATACTCTAATCAAACGACCCAGTAATATTTTTAAATGCTTCATTATTTTCCAACGCTTCTTGGCTTTACTATGTTCTTTATATTTCCATAGCTTTACTATATCGCGTTTATAGGTTCTAGCGTATGTTTCATTCAAATGTATACCCAAACTGTTGCAAAGCTTTACTATGCTAAGCCTAGCTTTATCCATTAAATAAACATCGTGTGGGTGTTTGATATTCTTAATTTGTACAGTCGTATCAGCGATGATTAATTCCAAATCTTTTTTTTTAATTGTGTTAGTTTTTATCCCAACCCTGATCAACTCCGATAATATCTCATTATATCCAGCTTCACCTAATACACTACGAAACCGTCGTATACTAGTTTCCGAGATAGCTATGTCTTTTTCTATATATTCCCACCCGCAGAAATACTGCCAATACATATTCTCTTTTAGCTCTTCCTCTGATAATGAATCTGAAAAATTATACATTGCTTGTAGCATCGTTATGCCAAGCATCACTCTATGACATTTTCTATTTCTACCAAATTTCTTAATACAAACATTTTTTGATAACCACTCTTCGAGCCTAGACCAATTTATTAATTCTCTTAATTTATATAGCTTATTATTTGGGTTTAATTCTTCTTTTAATTTATAACCAAACAGTTTCCCTTGTTCTTGCGATTTGATAATGTTGTCTATTGGCATTGACTGAAATCCATAAGGTTTATGACCATATTTTATCATTTTCTTACGGATTGTTGTATTACTTCTTGTCTTAAAACCATATTATCTATAAGGCTTGTAGAGTTTTGGCGGACGGACTAGTTAATTTTTTGCCTTTAGCTGTAGCGATTCTATAACTTTCAGTATTGAGTTCAAGAATTGAAGAATGGTGAACCAATCTGTCAATAACTGCTGACGTAGTCATTTCATCTTTAAAAATAGTATTCCATTTTGCAAAAACTAAATTGCTAGTAATTAATACACTACGCATTTCATAACGTTCAGCTAATAAGGTAAATAAAACATCAGTTTCTTCACGATTATATGGTACATATGATATATCATCAATTATCAATATTTCAAAATAATCGAATTTTTTAATAATTTGCTTAAGTTTTAAACTAAGCTTTGCTTCTAGTAATTGTTGAACCAAATTAGCTGCTGTTGTATATAATACACGTCTACCAGCAAGACACCACTCACGTGCTAAACCTATACTAAGATGACTTTTGCCAGTGCCAGGATTACCAAAAATAAGTATATTTTCATAGCGATCCATAAATTCTCCTTGTGCAAGATATTGGATCTTAGTTGGCGATAATCCTGGGATACGCTTAATATCAAAGTTGCTTAATAACTTATCTCGAGAGAGTTTTGCTTGCTTCAGCAATCTGGCAATACGTTGTTGTTGTCTATGTTCTAACTCACGTATGGCTAACTCCTGTAGATAATCTATATATGTTTTCTTTTCTTGCTCAAAGCTTTCTGCAACTGATTTATAGCACGATGCAAAAGTAGGTAGTCCGTCCGCCAAAACTCTACAAGCCTTATAGATAATATGGTTTTAAGACAAGAAGTAATACAACAATCCGTAAGAAAATGATAAAATATGGTCATAAACCTTATGGATTTCAGTCAATGCCAATAGACAACATTATCAAATCGCAAGAACAAGGGAAACTGTTTGGTTATAAATTAAAAGAAGAATTAAACCCAAATAATAAGCTATATAAATTAAGAGAATTAATAAATTGGTCTAGGCTCGAAGAGTGGTTATCAAAAAATGTTTGTATTAAGAAATTTGGTAGAAATAGAAAATGTCATAGAGTGATGCTTGGCATAACGATGCTACAAGCAATGTATAATTTTTCAGATTCATTATCAGAGGAAGAGCTAAAAGAGAATATGTATTGGCAGTATTTCTGCGGGTGGGAATATATAGAAAAAGACATAGCTATCTCGGAAACTAGTATACGACGGTTTCGTAGTGTATTAGGTGAAGCTGGATATAATGAGATATTATCGGAGTTGATCAGGGTTGGGATAAAAACTAACACAATTAAAAAAAAAGATTTGGAATTAATCATCGCTGATACGACTGTACAAATTAAGAATATCAAACACCCACACGATGTTTATTTAATGGATAAAGCTAGGCTTAGCATAGTAAAGCTTTGCAACAGTTTGGGTATACATTTGAATGAAACATACGCTAGAACCTATAAACGCGATATAGTAAAGCTATGGAAATATAAAGAACATAGTAAAGCCAAGAAGCGTTGGAAAATAATGAAGCATTTAAAAATATTACTGGGTCGTTTGATTAGAGTATGTGAGCGTGAGATCAAAAATAAGCAATTAAACTTGTCTCTCAAAAATCAAGAAGTATTGCAAAAAATAAAACAAATACATAACCAATCTGTTTTAAAAAGAGAAGCTAAAAAGCAATATAAAGAAGATAACAAAGTATTATATAGTTTTCATGCCCCTGAAGTAGAGTGTATAGGAAAGGGAAAACGCAACAAGCCATATGAGTTTGGCAATAAAGTAGCGGTAGTAGTAAGTCCGTCCGCCAAAACTCTACAAGCCTTATAGATAATATGGTTTTAAGACAAGAAGTAATACAACAATCCGTAAGAAAATGATAAAATATGGTCATAAACCTTATGGATTTCAGTCAATGCCAATAGACAACATTATCAAATCGCAAGAACAAGGGAAACTGTTTGGTTATAAATTAAAAGAAGAATTAAACCCAAATAATAAGCTATATAAATTAAGAGAATTAATAAATTGGTCTAGGCTCGAAGAGTGGTTATCAAAAAATGTTTGTATTAAGAAATTTGGTAGAAATAGAAAATGTCATAGAGTGATGCTTGGCATAACGATGCTACAAGCAATGTATAATTTTTCAGATTCATTATCAGAGGAAGAGCTAAAAGAGAATATGTATTGGCAGTATTTCTGCGGGTGGGAATATATAGAAAAAGACATAGCTATCTCGGAAACTAGTATACGACGGTTTCGTAGTGTATTAGGTGAAGCTGGATATAATGAGATATTATCGGAGTTGATCAGGGTTGGGATAAAAACTAACACAATTAAAAAAAAAGATTTGGAATTAATCATCGCTGATACGACTGTACAAATTAAGAATATCAAACACCCACACGATGTTTATTTAATGGATAAAGCTAGGCTTAGCATAGTAAAGCTTTGCAACAGTTTGGGTATACATTTGAATGAAACATACGCTAGAACCTATAAACGCGATATAGTAAAGCTATGGAAATATAAAGAACATAGTAAAGCCAAGAAGCGTTGGAAAATAATGAAGCATTTAAAAATATTACTGGGTCGTTTGATTAGAGTATGTGAGCGTGAGATCAAAAATAAGCAATTAAACTTGTCGCTCAAAAATCAAGAAGTATTGCAAAAAATAAAACAAATACATAACCAATCTGTTTTAAAAAGAGAAGCTAAAAAGCAATATAAAGAAGATAACAAAGTATTATATAGTTTTCATGCCCCTGAAGTAGAGTGTATAGGAAAGGGAAAACGCAACAAGCCATATGAGTTTGGCAATAAAGTAGCGGTAGTAGTAAGTGGTCGTAGAAATTTTGTTTTATCCGCAAAATCGTTTCATAATAATCCTTATGATGGTCATACATTGCATCAGAGCTTTGAAGCAGTAGAGAGTGTCACTGGAATCAAGATAAAGAAATCATTTGTTGATCTTGGGTATAGTGGTAGCAATGTAAAGGAGAAGAGTAAGGTATATACCCCAAAAACGCGGAAGAAGTTGTTACAAGAGGACAAGTCTATGATCAAGAGACGCAGTGCCATAGAACCAATAATAGGTCACTTAAAGCAATATGGTCGGATGGGTAGAAACTTCTTGAAAGGTATGATAGGAGATATTATCAATCCAATAATCTCTGCTATTGGTTTGAATTTACGATGCATTGCAAATCATTTACAAATCGTGTCTAACTCCACATAAATCAAAAATATCATCATGCAAAAACTAGATGAACGATAAAAAATCGTTAACAATAGCTCCATATCAAAATTAGACCAACACAGAAATGTATCAGTAAAAATTAACATAACTTATTAATTTTTATTGAAAATCTTAGCAATTTGTTGTCAAAACTCTATCCCATTACAAATGATCAGGATTTGAAGTGTTTTTGGCGGATAGACCATTTAATGTTGTTCTGAATTGATGTTTTTATAACTTCCCAAGTTTGTTGATATAAAGTAATGTTTTCATTTATCCTCCTTTTGTTCATATCAAGCCAGGCCAATACAGCAAGGCAAATATGATTTCTTTGAGCTCGACCCGTGCGTGCCTGACAGCATTCAATACCACAAGTTTGTTTCAATTCTCGATGATAAACTTCTATAGACCAACGCGCCTTAACAATTTTCTCTATTTGCTCACGTGTAGGATTCTCTAAATTAGTTGTTATGTAATCAATGCGACCATTTTTTGCCACAAACTTAAATACCGTAACCCAACCGTATCCACGTAGGTGAATTTTTAGCCCTTCATCGGGAATCTCTAAAGTTTCCAAGCTAACATTACGATTAACTTTTCTATTTTTTCTTAGGTTGGTAACCCATATCCAACCTAAATTACGTATATGTTTTAAATTATCCAAACCACTATACCAAGCATCCATAACTATAGCATCAGGCTTGATACCTCTTTCTTTAGCTAAAGTAAGCATATCACAAAAATGCTCGTTCTTTGTTTTACCATCAGTTTCTTTATCATATATTCTATAATCTACAGGAGTAGATTGATCAATTTGAGTATTGTAATGCAGTAAGTTTACCATTCCTATACCAGGTATAACATCATGTACAGCCCCAGAATATTGATAATTTACAAGCTCGATCCTCTTACTGTATTGCTTTGACAATAAGGTGTCATCTCCCACTAATAAACAAGGATCTTCCAGATCAATATATTTTGACACTTTGCTATAGATTTCGCTAGGGCGAAAATCCTTACTCTTTAACCATCGACTTGCACTATCGTGCGATAGATCTAATGGACTTACTTCAGATAATGCTTTGCTAGTATATCTTACACTACTTGCTTGTAAGAATGATTTATATAAATCTTTGCTACATTTTGATCTTGTCATTTTTATCTAAAACTATTTTTCTCTAGATTAGCATATTATTTGCTAAGTGCGAAACTCCTGTTAGTTAGAAGCCATTTAATGTTGTTCTGAATTGATGTTTTTATAACTTCCCAAGTTTGTTGATATAAAGTAATGTTTTCATTTATCCTCCTTTTGTTCATATCAAGCCAGGCCAATACAGCAAGGCAAATATGATTTCTTTGAGCTCGACCCGTGCGTGCCTGACAGCATTCAATACCACAAGTTTGTTTCAATTCTCGATGATAAACTTCTATAGACCAACGCGCCTTAACAATTTTCTCTATTTGCTCACGTGTAGGATTCTCTAAATTAGTTGTTATGTAATCAATGCGACCATTTTTTGCCACAAACTTAAATACCGTAACCCAACCGTATCCACGTAGGTGAATTTTTAGCCCTTCATCGGGAATCTCTAAAGTTTCCAAGCTAACATTACGATTAACTTTTCTATTTTTTCTTAGGTTGGTAACCCATATCCAACCTAAATTACGTATATGTTTTAAATTATCCAAACCACTATACCAAGCATCCATAACTATAGCATCAGGCTTGATACCTCTTTCTTTAGCTAAAGTAAGCATATCACAAAAATGCTCGTTCTTTGTTTTACCATCAGTTTCTTTATCATATATTCTATAATCTACAGGAGTAGATTGATCAATTTGAGTATTGTAATGCAGTAAGTTTACCATTCCTATACCAGGTATAACATCATGTACAGCCCCAGAATATTGATAATTTACAAGCTCGATCCTCTTACTGTATTGCTTTGACAATAAGGTGTCATCTCCCACTAATAAACAAGGATCTTCCAGATCAATATATTTTGACACTTTGCTATAGATTTCGCTAGGGCGAAAATCCTTACTCTTTAACCATCGACTTGCACTATCGTGCGATAGATCTAATGGACTTACTTCAGATAATGCTTTGCTAGTATATCTTACACTACTTGCTTGTAAGAATGATTTATATAAATCTTTGCTACATTTTGATCTTGTCATTTTTATCTAAAACTATTTTTCTCTAGATTAGCATATTATTTGCTAAGTGCGAAACTCCTGTTACCTTTATTTGTAGCTCCAGATGATGAATTTACAGTACCGGTAACAATATTTAATAATTTAAAAGATTCAGGAAACGCTCAAGTTTTTGTAAATATTGAGACAAGTAACGGGCTTAAAATCCTAGAATATCCTAATGAAATACAGATTGATGAAAATAAAGAAGCTACTATTAATGTCAAATTAAAAGCAACAGATAAGCTCGGCTCGGCTGACTTCAAGGTTACAGCTTCTATAAATCACCTTAAACCTGATATTATCTCTTTGGCTGTAGTACATAGCTCTGAAATTACCACAACAACTAGCGTACGTCCGCCTATGCCTAATGTTACAACAGTTGATACTGGCTTTGCGTCTGGTAATAACATTACTTTAAAAATCGCAAGAGATTTATATCCGGAATTTGCTAAATTACAAATTTCTGCTTCTAAATCACCGCTTGCTATTATTTCTGGTTTTAGAGATTTCTTAGATAATTATCCTTATGGCTGCACTGAGCAATTAATAAGCCAAAATTTTGCTAATGTTTTACTATATGATCAGCAAAATCTAGTTACCATACTCCAAACAGATCGTAAGAAAATGGATGAGTCATTATCTAAAGCTTTTCAAATGCTATCAGAACGTCAAAATTATGATGGTGGGTTTAAATATTGGAATAATGTTAGTGATAGTTCTGATCCATTCATTTCTGTTTATGCTATGCATTTTTTAACCGAAGCAGCTAGTAAATATTTAGCCGTTCCTAGCGATACATTCAATCAAGGTATATATTATTTAGAAAATATGGCAAATAGGTCTATTAGTTCCTTAAATGAAGCTAGAGAAAAAGCATATGCCGTTTATATTTTAACTAGAAATAATTTGATTACTACAAGCTATATAGCAAATATTTTAAAATATTTAGAAGAATATCAACAAGATAAATGGCATAATGATTTAACCGCCGTTTATTTAGCTGCTAGCTATAAAATGCTACAAATGAATGAAGAAGCAGATAAATTATTAGATAAGTTCAATCTAGATAAATCTACAACATTAAAATCAGACTATCTATACTATAGTCCGCTAATAAAATATAGTGAGTATTTATATCTAATCTCTTTACATTTCCCTGAAAGACTAAAAAGCTTTGATCAGAAAGTTGTAGAGGATATAGCAAATTTTGCTAAAGATAATTACAACACTCTATCAGCAAGCTACGCAATTATGGCAAGTATTACTTATGCTGATAAAATAAATAACGCAGATGAAAATACTATTAAAGTAAATTATTCTAACCAAGAAGTTGTTTTAGAAAATAACAAAATAATGCAAGCTAATTTCGTTATAAATGAAGCTAAAGAAGTTAATTTAACTTCAACAAATAATGGCTTTTTCTATCAGCTTTTAACTTCAGGATATGATAAAATTTTAAAAGAAAATAAAGAGATTTTAAAAGGTATAGAGATAACTAAAAAATATCTGGATGAGAATAATAAAGAAATAAATAAAGTAAAATTAGGTGATAATGTCACAGTAAAAATTACTATGCGTTCTAATAGTACTAATGCCTTAAATAATATGGTGATCCTTGATTTATTACCAGCAGGATTTGAGCTTTTACCAGATAATAATATAAATATTTTAGAACTTGATAAACAGGCAATGATTTGGAGACCGATATATACAAATCGTCGTGATGATAGAATAATGATTTTTGGCACTATTCCTAACCATGAAATGACCTATCAATATAAAATTAAAGCCATCAATAAAGGAATATTTACACTTCCTGCTATTTATAGTGAATCTATGTATGATCCTAATACTTACTATAGAGGAGTTATAGGTAGTATTATTATAGAATGATGCTCCTTCGCAGCAGAGCTACGAGGTATCTATCCAAAAAGCTTTAACTGTTTTTGTTGAAATGCTTTATACTGAAGTTTTGACAAAAATTCTAATTTTTCTGACTAAAGTAAAAAATTATATTTAAAGTTAAATATTTAGTGCTTTTATCAGCTTAAAAGCGATATTTCTACAATAATCCCGTGATATGTTTGGTGATTATCGAAACCGGCGCTCTATCATCTACATGGTAAATTCCAGTATTAATTAAGCCAGATTTATATTTTCTTCCCATACCTCATTGGGTGTTTTATAACCGAGCACTTTTCTTGGTAAATTATTTAAAAAATCCTCAATTTCTTGTAATTGCTTTATTGTTAATTTTTTTATATCTAAAGATTTAGAGTATACTCTGTGCACCATTGAGTTAATCTTCTCTATCAATGGTTTTTGCCATGGAGAATAAGGATTGCAAAAATATACTTTTCGTTCAGATTTTGGCAATAGTTGTTCATGATTGGTAAATTCTTTGCCATTATCTAACGTTATGCTTTTGATTATATGCGACAATTGTTTAAGTTTTTTATTCATGTTACCAATCACATCTTGTGTTCTTTTTGAACGGTTTAAAGTGAGAAACACTTTTTGTGTTCTGATATCCACAAGAGCGCCTATATTACGACTTTGATTACCTTTGTTAAAAGTTAAATCACCTTCTAAATGACCTATTGCTGCTATCTTTCTATTTATCTCTGGTCTTTCAGTAATGGAAACTCGATTTGGTATTGTAATTCTTTTGTTTCTGATTCTTGTACCATGATGCAACCTATTTTTCCTTTTTCTTGCTAAAGATAAATATAATTTTTGCCTTTGTGCTATAGGAGATGTATACAGGAGTTTCGCACTTAGCAAATAATATGCTAATCTAGAGAAAAATAGTTTTAGATAAAAATGACAAGATCAAAATGTAGCAAAGATTTATATAAATCATTCTTACAAGCAAGTAGTGTAAGATATACTAGCAAAGCATTATCTGAAGTAAGTCCATTAGATCTATCGCACGATAGTGCAAGTCGATGGTTAAAGAGTAAGGATTTTCGCCCTAGCGAAATCTATAGCAAAGTGTCAAAATATATTGATCTGGAAGATCCTTGTTTATTAGTGGGAGATGACACCTTATTGTCAAAGCAATACAGTAAGAGGATCGAGCTTGTAAATTATCAATATTCTGGGGCTGTACATGATGTTATACCTGGTATAGGAATGGTAAACTTACTGCATTACAATACTCAAATTGATCAATCTACTCCTGTAGATTATAGAATATATGATAAAGAAACTGATGGTAAAACAAAGAACGAGCATTTTTGTGATATGCTTACTTTAGCTAAAGAAAGAGGTATCAAGCCTGATGCTATAGTTATGGATGCTTGGTATAGTGGTTTGGATAATTTAAAACATATACGTAATTTAGGTTGGATATGGGTTACCAACCTAAGAAAAAATAGAAAAGTTAATCGTAATGTTAGCTTGGAAACTTTAGAGATTCCCGATGAAGGGCTAAAAATTCACCTACGTGGATACGGTTGGGTTACGGTATTTAAGTTTGTGGCAAAAAATGGTCGCATTGATTACATAACAACTAATTTAGAGAATCCTACACGTGAGCAAATAGAGAAAATTGTTAAGGCGCGTTGGTCTATAGAAGTTTATCATCGAGAATTGAAACAAACTTGTGGTATTGAATGCTGTCAGGCACGCACGGGTCGAGCTCAAAGAAATCATATTTGCCTTGCTGTATTGGCCTGGCTTGATATGAACAAAAGGAGGATAAATGAAAACATTACTTTATATCAACAAACTTGGGAAGTTATAAAAACATCAATTCAGAACAACATTAAATGGCTTCTAACTAATACACAATTTTGCTAAGTGCGAAACTCCTGGTATAAATAAACTGGTATATACTCTCTGTAGAAATATTGACAGTATCTCGTGATAGTTTACGTCTACCTGAAATTATATCTGGTGAAATACCCTGTGTTAACTGCTTTATTATTTCTGCTCGTAAATTATTATCAATATCTAATTTTCTTTTTCTCTTACCTTGCCTTAAACTGCAAGCAAGTGTGTTAGCCCTATCTGGTCTATAATTATGCCTCATTCTCTTGAGTTCATAACATATAGTGCTTTTATCACGGCCAATCTTTGTCCCTATATATCGCGAGCTATAACCACTCTTATTCATTTCGTATATTTTAAATCTTTCATCTATCGTTAAATGAGCCATGATATATCTATATTTAAATGATGCTCCTCGCAGCAGAGCTACGAGGTATCTAAAAAAGTTTTAGTTGTTTCTTATGATATCACGAAGCAGAGCTTCGGGGAATTAAACCCTGAGAGATTAAAAATTGATTATATCTGGCTTAATTAATTATAGAACTTTCCCATTACCAGGCGTTAGTTTTAGACCTTGAATCTCACCTTTTTCGTTAATAACCAAATGTAATTTTAGACCAAAAAATGACTAACGAATATTAGAATTACCCTCAACGAACATTAAAATTACCTATAAAAAAGAAGTAACTATGGACAGTAAAATCGAATAAAAATTTATTTTTAAATATTTAAATATTATTCGAGAATTACTGATGACATGTACAAATAACCAAGTAGGTATTTTAATGCAAAAGATCAAAAAATATAATCAGATAATTTCTGCTGCAAAAGCAGGTATGAGTGTAAAAACGGCACGTAAGTATTTACGTATTAATAAGTATCCAAGCGAATTACGCACAATACGTAAATATAGGACACGTAAGGATCCATTTGTGAAGCACTGGGATGAAATAGAATCAATGCTAGAATCAGCACCGGAGTTGCAAGCAACTACCATATTAGCATATTTGACAGAAAAGTATCATGGGAATTATAATGGGAAGCAATTACGCTGTTTGCAGAAAAGGTTGAAACAATGGAGAGCTGCACATGGTAAGGATAAGACAGTAATCTTTTTACAAAATATTCTTCCTGGCAAACAGAGTCAGTCTGATTGGACCAATATGAATCAATTGGGTATTTGTAGTGGTGGGCAACCATATCCTCACTTACTATTTCATTTTATGTTGCCTTATTCATGTTGGGAAACTTTTAGCATATGCCATAGTGAAAGTTTTGATACATTAGCATCAGGGTTTGAAAAAGCTGTATGGGAGTTAGGTGGAGTTTTACCAGAGCATCGTACAGATAATTTAAGTGCAGCTACCAAGCAATGTGGTAATAGTAGACAATTTACAGAAAGATGGCAAGAATTGCTTGGTTATTACAATGTTGCACCATCGCGAAATAATCCAGGCGTCAGTCATGAAAATGGTTCTGTCGAAAAAAGTCATGATACATTTAAGCAAGCAGTGAATCAACATCTGCTATGGAAAGTTCTATAATTAATTAAGCCAGATATAATCAATTTTTAATCTCTCAGGGTTTAATTCCCCGAAGCTCTGCTTCGTGATATCATAAGAAACAACTAAAACTTTTTTAGATACCTCGTAGCTCTGCTGCGAGGAGCATCATTGCCTATTTTAGAATTTACACACTTATATATCCAGAGCCGCAATTATGCATTTTTAGCTAATTTTATACCAAAAACGGTATTATGAATATCCCCGTAGCCCAATGTTTATCAGGTATTAAGCGACTTTTGGAATACGAAACTCGCGTTAATAATAATACTTTAATAAGTTGCATAAAATCGTTTTTATAGGTATAATTTCCTTTTTTTAATATCTTTCTATGTCACAAAAATTAGGTTTTTGGGCAGTTTTTGCATTAGTAACTGGTAGCCAAATCGGTACTAGTGTTTTTATACTTCCTTTGAGTTTAGCACCTTACGGTATATATAGCATATGGGGGTGGGTGCTATCGCTATTTGGTGCTATGAGCATTGCACTTGTATTTTCATATCTATGTGCAAAATTTCCTAAGACAGGTGGTCCGCATGTTTATATCCGTGAGAGCTTTGGCGAAAAAGCCGCCTTTTTTGTTGGCTGGACTTATTGGGTTATATCATTTATTAGCACTAGTATAGTTGTAATCTCTGCTATAGGTTATCTAACTCCTTTCTTCAAATCACAAGCAATATTAGATTTAATATTACAGATAATATTACTAGCTGCCATCATGATTTTAAATTTAAAAGGTCCTGAAGTGGCAGGCAAAGCAGAGTTTTATTTAACATTATTAAAATTCGTACCTTTATTAATAGTGGGAGTATGTGCGTTATCGCATTTTAACATAGATAATATAGCTATTGCTGAGGAAGTAGAGAATTTAAGCGTTCCGGCTATTATGGGTAGGGTAGCACTGCTTACCTTCTGGGGGTTTATCGGGGTAGAGTGTGCAACAACTACGGCAGGCTCGGTAAAAAATCCTTCTAAGACTATCCCAAGGGCTATAATGCTCGGAACTTTCTGCGTTGCCGTGCTATATCTTATTAATAGTATCGGTATAATGGGTTTAATTCCAGCATCTGATCTTATTATCTCCAAAGCTCCTTATACTGATGCCGCAGCTTTATTATTTGGCGGTAAATGGTCTAGTGTGATTTCCGTTATTGCATCTATTATTTGCATTGGCACGCTTAATGCTTGGGTACTAACTAGCGGACAAATTGCTTTAGGGCTTGCTGAAGATGGTTTATTACCGAAATTTTTTGCCAAGAAAAATAGTAATAATGCACCGGTGTGGGGGATTATTGTAAGTTGCCTTGGTATTGTGCCGTTATTAGTATTTACAGCGAATGATAATTTTGCTGAGCAGATTACCAAAATAATAGATTTCTCGGCAATAGCGTTTTTATTCGTTTACTTAATTTGCAGCGTAGCGTTTTTAAAAGTAATTCTTCTTAGTTCAAAGAAAAATTTTTCTTATTATTATTTATTGATGGCTATAATATCAATTATTTTTTGTGCTTGGGTTATTTATGAAACACCTATTAAAACATTAATCATAGCTAGTGCTTTTACTATAGCCGGCATTCCTTTATATTTTTTGTGGTATAAAGGTAGAAAATAGCTTTTTGATGAGGGCAATGCCGTGGCTTGTTATTGGTCGTATGGCTCTGATGTCATTCCCAGTAACGGCAGAATCCAGTTTGAAGATCGTTATGAAATTAGATTTTTAGAAATAGGAGTAGATAAAGATCACGTACATTTTTTATTACGGCTCTGTCTCATCAATTGTGTAAATTTCGTGAACCATTAAATTCTACCATCAAATTTGATCATAAAATGAGCCATAGCTTCATTCCAATTGGGGATAGGCATAGACCATTTTTTGGTAATATAATCAATTGTCAGATATAAAACCTTAAATACTGCGTCATCATTTGGAAAGATGCGTTTATTCTTAGTAACTTTTCTCAATTGGCTATTCAGCGATTCTATCGCATTTGTAGTGTAAATAATCTTACGAATCTCCTTTGGATATTGCAAGAAAATTATCAAATTATCCCAATTATTATACCAAGATTTAGCTATATGCGGATATTGCTTACTCCATTTTTGATCAAATGACTCAAGAGCTAATTCTGCTTCTTTTTCAGTAGCAGAAGTATAGATTAGTTTCAAATCCGCTGCTAATTGCTTTCTATCTTTATATGATACATATTTGAGGCTATTCCTGATCTGATGGACAATACAAATTTGATGTTCAGTTTTCGGATATACTGATGCAATAGCATCAGACATACCAGTTAGATTATCACTACAAGCAATTAAGATATCTTTTACTCCTCGATTCTTCATTTCAGTAAAATTACCAAGCCAAAATTTAGCTCCTTCATTCTCACTTATCCATAAGCCTAAAATATCCTTTCTGCCAGATATAGCTAACGCGGAAAGGTTTTTACCATAGTTTTTGTATTTACTCACATATTCACCAGATCTCAATCCTATTAAACATTGCTGGACTAACTTTAAAAACTGTTTACGTAAAATTATTGATCAATGCCTAAGTTTTTCCTAATCTGTGGTAGAAACATTTCCGTGTTAGCTATAAATCTATTCCTAAAGCTACATATACTGATTTATTAATAATAAGTTTATCTTGTCTTACTTTCACTACTAAACAGTCAAAATATACTATAGGGTATACTGATTCAAGAGGTCTACTCTGCCAAATCTTGACCTCATCTATTACTTCATCTGTAATCCTGCTGATTAGGCTCTCACTGATCTCAGCTCCATATAATTCTTGCAATTGTGTTTTAATATCAGACACACTCATACCCTTCGCATATAAGGATATTATCTTTTGGTCTAAGCCATCTATTCTTGTTTGTTTCTTTGAGACTATTATAGGTTCAAATTTACCTTGTCTGTCTCTTGGAACATTTAGCTCTATAGTACCATTCTCACTAATCAGATTCTTACTAAAATTACCATTCCTCGCATTCTCAGTTTCAGCTCTATCATACTTGCTATAACCTAAATGTTCTGACATCTCAGCATGCAGTGCTCGCTCTAAAATACCCTTGGTTAATTCCTTAATTAATCCATTCTGACTTAGTACTGTTTTTAAATCTACTCCACCTTCTATAGCTAACACGGAAATGTTTCTACCACAGATTAGGAAAAACTTAGGCATTGATCAATAATTTTACGTCAACAGTTTTTAAAGTTAGTCCAGCAATGTTTAATAGGATTTAGATCTGGTGAATATGTGAGTAAATACAAAAACTATGGTAAAAACCTTTCCGCGTTAGCTATATCAGCAAATCTATTGCTTCATTTATTTTTTTATTCTTCTCTATTTGCATTTCTGTTACCTATATTTTTAATTACTTCTAATATAGGCTCAACAAAAATTTACACAATCATTGCAAAAGACTCTTTATTACAGTCAATACCAATGTATAGCCCAACAAAAATAACTCAAATCATAAAAAGTATTACTTCTGATGAACGAACATTAGAATTACCCATGACGAATTAAAATTACCCATTTTTGAGTAAAAAATATTGTCTAAAGTGTTACATTATTATCCTCCGATTTTATAGTTAATTTTTTGCCTTTAGCTGTAGCGATTCTATAACTTTCAGTATTGAGTTCAAGAATTGAAGAATGGTGAACCAATCTGTCAATAACTGCTGACGTAGTCATTTCATCTTTAAAAATAGTATTCCATTTTGCAAAAACTAAATTGCTAGTAATTAATACACTACGCATTTCATAACGTTCAGCTAATAAGGTAAATAAAACATCAGTTTCTTCACGATTATATGGTACATATGATATATCATCAATTATCAATATTTCAAAATAATCGAATTTTTTAATAATTTGCTTAAGTTTTAAACTAAGCTTTGCTTCTAGTAATTGTTGAACCAAATTAGCTGCTGTTGTATATAATACACGTCTACCAGCAAGACACCACTCACGTGCTAAACCTATACTAAGATGACTTTTGCCAGTGCCAGGATTACCAAAAATAAGTATATTTTCATAGCGATCCATAAATTCTCCTTGTGCAAGATATTGGATCTTAGTTGGCGATAATCCTGGGATACGCTTAATATCAAAGTTGCTTAATAACTTATCTCGAGAGAGTTTTGCTTGCTTCAGCAATCTGGCAATACGTTGTTGTTGTCTATGTTCTAACTCACGTATGGCTAACTCCTGTAGATAATCTATATATGTTTTCTTTTCTTGCTCAAAGCTTTCTGCAACTGATTTATAGCACGATGCAAAAGTAGGTAAGCAAAGGTTCTTGAGTAAATTATTTAGCGGTTGCGGAGTTATTATCTGTTTACTCATGCAACCTCCATTGTTTTAAAGCAATGTAATTGATCATATTCAGACAGTATTGGTTGATTAATTTTTACTGAACAAACAGTTTGAGTCTGGCTATTTAGTAAATCTGTAATATGATCAATTATTGGCTCAATCTTCTTTTCTAATAGCACTGCTAATGCAGTAACTACATTCAATTCTCCATACATTTTTGCTAATTGTAATATTTTAAGATATATTTTATGCCCTTTATATGGATATATAGAGATAAGCTGGTCATATACCTGACGAAATATAGCACGTGGGAATAAAGCTTCATAATATTGATATTGAACAAATGCTCCAGGTTTACGTACTAAACTATCAATAATATGTCTATAATCAATAACGATAGTGGACTAATGGTATGGACCTCCTGATATAGAGAATGAAAAGCAGTTGCTAATCTTCTAGGGTTAATATTTAACATATTAAAACAACAATTAAGGAGGTCCATATGGAGGTTACTACAATTGGTATAGATATTGCAAAAAGAATTTTTCAAATTCATGGTGTAGATAAAAATGGCAAGACAGTATTAAAGAAAAAATTGATGAGAGATCAGGTTTTGACATTTATGGCTAATTTACCACAATGTTTAGTAGGGATGGAAGCTTGTGGTGGTTCTAGTTATTGGGCAAGAGAAATAACTAAATTAGGGCATGAAGTAAAACTAATGGCACCGCAATTTGTCAAACCATATGTTAAAACTAATAAAAATGATCAAGCAGATGCTGAAGCGATATGTGAAGCCGTGACAAGACCTAATATGAGATTTGTTGCAATTAAAACTATAGAGCAACAAGAAATTTTATCAATACATAGGGTAAGAGAGAGATTGGTAAAAAATCGTACAGCACTTGCTAATGAAATTAGGGGGCTACTACATGAGTTTGGTTTTATTGTTCCTCAAGGCATTAATAAGGTTATCACAAAATTAATTGAGATTTTAGATGCAGGGAAATTAAGCCAGTTAAGTTATCAAACATTTAGTGAACTAAAAGAAGAATTCTTAGATAATAACAGAAAAATAAAAGAGATAGAAAAACGATTAACAATGATAGCAAGTAACCTAACTCAATATCAACGATTAAGAGCTATACCTGGTCTTGGTTTAATTACTGCTACTGCTTTAATAGCATCAATAGGTAATGCTACAAGTTTTGAGAATGGCAGGCAATTATCGGCATGGCTAGGATTAGTGCCAAGACAACATTCAAGTGGTGGGAAGGATAAGCTGCTGGGAATTAGCAAGCGAGGTGATGTATACTTACGCACTTTATTAATTCAAGGGGCTAGAGCTGTACTAAATGCCAAGATAAGATTTACATCGGAAGAACAGAAATCTAAAAAAGATTTTAGCCAATTTACGAAATGGATGTTTAATTTATCTGAGCGAAGTAGCCATAATAAAACGACAGTTGCCATAGCTAATAAGTTGGCAAGAGTGGTGTTTGCTGTACTAAGATCAGGAGATGATTATGTAGAGAGTAAAGTTTGTAGCTAAAGAGTGTGTAGCATAGCACTTATAAGTAAAATAAATGGTGATTTATATAATGAATAGGTAAAAGCAAAACAATATGTAAGAGATTCCAACCCGAAATATGCTTGAGATAATTAATATTGATGGTAAATAAGACAAACCTTAGCTTACAAAAAAACTGCGTTTTTCAGTGGCTCTTTTAGAAGCCGATGGACTGATAAGTATATAGTTTGTAAGCCAGCGAATTCCATCAGGGCTGTAGAATAAATTAGGTTGATTTATCAGCTATAAGCCGGATACATGACTGCATTTGTTTGTTTTTATTATTGATGTTATTTTTTTCTTGCATTCTACAGGAGGTCCATACATGAAAAATCAAGACAAAAAAATGAGTAGTATGTTTTCCTAATTTTTCGATTATCAGGCAGCAATTTGCTGATAAT
This sequence comes from Rickettsia endosymbiont of Urophora cardui, assembly GCF_964030725.1. Classification (NCBI taxonomy): domain Bacteria; kingdom Pseudomonadati; phylum Pseudomonadota; class Alphaproteobacteria; order Rickettsiales; family Rickettsiaceae; genus Rickettsia; species Rickettsia endosymbiont of Urophora cardui. The sequence continues at coordinate 1,008,990 of NZ_CAXIPY010000006.1, read as the reverse complement.
TTTGCATATAATTCAGATATACATTCATAGGCTTTTTATAACCAATACTTGAATGAAATCTGTGATAATTATATTTATTCAGATAATGATCAATCCCCTCTTTTAACTCTTTAACATTGTTAAAATCATTAATAAAGATACCATTATATTTTAAAGTTCTAAAAAACCTTTCTATTACTATATTATCAATACTTCTACCTTTGCCATTCATTGAAATTTGGATATCATGCTCCTTGAGAATATTTATGTGGTCATAACTGGTATATTGGCTACCTTGATCACTATTAAATATCTGTGGAGCGTTATACTTACTGAGAGCTTGTTTCAAGACATCAGTTACAAGAGATGCATCCATAGAATTTGACAGTTTATAGCTCAATATGGCCTTGCTATGCCAATCTATAATAGCTGCCATATACATAAAGCCACCATTAGTTCTAATGTAAGTAATGTCACCACTCCAAACCTCATTCACATTAGGCACATACACTTGCTTTGTTGAGCCAGATTTAGTCCAATATTGATCAAGTTAAGTAGCTATAGATCTTATACCCATCATCCTCATATATTTCAGTACTCGATCTTTACCGACAATAAAACCATCTTCTAGTAACTGTTGATGAATATAGCGATAACCAAATTCAGGATTATCTGTATATATTTCATCTATTCTATTTAAAATACTTAATTTATTTATACTCATCTCCTTGGATTTATAGTAGGCTGTAGATCGACTAATCTTTAATAGTTCACACTGTCTTGATTTTGAGAGTTGATTTAGCTTGGAGTGTACAAGACTCTTTTTATTTGATAAATCCAAGCCAGGAGTTTCGCACTTAGCAAATAATATGCTAATCTAGAGAAAAATAGTTTTAGATAAAAATGACAAGATCAAAATGTAGCAAAGATTTATATAAATCATTCTTACAAGCAAGTAGTGTAAGATATACTAGCAAAGCATTATCTAAAGTAAGTCCATTAGATCTATCGCACGATAGTGCAAGTCGATGGTTAAAGAGTAAGGATTTTCGCCCTAGCGAAATCTATAGCAAAGTGTCAAAATATATTGATCTGGAAGATCCTTGTTTATTAGTGGGAGATGACACCTTATTGTCAAAGCAATACAGTAAGAGGATCGAGCTTGTAAATTATCAATATTCTGGGGCTGTACATGATGTTATACCTGGTATAGGAATGGTAAACTTACTGCATTACAATACTCAAATTGATCAATCTACTCCTGTAGATTATAGAATATATGATAAAGAAACTGATGGTAAAACAAAGAACGAGCATTTTTGTGATATGCTTACTTTAGCTAAAGAAAGAGGTATCAAGCCTGATGCTATAGTTATGGATGCTTGGTATAGTGGTTTGGATAATTTAAAACATATACGTAATTTAGGTTGGATATGGGTTACCAACCTAAGAAAAAATAGAAAAGTTAATCGTAATGTTAGCTTGGAAACTTTAGAGATTCCCGATGAAGGGCTAAAAATTCACCTACGTGGATACGGTTGGGTTACGGTATTTAAGTTTGTGGCAAAAAATGGTCGCATTGATTACATAACAACTAATTTAGAGAATCCTACACGTGAGCAAATAGAGAAAATTGTTAAGGCGCGTTGGTCTATAGAAGTTTATCATCGAGAATTGAAACAAACTTGTGGTATTGAATGCTGTCAGGCACGCACGGGTCGAGCTCAAAGAAATCATATTTGCCTTGCTGTATTGGCCTGGCTTGATATGAACAAAAGGAGGATAAATGAAAACATTACTTTATATCAACAAACTTGGGAAGTTATAAAAACATCAATTCAGAACAACATTAAATGGCTTCTAACTAATACACAATTTTGCTAAGTGCGAAACTCGAGTCTTTTGCAATGATTGTGTAAATTTTTGTTGAGCCTATATTAGAAGTAATTAAAAATATAGGTAACAGAAATGCAAATAGAGAAGAATAAAAAAATAAATGAAGCAATAGATTTGCTGATAGAAGGCGGAGTAGATTTAAAAACAGTACTAAGTCAGAATGGATTAATTAAGGAGTTAACCAAGGGTATTTTAGAGCGAGCACTGCATGCTGAGATGTCAGAACATTTAGGTTATAGCAAGTATGATAGAGCTGAAACTGAGAATGCGAGGAATGGTAGTTTTAGTAAGAATCTGATTAGTGAGAATGGTACTATAGAGATAAATGTTCCAAGAGACAGACAAGGTAAATTTGAACCTATAATAGTCTCAAAGAAACAAACAAGAATAGATGGCTTAGACCAAAAGATAATATCCTTATATGCGAAGGGTATGAGTGTGTCTGATATTAAAACACAATTGCAAGAATTATATGGAGCTGAGATCAGTGAGAGCCTAATCAGCAGGATTACAGATGAAGTAATAGATGAGGTCAAGATTTGGCAGAGTAGACCTCTTGAGTCAGTATACCCTATAGTATATTTTGACTGTTTAGTAGTGAAAGTAAGACAAGATAAACTTATTATTAATAAATCAGTATATGTAGCTTTAGGAATAGATTTATCTGGCAGAAAGGATATTTTAGGCTTATGGATAAGTGAGAATGAAGGAGCTAAATTTTGGCTTGGTAATTTTACTGAAATGAAGAATCGAGGAGTAAAAGATATCTTAATTGCTTGTAGTGATAATCTAACTGGTATGTCTGATGCTATTGCATCAGTATATCCGAAAACTGAACATCAAATTTGTATTGTCCATCAGATCAGGAATAGCCTCAAATATGTATCATATAAAGATAGAAAGCAATTAGCAGCGGATTTGAAACTAATCTATACTTCTGCTACTGAAAAAGAAGCAGAATTAGCTCTTGAGTCATTTGATCAAAAATGGAGTAAGCAATATCCGCATATAGCTAAATCTTGGTATAATAATTGGGATAATTTGATAATTTTCTTGCAATATCCAAAGGAGATTCGTAAGATTATTTACACTACAAATGCGATAGAATCGCTGAATAGCCAATTGAGAAAAGTTACTAAGAATAAACGCATCTTTCCAAATGATGACGCAGTATTTAAAGTTTTATATCTGACAATTGATTATATTACCAAAAAATGGTCTATGCCTATCCCCAATTGGAATGAAGCTATGGCTCATTTTATGATCAAATTTGATGGTAGAATTTAATGGTTCACGAAATTTACACAATTGATGAGACAGAGCCCGAAACTCCTGCAAGCTTTTGAGCTTTCCCACGGCCCCAGTCCCTCTCAACTGTGATTCTACCAAGAGCTTTAGCAAGTTCATCATTTTGCTCTTGTAAATGATTTATTTGTTCTTGATATTCACTCAAAACTTTAGCTGGTTCAAAAGCTAATGCCGCATTACCTAAAAACTGTTTTTTCCAATTTTGAATTGGGTAAATTCCAGTATTAATTAAGCCAGATTTATATTTTCTTCCCATACCTCATTGGGTGTTTTATAACCGAGCACTTTTCTTGGTAAATTATTTAAAAAATCCTCAATTTCTTGTAATTGCTTTATTGTTAATTTTTTTATATCTAAAGATTTAGAGTATACTCTGTGCACCATTGAGTTAATCTTCTCTATCAATGGTTTTTGCCATGGAGAATAAGGATTGCAAAAATATACTTTTCGTTCAGATTTTGGCAATAGTTGTTCATGATTGGTAAATTCTTTGCCATTATCTAACGTTATGCTTTTGATTATATGCGACAATTGTTTAAGTTTTTTATTCATGTTACCAATCACATCTTGTGTTCTTTTTGAACGGTTTAAAGTGAGAAACACTTTTTGTGTTCTGATATCCACAAGAGCGCCTATATTACGACTTTGATTACCTTTGTTAAAAGTTAAATCACCTTCTAAATGACCTATTGCTGCTATCTTTCTATTTATCTCTGGTCTTTCAGTAATGGAAACTCGATTTGGTATTGTAATTCTTTTGTTTCTGATTCTTGTACCATGATGCAACCTATTTTTCCTTTTTCTTGCTAAAGATAAATATAATTTTTGCCTTTGTGCTATAGGAGATGTATAAATAAACTGGTATATACTCTCTGTAGAAATATTGACAGTATCTCGTGATAGTTTACGTCTACCTGAAATTATATCTGGTGAAATACCCTGTGTTAACTGCTTTATTATTTCTGCTCGTAAATTATTATCAATATCTAATTTTCTTTTTCTCTTACCTTGCCTTAAACTGCAAGCAAGTGTGTTAGCCCTATCTGGTCTATAATTATGCCTCATTCTCTTGAGTTCATAACATATAGTGCTTTTATCACGGCCAATCTTTGTCCCTATATATCGCGAGCTATAACCACTCTTATTCATTTCGTATATTTTAAATCTTTCATCTATCGTTAAATGAGCCATGATATATCTATATTTAAATGATGCTCCTCGCAGCAGAGCTACGAGGTATCTAAAAAAGTTTTAGTTGTTTCTTATGATATCACGAAGCAGAGCTTCGGGGAATTAAACCCTGAGAGATTAATCAGTTTACTTATTAAGTATTTTTCTATATCTTCTCGAGTCTTAAAATGTTGCTTATCTCTTATATTTAATGATTCATCACGAGCACAGTAAAAATTCTCTATAGCTCTGTATACACTTGACCAACTACGCTGAAAATATTTATTAGTTGTTAATTCAACAACAGATCTTGCTTTAACCGCATAGCGAAAATCTAGGGAGCTTGCTCCCTAGATGGATAGCGTTATAATATAAGCGTTGGCATATTATAATTTAGTAGAATGGAATTGAGGTGTAATAGTCATCATGTTTTTAGAATAATGTATAGCTAACACGGAAATGTTGCTACCACAGATTAGAAAAAACTTAGGCATTGATCAATAATTTTACGTAAACAGTTTTTAAAGTTAGTCCAGCAATGTTTAATAGGATTTAGATCTGGTGAATATGTGAGTAAATACAAAAACTATGGTAAAAACCTTTCCGCGTTAGCTATATCACTTTGTGTGGATACCAAAATCAACTAAACGCAATGGATAAAATTGAAAAAGAAACAAAGCAGTTTAACCTGTTTTGAAACTCGGTCGCTTGCGGCCGAGTTCTTCATCTTTAAACATAAATTTTTACTTTAGTCAGAAAAATTAGAATTTGTGTCAAAACTTCAGATCCACGCAACAATGCTTACGCAGGAATGACATTATGTAAAAATGTATTTCTTGTAAAAAACCTTTTTTCTTGAATATATTTATAATATATTAGATACGTATATTCAAACGTATGAGGACATAATGAAAAAAAATCCAAAAATCTCATTGATAGGAAGTGGTAATATAGGTGGCACACTTGCTCATTTAATCAGTCTAAAAAATTTAGGTGATATAGTATTGTTTGATGTAGCTGAAGGGATTCCACAAGGCAAAGCTCTAGATATAATGCAAGCAAATACCTTAGCAGGTTCTGATATCAAAATTAAAGGCACAAATGATTATAAAGATATTGAAGGGTCAGATGCAATAATTATCACTGCCGGCTTGCCTAGAAAACTTGGCATGAGTAGAGACGATTTAATTAGCGTCAATACCGGTATTATGAAAAGCGTTGCAGAAAATGTTAAACAATATGCTCCTAATGCTTTTGTAATAGTAATTACCAACCCGCTAGATGTTATGGTTTACGTGATGCTGAAAGAAAGCGGCTTGCCACATAATAAAGTCATTGGTATGGCGGGCGTACTTGATTCCTCAAGATTTAACCTTTTTCTTGCTGAGGAGTTTAAAGTATCAACTAATAGCGTTAGTAGTATAGTTCTTGGCGGTCACGGTGATGCTATGGTACCGCTTGCTAGATATTCTACTGTCAAAGGCGTGCCTATACCTGACTTAGTAAAAATGGGGTTATCAACTAACGAACGTATCGAAAAAATAATTGACCGCACTAGAAATGGCGGTGGTGAAATCGTGGCATTACTTAAAACAGGATCAGCTTATTACGCCCCTGCTGCTTCTGCTGTAGAAATGCTTGAATCTTATTTACAAGACAAACGACAAATTCTAACCTGTGCTGCTTACTCACAAGGCGAATATGGCGTAAAAGATTTATATGCTGGCGTACCCATTATTATAGGTAAAAACGGCGTAGAGAAAGTAATCGAACTGCAACTAACTACCGATGAGCAAGCTTTATTTGATAAGTCAGTAGACGGAGTTAAAAAACTAATTGAAGCGGTGAAGTAATTTAATCCCTGTTGGGTTAAATTCCCCGTGGCTTGCCACGATTATTTTAAACAATTAGTTAAATGTTTTTAATATTTATTATGGGAAAAATATAAAGTCCGTCCGCCAAAACTCTACAAGCCTTATAGATAATATGGTTTTAAGACAAGAAGTAATACAACAATCCGTAAGAAAATGATACAATATGGTCATAAACCTTATGGATTTCAGTCAATGCCAATAGACAACATTATCAAATCGCAAGAACAAGGGAAACTGTTTGGTTATAAATTAAAAGAAGAATTAAACCCAAATAATAAGCTATATAAATTAAGAGAATTAATAAATTGGTCTAGGCTCGAAGAGTGGTTATCAAAAAATGTTTGTATTAAGAAATTTGGTAGAAATAGAAAATGTCATAGAGTGATGCTTGGCATAACGATGCTACAAGCAATGTATAATTTTTCAGATTCATTATCAGAGGAAGAGCTAAAAGAGAATATGTATTGGCAGTATTTCTGCGGGTGGGAATATATAGAAAAAGACATAGCTATCTCGGAAACTAGTATACGACGGTTTCGTAGTGTATTAGGTGAAGCTGGATATAATGAGATATTATCGGAGTTGATCAGGGTTGGGATAAAAACTAACACAATTAAAAAAAAAGATTTGGAATTAATCATCGCTGATACGACTGTACAAATTAAGAATATCAAACACCCACACGATGTTTATTTAATGGATAAAGCTAGGCTTAGCATAGTAAAGCTTTGCAACAGTTTGGGTATACATTTGAATGAAACATACGCTAGAACCTATAAACGCGATATAGTAAAGCTATGGAAATATAGCTAACACGGAAATGTTTCTACCACAGATTAGGAAAAACTTAGGCATTGATCAATAATTTTATGTAAACAGTTTTTAAAGTTAGTCCAGCAATGTTTAATAGGATTTAGATCTGGTGAATATGTGAGTAAATACAAAAACTATGGTAAAAACCTTTTCGCGTTAGCTATATAAAGAACATAGTAAAGCCAAGAAGCGTTGGAAAATAATGAAGCATTTAAAAATATTACTGGGTCGTTTGATTAGAGTATGTGAGCGTGAGATCAAAAATAAGCAATTAAACTTGTCTCTCAAAAATCAAGAAGTATTGCAAAAAATAAAACAAATACATAACCAATCTGTTTTAAAAAGAGAAGCTAAAAAGCAATATAAAGAAGATAACAAAGTATTATATAGTTTTCATGCCCCTGAAGTAGAGTGTATAGGAAAGGGAAAACGCAACAAGCCATATGAGTTTGGCAATAAAGTAGCGGTAGTAGTAAGTGGTCGTAGAAATTTTGTTTTATCCGCAAAATCGTTTCATAATAATCCTTATGATGGTCATACATTGCATCAGAGCTTTGAAGCAGTAGAGAGTGTCACTGGAATCAAGATAAAGAAATCATTTGTTGATCTTGGGTATAGTGGTAGCAATGTAAAGGAGAAGAGTAAGGTATATACCCCAAAAACGCGGAAGAAGTTGTTACAAGAGGACAAGTCTATGATCAAGAGACGCAGTGCCATAGAACCAATAATAGGTCACTTAAAGCAATATGGTCGGATGGGTAGAAACTTCTTGAAAGGTATGATAGGAGATATTATCAATCCAATAATCTCTGCTATTGGTTTGAATTTACGATGCATTGCAAATCATTTACAAATCGTGTCTAACTCCACATAAATCAAAAATATCATCATGCAAAAACTAGATGGTCTATCCGCCAAAAACACTTCAAATCCTGATCATTTGTAATGGGATAGAGTTTTGACAACAAATTGCTAAGATTTTCAATAAAAATTAATAAGTTATGTTAATTTTTACTGATACATTTCTGTGTTGGTCTAATTTTGATATGGAGCTATTGTTAACGATTTTTTATCGTTCATCTAGTTTTTGCATGATGATATTTTTGATTTATGTGGAGTTAGACACGATTTGTAAATGATTTGCAATGCATCGTAAATTCAAACCAATAGCAGAGATTATTGGATTGATAATATCTCCTATCATACCTTTCAAGAAGTTTCTACCCATCCGACCATATTGCTTTAAGTGACCTATTATTGGTTCTATGGCACTGCGTCTCTTGATCATAGACTTGTCCTCTTGTAACAACTTCTTCCGCGTTTTTGGGGTATATACCTTACTCTTCTCCTTTACATTGCTACCACTATACCCAAGATCAACAAATGATTTCTTTATCTTGATTCCAGTGACACTCTCTACTGCTTCAAAGCTCTGATGCAATGTATGACCATCATAAGGATTATTATGAAACGATTTTGCGGATAAAACAAAATTTCTACGACCACTTACTACTACCGCTACTTTATTGCCAAACTCATATGGCTTGTTGCGTTTTCCCTTTCCTATACACTCTACTTCAGGGGCATGAAAACTATATAATACTTTGTTATCTTCTTTATATTGCTTTTTAGCTTCTCTTTTTAAAACAGATTGGTTATGTATTTGTTTTATTTTTTGCAATACTTCTTGATTTTTGAGAGACAAGTTTAATTGCTTATTTTTGATCTCACGCTCACATACTCTAATCAAACGACCCAGTAATATTTTTAAATGCTTCATTATTTTCCAACGCTTCTTGGCTTTACTATGTTCTTTATATTTCCATAGCTTTACTATATCGCGTTTATAGGTTCTAGCGTATGTTTCATTCAAATGTATACCCAAACTGTTGCAAAGCTTTACTATGCTAAGCCTAGCTTTATCCATTAAATAAACATCGTGTGGGTGTTTGATATTCTTAATTTGTACAGTCGTATCAGCGATGATTAATTCCAAATCTTTTTTTTTAATTGTGTTAGTTTTTATCCCAACCCTGATCAACTCCGATAATATCTCATTATATCCAGCTTCACCTAATACACTACGAAACCGTCGTATACTAGTTTCCGAGATAGCTATGTCTTTTTCTATATATTCCCACCCGCAGAAATACTGCCAATACATATTCTCTTTTAGCTCTTCCTCTGATAATGAATCTGAAAAATTATACATTGCTTGTAGCATCGTTATGCCAAGCATCACTCTATGACATTTTCTATTTCTACCAAATTTCTTAATACAAACATTTTTTGATAACCACTCTTCGAGCCTAGACCAATTTATTAATTCTCTTAATTTATATAGCTTATTATTTGGGTTTAATTCTTCTTTTAATTTATAACCAAACAGTTTCCCTTGTTCTTGCGATTTGATAATGTTGTCTATTGGCATTGACTGAAATCCATAAGGTTTATGACCATATTTTATCATTTTCTTACGGATTGTTGTATTACTTCTTGTCTTAAAACCATATTATCTATAAGGCTTGTAGAGTTTTGGCGGACGGACTAGATGAACGATAAAAAATCGTTAACAATAGCTCCATATCAAAATTAGACCAACACAGAAATGTATCAGTAAAAATTAACATAACTTATTAATCTCTCAGGGTTTAATTCCCCGAAGCTCTGCTTCGTGATATCATAAGAAACAACTAAAACTTTTTTAGATACCTCGCAGCAGAGCTACGAGGTATCTATCCAAAAAGCTTTAACTGTTTTTGTTGAAATGCTTTATAAGAAGGTTTGCCCGAACCTTGATTCTGTACATAATTACGTAATTTCTGCTCATCACCATGTTTACCTACTGTGCTCATAAAATATCCTTTACTCCAAAACTCACTTCCCCATAATTTTTCTTTAAGATTTGGATATTTCTCAAACATTTTCTTAGAAGTAATACTTTTTATGATTTGAGTTATTTTTGTTGGGCTATACATTGGTATTGACTGTAATAAAAAATGTACGTGATCTTTATCTACTTCTATTTCTAAAAATCTAATTTCATAACGATCTTCTATGTGCTCACAAATTTTACACAAATAATCATCTAGGTCTTGATTGAATATTACTCTTCTATACTTTGCCGGCGTTACTAAATGATATATTAGTACTGTGACATTATGACTCTTATGTATATAACTGCTTTCTTTCAAGTAGTATATCACGAAGCAGAGCAATTAAACCCTGAGAGATTAACCTTGGCCATAATTGTACTATTCTACTATAACATGGTAAATTAAAGTAACCCTTATATTTATGCGGTCAGTAGTATAAATAATAGTTTTTAAAGTCCTTGCAAGGCGATAGATAAAAATATATGACTATTGTCATCAATTCTGCAAGACTTAATTTTCCTATTCTATGCCTTTGCTGATTTGTTGATAATAGACGGTGTTCTATCCATTCTTCATATATTTTACAAAAATTATCTACTAAATAATATACAGTTATGATACATCTTTTCATGTTGACTGAAGTTTTGACAAAAATTCTAATTTTTCTGACTAAAGTAAAAATTTATATTTAAAGTTAAATATTTAGTGCTTTTATCAGCTTAAAAGCGATATTTCTACAATTTAAAGTAAATTATTTGATATATAATACAAATTATAGATTGATACACTCGCCACTTTTTTTAATAAAAATTTTTTGTCAAAACTTCAGATGTTGAGTTACTGATCTTTTATTAAAAAAATCTATCATAACTCAACATTAATCTCCTTTAAACCCTTTATCTATAAGCTTTCTATCTATCCCTTATCCTAAATTAGCGTTACTAAACAGTCAAAATATACTATAGGGTATACTGATTCAAGAGGTCTACTCTGCCAAATCTTGACCTCATCTATTACTTCATCTGTAATCCTGCTGATTAGGCTCTCACTGATCTCAGCTCCATATAATTCTTGCAATTGTGTTTTAATATCAGACACACTCATACCCTTCGCATATAAGGATATTATCTTTTGGTCTAAGCCATCTATTCTTGTTTGTTTCTTTGAGACTATTATAGGTTCAAATTTACCTTATCTGTCTCTTGGAACATTTAGCTCTATAGTACCATTCTCACTAATCAGATTCTTACTAAAACTACCATTCCTCGTATTCTCAGTTTCAGCTCTATCATACTTGCTATAACCTAAATGTTCTGACATCTCAGCATGCAGTGCTCGCTCTAAAATACCCTTGGTTAATTCCTTAATTAATCTCTCAGGGTTTAATTCCCCGAAGCTCTGCTTCGTGATATCATAAGAAACAACTAAAACTTTTTTAGATACCTCGTAGCTCTGCTGCGAGGAGCATCATTCCATTCTGACTTAGTACTGTTTTTAAATCTACTCCGCCTTCTATCAGCAAATCTATTGCTTCATTTATTTTTTTATTCTTCTCTATTTGCATTTCTGTTACCTATATTTTGAATTACTTCTAATATAGGCTCAACAAAAATTTACACAATCATTGCAAAAGACTCCGAAAAACACCCTCGGTGTCATCCCGTGGCGGCATTGTTGCGTGAATCAGTTTTCCAGTTGTCATCCCCGCGAACTTGTAGCGGGATCCAGTTAAAAATACTAATAAAATTAGTATTTTTTATTATTTTTTGGATCTAGTTCCCAAGCCACGGCATGACATCGATTTTATAAAATTTAGCCTGCCCCTAATATGTAAAGAGCTTTCAGGTACTTCGGTTTTCATTTAAATATTTGTATTTTTTACTGAATCCCGTGGCAAAACCACGGAATGACAATGGTTGAACTGATCTACACAACAATTCCTATACAGGAACAACATTCTCCAGCCAATATTTGCTGCATGCAAGAAAATTAGGATTGGCAAAGTCTTTCTTACCATAGGTAATTTCTTTGCCATCTAGATCTAGAATATTACCACCACCAGCTTTAATTAAAGCATGACCTGCTGCTATATCCCATTCCATAGTTTGACCAAATTTAGGGCAAATATCCACACTACCCTCAGCAATTAAACATAATTTAATTGAACTACCTATTGCGTCTATTTTATTAAAAGAATATTTACTTAAAAATTCTTTAGTTGCTTTATTTGAATGATAAAAACCTATAACAGCGTTTAGCTCTTTTTGCTTATGAATGATAGGAATTTCTTTGGAATGTTGTTCGATTTTTAACTGATTTTTTTTATCAGTATAATATAATTTATCTGTCTCAGGTTGATATATCAAGCCAATAGTTGGTACACCATTTTTAATTAGACCTATATTTATAGTATAGGTGCTTTTGCCGTTTACATAGCTTCGTGTTCCATCAATTGGATCAATTAACCAAAAAGTATTATTACTAAGTATTGGCAATGGCTGTTCCTCACATACTATATCTATTTCTGGAGTTAAGTCTTGCAGATTTTGATAGATTATTTTACTAATTTCTTTATCTGCATTGGTAACTACCGAGCCATCTGACTTAGTATCAATTAATATTCCTGATTTTTTTATATCTAAAGCAATTTTACCGGTATCGATAATCAAATCTTTTAAAGTATTTATTAAATTATTATTCATACTATTTATTTAACATTTTTGCAGCTACATCATCCTCCAACCACTGTCCTGTATTTAGAAGAGTTGATTGCTGCAATTTGGCGACTTCTAGATCTGGTGATCCTTGTAATTGTTGCCATCCCAAATATTCAATTCCATAATATTCTATATCAACATTTCTTAAATAAGAATCCATATCTTTCAAATCTTGTTTATTATTTGCAAATACTATGATTTTGCTAGGCTCCTTTGGTATAATTTTTAAAAATTCAATGAGTGACTTTACTTTATTAGTATTTCCAGTAAATATTATTCCTAAATAAAAAATAGGTGCACTTGCATCAGTTGGATCAAATCTAAATACATCTTTATCATTAACTTTACTAGTAAAATTAATCCCTAATCCGTAAAGTAAGGTATACAACCATCCTTCATAATTTTCAATCAAATTACATGGGGTAGTTATTTCTTGAAGTCCTAAAACTGTTGCACCTTGCTTTTTCATTTGATTAATAAAATCCACCCAATTTTTTTCTACAAGCATCATTTGGCGTTGTTGCATTAATTGTGCTATAGAATTATTTACTGATGAATCATTTACTGCAAGACTATATAAGTTTTTGGTAAAATTTACATAAGGATTATCGTTATAGCGAAAAAATTTTGATTTGGGCGTTATAATAGTATTATCTATATTTATTAAAACAAGGCTATCTTGGTCTATTTTGGGTAACAAATCTTTCATTGTTACAGAATTGACAGAATAAGTAGGAATTATTTGACCATAGCTTGAAGTTGGCACAATTAAATAAAGTAATAAATGGAGTAAAATTTTATTTACTTTGATCATAAGGGTTGTTACTTTTTGCATTATTAGTTTTTAAAGGTGGGTTATTTCTTGTTATATTATTCATTTGATTAGTCAAGTCATTAATAATTACATTATAGTTTGCATTATTATCCCTACTATCTTGATTATTATAATAATATCCAATAAATACAACAGAAGAACTATAATTAGCCAGCTGTGCTTCCATTGAACTTAATAGCTCTGTACTACCGCTAACCATTATAAGTACCTTAGGCATAAAATTCATTTGAACACAAAAATTAATCATTAGCTCAGCACCGGATATATTATTGCTAGTTAATATACCCTTATAAAATACCGGATAAGTATTCGAAAAACTTTCTAAATTATTAAAAATAATATAATTATTTTTAGGAAAGCTATTTGAGAAATCAATGTTAAAATTCTTTTTTAAATAATCAGCAATCCATATTTCAAATTTAGGTATATTATTAAAATTACCTGTAAAACCTCCATTTACGGCTATTATAGGAATATTTTTATTGCTGATATCACTTACAAAATTTGGAAAGTTAGAATCTAGTAATTCCTTTTTATATTTACCACTTGTTAAAATTAATTGATCTATATAAATATTTTTAGGGTTTTTACTCATCTTTTGCAAAGTAGGTGCGAGTTTAGCATAAACATCTTTATCGATTTGCTCACCTAAAGATAATAACGGCTTAAATAATATTTTATCCAAGTCTATTACCATTAGTAAATCTTGCGGCAAATAATTTTTAATATAATTTTCTTCAAAATCTTGTTTTATTTTATCTAAATTGTTTACTTCTATATTTTCTGCTTTAACTATAGATGTGACAAGTAGTAATAAGATAAATATATATTTTTTAAACATTAATATACTCCAATATAATACATTGTCATCCCGTGGCAGCTTTGCCTGCGTGCATCATTCTCTCCCCTGTCATCCCGTGATTTATTCACGGGATCCAGTTAAAAAATAATAATAAAATTAGTATTTTTTATTATTTTCTGGATCTAGTTCCCAAGCCACGGTATGACTACCTGTAGGGCGTTTTTCTATCCACGCGGGCAATGCCACCATGGGATGACACTAAACCGAAAAGCATATCTTAGTGTTAGCACATTGTAATGCTAATATCAATCCATATTAAACTATAATATGGTAAATATCTGAAGTTTTGACAAAAAATTTTTAATGATGCTCCTCGCAGCAGAGCTACGAGGTATCTAAAAAAGTTTTAGTTGTTTCTTATGATATCACGAAGCAGAGCTTCGGGGAATTAAACCCTGAGAGATTAAAAAAAGTGGCGAGTGTATCAATCTATAATTTGTATTATATATCAAATAATTTACTTTAAATTGTAGAAATATCGCTTTTAAGCTGATAAAAGCACTAAATATTTAACTTTAAATATAAATTTTTACTTTAGTCAGAAAAATTAGAATTTTTGTCAAAACTTCAGTAAATATGTTTGGAAGTTTTTTTAGTTCGTTTGGTGGTGCTATCGGAAATGCATTTGGAGGTGGTATAGCTAACACGGGAAGGTTTTTACCATTGCTGCCGTTATTGCATCACGAAAATCTTTAAAGTTTTTAATAATTTTTCTCAAGTAATTTTTAAAATTAGCCCAACAGTGTTCAATAGAATTTAAATCTGGAGAATAGACCGGTAGATAAATAAGAGTACAACCCGCTTTTTCTAATGATGCTCCTCGGCGGCAGAGCTACGAGGTATCTATCCAAAAAGCTTTAACTGTTTTTGTTGAAATGCTTTATAAGAAGGTTTGCCTGAACCTTGATTCTGTACATAATTACGTAATTTCTGCTCATCACCATGTTTACCTACTGTGCTCATAAAATATCCTTTACTCCAAAACTCACTTCCCCATAATTTTTCTTTAAGATTTGGATATTTCTCAAACATTTTCTTAGAAGTAATACTTTTTATGATTTGAGTTATTTTTGTTGGGCTATACATTGGTATTGACTGTAATAAAAAATGTACGTGATCTTTATCTACTCCTATTTCTCAAAATCTAATTTCATAACGATCTTCTATGTGCTCACAAATTTTACACAAATAATCATCTAGTTCTTGATTGAATATTACTCTTCTATACTTTGCCGGCGTTACTAAATGATATATTAGTACTGTGACATTATGACTCTTATGTATATAACTGCTTTCTTCCATTCAAGTAGTATATCACGAAGCAGAGCTTCGGGGAATTAAACCCTGAGAGATTAAAGAATTAACTATCAGTTTACTTTCTTAATCTTTAGTTGTAGTTTGTGGTTTTCTAGCTCGATTTCACTAATATGATCAGGAATAAAATCTTTAGCAAATTCACCTAAGGTTTGCTCTTTAATAAACTCACCGTAAATATCAGTTATTTTAGGCAAATTTATATCAATCAAAATTCTATCTGTTATAGCAAAATCGGCATTTTTTCGAGCTTGTTGTATGAAGCGTACAGTGTCACGAGCTATTCCTTCGTCTATTAACTCAGGGGTGAGCTCTAGATCAAGTATGAGCAGACTGCTATTATGGGCAAAGCTGCTAGCCCCTTTAATATGCGAATGAGGTTCTAAGATTAGTTTATATTCATCGCTATTTAAGGTCTCATTACAGATCCTCAAGCCATCAGAGGTCGCTTCCCACTCGTTCTTTTTAGAGGTAGCTATGATATCTTTCATTTTAGCCGGCAGACGCTGACCAAGTAACGGGAAATTAATCGATAATTTTTTAACTGCATAATTCTCTAAATCATCACGATAAATTACTGATTTAACATTGAGCTCGTCTTTAATTAAATCTTCAAAATCTTTTAGTTTGTCGTTATTTTTGCTAATAATCGTTATACTGCTAAGTGGTTGCCTTACACGTGCGTTTTCGCTACTTCTGATGAATAGGCTGTTACTGCAAATATCTAGTACAGTATCCATAGTATCCACTAGTTCGCTATTTATTTCAAATTTTGAGAGATCAGGATAGTCGCATAGATGGGCGGATAAATTGTCATTCCCGCGTAGGCGGGAATCCAGGCATTCAGGTTTTTCTGGATCCCCGCTTTCGCGAGGATGACAATATAGCCCTAAATATATCGCTTCGGAGATAAGCGGCACTAAAGACGACATCGCAATAGCCATAGTTTCTAAGCAAGTATATAGCGTGTTATAAGCACTTTGTTTATCTGCATCCTTTGCGCTTTTCCAAAATCTAGCTCTGCTTCGTCTGATATACCAGTTGTTTAGTACTTCAAAAAATTCTGAAACTGCATTATAAGCTGTCCCAGTATCGAAGCTGTCTAAACTTTCTTTAATCTTTTCTACCGCTATCTTAAGCTTGGATAATATATACACATCAAGCACATTTTCCGAGTTAAAACTTAGCTCACCTTTAATATGGTCAGCGTTAGCATACATCGTGAAGAAATGGTAAGCGTTCCAGATAGGCTTGATAAACAAACGAAGCGTATCAAATACCATTTTACCATCTTTATCAATTAGTAGCTCTTGCCCTTTAACAACATTGGAAGAAAGCATTGTTACCCTTAAGGCATCTGAGCCATATTTATCGAATAGCTCCAGTGGATCGGCATAGTTATTTAGACGCTTTGAAAGCTTTTGACCCGTAGCATCTAAAATCACGCCGTGGCATATACAATTTAAAAATGGCGGACGATCAAATAGGGCAGTAGATAATACCATTAAAGTATAAAACCAACCACGTGTTTGTGCGGAATATTCAACTATGAAATCTGCCGGAAAACGATCCTCAAACCACTGCTTATTTTCAAAAGGGTAGTGTGCTTGTCCATACGGCATTGAACCACTTTCAAACCAACAATCAAATACGTCTTCTATTCTACGCATTGTTGATTTACCAGTTGGATCGTCGGGATTCGGTCTTGTTAACTCGTCAATAAATGGACGATGTAAATCAGTAATTTTAACCCCAAAATCTTTTTCTAGCTCTTCTATAGAACCATAAACATCTATACGTGGATATTTTGGATCGTCAGACTTCCATACCGGCAAAGGTGTTCCCCAGAATCTATTACGGCTTATTGACCAATCCCTAGCATTCTCAAGCCATTTACCAAATAAATTATCTTTAACATGCGTCGGTATCCAATTAATTTGCTGATTCAGCTCTACCATTCTGTCTTTAAATTCGGTAACTTTTACGTACCATGACGGAACAGCTTTATATATAAGAGGCGTGTCGGTTCGCCAGCAATGCGGATAATTATGGATATACTGCTCGGTTTTTAGCCAATTACCTTGCTCTTTCAGCTTGATTATTATTTTATCGTTTGCATCAAATACTTGTAAGCCCTCTAAATCAGGTATTTCTTTGGTAAACTTACCGCTATTATCCACAGGACAAACCAGCTTTATGCCTTCCCGTTCGCAAAGTATTTGGTCATCTTCACCAAAGCCAGGAGCCATATGTACTACCCCAGTACCATCACCCTCAACAACAAAATCGCCGGCAAATATCTTAAAGCTATTCGGATGATTTTTAAAATAGTCAAATAGCGGCTTATAGCTTAATCCTTGAAGCTCTGAGCCTTTAATTATTGTGAATTGCTCATCGCCTTTTAGCTCTAATTCTTTAGCGTATTTAGAAACAGATGAGGCAGCTATGATATAACAGACATCGCCTTTAGGAACTAACGCATAATCGATATCGCTACCAACTGCTAAGGCTAGATTTGACGGCAATGTCCAAGGGGTAGTCGTCCAGGCGAGGATACGGTACTCTATGTTACCACCGTCCTCTTTAATGTCATCCCCGCGGGGATCCACTTTTTTCGTCATTGCGAGGAGATGCGTAGGCTGAGAGCGGTCAATCTTGTGCTTATCTCCTGAGATTGCTTCGTCAAAATTTTCAATTTTTCCTCGCAATGACGAATGACATAATACAAAACTAACTGTTACAGCTTTATCTGCTCGCTCTCTATATGAATTATCAAGTCTTGTTTCAAAGTTAGAAAGTGGTGTTTCGCATGCCCACGAATAAGGCATAACGCGCATAGATTCGTACAATAATCCTTTATTATATAACTCTTTGAATGCCCAAAGCACGGATTCCATAAAATTCTTATCCATTGTTTTGTAAGAATTTTTAAAATCTACCCATCTTGCTTGACGTGTTACATATTGCTCCCACTCACCGGCATATTTCATTACCGAATCTCTACAATGAGCGTTAAACTTTTCTATCCCGAAATTAGTAATAGCAAGACGCCCTGAAATACCGAGTTCCTTTTCAGATTGCATTTCAGCAGGTAGTCCGTGACAATCCCAACCGAAACGACGTTCTACTTTCTTCCCTCTAACCGTTTGATATCTAGCATATACGTCTTTAATAAAGCCAGTGAGTAAGTGCCCATAATGCGGTAACCCATTAGCAAAAGGCGGACCATCGTAAAAGATAAACTCAGCATCGCCCTCTCTAATATCAATAGATTTTTGGAATATATTATTATCTTGCCAAAATTTTAATATTTCTTTTTCCATGGTAGCAAAATCAGCATTTGAGCTAACTTCTGGGTAATATTTAGTGTTTATCATTATTTTGTAAATTATTTATTATAACAGTTTAGTTTATTGTAATGTCATTCCCGCGGAAGCGGGAATCCAGTTTTTTGTATGTGTATTTTAAAACTGGATCTAGTTCCCAAGCCACGGTATGACACCGATTTATAATAATAGATAATAGCAGAGAGATAAATAGCTAACTATGACAAATAGCGAAAAAATTTAGGCTTGGTAAATTCCAGTATTAATTAAGCCAGATTTATATTTTCTTCCCATACCTCATTGGGTGTTTTATAACCGAGCACTTTTCTTGGTAAATTATTATCAATATCTAATTTTCTTTTTCTCTTACCTTGCCTTAAACTGCAAGCAAGTGTGTTAGCCCTATCTGGTCTATAATTATGCCTCATTCTCTTGAGTTCATAACATATAGTGCTTTTATCACGGCCAATCTTTGTCCCTATATATCGCGAGCTATAACCACTCTTATTCATTTCGTATATTTTAAATCTTTCATCTATCGTTAAATGAGCCATGATATATCTATATTTAAATGATGCTCCTCGCAGCAGAGCTACGAGGTATCTAAAAAAGTTTTAGTTGTTTCTTATGATATCACGAAGCAGAGCTTCGGGGAATTAAACCCTGAGAGATTAAAAATTGATTATATCTGGCTTAATTAATTATAGAACTTTCCAACAATTGTCGCATATAATCAAAAGCATAACGTTAGATAATGGCAAAGAATTTACCAATCATGAACAACTATTGCCAAAATCTGAACGAAAAGTATATTTTTGCAATCCTTATTCTCCATGGCAAAAACCATTGATAGAGAAGATTAACTCAATGGTGCACAGAGTATACTCTAAATCTTTAGATATAAAAAAATTAACAATAAAGCAATTACAACTGAAGTTTTGACAAAATCCTTTCCATAAGGAGAAATGTATTCCAATTTTTTTATACTTTTTTAGTAATAACAAAATTTATTTATTCTATTTGGGTACATAATGTGTCAAAAACTGTAGCAATTTTGTCTAATATTGCTGGTTTATACTTACTAATATTATTTGGTAATTCTAGCTTTTTATTAAATGAGGTTTTGGTAATTTGGTTACTTCCATCAAAACTTGATTTTATTGTAATTTCCAACTTACCGTGTTTATTACTTTTGCGTATTACTGGTGCAAATGGTTTGACCTGATGATTATTTCTAATATTTCTATGATCTGGTATCCCTCTGGATATAGACTTTTCTAATATTTCTTCAAGGGCAATTTGTGGCATAGATCTATAAACTTCACTTGGAGACAACATATTGCTATTGATTTTTTTATCCCATGCCCTTACTTTTCTTGCCTTAACTGAAGATTGTGCATGATACAATATGTTGTACGCTAGCATTACGAATAACATATAATCCTCATCTTTATTTGGATCATTCGTTTGAAATTTATCCATCAATAATTTTGACTTACCAAATTTAAAAAAATGCTCAATATCAAACCTTTGTCTATAGTATTCATATACTTCTTTACCACTGATTTTATCTTTTTGTTGGCCAGAAACACATAACCATAAATCTCTGTTATATTTCCTATTTCCTGATGCATCTAACACCTTAACCTGAATAAAATTCAGCGGTTTATCAGACATGATATGCTGTTTCTTGCCCTTGATTAGATAATTCTTAAATAGTGAAATACTAATTGATATGTCACCATTTTTTGTAGCCTTTACTACAGTTTCTTCTGTATCTGGAATCAGTAAATTATCAGAACTACTACAAGAAATCTTAGCTCCATAAGATCTTTTACGACCTCTTGTTTTTTGCTCCTCTATATATATTTTGTAAATACTGCGATTAATTCTTTGGCGGGTTATTGTTACCGTATTTGCTTCATTGTGCAGCGGGTGAATGAAAGATAGAGCGCTATAACCTGCATCACCTACTGTTATATTGAGAGCCTTTTGTGGTATTTGCTTAACAATTTTCATTATTTGTTTGCTACCTTTGCTATACTTATTCTCATCTGATTTTACTCTATTTATAGATATTGGTACAGACCATTTAGGCTGAGCACCGATGCAAACTACACTATATTCATAACCCGCAACTGGTCGGTTATTAGCATTCTGTCTAATATATGTACGATCAATTGCTTTCTTGGAATCTTTCTTGCTACTCACTGTAGTATCTATTTGCAGTAAGTTTTTACCCTCATTAATCAGTTTACTTATTAAGTATTTTTCTATATCTTCTCGAGTCTTAAAACGTTGCTCATCTCTTATATTTAATGATTCATCACGAGCACAGTAAAAATTCTCTATAGCTCTGTATACACTTGACCAACTACGCTGAAAATATTTATTAGTTGTTAATTCAACAACAGATCTTGCTTTAACGCTATCATTAGTTACTAGTGATAGTATTAATTCTAAAACCACATCTTGATTATAGGGGAAAATTTTTTATTTCTTGCAACATTTCTTGCATAATCATACACACTAAAAACCATTTTGTATTTGAGCGTATTTATATCATACTTTATAAGTTTGGTTATCTTTTTGTCAAAACTTCAGTTACAAGAAATTGAGGATTTTTTAAATAATTTACCAAGAAAAGTGCTCGGTTATAAAACACCCAATGAGGTATGGGAAGAAAATATAAATCTGGCTTAATTAATACTGGAATTTACCGTTTTATGGCAATGTTTAGTATTTTTAACTGGATCTAGTTCATAAATCACGGGATGACAGAGGGAGAATGATCCACGCAACAATACCGCCATGGGATGAAACGTCTTTTTACCCCTCCAAACGGTAAAATCTACTAGATTTATAGAATTTAATGATATTAAAAAGTAAAATCTTCGTAACGCCGGCTATTGGTATAGCGAAAAATATTCCGATAAAGCCGAATAAACTACCGCAGGCAAAAATTGAGAAGAGAATCCAAAGAGGATGCAAACCTATTTTATCGCCAATAATTTTAGGTGTTAAAATATATGACTCACAAATATTCCCAATAATATAAACCACCATTATATAAAATAGTTGTGTAGTCGCACCGAAGGTTAAATATCCGATAGTGAGCGTTAGAAGGCACGAGATACAAGTGCCGATAAAAGGTATGATAACTAAAAAACCGGTGAGAATTCCTAGCAATAGTGCAAGATCGATACCTATTATACTAAATGAGATACTATAATAAATTGACAATAATAGGCAAACATTTAGCTGACCTCTTATATAAGCAGCAAGCAGGCTATTGATAGAGGATAATATTCCAAGGATTTTATGCCTACTTTTTAGCGGTAATAACGATTTCATATTTTCAATAATTCTTGTCCAATCACGTAAGAAATAAAATAATATTATAGGGATAAGTAAAAATAAGACAAATATATTAATTGTAACGAGAGTATAGTGCCAAAAATTATTAGCAAGGCTGCCAAGTATAGTGAATATACTATTTATGAAATTACTTAAAGAATCCCGTATCTTATCAGCGATATTAGGCTCTACAGCATAAATTTTTGTCATTATAGGCGGCAATATCTCTGCTTGAAAATAATCCTTATATTTAGGTATGTTATTTACAAAAGTAGAAACCTGCCCATAAATTACCGGTACTAAAAGAGTAAGTGCAGTAAAAAATATACTTAAAAATATCAGATAAATTATAATAGATGAAATCTTATTTGATAGTTTAAATTTTGACGCAACAAATTCTATAGCAGGCTGTAGTAAATAAGAAATTATCAAAGCAATAAAAAATGGTCTTATTGCTTCTGAAATTAGCATAAAACCGCTTATAAAAATTCCTATAAAAAGCAGCCAAAATATAGCGGTTTTATTCATATTTTTACTCCAAAATATCGGTATACGAAGATCAACTTGGCAAAGAGTAATCGGACTGGAAGCCGAAGAGCACAGCGTATACTGAATACGTGAGCATCTGAGGACTTACAAAGACGACGATGCCAATTTTTCAAGTTCATCGAGTAGACCTATGTTTTTTTAGTTACTTGAACAGTTGCGGGTCTTAATAATCTATCTTTAATTTTATAGCCAACTTGCATTATATTAATAACGCTATTAGGTTCATGATCAGGATGCTCTATTTGAGAAATTGCATTATGTAGATTATAATCAAATGCTGATCCTATTTCCGGCTTTATTTCTTCTATGTGGTGCTTATGAAATACTTTATCTAGCTCATCTTTAGTCATCTGAACACCGGCAATAATGTTAGTTACTTCTACTGAAGCATCTAGCGGTTTATACTCTAATGCTCTAGATAAATTATCGCTAACGTTTAGAAGCTCTTTAGCAAATGTAGTAATCGCATAATCTCTTGCTTCATCACGTGCTTTTTCTAAACGCTTTCTGGTATTATCTATTTCAGCACTTGCTCTAATTAGCTTATCTTTCAGCTCCTCTATTTGGGCTTTTAAGTCTGCTATTTCAGTATTTGCTACTTCTTCAGCAATATCATTTATTATTTCTTCTTCTTTGTTTTCTATATTATTGTCCGTCATCGTATAACTATTATTGATTTACTTATAGTATAAGATATAATAAAAAATCTAAAATTTTCAATGGGGTATACTTGTTTTATTTAAAATCTTTTCCAAATAAAACTTTGTCTATCTATTCTTCATCTATTAGAGGTATAAATATTATATTATGAGGCAGTCAGGCAGAAAAAGCAATCAATTACGTCCTATTTCAATAGAATTATCTCCTCTTATTAACGCAGAAGGCTCATGTCTTATTAAAATAGGTAACACTCATGTTATGTGTAGTGCGAGTTATGATACTACAGTACCGCCATTTTTACGTAACCAGAACAGAGGATGGATTACCGCAGAGTATAGCATGCTCCCGGGTTCTACATCTCAGCGTAATAAAAGGGAAGCGGTGCAAGGTAAGCAGTCAGGTAGAACGCAAGAGATACAGCGTTTAATAGGCAGAACGATGCGTTCGATAATTGACTTACAAAAACTTGGTGAGCGACAAATTACCATAGATTGTGATGTGATTAATGCCGATGGAGGTACTAGGACTGCCGCTATAACAGGAAGTTATGTAGCTTTGCATTTAGCTATTAGATCATTAATGAAAAAAAGAATTCTAAAAGTAAATCCATTGATCAACCAAGTTGCTGCTGTTTCTTGCGGTATATATAAAGATCAACCTATATTAGATCTGGATTATTTAGAAGATAGTGACGCTGAAGTAGATAGTAATTTTGTATTTGCAGGTAACGGAAACTTAATTGAAATTCAAGGAACAGCAGAGAAAAAACCTTTTTCTGAAGAGCAATTTTTAGAAATGTTAAAACTTGCAAAAGCAGGTGTAGCAGAATTATTTAAGTTACAAAATCAAGTATTGCTTAATTGATAATGACTAAAATAAGACTTGATGAATTTTTATTGCAAAAAGGTTTTGCTCCAAATATTCAGGTGGCACAAAGTCTAATTATGCAGGGTAAAGTGCATAATAAACATGAGCAACTAACCAAAGCCGGAACGCAAGTTAATATAAATGATACTGACATCAAGGTAAAGCTGCCGAAACATAATTATGTTTCAAGAGGAGCATTAAAGCTAATTAAGGCTTTAGATCATTTTAAGATTAACCCTAGCGGTATGGTTTGCATTGATCTTGGAAGCAGTACTGGCGGTTTTACGGAAGTTTTATTGGAGCAAGGTGCAAAGTTAGTGTTTGCCGTAGATGTTGGTTATGGTGAGCTGCATCATAGATTGCGGAATAATCCGCAAATTATAGTACTGGAGAAAACTAATGCACGATATTTAACCGAAAAACAAATAACTATTCAGCCTGATTTGATAGTTTGCGATGCAAGCTTTATCAGCTTAACTACTATTCTGCCTGCTTCATTTGCTTTAGCTAAGAAAGATTGTTTGCTTATAGCCCTAATCAAGCCACAATTTGAAGTCGAAAAGCAAGAGGTAGAGGAGGGGGGCATTATTAAAAACCCGTTACTTCATCAAAAAGTGTGCAATAAAATTAAAGCTTGGCTTGAAGAAGAACATAATTTTGATATATTCAGTATTGTAGAAAGCCCGATACTCGGAGCTAAAGGAAATAAGGAGTTTTTAATAGTAGGGCAGAGAAAAAAGACACTTTAAATGATGCTCCTCGCAGCAGAGCTACGAGGTATCTAAAAAAGTTTTAGTTGTTTCTTACTGAAGTTTTGACAAAAAATTTTTATTAAAAAAAGTGGCGAGTGTATCAATCTATAATTTGTATTATATATCAAATAATTTACTTTAAATTGTAGAAATATCGCTTTTAAGCTGATAAAAGCACTAAATATTTAACTTTAAATATAAATTTTCACTTTAGTCAGAAAAATTAGAATTTTTGTCAAAACTTCAGTTCTTATGATATCACGAAGCAGAGCTTCGGGGAATTAAACCCTGAGAGATTAATTATAGAACTTTCCGGTGATATCATCTGATCATTTACATATTTTAGTATCGATACCTCCTAGTATAGCAGTAAGTGAATTTGTACAAAGAGCGAAAGGTAGGACTTCACGTAGAATACAACAAGAATTTCCTGAATTAAAGAAGAGATATTGGGGGAAGCATTTTTGGGGAAGAGGTTATTTTGTCTATCCGCCAAAAACACTTCAAATCCTGATCATTTGTAATGGGATAGAGTTTTGACAACAAATTGCTAAGATTTTCAATAAAAATTAATAAGTTATGTTAATTTTTACTGATACATTTCTGTGTTGGTCTAATTTTGATATGGAGCTATTGTTAACGATTTTTTATCGTTCATCTAGTTTTTGCATGATGATATTTTTGATTTATGTGGAGTTAGACACGATTTGTAAATGATTTGCAATGCATCGTAAATTCAAACCAATAGCAGAGATTATTGGATTGATAATATCTCCTATCATACCTTTCAAGAAGTTTCTACCCATCCGACCATATTGCTTTAAGTGACCTATTATTGGTTCTATGGCACTGCGTCTCTTGATCATAGACTTGTCCTCTTGTAACAACTTCTTCCGCGTTTTTGGGGTATATACCTTACTCTTCTCCTTTACATTGCTACCACTATACCCAAGATCAACAAATGATTTCTTTATCTTGATTCCAGTGACACTCTCTACTGCTTCAAAGCTCTGATGCAATGTATGACCATCATAAGGATTATTATGAAACGATTTTGCGGATAAAACAAAATTTCTACGACCACTTACTACTACCGCTACTTTATTGCCAAACTCATATGGCTTGTTGCGTTTTCCCTTTCCTATACACTCTACTTCAGGGGCATGAAAACTATATAATACTTTGTTATCTTCTTTATATTGCTTTTTAGCTTCTCTTTTTAAAACAGATTGGTTATGTATAGCTAACACGGAAATGTTTCTACCACAGATTAGGAAAAACTTAGGCATTGATCAATAATTTTACGTAAACAGTTTTTAAAGTTAGTCCAGCAATGTTTAATAGGATTTAGATCTGGTGAATATGTGAGTAAATACAAAAACTATGGTAAAAACCTTTCCGCGTTAGCTATATTTGTTTTATTTTTTGCAATACTTCTTGATTTTTGAGAGACAAGTTTAATTGCTTATTTTTGATCTCACGCTCACATACTCTAATCAAACGACCCAGTAATATTTTTAAATGCTTCATTATTTTCCAACGCTTCTTGGCTTTACTATGTTCTTTATATTTCCATAGCTTTACTATATCGCGTTTATAGGTTCTAGCGTATGTTTCATTCAAATGTATACCCAAACTGTTGCAAAGCTTTACTATGCTAAGCCTAGCTTTATCCATTAAATAAACATCGTGTGGGTGTTTGATATTCTTAATTTGTACAGTCGTATCAGCGATGATTAATTCCAAATCTTTTTTTTTAATTGTGTTAGTTTTTATCCCAACCCTGATCAACTCCGATAATATCTCATTATATCCAGCTTCACCTAATACACTACGAAACCGTCGTATACTAGTTTCCGAGATAGCTATGTCTTTTTCTATATATTCCCACCCGCAGAAATACTGCCAATACATATTCTCTTTTAGCTCTTCCTCTGATAATGAATCTGAAAAATTATACATTGCTTGTAGCATCGTTATGCCAAGCATCACTCTATGACATTTTCTATTTCTACCAAATTTCTTAATACAAACATTTTTTGATAACCACTCTTCGAGCCTAGACCAATTTATTAATTCTCTTAATTTATATAGCTTATTATTTGGGTTTAATTCTTCTTTTAATTTATAACCAAACAGTTTCCCTTGTTCTTGCGATTTGATAATGTTGTCTATTGGCATTGACTGAAATCCATAAGGTTTATGACCATATTTTATCATTTTCTTACGGATTGTTGTATTACTTCTTGTCTTAAAACCATATTATCTATAAGGCTTGTAGAGTTTTGGCGGACGGACTATTTTAGTACAACAAGTGGTCATATTACAGATGAAGTAATTAATGAGTCAGGAGTTTCGCACTTAGCAAAAAGTATGTTAATCTAGAGAAAAATAGTTTTAGATAAAAATGACAAGAACAAAATGTAGCAAGGACTTATATAAATCATTTTTACAAGCAAGTAGTGTCAGATATACTAGCAAGGCATTATCTGAAGTGAGTCCAGTAGATCTATCTCACGATAGTGCAAGTCGATGGTTAAAGAGTAAGGATTTTCGTCCTAGCGAAATCTATAAGGAAGTGTCAAAATATATAGATTGGGAAGCACCGTGTTTATTAGTGGGGGATGACACCTTATTATCAAAGCAATACAGTCAGAAGATTGAGCTTGTACGTTATCAATATTCTGGAGCTGTACATGATGTTATACCTGGTATAGGAATGGTAAACTTACTACATTACAATACTAAAATTGCTCAATCTACTCCCGTAGATTATAGAATATATGATAAAGACACTGATGGTAAAACAAAGAATGAGCATTTTTGTGATATGCTTACTTTAGCTAAAGAAAGAGGTCTCAATCCTGATGCCATAGTCATGGATGCTTGGTATAGCGGGTTGGAGAATTTAAAACATATACGTAATTTAGGCTGGCTATGGGTTACCACCCTAAGGAAAAATAGAAAAGTTAATCATAATGTTAGCTTGGAAAGTTTAGAGATACCCGATGAGGGGCTAAAAATTCACCTACGTGGATACGGTTGGGTTACGGTATTTAAGTTTGTGGCAAAGAATGGTCGCATTGATTACATAACAACGAACTTGGAAAATCCCACACGTGAGCAAATAGAGAAAATTGTTAAGGCACGTTGGTCTATAGAGGTTTATCATCGAGAATTAAAACAAACTTGTGGTATTGAACGCTGTCAGGCACGCACGGGCCGAGCTCAAAGAAATCATATTTGCCTTGCAGTATTTGCCTGGCTTGATATGAATAAAAGGAGGATAAATGAAAACATTACTTTATATCAACAAACTTGGGAAGTTATAAAAACATCAATTCAAAACAATATCAGATGGCTTTTAACTGATTCGCAACTTTGCTAAGTGCGAAACTCCTGTGAGTATATAAATAACCATACAGAAGCTCATAAACCAACTGCTATTTCTAACATTAGATTGGAATAAGCTTTAGCTTAAATTCTAAGGCACTTCCAGTGCCTACCATCAACCTACCGGCTCTCAGCCGGTAGTGGTTGAGATTAGATGATTCAATAGAAGAGAAGCCTTATACGGATGAAAATGAGATAGTAGCATGGCATCACTCTCATGCTAAAGGAAAGCATGTCAAAGGAATAAACATTTTATCGTGCTTAGTTTCGTATGGTGATGTAGTTTTTCCATTTTGGTACGAAATTATTCATAAAGATGTTAGTTTTTCTGATATTGATACACGCAAAGTAAAGCGTAAATCTAGCATGAGCAAAAACCAACATTTTCGCAATCTCATAAAACAATCAACAGAGAACAAAGTGTTGTTTGAGTACATTTTAGCCGACAATTGGTTTGGTTCTAAAGAGAATATGGAATTCATAGAGTTACTTGGTAAAAAGTTTATTATTGGTATTAAATCCAATAGAATTGTTGCATTATCAGGTAAAGATAAAAAAATTGGTCAGTTTCAACAAATCTCATCATTAGATATGCAGGATGGAGAATCAAAGAAGGTATGGTTGAAAGGCGTATCTTTTGAAGTATTACTAATCAAAAAAGTTTTCATAAACGAAGACGGATCGACTGGTACTCTATACCTTGCTTCTAATGATACAGAAAATGATACTGCCTATTTATATCAAATCTATCAAAAACGATGGAGAATTGAGGAATATCACAAATCTATCAAAGAAAATGCAAGCTTGGCAAAATCTCCAACCAAGAAGATGCGATCTCAAGCAAACCATATATTTGCTTCAATTGTAGCATTTTGTAAGTTAGAAATTATAAAGTCCGTCCGCCAAAACTCTACAAGCCTTATAGATAATATGGTTTTAAGACAAGAAGTAATACAACAATCCGTAAGAAAATGATAAAATATGGTCATAAACCTTATGGATTTCAGTCAATGCCAATAGACAACATTATCAAATCGCAAGAACAAGGGAAACTGTTTGGTTATAAATTAAAAGAAGAATTAAACCCAAATAATAAGCTATATAAATTAAGAGAATTAATAAATTGGTCTAGGCTCGAAGAGTGGTTATCAAAAAATGTTTGTATTAAGAAATTTGGTAGAAATAGAAAATGTCATAGAGTGATGCTTGGCATAACGATGCTACAAGCAATGTATAATTTTTCAGATTCATTATCAGAGGAAGAGCTAAAAGAGAATATGTATTGGCAGTATTTCTGCGGGTGGGAATATATAGAAAAAGACATAGCTATCTCGGAAACTAGTATACGACGGTTTCGTAGTGTATTAGGTGAAGCTGGATATAATGAGATATTATCGGAGTTGATCAGGGTTGGGATAAAAACTAACACAATTAAAAAAAAAGATTTGGAATTAATCATCGCTGATACGACTGTACAAATTAAGAATATCAAACACCCACACGATGTTTATTTAATGGATAAAGCTAGGCTTAGCATAGTAAAGCTTTGCAACAGTTTGGGTATACATTTGAATGAAACATACGCTAGAACCTATAAACGCGATATAGTAAAGCTATGGAAATATAAAGAACATAGTAAAGCCAAGAAGCGTTGGAAAATAATGAAGCATTTAAAAATATTACTGGGTCGTTTGATTAGAGTATGTGAGCGTGAGATCAAAAATAAGCAATTAAACTTGTCTCTCAAAAATCAAGAAGTATTGCAAAAAATAAAACAAATACATAACCAATCTGTTTTAAAAAGAGAAGCTAAAAAGCAATATAAAGAAGATAACAAAGTATTATATAGTTTTCATGCCCCTGAAGTATAGCTAACACGGAAATGTTTCTACCACAGATTAGGAAAAACTTAGGCATTGATCAATAATTTTACGTAAACAGTTTTTAAAGTTAGTCCAGCAATGTTTAATAGGATTGAGATCTGGTGAATATGTGAGTAAATACAAAAACTATGGTAAAAACCTTTCCGCGTTAGCTATAGAGTGTATAGGAAAGGGAAAACGCAACAAGCCATATGAGTTTGGCAATAAAGTAGCGGTAGTAGTAAGTGGTCGTAGAAATTTTGTTTTATCCGCAAAATCGTTTCATAATAATCCTTATGATGGTCATACATTGCATCAGAGCTTTGAAGCAGTAGAGAGTGTCACTGGAATCAAGATAAAGAAATCATTTGTTGATCTTGGGTATAGTGGTAGCAATGTAAAGGAGAAGAGTAAGGTATATACCCCAAAAACGCGGAAGAAGTTGTTACAAGAGGACAAGTCTATGATCAAGAGACGCAGTGCCATAGAACCAATAATAGGTCACTTAAAGCAATATGGTCGGATGGGTAGAAACTTCTTGAAAGGTATGATAGGAGATATTATCAATCCAATAATCTCTGCTATTGGTTTGAATTTACGATGCATTGCAAATCATTTACAAATCGTGTCTAACTCCACATAAATCAAAAATATCATCATGCAAAAACTAGATGAACGATAAAAAATCGTTAACAATAGCTCCATATCAAAATTAGACCAACACAGAAATGTATCAGTAAAAATTAACATAACTTATTAATTTTTATTGAAAATCTTAGCAATTTGTTGTCAAAACTCTATCCCATTACAAATGATCAGGATTTGAAGTGTTTTTGGCGGATAGACTATAAAGGTTGCGACTGCGGCTCTGTCTCATCAATTGTGTAAATTTCGTGAACCATTAAATTCTACCATCAAATTTGATCATAAAATGAGCCATAGCTTCATTCCAATTGGGGATAGGCATAGACCATTTTTTGGTAATATAATCAATTGTCAGATATAAAACTTTAAATACTGCGTCATCATTTGGAAAGATGCGTTTATTCTTAGTAACTTTTCTCAATTGGCTATTCAGCGATTCTATCGCATTTGTAGTGTAAATAATCTTACGAATCTCCTTTGGATATTGCAAGAAAATTATCAAATTATCCCAATTATTATACCAAGATTTAGCTATATGCGGATATTGCTTACTCCATTTTTGATCAAATGACTCAAGAGCTAATTCTGCTTCTTTTTCAGTAGCAGAAGTATAGATTAGTTTCAAATCCGCTGCTAATTGCTTTCTATCTTTATATGATACATATTTGAGGCTATTCCTGATCTGATGGACAATACAAATTTGATGTTCAGTTTTCGGATATACTGATGCAATAGCATCAGACATACCAGTTAGATTATCACTACAAGCAATTAAGATATCTTTTACTCCTCGATTCTTCATTTCAGTAAAATTACCAAGCCAAAATTTAGCTCCTTCATTCTCACTTATCCATAAGCCTAAAATATCCTTTCTGCCAGATAAATCTATTCCTAAAGCTACATATACTGATTTATTAATAATAAGTTTAGCTTGTCTTACTTTCACTACTAAACAGTCAAAATATACTATAGGGTATACTGACTCAAGAGGTCTACTCTGCCAAATCTTGACCTCATCTATTACTTCATCTGTAATCCTGCTGATTAGGCTCTCACTGATCTCAGCTCCATATAATTCTTGCAATTGTGTTTTAATATCAGACACACTCATACCCTTCGCATATAAGGATATTATCTTTTGGTCTAAGCCATCTATTCTTGTTTGTTTCTTTGAGACTATTATAGGTTCAAATTTACCTTGTCTGTCTCTTGGAACATTTATCTCTATAGTACCATTCTCACTAATCAGATTCTTACTAAAACTACCATTCCTCGCATTCTCAGTTTCAGCTCTATCATACTTGCTATAACCTAAATGTTCTGACATCTCAGCATGCAGTGCTCGCTCTAAAATACCCTTGGTTAATTCCTTAATTAATCCATTCTGACTTAGTACTGTTTTTAAATCTACTCCGCCTTCTATCAGCAAATCTATTGCTTCATTTATTTTTTTATTCTTCTCTATTTGCATTTCTGTTACCTATATTTTTAATTACTTCTAATATAGGCTCAACAAAAATTTACACAATCATTGCAAAAGACTCGCGACTGCAACCAATCATTTTGCCATTAAATATAAATTGCTAGTAGCGGCGAATATAGCATCTATGAATGAATTGGCAAATTTGCGTCAAAATAACTCGTTTGCGTAAGGTGAGTAACTTATTGCGGAAACACACTCCTTCATTTTTTTGTCCAATTTTTTCATGTATGGACCTCCTGTAGAATGCAAGAAAAAAATAACATCAATAATAAAAACAAACAAATGCAGTCATGTATCCGGCTTATAGCTGATAAATCAACCTAATTTATTCTACAGCCCTGATGGAATTCGCTGGCTTACAAACTATATACTTATCAGTCCATCGGCTTCTAAAAGAGCCACTGAAAAACGCAGTTTTTTTGTAAGCTAAGGTTTGTCTTATTTACCATCAATATTAATTATCTCAAGCATATTTCGGGTTGGAATCTCTTACATATTGTTTTGCTTTTACCTATTCATTATATAAATCACCATTTATTTTACTTATAAGTGCTATGCTACACACTCTTTAGCTACAAACTTTACTCTCTACATAATCATCTCCTGATCTTAGTACAGCAAACACCACTCTTGCCAACTTATTAGCTATGGCAACTGTCGTTTTATTATGGCTACTTCGCTCAGATAAATTAAACATCCATTTCGTAAATTGGCTAAAATCTTTTTTAGATTTCTGTTCTTCCGATGTAAATCTTATCTTGGCATTTAGTACAGCTCTAGCCCCTTGAATTAATAAAGTGCGTAAGTATACATCACCTCGCTTGCTAATTCCCAGCAGCTTATCCTTCCCACCACTTGAATGTTGTCTTGGCACTAATCCTAGCCATGCCGATAATTGCCTGCCATTCTCAAAACTTGTAGCATTACCTATTGATGCTATTAAAGCAGTAGCAGTAATTAAACCAAGACCAGGTATAGCTCTTAATCGTTGATATTGAGTTAGGTTACTTGCTATCATTGTTAATCGTTTTTCTATCTCTTTTATTTTTCTGTTATTATCTAAGAATTCTTCTTTTAGTTCACTAAATGTTTGATAACTTAACTGGCTTAATTTCCCTGCATCTAAAATCTCAATTAATTTTGTGATAACCTTATTAATGCCTTGAGGAACAATAAAACCAAACTCATGTAGTAGCCCCCTAATTTCATTAGCAAGTGCTGTACGATTTTTTACCAATCTCTCTCTTACCCTATGTATTGATAAAATTTCTTGTTGCTCTATAGTTTTAATTGCAACAAATCTCATATTAGGTCTTGTCACGGCTTCACATATCGCTTCAGCATCTGCTTGATCATTTTTATTAGTTTTAACATATGGTTTGACAAATTGCGGTGCCATTAGTTTTACTTCATGCCCTAATTTAGTTATTTCTCTTGCCCAATAACTAGAACCACCACAAGCTTCCATCCCTACTAAACATTGTGGTAAATTAGCCATAAATGTCAAAACCTGATCTCTCATCAATTTTTTCTTTAATACTGTCTTGCCATTTTTATCTACACCATGAATTTGAAAAATTCTTTTTGCAATATCTATACCAATTGTAGTAACCTCCATATGGACCTCCTTAATTGTTGTTTTAATATGTTAAATATTAACCCTAGAAGATTAGCAACTGCTTTTCATTCTCTATATCAGGAGGTCCATACCATTAGTCCATTATAAACATGGTGTATTTATCCAGTCGCTATACATCATTAATTTGACTAAATCTACATTCTAAACAAGTTGATTCCAAGCGTAACAAGCCATAGTGACGATATCTTCATATACACCATGTTAATTATTACAATTGGTATAAGAAATTAGCTGTTGAAAAGAATAATGAAATCTTGTATCTTGAATATGTATCTGACAGTCAAAATTTAACTGACAATCAGGTGCGAAATTTATAGTGTCTGTAAGATCAAATCTTGACTTCTACATTAATGTTACCTTCTGGTGTACAGACAATTTTAGTGCGTATAATATCTTACCCAATCAAAAGCACATTGTTGGCAAAATATACACTCAGCGTATTGAAAGAGAGAATTTAACTCTGCGTAATAGGCTAAAAGATTAAATCGTAAAACACTAGGTTACTCAAAATATCCTGAAATGCATGACAAAGTTATCGGAACATTTATTGAGAGACAATACTATATTTAATGGTGCATCAATAAATTGAATACACGACCCAATTCAACAGAAGCCATAATATGCCGGAATATATTAGACACGATGAGGGTACATTTGTATCTCTGACAAAACAACAAAAGGAAGCTATAGGGTTACTTTCTATTGGTACTTTCTTAGAGTATTTTGATCTTATGCTCTATGTGCATATGGCAGTACTTCTTAATGAATTGTTTTTTCCAAAAACTAATGATATAACCACTGCCTCATTCTTATCTGCTGCTGCATTTTGTTCTGCTTATGTTTTAAGACCTTTTGGAGCATTAATTTTTGGTTGGTTAGGAGATAATATAGGACGCAAAACAACTGTCATTATTACAACTTTTTTAATGTCCATCTCTTGTATGGTTGTGGCCAATTTACCAACTTATGATCAAATTGGTATAAAAGCTATTATTATAGTTACTATATGTAGAATGATACAAGGTATTTCGTCTATGGGTGAAAGAGTGGGAGCTGGAATCTATATTAGCGAAATGACAAAACCTCCTATACAATATGCAGCTGTAACAATGATAGGATTTTTGTCTGCATTAGGTGGCACTTTTGCCTTATTTATTGCTTCTTTAGTAACTTCTTATGGTTTTAATTGGCGTCTTGCTTTTTGGATTGGTGCAGGTGTAGCAATAATAGGTTTTTTTGCAAGAACAGCATTACGTGAAACACCAGAATTTGCCAACGCAAGATACTACCTCCAAAATGTTTATTCTAGTACTAACCATCATAATCCTATTCTTAGTACTAATCCTTTAATCCAAACAAAAATTCAAAAATCAACTATTATTGCTAATTTCTTTAGTTCATGTGGTGGATCTATAAGCTTATATTTTTCTTATATATACTGTGCTAACATTCTCAAGTATTCTCTTAATTATAACTCATCACAAGTTATTCATCATAATTTTATTGTTTCCATGATTGGCCTAGCTTGTTACTTTATACAAGTATATTTAAGTTATATAATATATCCATTAAAAATTCTTAAAGTAAAATTAACAATATTCTCGATATCAGTATTTGCTTTTCCGTATTTACTAAATCATATCACTTCTTCCACATCATTATTCTTTGTACAGTTAATATCTCTAGTATTTAGTCCTTCACAAACTCCAGCTATGCCAATATTTTTTAAACATTTTCCTATTTTTAAACGTTTTACTTATGTTAGCATGACTTATGCCATATCACATACCTGTATGTAGTCCGTCCGCCAAAACTCTACAAGCCTTATAGATAATATGGTTTTAAGACAAGAAGTAATACAACAATCCGTAAGAAAATGATAAAATATGGTCATAAACCTTATGGATTTCAGTCAATGCCAATAGACAACATTATCAAATCGCAAGAACAAGGGAAACTGTTTGGTTATAAATTAAAAGAAGAATTAAACCCAAATAATAAGCTATATAAATTAAGAGAATTAATAAATTGGTCTAGGCTCGAAGAGTGGTTATCAAAAAATGTTTGTATTAAGAAATTTGGTAGAAATAGAAAATGTCATAGAGTGATGCTTGGCATAACGATGCTACAAGCAATGTATAATTTTTCAGATTCATTATCAGAGGAAGAGCTAAAAGAGAATATGTATTGGCAGTATTTCTGCGGGTGGGAATATATAGAAAAAGACATAGCTATCTCGGAAACTAGTATACGACGGTTTCGTAGTGTATTAGGTGAAGCTGGATATAATGAGATATTATCGGAGTTGATCAGGGTTGGGATAAAAACTAACACAATTAAAAAAAAAGATTTGGAATTAATCATCGCTGATACGACTGTACAAATTAAGAATATCAAACACCCACACGATGTTTATTTAATGGATAAAGCTAGGCTTAGCATAGTAAAGCTTTGCAACAGTTTGGGTATACATTTGAATGAAACATACGCTAGAACCTATAAACGCGATATAGTAAAGCTATGGAAATATAAAGAACATAGTAAAGCCAAGAAGCGTTGGAAAATAATGAAGCATTTAAAAATATTACTGGGTCGTTTGATTAGAGTATGTGAGCGTGAGATCAAAAATAAGCAATTAAACTTGTCTCTCAAAAATCAAGAAGTATTGCAAAAAATAAAACAAATACATAACCAATCTGTTTTAAAAAGAGAAGCTAAAAAGCAATATAAAGAAGATAACAAAGTATTATATAGTTTTCATGCCCCTGAAGTAGAGTGTATAGGAAAGGGAAAACGCAACAAGCCATATGAGTTTGGCAATAAAGTAGCGGTAGTAGTAAGTGGTCGTAGAAATTTTGTTTTATCCGCAAAATCGTTTCATAATAATCCTTATGATGGTCATACATTGCATCAGAGCTTTGAAGCAGTAGAGAGTGTCACTGGAATCAAGATAAAGAAATCATTTGTTGATCTTGGGTATAGTGGTAGCAATGTAAAGGAGAAGAGTAAGGTATATACCCCAAAAACGCGGAAGAAGTTGTTACAAGAGGACAAGTCTATGATCAAGAGACGCAGTGCCATAGAACCAATAATAGGTCACTTAAAGCAATATGGTCGGATGGGTAGAAACTTCTTGAAAGGTATGATAGGAGATATTATCAATCCAATAATCTCTGCTATTGGTTTGAATTTACGATGCATTGCAAATCATTTACAAATCGTGTCTAACTCCACATAAATCAAAAATATCATCATGCAAAAACTAGATGAACGATAAAAAATCGTTAACAATAGCTCCATATCAAAATTAGACCAACACAGAAATGTATCAGTAAAAATTAACATAACTTATTAATTTTTATTGAAAATCTTAGCAATTTGTTGTCAAAACTCTATCCCATTACAAATGATCAGGATTTGAAGTGTTTTTGGCGGATAGACTATGTAGTCCGTCCGCCAAAACTCTACAAGCCTTATAGATAATATGGTTTTAAGACAAGAAGTAATACAACAATCCGTAAGAAAATGATAAAATATGGTCATAAACCTTATGGATTTCAGTCAATGCCAATAGACAACATTATCAAATCGCAAGAACAAGGGAAACTGTTTGGTTATAAATTAAAAGAAGAATTAAACCCAAATAATAAGCTATATAAATTAAGAGAATTAATAAATTGGTCTAGGCTCGAAGAGTGGTTATCAAAAAATGTTTGTATTAAGAAATTTGGTAGAAATAGAAAATGTCATAGAGTGATGCTTGGCATAACGATGCTACAAGCAATGTATAATTTTTCAGATTCATTATCAGAGGAAGAGCTAAAAGAGAATATGTATTGGCAGTATTTCTGCGGGTGGGAATATATAGAAAAAGACATAGCTATCTCGGAAACTAGTATACGACGGTTTCGTAGTGTATTAGGTGAAGCTGGATATAATGAGATATTATCGGAGTTGATCAGGGTTGGGATAAAAACTAACACAATTAAAAAAAAAGATTTGGAATTAATCATCGCTGATACGACTGTACAAATTAAGAATATCAAACACCCACACGATGTTTATTTAATGGATAAAGCTAGGCTTAGCATAGTAAAGCTTTGCAACAGTTTGGGTATACATTTGAATGAAACATACGCTAGAACCTATAAACGCGATATAGTAAAGCTATGGAAATATAAAGAACATAGTAAAGCCAAGAAGCGTTGGAAAATAATGAAGCATTTAAAAATATTACTGGGTCGTTTGATTAGAGTATGTGAGCGTGAGATCAAAAATAAGCAATTAAACTTGTCTCTCAAAAATCAAGAAGTATTGCAAAAAATAAAACAAATACATAACCAATCTGTTTTAAAAAGAGAAGCTAAAAAGCAATATAAAGAAGATAACAAAGTATTATATAGTTTTCATGCCCCTGAAGTAGAGTGTATAGGAAAGGGAAAACGCAACAAGCCATATGAGTTTGGCAATAAAGTAGCGGTAGTAGTAAGTGGTCGTAGAAATTTTGTTTTATCCGCAAAATCGTTTCATAATAATCCTTATGATGGTCATACATTGCATCAGAGCTTTGAAGCAGTAGAGAGTGTCACTGGAATCAAGATAAAGAAATCATTTGTTGATCTTGGGTATAGTGGTAGCAATGTAAAGGAGAAGAGTAAGGTATATACCCCAAAAACGCGGAAGAAGTTGTTACAAGAGGACAAGTCTATGATCAAGAGACGCAGTGCCATAGAACCAATAATAGGTCACTTAAAGCAATATGGTCGGATGGGTAGAAACTTCTTGAAAGGTATGATAGGAGATATTATCAATCCAATAATCTCTGCTATTGGTTTGAATTTACGATGCATTGCAAATCATTTACAAATCGTGTCTAACTCCACATAAATCAAAAATATCATCATGCAAAAACTAGATGAACGATAAAAAATCGTTAACAATAGCTCCATATCAAAATTAGACCAACACAGAAATGTATCAGTAAAAATTAACATAACTTATTAATTTTTATTGAAAATCTTAGCAATTTGTTGTCAAAACTCTATCCCATTACAAATGATCAGGATTTGAAGTGTTTTTGGCGGATAGACTATGTACTTAATAACCTCTTTTGGTATGGCGTATTTCATAAGATCTTTTAGTCATTATGGTTTATTATTTATAATGATTCCTCTTATTATAGGATATACCTTCAGCCTAAATCATTTTGAAAAGTTAGAAAAGGAAGCTGGAAACTATCCAAATTAAATAATACATAACGATCTAATAAATAATTGTCAATCTTGATGTTATAGCTAACGCGGAAAGGTTTTTACCATAGTTTTTGTATTTACTCACATATTCACCAGATCTAAATCCTATTAAACATTGCTGGACTAACTTTAAAAACTGTTTACGTAAAATTATTGATCAATGCCTAAGTTTTTCCTAATCTGTGGTAGAAACATTTCCGTGTTAGCTATATTAGCACATTTTGTTAAAAGACTGAATTTTATGTCTGCTAGTTCTAAATAACTAGATAATATTAGGAAATGTTCTATAGTTTCTTCTACAATTTTCTTAGCTTTTTCAGGAGATTTAGCACCTATTGTTTGTATATTATGTAATCTATCAAAGAGTTTTATTAACAGTACATCATGTTTCTTTTCTTTGTATAACAGCTCTACCATTTCAGCAGCACTAATCTTTACTCCATCCTCCTTAATTCTTGTTAGATCCATAACCTGATTTGCTACTTTCCAGCCAAATTCTTCAGCTACTTTCTCCTTTGTAAGTTCTGTATCTTCTATAGTATCATGCAATATAGACGTTACTATCACATCTGTTCTAAATAAGTAATCTGATATAATATACGCTACCTCTATCGGATGTGAGTAAAATGGTTCTCCTGATTGACGCATTTGACTTCCATGATATTTCCGGGCGTAATAGATTGCTTTCTTTACTTCTAAAACATCTACCGGAGGTACTTTTACTATGCTATTTAAATATATTACTTTATCTAGTAATCTCTTAGCATAAATACAATCTCCAAAATCTTTTTCCCAATTTTTAAACTCTTCCATAAAATACTTACTTAAATTATTTAGTTCTATCGCATCTATGTTAGCAACGGAAGTAAAATGATACAGAGCAACGGATAAAAATTGATACAGTATTAAAATAGTATCTTCTGGATAAGGAGGTAATGAATAATGATAATACTGGAGCAAATAATGGAAATAAAAATATTGGATAAACATGGTAAAAGGGAAAGTTCTATAATTAATTAAGCCAGATATAATCAATTTTTAATCTCTCAGGGTTTAATTCCCCGAAGCTCTGCTTCGTGATATCATAAGAAACAACTAAAACTTTTTTAGATACCTCGTAGCTCTGCTGCGAGGAGCATCATTTGAATCAGTATTTAATATACTAAAAAATAGAATGAACCTAGAGCATACAAGCCATAGATCTCCTGTTAATTTCTTGGTGCATATTCTAGCTTGTGTTACTTCTTATGCTATCACTAAATCTCGTATAAAACTTGATGCTTTAGCTCCAGAACAACTTCTCTTATCCTAAATTGGCGTTATTACCCAAAACTTATCAATATCAGGGTTATAATATACTAGACTCACTACTCCTATACCGGTAGTAACTCCACCTGTAGCTCCACTGTACTGAGTTCTTGCCACCTCTATTTTCTTCGTATTCCTTTTATTTAACACCGTATCATCAAATATTGTATATCCATTAGATGCAAAAACAACATCATTCTTAATGTGTTCCCATAATAAAGAAGGGGTATATTTTTCATCTCCTAAAAATCTATTAATAACATCATGGCTACATTTCTTCGCATGTTCAGCGTAGTAGGTTAAACTATAATTCTTTTGGCTAACTGTTAAAAATTGACAATAATCTGTCCTATGAATTGGTATTGCTTGCAATCTTATCCTCTTTGACGTGTTTGATTATGTTTACAATAATTTATCACTTTTTTACTCATAGCGTAAGTTTTGCAGTTAAAGCTTTTTGGATAGATACCTCGTAGCTCTACTGCGAGGAGCATCATTTAAAAATTACTTGCAATATTAAATCTTGTATCTTAGTATTGTCTTTAGTAAACAACTATAAGATACTTAAGGGCACTTAAGTAAGAAGACTAATATGCCGTATTAAATCTTAGGGCTATGTAACCCTGTAGTTGAGATCAAACAATTAGTCTTCACATACTCATTAAAGATCGGACGGTATTCTTAGGTCTTGAAATTAATCAATGAACCTGTATTTACAAGGTTGATCTTTGGGTATTCTACTTATTATTAACATAGAAGGTCAAATATGAGTAGCATTATTTTGGGTATAGATATTTCTAAAGCAACATTTGACGTAGCTTTATTAAATGATAATAAAATCAAAACCAAAAAGTTTAATAATACTGCAAAAGGCTTTGCTGCACTAAAACAATGGTTAGAAAAAAAGGGAATAGATACTGCTCACGCTTGTATGGAATCAACAGGTGGTTACGAAGTTAGGTTAGCTCAATATCTTTATGATAATACATTTAAAGTTAGTGTCGTAAATCCAGCTCGCATCAAGGGCTTTGCAATGAGCAAGCTTTCAAGAGTTAAAACTGACAAATCTGATTGTGAATTGATAGCTTCTTTTTGCAAGGCTATGCAACCTGATCTTTGGCAACCAACCCCTATACATATTAAAGAATTACAACAATGGGTAAGACGCTTGGATAGTTTGATTGCTAATAAAAATCAAGAAAATAATAGATTGAGCGGAGCAAGTAAAGCAGTTGCCATTAACATTATGATTCATATTGAATTTCTGGATAAGCAAATTAAGGAAGTAGAAGAACTTATCTCTAATCATATTAAAGGACACAAAGACTTACATGATAAAAGTAAACTTCTTGATTCAATCCCTGGTATAGGAGAAAAAACAATAGGAGTGATACTTGCTTTTCTTGTTGTAGAAAATTTTAATTCTGCAAAACAACTAGCTGCGTTTGTTGGTCTTAACCCAAAGCCAAAACAATCAGGCACTTCTGTCCATGGAATAGGAAAAATATCAAAAACAGGAGATGCTAATTTACGTAAAGCTTTTTATATGCCTGCCATAGTTGCTATAAAACATAATCCGATT
The DNA here is from genome assembly GCF_964030725.1 of Rickettsia endosymbiont of Urophora cardui. Lineage (NCBI taxonomy): Bacteria > Pseudomonadati > Pseudomonadota > Alphaproteobacteria > Rickettsiales > Rickettsiaceae > Rickettsia > Rickettsia endosymbiont of Urophora cardui. The sequence continues at coordinate 966,671 of NZ_CAXIPY010000006.1, read as the reverse complement.
ATTAAGGATTTTAGTCAACGTTTGAGCAATGTTGGAAAATCTAAAATGGTTATAGTGATTGCTGCTATGCGTAAGTTGCTTCACATAATTTATGGTGTTCTTAATAACAAAACATCTTTTAGTGCAAATATAAAAACCCTGTAAAATAAAATTGAGGTAAAATAATGAAAAAGTTGTTGACACTCAAGACGGTATCTCAACTATTACAAGTAATATTACCTGAACTCACTGCCATATATCCTCTAGCCCAAAAATGATTACCCCAAAATTGTTTCCTTAAATGAGCAAATTCTTGCAATAATATTCTTGAGCTACTCCCTTTTAGATATTGTACAAGCTTACTTAAAGCCACTTGAGGACGGTATGAAATAAATATATGAACATGATCACAAGATACTTTACCTGAAATTATATATGCTTCATGTTCCATGCAAATTTGTCTTAATAAATCCCTGACTCTCTCAGCTACTTTTCCTACCAATGCTCTTTTTCTATACTTTGGTATCCATATAATACGTACTTTTAAATCATACTGGCTATGACTATTTTTTCTATAACTTCTCATATCTTTTTATAAATTCGTTGCTAAAGCAACTTCATTATATCTTCCCTTCGCCTGAAGGCGAGGGATTTTTTATCCCCGTAGGGGGGCATTAAAATTACCTATAAAAAAGAAGTAACTATGGACAGTAAAATCGAATAAAAATTTATTTTTAAATATTTAAATATTATTCGAGAATTACTGATGACATGTACAAATAACCAAGTAGGTATTTTAATGCAAAAGATCAAAAAATATAATCAGATAATTTCTGCTGCAAAAGCAGGTATGAGTGTAAAAACGGCACGTAAGTATTTACGTATTAGATAGTGGACTAATGGTATGGACCTCCTGATATAGAGAATGAAAAGCAGTTGCTAATCTTCTAGGGTTAATATTTAACATATTAAAACAACAATTAAGGAGGTCCATATGGAGGTTACTACAATTGGTATAGATATTGCAAAAAGAATTTTTCAAATTCATGGTGTAGATAAAAATGGCAAGACAGTATTAAAGAAAAAATTGATGAGAGATCAGGTTTTGACATTTATGGCTAATTTACCACAATGTTTAGTAGGGATGGAAGCTTGTGGTGGTTCTAGTTATTGGGCAAGAGAAATAACTAAATTAGGGCATGAAGTAAAACTAATGGCACCGCAATTTGTCAAACCATATGTTAAAACTAATAAAAATGATCAAGCAGATGCTGAAGCGATATGTGAAGCCGTGACAAGACCTAATATGAGATTTGTTGCAATTAAAACTATAGAGCAACAAGAAATTTTATCAATACATAGGGTAAGAGAGAGATTGGTAAAAAATCGTACAGCACTTGCTAATGAAATTAGGGGGCTACTACATGAGTTTGGTTTTATTGTTCCTCAAGGCATTAATAAGGTTATCACAAAATTAATTGAGATTTTAGATGCAGGGAAATTAAGCCAGTTAAGTTATCAAACATTTAGTGAACTAAAAGAAGAATTCTTAGATAATAACAGAAAAATAAAAGAGATAGAAAAACGATTAACAATGATAGCAAGTAACCTAACTCAATATCAACGATTAAGAGCTATACCTGGTCTTGGTTTAATTACTGCTACTGCTTTAATAGCATCAATAGGTAATGCTACAAGTTTTGAGAATGGCAGGCAATTATCGGCATGGCTAGGATTAGTGCCAAGACAACATTCAAGTGGTGGGAAGGATAAGCTGCTGGGAATTAGCAAGCGAGGTGATGTATACTTACGCACTTTATTAATTCAAGGGGCTAGAGCTGTACTAAATGCCAAGATAAGATTTACATCGGAAGAACAGAAATCTAAAAAAGATTTTAGCCAATTTACGAAATGGATGTTTAATTTATCTGAGCGAAGTAGCCATAATAAAACGACAGTTGCCATAGCTAATAAGTTGGCAAGAGTGGTGTTTGCTGTACTAAGATCAGGAGATGATTATGTAGAGAGTAAAGTTTGTAGCTAAAGAGTGTGTAGCATAGCACTTATAAGTAAAATAAATGGTGATTTATATAATGAATAGGTAAAAGCAAAACAATATGTAAGAGATTCCAACCCGAAATATGCTTGAGATAATTAATATTGATGGTAAATAAGACAAACCTTAGCTTACAAAAAAACTGCGTTTTTCAGTGGCTCTTTTAGAAGCCGATGGACTGATAAGTATATAGTTTGTAAGCCAGCGAATTCCATCAGGGCTGTAGAATAAATTAGGTTGATTTATCAGCTATAAGCCGGATACATGACTGCATTTGTTTGTTTTTATTATTGATGTTATTTTTTTCTTGCATTCTACAGGAGGTCCATACATGAAAAATCAAGACAAAAAAATGAGTAGTATGTTTTCCTAATTTTTCGATTATCAGGCAGCAATTTGCTGATAATTTTGCATATAATTCAGATATACATTCATAGGCTTTTTATAACCAATACTTGAATGAAATCTGTGATAATTATATTTATTCAGATAATGATCAATCCCATCTTTTAACTCTTTAACATTGTTAAAATCATTAATAAAGATACAATTATATTTTAAAGTTCTAAAAAACCTTTCTATTACTATATTATCAATACTTCTACCTTTGCCATTCATTGAAATTTGGATATCATGCTCCTTGAGAATATTTATGTGGTCATAACTGGTATATTGGCTACCTTGATCACTATTAAATATCTGTGGAGCGTTATACTTACTGAGAGCTTGTTTCAAGACATCAGTTACAAGAGATGCATCCATAGAATTTGACAGTTTATAGCTCAATATGGCCTTGCTATGCCAATCTATAATAGCTGCCATATACATAAAGCCACCATTAGTTCTAATGTAAGTAATGTCACCACTCCAAACCTCATTCACATTAGGCACATACACTTGCTTTGTTGAGCCAGATTTAGTCCAATATTGATCAAGTAAGTAGCTATAGATCTTATGCTCACTATCGTTTCGAGAAGTAGATTTTTTCTTATGTGGGTAAATAGCTTCTATACCCATCATCCTCATATATTTCAGTACTCGATCTTTACCGACAATAAAACCATCTTCTAGTAACTGTTGATGAATATAGCGATAACCAAATTCAGGATTATCTGTATATATTTCATCTATTCTATTTAAAATACTTAATTTATTTATACTCATCTCCTTGGATTTATAGTAGGCTGTAGATCGACTAATCTTTAATAGTTCACACTGTCTTGATTTTGAGAGTTGATTTAGCTTGGAGTGTACAAGACTCTTTTTATTTGATAAATCCAAGCTTTTGAGCTTTCCCACGGCCCAGTCCCTCTCAACTGTGATTCTACCAAGAGCTTTAGCAAGTTCATCATTTTGCTCTTGTAAATGATTTATTTGTTCTTGATATTCACTCAAAACTTTAGCTGGTTCAAAAGCTAATGCCGCATTACCTAAAAACTGTTTTTTCCAATTTTGAATTGTTTTAACACTTATTGCATATTTTGAAGCTAACTGACCAAGTGTCGACTCCTCTTTTATTAATTCTAATACTATCCCCGTTTTTTCTGAAGCACTGAAAATTTTTACTTTATTTTTCTTCATCTTTCCTCTTAAGTTTATTGCTATTTATTCTAACTTATTGCGGAAACACACTCCTTCATTTTTTTGTCCAATTTTTTCAGTCCATTATATATGGTAAATTCCAGTATTAATTAAGCCAGATTTATATTTTCTTCCCATACCTCATTGGGTGTTTTATAACCGAGCACTTTTCTTGGTAAATTATTTAAAAAATCCTCAATTTCTTGTAATTGCTTTATTGTTAATTTTTTTATATCTAAAGATTTAGAGTATACTCTGTGCACCATTGAGTTAATCTTCTCTATCAATGGTTTTTGCCATGGAGAATAAGGATTGCAAAAATATACTTTTCGTTCAGATTTTGGCAATAGTTGTTCATGATTGGTAAATTCTTTGCCATTATCTAACGTTATGCTTTTGATTATATGCGACAATTGTTTAAGTTTTTTATTCATGTTACCAATCACATCTTGTGTTCTTTTTGAACGGTTTAAAGTGAGAAACACTTTTTGTGTTCTGATATCCACAAGAGCGCCTATATTACGACTTTGATTACCTTTGTTAAAAGTTAAATCACCTTCTAAATGACCTATTGCTGCTATCTTTCTATTTATCTCTGGTCTTTCAGTAATGGAAACTCGATTTGGTATTGTAATTCTTTTGTTTCTGATTCTTGTACCATGATGCAACCTATTTTTCCTTTTTCTTGCTAAAGATAAATATAATTTTTGCCTTTGTGCTATAGGAGATGTATAAATAAACTGGTATATACTCTCTGTAGAAATATTGACAGTATCTCGTGATAGTTTACGTCTACCTGAAATTATATCTGGTGAAATACCCTGTGTTAACTGCTTTATTATTTCTGCTCGTAAATTATTATCAATATCTAATTTTCTTTTTCTCTTACCTTGCCTTAAACTGCAAGCAAGTGTGTTAGCCCTATCTGGTCTATAATTATGGGTAAATTCCAGTATTAATTAAGCCAGATTTATATTTTCTTCCCATACCTCATTGGGTGTTTTATAACCGAGCACTTTTCTTGGTAAATTATTTAAAAAATCCTCAATTTCTTGTAATTGCTTTATTGTTAATTTTTTTATATCTAAAGATTTAGAGTATACTCTGTGCACCATTGAGTTAATCTTCTCTATCAATGGTTTTTGCCATGGAGAATAAGGATTGCAAAAATATACTTTTCGTTCAGATTTTGGCAATAGTTGTTCATGATTGGTAAATTCTTTGCCATTATCTAACGTTATGCTTTTGATTATATGTGACAATTGTTTAAGTTTTTTATTCATGTTACCAATCACATCTTGTGTTCTTTTTGAACGGTTTAAAGTGAGAAACACTTTTTGTGTTCTGATATCCACAAGAGCGCCTATATTACGACTTTGATTACCTTTGTTAAAAGTTAAATCACCTTCTAAATGACCTATTGCTGCTATCTTTCTATTTATCTCTGGTCTTTCAGTAATGGAAACTCGATTTGGTATTGTAATTCTTTTGTTTCTGATTCTTGTACCATGATGCAACCTATTTTTCCTTTTTCTTGCTAAAGATAAATATAATTTTTGCCTTTGTGCTATAGGAGATGTATAAATAAACTGGTATATACTCTCTGTAGAAATATTGACAGTATCTCGTGATAGTTTACGTCTACCTGAAATTATATCTGGTGAAATACCCTGTGTTAACTGCTTTATTATTTCTGCTCGTAAATTATTATCAATATCTAATTTTCTTTTTCTCTTACCTTGCCTTAAACTGCAAGCAAGTGTGTTAGCCCTATCTGGTCTATAATTATGCCTCATTCTCTTGAGTTCATAACATATAGTGCTTTTATCACGGCCAATCTTTGTCCCTATATATCGCGAGCTATAACCACTCTTATTCATTTCGTATATTTTAAATCTTTCATCTATCGTTAAATGAGCCATGATATATCTATATTTAAATGATGCTCCTCGCAGCAGAGCTACGAGGTATCTAAAAAAGTTTTAGTTGTTTCTTATGATATCACGAAGCAGAGCTTTGGGGAATTAAACCCTGAGAGATTAAAAATTGATTATATCTGGCTTAATTAATTATAGAACTTTCCACCAAATGTAATTTTAGACCAAAAAACCAACTTTTTGTTGTTTTACCCAAAGCAGCAATACCGGCAAAGACTTTATTACGAGAGATTCTTTTTCGATGACAAACCTCTAAAGATGTGGCGTCAATATAAGAAACTCCCGTAGATTGAGCTGCCTGCATATACCATTCAAGTAATAAAACTAAATAACACAGAACTCTTGGTTTTAGAGCTATAAAACGAGTATATGATGGAAGAGTTACAAAGTCTGATTTATATAATTGTAGATAGGACATATAAAAATATTTAAAGTTTTTACAAGGTGATTGATGGTATAAAAGCACTATTGTTAACAGCTCAGAATAGCTTATTTCAGGCTTTCTTGTAGGGTTTTTATTAATTAATGGTAGAAATGATTTATTAATCCACTGCTCGCTAATTTTACAAAAATCATCGACAAAACAAAATAATGCAGTAATATCTTTCTTCATGGGGATACTCTTGTTTTTTTGCTAAAAATTATATAGAGTACCTTCTATCCCTTGTAAATACTTACTTCCAAACCTAGATTAATCCAGAATTCAGGTTAGTGATAGCATAAGAAGTAACACAAGCTAGAATATGCACCAAGAAATTAACAGGAGATCTATGCCTTGTATGCTCTAGGTTCATTCTATTTTTTAGTATATTAAATACTGATTCAATTAATGATCGTTTACGTAACATAGCTTTATCTTCTAATTCTAGTAAATAATTCTTCATATCCTTGCGAATATTAGTTATCATTCTTAAATTTCTAGAATAGAGTTTAAACCATAACTCTTTACAAATATATGCTTTATCACCAAATACCTTACCTGTTATCTTCTGAGTTATAGATTCAAGAACAGATAAATCAGCTCTATTTGCTTTTGTTATTTTAACAGCTATAATCTCTGCTTTATGATTAAATATAACCATGATAAATTCAACACCATTGAAATTTTCCCAATAAAAAAGTATAGAAATAGAACTCAACAACAAACTCAATATTATAATACAAATTCCACTTCTTTAGCACCTTCTTTAACACCGAATTATACTCCTAAAAATAAAGCACATATACGATACCAATAGTCAAAAATTATTGTATTAGATTATTTTAAACTTTGAGCATAAAGCAATAGATTTAAACTCTTGCTATTTCCATTATCTGATTTGTCAAAACTTCAGTTTATAGTAAAAATATCGCACCACAAAAAGAAATTTTTATATTTTGATAAAATAGATTTGAAAACTATAAACTATTAGTAGTTATATTTTAATATGGTTAAATTTATTTAGGATATTTATTATGGGTATAATACAAGATATAACAAACATATTTAAAACAAAACCTAAAAAGGAGCAAGATAAAGCAGCTGTAGATAGACGAGAAAAACAAGATGCTCTACATAAGGCTTTTAGTGATATTCAACAACAGAGATTACATGGCATAATTTCCACACTTAAGGAACTATCAACGAATGAAGAAATAAAAGCTAATTTAAAGCAAACTAGACATTATAAAGAATTTGAAGAAAAAGTAACTGATATTATTGAAACTTACAACAGGAAATTAGATCATATAGATCCTAGTATAAAAGAATCTCAAAAATTAACTGTTGTGCCTATAGTAGAAGCAAAGCTAAAAGAACTAGATAAATGGTGTGAAGAACCTACAAAAACAGATAAAACTCTTATTTGGAAAAATATTGCTAATGTTATAAAGCACAGTTTAAAAGCTATCAAAAATATAGGTAATAAAGGATATACTGACGAAATTGAGAAAATGCGTTATTATATGAAAGCAGTAAAAAATGCTAAACAAAATACCAAAGAAGCTAAAGAAGAAGTACGAGGTGCTACCAAACCTTTAACAGCTAAATCTACAACAAAAAAACTTCTAGAAAGTAAGCTCCAACCTAAAAAAACTAAGTCTAAAAGCAAAACTAAACTGTATTAGTTGACATTTGATCTTACATTTAATAAAAATGATGCTCCTCGCAGCAGAGCTACGAGGTATCTAAAAAAGTTTTAGTTGTTTCTTATGATATCACGAAGCAGAGCTTCGGGGAATTAAACCCTGAGAGATTAAAAATACAGATAAAAAAATGGAAGGTCACAATGCACTTAAATCAAAAAATAATAAAGCCAAAATTAGGTTTACTAGAATTAGCTAAGAGTCTTGGTAGTATATCATCAGCATGTAAAGCGATGGGATATAGTAGAGATAGTTATTACAGATTTAAAGAACTATATGAAACAGGAGGTGAAGAAGCGTTGTATGAAATTAGTCGCAGGAAGCCAATAATAGCGAATAGAGTTGATCCAGCGATAGAGAAGGCAGTAATGGATATGGCAATAGAATATCCAGCATATGGTCAGATGCGAGTATCAAATGAGCTTAAGAAGAGCGGTATACTTAGGAGTAAGATCAATTTGGCTACGTAATGATTTAAACTGAAGTTTTGACAAAAAGATAGCCAAACTTATAAGTTATGATATAAATACGCTCAAATACAAAAGACCTGAATTCTGGATTAGCTAATTTTGAGATATAGCAGGTTTGTTAGGTTTCATACAGGGTAAATTCCAGTATTAATCTCTCAGGGTTTAATTCCCCGAAGCTCTGCTTCGTGATATCATAAGAAACAACTAAAACTTTTTTAGATACCTCGTAGCTCTGCTGCGAGGAGCATCATTAATCTCAGCTACTCTTCCTGCTTCATCTAAAGGTGGATAGCTATACTCTTCTAATTTCGTTACAGACTCATCAAACATTCTTGCTATTTTCAGCTCAACCAGTTTTTTTACAAAAATTTTGTGCTTGGAGGAGTTAAAATTTGATGGGCAGAATATGTAAAGAGGTTTGCCGCTTGAAGCTGCTTCGCTGCACATTGATATAGAATCGGCTGTAGAGATTATATATTTAGCACTTGCAAGCATAGCGATATATGGGTTAAATCCTGTATCAGTAGTGGGGTCATAAATAATTGTCGAAGCCGGCATGTTATTTTTAATAATTGATTTTACTGTGTCAGGTGTTCGTCTGCTAAAACTAATGAAAAAAGGAATTTTGTGATTATCATATATTCTTTTTAATAATGAAGAAAAATGAATAGCTTCTTTTTCGGTAAAATTAAATTTTTTATTATTCCCGCCAATTATTATGGCAATAAATTCTTTAAGCTTAGGGTAGTGTTTTTGTAGTTCTGCCTCTGCTGTGGCAAATTTAGCAGTTACGTTATTGATAGCTCCGTTTATTGGGATGATGTTGTCATTGCGAGGAAATGCATAGCATTGACGAAGCAATCTAGTGAAAAAGTCCTGAGATTGCCACAGCCACTTCGTGGCTTCGCAATGACGTTGATCATGATAAGGCAAGATCACAGCTTCAAACGCTTTATAAGATAAATTAGGTTGCATTATTTGAATCAGTTTAATTTTTTTTTCCAAATTCTTTTTTAAATAAAATGCTAAAGCTGCCGTTCTTCTTCCAGCAGTAATAATTATATCAGGTAGAGGCTTATCTAAAATATCCCGTAATATCTCTTTTTTTATATGCACAGGATAATATTTAAGTAAAAAGTTTGGCAGCTTAGCTAAGCAATTATATTCAAGTCTAATGACTGTATATTCTTCTGCTAATTTTTCAGCAAGTGCGATTGCTTGGTGGTTATTTCCTGTTCTACTATCTGTAAACACCCAGATCATAAATATTCCTTTAAAGATAATGTTAGTAAGTCACTGAAGTTTTGACAAAATCCTTTCCATAAGGAGAAATGTATTCCAATTTTTTTATACTTTTTTAGTAATAACAAAATTTATTTATTCTATTTGGGTACATAATGTATCAAAAACTGTAGCAATTTTGTCTACTGAAGTTTTGACAAAAAATTTTTATTAAAAAAAGTGGCGAGTGTATCAATCTATAATTTGTATTATATATCAAATAATTTACTTTAAATTGTAGAAATATCGCTTTTAAGCTGATAAAAGCACTAAATATTTAACTTTAAATATAAATTTTTACTTTAGTCAGCAAAATTAGAATTTTTGTCAAAACTTCAGTTATTTGGATCATTTGTTTGAAATTTATCCATCAATAATTTTGACTTCCCAAATTTAAAAAAATGCTCAATATCAAACCTTTGTCTATAGTATTCATATACTTCTTTACCACTGATTTTATCTTTTTGTTGACCAGAAACACATAACCATAAATCTCTGTTATATTTCCCATTTCCTGATGCATCTAACACCTTAACCTGAATAAAATTTAGCGGTTTATCAGACATGATATGCTGTTTCTTACCCTTGATTAGATAATTCTTAAATAGTGAAATACTAATTGATATGTTACCATTTTTTGTAGCTTTTACTACAGTTTCTTCTGTATCTGGAATCAGTAAATTATCAGAACTACTACAAGAAATCTTAGCTCCATAAAATCTTTTACGCCCTCTTGTTTTTTGCTTCTCTGTATATATTTTGTAAATACTGCGATTAATCCCTGTTGGGTTAAATTCCCCGTGGCTTGCCACGATTATTTGGCGGGTTATTGTCACCGTATTTGCTTCATTGTGCAGCGGGTGAATGAAAGATAGAGCGCTATAACCTGCATCACCTACTGTTATATTTAGAGCCTTTTGTGGTATTTGCTTAACAATTTTTATTATTTGTTTGCTACCTTTGCTATACTTATTCTCATCTGATTTTACTCTATTTATAACCTGCATTCTGGATTAATCTAGGTTTGGAAGTAAGTATTTACAAGGGATAGAAGATACTCTATATAATTTTTAGCAAAAAAACAAGAGTATCCCCATGAAGAAAGATATTACTGCATTATTTTGTTTTGTCGATGATTTTTGTAAAATTAGCGAGCAGTGGATTAATCTCTCAGGGTTTAATTCCCCGAAGCTCTGCTTCGTGATATCATAAGAAACCACTAAAACTTTTTTAGATACCTCGTAGCTCTGCTGCGAGGAGCATCATTCACCAAATGTAATTTTAGACCAAAAAACCAACTTTTTGTTGTTTTACCCAAAGCAGCAATACCGGCAAAGACTTTATTACGAGAGATTCTTTTTCGATGACAAACCTCTAAAGATGTGGCGTCAATATAAGAAACTCCCGTAGATTGAGCTGCCTGCATATACCATTCAAGTAATAAAACTAAATAACTCAGAACTCTTGGTTTTAGAGCTATAAAACGAGTATATGATGGAAGAGTTACAAAGTCTGATTTATATAATTGTAGATAGGACATATAAAAATATTTAAAGTTTTTACAAGGTGATTGATGGTATAAAAGGGTAAATTCCAGTATTAATTAAGCCAGATTTATATTTTCTTCCCATACCTCATTGGGTGTTTTATAACCGAGCACTTTTCTTGGTAAATTATTTAAAAAATCCTCAATTTCTTGTAATTGCTTTATTGTTAATTTTTTTATATCTAAAGATTTAGAGTATACTCTGTGCACCATTGAGTTAATCTTCTCTATCAATGGTTTTTGCCATGGAGAATAAGGATTGCAAAAATATACTTTTCGTTCAGATTTTGGCAATAGTTGTTCATGATTGGTAAATTCTTTGCCATTATCTAACGTTATGCTTTTGATTATATGCGACAATTGTTTAAGTTTTTTATTCATGTTACCAATCACATCTTGTGTTCTTTTTGAACGGTTTAAAGTGAGAAACACTTTTTGTGTTCTGATATCCACAAGAGCGCCTATATTACGACTTTGATTACCTTTGTTAAAAGTTAAATCACCTTCTAAATGACCTATTGCTGCTATCTTTCTATTTATCTCTGGTCTTTCAGTAATGGAAACTCGATTTGGTATTGTAATTCTTTTGTTTCTGATTCTTGTACCATGATGCAACCTATTTTTCCTTTTTCTTGCTAAAGATAAATATAATTTTTGCCTTTGTGCTATAGGAGATGTATAAATAAACTGGTATATACTCTCTGTAGAAATATTGACAGTATCTCGTGATAGTTTACGTCTACCTGAAATTATATCTGGTGAAATACCCTGTGTTAACTGCTTTATTATTTCTGCTCGTAAATTATTATCAATATCTAATTTTCTTTTTCTCTTACCTTGCCTTAAACTGCAAGCAAGTGTGTTAGCCCTATCTGGTCTATAATTATGCCTCATTCTCTTGAGTTCATAACATATAGTGCTTTTATCACGGCCAATCTTTGTCCCTATATATCGCGAGCTATAACCACTCTTATTCATTTCGTATATTTTAAATCTTTCATCTATCGTTAAATGAGCCATGATATATCTATATTTAAATGATGCTCCTCGCAGCAGAGCTACGAGGTATCTAAAAAAGTTTTAGTTGTTTCTTATGATATCACGAAGCAGAGCTTCGGGGAATTAAACCCTGAGAGATTAAAAATTGATTATATCTGGCTTAATTAATTATAGAACTTTCCCTAATTTTGGTTTTATTATTTTTTGATTTAAGTTCATTCTTTATCTCCATTTAATAATTAATTTATTTTACTAAATGTAAGATATAATCTTGTATCTTAGTATTGTCTTTAGTAAACAACTATAAGATACTTAAGGGCACTTAAGTAAGAAGACTAATATGCCGTATTAAATCTTAGGGCTATGTAACCCTGTAGTTGAGATCAAACAATTAGTCTTCACATACTCATTAAAGATCGGACGGTATTCTTAGGTCTTGAAATTAATCAATGAACCTGTATTTACAAGGTTGATCTTTGGGTATTCTACTTATTATTAACATAGAAGGTCAAATATGAGTAGCATTATTTTGGGTATAGATATTTCTAAAGCAACATTTGACGTAGCTTTATTAAATGATAATAAAATCAAAACCAAAAAGTTTAATAATACTGCAAAAGGCTTTGCTGCACTAAAACAATGGTTAGAAAAAAAGGGAATAGATACTGCTCACGCTTGTATGGAATCAACAGGTGGTTACGAAGTTAGGTTAGCTCAATATCTTTATGATAATACATTTAAAGTTAGTGTCGTAAATCCAGCTCGCATCAAGGGCTTTGCAATGAGCAAGCTTTCAAGAGTTAAAACTGACAAATCTGATTGTGAATTGATAGCTTCTTTTTGCAAGGCTATGCAACCTGATCTTTGGCAACCAACCCCTATACATATTAAAGAATTACAACAATGGGTAAGACGCTTGGATAGTTTGATTGCTAATAAAAATCAAGAAAATAATAGATTGAGCGGAGCAAGTAAAGCAGTTGCCATTAACATTATGATTCATATTGAATTTCTGGATAAGCAAATTAAGGAAGTAGAAGAACTTATCTCTAATCATATTAAAGGACACAAAGACTTACATGATAAAAGTAAACTTCTTGATTCAATCCCTGGTATAGGAGAAAAAACAATAGGAGTGATACTTGCTTTTCTTGTTGTAGAAAATTTTAATTCTGCAAAACAACTAGCTGCGTTTGTTGGTCTTAACCCAAAGCCAAAACAATCAGGCACTTCTGTCCATGGAATAGGAAAAATATCAAAAACAGGAGATGCTAATTTACGTAAAGCTTTTTATATGCCTGCCATAGTTGCTATAAAACATAATCCGATTATTAAGGATTTTAGTCAACGTTTGAGCAATGTTGGAAAATCTAAAATGGTTATAGTGATTGCTGCTATGCGTAAGTTGCTTCACATAATTTATGGTGTTCTTAATAACAAAACATCTTTTAGTGCAAATATAAAAACCCTGTAAAATAAAATTGAGGTAAAATAATGAAAAAGTTGTTGACACTCAAGACGGTATCTCAACTATTACAAGTAATATTACCTGAACTCACTGCCATATATCCTCTAGCCCAAAAATGATTACCCCAAAATTGTTTCCTTAAATGAGCAAATTCTTGCAATAATATTCTTGAGCTACTCCCTTTTAGATATTGTACAAGCTTACTTAAAGCCACTTGAGGACGGTATGAAATAAATATATGAACATGATCACAAGATACTTTACCTGAAATTATATATGCTTCATGTTCCATGCAAATTTGTCTTAATAAATCCCTGACTCTCTCAGCTACTTTTCCTACCAATGCTCTTTTTCTATACTTTGGTATCCATATAATACGTACTTTTAAATCATACTGGCTATGACTATTTTTTCTATAACTTCTCATATCTTTTTATAAATTCGTTGCTAAAGCAACTTCATTATATCTTCCCTTCGCCTGAAGGCTAGGGATTTTTTATCCCCGTAGGGGGGCATTAAAATTACCTATAAAAAAGAAGTAACTATGGACAGTAAAATCGAATAAAAATTTATTTTTAAATATTTAAATATTATTCGAGAATTACTGATGACATGTACAAATAACCAAGTAGGTATTTTAATGCAAAAGATCAAAAAATATAATCAGATAATTTCTGCTGCAAAAGCAGGTATGAGTGTAAAAACGGCACGTAAGTATTTACGTATTAGATAGTGGACTAATGGTATGGACCTCCTGATATAGAGAATGAAAAGCAGTTGCTAATCTTCTAGGGTTAATATTTAACATATTAAAACAACAATTAAGGAGGTCCATATGGAGGTTACTACAATTGGTATAGATATTGCAAAAAGAATTTTTCAAATTCATGGTGTAGATAAAAATGGCAAGACAGTATTAAAGAAAAAATTGATGAGAGATCAGGTTTTGACATTTATGGCTAATTTACCACAATGTTTAGTAGGGATGGAAGCTTGTGGTGGTTCTAGTTATTGGGCAAGAGAAATAACTAAATTAGGGCATGAAGTAAAACTAATGGCACCGCAATTTGTCAAACCATATGTTAAAACTAATAAAAATGATCAAGCAGATGCTGAAGCGATATGTGAAGCCGTGACAAGACCTAATATGAGATTTGTTGCAATTAAAACTATAGAGCAACAAGAAATTTTATCAATACCAGGAGTTTCGCACTTAGCAAAGTTGCGAATCAGTTAAAAGCCATCTGATATTGTTTTGAATTGATGTTTTTATAACTTCCCAAGTTTGTTGATATAAAGTAATGTTTTCATTTATCCTCCTTTTATTCATATCAAGCCAGGCAAATACTGCAAGGCAAATATGATTTCTTTGACTCGGCCCGTGCGTGCCTGACAGCGTTCAATACCACAAGTTTGTTTTAATTCTCGATGATAAACCTCTATAGACCAACGTGCCTTAACAATTTTCTCTATTTGCTCACGTGTGGGATTTTCCAAGTTCGTTGTTATGTAATCAATGCGACCATTCTTTGCCACAAACTTAAATACCGTAACCCAACCGTATCCACGTAGGTGAATTTTTAGCCCCTCATCGGGTATCTCTAAACTTTCCAAGCTAACATTATGATTAACTTTTCTATTTTTCCTTAGGGTGGTAACCCATAGCCAGCCTAAATTACGTATATGTTTTAAATTCTCCAACCCGCTATACCAAGCATCCATGACTATGGCATCAGGATTGAGACCTCTTTCTTTAGCTAAAGTAAGCATATCACAAAAATGCTCATTCTTTGTTTTACCATCAGTGTCTTTATCATATATTCTATAATCTACGGGAGTAGATTGAGCAATTTTAGTATTGTAATGTAGTAAGTTTACCATTCCTATACCAGGTATAACATCATGTACAGCTCCAGAATATTGATAACGTACAAGCTCAATCTTCTGACTGTATTGCTTTGATAATAAGGTGTCATCCCCCACTAATAAACACGGTGCTTCCCAATCTATATATTTTGACACTTCCTTATAGATTTCGCTAGGACGAAAATCCTTACTCTTTAACCATCGACTTGCACTATCGTGAGATAGATCTACTGGACTCACTTCAGATAATGCCTTGCTAGTATATCTGACACTACTTGCTTGTAAAAATGATTTATATAAGTCCTTGCTACATTTTGTTCTTGTCATTTTTATCTAAAACTATTTTTCTCTAGATTAACATACTTTTTGCTAAGTGCGAAACTCCTGAATACATAGGGTAAGAGAGAGATTGGTAAAAAATCGTACAGCACTTGCTAATGAAATTAGGGGGCTACTACATGAGTTTGGTTTTATTGTTCCTCAAGGCATTAATAAGGTTATCACAAAATTAATTGAGATTTTAGATGCAGGGAAATTAAGCCAGTTAAGTTATCAAACATTTAGTGAACTAAAAGAAGAATTCTTAGATAATAACAGAAAAATAAAAGAGATAGAAAAACGATTAACAATGATAGCAAGTAACCTAACTCAATATCAACGATTAAGAGCTATACCTGGTCTTGGTTTAATTACTGCTACTGCTTTAATAGCATCAATAGGTAATGCTACAAGTTTTGAGAATGGCAGGCAATTATCGGCATGGCTAGGATTAGTGCCAAGACAACATTCAAGTGGTGGGAAGGATAAGCTGCTGGGAATTAGCAAGCGAGGTGATGTATACTTACGCACTTTATTAATTCAAGGGGCTAGAGCTGTACTAAATGCCAAGATAAGATTTACATCGGAAGAACAGAAATCTAAAAAAGATTTTAGCCAATTTACGAAATGGATGTTTAATTTATCTGAGCGAAGTAGCCATAATAAAACGACAGTTGCCATAGCTAATAAGTTGGCAAGAGTGGTGTTTGCTGTACTAAGATCAGGAGATGATTATGTAGAGAGTAAAGTTTGTAGCTAAAGAGTGTGTAGCATAGCACTTATAAGTAAAATAAATGGTGATTTATATAATGAATAGGTAAAAGCAAAACAATATGTAAGAGATTCCAACCCGAAATATGCTTGAGATAATTAATATTGATGGTAAATAAGACAAACCTTAGCTTACAAAAAAACTGCGTTTTTCAGTGGCTCTTTTAGAAGCCGATGGACTGATAAGTATATAGTTTGTAAGCCAGCGAATTCCATCAGGGCTGTAGAATAAATTAGGTTGATTTATCAGCTATAAGCCGGATACATGACTGCATTTGTTTGTTTTTATTATTGATGTTATTTTTTTCTTGCATTCTACAGGAGGTCCATACATGAAAAATCAAGACAAAAAAATGAGTAGTATGTTTTCCTAATTTTTCGATTATCAGGCAGCAATTTGCTGATAATTTTGCATATAATTCAGATATACATTCATAGGCTTTTTATAACCAATACTTGAATGAAATCTGTGATAATTATATTTATTCAGATAATGATCAATCCCATCTTTTAACTCTTTAACATTGTTAAAATCATTAATAAAGATACAATTATATTTTAAAGTTCTAAAAAACCTTTCTATTACTATATTATCAATACTTCTACCTTTGCCATTCATTGAAATTTGGATATCATGCTCCTTGAGAATATTTATGTGGTCATAACTGGTATATTGGCTACCTTGATCACTATTAAATATCTGTGGAGCGTTATACTTACTGAGAGCTTGTTTCAAGACATCAGTTACAAGAGATGCATCCATAGAATTTGACAGTTTATAGCTCAATATGGCCTTGCTATGCCAATCTATAATAGCTGCCATATACATAAAGCCACCATTAGTTCTAATGTAAGTAATGTCACCACTCCAAACCTCATTCACATTAGGCACATACACTTGCTTTGTTGAGCCAGATTTAGTCCAATATTGATCAAGTAAGTAGCTATAGATCTTATGCTCACTATCGTTTCGAGAAGTAGATTTTTTCTTATGTGGGTAAATAGCTTCTATACCCATCATCCTCATATATTTCAGTACTCGATCTTTACCGACAATAAAACCATCTTCTAGTAACTGTTGATGAATATAGCGATAACCAAATTCAGGATTATCTGTATATATTTCATCTATTCTATTTAAAATACTTAATTTATTTATACTCATCTCCTTGGATTTATAGTAGGCTGTAGATCGACTAATCTTTAATAGTTCACACTGTCTTGATTTTGAGAGTTGATTTAGCTTGGAGTGTACAAGACTCTTTTTATTTGATAAATCCAAGCTTTTGAGCTTTCCCACGGCCCAGTCCCTCTCAACTGTGATTCTACCAAGAGCTTTAGCAAGTTCATCATTTTGCTCTTGTAAATGATTTATTTGTTCTTGATATTCACTCAAAACTTTAGCTGGTTCAAAAGCTAATGCCGCATTACCTAAAAACTGTTTTTTCCAATTTTGAATTGTTTTAACACTTATTGCATATTTTGAAGCTAACTGACCAAGTGTCGACTCCTCTTTTATTAATTCTAATACTATCCCCGTTTTTTCTGAAGCACTGAAAATTTTTACTTTATTTTTCTTCATCTTTCCTCTTAAGTTTATTGCTATTTATTCTAACTTATTGCGGAAACACACTCCTTCATTTTTTTGTCCAATTTTTTCATGTATGGACCTCCTGTAGAATGCAAGAAAAAAATAACATCAATAATAAAAACAAACAAATGCAGTCATGTATCCGGCTTATAGCTGATAAATCAACCTAATTTATTCTACAGCCCTGATGGAATTCGCTGGCTTACAAACTATATACTTATCAGTCCATCGGCTTCTAAAAGAGCCACTGAAAAACGCAGTTTTTTTGTAAGCTAAGGTTTGTCTTATTTACCATCAATATTAATTATCTCAAGCATATTTCGGGTTGGAATCTCTTACATATTGTTTTGCTTTTACCTATTCATTATATAAATCACCATTTATTTTACTTATAAGTGCTATGCTACACACTCTTTAGCTACAAACTTTACTCTCTACATAATCATCTCCTGATCTTAGTACAGCAAACACCACTCTTGCCAACTTATTAGCTATGGCAACTGTCGTTTTATTATGGCTACTTCGCTCAGATAAATTAAACATCCATTTCGTAAATTGGCTAAAATCTTTTTTAGATTTCTGTTCTTCCGATGTAAATCTTATCTTGGCATTTAGTACAGCTCTAGCCCCTTGAATTAATAAAGTGCGTAAGTATACATCACCTCGCTTGCTAATTCCCAGCAGCTTATCCTTCCCACCACTTGAATGTTGTCTTGGCACTAATCCTAGCCATGCCGATAATTGCCTGCCATTCTCAAAACTTGTAGCATTACCTATTGATGCTATTAAAGCAGTAGCAGTAATTAAACCAAGACCAGGTATAGCTCTTAATCGTTGATATTGAGTTAGGTTACTTGCTATCATTGTTAATCGTTTTTCTATCTCTTTTATTTTTCTGTTATTATCTAAGAATTCTTCTTTTAGTTCACTAAATGTTTGATAACTTAACTGGCTTAATTTCCCTGCATCTAAAATCTCAATTAATTTTGTGATAACCTTATTAATGCCTTGAGGAACAATAAAACCAAACTCATGTAGTAGCCCCCTAATTTCATTAGCAAGTGCTGTACGATTTTTTACCAATCTCTCTCTTACCCTATGTATTGATAAAATTTCTTGTTGCTCTATAGTTTTAATTGCAACAAATCTCATATTAGGTCTTGTCACGGCTTCACATATCGCTTCAGCATCTGCTTGATCATTTTTATTAGTTTTAACATATGGTTTGACAAATTGCGGTGCCATTAGTTTTACTTCATGCCCTAATTTAGTTATTTCTCTTGCCCAATAACTAGAACCACCACAAGCTTCCATCCCTACTAAACATTGTGGTAAATTAGCCATAAATGTCAAAACCTGATCTCTCATCAATTTTTTCTTTAATACTGTCTTGCCATTTTTATCTACACCATGAATTTGAAAAATTCTTTTTGCAATATCTATACCAATTGTAGTAACCTCCATATGGACCTCCTTAATTGTTGTTTTAATATGTTAAATATTAACCCTAGAAGATTAGCAACTGCTTTTCATTCTCTATATCAGGAGGTCCATACCATTAGTCCATTATATGTTTGTTCAGTAAAAATTAATCAACCAATACTGTCTGAATATGATCAATTACATTGCTTTAAAACAATGGAGGTTGCATGAGTAAACAGATAATAACTCCGCAACCGCTAAATAATTTACTCAAGAACCTTTGCTTACCTACTTTTGCATCGTGCTATAAATCAGTTGCAGAAAGCTTTGAGCAAGAAAAGAAAACATATATAGATTATCTACAGGAGTTAGCCATACGTGAGTTAGAACATAGACAACAACAACGTATTGCCAGATTGCTGAAGCAAGCAAAACTCTCTCGAGATAAGTTATTAAGCAACTTTGATATTAAGCGTATCCCAGGATTATCGCCAACTAAGATCCAATATCTTGCACAAGGAGAATTTATGGATCGCTATGAAAATATACTTATTTTTGGTAATCCTGGCACTGGCCAAAGTCATCTTAGTATAGGTTTAGCACGTGAGTGGTGTCTTGCTGGTAGACGTGTATTATATACAACAGCAGCTAATTTGGTTCAACAATTACTAGAAGCAAAGCTTAGTTTAAAACTTAAGCAAATTATTAAAAAATTCGATTATTTTGAAATATTGATAATTGATGATATATCATATGTACCATATAATCGTGAAGAAACTGATGTTTTATTTACCTTATTAGCTGAACGTTATGAAATGCGTAGTGTATTAATTACTAGCAATTTAGTTTTTGCAAAATGGAATACTATTTTTAAAGATGAAATGACTACGTCAGCAGTTATTGACAGATTGGTTCACCATTCTTCAATTCTTGAACTCAATACTGAAAGTTATAGAATCGCTACAGCTAAAGGCAAAAAATTAACTATAAAATCGGAGGATAATAATGTAACACTTTAGACAATATTTTTTACTCAAAAATGGGTAATTTTAATATTCGTCATGGGTAATTCTAATGTTCGTTCATCAAAAGTATAAAAAAATTGGAATACATTTCTCCTTATGGAAAGGATTTTGTCAAAACTTCAGTATTTAGTAAGTGGGAGAAAAGTGCTTGATTTGCGATATGGAAAGTTCTATAATTAATTAAGCCAGATATAATCAATTTTTAATCTCTCAGGGTTTAATTCCCCGAAGCTCTGCTTCGTGATATCATAAGAAACAACTAAAACTTTTTTAGATACCTCGTAGCTCTGCTGCGAGGAGCATCATTTAAATATAGATATATCATGGCTCATTTAACGATAGATGAAAGATTTAAAATATACGAAATGAATAAGAGTGGTTATAGCTCGCGATATATAGGGACAAAGATTGGCCGTGATAAAAGCACTATATGTTATGAACTCAAGAGAATGAGGCATAATTATAGACCAGATAGGGCTAACACACTTGCTTGCAGTTTAAGGCAAGGTAAGAGAAAAAGAAAATTAGATATTGATAATAATTTACGAGCAGAAATAATAAAGCAGTTAACACAGGGTATTTCACCAGATATAATTTCAGGTAGACGTAAACTATCACGAGATACTGTCAATATTTCTACAGAGAGTATATACCAGTTTATTTATACATCTCCTATAGCACAAAGGCAAAAATTATATTTATCTTTAGCAAGAAAAAGGAAAAATAGGTTGCATCATGGTACAAGAATCAGAAACAAAAGAATTACAATACCAAATCGAGTTTCCATTACTGAAAGACCAGAGATAAATAGAAAGATAGCAGCAATAGGTCATTTAGAAGGTGATTTAACTTTTAACAAAGGTAATCAAAGTCGTAATATAGGCGCTCTTGTGGATATCAGAACACAAAAAGTGTTTCTCACTTTAAACCGTTCAAAAAGAACACAAGATGTGATTGGTAACATGAATAAAAAACTTAAACAATTGTCGCATATAATCAAAAGCATAACGTTAGATAATGGCAAAGAATTTACCAATCATGAACAACTATTGCCAAAATCTGAACGAAAAGTATATTTTTGCAATCCTTATTCTCCATGGCAAAAACCATTGATAGAGAAGATTAACTCAATGGTGCACAGAGTATACTCTAAATCTTTAGATATAAAAAAATTAACAATAAAGCAATTACAAGAAATTGAGGATTTTTTAAATAATTTACCAAGAAAAGTGCTCGGTTATAAAACACCCAATGAGGTATGGGAAGAAAATATAAATCTGGCTTAATTAATACTGGAATTTACCATGTTATGAACTCAAGAGAATGAGGCATAATTATAGACCAGATAGGGCTAACACACTTGCTTGCAGTTTAAGGCAAGGTAAGAGAAAAAGAAAATTAGATATTGATAATAATTTACGAGCAGAAATAATAAAGCAGTTAACACAGGGTATTTCACCAGATATAATTTCAGGTAGACGTAAACTATCACGAGATACTGTCAATATTTCTACAGAGAGTATATACCAGTTTATTTATACATCTCCTATAGCACAAAGGCAAAAATTATATTTATCTTTAGCAAGAAAAAGGAAAAATAGGTTGCATCATGGTACAAGAATCAGAAACAAAAGAATTACAATACCAAATCGAGTTTCCATTACTGAAAGACCAGAGATAAATAGAAAGATAGCAGCAATAGGTCATTTAGAAGGTGATTTAACTTTTAACAAAGGTAATCAAAGTCGTAATATAGGCGCTCTTGTGGATATCAGAACACAAAAAGTGTTTCTCACTTTAAACCGTTCAAAAAGAACACAAGATGTGATTGGTAACATGAATAAAAAACTTAAACAATTGTCGCATATAATCAAAAGCATAACGTTAGATAATGGCAAAGAATTTACCAATCATGAACAACTATTGCCAAAATCTGAACGAAAAGTATATTTTTGCAATCCTTATTCTCCATGGCAAAAACCATTGATAGAGAAGATTAACTCAATGGTGCACAGAGTATACTCTAAATCTTTAGATATAAAAAAATTAACAATAAAGCAATTACAAGAAATTGAGGATTTTTTAAATAATTTACCAAGAAAAGTGCTCGGTTATAAAACACCCAATGAGGTATGGGAAGAAAATATAAATCTGGCTTAATTAATACTGGAATTTACCTATAATGAATATAATTAAAGAGGACTTGCATAAAGCCGATATAGAGAACAAGATATTTATGCGTCTTAAAGAACCTTACTCTGTTCTTAAAAAAATGCAAAGAAAAGAGGTGGCGGTCCATGAATTGAAAGATTTAATTGCATGCAGAATTATTGTTAAGTCTAAGGATCAATGCTATAACACTCTTGATATAATAAAGGATTCCCCGCATCTATCATTATTGCATACCAAAGATTATATTTGTAGACCGAAAAATAATGGTTATCAATCTATTCATAGTATAATGCAGCTTCAATACTCTAAACGTAACTTCGAAATACAAATAAGAAGCGAAGAAATGGATAGAGATGCCGAACTTGGTAGAGCAGCCCATCTAAATTATAAAGCAGAACAAGATAAGCATTTGAAAAAAGTTTTTGATATTGCTAATGATACAATATTATATAGAGCTAGACAAATGGTAGAAAGTTTTAAAGGTCTAGAAGAGCAAATTATAGAATATGAAAAAGAAATTATGCGTGTTTGGCATACTAGATATGATGAAATGCTAAAATGGGAAAGTGGGGCTAAGTTATTAATATTTAGCCAAGAATAAATCTGAAGTTTTGACAAAAAATTTTTATTAAAAAAAGTGGCGAGTGTATCAATCTATAATTTGTATTATATATCAAATAATTTACTTTAAATTGTAGAAATATCGCTTTTAAGCTGATAAAAGCACTAAATATTTAACTTTAAATATAAATTTTTACTTTAGTCAGAAAAATTAGAATTTTTGTCAAAACTTCAGTTAATGATGCTCCTCGCAGCAGAGCTACGAGGTATCTAAAAAAGTTTTAGTTGTTTCTTATGATATCACGAAGCAGAGCTTCGGGGAATTAAACCCTGAGAGATTAAAACAACAATTAAGGAGGTCCATATGGAGGTTACTACAATTGGTATAGATATTGCAAAAAGAATTTTTCAAATTCATGGTGTAGATAAAAATGGCAAGACAGTATTAAAGAAAAAATTGATGAGAGATCAGGTTTTGACATTTATGGCTAATTTACCACAATGTTTAGTAGGGATGGAAGCTTGTGGTGGTTCTAGTTATTGGGCAAGAGAAATAACTAAATTAGGGCATGAAGTAAAACTAATGGCACCGCAATTTGTCAAACCATATGTTAAAACTAATAAAAATGATCAAGCAGATGCTGAAGCGATATGTGAAGCCGTGACAAGACCTAATATGAGATTTGTTGCAATTAAAACTATAGAGCAACAAGAAATTTTATCAATACATAGGGTAAGAGAGAGATTGGTAAAAAATCGTACAGCACTTGCTAATGAAATTAGGGGGCTACTACATGAGTTTGGTTTTATTGTTCCTCAAGGCATTAATAAGGTTATCACAAAATTAATTGAGATTTTAGATGCAGGGAAATTAAGCCAGTTAAGTTATCAAACATTTAGTGAACTAAAAGAAGAATTCTTAGATAATAACAGAAAAATAAAAGAGATAGAAAAACGATTAACAATGATAGCAAGTAACCTAACTCAATATCAACGATTAAGAGCTATACCTGGTCTTGGTTTAATTACTGCTACTGCTTTAATAGCATCAATAGGTAATGCTACAAGTTTTGAGAATGGCAGGCAATTATCGGCATGGCTAGGATTAGTGCCAAGACAACATTCAAGTGGTGGGAAGGATAAGCTGCTGGGAATTAGCAAGCGAGGTGATGTATACTTACGCACTTTATTAATTCAAGGGGCTAGAGCTGTACTAAATGCCAAGATAAGATTTACATCGGAAGAACAGAAATCTAAAAAAGATTTTAGCCAATTTACGAAATGGATGTTTAATTTATCTGAGCGAAGTAGCCATAATAAAACGACAGTTGCCATAGCTAATAAGTTGGCAAGAGTGGTGTTTGCTGTACTAAGATCAGGAGATGATTATGTAGAGAGTAAAGTTTGTAGCTAAAGAGTGTGTAGCATAGCACTTATAAGTAAAATAAATGGTGATTTATATAATGAATAGGTAAAAGCAAAACAATATGTAAGAGATTCCAACCCGAAATATGCTTGAGATAATTAATATTGATGGTAAATAAGACAAACCTTAGCTTACAAAAAAACTGCGTTTTTCAGTGGCTCTTTTAGAAGCCGATGGACTGATAAGTATATAGTTTGTAAGCCAGCGAATTCCATCAGGGCTGTAGAATAAATTAGGTTGATTTATCAGCTATAAGCCGGATACATGACTGCATTTGTTTGTTTTTATTATTGATGTTATTTTTTTCTTGCATTCTACAGGAGGTCCATACATGAAAAAATTGGACAAAAAAATGAAGGAGTGTGTTTCCGCAATAAGTTAGAATAAATAGCAATAAACTTAAGAGGAAAGATGAAGAAAAATAAAGTAAAAATTTTCAGTGCTTCAGAAAAAACGGGGATAGTATTAGAATTAATAAAAGAGGAGTCGACACTTGGTCAGTTAGCTTCAAAATATGCAATAAGTGTTAAAACAATTCAAAATTGGAAAAAACAGTTTTTAGGTAATGCGGCATTAGCTTTTGAACCAGCTAAAGTTTTGAGTGAATATCAAGAACAAATAAATCATTTACAAGAGCAAAATGATGAACTTGCTAAAGCTCTTGGTAGAATGGTAAATTCCAGTATTAATTAAGCCAGATTTATATTTTCTTCCCATACCTCATTGGGTGTTTTATAACCGAGCACTTTTCTTGGTAAATTATTTAAAAAATCCTCAATTTCTTGTAATTGCTTTATTGTTAATTTTTTTATATCTAAAGATTTAGAGTATACTCTGTGCACCATTGAGTTAATCTTCTCTATCAATGGTTTTTGCCATGGAGAATAAGGATTGCAAAAATATACTTTTCGTTCAGATTTTGGCAATAGTTGTTCATGATTGGTAAATTCTTTGCCATTATCTAACGTTATGCTTTTGATTATATGCGACAATTGTTTAAGTTTTTTATTCATGTTACCAATCACATCTTGTGTTCTTTTTGAACGGTTTAAAGTGAGAAACACTTTTTGTGTTCTGATATCCACAAGAGCGCCTATATTACGACTTTGATTACCTTTGTTAAAAGTTAAATCACCTTCTAAATGACCTATTGCTGCTATCTTTCTATTTATCTCTGGTCTTTCAGTAATGGAAACTCGATTTGGTATTGTAATTCTTTTGTTTCTGATTCTTGTACCATGATGCAACCTATTTTTCCTTTTTCTTGCTAAAGATAAATATAATTTTTGCCTTTGTGCTATAGGAGATGTATAAATAAACTGGTATATACTCTCTGTAGAAATATTGACAGTATCTCGTGATAGTTTACGTCTACCTGAAATTATATCTGGTGAAATACCCTGTGTTAACTGCTTTATTATTTCTGCTCGTAAATTATTATCAATATCTAATTTTCTTTTTCTCTTACCTTGCCTTAAACTGCAAGCAAGTGTGTGAGCCCTATCTGGTCTATAATTATGCCTCATTCTCTTGAGTTCATAACATATAGTGCTTTTATCACGGCCAATCTTTGTCCCTATATATCGCGAGCTATAACCACTCTTATTCATTTCGTATATTTTAAATCTTTCATCTATCGTTAAATGAGCCATGATATATCTATATTTAATGATGCTCCTCGCAGCAGAGCTACGAGGTATCTAAAAAAGTTTTAGTTGTTTCTTATGATATCACGAAGCAGAGCTTCGGGGAATTAAACCCTGAGAGATTAAAAATTGATTATATCTGGCTTAATTAATTATAGAACTTTCCCTCCTTATGGAAAGGATTTTGTCAAAACTTCAGTTTTATTAACTTAGAGTTATTGTTATGCAGATAAAAGTACTTATAAATACTCCTACATCTCAGTATATATATGAGATACTTTTATAATGGAAAAAGACAATTTACAATATACTACTACTAGCTTTTATTAGCTCTTTGAATAGAATTAGGTCTATGCCATTATCATTGACATATTCAGGATGCCACTGTACGCCGATAAGAAATTTATGGTTTGTTGATTCTATTGCTTCTATAATACCGTCTTCTGCTTTTGCTGATATAATAAGATTATTACCAATTTGTTTAATGGCTTGATGGTGAGTTGAGTTAACCATTGTGCTCAGCTTATTATTTGCCATTTTAGCAAGCTTAGTATTTGGCTTTATACTAATTGCATGCGAGACTATATTTTTAGGATGAGGCTGTGTATGGTTTATGATTATAGGCTGTTTTGTCTCTTCAATATAATCTGGAATATGCTTAATAAGAGTGCCGCCTAGAACAACATTTATTAGTTGCATTCCTCGGCATATTCCTAAAACAGGTATATTTTTTTCTAACGATTTCTTTAAAATTAATATTTCAAAATTATCACGCTCTTCATTAGAAATTACTACATCTTCAGCATATTCAGGCTCATAAAATTTAGGGTGTATATCTTCATCACCGCCAGGTAATATAACACCATCAATAAAATCCATGAGATGATCTATTGTTTCAGCTTGGTATGGCAGTAACATAGGGACGCCGCCAGCTTCAATTATTGCATCGGTATAATTCTTACGTAATGCATACCAAGGAAAGGCGGCATAAGTATATTTTTCACAATTTTGAGCTAAATCAGGAGTAATTCCTATTATAGGTTTTCTATTCATGTTTTTCATATAGCAATAATAAAATTAAGTTTCTGATCATGTAATTCAACAGGAAAGTTATCTATAACTTGTTTTTTTAAACAAACACCGACAGTTAATATATCTTTATTATTATTTAGGTATCGATCAAAATGTCCTTTACCGTAACCAAGTCTATAGCCATCTTTACTAAATGCCAGACCTGGAACAATTATCAATTCTGGTTTATAGAAATCATTATTTATCGGTTCTAAAGTTTTAAAACTCCCTAAAACTAATTCATCATTATAATTATAAGCACAATATTTTATTTCATGATGAATATTTAATATTTCAAGGAGGTTAATTTCATATTTTAGTGGATAATATATTCCCACATGCTTTACTTTTAACTGTTTTAATCACATAAAAAGTGATAAATCTAATAAATGCTTCACTACCTTTAAGAGTAGTTCCATTTTGATGAACTACTTTTAAATCTAGTAATTTTTTCCCAATAGAGGCTTGTATTTTTGAAGATTCTAGGTAAGAAAAATAAAATCCTGAAATAATAAAAAATAAAGCAATTTCTATTATAGTGTCTTTTACAAATGCTATAGTCAATGATAGCAATATTCCAATTATAATTTTATCAATCAGGAAAACAAAAAATCTTCTGAGAATCATAAATTATTCCTCAATATGCGGTGGTGTTTCAAATGTATGAAATGGAGGAGGGGAGGTAAGTGTCCACTCAAGCGTATCAGCTCCATCACCCCAAGGGTTATTTAGACAGTCTTTGCCATATTTCAACGTATAGAAAACGATAAACACGAAATATAAAGCAGCTGCCATAGAAATCCCTGCCCCTATCGATGAAACCATATTCCAACCGGCAAAAGCTGCAGGGTAGTCTGGTATTCTTCTTGGCATACCTGCAAGCCCTAAGAAATGTTGCGGAAAGAAAGTTAGATTAACACCGACAAAAGTAATCCAGAAATGGATTTTGCCTAAGATCTCAGGATATTGCTTGCCTGATATTTTACCGAACCAATAGTAAAAGCCAGCAAATGCCGTAAATAAAGCACCGAGCGACATCGTATAATGGAAATGTGCCACAACATAATATGTATCGTGTAGAACTCTATCAAGTGCCGAGTTTGATAAGATTATGCCAGTTACACCACCAATCGTGAATAATATAATAAATCCTATAGAGAATAGCATAGGTGTTGGGAAAGTAATTGAACCACCCCACATAGTTGCGATCCAGCTAAATATTTTGATACCTGTTGGAATTGCGATAATCATTGTGCCGGCAGTGAAATATATAAGTGCGTTGTAAGAAAGTCCAACTGTAAACATATGGTGAGCCCATACAATAAACCCGACAAAGCCGATTATTACCATAGCTCCGACCATGCCTTGATAGCCAAATATTGGTTTACGTGAGAAAGTAGAGATAACTTGGCTTACAATACCAAAACCTGGAAGTATTACGATATATACTTCAGGGTGACCAAAAAACCAAAATAAGTGCTGAAATAATACTGGATCACCACCACCATCAGTTTTAAAGAAAGTAGTACCGAAATTACGATCGGTAAGTAACATAGTAATAGCTCCGCCAAGCACTGGCATAGCTAAAATTATCAAGAATGCAGTAACTAAAATAGACCAGACAAATAATGGCATTTTGAATAGTCCCATCCCGGGTGCTCTCATATTAAAGATAGTAACGATTAAGTTGATTGAGCCAAGTATTGATGAAAGTCCTGTTAAATGCAGACTGAAAATAGCCATATCAACCGCTGCTCCTGGATGTCCGCTTATACTACTTAAAGGAGGGTAGAGCGTCCAGCCTGTTCCTGGTCCGCCATCAACAAAAGCTGACCCCATAAGTAGGATGAAAGCTGGAACTAGCAGCCAGAAACTGATATTGTTGAGGCGTGGGAATGCCATATCGGGAGCACCTATTAGTAAAGGTACAAAGTAATTACCGAAACCACCGAACAAAGCCGGCATAATCATGAAAAACACCATAATCACCGCATGGGCAGTAATCAGCACATTATATAGCTGGAAATCATGATTTAGGAAAGTACCACCTGGCATTGCAAGTTCTAGCCTAAACAGCAGCGAAAACAACCCGCCGACAATTCCGGCAAATATGGCAAATATGATATACATAATGCCGATATCCTTGTGATTAGTAGAAAACAGCCACCTCTTCCAGCCGTGCGGAGTGTGATGGTCATCGTGGTTTAAATCCTCAGTAGTTATATCCATAATTATTATTCTGTTTGTGTTAATTTTTATATTTATTTTTTAAGTTAGTTACCATGATTCATTACCTAGGGCATCATCACTATTTAGTATTTCTTGATGCTTGTTAGAATCAGTTATATCATTTAATAGCTTATTCAATTTAGATATTTTTGTATCAACAATTTTTTGAGTGTGAATTTCCATAAAATTTTTAAATGTAATTATTTGTCATTTTGGCTTTGTTGCATGGCTTTGATGTCATTCCCGCGTAGGCGGGAATCCAGTAACTAAAAGTTTTAAAAACGATAAATTTTTAAAGCTAAAAGCTCGATTTATCTCGCTTTACTCTGGATTCCCGCCTACGCGGGAATGACATAATAAGGTGTTTTTCGATCCATACAACAAAGCCGGACAAGCTACGGTATGACATCAGGATAAAAACATAATTAATCTCTCAGGGTTTAATTCCCCGAAGCTCTGCTTCGTGATATCATATAGCTAACGCGAAAAGGTTTTTACCATAGTTTTTGTATTTACTCACATATTCACCAGATCTAAATCCGGTAAATTCCAGTATTAATCTCTCAGGGTTTAATTCCCCGAAGCTCTGCTTCGTGATATCATAAGAAACAACTAAAACTTTTTTAGATACCTCGTAGCTCTGCTGCGAGGAGCATCATTTAGCTGCCAATTTTGAATTCTCACCATTTGTGGCGACTTTATTCTTACTCGCAATCCAATTATCAAAATCCTCTTTGCTTACTACCTCTATAGCAATCGGCATGAAGCCGTGATTAATGCCGCAAAGCTCGGAACACTGCCCGTAATATACACCTTTTTTAGCGACTCTTGTCCATGTTTCATTTACTCTTCCTGGTACGGCATCTATTTTAAAACCAAGAGACGGAACAGCAAAGCTATGTATTACGTCACCGGCTGTAATTAAAAATCTAACTGTAGCATTCTCGGGTATTACTATTCTATTATCAACATCTAATAATCTTTTTTGGTCAGGTTTTAGATTTTCATCTGAGATCATAACACTATCAAATTCTATATCATTATGATCAGGATATATATAATGCCAATACCATTGGTAGCCTACTACCTTAATAGTTAAATCCGCTTCCGGTATTTTCTCGGCATGACGCAATATTCTAAAAGATGGCACGGCAATAATCACTAAAATTATTATAGGTATTACAGTCCAAATTATTTCTATCAAAATATTATGCGAAAATTTTGCCGGTACTGGATTATTTCTTGCGTTAAATTTAATACATACAAAAACTAATAATCCTGCAACAAACAAAACTATAGCAGTAGAGATATAAAGTAAGAAATCGTGGAATTTATGCAACTCTTCCATAATCGGGCTTGCAGGTGGCTGAAATCCCATTTGCCAAGGCCAAGGCTCAGAAGCAAAGCAAAAGCTACTAAATAAAACTAAGCCAATTAAAGTAATAACATTCTTCATAAAGTACATAATACAAGTTATTTTTATATTAATATAAATGGATATGTATTTTAATTAAAGCAAAAATCGATAAATAAAATAAATTTTATATGCTATTAATAAAAATTTTTTGTCAAAACTTCAGTTTAAATAAAACGATTTAAAACTAAATTATTTTATAATTTTTTATTGTAATTTGTATTTATATAGTTCATATTAATAATAACGAAACCAAGATAACTTCTAAGTAATAATGAAAAACGACACGCTATCTTACGATTTTGATGATGTATTATTAGTGCCTTATCTTAGTGCACGATTCAAAAAAGTTCTTAGCTCTGTTTCCCTATTACTATTTATAGCATTAGTGATGTTTGTATCATTTGCGGTTAATGACTATGTAAATGATACCTTATCTATAACATTAGTACATCCTGAAGCTGAAGAAATTCAAGAAGCAATTTCATTTAAAGAAGTAACAGTTAAGAAAGGTGATACTATAAATTCTATTCTGAGTGGTCAAAATATCCCAAGAAATGATATAGAAAAAATATTAAGCTTAATAAAAGAAAATAAATTATTGCCATCGCTTAAAATAGGGCAGCAAATTACTTTTGAATATGAAACAAAAATTACCGAAAATGATGATGAGGATTTAACTTCTGAAACAGTATTTCTTAATAAGATTATTTTAGCTATAGATAAACTTAAGACTATTGAAATAATAAGAGAGAATGATAATTTTAAAATTACAGAAATTATCGTGCCTTTAACAAAAACAGTGGCTAAGTCATCGGTAAATATTGAGTCAAACTTTATGTCTGCTCTTAAGAAGCTTGGTTTGTCAAACAATAATATAATAGAGCTGATTAATGCTTATGCTTATCAAATTGATTTTCAGCGTCAAATAAAAATTGGTGATACTGCGACTGTTATAACAGAAAAATACGTAACGGAAGATGGTAAATTTTCTCATCACGGTAAGATTTTATATGTCTCGTTAAATCTTTCAGGAAAAGAATATAATATTTATCGTTATTCACATGATAATAATGTAAATAATCATGCATTTTTTTCTGAAGATGGTAAAAGTGTAAAAAGAAGTTTGCTTAGAACTCCTTTAAAAGTTATAAAAGTTTCTTCACAATATGGTATTAGGAAGCACCCTGTACTTGGTTATACCAAAATGCATAAAGGGGTTGATTTTGCAGCACCGACTGGAACACCTATATATTCGGCGGGTAATGGTGTTATTACTGAAATAGGTTGGAAATCAGGTTATGGGAAATTTATCCAGATAAAACATAGCGGTACATTATCTACTGCCTATGCTCACGCATCAAATTTTGCTAAAGGCTTAAAAGTAGGAAGCCTAGTAAAACAAGGTGATATCATAGCATATGTCGGAAGTACTGGTAGAGCTACGGGACCGCATTTACATTATGAAGTTAAAATTGATGGTAAACATGTTAATCCTATGTCCGTTAAAACAACACCAGGTGTAGAATTAAGCGGAAAAAAATTAGAAAAATTCAAGCAGTTTAAGAAAGAAGTTAAAACCTTGAATGTTAAGCTTGATAAAGATTTGCAGGCTAATAAAGTAGCTGAAGTTTCGGTGTAATGTGTTAGGCGTGTGTCATTTCGTGGTAGTTGTCATTGCGAGGAGCATAGCGACGAAGCAATTTCAGGAGTTATATTCTATTTCATGAGATTGCCACGTCGATGCTATGCATCTCCTCGCAATGATGCCCTCCTTTGTTCCCTTATAAAAATCCCTAAATAATTATGATTCTATCATTTAAAAAACTATATCTAACATTTGCTCGTAGTAGCCGTATTATAATAACATTAGTGATTATTGATCAATTGACTAAATGGTGGTTTATCAATAATCTAAGATGGAAGCCTGGCTTGACCTTAAAGGTCACTTATTTTTTAAATATGGTTTATACTTGGAATTATGGCATTAGCTTTGGTTTAATGCGTGATTATTACCAATATAGTAATATTGTGTTTTTAATAACAAATACGATTATTGTTTGTTATTTATATTATTTAATGATGAGTTCTAAAACCATAGGAGGTTTTGCTGGTTATAGCTTTGTACTTGGTGGTGCTATCGGTAATTTAATTGATAGATCCTTTCGAGGAGCAGTTTTTGATTTTATACATTTCCATTATCAAGATTATAGCTTTCCAGTATTTAATCTAGCTGACTGTTTTATTACACTTGGAGTAATTATCTTAGTAGAAGATTATTATAGTGCTAAAAAAAATATTGAAGAAAAAGCTAAAGAGAATTATGATAAAGCCCAAATTGAGGCTATGGCTGAAAAGATTCGTAATGCTCCACAAGGCGATAACGATAAAATATAATCTAAATAATCTATAAGGTATTAAAGTGAGAAAAGTTTTTTTATTATTTACTGTTTTATTAATTACTTCTGCATGTAATAAAAAATTAAAAGAAACTGTAGGGATATCAACAGCTGGTCCTAATGAGTATCAAGTTCAGCGTAGTAAGGCTTTAGAAGTACCGCCTCATTATTATTTACCTGTTCCAACTCACAATCAAGCAGTTTATAATAATGTTAATGATCAGGTCAACCTTAATGAGGGTGAGCAAGCATTGATGCAGGACATTAAATAGGTATACTCGTTTTATTTGAAAAATTGGCTACGTCGTCTTGTAAGTCCTCCGGTCCTCACGTATTAAGTATACGCGTTGGTCCTCGGCTTACAGCCTCCTTGTTCTTTTCCAAATAAAACTTCGTCTACCGTTTCTTCATTAAAATACATTCAAGCTGCAAAATTAACTCATGACTATTCATAAAATACAAAATATAGGTGTTGTTGGGCTTGGTAAAACCGGTATTTCGGTTTATGAAGAGCTGCAAAGCAAATGCAATATAATTGTATATGATGATCTAGAAGTAAATAGGAATAAGTTTGAGGAATTATTCAGTAAAAATTATATTATTCCTATATCTGATATAAAATGGCAAAATTTAGATAAAATTGTATTAAGTCCTGGGATTCCTCTAACACACGAGATAGTCAAAATCGCAAAAAATTTTAATATCCCGATCACTTCCGACATAGATTTATTTTTCGAAAAATCTAAAGATTTAAACCTCCTAGCTGTGACCGGTACAAACGGCAAAAGTACTACCACCGCTTTAATTAGTCATATCTTAAGTGATAATGGTTTAGATTATCCGGTAGCTGGTAATATCGGCGTTCCAGTTTTGCAAGCTAAAGCAAGTAAGGATGGATATGTGCTTGAGTTATCTTCCTTTCAGCTAGATTTAGTGAAAACTTTTGCTGCTAAAATAGCAGTGCTTCTTAATATTACTTCTGATCATTTAGATAGGCATGAAAATATGGAAGGTTATATTACAGCAAAATCTAAAATTTTTGATCGAATGGATAAAGATAGTTACGGGATAATTAATATTGATAATGATTATTGCCATGAAATTTTTACAAATCTACAGCAAAAACATCATATTAAATTAATCCCTTTTTCAGTGACTAAAATTCTTGAAAAAGGTATATCAATAGTTCATGATATAATTACCGATAATTTCTTTGAGCATATTAGTTTTAAACTAATATCTAATAAGAGTCTGCAAGGAATTCATAACCGCGAGAATATTGCAGCAAGCTATGCAGTTGCTAGAATAATAGGTCTTGAGCCTGTAAAAATTATCGAATCTATAAGTAGTTTTCAAGGACTGCCGCATAGGATGCAATATCTAGGCAATATAGATGGTATAAATTTCTATAATGATAGTAAAGCAACGAATGCTATAGCTGCCGTGCAATCAATTAAAGCTCTTGATAATATTTATTGGCTTGCGGGCGGTATTGCTAAAGAGGGTGGTATTGAGGAAATAAAACCTTATTTTAGTAAAATCAAAAAAGCTTATTTTTATGGGCAAGCTAAAGAAATGTTTGCAAATACTGCTAAAGATATAATAGATTTTGTTATATGTGATGATCTTAAACGGGCTTTTGAACTTGCTTATAAAGATGCTTGCAAGGATAACGAGAAAGAAAAGAATATTTTACTTGCACCTTGTTGCAGTTCATACGATCAGTTTAAAAATTTTGAAGAACGTGGTGAATTGTTTGTTAGATTGTATAATACTCTTATTTGTGCCTATGACAAAAATGCCTTATTAATTCCCCGAAGCTCTGCTTCGTGATATCATAAGAAACAACTAAAACTTTTTTAGATACCTCGTAGCTCTGCTGCGAGGAGCATCATTAGCTTGTGATCTTAAAAGAACTATTTAAAAATTAAAAAAGAGGTTTTTTATGTTAGGATGTATTCAGCATTTTTTACGATTGAGAGTAGTAATACAAAAAATGATAAATCAATAAAAGGGAAAATAAAAAATGATGAAGCAATAGTAGACACATTCTTAAACATGAGTCTAGAAAGTATAGAAAAGACTTTCCAAAAGCCTTTCTCTTCTAGTACGCATGTAGAAAAAAAAGTAAATGTTGATGAAAATGATAACGGTATTTTTGCAACATTTTATAATACGGCAGTAAAATATGTATTGGATTTAGTAGCTCCAGTAGTACAATCGGTAGTACAATATGCTCGTGATTATATTGAAGGTGATTATAACAAATATACTCAAGATCGTAGTGTGCAAGGATGTTATAAACAAAATCATGTGTAATAGTTGAGATTATATCTTACATTTAGTAAAATAAATTAATTATTAAATGGAGATAAAGAATGAACTTAAATCAAAAAATAATAAAACCAAAATTAGGTTTACTTGAATTAGCTAAGAGCCTTGGTAGTATATCATCAGCATGTAAAGCGATGGGATATAGTAGAGATAGTTATTACAGATTTAAAGAACTGTATGAAACTGGTGGCGAAGAAGCGTTGTATGAAATTAGTCGAAGAAAGCCAATAATAGCGAATAGAGTTGATCCTGCTGTAGAGAAAGCAGTACTAGATATGGCAATAGAATATCCAGCATATGGTCAGCTAAGAGTATCAAATGAGCTTAAAAAGACAGGTGTACTTGTATCACCTGGGGGAGTAAGATCAATTTGGTTACGTAATGATTTAAACAACATCAGTAAAAGACTTAAAGCATTAGAAGCAAAAATGGCTCAAGATGGTATTGTGCTTACTGAGGCACAATTACAAGTGCTAGAGAAGCGTCGTAATGAAAAAGAAGCTCATGGAGAAATTGAGACACAGCATCCAGGGTATCTAGGATGCCAAGATACATATTATGTAGGCAACTTTAAGGGTATAGGTAAGGTTTATTCTCAGGTATTTATTGATAGCTACAGCAGAGTAGCTGATGTTAAACTATATACTGATAAAACAGCTTTAACTGCTGCTGATATGCTTAATGACCGAGTGTTACCATGGTATGAGACTCAAGGGATACCAATACTTCGTATTCTGACAGATCGTGGGTCAGAATATAAGGGGAATATAGAGCATCATGCTTTTGAATTATTTCTAAGTATCGAAGGTATAGAGCATACTACTACTAAAGCATATTCTCCTCAAACAAACGGTATGTGTGAGCGTTTTAATAAAACCATGAAACAAGAATTCTTTGATACAGCTATGCGGAAAAAGATTTATACAGCTCTTGATGACCTACAATTAGATCTTGATATCTGGCTAGAGTATTTCAATAATGAAAGACCTCATTCTGGTAAATATTGTTATGGAAAAACTCCTATGCAAACTTTTAAGGATAGTAAGAAATTAGCTGTTGAAAAGAATAATGAAATCTTGTATCTTGAATATGTATCTGACAGTCAAAATTTAACTGACAATCAGGGGCAAAATTTATAGTGTCTGTAAGATCAAATCTTAACTTCTACAAATCATGACTCTGAAAACTATTATGCTGAATTGACAGGCACTACAATAATTCCTATGCACAATAACTAAATTGTTCTACAAAAGCATTGTTTTATGCGGATACCTAATCGTCATTGCGAGGATAGGTCTCGATAATCTTATGAAAATGTCTTATAAGATTGCTGAATCGCTATGTTCTTGGCAATGACGTTTTATTATTTAACTGGATTACTCCGTAATTTTCTAGTAATGATGTTAAAACCTGAAGTTTTGACAAAAAATTTTTATTAAAAAAAGTGGCGAGTGTATCAATCTATAATTTGTATTATATATCAAATAATTTACTTTCAATTGTAGAAATATCGCTTTTAAGCTGATAAAAGCACTAAATATTTAACTTTAAATATAAATTTTTACTTTAGTCAGAAAAATTAGAATTTTTGTCAAAATTTCAGTAAAACTGATCGATGCAACAGCATAAATAGAAATTACATAACTACAATATGAATAACGAAATATCAAATAATTTTATAAAATTATGGTGGCGTAGTACCGATCGCCAAATAGTTATTTCTTTAGTTATTTTATTTGCTTTTAGCTTGATGCTTGTGACTACTTCAGGTTCAGCAGTAGCAAGTAGAATAGGGCTTGAAGAAAATTATTTTGCATCTAGACAAGTATTTTATTTAACAGCTGCCTCAGTTCTTATATTGTTATTTTCATGCTTTAATAAGAAATTGTTAAAGCGTTTTGCCATATTGGGTTTTATAGCTAGTGTAATTTTATTGATCGCTGTTAAATTCTTTGGTTACGAAGTGAAAGGAGCAACTAGGTGGATTAATATTGCTGGCTTATCTATTCAGCCGTCAGAGTTTATTAAGCCATTTTTTGCTGTCGTTACGGGCTGGATATTATCGTTAAAATTTAATGATGATTTCCCAAGCTTTACAGTTTGCTCTATACTGTATTTTATTGTTGCTATTCTCTTAATCATTCAACCGGATTTTGGAATGCTTGTTATGATTACGGCAGTTTTTGGTATTCAGCTTTTTATTGCTGGTATGCCGATATTTTGGATTGTTCTAGCGGATTTTTTAGGAATGATAGGAGTAACTATTGCATATTTTTGGTTACCGCACGTTACGCAAAGGATTAACTCATTCTTAGATCCTGATAGTAGTGAGAATTATCAAGTTAGCAAGTCTCTGAAAGCTTTTGAGCATGGTGGTTTATATGGTAAAGGACCAGGTGAGGGGGCAGTAAAGCAGGTATTACCTGATTCACATACTGATTTTATTTTTGCCGTTGCTGGAGAAGAATTTGGGGCTATTATTTGCCTTATTGTTATAGGTATATTTGCGTTTATAGTGCTTAGAAGTCTTGCTAAGCTATTAAATGAGCAGGATAAATTTGTCCAATTTGCTGCTAGCGGTATTATTGCCCAATTAGGGCTTCAGGCAATAATTAATATGGGTGTGACTTTGCATTTATTGCCTACTAAGGGTATGACGTTGCCTTTTATTAGCTATGGTGGCTCTTCAACGCTTGCAATCGCTATAGCTACCGGTATGCTTCTTGGCTTTACTAAATACCGAACGCCGCTTGATTCGTACAAGATAAATAAAATAGAAATATGAAAAAAATAGTTTTAGTGGCAGGTGGAACAGGCGGTCATTTTTTTCCAGCAGTTGCTTTAGGGGAGGAGTTAATAAAAAGAAAATATGAAGTTCATTTTATTACTGATTTAAGGTGTGAGAAGTATATAAATCATGATGCAGGATTAATTTTTCATGTTATAGATTTAAAACGACCAAAAAATATTTTATTATTCTTGCCGTTATTATCGCTTGCTATTTTTAAAGCTATTAAATTGTTATTTAGCCTTTCTCCCTCGGCTGTAGTAGGATTTGGTGGTTATCCGGTTGTTGCTTCAATGTTTGCAGCAATTTTTCTAAAAGTGCCGATTGTAATTCATGAGCAGAATTCTTATCTTGGAAAGGTTAATAAATTTTTTGCAAATTTTGCTAAGAAAATAGTAATTTCTTATAAAAATACTAAAAACTTGCCTGTAGTTGTAAAGAATAGAACAGTAGTTACTGGCGGGATAGTTAGAAAGAATATTAGAGGCTTGGATTCGGTGGTCAAGCGACGGAATGACAAAGACCGTACCTTTAAAATTTTTATCTTTGGCGGCAGTCAAGGAGCTAAATTATTTTCAGAGTTAATACCTGAAAGCATCAAAGCTTTAATGCAAAAGCAGCCAAATCTTAAACTGCATATAACTCAGCAAGCAGCACTTGACGATCAAGTAAAAATAAAAAATATATACTCAAATTTAAATATTAATTACGAATTAGCTGAATTTTTTGATAATATGGCAAATCAGTATAAAAATACTGATTTAGTAATTTCAAGAGCAGGAGCATCTACTATAGAAGAGCTAACTTATATAGGGTTGCCAGCAATTTTTATTCCACTGCCAAGTGCTGCCAATAATCACCAATATCATAATGCAAAATTATTAGAGGATGAAAAATGTGGTTGGTGTATGAAGCAAGATGATATATCAAGCGAAAAATTAGCTGAGAAAATATTCGAGCTAATAAGTAATCCGAAGATATTAGAAAATACCTCGAAAAATCTATTAAAAAGAAGAAAAGAGGGGCATAAGTTGCTAAGTAACCTAATAGAAGAGCTAATTTAAACAATATAAGCTCTTTATTCTTGCAAGTTTGATTATTATGTGGCATTAATCATAATAGACTTTTTCATATGGCTTGTTTTTAAAGATAATTTGTCAAGTTATATAAATAAATCTAATTGAAGTTTTGGAATAATATATGTTGAAAAAAATTATAATATTATTTTTAGGTGTTTTTGTACTATCGGGTTGTACTGATAGCTTTAGAGGTTACTTCCAAAAATCCGCAAATAATAGGTTAGTTGATAGTAAAGGGTTTAAAGGTGGTAAAAGAAAACCTTTATATAATAATAAATATATTAGTTTAGCTAAAAAGAATATAGTTGAAGATAATCTTGACGATCCAGAGGATGACGATGATGATTATGATAATCCTTTAAGAGGGGAGCAAATTGATCCCGTCAAAAGAAATCGTGAGATATATCTTAAAATGATTAGACGAGATATGGAAAAATATAAAGCTGAATCAGGTGAATCTTCAGACGATGATGATATGACTTTAAGTAAAGCTAATAAAAAAGTTAGAAAGGATAATACCGATAAAGAAAGAAAAATGCAAGAAGAGCTAGACCAGATAAAGGCAATGCTAAGAGAAACTAAGCGTGATATATCAAAATATACTTGCCCAAATGCAACAACAAATCAAAATTATGTGCCTCCAGTTTCAAACTATGAACCTGTAGCACCAGTTAAAAATAATAAACCTTATAATAATAACTCTAAGGTAAAGCAAAAATTTATCCGTGAGGATGATGATTATAGTAGCAACGCTTGCTCTATTTAACTTTTCATCTCTGTCACCTCGTGGTGGCATTGCCTGCGTGGATAAGTTTTTCCGTCATTGCGAGAAGAAACTGAAAGTTTCGACGAAGCAATTTTAGGGTTCTTAGTACTATTGCATGAGATTGCCACGCTCATTTCATTCGCTCGCAATGATGGACAAGATCTCTATTTCACAAATACTAAATCACTATTTGATGAATCTTTAGAGCTATATTTATAATCTAGATATGAAAATTCTTTAAGTAATTCAGGGGAGTTGATTAGGTTATTGGCCATAACATTTACCATATTTCCACGAGCTTTTTTAGTCTATCCGCCAAAAACACTTCAAATCCTGATCATTTGTAATGGGATAGAGTTTGGCTCTGTCTCATCAATTGTGTAAATTTCGTGAACCATTAAATTCTACCATCAAATTTGATCATAAAATGAGCCATAGCTTCATTCCAATTGGGGATAGGCATAGACCATTTTTTGGTAATATAATCAATTGTCAGATATAAAACCTTAAATACTGCGTCATCATTTGGAAAGATGCGTTTATTCTTAGTAACTTTTCTCAATTGGCTATTCAGCGATTCTATCGCATTTGTAGTGTAAATAATCTTACGAATCTCCTTTGGATATTGCAAGAAAATTATCAAATTATCCCAATTATTATACCAAGATTTAGCTATATGCGGATATTGCTTACTCCATTTTTGATCAAATGACTCAAGAGCTAATTCTGCTTCTTTTTCAGTAGCAGAAGTATAGATTAGTTTCAAATCCGCTGCTAATTGCTTTCTATCTTTATATGATACATATTTGAGGCTATTCCTGATCTGATGGACAATACAAATTTGATGTTCAGTTTTCGGATATACTGATGCAATAGCATCAGACATACCAGTTAGATTATCACTACAAGCAATTAAGATATCTTTTACTCCTCGATTCTTCATTTCAGTAAAATTACCAAGCCAAAATTTAGCTCCTTCATTCTCACTTATCCATAAGCCTAAAATATCCTTTCTGCCAGATAAATCTATTCCTAAAGCTACATATACTGATTTATTAATCTCTCAGGGTTTAATTCCCCGAAGCTCTGCTTCGTGATATCATAAGAAAACAACTAAAACTTTTTTAGATACCTCGTAGCTCTGCTGCGAGGAGCATCATTCCATTCTGACTTAGTACTGTTTTTAAATCTACTCCGCCTTCTATCAGCAAATCTATTGCTTCATTTATTTTTTTATTCTTCTCTATTTGCATTTCTGTTACCTATATTTTTAATTACCAGGAGTTTCGCACTTAGCAAATAATATGCTAATCTAGAGAAAAATAGTTTTAGATAAAAATGACAAGATCAAAATGTAGCAAAGATTTATATAAATCATTCTTACAAGCAAGTAGTGTAAGATATACTAGCAAAGCATTATCTGAAGTAAGTCCATTAGATCTATCGCACGATAGTGCAAGTCGATGGTTAAAGAGTAAGGATTTTCGCCCTAGCGAAATCTATAGCAAAGTGTCAAAATATATTGATCTGGAAGATCCTTGTTTATTAGTGGGAGATGACACCTTATTGTCAAAGCAATACAGTAAGAGGATCGAGCTTGTAAATTATCAATATTCTGGGGCTGTACATGATGTTATACCTGGTATAGGAATGGTAAACTTACTGCATTACAATACTCAAATTGATCAATCTACTCCTGTAGATTATAGAATATATGATAAAGAAACTGATGGTAAAACAAAGAACGAGCATTTTCGTGATATGCTTACTTTAGCTAAAGAAAGAGGTATCAAGCCTGATGCTATAGTTATGGATGCTTGGTATAGTGGTTTGGATAATTTAAAACATATACGTAATTTAGGTTGGATATGGGTTACCAACCTAAGAAAAAATAGAAAAGTTAATCGTAATGTTAGCTTGGAAACTTTAGAGATTCCCGATGAAGGGCTAAAAATTCACCTACGTGGATACGGTTGGGTTACGGTATTTAAGTTTGTGGCAAAAAATGGTCGCATTGATTACATAACAACTAATTTAGAGAATCCTACACGTGAGCAAATAGAGAAAATTGTTAAGGCGCGTTGGTCTATAGAAGTTTATCATCGAGAATTGAAACAAACTTGTGGTATTGAATGCTGTCAGGCACGCACGGGTCGAGCTCAAAGAAATCATATTTGCCTTGCTGTATTGGCCTGGCTTGATATGAACAAAAGGAGGATAAATGAAAACATTACTTTATATCAACAAACTTGGGAAGTTATAAAAACATCAATTCAGAACAACATTAAATGGCTTCTAACTAATACACAATTTTGCTAAGTGCGAAACTCCTGATTACTTCTAATATAGGCTCAACAAAAATTTACACAATCATTGCAAAAGACTCTTTCTTCCCATACCTCATTGGGTGTTTTATAACCGAGCACTTTTCTTGGTAAATTATTTAAAAAATCCTCAATTTCTTGTAATTGCTTTATTGTTAATTTTTTTATATCTAAAGATTTAGAGTATACTCTGTGCACCATTGAGTTAATCTTCTCTATCAATGGTTTTTGCCATGGAGAATAAGGATTGCAAAAATATACTTTTCGTTCAGATTTTGGCAATAGTTGTTCATGATTGGTAAATTCTTTGCCATTATCTAGTCCGTCCGCCAAAACTCTACAAGCCTTATAGATAATATGGTTTTAAGACAAGAAGTAAT
This sequence comes from Rickettsia endosymbiont of Urophora cardui, assembly GCF_964030725.1. Taxonomy (NCBI): domain Bacteria; kingdom Pseudomonadati; phylum Pseudomonadota; class Alphaproteobacteria; order Rickettsiales; family Rickettsiaceae; genus Rickettsia; species Rickettsia endosymbiont of Urophora cardui. Next base: position 923,648 of record NZ_CAXIPY010000006.1, on the reverse strand, counting down.
ACAACAATCCGTAAGAAAATGATAAAATATGGTCATAAACCTTATGGATTTCAGTCAATGCCAATAGACAACATTATCAAATCGCAAGAACAAGGGAAACTGTTTGGTTATAAATTAAAAGAAGAATTAAACCCAAATAATAAGCTATATAAATTAAGAGAATTAATAAATTGGTCTAGGCTCGAAGAGTGGTTATCAAAAAATGTTTGTATTAAGAAATTTGGTAGAAATAGAAAATGTCATAGAGTGATGCTTGGCATAACGATGCTACAAGCAATGTATAATTTTTCAGATTCATTATCAGAGGAAGAGCTAAAAGAGAATATGTATTGGCAGTATTTCTGCGGGTGGGAATATATAGAAAAAGACATAGCTATCTCGGAAACTAGTATACGACGGTTTCGTAGTGTATTAGGTGAAGCTGGATATAATGAGATATTATCGGAGTTGATCAGGGTTGGGATAAAAACTAACACAATTAAAAAAAAAGATTTGGAATTAATCATCGCTGATACGACTGTACAAATTAAGAATATCAAACACCCACACGATGTTTATTTAATGGATAAAGCTAGGCTTAGCATAGTAAAGCTTTGCAACAGTTTGGGTATACATTTGAATGAAACATACGCTAGAACCTATAAACGCGATATAGTAAAGCTATGGAAATATAAAGAACATAGTAAAGCCAAGAAGCGTTGGAAAATAATGAAGCATTTAAAAATATTACTGGGTCGTTTGATTAGAGTATGTGAGCGTGAGATCAAAAATAAGCAATTAAACTTGTCTCTCAAAAATCAAGAAGTATTGCAAAAAATAAAACAAATACATAACCAATCTGTTTTAAAAAGAGAAGCTAAAAACTGAAGTTTTGACAAAATCCTTTCCATAAGGAGAAATGTATTCCAATTTTTTTATACTTTTTTAGTAATAACAAAATTTATTTATTCTATTTGGGTACATAATGTGTCAAAAACTGTAGCAATTTTGTCTAATATTGCTGGTTTATACTTACTAATATTATTTGGTAATTCTAGCTTTTTATTAAATGAGGTTTTGGTAATTTGGTTACTTCCATCAAAACTTGATTTTATTGTAATTTCCAACTTACCGTGTTTATTACTTTTGCGTATTACTGGTGCAAATGGTTTGACCTGATGATTATTTCTAATATTTCTATGATCTGGTATCCCTCTGGATATAGACTTTTCTAATATTTCTTCAAGGGCAATTTGTGGCATAGATCTATAAACTTCACTTGGAGACAACATATTGCTATTGATTTTTTTATCCCATGCCCTTACTTTTCTTGCCTTAACTGAAGATTGTGCATGATACAATATGTTGTACGCTAGCATTACGAATAACATATAATCCTCATCTTTATTTGGATCATTCGTTTGAAATTTATCCATCAATAATTTTGACTTACCAAATTTAAAAAAATGCTCAATATCAAACCTTTGTCTATAGTATTCATATACTTCTTTACCACTGATTTTATCTTTTTGTTGGCCAGAAACACATAACCATAAATCTCTGTTATATTTCCTATTTCCTGATGCATCTAACACCTTAACCTGAATAAAATTCAGCGGTTTATCAGACATGATATGCTGTTTCTTGCCCTTGATTAGATAATTCTTAAATAGTGAAATACTAATTGATATGTCACCATTTTTTGTAGCCTTTACTACAGTTTCTTCTGTATCTGGAATCAGTAAATTATCAGAACTACTACAAGAAATCTTAGCTCCATAAGATCTTTTACGACCTCTTGTTTTTTGCTCCTCTATATATATTTTGTAAATACTGCGATTAATTCTTTGGCGGGTTATTGTTACCGTATTTGCTTCATTGTGCAGCGGGTGAATGAAAGATAGAGCGCTATAACCTGCATCACCTACTGTTATATTTAGAGCCTTTTGTGGTATTTGCTTAACAATTTTCATTATTTGTTTGCTACCTTTGCTATACTTATTCTCATCTGATTTTACTCTATTTATAGATATTGGTACAGACCATTTAGGCTGAGCACCGATGCAAACTACACTATATTCATAACCCGCAACTGGTCGGTTATTAGCATTCTGTCTAATATATGTACGATCAATTGCTTTCTTGGAATCTTTCTTGCTACTCACTGTAGTATCTATTTGCAGTAAGTTTTTACCCTCATTAATCAGTTTACTTATTAAGTATTTTTCTATATCTTCTCGAGTCTTAAAACGTTGCTCATCTCTTATATTTAATGATTCATCACGAGCACAGTAAAAATTCTCTATAGCTCTGTATACACTTGACCAACTACGCTGAAAATATTTATTAGTTGTTAATTCAACAACAGATCTTGCTTTAACGCTATCATTAGTTACTAGTGATAGTATTAATTCTAAAACCACATCTTGATTATAGGGGAAAATTTTTTATTTCTTGCAACATTTCTTGCATAATCATACACACTAAAAACCATTTTGTATTTGAGCGTATTTATATCATACTTTATAAGTTTGGTTATCTTTTTGTCAAAACTTCAGTAAAAAGCAATATAAAGAAGATAACAAAGTATTATATAGTTTTCATGCCCCTGAAGTAGAGTGTATAGGAAAGGGAAAACGCAACAAGCCATATGAGTTTGGCAATAAAGTAGCGGTAGTAGTAAGTGGTCGTAGAAATTTTGTTTTATCCGCAAAATCGTTTCATAATAATCCTTATGATGGTCATACATTGCATCAGAGCTTTGAAGCAGTAGAGAGTGTCACTGGAATCAAGATAAAGAAATCATTTGTTGATCTTGGGTATAGTGGTAGCAATGTAAAGGAGAAGAGTAAGGTATATACCCCAAAAACGCGGAAGAAGTTGTTACAAGAGGACAAGTCTATGATCAAGAGACGCAGTGCCATAGAACCAATAATAGGTCACTTAAAGCAATATGGTCGGATGGGTAGAAACTTCTTGAAAGGTATGATAGGAGATATTATCAATCCAATAATCTCTGCTATTGGTTTGAATTTACGATGCATTGCAAATCATTTACAAATCGTGTCTAACTCCACATAAATCAAAAATATCATCATGCAAAAACTAGATGAACGATAAAAAATCGTTAACAATAGCTCCATATCAAAATTAGACCAACACAGAAATGTATCAGTAAAAATTAACATAACTTATTAATTTTTATTGAAAATCTTAGCAATTTGTTGTCAAAACTCTATCCCATTACAAATGATCGGCTCTGTCTCATCAATTGTGTAAATTTCGTGAACCATTAAATTCTACCATCAAATTTGATCATAAAATGAGCCATAGCTTCATTCCAATTGGGGATAGGCATAGACCATTTTTTGGTAATATAATCAATTGTCAGATATAAAACTTTAAATACTGCGTCATCATTTGGAAAGATGCGTTTATTCTTAGTAACTTTTCTCAATTGGCTATTCAGCGATTCTATCGCATTTGTAGTGTAAATAATCTTACGAATCTCCTTTGGATATTGCAAGAAAATTATCAAATTATCCCAATTATTATAACAAGATTTAGCTATATGCGGATATTGCTTACTCCATTTTTGATCAAATGACTCAAGAGCTAATTCTGCTTCTTTTTCAGTAGCAGAAGTATAGATTAGTTTCAAATCCGCTGCTAATTGCTTTCTATCTTTATATGATACATATTTGAGGCTATTCCTGATCTGATGGACAATACAAATTTGATGTTCAGTTTTCGGATATACTGATGCAATAGCATCAGACATACCAGTTAGATTATCACTACAAGCAATTAAGATATCTTTTACTCCTCGATTCTTCATTTCAGTAAAATTACCAAGCCAAAATTTAGCTCCTTCATTCTCACTTATCCATAAGCCTAAAATATCCTTTCTGCCAGATAAATCTATTCCTAAAGCTACATATACTGATTTATTAATAATAAGTTTATCTTGTCTTACTTTCACTACTAAACAGTCAAAATATACTATAGGGTATAATGATTCAAGAGGGCTACTCTGCCAAATCTTGACCTCATCTATTACTTCATCTGTAATCCTGCTGATTAGGCTCTCACTGATCTCAGCTCCATATAATTCTTGCAATTGTGTTTTAATATCAGACACACTCATACCCTTCGCATATAAGGATATTATCTTTTGGTCTAAGCCATCTATTCTTGTTTGTTTCTTTGAGACTATTATAGGTTCAAATTTACCTTGTCTGTCTCTTGGAACATTTATCTCTATAGTACCATTCTCACTAATCAGATTCTTACTAAAACTACCATTCCTCGCATTCTCAGTTTCAGCTCTATCATACTTGCTATAACCTAAATGTTCTGACATCTCAGCATGCAGTGCTCGCTCTAAAATACCCTTGCAGGAGTTTCGCACTTAGCAAAATTGTGTATTAGTTAGAAGCCATTTAATGTTGTTCTGAATTGATGTTTTTATAACTTCCCAAGTTTGTTGATATAAAGTAATGTTTTCATTTATCCTCCTTTTGTTCATATCAAGCCAGGCCAATACAGCAAGGCAAATATGATTTCTTTGAGCTCGACCCGTGCGTGCCTGACAGCATTCAATACCACAAGTTTGTTTCAATTCTCGATGATAAACTTCTATAGACCAACGCGCCTTAACAATTTTCTCTATTTGCTCACGTGTAGGATTCTCTAAATTAGTTGTTATGTAATCAATGCGACCATTTTTTGCCACAAACTTAAATACCGTAACCCAACCGTATCCACGTAGGTGAATTTTTAGCCCTTCATCGGGAATCTCTAAAGTTTCCAAGCTAACATTACGATTAACTTTTCTATTTTTTCTTAGGTTGGTAACCCATATCCAACCTAAATTACGTATATGTTTTAAATTATCCAAACCACTATACCAAGCATCCATAACTATAGCATCAGGCTTGATACCTCTTTCTTTAGCTAGTCCGTCCGCCAAAACTCTAAAAGCCTTATAGGCAATAGGGTTTTAAGGCAAAAATGCATAGTAAAATCCATAAGAAAATGAAAGGTTTTATATCAAAAGCTTATGGAAATACAAAAAAATGACAATAAAAAAATGAATGCATTTTGGGAAATAGTGTGGTTTTTAATACAAAAATTTAAAATCAGCCCTCAAAATTAGAGTAATTTGCTCTAAAATCGCACTATTTTTGGAAATTAGTGACACAAGTGATATTTTTTAGAGTTTTGGCGGAGGGACTAGCTAAAGTAAGCATATCACAAAAATGCTCGTTCTTTGTTTTACCATCAGTTTCTTTATCATATATTCTATAATCTACAGGAGTAGATTGATCAATTTGAGTATTGTAATGCAGTAAGTTTACCATTCCTATACCAGGTATAACATCATGTACAGCCCCAGAATATTGATAATTTACAAGCTCGATCCTCTTACTGTATTGCTTTGACAATAAGGTGTCATCTCCCACTAATAAACAAGGATCTTCCAGATCAATATATTTTGACACTTTGCTATAGATTTCGCTAGGGCGAAAATCCTTACTCTTTAACCATCGACTTGCACTATCGTGCGATAGATCTAATGGACTTACTTCAGATAATGCTTTGCTAGTATATCTTACACTACTTGCTTGTAAGAATGATTTATATAAATCTTTGCTACATTTTGATCTTGTCATTTTTATCTAAAACTATTTTTCTCTAGATTAGCATATTATTTGCTAAGTGCGAAACTCCTGCCTTGGTTAATTCCTTAATTAATCCATTCTGACTTAGTACTGTTTTTAAATCTACTCCGCCTTCTATCAGCAAATCTATTGCTTCATTTATTTTTTTATTCTTCTCTATTTGCATTTCTGTTACCTATATTTTTAATTACTTCTAATATACAGGAGTTTCGCACTTAGCAAAATTGTGTATTAGTTAGAAGCCATTTAATGTTGTTCTGAATTGATGTTTTTATAACTTCCCAAGTTTGTTGATATAAAGTAATGTTTTCATTTATCCTCCTTTTGTTCATATCAAGCCAGGCCAATACAGCAAGGCAAATATGATTTCTTTGAGCTCGACCCGTGCGTGCCTGACAGCATTCAATACCACAAGTTTGTTTCAATTCTCGATGATAAACTTCTATAGACCAACGCGCCTTAACAATTTTCTCTATTTGCTCACGTGTAGGATTCTCTAAATTAGTTGTTATGTAATCAATGCGACCATTTTTTGCCACAAACTTAAATACCGTAACCCAACCGTATCCACGTAGGTGAATTTTTAGCCCTTCATCGGGAATCTCTAAAGTTTCCAAGCTAACATTACGATTAACTTTTCTATTTTTTCTTAGGTTGGTAACCCATATCCAACCTAAATTACGTATATGTTTTAAATTATCCAAACCACTATACCAAGCATCCATAACTATAGCATCAGGCTTGATACCTCTTTCTTTAGCTAAAGTAAGCATATCACAAAAATGCTCGTTCTTTGTTTTACCATCAGTTTCTTTATCATATATTCTATAATCTACAGGAGTAGATTGATCAATTTGAGTATTGTAATGCAGTAAGTTTACCATTCCTATACCAGGTATAACATCATGTACAGCCCCAGAATATTGATAATTTACAAGCTCGATCCTCTTACTGTATTGCTTTGACAATAAGGTGTCATCTCCCACTAATAAACAAGGATCTTCCAGATCAATATATTTTGACACTTTGCTATAGATTTCGCTAGGGCGAAAATCCTTACTCTTTAACCATCGACTTGCACTATCGTGCGATAGATCTAATGGACTTACTTCAGATAATGCTTTGCTAGTATATCTTACACTACTTGCTTGTAAGAATGATTTATATAAATCTTTGCTACATTTTGATCTTGTCATTTTTATCTAAAACTATTTTTCTCTAGATTAGCATATTATTTGCTAAGTGCGAAACTCCTGATATAGGCTCAACAAAAATTTACACAATCATTGCAAAAGACTCGAAGCTTTATTCCCACGTGCTATATTTCGTCAGGTATATGACCAGCTTATCTCTATATATCCATATAAAGGGCATAAAATATATCTTAAAATATTACAATTAGCAAAAATGTATGGAGAATTGAAATGTAGTTACTGCATTAGAAGTGCTATTAGAAAAGAAGATTGAGCCAATAATTGATCATATTACAGATTTACTAAATAGCCAGACTCAAACTGTTTGTTCAGTAAAAATTAATCAACCAATACTGTCTGAATATGATCAATTACATTGCTTTAAAACAATGGAGGTTGCATGAGTAAACAGATAATAACTCCGCAACCGCTAAATAATTTACTCAAGAACCTTTGCTTACCTACTTTTGCATCGTGCTATAAATTAGTTGCAGAAAGCTTTGAGCAAGAAAAGAAAACATATATAGATTATCTACAGGAGTTAGCCATACGTGAGTTAGAACATAGACAACAACAACGTATTGCCAGATTGCTGAAGCAAGCAAAACTCTCTCGAGATAAGTTATTAAGCAACTTTGATATTAAGCGTATCCCAGGATTATCGCCAACTAAGATCCAATATCTTGCACAAGGAGAATTTATGGATCGCTATGAAAATATACTTATTTTTGGTAATCCTGGCACTGGCAAAAGTCATCTTAGTATAGGTTTAGCACGTGAGTGGTGTCTTGCTGGTAGACGTGTATTATATACAACAGCAGCTAATTTGGTTCAACAATTACTAGAAGCAAAGCTTAGTTTAAAACTTAAGCAAATTATTAAAAAATTCGATTATTTTGAAATATTGATAATTGATGATATATCATATAGCTAACGCGAAAAGGTTTTTACCATAGTTTTTGTATTTACTCACATATTCACCAGATCTAAATCCTATTAAACATTGCTGGACTAACTTTAAAAACTGTTTACATAAAATTATTGATCAATGCCTAAGTTTTTCCTAATCTATGGTAGAAACATTTCCGTGTTAGCTATATGTACCATATAATCGTGAAGAAACTGATGTTTTATTTACCTTATTAGCTGAACGTTATGAAATGCGTAGTGTATTAATTACTAGCAATTTAGTTTTTGCAAAATGGAATACTATTTTTAAAGATGAAATGACTACGTCAGCAGTTATTGACAGATTGGTTCACCATTCTTCAATTCTTGAACTCAATACTGAAAGTTATAGAATCGCTACAGCTAAAGGCAAAAAATTAACTATAAAATCGGAGGATAATAATGTAACACTTTAGACAATATTTTTTACTCAAAAATGGGTAATTTTAATATTCGTCATGGGTAATTCTAATGTTCGTTCATCACGCTCTAAAATACCCTTGGTTAATCTCTCAGGGTTTAATTCCCCGAAGCTCTGCTTCGTGATATCATAAGAAACAACTAAAACTTTTTTAGATACCTCGTAGCTCTGCTGCGAGGAGCATCATTTAAAAAGTAACTATTTTGTGATTAGGTTTGTCAAGGTAGTTTAAAACTATGTCTGACAAAAATCTAAAAATACAAATATAAAGAACAAATAAAATATAGAATAAGCAAAAAATCTTTTTGCCTGCTTATTATCAGCATTATCATAAAATAATGATATAGAATAATATAAAAACACTAAACCAAGTACCGCAGCAATTACTAAATATATAACATTACTCATACCTACAAAAAAAGGCATAAGAGAAGTCAAAAATAAAAGTATGCTGTAAATTAGAATTTGCTTCTTAGTATATAACGCTCCTTTTATTACAGGCATCATAGGCACTTTACAGTTTTTATAATCATCGTTACAAAATAAAGCCAAAGCCCACGAATGAGGCGGCGTCCAAATAAAGATAATGAGGAACAATATAATAGAATCCAAGGACACGCCGCCACTTACAGAAGCATAACCTATTACAGGAGGGAGAGCTCCAGCAGCTCCACCAATAACAATATTTTGGATAGAACTACGCTTTAACCACATAGTATAAATGCATATATAATAAAAAATAGTAAATAATAATAATAATGCTGATAGGAAATTTACGCATAATGCCATAAAAAATACTGAAAAGAATGCCATTATCAATCCGAATGATAACGCTTCGTCAGCTTCTATAGCACCTCTTATTATCGGTCTTTTTTGTGTACGTTTCATCAAGGCATCAATATCCCTATCATACCACATATTAATCGCTCCAGCACTACCTGCACCTATCGCTATACAGATTAAAGCAATTACACTAATGAAAGGATGCAGAGAATTAGGAGCAAGCCACATTCCAGAAAAGCCAGTAAAAACAACCAATGACATTACACGTGGTTTCATTAGTAAAATATAGTCTTTAACTGTACTTTGAGGGTAACTAACTTTATCTAAATTTATTGATTTTGTTAAAGAATTCATATAACAGTTTTTTTACTAAATATAAAAAGTTTTAAGGTAAAAATCAACGATTGACTTTAATGTAAGAAATGTATATATCTTTTTGTAATTATAATTTAAAAGTTAAGGATATTTTCAGTGACAAAAATCGTACGTTCTAAATATAAAGCTAGTAGAAGACTTGGTGTTAGCTTATGGGGTGATGGTAAAGATGCATTTAATACCCGAAATTATCGCCCAGGTCAACATGGACGCAATACCATGGTTAAAACCTCCGATTATGGGTTACATTTAAAAGCTAAACAAAGAATAAAATGCCATTACGGTCGTATCACTGAAAAGCAATTTAGAAATATCTTTGGATTTGCTCAAAAAATGAAAGGTAATACTGGTGAAAACTTCATTGGATTACTTGAAAGTAGACTTGACTCTATAGTTTACAGAATGAATATTGCACCAACTATTTTCTCTTCTAGACAATTAATATCACACGGTCATATTAAAGTAAACGGTAAGAAAGCTGATATAGCAAGTATGCGTCTTAAAGAAGGTGATGTTATAGAGATTAAAGAAGCTTCAAGACAAATGGGCATCATTCAAGAATCAGTTTCAAAGCAAGGTCAAACAACACCTGATTATGTATCATTTGATGTAGATTCACTAAGTGGTAAATATCTAAGAGTCCCAACAATTTCCGACGTTAGATATCCTTTTACTCCTGAAGTTCATTTAGTAGTCGAGCTATATTCTCGTTAATAATATACTCGTTTAATGGAAAGTTCTATAATTAATTAAGCCAGATATAATCAATTTTTAATCTCTCAGGGTTTAATTCCCCGAAGCTCTGCTTCGTGATATCATAAGAAACAACTAAAACTTTTTTAGATACCTCGTAGCTCTGCTGCGAGGAGCATCATTTAAATATAGATATATCATGGCTCATTTAACGATAGATGAAAGATTTAAAATATACGAAATGAATAAGAGTGGTTATAGCTCGCGATATATAGGGACAAAGATTGGCCGTGATAAAAGCACTATATGTTATGAACTCAAGAGAATGAGGCATAATTATAGACCAGATAGGGCTAACACACTTGCTTGCAGTTTAAGGCAAGGTAAGAGAAAAAGAAAATTAGATATTGATAATAATTTACGAGCAGAAATAATAAAGCAGTTAACACAGGGTGTTTCACCAGATATAATTTCAGGTAGACGTAAACTATCACGAGATACTGTCAATATTTCTACAGAGAGTATATACCAGTTTATTTATACATCTCCTATAGCACAAAGGCAAAAATTATATTTATCTTTAGCAAGAAAAAGGAAAAATAGGTTGCATCATGGTACAAGAATCAGAAACAAAAGAATTACAATACCAAATCGAGTTTCCATTACTGAAAGACCAGAGATAAATAGAAAGATAGCAGCAATAGGTCATTTAGAAGGTGATTTAACTTTTAACAAAGGTAATCAAAGTCGTAATATAGGCGCTCTTGTGGATATCAGAACACAAAAAGTGTTTCTCACTTTAAACCGTTCAAAAAGAACACAAGATGTGATTGGTAACATGAATAAAAAACTTAAACAATTGTCGCATATAATCAAAAGCATAACGTTAGATAATGGCAAAGAATTTACCAATCATGAACAACTATTGCCAAAATCTGAACGAAAAGTATATTTTTGCAATCCTTATTCTCCATGGCAAAAACCATTGATAGAGAAGATTAACTCAATGGTGCACAGAGTATACTCTAAATCTTTAGATATAAAAAAATTAACAATAAAGCAATTACAAGAAATTGAGGATTTTTTAAATAATTTACCAAGAAAAGTGCTCGGTTATAAAACACCCAATGAGGTATGGGAAGAAAATATAAATCTGGCTTAATTAATACTGGAATTTACCAATTTGAAAAATTGGCTATAGTACAATGATGCTCCTCGCAGCAGAGCTACGGGCTCTGTTTCATCAATTGTGTAAATTTCGTGAACCATTAAATTCTACCATCAAATTTGATCATAAAATGAGCCATAGCTTCATTCCAATTGGGGATAGGCATAGACCATTTTTTGGTAATATAATCAATTGTCAGATATAAAACCTTAAATACTGCGTCATCATTTGGAAAGATGCGTTTATTCTTAGTAACTTTTCTCAATTGGCTATTCAGCGATTCTATCGCATTTGTAGTGTAAATAATCTTACGAATCTCCTTTGGATATTGCAAGAAAATTATCAAATTATCCCAATTATTATACCAAGATTTAGCTATATGCGGATATTGCTTACTCCATTTTTGATCAAATGACTCAAGAGCTAATTCTGCTTCTTTTTCAGTAGCAGAAGTATAGATTAGTTTCAAATCCGCTGCTAATTGCTTTCTATCTTTATATGATACATATTTGAGGCTATTCCTGATCTGATGGACAATACAAATTTGATGTTCAGTTTTCGGGTATACTGATGCAATAGCATCAGACATACCAGTTAGATTATCACTACAAGCAATTAAGATATCTTTTACTCCTCTATTTTTCATCTCAGTAAAATTACCAAGCCAAAATTTAGCTCCTTCATTCTCACTTATCCATAAGCCTAAAATATCCTTTCTGCCAGATAAATCTATTCCTAAAGCTACATATACTGATTTAATGATGCTCCTCGCAGCAGAGCTACGAGGTATCTAAAAAAGTTTTAGTTGTTTCTTATGATATCACGAAGCAGAGCTTCGGGGAATTAAACCCTGAGAGATTAATAATAAGTTTATCTTGTCTTACTTTCACTACTAAACAGTCAAAATATACTATAGGGTATACTGATTCAAGAGGTCTACTCTGCCAAATCTTGACCCCATCTATTACTTCATCTGTAATCCTGCTGATTAGGCTCTCACTGATCTCAGCTCCATATAATTCTTGCAATTGTGTTTTAATATCAGACACACTCATACCCTTCGCATATAAGGATATTATCTTTTGGTCTAAGCCATCTATTCTTGTTGGTTTCTTTGAGACTATTATAGGTTCAAATTTACCTTGTCTGTCTCTTGGAACATTTAGCTCTATAGTACCATTCTCACTAATCAGATTCTTACTAAAACTACCATTCCTCGCATTCTCAGTTTCAGCTCTATCATACTTGCTATAACCTAAATGTTCTGACATCTCAGCATGCAGTGCTCGCTCTAAAATACCCTTGGTTAATCCCTGTTGGGTTAAATTCCCCGTGGCTTGCCACGATTATTTACTTCTAATATAGGCTCAACAAAAATTTACACAATCATTGCAAAAGACTCATGTGGCGTCAATATAAGAAACTCCCGTAGATTGAGCTGCCTGCATATACCATTCAAGTAATAAAACTAAATAACTCAGAACTCTTGGTTTTAGAGCTATAAAACGAGTATATGATGGAAGAGTTACAAAGTCTGATTTATATAATTGTAGATAGGACATATAAAAATATTTAAAGTTTTTACAAGGTGATTGATGGTATAAAAGCACTATTGTTAACAGCTCAGAATAGCTTATTTCAGGCTTTCTTGTAGGGTTTTTATTAATTAATGGTAGAAATGATTTATTAATCCACTGCTCGCTAATTTTACAAAAATCATCGACAAAACAAAATAATGCAGTAATATCTTTCTTCATGGGGATACTCTTGTTTTTTTGCTAAAAATTATATAGAGTATCTTCTATCCCTTGTAAATACTTACTTCCAAACCTAGATTAATCCAGAATTCAGGTAAGTAGTATATCACGAAGCAGAGCGTCGGGGCATTAAACCCTGAGAGATTAACTTGACCTGGAATAATAAGCTTATCGCCTATCTTAACTGAAATTTTTGCTGAGTTTTTAGTAATTTGAATATTGTCTTGATCTCAAATTAACAAACTTTGCATTTGTTTTCTAAGGCTAAACAACTTGCCATCAACCATTAAAGTAAGGCTTGGTCTGCCGTCATCACTCCCTGCAATCTCAAAGAAGCCTGCATTAATAGCAGCAATAGCATTATACGCAGTGCTATTTCTTCTACTGTTTCTCTGCCTATAACCTGATTGTGAGCTTTTAACTAGCTTTAAATTAAAACGTTTAGGATCAATAGTTAATATATGAATTATATGATTATCTTTCTCAGAAAATCTATAATTACATCCTGAATCTTGATTAGCATAAGTTTTGAAATTGAGCAACATTAGAGATAGTAGGGAGAGTAATAATTTGTTCATGTGATACTCGTTTATCAGATATATACGCTATTCCAGGGCGTAGATCAAGAGGTGTTTTTAATGTCATTCCCAGCAATGGCAGGAATGACATATTAGTCGTCATAACACAGTCAGAAAACTACTTCTCTCTAAATGCCTTAAATGCTGTATCGATTACAGGATCAAGGATATATCTAAGCAATGTTCTAGTGCCAGTAACGATCTGTACTTCGGCTTGCATACCAGGATGTAATTCTAGATTTTTTATTTTGGCAATTCTATTGAATTCATCCATGTCAATCTCTACTCTAGCAACATAGTAATTATCTTGCTGCCCGGGATGCTGTCTTTCATCTTGAACAATATCTGGTGATACACTGACTACTTTACCGGTAAATGTTGGAGTAGTACGTGATTTAAAAGCACTAAAGCGTATTTTTGCAACTAGTCCTTCATGCACTGAATCTATATTTTTTTGTGATACCTTTGCTTCTATAATTAGTGGATCGTTAGTAGGTGAAATCTCCATAATAGGTTGTCCGGTACCTATATAACCACCAATTGTATGATATTTTAGATTATTAATTATACCATCAACAGGTGATTTGATTACTATCCGATTAAGGGAATCAGTTAAAGAATTATATTTTTCTCTTAAACTTGCTGTTTGTACTTGGGCCTCACGAAGTTCGGTTAAAGTTCTCTCAGTATATTTATTTTGTTGAGTTATAATACTGATTTGAGCTTCAGTAATAGAGTGGTGTGTTCCTGCTATTTCCGTGTCAGTGGTTGCAACTTCACTTTTTGCACTAGCAACTCGTGCTTCTTGTTCTAATAAAGCAGCTTTCTGCACGAACCCCTTTTCTTTTAAGGTTTTTAAAGCATTTAAGCGATCTTGGTAAACTTCGGCTGTTTTAGTTGCAGCTACTTTTTTTGCTTCTAAGCCTTCAACTCTCTTTTCAAGTTGAGAAATACGTTGTTGCAACGCATCTTTTTCTGAATTAAATACTTCTTTTCTTGCTCTAAATAAATTTTCCTGAGTGTGTATTATTTTAGCGACTTCTGGTAGATTTATATCTTGCATTAAAAAATCAGAAAATTCGATTTGCTCTAGATTATCACGCTCAGCAATTAAACGATTTTCAGTAGCTAGAGCAGTACGATATTGGCTTAAAGTACTCTCATGCTCACTTTTTATTCTGGTTTCTTCAAGCTCTATTAGCTTATCATCAGCTTTAACTTTATCACCTGGTTTCACGTAAATAGCTTTGATTATTCCACCTTCATTGTGCTGGATTGTCTTTTTATTAGTGCTTGGCATTAATATTCCAACTGCTACAGCTCCACTATCAAGCGGTGCAACAGCCATCCAAACACCACCGATTAATACTAAAAAAACGATAACATAAATACCGAAAAGTATAGGAGACCTTGCAGCTTGTGCGACATTATTATGATCTTTATCAGTTTTTTTAGTAGTAAAATTAACAAATCTATCAAGTTTAAGCAGTAAAAATTCTATTACTTGTGAAGTCTTTTTTAATGTGCTATTGATTAAAGCTTTACGTTTAGAGCTTTGACCTTGAAGGCTTAGTGAATTTTCTCTCAAGGACAGTAATTGCTTTAACTGTTCCGGCGTAATTTGAGGTTTATTATTTTTTAAGTCCTGCATAATATTCAATCATTCATTATTATTTTTTGTCATTGCGAGAAGCGTAGCGACGTGGCAACCTCGTTAAGATAAACTCCTGAGGTTGCGTAGTACAAAACTTACAATTTTTCCTCGCAATGACGATTTTGCACTATTTGTTATTAATATGAATTGTGCCGCCCTTTAGAGTTTTAAAGTGGTTTTGAATTTCATCCGGCGTTCCATGAACTGCAACAGCACCATCCTGTAATATTAAGATCTTATCAACAACTGATAATACGGACGGTCTATGTGAAATTACAACGACTGATATCCCTTTTAGTTTTGCTTGCTTTAAAGCACTCGCAAGTGCTACTTCACCAGCTTCATCTAAATTAGCATTAGGCTCGTCTAAAATTACTAGCTTTGGATCACCATAAAATGCTCTAGCAAGTCCTATACGTTGTCTTTGTCCTCCTGATAAATTAGAGCCGGCAGGACCTATATCTGAATCATAACCGTCAGGAAATCTTAATATCATTTCATGAGCACCAGCTAATTTAGCTGCTTCGATAACTTTTTGAGGGTTAGCATTTTCTTCCATCTTAGCGATATTTTGCTTGATGCTACCACTGAAAAGCTCTATTCCTTGAGGTAAGTAGCCGACATGTCTGCCAAAATCTTCTCTATTCCAACGATAAATTTCAGCCTCATCTAAACGTACCGAGCCTGAGGATTCTCGCCATACACCAACTATGATTTTAGCTAAAGTTGACTTTCCGGTTGCTGATGGTCCGATAATTGCTAAAATTTCACCTGGTTGCACCGCAAAACTAACACCTTTTAAAATATATTTTGGTGTAGGTGGTTGTGGCATATGTTTTGGAATAGGATGAGCATAATAAATATTTTCTACAGTTAAAGGTCCCTCAACATTTGGAATCGGCATTGCTTCGTCACGAGAAGCATAAGTATTAAATAGGTTGTTGATATTTTTGAATGATTTAATAGCACCGCTCATGCTTTTCCATAACTCAATAGCGTTATCAAAAGGAGCAAGTGCTCTACCAACTATTATAGAGCTCATAATCATATTACCAGGCGTCATTGATGCCCCATGAGTTTCTACAACAAGATAAGCACCAACGCCAGTAACTGCCATTTGCATTATGTTACGGATAAACCTTGAAAAGTTAGAAATAACGCCATTACGATAGCTAGCGGTTGATTGTTTATCAAGTGCTGCTAAGTTAAATTTATGCCAGTTTTTTGTAACATTTTTCATCATCCCCATTGCTTCAACTACTTCGGCATTTCTATTAGCAATATCGGCTTGCGTCATACCTTTAATCGAGAATTCTGTAGCTTCACCTAAGGTTTTGTTAGTAGCTGCCGCATTAAAGAAAGCGGTTGAAACTATTACAATTGCACCAAAAACCGTAATAAAACCGATATAAGGATGAATCGAAAAAATAACCGCAATATAGATCAAACTCCAAGGTGCATCGAATAAGGTATTAATTCCGGTACTTGTTAGGAATGTTTTAACGGATTGAAAATCACGTAATAGCTGGCTAGATCCCATATTTACACGTGTTGCTGCCGCTGAAATCGAAGAGGCAAAAATTACAGGTGCTACCGTTCGATCAAGCCATTCTCCCACTTTTATAAGAGTAAAAGAACGAGCAATTTGCAGTAACCCGTAAACAAAATAAATATAAGCAATTATTATCGATAAATATAATAATGTATATAAATTACCGCTGCCAAGTACTCTATCTAAAACTTGTAGTGAATAAAGGGGAGTAATTAACATTAGTAAATTAATTACAAAGGCAAACCCAAAAACTATCCAGAAAGCTGTTCGGCACTCTCCTAGTGCTATCATCAAAGGATTTTTTTTATTTAAGGCAGTATTTTTATTATCCATATTAATTATTTTATAAATAAATTTTAATTAATTCTTCAGCGATTTGCACGCTATTTAAAGCAGCTCCTTTACGTAAATTATCGCATGTAATCCATAAATTTATGGCGTTCTCTTTACTTGCATCATCCCTAATGCGTGAAACATATACAGCGTCTTCGCCCACTACTTCAGTAGGTGAAATATAGGCTAAATCTTTAGTCTGCGAAATCATAACAACCCCGTCAGCATCTTCTAGTATTTCCTCAACTTCTTTAGCATCCACTTTACTACTAAATTCTATATTAACGGATATAGAATGACCAACAAATACAGGTACTCGTACAGAAGTTACGCTAACTTTAAGATGATCACCAATAATCTTCTGTAGCTCTAAAGCAATTTTTGATTCTTCGCTTGTATAACCATCTTTATTTAAATCACCTATGTGAGGAAATAAATTGAATGCAATTTGTTTTGGAAATATGTTGGGGCTTTTTTCTTCAAAGATATACTTAGATTTTGTTTGATCATAAAGTTCATCCATTCCTGCTTTACCTGCTCCGGATACTGATTGATAAGTAGATATTACAACTCTTTTTATACTTATTTCATTATCTAGCGGTTTAAGTATAACTGCAAGAGGAATCGCAATACAGTTAGGATTCGATATAATATTTTTAATGGCAAAGTCTTTAAGTGTTGATAAATTAGCCTCAGGTACAATTAAAGGTATATCTTCACTTAGTCTAAAAAAAGAAGATTTATCAATAACCACACAGTTTCTAGCAATAGCAATTGGTATAAACTTTTTTGATACTTCCGAACCTGCTGAAAAAAATGCAATATCTATTTCTTCAAAATCTAGATCATCTAAGCTACTTATTTGTAATACTTGCTCGCCAAAACTAACTTTTTTTCCAATAGAATTATTTGAAGCAACAGCATAAATTTTGTTAATAGGAAAATTGCGTTCTGCTAGAATATTTAAGGTTTCACGACCGACATTTCCGGTAGCACCGATAACAGCAATATTATATTTCTTAGTCATTTTTATTTAATTAATCCAATAAGTTTTTCACCACCAATAATATGAAAATGGAAATGAAAAATAGTTTGTCCGGACTTCTCGCCTTTATTGGTGATTAAGCGATATCCGTCTTTATCTAGTCCTGCTTTATTTGCTATATCAGAAATCTTAGCAAAAAAATGTTTTATTTCTTCCACTGAAGCTTTAGAAATAAAATCGGCGTAATCGATATATTCATTTTTAGGTATAACAATAATATGTACTGGTGCAACAGGTGCTATATCTTTAAATGCTAAAACCTGCTCATCTTCATAAATTACTTCTGCCGGTAAATTTTTATTGATAATTTTTGCAAAAATATTTTCTTTATTGTACATAATTATTACGCTCCAAAAATTTTAATTCAGCTTCTACTTGCGAACCCGCAACTACTATATCTTTAAGCGTAAAATCATTTCTGTTTAAATGATTTTCTCTAATATCGGCAGCAAAAAAACCGAATGCTAACATGACAATTAGCTTTAATGCAAGTGTTAACTCAGATATATTAATTGCCATTGCTATTAAATTTATCGTTACAGCTATAATAACAGGTAACCACATTTTATGGTATAATGCCCAAAATACACTTAAAAGTGCTGCTGTCCATGAAAAACTTTCTTTAATGACAATAAAATTATTATTTTTTTGTGCAGGGTTAATGTATATTGCGTATATATTCATTATTTAAACCTTGAAAATTCAAAAAAAGATAATTAACTATAACTGGATTACTCAAGTAATAATTAACATTATTTAATTATTGTAAATAATGAATATATTACTTAATCAGCAAATTAATATCAATAAATTTTACATTATGTCAGATAATTTAGCCTTACATGGCACTACAATACTTTGTTTAAAAAAGAACGAAGAAATAATTATAGCAGCAGATGGACAAGTTTCACATGGCAATACAGTATTAAAATCTACTGCTCGAAAATTACGAACTATAGCAAATAATAAAATTATTGCAGGTTTTGCTGGTTCTACTGCTGACGGGCTAGCTTTATTTGAAAAGTTAGAAGTAAAAATAGAGCAACATAAGCATAATTTGCTTAGAAGTGCGGTTGAGCTTGCCAAAGATTGGCGTAGCGACAAATATTTACGTCGTTTAGAAGCAATGATGATTGTGGCTGATCGCAATCATATACTAATTTTAACTGGTAACGGTGATGTTGTTGAGCCAGAGAATAATGTTGCAGCAATAGGCTCAGGTGGTCTATTCGCCTTATCCGCAGCACGTGCTTTAATGTCTTACGATAATCCTCTAACTGCTGAAGAAATTGCTTTAAAATCTATGAATATAGCAGCAGATCTTTGCGTATTTTCTAACCATAATATTATAACGGAAAAAGTTGTATGAAATCTACTAAAACTACTAATACTAATAAAAAAGACCCTATGGGGCTTACACCTTCTCAAATAGTTAACGAGCTTAACAGATTTATCGTAGGTCAAGAAAAGGCTAAAAAAGCCGTTGCTATTGCCCTTAGAAATCGTGGTCGTCGTAAAAGAGTAGAGGGAAACTTACGTAATGAAATAGTACCAAAAAATATCTTAATGATAGGTTCAACTGGAGTCGGTAAAACAGAAATTGCAAGAAGACTCGCTAAACTTACTAATTCTCCTTTTTATAAAATAGAAGCAACAAAGTTCACCGAGGTTGGCTATGTAGGGCGTGATGTAGAATCAATAATTCGTGATTTAGTAGAAATAGCTGTTAATAATCAAAAAACGATAGCTAAAACGGAAGTAGATATTAATGCACGTGAGAAAGCAATCGAGAGAGTATTAGATAGTTTAGTAGGTAAGACTTCAAGTAGTGAGACAAGAGAAAAGTTTCAAGAAAAAATCTTAAGCGGTGAGCTTGATGATACGGAAATTGAAATTAGTGTAGCTGATACAGTACCTGTAGGCGGAGGTAGCTTTGAAATACCTGGCATGCCTGGGGCATCTATGGGAGTGCTTAATCTTGGTGATATGATAGGAAGAGCTTTTGGAACGACTAAAACAAAGAAAATGTTAGTTAAAGACGCGATGAGTATAATTTTATCAGAAGAGTCTGAAAAATTAATTGATCAAGAAAAAATAATCCAGCAGGCAATTAATTTAGTTGAAAATGATGGAATAGTCTTTATTGATGAAATTGATAAGATTGCCTCAGTAGCTAATTCTGGAGCAAAGAATTCAGAAATAAGTAGAGAGGGTGTGCAGAGGGATTTACTACCTTTGATTGAGGGGACAACAGTTAATACAAAATATGGTCCTGTTAAAACAGATCACATATTATTTATTGCTTCAGGAGCTTTCCATATAGCAAAACCCTCAGATTTATTACCTGAATTGCAAGGAAGATTACCTATTAGAGTAGAGCTGAATTCATTCACTAAAGAGGATATGATAAAGATACTACTTGAGCCTGAAACTAGCTTAATAAAGCAATATTCGGCTTTAATAGGTACTGAGACAGTAGAACTTGAATTTACGAATTCCGCTATAGAGAAAATTGCAGATTACGCTACTACAGTTAATCTAGAAATCGAAGATATAGGAGCAAGAAGATTGCATACTATACTTGAGAATTTACTTGAAGATATAAGCTTTAGAGCTAGTGAAATGCAAGGTGAAAAAATATCTATAGATGATAAATTTGTAGAGAATCAATTATCAAAAATACTAACTAATCTTGACTTAGTAAAGTTTGTTCTGTAGTATGCTTTTCCAACTAAAAGTATTACTATTAAAAGATGATAATTCATTATAGCAAGTCTTACATTCAACGGGATTGATATCACTGATATTGATGTGCAGGTACAAATATCGCCTGGTATACCTGCTTTTACCATAGTAGGGCTTGCTGATAAAACTATTGCTGAGTCAAAAGAGAGAGTTAAAGCAGCTTTATCTTCTATAGGGCTTGCATTACCCACCAAAAAATTTTGATAAGGCTCTGTCTCATCAATTGTGTAAATTTCGTGAGCCATTAAATTCTACCATCAAATTTGATCATAAAATGAGCCATAGCTTCATTCCAATTTGGGATAGGCATAGACCATTTTTTGGTAATATAATCAATTGTCAGATATAAAACCTTAAATACTGCGTCATCATTTGGAAAGATGCGTTTATTCTTAGTAACTTTTCTCAATTGGCTATTCAGCGATTCTATCGCATTTGTAACGCTAATTTAGGATAAGGGATAGATAGAAAGCTTATAGATAAAGGGTTTAAAGGAGATTAATGTTGAGTTATGATAGATTTTTTTAATAAAAGATCAGTAACTCAACATCTGAAGTTTTGACAAAATCCTTTCCATAAGGAGAAATGTATTCCAATTTTTTTATACTTTTTTAGTAATAACAAAATTTATTTATTCTATTTGGGTACATAATGTGTCAAAAACTGTAGCAATTTTGTCTAATATTGCTGGTTTATACTTACTAATATTATTTGGTAATTCTAGCTTTTTATTAAATGAGGTTTTGGTAATTTGGTTACTTCCATCAAAACTTGATTTTATTGTAATTTCCAACTTACCGTGTTTATTACTTTTGCGTATTACTGGTGCAAATGGTTTGACCTGATGATTATTTCTAATATTTCTATGATCTGGTATCCCTCTGGATATAGACTTTTCTAATATTTCTTCAAGGGCAATTTGTGGCATAGATCTATAAACTTCACTTGGAGACAACATATTGCTATTGATTTTTTTATCCCATGCCCTTACTTTTCTTGCCTTAACTGAAGATTGTGCATGATACAATATGTTGTACGCTAGCATTACGAATAACATATAATCCTCATCTTTATTTGGATCATTCGTTTGAAATTTATCCATCAATAATTTTGACTTACCAAATTTAAAAAAATGCTCAATATCAAACCTTTGTCTATAGTATTCATATACTTCTTTACCACTGATTTTATCTTTTTGTTGGCCAGAAACACATAACCATAAATCTCTGTTATATTTCCTATTTCCTGATGCATCTAACACCTTAACCTGAATAAAATTCAGCGGTTTATCAGACATGATATGCTGTTTCTTGCCCTTGATTAGATAATTCTTAAATAGTGAAATACTAATTGATATGTCACCATTTTTTGTAGCCTTTACTACAGTTTCTTCTGTATCTGGAATCAGTAAATTATCAGAACTACTACAAGAAATCTTAGCTCCATAAGATCTTTTACGACCTCTTGTTTTTTGCTCCTCTATATATATTTTGTAAATACTGCGATTAATTCTTTGGCGGGTTATTGTTACCGTATTTGCTTCATTGTGCAGCGGGTGAATGAAAGATAGAGCGCTATAACCTGCATCACCTACTGTTATATTTAGAGCCTTTTGTGGTATTTGCTTAACAATTTTCATTATTTGTTTGCTACCTTTGCTATACTTATTCTCATCTGATTTTACTCTATTTATAGATATTGGTACAGACCATTTAGGCTGAGCACCGATGCAAACTACACTATATTCATAACCCGCAACTGGTCGGTTATTAGCATTCTGTCTAATATATGTACGATCAATTGCTTTCTTGGAATCTTTCTTGCTACTCACTGTAGTATCTATTTGCAGTAAGTTTTTACCCTCATTAATCAGTTTACTTATTAAGTATTTTTCTATATCTTCTCGAGTCTTAAAACGTTGCTCATCTCTTATATTTAATGATTCATCACGAGCACAGTAAAAATTCTCTATAGCTCTGTATACACTTGACCAACTACGCTGAAAATATTTATTAGTTGTTAATTCAACAACAGATCTTGCTTTAACGCTATCATTAGTTACTAGTGATAGTATTAATTCTAAAACCACATCTTGATTATAGGGGAAAATTTTTTATTTCTTGCAACATTTCTTGCATAATCATACACACTAAAAACCATTTTGTATTTGAGCGTATTTATATCATACTTTATAAGTTTGGTTATCTTTTTGTCAAAACTTCAGCAACATGAAAAGATGTATCATAACTGTATATTATTTAGTAGATAATTTTTGTAAAATATATGAAGAATGGATCTGAAGTTTTGACAAAAATTCTAATTTTTCTGACTAAAGTAAAAATTTATATTTAAAGTGAAATATTTAGTGCTTTTATCAGCTTAAAAGCGATATTTCTACAATTTAAAGTAAATTATTTGATATATAATACAAATTATAGATTGATACACTCGCCACTTTTTTTAATAAAAATTTTTTGTCCAAACTTCAGATGGATAGAACACCGTCTATTATCAACAAATCAGCAAAGGCATAGAATAGGAAAATTAAGTCTTGCAGAATTGATGACAATAGTCATATATTTTTATCTATCGCCTTGCAAGGACTTTAAAAACTATTATTTATACTACTTACCGCATAAATATAAGGGTTACTTTAATTTACCATGTTATAGTAGAATAGTGCAATTATGGCCAAGGTTAATATTGCCATTGTCAATAATGTTGCAATTACTACGAGGTGAAGATACAGGAATATATTTTATTGATTCAACAAAACTATCTATTTGTCATGCTAAGCGCACTTCTAGTAATAACCTGAATTCTGGATTAATCTAGGTTTGGAAGTAAGTATTTACAAGGGATAGAAGATACTCTATATAATTTTTAGCAAAAAAACAAGAGTATCCCCATGAAGAAAGATATTACTGCATTATTTTGTTTTGTCGATGATTTTTGTAAAATTAGCGAGCAGTGGAATGATGCTCCTCGCAGCAGAGCTACGAGGTATCTATCCAAAAAGCTTTAACTGTTTTTGTTGAAATGCTTTATAAGAAGGTTTGCCTGAACCTTGATTCTGTACATAATTACGTAATTTCTGCTCATCACCATGTTTACCTACTGTGCTCATAAAATATCCTTTACTCCAAAACTCACTTCCCCATAATTTTTCTTTAAGATTTGGATATTTCTTAAACATTTTCTTAGAAGTAATACTTTTTATGATTTGAGTTATTTTTGTTGGGCTATACATTGGTATTGACTGTAACAGGAGTTTCGCACTTAGCAAAAAGTATGTTAATCTAGAGAAAAATAGTTTTAGATAAAAATGACAAGAACAAAATGTAGCAAGGACTTATATAAATCATTTTTACAAGCAAGTAGTGTCAGATATACTAGCAAGGCATTATCTGAAGTGAGTCCAGTAGATCTATCTCACGATAGTGCAAGTCGATGGTTAAAGAGTAAGGATTTTCGTCCTAGCGAAATCTATAAGGAAGTGTCAAAATATATAGATTGGGAAGCACCGTGTTTATTAGTGGGGGATGACACCTTATTATCAAAGCAATACAGTCAGAAGATTGAGCTTGTACGTTATCAATATTCTGGAGCTGTACATGATGTTATACCTGGTATAGGAATGGTAAACTTACTACATTACAATACTAAAATTGCTCAATCTACTCCCGTAGATTATAGAATATATGATAAAGACACTGATGGTAAAACAAAGAATGAGCATTTTTGTGATATGCTTACTTTAGCTAAAGAAAGAGGTCTCAATCCTGATGCCATAGTCATGGATGCTTGGTATAGCGGGTTGGAGAATTTAAAACATATACGTAATTTAGGCTGGCTATGGGTTACCACCCTAAGGAAAAATAGAAAAGTTAATCATAATGTTAGCTTGGAAAGTTTAGAGATACCCGATGAGGGGCTAAAAATTCACCTACGTGGATACGGTTGGGTTACGGTATTTAAGTTTGTGGCAAAGAATGGTCGCATTGATTACATAACAACGAACTTGGAAAATCCCACACGTGAGCAAATAGAGAAAATTGTTAAGGCACGTTGGTCTATAGAGGTTTATCATCGAGAATTAAAACAAACTTGTGGTATTGAACGCTGTCAGGCACGCACGGGCCGAGCTCAAAGAAATCATATTTGCCTTGCAGTATTTGCCTGGCTTGATATGAATAAAAGGAGGATAAATGAAAACATTACTTTATATCAACAAACTTGGGAAGTTATAAAAACATCAATTCAAAACAATATCAGATGGCTTTTAACTGATTCGCAACTTTGCTAAGTGCGAAACTCCTGTGTAATAAAAAATGTACGTGATCTTTATCTACTCCTATTTCTAAAAATCTAATTTCATAACGATCTTCTATGTGCTCACAAATTTTACACAAATAATCATCTAGATATTACTCTTCTATACTTTGCCGGCGTTACTAAATGATATATTAGTACTGTGACATTATGACTCTTATGTATATAACTGCTTTCTTCCATTCAAGTAGTATATCACGAAGCAGAGCTTCGGGGAATTAAACCCTGAGAGATTAATTACTAGCAATTTAGTTTTTGCAAAATGGAATACTATTTTTAAAGATGAAATGACTACGTCAGCAGTTATTGACAGATTGGTTCACCATTCTTCAATTCTTGAACTCAATACTGAAAGTTATAGAATCGCTACAGCTAAAGGCAAAAAATTAACTATAAAATCGGAGGATAATAATGTAACACTTTAGACAATATTTTTTACTCAAAAATGGGTAATTTTAATATTCGTCATGGGTAATTCTAATGTTCGTTCATCACTATTTAAAATACTTAATTTATTTATACTCATCTCCTTGGATTTATAGTAGGCTGTAGATCGACTAATCTTTAATACCTGAATTCTGGATTAGCTAATTTTGAGATATAGCAGGTTTGTTAGGTTTCATACAGTATGCAATTAGGGCGGATAAGATATGTACAAAGGCATTCCAAATTGATCTATGTCTTGTATGTTCGATCTCGAAAGCACCCTTCAGCACACTAAATACTGTTTCGATAATTGAGCGTTTGCGTAATAATATTTTTTCAAATAATGGCATAAGTTTATTCTTCATTTTCTTCTTTATGCCAGTTACTAACTTGATTCCTTTGCTGTATAGATCATCAAAGAGCTCCTGTTTGATATAACCCTTATCGCCAAACAATAATCCCGTGATATGTTTGGTGATTATCGAAACCGGCGCTCTATCATCTACATTACCAGGCGTTAGTTTTAGACCTTGAATCTCACCTTTTTCGTTAATAACCAAATGTAATTTTAGACCAAAAAACCAACTTTTTGTTGTTTTACCCAAAGCAGCAATACCGGCAAAGACTTTATTACGAGAGATTCTTTTTCGATGACAAACCTCTAAAGATGTGGCGTCAATATAAGAAACTCCCGTAGATTGAGCTGCCTGCATATACCATTCAAGTAATAAAACTAAATAACTCAGAACTCTTGGTTTTAGAGCTATAAAACGAGTATATGATGGAAGAGTTACAAAGTCTGATTTATATAATTGTAGATAGGACATATAAAAATATTTAAAGTTTTTACAAGGTGATTGATGGTATAAAAGCACTATTGTTAACAGCTCAGAATAGCTTATTTCAGGCTTTCTTGTAGGGTTTTTATTAATTAATGGTAGAAATGATTGATTAATCCACTGCTCGCTAATTTTACAAAAATCATCGACAAAACAAAATAATGCAGTAATATCTTTCTTCATGGGGATACTCTTGTTTTTTTGCTAAAAATTATATAGAGTATCTTCTATCCCTTGTAAATACTTACTTCCAAACCTAGATTAATCCAGAATTCAGGTTTAATAGTTCACACTGTCTTGATTTTGAGAGTTGATTTAGCTTGGAGTGTACAAGACTCTTTTTATTTGATAAATCCAAGCTTTTGAGCTTTCCCACGGCCCAGTCCCTCTCAACTGTGATTCTACCAAGAGCTTTAGCAAGTTCATCATTTTGCTCTTGTAAATGATTTATTTGTTCTTGATATTCACTCAAAACTTTAGCTGGTTCAAAAGCTAATGCCGCATTACCTAAAAACTGTTTTTTCCAATTTTGAATTGTTTTAACACTTATTGCATATTTTGAAGCTAACTGACCAAGTGTCGACTCCTCTTTTATTAATCTCTCAGGGTTTAATTCCCCGAAGCTCTGCTTCGTGATATCATAAGAAACAACTAAAACTTTTTTAGATACCTCGTAGCTCTGCTGCGAGGAGCATCATTTTTCATAAAAGTACAAAAGTGAAAACGTTAATTGAATCTGTTGGTTGCAGTATTTTATTTTTACCAACTTATTCTCATGATTTAAATCCTATTGAGCATTACTGGTTTAAAATCAAGAATGAAATTAGGAAAGTTGCAGGAGATTTTGAAACATTCTATGATGCTGTTTACTATGTTCTTAAAAAAGTCACTACCTTATCGCATTAAGCTATATATAGCTAACGCGGAAAGATTTTTACCATAGTTTTTGTATTTACTCACATATTCACCAGATCTAAATCCTATTAAACATTGCTGGACTAACTTTAAAAAATGTTTACGTAAAATTATTGATCAATGCCTAAGTTTTTCCTAATCTGTGGTAGAAACATTTCCATGTTAGCTATATCAAATAATTTACTTTAAATTGTAGAAATATCGCTTTTAAGCTGATAAAAGCACTAAATATTTAACTTTAAATATAAATTTTTACTTTAGTCAGAAAAATTAGAATTTTTGTCAAAACTTCAGTAAATTAGCGTTATGACTCTTATGTATATAACTGCTTTCTTCCATTCAAGTAGTATAGCTAACACGGAAATGTTTCTACCACAGATTAGGAAAAACTTAGGCATTGATCAATAATTTTATGTAAACAGTTTTTAAAGTTAGTCCAGCAATGTTTAATAGGATTTAGATCTGGTGAATATGTGAGTAAATACAAAAACTATGGTAAAAACCTTTTCGCGTTAGCTATATATCACGAAGCAGAGCTTCGGGGAATTAAACCCTGAGAGATTAATTTTCATAAAAGGGTAAATTCCAGTATTAATTAAGCCAGATTTATATTTTCTTCCCATACCTCATTGGGTGTTTTATAACCGAGCACTTTTCTTGGTAAATTATTTAAAAAATCCTCAATTTCTTGTAATTGCTTTATTGTTAATTTTTTTATATCTAAAGATTTAGAGTATACTCTGTGCACCATTGAGTTAATCTTCTCTATCAATGGTTTTTGCCATGGAAAATAAGGATTGCAAAAATATACTTTTCGTTCAGATTTTGGCAATAGTTGTTCATGATTGGTAAATTCTTTGCCATTATCTAACGTTATGCTTTTGATTATATGCGACAATTGTTTAAGTTTTTTATTCATGTTACCAATCACATCTTGTGTTCTTTTTGAACGGTTTAAAGTTAGAAACACTTTTTGTGTTCTGATATCCACAAGAGCGCCTATATTACGACTTTGATTACCTTTGTTAAAAGTTAAATCACCTTCTAAATGACCTATTGCTGCTATCTTTCTATTTATCTCTGGTCTTTCAGTAATGGAAACTCGATTTGGTATTGTAATTCTTTTGTTTCTGATTCTTGTACCATGATGCAACCTATTTTTCCTTTTTCTTGCTAAAGATAAATATAATTTTTGCCTTTGTGCTATAGGAGATGTATAAATAAACTGGTATATACTCTCTGTAGAAATATTGACAGTATCAGGAGTTTCGCACTTAGCAAATAATATGCTAATCTAGAGAAAAATAGTTTTAGATAAAAATGACAAGATCAAAATGTAGCAAAGATTTATATAAATCATTCTTACAAGCAAGTAGTGTAAGATATACTAGCAAAGCATTATCTGAAGTAAGTCCATTAGATCTATCGCACGATAGTGCAAGTCGATGGTTAAAGAGTAAGGATTTTCGCCCTAGCGAAATCTATAGCAAAGTGTCAAAATATATTGATCTGGAAGATCCTTGTTTATTAGTGGGAGATGACACCTTATTGTCAAAGCAATACAGTAAGAGGATCGAGCTTGTAAATTATCAATATTCTGGGGCTGTACATGATGTTATACCTGGTATAGGAATGGTAAACTTACTGCATTACAATACTCAAATTGATCAATCTACTCCTGTAGATTATAGAATATATGATAAAGAAACTGATGGTAAAACAAAGAACGAGCATTTTTGTGATATGCTTACTTTAGCTAAAGAAAGAGGTATCAAGCCTGATGCTATAGTTATGGATGCTTGGTATAGTGGTTTGGATAATTTAAAACATATACGTAATTTAGGTTGGATATGGGTTACCAACCTAAGAAAAAATAGAAAAGTTAATCGTAATGTTAGCTTGGAAACTTTAGAGATTCCCGATGAAGGGCTAAAAATTCACCTACGTGGATACGGTTGGGTTACGGTATTTAAGTTTGTGGCAAAAAATGGTCGCATTGATTACATAACAACTAATTTAGAGAATCCTACACGTGAGCAAATAGAGAAAATTGTTAAGGCGCGTTGGTCTATAGAAGTTTATCATCGAGAATTGAAACAAACTTGTGGTATTGAATGCTGTCAGGCACGCACGGGTCGAGCTCAAAGAAATCATATTTGCCTTGCTGTATTGGCCTGGCTTGATATGAACAAAAGGAGGATAAATGAAAACATTACTTTATATCAACAAACTTGGGAAGTTATAAAAACATCAATTCAGAACAACATTAAATGGCTTCTAACTAATACACAATTTTGCTAAGTGCGAAACTCCTGTTAGTAAGAATCTGATTAGTGAGAATGGTACTATAGAGATAAATGTTCCAAGAGACAGACAAGGTAAATTTGAACCTATAATAGGAAAGTTCTATAATTAATTAAGCCAGATATAATCAATTTTTAATCTCTCAGGGTTTAATTCCCCGAAGCTCTGCTTCGTGATATCATAAGAAACAACTAAAACTTTTTTAGATACCTCGTAGCTCTGCTGCGAGGAGCATCATTTAAATATAGATATATCATGGCTCATTTAACGATAGATGAAAGATTTAAAATATACGAAATGAATAAGAGTGGTTATAGCTCGCGATATATAGGGACAAAGATTGGCCGTGATAAAAGCACTATATGTTATGAACTCAAGAGAATGAGGCATAATTATAGACCAGATAGGGCTAACACACTTGCTTGCAGTTTAAGGCAAGGTAAGAGAAAAAGAAAATTAGATATTGATAATAATTTACGAGCAGAAATAATAAAGCAGTTAACACAGGGTATTTCACCAGATATAATTTCAGGTAGACGTAAACTATCACGAGATACTGTCAATATTTCTACAGAGAGTATATACCAGTTTATTTATACATCTCCTATAGCACAAAGGCAAAAATTATATTTATCTTTAGCAAGAAAAAGGAAAAATAGGTTGCATCATGGTACAAGAATCAGAAACAAAAGAATTACAATACCAAATCGAGTTTCCATTACTGAAAGACCAGAGATAAATAGAAAGATAGCAGCAATAGGTCATTTAGAAGGTGATTTAACTTTTAACAAAGGTAATCAAAGTCGTAATATAGGCGCTCTTGTGGATATCAGAACACAAAAAGTGTTTCTCACTTTAAACCGTTCAAAAAGAACACAAGATGTGATTGGTAACATGAATAAAAAACTTAAACAATTGTCGCATATAATCAAAAGCATAACGTTAGATAATGGCAAAGAATTTACCAATCATGAACAACTATTGCCAAAATCTGAACGAAAAGTATATTTTTGCAATCCTTATTCTCCATGGCAAAAACCATTGATAGAGAAGATTAACTCAATGGTGCACAGAGTATACTCTAAATCT
Organism: Rickettsia endosymbiont of Urophora cardui; assembly: GCF_964030725.1. NCBI lineage: Bacteria > Pseudomonadati > Pseudomonadota > Alphaproteobacteria > Rickettsiales > Rickettsiaceae > Rickettsia > Rickettsia endosymbiont of Urophora cardui. The sequence goes on along the minus strand of NZ_CAXIPY010000006.1, from coordinate 892,835 downwards.
TTAGATATAAAAAAATTAACAATAAAGCAATTACAAGAAATTGAGGATTTTTTAAATAATTTACCAAGAAAAGTGCTCGGTTATAAAACACCCAATGAGGTATGGGAAGAAAATATAAATCTGGCTTAATTAATACTGGAATTTACCATAGTCTCAAAGAAACAAACAAGAATAGATGGCTTAGACCAAAAGATAATATCCTTATATGCGAAGGGTATGAGTGTGTCTGATATTAAAACACAATTGCAAGAATTATATGGAGCTGAGATCAGTGAGAGCCTAATCAGCAGGATTACAGATGAAGTAATAGATGAGGTCAAGATTTGGCAGAGTAGACCTCTTGAGTCAGTATACCCTATAGTATATTTTGACTGTTTAGTAGTGAAAGTAAGACAAGCTAAACTTATTATTAAGGAAAGTTCTATAATTAATCTCTCAGGGTTTAATTCCCCAAAGCTCTGCTTCGTGATATCATAAGAAACAACTAAAACTTTTTTAGATACCTCGTAGCTCTGCTGCGAGGAGCATCATTTAAATATAGATATATCATGGCTCATTTAACGATAGATGAAAGATTTAAAATATACGAAATGAATAAGAGTGGTTATAGCTCGCGATATATAGGGACAAAGATTGGCCGTGATAAAAGCACTATATGTTATGAACTCAAGAGAATGAGGCATAATTATAGACCAGATAGGGCTAACACACTTGCTTGCAGTTTAAGGCAAGGTAAGAGAAAAAGAAAATTAGATATTGATAATAATTTACGAGCAGAAATAATAAAGCAGTTAACACAGGGTATTTCACCAGATATAATTTCAGGTAGACGTAAACTATCACGAGATACTGTCAATATTTCTACAGAGAGTATATACCAGTTTATTTATACATCTCCTATAGCACAAAGGCAAAAATTATATTTATCTTTAGCAAGAAAAAGGAAAAATAGGTTGCATCATGGTACAAGAATCAGAAACAAAAGAATTACAATACCAAATCGAGTTGCCATTACTGAAAGACCAGAGATAAATAGAAAGATAGCAGCAATAGGTCATTTAGAAGGTGATTTAACTTTTAACAAAGGTAATCAAAGTCGTAATATAGGCGCTCTTGTGGATATCAGAACACAAAAAGTGTTTCTCACTTTAAACCGTTCAAAAAGAACACAAGATGTGATTAGTAACATGAATAAAAAACTTAAACAATTGTCGCATATAATCAAAAGCATAACGTTAGATAATGGCAAAGAATTTACCAATCATGAACAACTATTGCCAAAATCTGAACGAAAAGTATATTTTTGCAATCCTTATTCTCCATGGCAAAAACCATTGATAGAGAAGATTAACTCAATGGTGCACAGAGTATACTCTAAATCTTTAGATATAAAAAAATTAACAAGTCCGTCCGCCAAAACTCTACAAGCCTTATAGATAATATGGTTTTAAGACAAGAAGTAATACAACAATCCGTAAGAAAATGATAAAATATGGTCATAAACCTTATGGATTTCAGTCAATGCCAATAGACAACATTATCAAATCGCAAGAACAAGGGAAACTGTTTGGTTATAAATTAAAAGAAGAATTAAACCCAAATAATAAGCTATATAAATTAAGAGAATTAATAAATTGGTCTAGGCTCGAAGAGTGGTTATCAAAAAATGTTTGTATTAAGAAATTTGGTAGAAATAGAAAATGTCATAGAGTGATGCTTGGCATAACGATGCTACAAGCAATGTATAATTTTTCAGATTCATTATCAGAGGAAGAGCTAAAAGAGAATATGTATTGGCAGTATTTCTGCGGGTGGGAATATATAGAAAAAGACATAGCTATCTCGGAAACTAGTATACGACGGTTTCGTAGTGTATTAGGTGAAGCTGGATATAATGAGATATTATCGGAGTTGATCAGGGTTGGGATAAAAACTAACACAATTAAAAAAAAAGATTTGGAATTAATCATCGCTGATACGACTGTACAAATTAAGAATATCAAACACCCACACGATGTTTATTTAATGGATAAAGCTAGGCTTAGCATAGTAAAGCTTTGCAACAGTTTGGGTATACATTTGAATGAAACATACGCTAGAACCTATAAACGCGATATAGTAAAGCTATGGAAATATAAAGAACATAGTAAAGCCAAGAAGCGTTGGAAAATAATGAAGCATTTAAAAATATTACTGGGTCGTTTGATTAGAGTATGTGAGCGTGAGATCAAAAATAAGCAATTAAACTTGTCTCTCAAAAATCAAGAAGTATTGCAAAAAATAAAACAAATACATAACCAATCTGTTTTAAAAAGAGAAGCTAAAAAGCAATATAAAGAAGATAACAAAGTATTATATAGTTTTCATGCCCCTGAAGTAGAGTGTATAGGAAAGGGAAAACGCAACAAGCCATATGAGTTTGGCAATAAAGTAGCGGTAGTAGTAAGTGGTCGTAGAAATTTTGTTTTATCCGCAAAATCGTTTCATAATAATCCTTATGATGGTCATACATTGCATCAGAGCTTTGAAGCAGTAGAGAGTGTCACTGGAATCAAGATAAAGAAATCATTTGTTGATCTTGGGTATAGTGGTAGCAATGTAAAGGAGAAGAGTAAGGTATATACCCCAAAAACGCGGCAGAAGTTGTTACAAGAGGACAAGTCTATGATCAAGAGACGCAGTGCCATAGAACCAATAATAGGTCACTTAAAGCAATATGGTCGGATGGGTAGAAACTTCTTGAAAGGTATGATAGGAGATATTATCAATCCAATAATCTCTGCTATTGGTTTGAATTTACGATGCATTGCAAATCATTTACAAATCGTGTCTAACTCCACATAAATCAAAAATATCATCATGCAAAAACTAGATGAACGATAAAAAATCGTTAACAATAGCTCCATATCAAAATTAGACCAACACAGAAATGTATCAGTAAAAATTAACATAACTTATTAATTTTTATTGAAAATCTTAGCAATTTGTTGTCAAAACTCTATCCCATTACAAATGATCAGGATTTGAAGTGTTTTTGGCGGATAGACTAACAATAAAGCAATTACAAGAAATTGAGGATTTTTTAAATAATTTACCAAGAAAAGTGCTCGGTTATAAAACACCCAATGAGGTATGGGAAGAAAATATAAATCTGGCTTAATTAATACTGGAATTTACCTATGTTCTATAGCTAACACGGAAATGTTTCTACCACAGATTAGGAAAAACTTAGGCATTGATCAATAATTTTACGTAAACAGTTTTTAAAGTTAGTCCAGCAATGTTTAATAGGATTTAGATCTGGTGAATATGTGAGTAAATACAAAAACTATGGTAAAAACCTTTCCGCGTTAGCTATAACTCACGTATGGCTAACTCCTGTAGATAATCTATATATGTTTTCTTTTCTTGCTCAAAGCTTTCTGCAACTGATTTATAGCACGATGCAAAAGTAGGTAAGCAAAGGTTCTTGAGTAAATTATTTAGCGGTTGCGGAGTTATTATCTGTTTACTCATGCAACCTCCATTGTTTTAAAGCAATGTAATTGATCATATTCAGACCTGAAGTTTTGACAAAATCCTTTCCATAAGGAGAAATGTATTCCAATTTTTTTATACTTTTTTAGTAATAACAAAATTTATTTATTCTATTTGGGTACATAATGTGTCAAAAACTGTAGCAATTTTGTCTAATATTGCTGGTTTATACTTACTAATATTATTTGGTAATTCTAGCTTTTTATTAAATGAGGTTTTGGTAATTTGGTTACTTCCATCAAAACTTGATTTTATTGTAATTTCCAACTTACCGTGTTTATTACTTTTGCGTATTACTGGTGCAAATGGTTTGACCTGATGATTATTTCTAATATTTCTATGATCTGGTATCCCTCTGGATATAGACTTTTCTAATATTTCTTCAAGGGCAATTTGTGGCATAGATCTATAAACTTCACTTGGAGACAACATATTGCTATTGATTTTTTTATCCCATGCCCTTACTTTTCTTGCCTTAACTGAAGATTGTGCATGATACAATATGTTGTACGCTAGCATTACGAATAACATATAATCCTCATCTTTATTTGGATCATTCGTTTGAAATTTATCCATCAATAATTTTGACTTACCAAATTTAAAAAAATGCTCAATATCAAACCTTTGTCTATAGTATTCATATACTTCTTTACCACTGATTTTATCTTTTTGTTGGCCAGAAACACATAACCATAAATCTCTGTTATATTTCCTATTTCCTGATGCATCTAACACCTTAACCTGAATAAAATTCAGCGGTTTATCAGACATGATATGCTGTTTCTTGCCCTTGATTAGATAATTCTTAAATAGTGAAATACTAATTGATATGTCACCATTTTTTGTAGCCTTTACTACAGTTTCTTCTGTATCTGGAATCAGTAAATTATCAGAACTACTACAAGAAATCTTAGCTCCATAAGATCTTTTACGACCTCTTGTTTTTTGCTCCTCTATATATATTTTGTAAATACTGCGATTAATTCTTTGGCGGGTTATTGTTACCGTATTTGCTTCATTGTGCAGCGGGTGAATGAAAGATAGAGCGCTATAACCTGCATCACCTACTGTTATATTTAGAGCCTTTTGTGGTATTTGCTTAACAATTTTCATTATTTGTTTGCTACCTTTGCTATACTTATTCTCATCTGATTTTACTCTATTTATAGATATTGGTACAGACCATTTAGGCTGAGCACCGATGCAAACTACACTATATTCATAACCCGCAACTGGTCGGTTATTAGCATTCTGTCTAATATATGTACGATCAATTGCTTTCTTGGAATCTTTCTTGCTACTCACTGTAGTATCTATTTGCAGTAAGTTTTTACCCTCATTAATCAGTTTACTTATTAAGTATTTTTCTATATCTTCTCGAGTCTTAAAACGTTGCTCATCTCTTATATTTAATGATTCATCACGAGCACAGTAAAAATTCTCTATAGCTCTGTATACACTTGACCAACTACGCTGAAAATATTTATTAGTTGTTAATTCAACAACAGATCTTGCTTTAACGCTATCATTAGTTACTAGTGATAGTATTAATTCTAAAACCACATCTTGATTATAGGGGAAAATTTTTTATTTCTTGCAACATTTCTTGCATAATCATACACACTAAAAACCATTTTGTATTTGAGCGTATTTATATCATACTTTATAAGTTTGGTTATCTTTTTGTCAAAACTTCAGTTTTTATCTAAAACTATTTTTCTCTAGATTAACATACTTTTTGCTAAGTGCGAAACTCCTGAAATAGATAGTTTTGTTGAATCAATAAAATATATTCCTGTATCTTCACCTCGTAGTAATTGCAACATTATTGACAATGGCAATATTAACCTTGGCCATAATTGTACTATTCTACTATAACATGGTAAATTAAAGTAACCCTTATATTTATGCGGTAAGTAGTATAAATAATAGTTTTTAAAGTCCTTGCAAGGCGATAGATAAAAATATATGACTATTGTCATCAATTCTGCAAGACTTAATTTTCCTATTCTATGCCTTTGCTGATTTGTTGATAATAGACGGTGTTCTATCCATTCTTCATATATTTTACAAAAATTATCTACTAAATAATATACAGTTATGATACATCTTTTCATGTTGAGTTACTGATCTTTTATTAAAAAAATCTATCATAACTCAACATTAATCTCCTTTAAACCCTTTATCTATAAGCTTTCTATCTATCCCTTATCCTAAATTAGCGTTTATAGCGATATTTAGTCACCCATACTATATGATAAGTGCAATCGTAAACTGTGTGGCTTAGCTTCTTGTAATACTGCATCTCTTCATTCTATATGTTAAAACGACGCACTGCAAGTGCGGGGTTTTTCTCCCAAATTTGGGACAATAAAATTTGTTTTGGATTTTAAATATGCTATATTCAATATCTGAAGTTTTGACAAAAAATTTTTATTAAAAAAAGTGGCGAGTGTATCAATCTATAATTTGTATTATATATCAAATAATTTACTTTAAATTGTAGAAATATCGCTTTTAAGCTGATAAAAGCGCCAAATATTTAACTTTAAATATAAATTTTTACTTTAGTCAGAAAAATTAGAATTTTTGTCAAAACTTCAGTCAATATAAAAACGATATTTATGATTTCTAATATTCCTTTTTTACAGGATTTTGCTGAGTTTATTGTAAGTAAATTTGGTAAGGAAAATTTGCGTAAAGAACTCAAAATAATATTACCGAATAGTCGTTCTTGCATCGAATTAAAGGAGCTTTTGACTGGCAATTATAATGTAAAGAATTTACCTATTATTATCCCATTCAATGCTATTATTTCACAAAAAGATTCTTCTGAAGATTACATGTCTAAAATGGAAGAATTATTTACCCTATCAAAAATAATTACCGAATATAAAAAATTCGATTTTACTCCTGAGGAAGCATTAAAAGCTGCTGGAATTTTAAATAAGCTATTTGCTGATTTAGTAAATCATAATGTCGATATAAAATTAATTGAGACTTACAATAATTCAGAATATTGGCAGAATATTTATAAATTCTTAGAAGATAGTTTTTTAAAATGGCAAAAAAACGAAAAGCAAAGCAGTAATAATTATAAATTAAAATTGCTTTTGGAAGAGATAGCAAGAACCAAAAACAGCCATAAACAGGTAATATTAGCCGGCATATTTAAGCCTGATTCTTTCTTAAAGAAATATGAGCAAAAACTGCAAATAATTAAATATGATGAAATAAAACTAGTTCGCAATAACATATATTATTACGAAGCAGCAGATATCTATGAAGAGGCTGACCAGATAGCTCATATATGCCAGCAAAATGCAGATAAAAAAATAGCTATTGTTATAAATAATGACAAATTGAAAAGGATATATTGTAACTATTTAGATAAATATGGGCTAGTATTTGAAGATTTAATAGGTAATGATCTCAAGCTGACAAATGTAAGTAGCTTACTAATATCTATTATCAATATATTATGTAATAATTTTGATTTAAAACTTTTATTTTTATTACTTAAAAACCCTTTAATAAACTGCACTAATGTTCAAGAACTTGAGTTATTATTATCAGGTAAAAATCGTTTTATATCTTCACCAAAATATTTACTACAATTACAATTTGATAGTGAGGAACTAAAAATTTATTGCCATAATTTAGTAGATATTTTATTTGCTACAAAACCTTATACTATCAAGGATATATTAGTGCTTTCTAAAGAAATTTCTGAGAAGATTTTACCGGATATTTGGGAAAAAGAGGGAGGAGCTGAGCTATTAGAGTGCTTAAATAATTTAGCAGAGTTTAGCGGTAGTATAAACGTCAGTAAAAAAGACTTTCCTAAAATTTTTGCTTTATTACTTTCTAACGTTAAATATTATAAAAATATTGAATCTAAGATAGTTATTGGCTCACCTGAAGAACTTGTTTTATCTCGTTTCGATTTAGTTATATTACCACATTTTAATAGCGATAATTGGAGTACTACTACCACTACTCATCCTTATTTAAGTAAAGAAGCAAAGCAAATATTGAATATAGATTATGATGAAATTACTCCCAAACTATATTCAGATTATTTTGATTTGTTATTACAAAATGAAAAAGTAATCATATTAAATGCAAAAAAATATGCCGGAAAATTATCCACTCCTTGTAATTTATTTTTAAAGTTATCAAACAAAAATGTCATCCCGAATAAAAGTGTCATACTGCGACTTGATCGCGGTATCTCTGGAGTTATATTTCTGGATTCCACTACAAGCACGCAAGATGACATAGAACAGGCGGCACATAGTACTTTTTTCCCAAGCATATTATCCGTAACTGATATAGAAACTTTAATCAGGAATCCATATGGTTTTTATGCTAAGAAAATTCTAAAGCTACGGACTCAAGATAAGATATGGGAAGAGCCAAAAATATCAGATTTCGGAAACTTTATTCATAAGGTTCTAGAAGAATACTCAAAAAACTACGACCAGCAAAATATGCTTGATCAACAGCAAGCTCTGCTGAATATTGGCAATAATATTTTACATAGCACTATTCTACCGACATATACAAAGAAAACTTGGCAAACAAAACTAACACTACTTAGCAAAGCTTTTATTTTATTTGATATGGAACGCAGAAAAAATTGCAGCAATATTTATTTTGAAATTAAAGGAGAACTGAACTTAAACATAGCAGGACAGGATATAAAAATCGTCGGTATAGCTGACCGAATTGAAATCAGTAAATCAAACCGCATAACTATATTAGATTATAAAACTGGTACTATCCCAACTAAAAAGGAAATAGAGCTAGGGCTTTCACCTCAGCTTATTATAGAAAGTTTGATGATACTCGAAAACGGCTTTAATGTAATATGTCATTCCCACGAAAGCGGTAAGTCAATTGAAGACATTACCATTGCCTATGTAAAAATAACTAGCACCGAGCCTTATGTACAAACAACAGAAATAAGTTTAAGCATGGAAACACTAGAAAAACATAAACAAGGATTAATAAGACTGCTTGAATATTATGTTAAAAACAAGTCCTTTGTTTATGACTTAGATTTATCAAAATATAATGATTATTTGCATTTGAGGGGGTAGTATTTGTTATTATGATGAAAGCGTTATTACATAAATCAAACTCTGTCATCCCGCGACTTGATCGCGGGATCCAGTTAAAAATATCAATTTTATGAGTCTTTTGCAATGATTGTGTAAATTTTTGTTGAGCCTATATTAGAAGTAATGATGCTCCTCGCAGCAGAGCTACGAGGTATCTAAAAAAGTTTTAGTTGTTTCTTATGATATCACGAAGCAGAGCTTCGGGGAATTAAACCCTGAGAGATTAATCTAGGTTTGGAAGTAAGTATTTACAAGGGATATAAGATACTCTATATAGTCCGTCCGCCAAAACTCTACAAGCCTTATAGATAATATGGTTTTAAGACAAGAAGTAATACAACAATCCGTAAGAAAATGATAAAATATGGTCATAAACCTTATGGATTTCAGTCAATGCCAATAGACAACATTATCAAATCGCAAGAACAAGGGAAACTGTTTGGTTATAAATTAAAAGAAGAATTAAACCCAAATAATAAGCTATATAAATTAAGAGAATTAATAAATTGGTCTAGGCTCGAAGAGTGGTTATCAAAAAATGTTTGTATTAAGAAATTTGGTAGAAATAGAAAATGTCATAGAGTGATGCTTGGCATAACGATGCTACAAGCAATGTATAATTTTTCAGATTCATTATCAGAGGAAGAGCTAAAAGAGAATATGTATTGGCAGTATTTCTGCGGGTGGGAATATATAGAAAAAGACATAGCTATCTCGGAAACTAGTATACGACGGTTTCGTAGTGTATTAGGTGAAGCTGGATATAATGAGATATTATCGGAGTTGATCAGGGTTGGGATAAAAACTAACACAATTAAAAAAAAAGATTTGGAATTAATCATCGCTGATACGACTGTACAAATTAAGAATATCAAACACCCACACGATGTTTATTTAATGGATAAAGCTAGGCTTAGCATAGTAAAGCTTTGCAACAGTTTGGGTATACATTTGAATGAAACATACGCTAGAACCTATAAACGCGATATAGTAAAGCTATGGAAATATAAAGAACATAGTAAAGCCAAGAAGCGTTGGAAAATAATGAAGCATTTAAAAATATTACTGGGTCGTTTGATTAGAGTATGTGAGCGTGAGATCAAAAATAAGCAATTAAACTTGTCTCTCAAAAATCAAGAAGTATTGCAAAAAATAAAACAAATACATAACCAATCTGTTTTAAAAAGAGAAGCTAAAAAGCAATATAAAGAAGATAACAAAGTATTATATAGTTTTCATGCCCCTGAAGTAGAGTGTATAGGAAAGGGAAAACGCAACAAGCCATATGAGTTTGGCAATAAAGTAGCGGTAGTAGTAAGTGGTCGTAGAAATTTTGTTTTATCCGCAAAATCGTTTCATAATAATCCTTATGATGGTCATACATTGCATCAGAGCTTTGAAGCAGTAGAGAGTGTCACGGGAATCAAGATAAAGAAATCATTTGTTGATCTTGGGTATAGTGGTAGCAATGTAAAGGAGAAGAGTAAGGTATATACCCCAAAAACGCGGAAGAAGTTGTTACAAGAGGACAAGTCTATGATCAAGAGACGCAGTGCCATAGAACCAATAATAGGTCACTTAAAGCAATATGGTCGGATGGGTAGAAACTTCTTGAAAGGTATGATAGGAGATATTATCAATCCAATAATCTCTGCTATTGGTTTGAATTTACGATGCATTGCAAATCATTTACAAATCGTGTCTAACTCCACATAAATCAAAAATATCATCATGCAAAAACTAGATGGTCCGTCCGCCAAAACTCTAAAAGCCTTATAGGCAATAGGGTTTTAAGGCAAAAATGCATAGTAAAATCCATAAGAAAATGAAAGGTTTTATATCAAAAGCTTATGGAAATACAAAAAAATGACAATAAAAAAATGAATGCATTTTGGGAAATAGTGTGGTTTTTAATACAAAAATTTAAAATCAGCCCTCAAAATTAGAGTAATTTGCTCTAAAATCGCACTATTTTTGGAAATTAGTGACACAAGTGATATTTTTTAGAGTTTTGGCGGAGGGACTAGATGAACGATAAAAAATCGTTAACAATAGCTCCATATCAAAATTAGACCAACACAGAAATGTATCAGTAAAAATTAACATAACTTATTAATTTTTATTGAAAATCTTAGCAATTTGTTGTCAAAACTCTATCCCATTACAAATGATCAGGATTTGAAGTGTTTTTGGCGGATAGACTATATAGTCCCTCCGCCAAAACTCTAAAAAATATCACTTGTGTCACTAATTTCCAAAAATAGTGCGATTTTAGAGCAAATTACTCTAATTTTGAGGGCTGATTTTAAATTTTTGTATTAAAAACCACACTATTTCCCAAAATGCATTCATTTTTTTATTGTCATTTTTTTGTATTTCCATAAGCTTTTGATATAAAACCTTTCATTTTCTTATGGATTTTACTATGCATTTTTGCCTTAAAACCCTATTGCCTATAAGGCTTTTAGAGTTTTGGCGGACGGACTATATAATTTTTAGCAAAAAAACAAGAGTATCCCCATGAAGAAAGATATTACTGCATTATTTTGTTTTGTCGATGATTTTTGTAAAATTAGCGAGCAGTGGATTAATAAATCATTTCTACCATTAATTGGCTCTGTTTCATCAATTGTGTAAATTTCGTGAGCCATTAAATCCTACCATCAAATTTGATCATAAAATGAGCCATAGCTTCATTCCAATTGGGGATAGGCATAGACCATTTTTTGGTGTAGAAGTTAAGATTTGATCTTACAGACACTATAAATTTTGCCCCTGATTGTCAGTTAAATTTTGACTGTCAGATACATATTCAAGATACAAGATTTCATTATTCTTTTCAACAGCTAATTTCTTACTATCCTTAAAAGTTTGCATAGGAGTTTTTCCATAACAATATTTACCAGAATGAGGTCTTTCATTATTGAAATACTCTAGCCAGATATCAAGATCTAATTGTAGGTCATCAAGATCTGTATAAATCTTTTTCCGCATAGCTGTATCAAAGAATTCTTGTTTCATGGTTTTATTAAAACGCTCACACATACCGTTTGTTTGAGGAGAATATGCTTTAGTAGTAGTATGCTCTATACCTTCGATACTTAGAAATAATTCAAAAGCATGATGCTCTATATTCCCCTTATATTCTGACCCACGATCTGTCAGAATACGAAGTATTGGTATCCCTTGAGTCTCATACCATGGTAACACTCGGTCATTAAGCATATCAGCAGCAGTTAAAGCTGTTTTATCAGTATATAGTTTAACATCAGCTACTCTGCTGTAGCTATCAATAAATACCTGAGAATAAACCTTACCTATACCCTTAAAGTTGCCTACATAATATGTATCTTGGCATCCTAGATACCCTGGATGCTGTGTCTCAATTTCTCCATGAGCTTCTTTTTCATTACGACGCTTCTCTAGCACTTGTAATTGTGCCTCAGTAAGCACAATACCATCTTGAGCCATTTTTGCTTCTAATGCTTTAAGTCTTTTACTGATGTTGTTTAAATCATTACGTAACCAAATTGATCTTACTCCCCCAGGTGATACAAGTACACCTGTCTTTTTAAGCTCATTTGATACTCTTAGCTGACCATATGCTGGATATTCTATTGCCATATCTAGTACTGCTTTCTCTACAGCAGGATCAACTCTATTCGCTATTATTGGCTTTCTTCGACTAATTTCATACAACGCTTCTTCGCCACCAGTTTCATACAGTTCTTTAAATCTGTAATAACTATCTCTACTATATCCCATCGCTTTACATGCTGATGATATACTACCAAGGCTCTTAGCTAATTCAAGTAAACCTAATTTTGGTTTTATTATTTTTTGATTTAAGTTCATTCTTTATCTCCATTTAATAATTAATTTATTTTACTAAATGTAAGATATAATCTCAACTATTACATATAATCAATTGTCAGATATAAAACCTTAAATACTGCGTCATCATTTGGAAAGATGCGTTTATTCTTAGTAACTTTTCTCAATTGGCTATTCAGCGATTCTATCGCATTTGTAGTGTAAATAATCTTACGAATCTCCTTTGGATATTGCAAGAAAATTATCAAATTATCCCAATTATTATACCAAGATTTAGCTATATGCGGATATTGCTTACTCCATTTTTGATCAAATGACTCAAGAGCTAATTCTGCTTCTTTTTCAGTAGCAGAAGTATAGATTAGTTTCAAATCCGCTGCTAATTGCTTTCTATCTTTATATGATACATATTTGAGGCTATTCCTGATCTGATGGACAATACAAATTTGATGTTCAGTTTTCGGGTATACTGATGCAATAGCATCAGACATCCCAGTTAGATTATCACTACAAGCAATTAAGATATCTTTTACTCCTCTATTTTTCATCTCAGTAAAATTACCAAGCCAAAATTTAGCTCCTTCATTCTCACTTATCCATAAGCCTAAAATATCCTTTCTGCCAGATAAATCTATTCCTAAAGCTACATATACTGATTTATTAATAATAAGTTTATCTTGTCTTACTTTCACTACTAAACAGTCAAAATATACTATAAGGTATACTGATTCAAGAGGTCTACTCTGCCAAATCTTGACCTCATCTATTACTTCATCTGTAATCCTGCTGATTAGGCTCTCACTGATCTCAGCTCCATATAATTCTTGCAATTGTGTTTTAATATCAGACACACTCATACCCTTCGCATATAAGGATATTATCTTTTGGTCTAAGCCATCTATTCTTGTTTGTTTCTTTGAGACTATTATAGGTTCAAATTTACCTTGTCTGTCTCTTGGAACATTTAGCTCTATAGTACCATTCTCACTAATCAGATTCTTACTAAAACTACCATTCCTCGCATTCTCAGTTTCAGCTCTATCATACTTGCTATAACCTAAATGTTCTGACATCTCAGCATGCAGTGCTCGCTCTAAAATACCCTTGGTTAATTCCTTAATTAATCCATTCTGACTTAGTACTGTTTTTAAATCTACTCCGCCTTTTATCAGCAAATCTATTGCTTCATTTATTTTTTTATTCTTCTCTATTTGCATTTCTGTTACCTATATTTTTAATTACTTCTAATATAGGCTCAACAAAAATTTACACAATCATTGCAAAAGACTCCATTAATTAATAAAAACCCTACAAGAAAGCCTGCAATAAGCTATTCTGAGCTGTTAACAATAGTGCTTTTATACCATCAATCACCTTGTAAAAACTTTAAATATTTTTATATGTCCTATCTACAATTATATGGAAAGTTCTATAATTAATTAAGCCAGATATAATCAATTTTTAATCTCTCAGGGTTTAATTCCCCGAAGCTCTGCTTCGTGATATCATAAGAAACAACTAAAACTTTTTTAGATACCTCGTAGCTCTGCTGCGAGGAGCATCATTTAAATATAGATATATCATGGCTCATTTAACGATAGATGAAAGATTTAAAATATACGAAATGAATAAGAGTGGTTATAGCTCGCGATATATAGGGACAAAGATTGGCCGTGATAAAAGCACTATATGTTATGAACTCAAGAGAATGAGGCATAATTATAGACCAGATAGGGCTAACACACTTGCTTGCAGTTTAAGGCAAGGTAAGAGAAAAAGAAAATTAGATATTGATAATAATTTACGAGCAGAAATAATAAAGCAGTTAACACAGGGTATTTCACCAGATATAATTTCAGGTAGACGTAAACTATCACGAGATACTGTCAATATTTCTACAGAGAGTATATACCAGTTTATTTATACATCTCCTATAGCACAAAGGCAAAAATTATATTTATCTTTAGCAAGAAAAAGGAAAAATAGGTTGCATCATGGTACAAGAATCAGAAACAAAAGAATTACAATACCAAATCGAGTTTCCATTACTGAAAGACCAGAGATAAATAGAAAGATAGCAACAATAGGTCATTTAGAAGGTGATTTAACTTTTAACAAAGGTAATCAAAGTCGTAATATAGGCGCTCTTGTGGATATCAGAACACAAAAAGTGTTTCTCACTTTAAACCGTTCAAAAAGAACACAAGATGTGATTGGTAACATGAATAAAAAACTTAAACAATTGTCGCATATAATCAAAAGCATAACGTTAGATAATGGCAAAGAATTTACCAATCATGAACAACTATTGCCAAAATCTGAACGAAAAGTATATTTTTGCAATCCTTATTCTCCATGGCAAAAACCATTGATAGAGAAGATTAACTCAATGGTGCACAGAGTATACTCTAAATCTTTAGATATAAAAAAATTAACAATAAAGCAATTACAAGAAATTGAGGATTTTTTAAATAATTTACCAAGAAAAGTGCTCGGTTATAAAACACCCAATGAGGTATGGGAAGAAAATATAAATCTGGCTTAATTAATACTGGAATTTACCTATAAATCAGACTTTGTAACTCTTCCATCATATACTCGTTTTATAGCTCTAAAACCAAGAGTATAATGGACTAATGGTATGGACCTCCTGATATAGAGAATGAAAAGCAGTTGCTAATCTTCTAGGGTTAATATTTAACATATTAAAACAACAATTAAGGAGGTCCATATGGAGGTTACTACAATTGGTATAGATATTGCAAAAAGAATTTTTCAAATTCATGGTGTAGATAAAAATGGCAAGACAGTATTAAAGAAAAAATTGATGAGAGATCAGGTTTTGACATTTATGGCTAATTTACCACAATGTTTAGTAGGGATGGAAGCTTGTGGTGGTTCTAGTTATTGGGCAAGAGAAATAACTAAATTAGGGCATGAAGTAAAACTAATGGCACCGCAATTTGTCAAACCATATGTTAAAACTAATAAAAATGATCAAGCAGATGCTGAAGCGATATGTGAAGCCGTGACAAGACCTAATATGAGATTTGTTGCAATTAAAACTATAGAGCAACAAGAAATTTTATCAATACATAGGGTAAGAGAGAGATTGGTAAAAAATCGTACAGCACTTGCTAATGAAATTAGGGGGCTACTACATGAGTTTGGTTTTATTGTTCCTCAAGGCATTAATAAGGTTATCACAAAATTAATTGAGATTTTAGATGCAGGGAAATTAAGCCAGTTAAGTTATCAAACATTTAGTGAACTAAAAGAAGAATTCTTAGATAATAACAGAAAAATAAAAGAGATAGAAAAACGATTAACAATGATAGCAAGTAACCTAACTCAATATCAACGATTAAGAGCTATACCTGGTCTTGGTTTAATTACTGCTACTGCTTTAATAGCATCAATAGGTAATGCTACAAGTTTTGAGAATGGCAGGCAATTATCGGCATGGCTAGGATTAGTGCCAAGACAACATTCAAGTGGTGGGAAGGATAAGCTGCTGGGAATTAGCAAGCGAGGTGATGTATACTTACGCACTTTATTAATTCAAGGGGCTAGAGCTGTACTAAATGCCAAGATAAGATTTACATCGGAAGAACAGAAATCTAAAAAAGATTTTAGCCAATTTACGAAATGGATGTTTAATTTATCTGAGCGAAGTAGCCATAATAAAACGACAGTTGCCATAGCTAATAAGTTGGCAAGAGTGGTGTTTGCTGTACTAAGATCAGGAGATGATTATGTAGAGAGTAAAGTTTGTAGCTAAAGAGTGTGTAGCATAGCACTTATAAGTAAAATAAATGGTGATTTATATAATGAATAGGTAAAAGCAAAACAATATGTAAGAGATTCCAACCCGAAATATGCTTGAGATAATTAATATTGATGGTAAATAAGACAAACCTTAGCTTACAAAAAAACTGCGTTTTTCAGTGGCTCTTTTAGAAGCCGATGGACTGATAAGTATATAGTTTGTAAGCCAGCGAATTCCATCAGGGCTGTAGAATAAATTAGGTTGATTTATCAGCTATAAGCCGGATACATGACTGCATTTGTTTGTTTTTATTATTGATGTTATTTTTTTCTTGCATTCTACAGGAGGTCCATACATGAAAAAATTGGACAAAAAAATGAAGGAGTGTGTTTCCGCAATAAGTTAGAATAAATAGCAATAAACTTAAGACTGAAGTTTTGACAAAATCCTTTCCATAAGGAGAAATGTATTCCAATTTTTTTATACTTTTTTAGTAATAACAAAATTTATTTATTCTATTTGGGTACATAATGTGTCAAAAACTGTAGCAATTTTGTCTAATATTGCTGGTTTATACTTACTAATATTATTTGGTAATTCTAGCTTTTTATTAAATGAGGTTTTGGTAATTTGGTTACTTCCATCAAAACTTGATTTTATTGTAATTTCCAACTTACCGTGTTTATTACTTTTGCGTATTACTGGTGCAAATGGTTTGACCTGATGATTATTTCTAATATTTCTATGATCTGGTATCCCTCTGGATATAGACTTTTCTAATATTTCTTCAAGGGCAATTTGTGGCATAGATCTATAAACTTCACTTGGAGACAACATATTGCTATTGATTTTTTTATCCCATGCCCTTACTTTTCTTGCCTTAACTGAAGATTGTGCATGATACAATATGTTGTACGCTAGCATTACGAATAACATATAATCCTCATCTTTATTTGGATCATTCGTTTGAAATTTATCCATCAATAATTTTGACTTACCAAATTTAAAAAAATGCTCAATATCAAACCTTTGTCTATAGTATTCATATACTTCTTTACCACTGATTTTATCTTTTTGTTGGCCAGAAACACATAACCATAAATCTCTGTTATATTTCCTATTTCCTGATGCATCTAACACCTTAACCTGAATAAAATTCAGCGGTTTATCAGACATGATATGCTGTTTCTTGCCCTTGATTAGATAATTCTTAAATAGTGAAATACTAATTGATATGTCACCATTTTTTGTAGCCTTTACTACAGTTTCTTCTGTATCTGGAATCAGTAAATTATCAGAACTACTACAAGAAATCTTAGCTCCATAAGATCTTTTACGACCTCTTGTTTTTTGCTCCTCTATATATATTTTGTAAATACTGCGATTAATTCTTTGGCGGGTTATTGTTACCGTATTTGCTTCATTGTGCAGCGGGTGAATGAAAGATAGAGCGCTATAACCTGCATCACCTACTGTTATATTTAGAGCCTTTTGTGGTATTTGCTTAACAATTTTCATTATTTGTTTGCTACCTTTGCTATACTTATTCTCATCTGATTTTACTCTATTTATAGATATTGGTACAGACCATTTAGGCTGAGCACCGATGCAAACTACACTATATTCATAACCCGCAACTGGTCGGTTATTAGCATTCTGTCTAATATATGTACGATCAATTGCTTTCTTGGAATCTTTCTTGCTACTCACTGTAGTATCTATTTGCAGTAAGTTTTTACCCTCATTAATCAGTTTACTTATTAAGTATTTTTCTATATAGCTAACACGGAAATGTTTCTACCATAGATTAGGAAAAACTTAGGCATTGATCAATAATTTTATGTAAACAGTTTTTAAAGTTAGTCCAGCAATGTTTAATAGGATTTAGATCTGGTGAATATGTGAGTAAATACAAAAACTATGGTAAAAACCTTTTCGCGTTAGCTATATCTTCTCGAGTCTTAAAACGTTGCTCATCTCTTATATTTAATGATTCATCACGAGCACAGTAAAAATTCTCTATAGCTCTGTATACACTTGACCAACTACGCTGAAAATATTTATTAGTTGTTAATTCAACAACAGATCTTGCTTTAACGCTATCATTAGTTACTAGTGATAGTATTAATTCTAAAACCACATCTTGATTATAGGGGAAAATTTTTTATTTCTTGCAACATTTCTTGCATAATCATACACACTAAAAACCATTTTGTATTTGAGCGTATTTATATCATACTTTATAAGTTTGGTTATCTTTTTGTCAAAACTTCAGTTAAGAGGAAAGATGAAGAAAAATAAAGTAAAAATTTTCAGTGCTTCAGAAAAAACGGGGATAGTATTAGAATTAATAAAAGAGGAGTCGACACTTGGTCAGTTAGCTTCAAAATATGCAATAAGTGTTAAAACAATTCAAAATTGGAAAAAACAGTTTTTAGGTAATGCGGCATTAGCTTTTGAACCAGCTAAAGTTTTGAGTGAATATCAAGCACAAATAAATCATTTACAAGAGCAAAATGATGAACTTGCTAAAGCTCTTGGTAGAATCACAGTTGAGAGGGACTGGGCCGTGGGAAAGCTCAAAAGCTTGGATTTATCAAATAAAAAGAGTCTTGTACACTCCAAGCTAAATCAACTCTCAAAATCAAGACAGTGTGAACTATTAAAGATTAGTCGATCTACAGCCTACTATAAATCCAAGGAGATGAGTATAAATAAATTAAGTATTTTAAATAGAATAGATGAAATATATACAGATAATCCTGAATTTGGTTATCGCTATATTCATCAACAGTTACTAGAAGATGGTTTTATTGTCGGTAAAGATCGAGTACTGAAATATATGAGGATGATGGGTATAGAAGCTATTTACCCACATAAGAAAAAATCTACTTCTCGAAACGATAGTGAGCATAAGATCTATAGCTACTTACTTGATCAATATTGGACTAAATCTGGCTCAACAAAGCAAGTGTATGTGCCTAATGTGAATGAGGTTTGGAGTGGTGACATTACTTACATTAGAACTAATGGTGGCTTTATGTATATGGCAGCTATTATAGATTGGCATAGCAAGGCCATATTGAGCTATAAACTGTCAAATTCTATGGATGCATCTCTTGTAACTGATGTCTTGAAACAAGCTCTCAGTAAGTATAACGCTCCACAGATATTTAATAGTGATCAAGGTAGCCAATATACCAGTTATGACCACATAAATATTCTCAAGGAGCATGATATCCAAATTTCAATGAATGGCAAAGGTAGAAGTATTGATAATATAGTAATAGAAAGGTTTTTTAGAACTTTAAAATATAATTGTATCTTTATTAATGATTTTAACAATGTTAAAGAGTTAAAAGAGGGGATTGATCATTATCTGAATAAATATAATTATCACAGATTTCATTCAAGTATTGGTTATAAAAAGCCTATGAATGTATATCTGAATTATATGCAAAATTATCAGCAAATTGCTGCCTGATAATCGAAAAATTAGGAAAACATACTACTCATTTTTTTGTCTTGATTTTTCATGTATGGACCTCCTGTAGAATGCAAGAAAAAAATAACATCAATAATAAAAACAAACAAATGCAGTCATGTATCCGGCTTATAGCTGATAAATCAACCTAATTTATTCTACAGCCCTGATGGAATTCGCTGGCTTACAAACTATATACTTATCAGTCCATCGGCTTCTAAAAGAGCCACTGAAAAACGCAGTTTTTTTGTAAGCTAAGGTTTGTCTTATTTACCATCAATATTAATTATCTCAAGCATATTTCGGGTTGGAATCTCTTACATATTGTTTTGCTTTTACCTATTCATCAGGAGTTTCGCACTTAGCAAATAATATGCTAATCTAGAGAAAAATAGTTTTAGATAAAAATGACAAGATCAAAATGTAGCAAAGATTTATATAAATCATTCTTACAAGCAAGTAGTGTAAGATATACTAGCAAAGCATTATCTGAAGTAAGTCCATTAGATCTATCGCACGATAGTGCAAGTCGATGGTTAAAGAGTAAGGATTTTCGCCCTAGCGAAATCTATAGCAAAGTGTCAAAATATATTGATCTGGAAGATCCTTGTTTATTAGTGGGAGATGACACCTTATTGTCAAAGCAATACAGTAAGAGGATCGAGCTTGTAAATTATCAATATTCTGGGGCTGTACATGATGTTATACCTGGTATAGGAATGGTAAACTTACTGCATTACAATACTCAAATTGATCAATCTACTCCTGTAGATTATAGAATATATGATAAAGAAACTGATGGTAAAACAAAGAACGAGCATTTTTGTGATATGCTTACTTTAGCTAAAGAAAGAGGTATCAAGCCTGATGCTATAGTTATGGATGCTTGGTATAGTGGTTTGGATAATTTAAAACATATACGTAATTTAGGTTGGATATGGGTTACCAACCTAAGAAAAAATAGAAAAGTTAATCGTAATGTTAGCTTGGAAACTTTAGAGATTCCCGATGAAGGGCTAAAAATTCACCTACGTGGATACGGTTGGGTTACGGTATTTAAGTTTGTGGCAAAAAATGGTCGCATTGATTACATAACAACTAATTTAGAGAATCCTACACGTGAGCAAATAGAGAAAATTGTTAAGGCGCGTTGGTCTATAGAAGTTTATCATCGAGAATTGAAACAAACTTGTGGTATTGAATGCTGTCAGGCACGCACTGGTCGAGCTCAAAGAAATCATATTTGCCTTGCTGTATTGGCCTGGCTTGATATGAACAAAAGGAGGATAAATGAAAACATTACTTTATATCAACAAACTTGGGAAGTTATAAAAACATCAATTCAGAACAACATTAAATGGCTTCTAACTAATACACAATTTTGCTAAGTGCGAAACTCCTGTTCATTATATAAATCACCATTTATTTTACTTATAAGTGCTATGCTACACACTCTTTAGCTACAAACTTTACTCTCTACATAATCATCTCCTGATCTTAGTACAGCAAACACCACTCTTGCCAACTTATTAGCTATGGCAACTGTCGTTTTATTATGGCTACTTCGCTCAGATAAATTAAACATCCATTTCGTAAATTGGCTAAAATCTTTTTTAGATTTCTGTTCTTCCGATGTAAATCTTATCTTGGCATTTAGTACAGCTCTAGCCCCTTGAATTAATAAAGTGCGTAAGTATACATCACCTCGCTTGCTAATTCCCAGCAGCTTATCCTTCCCACCACTTGAATGTTGTCTTGGCACTAATCCTAGCCATGCCGATAATTGCCTGCCATTCTCAAAACTTGTAGCATTACCTATTGATGCTATTAAAGCAGTAGCAGTAATTAAACCAAGACCAGGTATAGCTCTTAATCGTTGATATTGAGTTAGGTTACTTGCTATCATTGTTAATCGTTTTTCTATCTCTTTTATTTTTCTGTTATTATCTAAGAATTCTTCTTTTAGTTCACTAAATGTTTGATAACTTAACTGGCTTAATTTCCCTGCATCTAAAATCTCAATTAATTTTGTGATAACCTTATTAATGCCTTGAGGAACAATAAAACCAAACTCATGTAGTAGCCCCCTAATTTCATTAGCAAGTGCTGTACGATTTTTTACCAATCTCTCTCTTACCCTATGTATTGATAAAATTTCTTGTTGCTCTATAGTTTTAATTGCAACAAATCTCATATTAGGTCTTGTCACGGCTTCACATATCGCTTCAGCATCTGCTTGATCATTTTTATTAGTTTTAACATATGGTTTGACAAATTGCGGTGCCATTAGTTTTACTTCATGCCCTAATTTAGTTATTTCTCTTGCCCAATAACTAGAACCACCACAAGCTTCCATCCCTACTAAACATTGTGGTAAATTAGCCATAAATGTCAAAACCTGATCTCTCATCAATTTTTTCTTTAATACTGTCTTGCCATTTTTATCTACACCATGAATTTGAAAAATTCTTTTTGCAATATCTATACCAATTGTAGTAACCTCCATATGGACCTCCTTAATTGTTGTTTTAATATGTTAAATATTAACCCTAGAAGATTAGCAACTGCTTTTCATTCTCTATATCAGGAGGTCCATACCATTAGTCCACTATCGTTTACAAAAAATGTCTAGAATCAGCAATGGCTATGTTATTGATTATAGACATATTATTGATAGTTTAGTACGTAAACCTGGAGCATTTGTTCAATATCAATATTATGAAGCTTTATTCCCACGTGCTATATTTCGTCAGGTATATGACCAGCTTATCTCTATATATCCATATAAAGGGCATAAAATATATCTTAAAATATTACAATTAGCAAAAATGTATGGAGAATTGAATGTAGTTACTGCATTAGAAGTGCTATTAGAAAAGAAGATTGAGCCAATAATTGATCATATTACAGATTTACTAAATAGCCAGACTCAAACTGTTTGTTCAGTAAAAATTAATCAACCAATACTGTCTGACTGAAGTTTTGACAAAAATTCTAATTTTTCTGACTAAAGTAAAAATTTATATTTAAAGTTAAATATTTAGTGCTTTGATCAGCTTAAAAGCGATATTTCTACAATTTAAAGTAAATTATTTGATATATAATACAAATTATAGATTGATACACTCGCCACTTTTTTTAATCTCTCAGGGTTTAATTCCCCGAAGCTCTGCTTCGTGATATCATATAGCTAACGCGAAAAGGTTTTTACCATAGTTTTTGTATTTACTCACATATTCACCAGATCTAAATCCTATTAAACATTGCTGGACTAACTTTAAAAACTGTTTACATAAAATTATTGATCAATGCCTAAGTTTTTCCTAATCTATGGTAGAAACATTTCCGTGTTAGCTATAAGAAACAACTAAAACTTTTTTAGATACCTCGTAGCTCTGCTGCGAGGAGCATCATTTAGAAAAATTTTAAAATAACAATAATTTAAAAAGTTATACACTTTTTAAGAAACAATAAGTTTTTTTTGTAATATAATAAATTAATATATATAATAATTATTATTAATCCCTGTTGGGTTAAATTCCCCGTGGCTTGCCACGATTATTTGAATCAAAGCAGGACGGTCCGCAGGAAAATTTGCCGTAAATACCCCGTAGGCTTGCCTCGGGGATAGGCGAATTTATTGATGAGATATATTATGTACCCACTTATTAGACTTAGAAGAAATAGAAAAGCTGCTTGGCTTCGTGATTTAGTTGCTGAAACTACTCTTAGAGTAGAAGATTTGGTATTACCTTTATTTGTTGTGGAAGGGCATAATCAGCGGCAAGAAATTAAAACTTTGCCAGATATATATCGCTTGTCTATAGATCAGGTGATAGAAACGGCAAGAAAAGCAGCGGATCTCGGTATTAAAGCTATAGCACTATTTCCCTGTATTGATCAAAGTTTAAAAAACAAGAATGGTGACGAAGCTTATAATCTAGATAATTTAATGTGCCGTACTATAAGAAGCATTAAAAATGCTGGTATCGATATTGGAATAATATGTGATGTTGCACTTGATCCTTATACTACGCACGGGCATGATGGCGTAATACATAACGGCGAAGTGGATAATGATAAATCAGTAAAAGCCTTATGCAACCAGGCTTTAACTCTTGCAAAAGCTGGTGTTGATATTGTTGCTCCTTCTGATATGATGGACGGTAGGATTATGGCTATAAGAGAATATCTTGATGAAGAAAGTTTTGTTAATGTAGGGATACTTGCTTATGCCGCAAAATATGCTTCAAGTTTTTACGGTTTATATCGTGATGCAGTCGGTAGTACTAAGAAAATTTATTTAGATAAGGCAAGTTATCAATTGGACATACGAAATATTAAAGAAGCAATGCTTGAGATTGAACATGATATAGCAGAAGGAGCTGATATGGTCATGGTTAAGCCCGGTATGATGTTTTTAGATGTTATCCGTGAAGCAGCTAATAACTTTAATACTAAAATCTTTGCTTATCAAATTACTGCGGAATATGCCATGTTAAAATTTGCAGCAAATGCCGGAGCTATAGATTTCGAAAAAGGTTTATTAGAATCATTCATTAGTTTTAAAAGAGCAGGGGCAAGCGGCATATTTACTTATGCAGCTCTTGAAGCAGCTGAACTATACCTTTAATATTTCAAGATTTGGCAAGCCAAATTGTGGGATTTGTCTTTGCTCACGTAGTGTATCTACGTTCCGCAGACTCACCGCTTATTTGACTTACCAACTTTTGAAGTATCTGCGGTATACTTAAGAAATAAAATGATGCTCCTCGCAGCAGAGCTACGAGGTATCTATCCAAAAAGCTTTAACTGTTTTTGTTGAAATGCTTTATACTGAAGTTTTGACAAAAATTCTAATTTTTCTGACTAAAGTAAAAATTTATATTTAAAGTTAAATATTTAGTGCCTTTATCAGCTTAAAAGCGATATTTCTACAATTTAAAGTAAATTATTTGATATATAATACAAATTATAGATTAATACACTCGCCACTTTTTTTAATCCCTGTTGGGTTAAATTCCCCGTGGCTTGCCACGATTATTTGAATCAAAGCAGGACGGTCCGCAGGAAAATTTGCCGTAAATACCCCGTAGGCTTGCCTCGGGGATAGGCAAATTTAGTTCTGCGAATTTATTAACAATTTTTTGTCAAAACTTCAGATTAATAGATAGTTTAGCTAAAAATGATAATATACCCATTAATTGGTGGTATCCTGATGGAATCCCTTTTGAATCTAGTAAATACTGTAAATTATTAGGAGAAGACTTTTATGCTTAAAAAACTATACAAATGAAAAAATAACTCTGGAAATTCTTTTAATTAACTGATATAAAATAGTTCTGCATAAATGGAGAGATGGCCGAGTGGCCGAAGGCGGCGGTTTGCTAAACCGTTATACGGGTCATACCGTATCGAGGGTTCGAATCCCTCTCTCTCCGCCAACTTAGCTATTTATTATAATGCTCAGTATATTTGTCTAGCAAAGCATAAAATGCTTTCTGAAGCAAAATAAGAATATACAAATACTATTTGAATTGTCTGGTATATTCTAAAGTGCTTAAACCTCAACAATTAGAGTAGTCTTTATTCTTAAGCAAAACAGCTACAGAAGTAGTTATTAGCTCTGCCTAAAATACTTTCTAGGCTCTGTTTCATCAATTGTGTAAATTTCGTGAGCCATTAAATCCCACCATCAAATTTGATCATAAAATGAGCCATAGCTTCATTCCAATTGGGGATAGGCATAGACCATTTTTTGGTAATATAATCAATTGTCAGATATAAAACCTTAAATACTGCGTCATCATTTGGAAAGATGCGTTTATTCTTAGTAACTTTTCTCAATTGAGTCTTTTGCAATGATTGTGACTAACGAATATTAGAATTACCCTCAACGAACATTAAAATTACCTATAAAAAAGAAGTAACTATGGACAGTAAAATCGAATAAAAATTTATTTTTAAATATTTAAATATTATTCGAGAATTACTGATGACATGTACAAAGAACCAAGTAGGTATTTTAATGCAAAAGATCAAAAAATATAATCAGATAATTTCTGCTGCAAAAGCAGGTATGAGTGTAAAAACGGCACGTAAGTATTTACGTATTAATAAGTATCCAAGCGAATTACGCACAATACGTAAATATAGGACACGTAAGGATCCATTTGTGAAGCACTGGGATGAAATAGAATCAATGCTAGAATCAGCACCGGAGTTGCAAGCAACTACCATATTAGCATATTTGACAGAAAAGTATCATGGGAATTATAATGGGAAGCAATTACGCTGTTTGCAGAAAAGGTTGAAACAATGGAGAGCTGCACATGGTAAGGATAAGACAGTAATCTTTTTACAAAATATTCTTCCTGGCAAACAGAGTCAGTCTGATTAGACCAATATGAATCAATTGGGTATTTGTATTGGTGGGCAACCATATCCTCACTTACTATTTCATTTTATGTTGCCTTATTCATGTTGGGAAACTTTTAGCATATGCCATAGTGAAAGTTTTGATACATTAGCATCAGGGTTTGAAAAAGCTGTATGGGAGTTAGGTGGAGTTTTACCAGAGCATCGTACAGATAATTTAAGGGCAGCTACCAAGCAATGTGGTAATAGTAGACAATTTACAGAAAGATGGCAAGAATTGCTTGGTTATTACAATGTTGCACCATCGCGAAATAATCCAGGCGTCAGTCATGAAAATGGTTCTGTTGAAAAAAGTCATGATACATTTAAGCAAGCAGTGAATCAACATCTGCTATTACGTGGATCACGTAATTTTGTTGATTTAAAAGCTTATGAATTATTCCTTACACAAATTAAAGAAAAGCGAAATAGCTGTAGAAAAGAAAAATTAGCTGAAGAATTAGTTCATTTCAAAGAGTTACCAATCAGGAAATGGAATGCACCTACAATATTATCAGTACGTGTTAATCCAAGCAGTACAGTTAGTATTTTATCTGTAGCTTATTCTGTGCCTAGTCGCTTAATACTGAAGTTTTGACAAAAAGATAACCAAACTTATAAAGTATGACAGGAGTTTCGCACTTAGCAAATAATATGCTAATCTAGAGAAAAATAGTTTTAGATAAAAATGACAAGATCAAAATGTAGCAAAGATTTATATAAATCATTCTTACAAGCAAGTAGTGTAAGATATACTAGCAAAGCATTATCTGAAGTAAGTCCATTAGATCTATCGCACGATAGTGCAAGTCGATGGTTAAAGAGTAAGGATTTTCGCCCTAGCGAAATCTATAGCAAAGTGTCAAAATATATTGATCTGGAAGATCCTTGTTTATTAGTGGGAGATGACACCTTATTGTCAAAGCAATACAGTAAGAGGATCGAGCTTGTAAATTATCAATATTCTGGGGCTGTACATGATGTTATACCTGGTATAGGAATGGTAAACTTACTGCATTACAATACTCAAATTGATCAATCTACTCCTGTAGATTATAGAATATATGATAAAGAAACTGATGGTAAAACAAAGAACGAGCATTTTTGTGATATGCTTACTTTAGCTAAAGAAAGAGGTATCAAGCCTGATGCTATAGTTATGGATGCTTGGTATAGTGGTTTGGATAATTTAAAACATATACGTAATTTAGGTTGGATATGGGTTACCAACCTAAGAAAAAATAGAAAAGTTAATCGTAATGTTAGCTTGGAAACTTTAGAGATTCCCGATGAAGGGCTAAAAATTCACCTACGTGGATACGGTTGGGTTACGGTATTTAAGTTTGTGGCAAAAAATGGTCGCATTGATTACATAACAACTAATTTAGAGAATCCTACACGTGAGCAAATAGAGAAAATTGTTAAGGCGCGTTGGTCTATAGAAGTTTATCATCGAGAATTGAAACAAACTTGTGGTATTGAATGCTGTCAGGCACGCACGGGTCGAGCTCAAAGAAATCATATTTGCCTTGCTGTATTGGCCTGGCTTGATATGAACAAAAGGAGGATAAATGAAAACATTACTTTATATCAACAAACTTGGGAAGTTATAAAAACATCAATTCAGAACAACATTAAATGGCTTCTAACTAATACACAATTTTGCTAAGTGCGAAACTCCTGTATGATATAAATACGCTCAAATACAAAATGGTTTTTAGTGTGTATGATTATGCAAGAAATGTTGCAAGAAATAAAAAATTTTCCCCTATAATCAAGATGTGGTTTTAGAATTAATACTATCACTAGTAACTAATGATAGCGTTAAAGCAAGATCTGTTGTTGAATTAACAACTAATAGATATTTTCAGCGTAGTTGGTCAAGTGTATACAGAGCTATAGAGAATTTTTACTGTGCTCGTGATGAATCATTAAATATAAGAGATGAGCAACGTTTTAAGACTCGAGAAGATATAGAAAAATACTTAATAAGTAAACTGATTAATGAGGGTAAAAACTTACTGCAAATAGATACTACAGTGAGTAGCAAGAAAGATTCCAAGAAAGCAATTGATCGTACATATATTAGACAGAATGCTAATAACCGACCAGTTGCGGGTTATGAATATAGTGTAGTTTGCATCGGTGCTCAGCCTAAATGGTCTGTACCAATATCTATAAATAGAGTAAAATCAGATGAGAATAAGTATAGCAAAGGTAGCAAACAAATAATGAAAATTGTTAAGCAAATACCACAAAAGGCTCTAAATATAACAGTAGGTGATGCAGGTTATAGCGCTCTATCTTTCATTCACCCGCTGCACAATGAAGCAAATACGGTAACAATAACCCGCCAAAGAATTAATCGCAGTATTTACAAAATATATATAGAGGAGCAAAAAACAAGAGGTCGTAAAAGATCTTATGGAGCTAAGATTTCTTGTAGTAGTTCTGATAATTTACTGATTCCAGATACAGAAGAAACTGTAGTAAAGGCTACAAAAAATGGTGACATATCAATTAGTATTTCACTATTTAAGAATTATCTAATCAAGGGCAAGAAACAGCATATCATGTCTGATAAACCGCTGAATTTTATTCAGGTTAAGGTGTTAGATGCATCAGGAAATAGGAAATATAACAGAGATTTATGGTTATGTGTTTCTGGCCAACAAAAAGATAAAATCAGTGGTAAAGAAGTATATGAATACTATAGACAAAGGTTTGATATTGAGCATTTTTTTAAATTTGGTAAGTCAAAATTATTGATGGATAAATTTCAAACGAATGATCCAAATAAAGATGAGGATTATATGTTATTCGTAATGCTAGCGTACAACATATTGTATCATGCACAATCTTCAGTTAAGGCAAGAAAAGTAAGGGCATGGGATAAAAAAATCAATAGCAATATGTTGTCTCCAAGTGAAGTTTATAGATCTATGCCACAAATTGCCCTTGAAGAAATATTAGAAAAGTCTATATCCAGAGGGATACCAGATCATAGAAATATTAGAAATAATCATCAGGTCAAACCATTTGCACCAGTAATACGCAAAAGTAATAAACACGGTAAGTTGGAAATTACAATAAAATCAAGTTTTGATGGAAGTAACCAAATTACCAAAACCTCATTTAATAAAAAGCTAGAATTACCAAATAATATTAGTAAGTATAAACCAGCAATATTAGACAAAATTGCTACAGTTTTTGACACATTATGTACCCAAATAGAATAAATAAATTTTGTTATTACTAAAAAAGTATAAAAAAATTGGAATACATTTCTCCTTATGGAAAGGATTTTGTCAAAACTTCAGTTAATAGGTTATACTTTAAAAGCTTATATTTATTCTGAAGAAATAGAGCTTTACTATGGTAACAAATGTTTACAAAAAATGTCTAGAATCAGCAATGGCTATGTTATTGATTATAGACATATTATTGATAGTTTAGTACGTAAACCTGGAGCATTTGTTCAATATCAATATTATGAAGCTTTATTCCCACGTGCTATATTTCGTCAGGTATATGACCAGCTTATCTCTATATATCCATATAAAGGGCATAAAATATATCTTAAAATATTACAATTAGCAAAAATGTATGGAGAATTGAATGTAGTTACTGCATTAGAAGTGCTATTAGAAAAGAAGATTGAGCCAATAATTGATCATATTACAGATTTACTAAATAGCCAGACTCAAACTGTTTGTTCAGTAAAAATTAATCAACCAATACTGTCTGAATATGATCAATTACATTGCTTTAAAACAATGGAGGTTGCATGAGTAAACAGATAATAACTCCGCAACCGCTAAATAATTTACTCAAGAACCTTTGCTTACCTACTTTTGCATCGTGCTATAAATCAGTTGCAGAAAGCTTTGAGCAAGAAAAGAAAACATATATAGATTATCTACAGGAGTTAGCCATACGTGAGTTAGAACATAGACAACAACAACGTATTGCCAGATTGCTGAAGCAAGCAAAACTCTCTCGAGATAAGTTATTAAGCAACTTTGATATTAAGCGTATCCCAGGATTATCGCCAACTAAGATCCAATATCTTGCACAAGGAGAATTTATGGATCGCTATGAAAATATACTTATTTTTGGTAATCCTGGCACTGGCAAAAGTCATCTTAGTATAGGTTTAGCACGTGAGTGGTGTCTTGCTGGTAGACGTGTATTATATACAACAGCAGCTAATTTGGTTCAACAATTACTAGAAGCAAAGCTTAGTTTAAAACTTAAGCAAATTATTAAAAAATTCGATTATTTTGAAATATTGATAATTGATGATATATCATATGTACCATATAATCGTGAAGAAACTGATGTTTTATTTACCTTATTAGCTGAACGTTATGAAATGCGTAGTGTATTAATTACTAGCAATTTAGTTTTTGCAAAATGGAATACTATTTTTAAAGATGAAATGACTACGTCAGCAGTTATTGACAGATTGGTTCACCATTCTTCAATTCTTGAACTCAATACTGAAAGTTATAGAATCGCTACAGCTAAAGGCAAAAAATTAACTATAAAATCGGAGGATAATAATGTAACACTTTAGACAATATTTTTTACTCAAAAATGGGTAATTTTAATATTCGTCATGGGTAATTCTAATGTTCGTTCATCACCTAACAAACCTGCTATATCTCAAAATTAGCTAATCCAGAATGCAGGTTATGAGGATGATGGGTATAGAAGCTATTTACCCACATAAGAAAAAATCTACTTCTCGAAACGATAGTGAGCATAAGATCTATAGCTACTTACTTGATCAATATTGGACTAAATCTGGCTCAACAAAGCAAGTGTATGTGCCTAATGTGAATGAGGTTTGGAGTGGTGACATTACTTACATTAGAACTAATGGTGGCTTTATGTATATGGCAGCTATTATAGATTGGCATAGCAAGGCCATATTGAGCTATAAACTGTCAAATTCTATGGATGCATCTCTTGTAACTGATGTCTTGAAACAAGCTCTCAGTAAGTATAACGCTCCACAGATATTTAATTCTCTCAGGGTTTAATTCCCCGAAGCTCTGCTTCGTGATATACTACTTGAATGGAAGAAAGCAGTTATATACATAAGAGTCATAATGTCACAGTACTAATATATCATTTAGTAACGCCGGCAAAGTATAGAAGAGTAATATTCAATCAAGAACTAGATGATTATTTGTGTAAAATTTGTGAGCACATAGAAGATCGTTATGAAATTAGATTTTTAGAAATAGGAGTAGATAAAGATCACGTACATTTTTTATTACAGTCAATACCAATGTATAGCCCAACAAAAATAACTCAAATCATAAAAAGTATTACTTCTAAGAAAATGTTTGAGAAATATCCAAATCTTAAAGAAAAATTATGGGGAAGTGAGTTTTGGAGTAAAGGATATTTTATGAGCACAGTAGGTAAACATGGTGATGAGCAGAAATTACGTAATTATGTACAGAATCAAGGTTCAGGCAAACCTTCTTATAAAGCATTTCAACAAAAACAGTTAAAGCTTTTTGGATAGATACCTCGTAGCTCTGCTGCGAGGAGCATCATAAAGCAGAGATTATAGCTGTTAAAATAACAAAAGCAAATAGAGCTGATTTATCTGTTCTTGAATCTATAACTCAGAAGATAACAGGTAAGGTATTTGGTGATAAAGCATATATTTGTAAAGAGTTATGGTTTAAACTCTATTCTAGAAATTTAAGAATGATAACTAATATTCGCAAGGATATGAAGAATTATTTAGTCTATCCGCCAAAAACACTTCAAATCCTGATCATTTGTAATGGGATAGAGTTTTGACAACAAATTGCTAAGATTTTCAATAAAAATTAATAAGTTATGTTAATTTTTACTGATACATTTCTGTGTTGGTCTAATTTTGATATGGAGCTATTGTTAACGATTTTTTATCGTTCATCTAGTTTTTGCATGATGATATTTTTGATTTATGTGGAGTTAGACACGATTTGTAAATGATTTGCAATGCATCGTAAATTCAAACCAATAGCAGAGATTATTGGATTGATAATATCTCCTATCATACCTTTCAAGAAGTTTCTACCCATCCGACCATATTGCTTTAAGTGACCTATTATTGGTTCTATGGCACTGCGTCTCTTGATCATAGACTTGTCCTCTTGTAACAACTTCTTCCGCGTTTTTGGGGTATATACCTTACTCTTCTCCTTTACATTGCTACCACTATACCCAAGATCAACAAATGATTTCTTTATCTTGATTCCAGTGACACTCTCTACTGCTTCAAAGCTCTGATGCAATGTATGACCATCATAAGGATTATTATGAAACGATTTTGCGGATAAAACAAAATTTCTACGACCACTTACTACTACCGCTACTTTATTGCCAAACTCATATGGCTTGTTGCGTTTTCCCTTTCCTATACACTCTACTTCAGGGGCATGAAAACTATATAATACTTTGTTATCTTCTTTATATTGCTTTTTAGCTTCTCTTTTTAAAACAGATTGGTTATGTATTTGTTTTATTTTTTGCAATACTTCTTGATTTTTGAGAGACAAGTTTAATTGCTTATTTTTGATCTCACGCTCACATACTCTAATCAAACGACCCAGTAATATTTTTAAATGCTTCATTATTTTCCAACGCTTCTTGGCTTTACTATGTTCTTTATATTTCCATAGCTTTACTATATCGCGTTTATAGGTTCTAGCGTATGTTTCATTCAAATGTATACCCAAACTGTTGCAAAGCTTTACTATGCTAAGCCTAGCTTTATCCATTAAATAAACATCGTGTGGGTGTTTGATATTCTTAATTTGTACAGTCGTATCAGCGATGATTAATTCCAAATCTTTTTTTTTAATTGTGTTAGTTTTTATCCCAACCCTGATCAACTCCGATAATATCTCATTATATCCAGCTTCACCTAATACACTACGAAACCGTCGTATACTAGTTTCCGAGATAGCTATGTCTTTTTCTATATATTCCCACCCGCAGAAATACTGCCAATACATATTCTCTTTTAGCTCTTCCTCTGATAATGAATCTGAAAAATTATACATTGCTTGTAGCATCGTTATGCCAAGCATCACTCTATGACATTTTCTATTTCTACCAAATTTCTTAATACAAACATTTTTTGATAACCACTCTTCGAGCCTAGACCAATTTATTAATTCTCTTAATTTATATAGCTTATTATTTGGGTTTAATTCTTCTTTTAATTTATAACCAAACAGTTTCCCTTGTTCTTGCGATTTGATAATGTTGTCTATTGGCATTGACTGAAATCCATAAGGTTTATGACCATATTTTATCATTTTCTTACGGATTGTTGTATTACTTCTTGTCTTAAAACCATATTATCTATAAGGCTTGTAGAGTGTAGAAGTCAAGATTTGATCTTACAGACACTATAAATTTCGTACCTGATTGTCAGTTAAATTTTGACTGTCAGATACATATTCAAGATACAAGATTTCATTATTCTTTTCAACAGCTAATTTCTTACTATCCTTAAAAGTTTGCATAGGAGTTTTACCATAACAATATTTACCAGAATGAGGTCTTTCATTATTGAAATACTCTAGCCAGATATCAAGATCTAATTGTAGGTCATCAAGATTTGTATAAATCTTTTTCCGCATAGCTGTATCAAAGAATTCTTGTTTCATTGTTTTATTAAAACGCTCACACATACCGTTTGTTTGAGGAGAATATGCTTTAGTAGTAGTATGCTCTATACCTTCGATACTTAGAAATAATTCAAAAGCATGATGCTCTATATTCCCCTTATATTCTGACCCACGATCTGTAAGAATACGAAGTATTGGTATCCCTTGAGTCTCATACCATGGTAACACTCGGTCATTAAGCATATCAGCAGCAGTTAAAGCTGTTTTATCAGTATATAGTTTAACATCAGCTACTCTGCTGTAGCTATCAATAAATACCTGAGAATAAACCTTACCTATACCCTTAAAGTTGCCTACATAATATGTATCTTGGCATCCTAGATACCCTGGATGCTGTGTCTCAATTTCTCCATGAGCTTCTTTTTCATTACGACGCTTCTCTAGCACTTGTAATTGTGCCTCAGTAAGCACAATACCATCTTGAGCCATTTTTGCTTCTAATGCTTTAAGTCTTTTACTGATGTTGTTTAAATCATTACGTAACCAAATTGATCTTACTCCCCCAGGTGATACAAGTACACCAGTTTTTTTAAGCTCATTTGATACTCTTAGCTGACCATATGCTGGATATTCTATTGCCATATCTAGTACTGCTTTCTCTACAGCAGGATCAACTCTATTCGCTATTATTGGCTTTCTTCGACTAATTTCATACAACGCTTCTTCGCCACCAGTTTCATACAGTTCTTTAAATCTGTAATAACTATCTCTACTATATCCCATCGCTTTACATGCTGATGATATACTACCAAGGCTCTTAGCTAATTCAAGTAAACCTAATTTTGGTTTTATTATTTTTTGATTTAAGTTCATTCTTTATCTCCATTTAATAATTAATTTATTTTACTAAATGTAAGATATAATCTCAACTATTACAGATAAAGCTATGTTACGTAAACGATCATTAATTGAATCAGTATTTAATATACTAAAGGCTCTGTCTCATCAATTGTGTAAATTTCGTGAACCATTAAATTCTACCATCAAATTTGATCATAAAATGAGCCATAGCTTCATTCCAATTGGGGATAGGCATAGACCATTTTTTGGCTCTGTCTCATCAATTGTGTAAATTTCGTGAACCATTAAATTCTACCATCAAATTTGATCATAAAATGAGCCATAGCTCCATTTCAATTGGGGATAGGCATAGACCATTTTTTGGTAATATAATCAATTGTCAGATATAAAACCTTAAATACTGCGTCATCATTTGGAAAGATGCGTTTATTCTTAGTAACTTTTCTCAATTGGCTATTCAGCGATTCTATCGCATTTGTAGTGTAAATAATCTTACGAATCTCCTTTGGATATTGCAAGAAAATTATCAAATTATCCCAATTATTATACCAAGATTTAGCTATATGCGGATATTGCTTACTCCATTTTTGATCAAATGACTCAAGAGCTAATTCTGCTTCTTTTTCAGTAGCAGAAGTATAGATTAGTTTCAAATCCGCTGCTAATTGCTTTCTATCTTTATATGATACATATTTGAGGCTATTCCTGATCTGCTGGACAATACAAATTTGATGTTCAGTTTTCGGATATACTGATGCAATAGCATCAGACATACCAGTTAGATTATCACTACAAGCAATTAAGATATCTTTTACTCCTCGATTCTTCATTTCAGTAAAATTACCAAGCCAAAATTTAGCTCCTTCATTCTCACTTATCCATAAGCCTAAAATATCCTTTCTGCCAGATAAATCTATTCCTAAAGCTACATATACTGATTTAATAAATTCGCAGAACTAAATTTGCCTATCCCCGAGGCAAGCCTACGGGGTATTTACGGCAAATTTTCCTGCGGACCGTCCTGCTTTGATTCAAATAATCGTGGCAAGCCACGGGGAATTTAACCCAACAGAGATTAATCCATTCTGACTTAGTACTGTTTTTAAATCTACTCCGCCTTTTATCAGCAAATCTATTGCTTCATTTATTTTTTTATTCTTCTCTATTTGTATTTCTGTTACCTATATTTTTAATTACTTCTAATATAGGCTCAACAAAAATTTACACAATCATTGCAAAAGACTCGAACCTAGAGCATACAAGGCATAGATCTCCTGTTAATTTCTTGGTGCATATTCTAGCTTGTGTTACTTCTTATGCTATCACTCAATCTCGTATAAAACTTGATGCTTTAGCTCCAGAACAACTGCTCTTATCCTAAATTGGCGTTCTCAAGGAGCATGATATCCAAATTTCAATGAATGGCAAAGGTAGAAGTATTGATAATATAGTAATAGAAAGGTTTTTTAGAACTTTAAAATATAATTGTATCTTTGTATAATAATTGGGATAATTTGATAATTTTCTTGCAATATCCAAAGGAGATTCGTAAGATTATTTACACTACAAATGCGATAGAATCGCTGAATAGCCAATTGAGAAAAGTTACTAAGAATAAACGCATCTTTCCAAATGATGACGCAGTATTTAAGGTTTTATATCTGACAATTGATTATATTACCATTACACAATTGATGGAAACAGCGCCAATTTGATGGTAGAGATGAAACAGAGCCCTTGTATCTTGAATATGTATCTGACAGTCAAAATTTAACTGACAATCAGGTGCGAAATTTATAGTGTCTGTAAGATCAAATCTTGACTTCTACACATAAATATGCATTCGTAGCTCAGCTGGATAGAGTATTGCCCTCCGAAGGCAAAGGTCGTTGGTTCGAATCCAATCGAATGCACCAATAGGATGGTCATAGGTTTGATAAATTCTTATTATCTCCAAAGCTCCTTATACTGATTGTGATTTCCGTTATTGCTTCTATTATTTGCATTGGCACGCTTAATGCTTGGGTACTAACTAACTAGTGGGCAGATTGCTTTAGGGCTTGCCGAAGATGGTTTATTACCGAAATATAGCTTATTTCACTAAGGTCCTTACATCTGAAGTTTTGGCTCTGTCTCATCAATTGTGTAAATTTCGTGAACCATTAAATTCTACCATCAAATTTGATCATAAAATGAGCCATAGCTCCATTTCAATTGGGGATAGGCATAGACCATTTTTTGGTAATATAATCAATTGTCAGATATAAAACCTTAAATACTGCGTCATCATTTGGAAAGATGCGTTTATTCTTAGTAACTTTTCTCAATTGGCTATTCAGCGATTCTATCGCATTTGTAGTGTAAATAATCTTACGAATCTCCTTTGGATATTGCAAGAAAATTATCAAATTATCCCAATTATTATACCAAGATTTAGCTATATGCGGATATTGCTTACTCCATTTTTGATCAAATGACTCAAGAGCTAATTCTGCTTCTTTTTCAGTAGCAGAAGTATAGATTAGTTTCAAATCCGCTGCTAATTGCTTTCTATCTTTATATGATACATATTTGAGGCTATTCCTGATCTGCTGGACAATACAAATTTGATGTTCAGTTTTCGGATATACTGATGCAATAGCATCAGACATACCAGTTAGATTATCACTACAAGCAATTAAGATATCTTTTACTCCTCGATTCTTCATTTCAGTAAAATTACCAAGCCAAAATTTAGCTCCTTCATTCTCACTTATCCATAAGCCTAAAATATCCTTTCTGCCAGATAAATCTATTCCTAAAGCTACATATACTGATTTAATAAATTCGCAGAACTAAATTTGCCTATCCCCGAGGCAAGCCTACGGGGTATTTACGGCAAATTTTCCTGCGGACCGTCCTGCTTTGATTCAAATAATCGTGGCAAGCCACGGGGAATTTAACCCAACAGAGATTAATCCATTCTGACTTAGTACTGTTTTTAAATCTACTCCGCCTTTTATCAGCAAATCTATTGCTTCATTTATTTTTTTATTCTTCTCTATTTGTATTTCTGTTACCTATATTTTTAATTACTTCTAATATAGGCTCAACAAAAATTTACACAATCATTGCAAAAGACTCGAACCTAGAGCATACAAGGCATAGATCTCCTGTTAATTTCTTGGTGCATATTCTAGCTTGTGTTACTTCTTATGCTATCACTCAATCTCGTATAAAACTTGATGCTTTAGCTCCAGAACAACTGCTCTTATCCTAAATTGGCGTTCTCAAGGAGCATGATATCCAAATTTCAATGAATGGCAAAGGTAGAAGTATTGATAATATAGTAATAGAAAGGTTTTTTAGAACTTTAAAATATAATTGTATCTTTGTATAATAATTGGGATAATTTGATAATTTTCTTGCAATATCCAAAGGAGATTCGTAAGATTATTTACACTACAAATGCGATAGAATCGCTGAATAGCCAATTGAGAAAAGTTACTAAGAATAAACGCATCTTTCCAAATGATGACGCAGTATTTAAGGTTTTATATCTGACAATTGATTATATTACCATTACACAATTGATGGAAACAGCGCCAATTTGATGGTAGAGATGAAACAGAGCCCTTGTATCTTGAATATGTATCTGACAGTCAAAATTTAACTGACAATCAGGTGCGAAATTTATAGTGTCTGTAAGATCAAATCTTGACTTCTACACATAAATATGCATTCGTAGCTCAGCTGGATAGAGTATTGCCCTCCGAAGGCAAAGGTCGTTGGTTCGAATCCAATCGAATGCACCAATAGGATGGTCATAGGTTTGATAAATTCTTATTATCTCCAAAGCTCCTTATACTGATTGTGATTTCCGTTATTGCTTCTATTATTTGCATTGGCACGCTTAATGCTTGGGTACTAACTAACTAGTGGGCAGATTGCTTTAGGGCTTGCCGAAGATGGTTTATTACCGAAATATAGCTTATTTCACTAAGGTCCTTACATCTGAAGTTTTGGCTCTGTCTCATCAATTGTGTAAATTTCGTGAACCATTAAATTCTACCATCAAATTTGATCATAAAATGAGCCATAGCTTCATTCCAATTGGGGATAGGCATAGACCATTTTTTGGTAATATAATCAATTGTCAGATATAAAACCTTAAATACTGCGTCATCATTTGGAAAGATGCGTTTATTCTTAGTAACTTTTCTCAATTGGCTATTCAGCGATTCTATCGCATTTGTAGTGTAAATAATCTTACGAATCTCCTTTGGATATTGCAAGAAAATTATCAAATTATCCCAATTATTATACCAAGATTTAGCTATATGCGGATATTGCTTACTCCATTTTTGATCAAATGACTCAAGAGCTAATTCTGCTTCTTTTTCAGTAGCAGAAGTATAGATTAGTTTCAAATCCGCTGCTAATTGCTTTCTATCTTTATATGATACATATTTGAGGCTATTCCTGATCTGCTGGACAATACAAATTTGATGTTCAGTTTTCGGATATACTGATGCAATAGCATCAGACATACCAGTTAGATTATCACTACAAGCGAGTCTTTTGCAATGATTGTGTAAATTTTTGTTGAGCCTATATTAGAAGTAATTAAAAATATAGGTAACAGAAATGCAAATAGAGAAGAATAAAAAAATAAATGAAGCAATAGATTTGCTGATAGAAGGCGGAGTAGATTTAAAAACAGTACTAAGTCAGAATGGATTAATTAAGGAATTAACCAAGGGTATTTTAGAGCGAGCACTGCATGCTGAGATGTCAGAACATTTAGGTTATAGCAAGTATGATAGAGCTGAAACTGAGAATGCGAGGAATGGTAGTTTTAGTAAGAATCTGATTAGTGAGAATGGTACTATAGAGATAAATGTTCCAAGAGACAGACAAGGTAAATTTGAACCTATAATAGTCTCAAAGAAACAAACAAGAATAGATGGCTTAGACCAAAAGATAATATCCTTTATATGCGAAGGGTATGAGTGTGTCTGATATTAAAACACGGAAAGTTCTATAATTAATTAAGCCAGATATAATCAATTTTTAATCTCTCAGGGTTTAATTCCCCGAAGCTCTGCTTCGTGATATCATAAGAAACAACTAAAACTTTTTTAGATACCTCGTAGCTCTGCTGCGAGGAGCATCATTTAAATATAGATATATCATGGCTCATTTAACGATAGATGAAAGATTTAAAATATACGAAATGAATAAGAGTGGTTATAGCTCGCGATATATAGGGACAAAGATTGGCCGTGATAAAAGCACTATATGTTATGAACTCAAGAGAATGAGGCATAATTATAGACCAGATAGGGCTAACACACTTGCTTGCAGTTTAAGGCAAGGTAAGAGAAAAAGAAAATTAGATATTGATAATAATTTACGAGCAGAAATAATAAAGCAGTTAACACAGGGTATTTCACCAGATATAATTTCAGGTAGACGTAAACTATCACGAGATACTGTCAATATTTCTACAGAGAGTATATACCAGTTTATTTATACATCTCCTATAGCACAAAGGCAAAAATTATATTTATCTTTAGCAAGAAAAAGGAAAAATAGGTTGCATCATGGTACAAGAATCAGAAACAAAAGAATTACAATACCAAATCGAGTTTCCATTACTGAAAGACCAGAGATAAATAGAAAGATAGCAGCAATAGGTCATTTAGAAGGTGATTTAACTTTTAACAAAGGTAATCAAAGTCGTAATATAGGCGCTCTTGTGGATATCAGAACACAAAAAGTGTTTCTCACTTTAAACCGTTCAAAAAGAACACAAGATGTGATTGGTAACATGAATAAAAAACTTAAACAATTGTCGCATATAATCAAAAGCATAACGTTAGATAATGGCAAAGAATTTACCAATCATGAACAACTATTGCCAAAATCTGAACGAAAAGTATATTTTTGCAATCCTTATTCTCCATGGCAAAAACCATTGATAGAGAAGATTAACTCAATGGTGCACAGAGTATACTCTAAATCTTTAGATATAAAAAAATTAACAATAAAGCAATTACAAGAAATTGAGGATTTTTTAAATAATTTACCAAGAAAAGTGCTCGGTTATAAAACACCCAATGAGGTATGGGAAGAAAATATAAATCTGGCTTAATTAATACTGGAATTTACCCACAATTGCAAGAATTATATGGAGCTGAGATCAGTGAGAGCCTAATCAGCAGGATTACAGATGAAGTAATAGATGAGGTCAAGATTTGGCAGAGTAGACCTCTTGAATCAGTATACCCTATAGTATATTTTGACTGTTTAGTAGTGAAAGTGAGACAAGATAAACTTATTATTAATAAATCAGTATATGTAGCTTTAGGAATAGATTTATCTGGCAGAAAGGATATTTTAGGCTTATGGATAAGTGAGAATGAAGGAGCTAAATTTTGGCTTGGTCATTTTACTGAAATGAAGAATCGAGGAGTAAAAGATATCTTAATTGCTTGTAGTGATAATCTAACTGGTATGTCTGATGCTATTGCATCAGTATATCCGAAAACTGAACATCAAATTTGTATTGTCCACCAGATCAGGAATAGCCTCAAATATGTATCATATAAAGATAGAAAGCAATTAGCAGCGGATTTGAAACTAATCTATACTTCTGCTACTGAAAAAGAAGCAGAATTAGCTCTTGAGTCATTTGATCAAAAATGGAGTAAGCAATATCCGCATATAGCTAAATCTTGGTATAATAATTGGGATAATTTGATAATTTTCTTGCAATATCCAAAGGAGATTCGTAAGATTATTTACACTACAAATGCGATAGAATCGCTGAATAGCCAATTGAGAAAAGTTACTAAGAATAAACGCATCTTTCCAAATGATGACGCAGTATTTAAGGTTTTATATCTGACAATTGATTATATTACCAAAAAATGGTCTATGCCTATCCCCAATTGGAATGAAGCTATGGCTCATTTTATGATCAAATTTGATGGTAGAATTTAATGGTTCACGAAATTTACACAATTGATGAGACAGAGCCCTACAAGCAATTAAGATATCTTTTACTCCTCGATTCTTCATTTCAGTAAAATTACCAAGCCAAAATTTAGCTCCTTCATTCTCACTTATCCATAAGCCTAAAATATCCTTTCTGCCAGATAAATCTATTCCTAAAGCTACATATACTGATTTATTAATCTCTCAGGGTTTAATTCCCCGAAGCTCTGCTTCGTGATATCATAAGAAACAACTAAAACTTTTTTAGATACCTCGTAGCTCTGCTGCGAGGAGCATCATTAATAAGTTTATCTTGTCTTACTTTCACTACTAAACAGTCAAAATATACTATAGGGTATACTGATTCAAGAGGTCTACTCTGCCAAATCTTGACCTCATCTATTACTTCATCTGTAATCCTGCTGATTAGGCTCTCACTGATCTCAGCTCCATATAATTCTTGCAATTGTGTTTTAATATCAGACACACTCATACCCTTCGCATATAAGGATATTATCTTTTGGTCTAAGCCATCTATTCTTGTTTGTTTCTTTGAGACTATTATAGGTTCAAATTTACCTTGTCTGTCTCTTGGAACATTTAGCTCTATAGTACCATTCTCACTAATCAGATTCTTACTAAAACCTCGCATTCTCAGTTTCAGCTCTATCATACTTGCTATAACCTAAATGTTCTGACATCTCAGCATGCAGTGCTCGCTCTAAAATACCCTTGGTTAATTCCTTAATTAATCCATTCTGACTTAGTACTGTTTTTAAATCTACTCCACCTTCTATCAGCAAATCTATTGCTTCATTTATTTTTTTATTCTTCTCTATTTGCATTTCTGTTACCTATATTTTTAATCTCTCAGGGTTTAATTCCCCGAAGCTCTGCTTCGTGATATCATAAGAAACAACTAAAACTTTTTTAGATACCTCGCAGCAGAGCTACGAGGTATCTATCCAAAAAGCTTTAACTGTTTTTGTTGAAATGCTTTATAAGAAGGTTTGCCTGAACCTTGATTCTGTACATAATTACGTAATTTCTGCTCATCACCATGTTTACCTACTGTGCTCATAAAATATCCTTTACTCCAAAACTCACTTCCCCATAATTTTTCTTTAAGATTTGGATATTTCTCAAACATTTTCTTAGAAGTAATACTTTTTATGATTTGAGTTATTTTTGTTGGGCTATACATTGGCATTGACTGTAATAAAAAATGGGTAAATTCCAGTATTAATTAAGCCAGATTTATATTTTCTTCCCATACCTCATTGGGTGTTTTATAACCGAGCACTTTTCTTGGTAAATTATTTAAAAAATCCTCAATTTCTTGTAATTGCTTTATTGTTAATTTTTTTATATCTAAAGATTTAGAGTATACTCTGTGCACCATTGAGTTAATCTTCTCTATCAATGGTTTTTGCCATGGAGAATAAGGATTGCAAAAATATACTTTTCGTTCAGATTTTGGCAATAGTTGTTCATGATTGGTAAATTCTTTGCCATTATCTAACGTTATGCTTTTGATTATATGCGACAATTGTTTAAGTTTTTTATTCATGTTACCAATCACATCTTGTGTTCTTTTTGAACGGTTTAAAGTGAGAAACACTTTTTGTGTTCTGATATCCACAAGAGCGCCTATATTACGACTTTGATTACCTTTGTTAAAAGTTAAATCACCTTCTAAATGACCTATTGCTGCTATCTTTCTATTTATCTCTGGTCTTTCAGTAATGGAAACTCGATTTGGTATTGTAATTCTTTTGTTTCTGATTCTTGTACCATGATGCAACCTATTTTTCCTTTTTCTTGCTAAAGATAAATATAATTTTTGCCTTTGTGCTATAGGAGATGTATAAATAAACTGGTATATACTCTCTGTAGAAATATTGACAGTATCTCGTGATAGTTTACGTCTACCTGAAATTATATCTGGTGAAATACCCTGTGTTAACTGCTTTATTATTTCTGCTCGTAAATTATTATCAATATCTAATTTTCTTTTTCTCTTACCTTGCCTTAAACTGCAAGCAAGTGTGTTAGCCCTATCTGGTCTATAATTATGCCTCATTCTCTTGAGTTCATAACATATAGTGCTTTTATCACGGCCAATCTTTGTCCCTATATATCGCGAGCTATAACCACTCTTATTCATTTCGTAT
This sequence comes from Rickettsia endosymbiont of Urophora cardui, assembly GCF_964030725.1. Lineage (NCBI taxonomy): Bacteria > Pseudomonadati > Pseudomonadota > Alphaproteobacteria > Rickettsiales > Rickettsiaceae > Rickettsia > Rickettsia endosymbiont of Urophora cardui. The sequence continues at coordinate 849,003 of NZ_CAXIPY010000006.1, read as the reverse complement.
ATTTTAAATCTTTCATCTATCGTTAAATGAGCCATGATATATCTATATTTAAATGATGCTCCTCGCAGCAGAGCTACGAGGTATCTAAAAAAGTTTTAGTTGTTTCTTATGATATCACGAAGCAGAGCTTCGGGGAATTAAACCCTGAGAGATTAAAAATTGATTATATCTGGCTTAATTAATTATAGAACTTTCCATGTACGTGATCTTTATCTACTCCTATTTCTAAAAATCTAATTTCATAACGATCTTCTATGTGCTCACAAATTTTACACAAATAATCATCTAGTTCTTGATTGAATATTACTCTTCTATACTTTGCCGGCGTTACTAAATGATATATTCGTACTGTGACATTATGACTCTTATGTATATAACTGCTTTCTTCCATTCAAGTAGTATATCACGAAGCAGAGCTTCGGGGAATTAAACCCTGAGAGATTAATAAAAACCCTACAAGAAAGCCTGAAATAAGCTATTCTGAGCTGTTAACAATAGTGCTTTTATACCATCAATCACCTTGTAAAAACTTTAAATATTTTTATATGTCCTATCTACAATTATATAAATCAGACTTTGTAACTCTTCCATCATATACTCGTTTTATAGCTCTAAAACCAAGAGTTCTGAGTTATTTAGTTTTATTACTTGAATGGTATATGCAGGCAGCTCAATCTACGGGAGTTTCTTATATTGACGCCACATCTTTAGAGGTTTGTCATCGAAAAAGAATCTCTCGTAATAAAGTCTTTGCCGGTATTGCTGCTTTGGGTAAAACAACAAAAAGTTGGTTTTTTGGTCTAAAATTACATTTGGTTATTAACGAAAAAGGTGAGATTCAAGGTCTAAAACTAACGCCTGGTAATGTAGATGATAGAGCGCCGGTTTCGATAATCACCAAACATATCACGGGATTATTGTTTGGCGATAAGGGTTATATCAAACAGGAGCTCTTTGATGATCTATACAGCAAAGGAATCAAGTTAGTAACTGGCATAAAGAAGAAAATGAAGAATAAACTTATGCCATTATTGGAAAAAATATTATTACGCAAACGCTCAATTATCGAAACAGTATTTAGTGTGCTGAAGGGTGCTTTCGAGATCGAACATACAAGACATAGATCAATTTGGAATGCCTTTGTACATATCTTATCCGCCCTAATTGCATACTGTATGAAACCTAACAAACCTGCTATATCTCAAAATTAGCTAATCCAGAATTCAGGTAATAAGTCTGATATTGCTTTTATTCTATATTTAGAGGTTTTGTGAAGACTGATTACCCTATCTCTTAAATCCTGACTGTATGCTTTCATCTCTACCGTAGTTAAAATCATTATCTTACATTATTCTAAGGAATAATTCTAGTCGCGTTAGCTATAGATGCATCAGGAAATAGGAAATATAACAGAGATTTATGGTTATGTGTTTCTGGTCAACAAAAAGATAAAATTAGTGGTAAAGAAGTATATGAATACTATAGACAAAGGTTTGATGAATAAGTTAATCACCCTGCATTGTAAATGCAGGGCTTAAGATTACGGCATAAATGCCTTAGCTATAGCTAGTTTTCAACTTGAAAGTTTCCAAACTTATCATCTCTCGATTCATGTTTATCAATATAATCCTTAATCATTTTGTCAGTCACATTGCCTGTGGTTCTGACAAAATATCCAACAGCCCATAAGTGTTTACCCCAATACTGTTGCCGTAATTCTGGAAATTCATGCTGAATCTTCCTTGCACTCTTTCCTTTTAGATACTGTACCCCCTTACTAATACTTTGATAAGATGGCACAGATACATAGATATGTACGTGATTTGAAGCTATCTTCCCTCTTAATATCTCTACACCATTATTCTTACAGATCTCTTGGATTAGGTCCTTGACTCTCCTACCAATATCACCAACCAATATATTATAGCGATATTTAGTCACCCATACTATATGATAAGTGCAATCGTAAACTGTGTGGCTTAGCTTCTTGTAATACTGCATCTCTTCATTCTATATGTTAAAACGACGCACTGCAAGTGCGGGGTTTTTCTCCCAAATTTGGGACAATAAATTTTGTTATTACTAAAAAAGTATAAAAAAATTGGAATACATTTCTCCTTATGGAAAGGATTTTGTCAAAACTTCAGTTTAACACTTATTGCATAGGCGCTGTTTCATCAATTGTGTAAATTTCGTGAGCCATTAAATCCTACCATCAAATTTGATCATAAAATGAGCCATAGCTTCATTCCAATTGGGGATAGGCATAGACCATTTTTTGGTAATATAATCAATTGTCAGATATAAAACCTTAAATACTGCGTCATCATTTGGAAAGATGCGTTTATTCTTAGTAACTTTTTTCAATTGGCTATTCAGCGATTCTATCGCATTTGTAGTGTAAATAATCTTACGAATCTCCTTTGGATATTGCAAGAAAATTATCAAATTATCCCAATTATTATACCAAGATTTAGCTATATGCGGATATTGCTTACTCCATTTTTGATCAAATGACTCAAGAGCTAATTCTGCTTCTTTTTCAGTAGCAGAAGTATAGATTAGTTTCAAATCCGCTGCTAATTGCTTTCTATCTTTATATGATACATATTTGAGGCTATTCCTGATCTGATGGACAATACAGATTTGATGTTCAGTTTTCGGATATACTGATGCAATAGCATCAGACATACCAGTTAGATTATCACTACAAGCAATTAAGATATCTTTTACTCCTCGATTCTTCATTTCAGTAAAATTACCAAGCCAAAATTTAGCTCCTTCATTCTCACTTATCCATAAGCCTAAAATATCCTTTCTGCCAGATAAATCTATTCCTAAAGCTACATATACTGATTTATTAATAATAAGTTTATCTTGTCTTACTTTCACTACTAAACAGTCAAAATATACTATAGGGTATACTGATTCAAGAGGTCTACTCTGCCAAATCTTGACCTCATCTATTACTTCATCTGTAATCCTGCTGATTAGGCTCTCACTGATCTCAGCTCCATATAATTCTTGCAATTGTGTTTTAATATCAGACACACTCATACCCTTCGCATATAAGGATATTATCTTTTGGTCTAAGCCATCTATTCTTGTTTGTTTCTTTGAGACTATTATAGGTTCAAATTTACCTTGTCTGTCTCTTGGAACATTTATCTCTATAGTACCATTCTCACTAATCAGATTCTTACTAAAACTACCATTCCTCGCATTCTCAGTTTCAGCTCTATCATACTTGCTATAACCTAAATGTTCTGACATCTCAGCATGCAGTGCTCGTTCTAAAATACCCTTGGTTAATTCCTTAAATGATGCTCCTCGCAGCAGAGCTACGAGGTATCTAAAAAAGTTTTAGTTGTTTCTTATGATATCACGAAGCAGAGCTTCGGGGAATTAAACCCTGAGAGATTAATCCATTCTGACTTAGTACTGTTTTTAAATCTACTCCGCCTTCTATCAGCAAATCTATTGCTTCATTTATTTTTTTATTCTTCTCTATTTGCATTTCTGTTACCTATATTTTTAATTACTTCTAATATAGGCTCAACAAAAATTTACACAATCATTGCAAAAGACTCATTGCATATTTTGAAGCTAACTGACCAAGTGTCGACTCCTCTTTTATTAATCTCTCAGGGTTTAATTCCCCGAAGCTCTGCTTCGTGATATCATAAGAAACAACTAAAACTTTTTTAGATACCTCGTAGCTCTGCTGCGAGGAGCATCATTTCTAATACTATCCCCGTTTTTTCTGAAGCACTGAAAATTTTTACTTTATTTTTCTTCATCTTTCCTCCTAAGTTTATTGCTATTTATTCTAACCTATTGCGGAAACACACTCCTTCATTTTTTGGTCCAATTTTTTCATGTATGGACCTCCTGTAGAATGCAAGAAAAAAATAACATCAATAATAAAAACAAACAAATGCAGTCATGTATCCGGCTTATAGCTGATAAATCAACCTAATTTATTCTACAGCCCTGATGGAATTCGCTGGCTTACAAACTATATACTTATCAGTCCATCGGCTTCTAAAAGAGCCACTGAAAAACGCAGTTTTTTTGTAAGCTAAGGTTTGTCTTATTTACCATCAATATTAATTATCTCAAGCATATTTCGGGTTGGAATCTCTTACATATTGTTTTGCTTTTACCTATTCATTATATAAATCACCATTTATTTTACTTATAAGTGCTATGCTACACACTCTTTAGCTACAAACTTTACTCTCTACATAATCATCTCCTGATCTTAGTACAGCAAACACCACTCTTGCCAACTTATTAGCTATGGCAACTGTCGTTTTATTATGGCTACTTCGCTCAGATAAATTAAACATCCATTTCGTAAATTGGCTAAAATCTTTTTTAGATTTCTGTTCTTCCGATGTAAATCTTATCTTGGCATTTAGTACAGCTCTAGCCCCTTGAATTAATAAAGTGCGTAAGTATACATCACCTCGCTTGCTAATTCCCAGCAGCTTATCCTTCCCACCACTTGAATGTTGTCTTGGCACTAATCCTAGCCATGCCGATAATTGCCTGCCATTCTCAAAACTTGTAGCATTACCTATTGATGCTATTAAAGCAGTAGCAGTAATTAAACCAAGACCAGGTATAGCTCTTAATCGTTGATATTGAGTTAGGTTACTTGCTATCATTGTTAATCGTTTTTCTATCTCTTTTATTTTTCTGTTATTATCTAAGAATTCTTCTTTTAGTTCACTAAATGTTTGATAACTTAACTGGCTTAATTTCCCTGCATCTAAAATCTCAATTAATTTTGTGATAACCTTATTAATGCCTTGAGGAACAATAAAACCAAACTCATGTAGTAGCCCCCTAATTTCATTAGCAAGTGCTGTACGATTTTTTACCAATCTCTCTCTTACCCTATGTATTGATAAAATTTCTTGTTGCTCTATAGTTTTAATTGCAACAAATCTCATATTAGGTCTTGTCACGGCTTCACATATCGCTTCAGCATCTGCTTGATCATTTTTATTAGTTTTAACATATGGTTTGACAAATTGCGGTGCCATTAGTTTTACTTCATGCCCTAATTTAGTTATTTCTCTTGCCCAATAACTAGAACCACCACAAGCTTCCATCCCTACTAAACATTGTGGTAAATTAGCCATAAATGTCAAAACCTGATCTCTCATCAATTTTTTCTTTAATACTGTCTTGCCATTTTTATCTACACCATGAATTTGAAAAATTCTTTTTGCAATATCTATACCAATTGTAGTAACCTCCATATGGACCTCCTTAATTGTTGTTTTAATATGTTAAATATTAACCCTAGAAGATTAGCAACTGCTTTTCATTCTCTATATCAGGAGGTCCATACCATTAGTCCATTATAGTACTAGTTTTTAATTTATCTTTTCCAGCTAAACATTTTACTAGATTATTAACAGCTTGTTGCTCATCTGTACTTTGAATTTTCATGAAATTTCTTGAAACTTCAATACACATACGTTGATGTTGAGTATGCACAGGTTGTGGCTTATTTGCCTCTTCTAATCCTTCAAAGAAATAATCAATGTTTCTATCTAATGCTTCAGCAATTAATACAAGTCTTCCTACGGAAATTCTATTAATCGCTCTTTCATATTTTTGTAATTGCTGATGGGTAACGTCAATTACTTCTGCAAGTTGTTGACGAGATAATCCTTTTGCTAGCCTTAAGGAATAGATTTTCTTTCCTATAAAACTATCGATTTTTTGTATTATATCATTTTTTCTAGCCATTCTATTCTCCTTGGTTATTTTATATATTTATAATTATTTCAATATACAATTATTAGTGGAAATAATAACGCATTTCAATATCATATACAACTAAAAAATAACATTTTTTAAGTTTTTTGTAATTTTTTAGTAAATGATGCTCCTCGCAGCAGAGCTACGAGGTATCTAAAAAAGTTTTAGTTGTTTCTTATGATATCACGAAGCAGAGCTTCGGGGAATTAAACCCTGAGAGATTAATTGCTCCGTTAGAGCATTCCGGTTATATTGATAAGCAATTATTTAATCAGTGGGTAGGTGAGCTATTATGCCCATCACTAAAACCTGGACAATGTGATTGACTAACGAATATTAGAATTACCCTCAACGAACATTAAAATTACCTATAAAAAAGAAGTAACTATGGACAGTAAAATCGAATAAAAATTTATTTTTAAATATTTAAATATTATTCGAGAATTACTGATGACATGTACAAAGAACCAAGTAGGTATTTTAATGCAAAAGATCAAAAAATATAATCAGATAATTTCTGCTGCAAAAGCAGGTATGAGTGTAAAAACGGCACGTAAGTATTTACGTATTAATAAGTATCCAAGCGAATTACGCACAATACGTAAATATAGGACACGTAAGGATCCATTTGTGAAGCACTGGGATGAAATAGAATCAATGCTAGAATCAGCACCGGAGTTGCAAGCAACTACCATATTAGCATATTTGACAGAAAAGTATCATGGGAATTATAATGGGAAGCAATTACGCTGTTTGCAGAAAAGGTTGAAACAATGGAGAGCTGCACATGGTAAGGATAAGACAGTAATCTTTTTACAAAATATTCTTCCTGGCAAACAGAGTCAGTCTGATTGGACCAATATGAATCAATTGGGTATTTGTATTGGTGGGCAACCATATCCTCACTTACTCAGGAGTTTCGCACTTAGCAAAGTTGCGAATCAGTTAAAAGCCATCTGATATTGTTTTGAATTGATGTTTTTATAACTTCCCAAGTTTGTTGATATAAAGTAATGTTGAGTCTTTTGCAATGATTGTGTAAATTTTTGTTGAGCCTATATTAGAAGTAATTAAAAATATAGGTAACAGAAATGCAAATAGAGAAGAATAAAAAAATAAATGAAGCAATAGATTTGCTGATAGAAGGCGGAGTAGATTTAAAAACAGTACTAAGTCAGAATGGATTAATTAAGGAATTAACCAAGGGTATTTTAGAGCGAGCACTGCATGCTGAGATGTCAGAACATTTAGGTTATAGCAAGTATGATAGAGCTGAAACTGAGAATGCGAGGAATGGTAGTTTTAGTAAGAATCTGATTAGTGAGAATGGTACTATAGAGCTAAATGTTCCAAGAGACAGACAAGGTAAATTTGAACCTATAATAGTCTCAAAGAAACAAACAAGAATAGATGGCTTAGACCAAAAGATAATATCCTTATATGCGAAGGGTATGAGTGTGTCTGATATTAAAACACAATTGCAAGAATTATATGGAGCTGAGATCAGTGAGAGCCTAATCAGCAGGATTACAGATGAAGTAATAGATGAGGTCAAGATTTGGCAGAGTAGACCTCTTGAATCAGTATACCCTATAGTATATTTTGACTGTTTAGTAGTGAAAGTAAGACAAGATAAACTTATTATTAATAAATCAGTATATGTAGCTTTAGGAATAGATTTATCTGGCAGAAAGGATATTTTAGGCTTATGGATAAGTGAGAATGAAGGAGCTAAATTTTGGCTTGGTAATTTTACTGAAATGAAGAATCGAGGAGTAAAAGATATCTTAATTGCTTGTAGTGATAATCTAACTGGTATGTCTGATGCTATTGCATCAGTATATCCGAAAACTGAACATCAAATTTGTATTGTCCATCAGATCAGGAATAGCCTCAAATATGTATCATATAAAGATAGAAAGCAATTAGCAGCGGATTTGAAACTAATCTATACTTCTGCTACTGAAAAAGAAGCAGAATTAGCTCTTGAGTCATTTGATCAAAAATGGAGTAAGCAATATCCGCATATAGCTAAATCTTGGTATAATAATTGGGATAATTTGATAATTTTCTTGCAATATCCAAAGGAGATTCGTAAGATTATTTACACTACAAATGCGATAGAATCGCTGAATAGCCAATTGAGAAAAGTTACTAAGAATAAACGCATCTTTCCAAATGATGACGCAGTATTTAAAGTTTTATATCTGACAATTGATTATATTACCAAAAAATGGTCTATGCCTATCCCCAATTGGAATGAAGCTATGGCTCATTTTATGATCAAATTTGATGGTAGAATTTAATGGTTCACGAAATTTACACAATTGATGAGACAGAGCCGTAATGTTTTCATTTATCCTCCTTTTATTCATATCAAGCCAGGCAAATACTGCAAGGCAAATATGATTTCTTTGAGCTCGGCCCGTGCGTGCCTGACAGCGTTCAATACCACAAGTTTGTTTTAATTCTCGATGATAAACCTCTATAGACCAACGTGCCTTAACAATTTTCTCTATTTGCTCACGTGTGGGATTTTCCAAGTTCGTTGTTATGTAATCAATGCGACCATTCTTTGCCACAAACTTAAATACCGTAACCCAACCGTATCCATGTAGGTGAATTTTTAGCCCCTCATCGGGTATCTCTAAACTTTCCAAGCTAACATTATGATTAACTTTTCTATTTTTCCTTAGGGTGGTAACCCATAGCCAGCCTAAATTACGTATATGTTTTAAATTCTCCAACCCGCTATACCAAGCATCCATGACTATGGCATCAGGATTGAGACCTCTTTCTTTAGCTAAAGTAAGCATATCACAAAAATGCTCATTCTTTGTTTTACCATCAGTGTCTTTATCATATATTCTATAATCTACGGGAGTAGATTGAGCAATTTTAGTATTGTAATGTAGTAAGTTTACCATTCCTATACCAGGTATAACATCATGTACAGCTCCAGAATATTGATAACGTACAAGCTCAATCTTCTGACTGTATTGCTTTGATAATAAGGTGTCATCCCCCACTAATAAACACGGTGCTTCCCAATCTATATATTTTGACACTTCCTTATAGATTTCGCTAGGACGAAAATCCTTACTCTTTAACCATCGACTTGCACTATCGTGAGATAGATCTACTGGACTCACTTCAGATAATGCCTTGCTAGTATATCTGACACTACTTGCTTGTAAAAATGATTTATATAAGTCCTTGCTACATTTTGTTCTTGTCATTTTTATCTAAAACTATTTTTCTCTAGATTAACATACTTTTTGCTAAGTGCGAAACTCCTGTTACTATTTCATTTTATGTTGTCTTATTCATGTTGGAAAACTTTTAGCATATGCCATAGTGAAAGTTTTGATACATTAGCATCAGGGTTTGAAAAAGCTGTATGGGAGTTAGGTGGAGTTTTACCAGAGCATCGTACAGATAATTTAAGTGCAGCTACCAAGCAATGTGGTAATAGTAGACAATTTAGAGAAAGATGGCAAGAATTGCTTGGTTATTACAATGTTGCACCATCGCGAAATAATCCAGGCGTCAGTCATGAAAATGGTTCTGTTGAAAAAAGTCATGATACATTTAAGCAAGCAGTGAATCAACATCTGCTATTACGTGGATCACGTAATTTTGTTGATTTAAAAGCTTATGAATTATTCCTTACATAAATTAAAGAAAAGCGAAATAGCTGTAGAAAAGAAAAATTAGCTGAAGAATTGGCTCTGTCTCATCAATTGTGTAAATTGCGTGAACCATTAAATTCTACCATCAAATTTGATCATAAAATGAGCCATAGCTTCATTCCAATTGGGGATAGGCATAGACCATTTTTTGGTAATATAATCAATTGTCAGATATAAAACTTTAAATACTGCGTCATCATTTGGCAAGATGCGTTTATTCTTAGTAACTTTTCTCAATTGGCTATTCAGCGATTCTATCGCATTTGTAGTGTAAATAATCTTACGAATCTCCTTTGGATATTGCAAGAAAATTATCAAATTATCCCAATTATTATACCAAGATTTAGCTATATGCGGATATTGCTTACTCCATTTTTGATCAAATGACTCAAGAGCTAATTCTGCTTCTTTTTCAGTAGCAGAAGTATAGATTAGTTTCAAATCCGCTGCTAATTGCTTTCTATCTTTATATGATACATATTTGAGGCTATTCCTGATCTGATGGACAATACAAATTTGATGTTCAGTTTTCGGATATACTGATGCAATAGCATCAGACATACCAGTTAGATTATCACTACAAGCAATTAAGATATCTTTTACTCCCCGATTCTTCATTTCAGTAAAATTACCAAGCCAAAATTTAGCTCCTTCATTCTCACTTATCCATAAGCCTAAAATATCCTTTCTGCCAGATAAATCTATTCCTAAAGCTACATATACTGATTTATTAATAATAAGTTTATCTTGTCTTACTTTCACTACTAAACAGTCAAAATATACTATAGGGTATACTGATTCAAGAGGTCTACTCTGCCAAATCTTGACCTCATCTATTACTTCATCTGTAATCCTGCTGATTAGGCTCTCACTGATCTCAGCTCCATATAATTCTTGCAATTGTGTTTTAATATCAGACACACTCATACCCTTCGCATATAAGGATATTATCTTTTGGTCTAAGCCATCTATTCTTGTTTGTTTCTTTGAGACTATTATAGGTTCAAATTTACCTTGTCTGTCTCTTGGAACATTTATCTCTATAGTACCATTCTCACTAATCAGATTCTTACTAAAACTACCATTCCTCGCATTCTCAGTTTCAGCTCTATCATACTTGCTATAACCTAAATGTTCTGACATCTCAGCATGCAGTGCTCGCTCTAAAATACCCTTGGTTAATTCCTTAATTAATCCATTCTGACTTAGTACTGTTTTTAAATCTACTCCGCCTTCTATCAGCAAATCTATTGCTTCATTTATTTTTTTATTCTTCTCTATTTGCATTTCTGTTCCCTATATTTTTAATTACTTCTAATATAGGCTCAACAAAAATTTACACAATCATTGCAAAAGACTCGAAGAATTAGTTCATTTAAAAGAGTTACCAATCAGGAAATGGAATGCACCTACAATATTATCAGTACGTGTTAATCCAAGCAGTACAGTTAGTATTTTATCTGTAGCTTATTCTGTGCCTAGTCGCTTAATAGGTTATACTTTAAAAGGTAAATTCCAGTATTAATTAAGCCAGATTTATATTTTCTTCCCATACCTCATTGGGTGTTTTATAACCGAGCACTTTTCTTGGTAAATTATTTAAAAAATCCTCAATTTCTTGTAATTGCTTTATTGTTAATTTTTTTATATCTAAAGATTTAGAGTATACTCTGTGCACCATTGAGTTAATCTTCTCTATCAATGGTTTTTGCCATGGAGCATAAGGATTGCAAAAATATACTTTTCGTTCAGATTTTGGCAATAGTTGTTCATGATTGGTAAATTCTTTGCCATTATCTAACGTTATGCTTTTGATTATATGCGACAATTGTTTAAGTTTTTTATTCATGTTACCAATCACATCTTGTGTTCTTTTTGAACGGTTTAAAGTGAGAAACACTTTTTGTGTTCTGATATCCACAAGAGCGCCTATATTACGACTTTGATTACCTTTGTTAAAAGTTAAATCACCTTCTAAATGACCTATTGCTGCTATCTTTCTATTTATCTCTGGTCTTTCAGTAATGGAAACTCGATTTGGTATTGTAATTCTTTTGTTTCTGATTCTTGTACCATGATGCAACCTATTTTTCCTTTTTCTTGCTAAAGATAAATATAATTTTTGCCTTTGTGCTATAGGAGATGTATAAATAAACTGGTATATACTCTCTGTAGAAATATTGACAGTATCTCGTGATAGTTTACGTCTACCTGAAATTATATCTGGTGAAATACCCTGTGTTAACTGCTTTATTATTTCTGCTCGTAAATTATTATCAATATCTAATTTTCTTTTTCTCTTACCTTGCCTTAAACTGCAAGCAAGTGTGTTAGCCCTATCTGGTCTATAATTATGCCTCATTCTCTTGAGTTCATAACATATAGTGCTTTTATCACGGCCAATCTTTGTCCCTATATAGCTAACACGGAAATGTTTCTACCACAGATTAGGAAAAACTTAGGCATTGATCAATAATTTTACGTAAACAGTTTTTAAAGTTAGTCCAGCAATGTTTAATAGGATTTAGATCTGGTGAATATGTGACAAAAACTATGGTAAAAACCTTTCCGCGTTAGCTATATATCGCGAGCTATAACCACTCTTATTCATTTCGTATATTTTAAATCTTTCATCTATCGTTAAATGAGCCATGATATATCTATATTTAAATTATGCTCCTCGCAGCAGAGCTACGAGGTATCTAAAAAAGTTTTAGTTGTTTCTTATGATATCACGAAGCAGAGCTTCGGGGAATTAAACCCTGAGAGATTAAAAATTGATTATATCTGGCTTAATTAATTATAGAACTTTCCTACTATAACATGGTAAATTAAAGTAACCCTTATATTTATGCGGTAAGTAGTATAAATAATAGTTTTTAAAGTCCTTGCAAGGCGATAGATAAAAATATATGACTATTGTCATCAATGCTGCAAGACTTAATTTTCCTATTCTATGCCTTTGCTGATTTGTTGATAATAGACGGTGTTCTATCCATTCTTCATATATTTTACAAAAATTATCTACTAAATAATATACAGTTATGATACATCTTTTCATGTTGAGTTACTGATCTTTTATTAAAAAAATCTATCATAACTCAACATTAATCTCCTTTAAACCCTTTATCTATAAGCTTTCTATCTATCCCTTATCCTAAATTAGCGTTCTTAGTAACTTTTTTCAATTGGCTATTCAGCGATTCTATCGCATTTGTAGTGTAAATAATCTTACGAATCTCCTTTGGATATTGCAAGACAATTATCAAATTATCCCAATTATTATACCACTGAAGTTTTGACAAAAAATTTTTATTAAAAAAAGTGGCGAGTGTATCAATCTATAATTTGTATTATATATCAAATAATTTACTTTAAATTGTAGAAATATCGCTTTTAAGCTGATAAAAGCACTAAATATTTAACCGCATAGCGAAAATCTAGGGAGCTTGCTCCCTAGATGGATAGCGTTATAATATAAGCGTTGGCATATTATAATTTAGTAGAATGGAATTGAGGCGTAATAGTCATCATGTTTTTAGAATAATGTATCACTTTGTGTGGATACCAAAATCAACTAAACGCAATGGATAAAATTGAAAAAGAAACAAAGCAGTTTAACCTGTTTTGAAACTCGGTCGCTTGCGGCCGAGTTCTTCATCTTTAAATATAAATTTTTACTTCAGTCAGAAAAATTAGAATTTTTGTCAAAACTTCAGTAATACATTATTTTTATTAAATGTAAGATCAAATGTCAACTAATACAGCTTAAGTTACTCTAATTATATGATTACTTTTCATCAATCCTTTTCTTAACTATGTTATAATTCTTCATTAGATAATTAAATTCTGCACCATAAATAAATATCATATTAATAATATAGAAAAATATTAGTGTAACTATTATACTACCAAGAGATCCATACATGAAATTTAGCTGGTTATAATAAACTATATAAGTTGACAGTAAGTAACCGCTTATTACCCATAATATTACTGTTAATAAAGCTCCTGGAAATACATCTATAAAGTTTAGTTTTACATTAGGTAGTATATAGTATAAAGAGGAGGCTCCTAGAAATAGTAAAACTAAGATTAAAACATATCTTATAAAATTTAAAATATTTTTATATTGTCCTATAGTTTCTAATAATACTGGAATTTTTGTAAAAACTATTGGAATAAATACTAAAAGAAACATAGTGAAAGTAATTAAAATACTAATTACAAGGAATTGTAAAATACTAAGTAATCGTCTTCTTATATAAGGGGGAGGGGACTTAATCTCATATACACGATTTAGAATAGTTCTTAAGCATTCTACAAAGGAAGAAGCGGTCCAAACACTACCTACAACAGCAAGATTCATTAAACTCTGCGGCGGTACACTTAATAATTCTTTTATTCTTTTTTCGATCGATTCCGTTGCTCGCTCTGGCATACTTTCTAAAAAAATTTGTATAAAATTTTGCCCAAGTTCTGAAGCCCCTAAAAAGCTTGTTAGAGCTAGTAAAAATACTAAGAATGGAAAAATAGATAAAAGTACCATGAATGACATATATCCGGAATGTTCGACTCCATCATGCTCTATTGTTTTAAATAATGCAACATAAAGACAATTAAATATTTTTTTCATTAAAATTAATTTCCCAAATTAGTTAAAATATTACTTGTATAAAAAAAGATTAGAAATATTGCAATAGAAATTAAATTTATCATTGCATTTATTTTATATTTTTCTATAATACCCCAGAACTTTATTTTTTTTATTAGGTTACAATCTTATAAAGATTTAAATCTAAAAAAACACATTTTACTTTATATATAATACTTCTATTACAAATTTAATATAATAATTTAGTATATTAATCTCTCAGGGTTTAATTCCCCGAAGCTCTGCTTCGTGATATCATAAGAAACAACTAAAACTTTTTTAGATACCTCGTAGCTCTGCTGCGAGGAGCATCATTATATAAATTAAATTGGTCTTTAACTGAAGTTGATAGTGGACTAATGGTATGGACCTCCTGATATAGAGAATGAAAAGCAGTTGCTAATCTTCTAGGGTTAATATTTAACATATTAAAACAACAATTAAGGAGGTCCATATGGAGGTTACTACAATTGGTATAGATATTGCAAAAAGAATTTTTCAAATTCATGGTGTAGATAAAAATGGCAAGACAGTATTAAAGAAAAAATTGATGAGAGATCAGGTTTTGACATTTATGGCTAATTTACCACAATGTTTAGTAGGGATGGAAGCTTGTGGTGGTTCTAGTTATTGGGCAAGAGAAATAACTAAATTAGGGCATGAAGTAAAACTAATGGCACCGCAATTTGTCAAACCATATGTTAAAACTAATAAAAATGATCAAGCAGATGCTGAAGCGATATGTGAAGCCGTGACAAGACCTAATATGAGATTTGTTGCAATTAAAACTATAGAGCAACAAGAAATTTTATCAATACATAGGGTAAGAGAGAGATTGGTAAAAAATCGTACAGCACTTGCTAATGAAATTAGGGGGCTACTACATGAGTTTGGTTTTATTGTTCCTCAAGGCATTAATAAGGTTATCACAAAATTAATTGAGATTTTAGATGCAGGGAAATTAAGCCAGTTAAGTTATCAAACATTTAGTGAACTAAAAGAAGAATTCTTAGATAATAACAGAAAAATAAAAGAGATAGAAAAACGATTAACAATGATAGCAAGTAACCTAACTCAATATCAACGATTAAGAGCTATACCTGGTCTTGGTTTAATTACTGCTACTGCTTTAATAGCATCAATAGGTAATGCTACAAGTTTTGAGAATGGCAGGCAATTATCGGCATGGCTAGGATTAGTGCCAAGACAACATTCAAGTGGTGGGAAGGATAAGCTGCTGGGAATTAGCAAGCGAGGTGATGTATACTTACGCACTTTATTAATTCAAGGGGCTAGAGCTGTACTAAATGCCAAGATAAGATTTACATCGGAAGAACAGAAATCTAAAAAAGATTTTAGCCAATTTACGAAATGGATGTTTAATTTATCTGAGCGAAGTAGCCATAATAAAACGACAGTTGCCATAGCTAATAAGTTGGCAAGAGTGGTGTTTGCTGTACTAAGATCAGGAGATGATTATGTAGAGAGTAAAGTTTGTAGCTAAAGAGTGTGTAGCATAGCACTTATAAGTAAAATAAATGGTGATTTATATAATGAATAGGTAAAAGCAAAACAATATGTAAGAGATTCCAACCCGAAATATGCTTGAGATAATTAATATTGATGGTAAATAAGACAAACCTTAGCTTACAAAAAAACTGCGTTTTTCAGTGGCTCTTTTAGAAGCCGATGGACTGATAAGTATATAGTTTGTAAGCCAGCGAATTCCATCAGGGCTGTAGAATAAATTAGGTTGATTTATCAGCTATAAGCCGGATACATGACTGCATTTGTTTGTTTTTATTATTGATGTTATTTTTTTCTTGCATTCTACAGGAGGTCCATACATGAAAAATCAAGACAAAAAAATGAGTAGTATGTTTTCCTAATTTTTCGATTATCAGGCAGCAATTTGCTGATAATTTTGCATATAATTCAGATATACATTCATAGGCTTTTTATAACCAATACTTGAATGAAATCTGTGATAATTATATTTATTCAGATAATGATCAATCTCCTCTTTTAACTCTTTAACATTGTTAAAATCATTAATCTCTCAGGGTTTAATTCCCCGAAGCTCTGCTTCGTGATATACTACTTGAATGGAAGAAAGCAGTTATATACATAAGAGTCATAATGTCACAGTACTAATATATCATTTAGTAACGCCGGCAAAGTATAGAAGAGTAATATTCAATCAACTGAATTTTTGTCAAAACTTCAGATAAAGATCACGTACATTTTTTATTACAGTCAATACCAATGTACTGAAGTTTTGACAAAAATTCTAATTTTTCTGACTAAAGTAAAAATTTATATTTAAAGTTAAATATTTAGTGCTTTTATCAGCTTAAAAGCGATATTTCTACAATTTAAAGTAAATTATTTGATATATAATACAAATTATAGATTGATACACTCGCCACTTTTTTTAATAAAAATTTTTTGTCAAAACTTCAGAATGTATAGCCCAACAAAAATAACTCAAATCATAAAAAGTATTACTTCTAAGAAAATGTTTGAGAAATATCCAAATCTTAAAACCTGAATTCTGGATTAATCTAGGTTTGGAAGTAAGTATTTACAAGGGATAGAAGATACTCTATATAATTTTTAGCAAAAAAACAAGAGTATCCCCATGAAGAAAGATATTACTGCATTATTTTGTTTTGTCGATGATTTTTGTAAAATTAGCGAGCAGTGGATTAATAAATCATTTCTACCATTAATTAATAAAAACCCTACAAGAAAGCCTGAAATAAGCTATTCTGAGCTGTTAACAATAGTGCTTTTATACCATCAATCACCTTGTAAAAACTTTAAATATTTTTATATGTCCTATCTACAATTATATAAATCAGACTTTGTAACTCTTCCATCATATACTCGTTTTATAGCTCTAAAACCAAGAGTTCTGAGTTATTTAGTTTTATTACTTGAATGGTATATGCAGGCAGCTCAATCTACGGGAGTTTCTTATATTGACGCCACATCTTTAGAGGTTTGTCATCGAAAAAGAATCTCTCGTAATAAAGTCTTTGCCGGTATTGCTGCTTTGGGTAAAACAACAAAAAGTTGGTTTTTTGGTCTAAAATTACATTTGGTTATTAACGAAAAAGGTGAGATTCAAGGTCTAAAACTAACGCCTGGTAATGTAGATGATAGAGCGCCGGTTTCGATAATCACCAAACATATCACGGGATTATTGTTTGGCGATAAGGGTTATATCAAACAGGAGCTCTTTGATGATCTATACAGCAAAGGAATCAAGTTAGTAACTGGCATAAAGAAGAAAATGAAGAATAAACTTATGCCATTATTTGAAAAAATATTATTACGCAAACGCTCAATTATCGAAACAGTATTTAGTGTGCTGAAGGGTGCTTTCGAGATCGAACATACAAGACATAGATCAATTTGGAATGCCTTTGTACATATCTTATCCGCCCTAATTGCATACTGTATGAAACCTAACAAACCTGCTATATCTCAAAATTAGCTAATCCAGAATTCAGGTTAGAAGCAAAGCTTAGTTTAAAACTTAAGCAAATTATTAAAAAATTCGATTATTTTGAAATATTGATAATTGATGATATATCATATGTACCATATAATCGTGAAGAAACTGATGTTTTATTTACCTTATTAGCTGAACGTTATGAAATGCGTAGTGTATTAATTACTAGCAATTTAGTTTTTGCAAAATGGAATACTATTTTTAAAGATGAAATGACTACGTCAGCAGTTATTGACAGATTGGTTCACCATTCTTCAATTCTTGAACTCAATACTGAAAGTTATAGAATCGCTACAGCTAAAGGCAAAAAATTAACTATAAAATCGGAGGATAATAATGTAACACTTTAGACAATATTTTTTACTCAAAAATGGGTAATTTTAATATTTGTCATGGGTAATTCTAATGTTCGTTCATCAGCTATAATCTCTGCTTTATGATTAAATGTAATTTAAATCCCATAAACCAACCATAACTACTCATCCCAACTTTGGCAATTTTACCAAAAACTCTATTACTAGAAGTGCGCTTAGCATGACAAATAGATAGTTTTGTTGAATCAATAAAATATATTCCTGTATCTTCACCTCGTAGTAATTGCAACATTATTGACAATGGCAATATTAACCTTGGCCATAATTGTACTATTCTACTATAACATGGTAAATTAAAGTAACCCTTATATTTATGCGGTAAGTAGTATAAATAATAGTTTTAAGTCCTTGCAAGGCGATAGATAAAAATATATGACTATTGTCATCAATTCTGCAAGACTTAATTTTCCTATTCTATGCCTTTGCTGATTTGTTGATAATAGACGGTGTTCTATCCATTCTTCATATATTTTACAAACATTATCTACTAAATAATATACAGTTATGATACATCTTTTCATGTTGAGTTACTGATCTTTTATTAAAAAAATCTATCATAACTCAACATTAATCTCCTTTAAACCCTTTCTCTATAAGCTTTCTATCTATCCCTTATCCTAAATTAGCGTTATCAATCTATAATTTGTATTATATATCAAATAATTTACTTTAAATTGTAGAAATATCGCTTTTAAGCTGATAAAAGCACTAAATATTTAACTTTAAATATAAATTTTTACTTTAGTCAGAAAAATTAGAATTTTTGTCAAAACTTCAGTTAAAACTAATATAACAAAACTTGACAAAAGCCTTACTTAAGTCTAATTTATACTCATGGGAAATTCATATAATATATCATTTAGTAACGCCGGCAAAGTATAGAAGAGTAATATTCAATCAAGAACTAGATGATTATTTGTGTAAAATTTGTGAGCACATAGAAGATCGTTATGAAATTAGATTTTTAGAAATAGGAGTAGATGAAGATCACGTACATTTTTTATTACAGTCAATACCAATGTATAGCCCAACAAAAATAACTCAAATCATAAAAAGTATTACTTACTAAGAAAATGTTTGAGAAATATCCAAATCTTAAAGAAAAATTATGGGGAAGTGAGTTTTGGAGTAAAGGATATTTTATGAGCACAGTAGGTAAACATGGTGATGAGCAGAAATTACGTAATTATGTACAGAATCAAGGTTCAGGCAAACCTTCTTATAAAGCATTTCAACAAAAACAGTTAAAGCTTTTTGGATAGATACCTCGTAGCTCTGCTGCGAGGAGCATCATTCAAGACCATTAGCTATTTAAATATCTTTTGATATATTGTATGAGTACAATATAAAATCTCATCAAGTGATAACATTAGACATAAAACACACTACCTTATTAGAAGAATTAAGCCAAATAGCAATAGAGCTTAATAAACCTAAGAGCTTACTTAAATTCTTTAACAAAACTAACCTTAAAAGTGGAATTTATTTATTTGGTCCGGTTGGCACAGGGAAAACTATGTTGATGAATTCTTTTTTTGAAAAGCTTAACGTGCCAAAAATAATTATTCATTATCAAAATTTTATGCAGGATATTCACAAAACAATGCATAAATTACAACTGGAAAATCAAAAAGATATCGTCCCCAAAATTGCTAAAGATTATGCTAAAAAAACTAGAGTATTTGGGATAGATGAATTTGAAATTAAAGATATAACCGATGCAATGATAATCGGTAGATTATTTGATGAGCTAATAAAACAAAATGTTTTCATTTTCATAACTTCTAACACCCAGCCTAATAATTTATATAAGGATGGGCTGCAAAGAAATTCATTTGTGCCGTTTATCGATAAAATAAATAACGAATTTTACATTAAATATCTTGATAACCACCATGACTACAGATTTGATAAAGCTTTAAATGTTAAAGGCGATAGGATTATTTATCCTCTAACACCTAAAAATCAAGATAAGTTCCAAAAAATTATTGCAGATATTAGTGATAATAATTTTATTCCGCAAGCTATTGAAGTTTTAGGCAGAGAAATATCCTTGCAAAAAGTTCATAAAAGAATATTAATCACTGATTTTAATGAATTATTTACAAGAAATCTTAGCTATATTGATTATGTCAATATTTGCCAGAAATTTAATATTATTATTGTACAGAATATGCAAATTATTCCACCTGATAATACTAATTTAGCAGTCAGGTTTATCAACTTTATTGATAACGCTTATTTTTATAAAATTCTACTCTTTATGAGTTTAGAAGATAACCCTAATAAAATATATCAGGGGTCAGCAAGAGCCGAAGAATTCAAACGTACCGTCTCAAGACTAAACGAAATGAATAGCGAGGCTTACTTATTACTGAAGTTTTGACAAAAATTCTAATTTTTCTGACTAAAGTAAAAATTTATATTTAAAGTTAAATATTTAGTGCTTTTATCAGCTTAAAAGCGATATTTCTACAATTTAAAGTAAATTATTTGATATATAATACAAATTATAGATTGATACACTCGCCACTTTTTTTAATAAAAGATCAGTAACTCAACATGACAAGATGTATCATAACTGTATATTATTTAGTAGATAATTTTTGTAAAATATATGAAGAATGGATAGAACACCGTCTATTATCAACAAATCAGCAAAGGCATAGAATAGGAAAATTAAGTCTTGCAGAATTGATGACAATAGTCATATATTTTTATCTCTCGCCTTGCAAGGACTTTAAAAACTATTATTTACCTGAATTCTGGATTAATCTAGGTTTGGAAGTAAGTATTTACAAGGGACAGAAGATACTCTATATAATTTTTAGCAAAAAAACAAGAGTATCCCCATGAAGAAAGATATTACTGCATTATTTTGTTTTGTCGATGATTTTTGTAAAATTAGCGAGCAGTGGAATGATGCTCCTCGCAGCAGAGCTACGAGGTATCTATCCAAAAAGCTTTAACTGTTTTTGTTGAAATGCTTTATAACCTGAATTCTGGATTAATCTAGGTTTGGAAGTAAGTATTTACAAGGGATAGAAGATACTCTATATAATTTTTAGCAAAAAAACAAGAGTATCCCCATGAAGAAAGATATTACTGCATTATTTTGTTTTGTCGATGATTTTTGTAAAATTAGCGAGCAGTGGATTAATAAATCATTTCTACCATTAATGGTAAATTCCAGTATTAATTAAGCCAGATTTATATTTTCTTCCCATACCTCATTGGGTGTTTTATAACCGAGCACTTTTCTTGGTAAATTATTTAAAAAATCCTCAATTTCTTGTAATTGCTTTATTGTTAATTTTTTTATATCTAAAGATTTAGAGTATACTCTGTGCACCATTGAGTTAATCTTCTCTATCAATGGTTTTTGCCATGGAGAATAAGGATTGCAAAAATATACTTTTCGTTCAGATTTTGGCAATAGTTGTTCATGATTGGTAAATTCTTTGCCATTATCTAACGTTATGCTTTTGATTATATGCGACAATTGTTTAAGTTTTTTATTCATGTTACCAATCACATCTTGTGTTCTTTTTGAACGGTTTAAAGTGAGAAACACTTTTTGTGTTCTGATATCCACAAGAGCGCCTATATTACGACTTTGATTACCTTTGTTAAAAGTTAAATCACCTTCTAAATGACCTATTGCTGCTATCTTTCTATTTATCTCTGGTCTTTCAGTAATGGAAACTCGATTTGGTATTGTAATTCTTTTGTTTCTGATTCTTGTACCATGATGCAACCTATTTTTCCTTTTTCTTGCTAAAGATAAATATAATTTTTGCCTTTGTGCTATAGGAGATGTATAAATAAACTGGTATATACTCTCTGTAGAAATATTGACAGTATCTCGTGATAGTTTACGTCTACCTGAAATTATATCTGGTGAAATACCCTGTGTTAACTGCTTTATTATTTCGTCCCTCCGCCAAAACTCTAAAAAATATCACTTGTGTCACTAATTTCCAAAAATAGTGCGATTTTAGAGCAAATTACTCTAATTTTGAGGGCTGATTTTAAATTTTTGTATTAAAAACCACACTATTTCCCAAAATGCATTCATTTTTTTATTGTCATTTTTTTGTATTTCCATAAGCTTTTGATATAAAACCTTTCATTTTCTTATGGATTTTACTATGCATTTTTGCCTTAAAACCCTATTGCCTATAAGGCTTTTAGAGTTTTGGCGGACGGACTATTTCTGCTCGTAAATTATTATCAATATCTAATTTTCTTTTTCTCTTACCTTGCCTTAAACTGCAAGCAAGTGTGTTAGCCCTATCTGGTCTATAATTATGCCTCATTCTCTTGAGTTCATAACATATAGTGCTTTTATCACGGCCAATCTTTGTCCCTATATATCGCGAGCTATAACCACTCTTATTCATTTCGTATATTTTAAATCTTTCATCTATCGTTAAATGAGCCATGATATATCTATATTTAAATGATGCTCCTCGCAGCAGAGCTACGAGGTATCTAAAAAAGTTTTAGTTGTTTCTTATGATATCACGAAGCAGAGCTTCGGGGAATTAAACCCTGAGAGATTAAAAATTGATTATATCTGGCTTAATTAATTATAGAACTTTCCCTTGAATGGTATAGCTAACACGGAAATGTTTCTACCACAGATTAGGAAAAACTTAGGCATTGATCAATAATTTTACGTAAACAGTTTTTAAAGTTAGTCCAGCAATGTTTAATAGGATTTAGATCTGGTGAATATGTGAGTAAATACAAAAACTATGGTAAAAACCTTTCCGCGTTAGCTATATATCGGAATTATATGCAAAATTATCAGCAAATTGCTGCCTGATAATCGAAAAATTAGGAAAACATATTACTCATTTTTTTGTCTTGATTTTTCATGTATGGACCTCCTGTAGAATGCAAGAAAAAAATAACATCAATAATAAAAACAAACAAATGCAGTCATGTATCCGGCTTATAGCTGATAAATCAACCTAATTTATTCTACAGCCCTGATGGAATTCGCTGGCTTACAAACTATATACTTATCAGTCCATCGGCTTCTAAAAGAGCCACTGAAAAACGCAGTTTTTTTGTAAGCTAAGGTTTGTCTTATTTACCATCAATATTAATTATCTCAAGCATATTTCGGGTTGGAATCTCTTACATATTGTTTTGCTTTTACCTATTCATTATATAAATCACCATTTATTTTACTTATAAGTGCTATGCTACACACTCTTTAGCTACAAACTTTACTCTCTACATAATCATCTCCTGATCTTAGTACAGCAAACACCACTCTTGCCAACTTATTAGCTATGGCAACTGTCGTTTTATTATGGCTACTTCGCTCAGATAAATTAAACATCCATTTCGTAAATTGGCTAAAATCTTTTTTAGATTTCTGTTCTTCCGATGTAAATCTTATCTTGGCATTTAGTACAGCTCTAGCCCCTTGAATTAATAAAGTGCGTAAGTATACATCACCTCGCTTGCTAATTCCCAGCAGCTTATCCTTCCCACCACTTGAATGTTGTCTTGGCACTAATCCTAGCCATGCCGATAATTGCCTGCCATTCTCAAAACTTGTAGCATTACCTATTGATGCTATTAAAGCAGTAGCAGTAATTAAACCAAGACCAGGTATAGCTCTTAATCGTTGATATTGAGTTAGGTTACTTGCTATCATTGTTAATCGTTTTTCTATCTCTTTTATTTTTCTGTTATTATCTAAGAATTCTTCTTTTAGTTCACTAAATGTTTGATAACTTAACTGGCTTAATTTCCCTGCATCTAAAATCTCAATTAATTTTGTGATAACCTTATTAATGCCTTGAGGAACAATAAAACCAAACTCATGTAGTAGCCCCCTAATTTCATTAGCAAGTGCTGTACGATTTTTTACCAATCTCTCTCTTACCCTATGTATTGATAAAATTTCTTGTTGCTCTATAGTTTTAATTGCAACAAATCTCATATTAGGTCTTGTCACGGCTTCACATATCGCTTCAGCATCTGCTTGATCATTTTTATTAGTTTTAACATATGGTTTGACAAATTGCGGTGCCATTAGTTTTACTTCATGCCCTAATTTAGTTATTTCTCTTGCCCAATAACTAGAACCACCACAAGCTTCCATCCCTACTAAACATTGTGGTAAATTAGCCATAAATGTCAAAACCTGATCTCTCATCAATTTTTTCTTTAATACTGTCTTGCCATTTTTATCTACACCATGAATTTGAAAAATTCTTTTTGCAATATCTATACCAATTGTAGTAACCTCCATATGGACCTCCTTAATTGTTGTTTTAATCTCTCAGGGTTTAATTCCCCGAAGCTCTGCTTCGTGATATCATAAGAAACAACTAAAACTTTTTTAGATACCTCGTAGCTCTGCTGCGAGGAGCATCATTATGTTAAATATTAACCCTAGAAGATTAGCAACTGCTTTTCATTCTCTATATCAGGAGGTCCATACCATTAGTCCACTATCCTTCTAATATATAGGCTCAACAAAAATTTACACAATCATTGCAAAAGACTCCACGAAATTTACACAATTGATGAAACAGAGCCATCTATCCAAAAAGCTTTAACTGTTTTTGTTGAAATGCTTTATAAGCAGGTTTGCCTGAACCTTGATTCTGTACATAATTACGTAATTTCTGCTCATCACCATGTTTACCTACTCTTCTATACTTTGCCGGCGTTACTAAATGATATATTAGTACTGTGACATTATGACTCTTATGTATATAACTGCTTTCTTCCATTCAAGTAGTATATCACGAAGCAGAGCTTCGGGGAATTAAACCCTGAGAGATTAATATTTTTTATTATTTTCTGGATGCCGCAGGTACAAGCAACTAGACGACACCGATGGCGTTTTCCGATCCACGCAACAATGCCGCCACGGGAATAACATAGAATAAAAAATGCACTTAGCTATATATCTTAAATGCCTGTACTGTATTTTTAAGTAAGAAAGCAATAGTCATAGGTCCGATGCCACCTGGAACGGGGGTAATATATTTGACTTTAGATTTAACATTTTCAAAATCAACGTCACCAACGATTTTATTACCGCCGATTCTATTAATTCCTACGTCAATTACTATCGCATTTGGTTTAAAATATTCAGAAGTTAGTTTTAAAGGTGAGCCGATAGCTGCAACAACAATATCGGCTTTGGATGTAATAGAACTTAAATTCTGTGATTTAGAGTGACAAATAGTTACGCTGCAATCTTCTTTTAAGAGTAATGCACTCAAAGGTTTGCCAACAATATTTGAGCGTCCAACAATTACGGCATTTTTACCGCTTAAATTTGG
This sequence comes from Rickettsia endosymbiont of Urophora cardui, assembly GCF_964030725.1. Classification (NCBI taxonomy): domain Bacteria; kingdom Pseudomonadati; phylum Pseudomonadota; class Alphaproteobacteria; order Rickettsiales; family Rickettsiaceae; genus Rickettsia; species Rickettsia endosymbiont of Urophora cardui. The sequence continues at coordinate 823,660 of NZ_CAXIPY010000006.1, read as the reverse complement.
TTCATGTTTCTTAATTACTTCAAGGCAGCCAAGAGCAGTGCAGGGTACAAATCCGTTATCAATCCCGCTATATAAATAACCAACATTTAAAGGATGAAAACCATCAACATCTTTAGAAGGCAAGATAGCAGATAAGATTTTATTTTTATCTATAGAGTCTGGTAAAGGAAGCTGAACTATGATTCCTGAAACATTTTGATCAAGATTTAATTCACTGATTTTTGCTATTAAATCTTCTGTTTTTATAGTAATAGGAAGATTTAATAACAGCGTATCAATACCTATTTTATTGGCATGTTTTATTTTATTTTTGACATAAATAATACTTGCAGGATTGTCACCAACTAAGACTATTGCTAGTTTTGGTGATTCTCTTGTTTTGTCTTTAAGTTTTTGAATTTCATGCTTTAACTCATTTAATATTTCATTTGCTAAAGCTTTGCCGTCAATTACGTTATTCACTTTTATTTTTCTCTCTAAAACTTATTTATAACCTGAATTCTGGATTAATCTAGGTTTGGAAGTAAGTATTTACAAGGGATAGAAGATACTCTATATAATTTTTATAGCTAACACGGGAAGGTTTTTACCATTGCTGCCGTTATTGCATCACGAAAATCTTTAAAGTTTTTAATAATTGGTAAATTCCAGTATTAATTAAGCCAGATTTATGTTTTCTTCCCATACCTCATTGGGTGTTTTATAACCGAGCACTTTTCTTGGTAAATTATTTAAAAAATCCTCAATTTCTTGTAATTGCTTTATTGTTAATTTTTTTATATCTAAAGATTTAGAGTATACTCTGTGCACCATTGAGTTAATCTTCTCTATCAATGGTTTTTGTCATGGAGAATAAGGATTGCAAAAATATACTTTTCGTTCAGATTTTGGCAATAGTTGTTCATGATTGGTAAATTCTTTGCCATTATCTAACGTTATGCTTTTGATTATATGCGACAATTGTTTAAGTTTTTTATTCATGTTACCAATCACATCTTGTGTTCTTTTTGAACGGTTTAAAGTGAGAAACACTTTTTGTGTTCTGATATCCACAAGAGCGCCTATATTACGACTTTGATTACCTTTGTTAAAAGTTAAATCACCTTCTAAATGACCTATTGCTGCTATCTTTCTATTTATCTCTGGTCTTTCAGTAATGGAAACTCGATTTGGTATTGTAATTCTTTTGTTTCTGATTCTTGTACCATGATGCAACCTATTTTTCCTTTTTCTTGCTAAAGATAAATATAATTTTTGCCTTTGTGCTATAGGAGATGTATAAATAAACTGGTATATACTCTCTGTAGAAATATTGACAGTATCTCGTGATAGTTTACGTCTACCTGAAATTATATCTGGTGAAATACCCTGTGTTAACTGCTTTATTATTTCTGCTCGTAAATTATTATCAATCTCTAATTTTCTTTTTCTCTTACCTTGCCTTAAACTGCAAGCAAGTGTGTTAGCCCTATCTGGTCTATAATTATGCCTCATTCTCTTGAGTTCATAACATATAGTGCTTTTATCACGGCCAATCTTTGTCCCTATATATCGCGAGCTATAACCACTCTTATTCATTTCGTATATTTTAAATCTTTCATCTATCGTTAAATGAGCCATGATATATCTATATTTAAATGATGCTCCTCGCAGCAGAGCTACGAGGTATCTAAAAAAGTTTTAGTTGTTTCTTATGATATCACGAAGCAGAGCTTCGGGGAATTAAACCCTGAGAGATTAATTCCTTTACCAACGGTGACTTATGAATACTCGCATTATCCATTATTACACATTGTCCAGGTTTTAGTGATGGGCATAATAGCTCACCTACCCACTGATTAAATAATTGCTTATCAATATAACCGGAATGCTCTAACGGAGCAATTAATTCTTTGGTGCCCTTATTATAACCAGCAACTATATTTACTCGCTCAGTAGCAAAACCTGCTTGCTCTGAGTAAGCTCTTGTTCCTCTTTCTGACCATCCGTACAACATGGTTATATTATTACTTACCCCCATTTCGTCACAATACACAAGTTTATCAGATGCTATTTGATCAATATATTCCACAAATTGTTTTCTAGCTTCTTCATCCCTGCCTTTGTATTTTGGCTCTTTTTTTATCTGTAATTTTCATTCTATGAAGCGTGTCATAAAATGTGCTCATTGGCAGCTCGGGCGCTACTGCATCTCTTATATCTATAGCTCGGCTATCAGGATTATTTGCTAAAAATTCAATTATATTCTCCTTATTAGTAAACCTAGCATCACGTCCACTTTGCAGATGTTGTCTTGAGCTGTAGTCTCCATTTTCTTTATAACGTCTAATCCAATTTGATATCGTATGACGCTCTATACCTAATAAGTCTGATATTGCTTTTATTCTTATATTTAGAGGTTTTGTGAAGACTGATTACCCTATCTCTTAAATCCTGACTGTATGCTTTCATCTCTACCGTAGTTAAAATCATTATCTTACATTATTCTAAGGAATAATTCTAGTCGCGTTAGCTATAGCAAAAAAACAAGAGTATCCCCATGAAGAAAGATATTACTGCATTATTTTGTTTTGTCGATGATTTTTGTAAAATTAGCGAGCAGTGGATTAATAAATCATTTCTACCATTAACCAAGGGTATTTTAGAGCGAGCACTGCATGCTGAGATGTCAGAACATTTAGGTTATAGCAAGTATGATAGAGCTGAAACTGAGAATGCGAGGAATGGTAGTTTTAGTAAGAATCTGATTAGTGAGAATGGTACTATAGAGATAAATGTTCCAAGAGACAGACAAGGTAAATTTGAACCTATAATAGTCTCAAAGAAACAAACAAGAATAGATGGCTTAGACCAAAAGATAATATCCTTATATGCGAAGGGTATGAGTGTGTCTGATATTAAAACACAATTGCAAGAATTATATGGAGCTGAGATCAGTGAGAGCCTAATCAGCAGGATTACAGATGAAGTAATAGATGAGGTCAAGATTTGGCAGAGTAGACCTCTTGAATCAGTATACCCTATAGTATATTTTGACTGTTTAGTAGTGAAAGTAAGACAAGATAAACTTATTATTAATAAATCAGTATATGTAGCTTTAGGAATAGATTTATCTGGCAGAAAGGATATTTTAGGCTTATGGATAAGTGAGAATGAAGGAGCTAAATTTTGGCTTGGTAATTTTACTGAAATGAAGAATCGAGGAGTAAAAGATATCTTAATTGCTTGTAGTGATAATCTAACTGGTATGTCTGATGCTATTGCATCAGTATATCCGAAAACTGAACATCAAATTTGTATTGTCCATCAGATCAGGAATAGCCTCAAATATGTATCATATAAAGATAGAAAGCAATTAGCAGCGGATTTGAAACTAATCTATACTTCTGCTACTGAAAAAGAAGCAGAATTAGCTCTTGAGTCATTTGCAGGAGTTTCGCACTTAGCAAATAATATGCTAATCTAGAGAAAAATAGTTTTAGATAAAAATGACAAGATCAAAATGTAGCAAAGATTTATATAAATCATTCTTACAAGCAAGTAGTGTAAGATATACTAGCAAAGCATTATCTGAAGTAAGTCCATTAGATCTATCGCACGATAGTGCAAGTCGATGGTTAAAGAGTAAGGATTTTCGCCCTAGCGAAATCTATAGCAAAGTGTCAAAATATATTGATCTGGAAGATCCTTGTTTATTAGTGGGAGATGACACCTTATTGTCAAAGCAATACAGTAAGAGGATCGAGCTTGTAAATTATCAATATTCTGGGGCTGTACATGATGTTATACCTGGTATAGGAATGGTAAACTTACTGCATTACAATACTCAAATTGATCAATCTACTCCTGTAGATTATAGAATATATGATAAAGAAACTGATGGTAAAACAAAGAACGAGCATTTTTGTGATATGCTTACTTTAGCTAAAGAAAGAGGTATCAAGCCTGATGCTATAGTTATGGATGCTTGGTATAGTGGTTTGGATAATTTAAAACATATACGTAATTTAGGTTGGATATGGGTTACCAACCTAAGAAAAAATAGAAAAGTTAATCGTAATGTTAGCTTGGAAACTTTAGAGATTCCCGATGAAGGGCTAAAAATTCACCTACGTGGATACGGTTGGGTTACGGTATTTAAGTTTGTGGCAAAAAATGGTCGCATTGATTACATAACAACTAATTTAGAGAATCCTACACGTGAGCAAATAGAGAAAATTGTTAAGGCGCGTTGGTCTATAGAAGTTTATCATCGAGAATTGAAACAAACTTGTGGTATTGAATGCTGTCAGGCACGCACGGGTCGAGCTCAAAGAAATCATATTTGCCTTGCTGTATTGGCCTGGCTTGATATGAACAAAAGGAGGATAAATGAAAACATTACTTTATATCAACAAACTTGGGAAGTTATAAAAACATCAATTCAGAACAACATTAAATGGCTTCTAACTAATACACAATTTTGCTAAGTGCGAAACTCCTGATTTGATCAAAAATGGAGTAAGCAATATCCGCATATAGCTAAATCTTGGTATAATAATTGGGATAATTTGATAATTTTCTTGCAATATCCAAAGGAGATTCGTAAGATTATTTACACTACAAATGCGATAGAATCGCTGAATAGCCAATTGAGAAAAGTTACTAAGAATAAACGCATCTTTCCAAATGATGACGCAGTATTTAAAGTTTTATATCTGACAATTGATTATATTACCAAAAAATGGTCTATGCCTATCCCCAATTGGAATGAAGCTATGGCTCATTTTATGATCAAATTTGATGGTAGAATTTAATGGTTCACGAAATTTACACAATTGATGAGACAGAGCCACAAAAACAGTTAAAGCTTTTTGGATAGATACCTCGTAGCTCTGCTGCGAGGAGCATCATTAAAAAGCTAGAATTACCCAATAATATTAGTGAGTATAAACCAGCAATATTAGACAAAATTGCTACAGTTTTTGATACATTATGTACCCAAATAGAATAAATAAATTTTGTTATTACTAAAAAAGTATAAAAAAATTGGAATACATTTCTCCTTATGGAAAGGATTTTGTCAAAACTTCAGTTAAATCAATATCTATTTAAACATTATAATTAATAATAATTGATTATTTCGCCAATATTCAATAAAATCCTGTTTTAAAATCAAATATAAAAAATAATGCATAATACCGATGTTTTAATAATAGGGGCAGGGCCTAGTGGATTATTTGCCATTTTTCAAGCAGGAATGTTAGGAATGAAGTGTCATGTAATCGATGCACAAGAGGTTATAGGTGGTCAGTGTATTACACTTTACCCTGAAAAGCCTATTTACGATATACCCGCCTACCCTAAAATTGCCGCAGCAGAACTAATAAAACAATTAGAATTGCAAGCAGCTCCGTTTAATCCGGTTTATCACTTAAACCAACAAGCGGTAGAATTAAAAAAAGAAGGTGAATTTTTTGAAGTAAAAACCTCAAAAGATATTGTTATTAAAAGCAAAGTCATCATTATTGCAGCTGGAGCTGGCTCATTTGGTCCTAATAAGCCTCCTCTTGCAAATATTGAAGAATTTGAGAATGAATCAGTTTTTTACTTTATTAATAATCGCAGTAAGTTTACAGGTAAAAATATAGTTATAGCAGGTGGCGGTGATTCTGCTGTTGATTGGGCTATTTCTCTTTCTGAAATTGCTAATAAAATATATTTGGTTCATAGGCGGGATAAATTTAGAGCAGCAAATGAGAGTTTGAGACAATTAAAAGATATAGCAGAAAGTGGAAAAATTGAGTTAGTTACCGGCTATCAACTAGATTCATTAGATGGAAATAATAGCACACTTCAAAATGTTATAGTTAGAGACTTACAAAATAACAAACGAAAGCTAGATGCTAATATATTATTACCGTTTTTTGGTTTAAAGCAGGAGCTAGGTAATTTAGTAAATTGGGACCTTGATATAAAACTTCATCATATTGAAGTTGATCCTGTACATTACCAAACTAACATTCCAGGTATATATGCTATTGGTGACGTTGCTCATTATAGCGGTAAGCTTAAACTAATTCTTACTGGTTTTGCTGAAGCAGCAAGCAGCCTTCATCACGCTTATAGTAAAGTATTTGATGGCAAAGCTTTACATTTTGAATATTCTACTACTAAGTATACTCAATAATAAATATTGTATGACTTAGAAAACATTCTAAATATCACTCTAGTGTTATGTAGCGTTATGTTTGCTTGCATGGAACGAAAAGCATCTTATATGTCATTCCTGCGAAAGCAGGAATCCAGAAAAAAGTACAAATATAGCAAGTTTCTAAAATTAAAAGCTCGCTTTATCTCGCTTTATATTGGATTCCTGCTTTCGCAGGAATGACATATAACCCATATAACAACACTATAAACCTGAATTCTGGATTAATCTAGGTTTGGAAGTAAGTATTTACAAGGGATAGAAGATACTCTATATAATTTTTAGCAAAAAAACAAGAGTATCCCCATGAAGAAAGATATTACTGCATTATTTTGTTTTGTCGATGATTTTTGTAAAATTAGCGAGCAGTGGATTAATAAATCATTTCTACCATTAATGTCCCCCTACGGGGATAAAAAATCCCTCGCCTTCAGGCGAAGGGAAGATATAATGAAGTTGCTTTAGCAACGAATTTATAAAAAGATATGAGAAGTTATAGAAAAAATAGTCATAGCCAGTATGATTTAAAAGTACATATTATATGGATACCAAAGTATAGAAAAAGAGCATTGGTAGGAAAAGTAGCTGAGAGAGTCAGGGATTTATTAAGGCAAATTTGCATGGAACATGAAGCATATATAATTTCAGGTAAAGTATCTTGTGATCATGTTCATATATTTATTTCATACCGTCCTCAAGTGGCTTTAAGTAAGCTTGTACAATATCTAAAAGGGAGTAGCTCAAGAATATTATTGCAAGAATTTGCTCATTTAAGGAAACAATTTTGGGGTAATCATTTTTGGGCTAGAGGATATATGGCGGTGAGTTCAGGTAATATTACTGACGAAATGATACAGCAGTATATTGATGAACAAGAAGGTGAGCCAGTAAATGATGATCGATTTCTAATCGATTCCACTTTATAACCCCTCAGCTTATAGCTGAGGGTTGTTTAGTTAATAAAAACCCTACAAGAAAGCCTGAAATAAGCTATTCTGAGCTGTTAACAATAGTGCTTTTATACCATCAATCACCTTGTAAAAACTTTAAATATTTTTATATGTCCTATCTACAATTATATAAATCAGACTTTGTAACTCTTCCATCATATACTCGTTTTATAGCTCTAAAACCAAGAGTTCTGAGTTATTTAGTTTTATTACTTGAATGGTATATGCAGGCAGCTCAATCTACGGGAGTTTCTTATATTGACGCCACATCTTTAGAGGTTTGTCATCGAAAAAGAATCTCTCGTAATAAAGTCTTTGCCGGTATTGCTGCTTTGGGTAAAACAACAAAAAGTTGGTTTTTTGGTCTAAAATTACATTTGGTTAATGATGCTCCTCGCAGCAGAGCTACGAGGTATCTAAAAAAGTTTTAGTTGTTTCTTATGATCAGGAGTTTCGCACTTAGCAAAAAGTATGTTAATCTAGAGAAAAATAGTTTTAGATAAAAATGACAAGAACACAATGTAGCAAGGACTTATATAAATCATTTTTACAAGCAAGTAGTGTCAGATATACTAGCAAGGCATTATCTGAAGTGAGTCCAGTAGATCTATCTCACGATAGTGCAAGTCGATGGTTAAAGAGTAAGGATTTTCGTCCTAGCGAAATCTATAAGGAAGTGTCAAAATATATAGATTGGGAAGCACCGTGTTTATTAGTGGGGGATGACACCTTATTATCAAAGCAATACAGTCAGAAGATTGAGCTTGTACGTTATCAATATTCTGGAGCTGTACATGATGTTATACCTGGTATAGGAATGGTAAACTTACTACATTACAATACTAAAATTGCTCAATCTACTCCCGTAGATTATAGAATATATGATAAAGACACTGATGGTAAAACAAAGAATGAGCATTTTTGTGATATGCTTACTTTAGCTAAAGAAAGAGGTCTCAATCCTGATGCCATAGTCATGGATGCTTGGTATAGCGGGTTGGAGAATTTAAAACATATACGTAATTTAGGCTGGCTATGGGTTACCACCCTAAGGAAAAATAGAAAAGTTAATCATAATGTTAGCTTGGAAAGTTTAGAGATACCCGATGAGGGGCTAAAAATTCACCTACGTGGATACGGTTGGGTTACGGTATTTAAGTTTGTGGCAAAGAATGGTCGCATTGATTACATAACAACGAACTTGGAAAATCCCACACGTGAGCAAATAGAGAAAATTGTTAAGGCACGTTGGTCTATAGAGGTTTATCATCGAGAATTAAAACAAACTTGTGGTATTGAACGCTGTCAGGCACGCACGGGCCGAGCTCAAAGAAATCATATTTGCCTTGCAGTATTTGCCTGGCTTGATATGAATAAAAGGAGGATAAATGAAAACATTACTTTATATCAACACACTTGGGAAGTTATAAAAACATCAATTCAAAACAATATCAGATGGCTTTTAACTGATTCGCAACTTTGCTAAGTGCGAAACTCCTGATGATATCACGAAGCAGAGCTTCGGGGAATTAAACCCTGAGAGATTAACGAAAAAGGTGAGATTCAAGGTCTAAAACTAACGCCTGGTAATGTAGATGATAGAGCGCCGGTTTCGATAATCACCAAACATATCACGGGATTATTGTTTGGCGATAAGGGTTATATCAAACAGGAGCTCTTTGATGATCTATACAGCAAAGGAATCAAGTTAGTAACCGGCATAAAGAAGAAAATGAAGAATAAACTTATGCCATTATTTGAAAAAATATTATTACGCAAACGCTCAATTATCGAAACAGTATTTAGTGTGCTGAAGGGGTGCTTTCGAGATCGAACATACAAGACATAGATCAATTTGGAATGCCTTTGTACATATCTTATCCGCCCTAATTGCATACTGTATGAAACCTAACAAACCTGCTATATCTCAAAATTAGCTAATCCAGAATTCAGGTTACGAGGTGAAGATACAGGAATATATTTTATTGATTCACTGAAGTTTTGACAAAATCCTTTCCATAAGGAGAAATGTATTCCAATTTTTTTATACTTTTTTAGTAATAACAAAATTTATTTATTCTATTTGGGTACATAATGTATCAAAAACTGTAGCAATTTTGTCTAATATTGCTGGTTTACTAATATTATTGGGTAATGCTAGCTTTTTAATGATGCTCCTCGCAGCAGAGCTACGAGGTATCTAAAAAAGTTTTAGTTGTTTCTTATGATATCACGAAGCAGAGCTTCGGGGAATTAAACCCTGAGAGATTAATCTAGGTTTGGAAGTAAGTATTTACAAGGGATAGATGATACTCTATATAATTTTTAGCAAAAAAACAAGAGTATCCCCATGAAGAAAGATATTACTGCATTATTTTGTTTTGTCGATGATTTTTGTAAAATTAGCGAGCAGTGGATTAATAAATCATTTCTACCATTAATCTCTCAGGGTTTAATTCCCCGAAGCTCTGCTTCGTGATATACTACTTGAATGGAAGAAAGCAGTTATATACATAAGAGTCATAATGTCACAGTACTAATATATCATTTAGTAACGCCGGCAAAGTATAGAAGAGTAATATTCAATCAAGAACTAGATGATTATTTGTGTAAAATTTGTGAGCACATAGAAGATCGTTATGAAATTAGATTTTTAGAAATAGGAGTAGATAAAGATCACGTACATTTTTTATTACAGTCAATACCAATGTATATAGCTAACGCGAAAAGGTTTTTACCATAGTTTTTGTATTTACTCACATATTCACCAGATCTAAATCCTATTAAACATTGCTGGACTAACTTTAAAAACTGTTTACATAAAATTATTGATCAATGCCTAAGTTTTTCCTAATCTGTGGTAGAAACATTTCCGTGTTAGCTATAGCCCAACAAAAATAACTCAAATCATAAAAAGTATTACTTCTAAGAAAATGTTTGAGAAATATCCAAATCTTAAAGAAAAATTATGGGGAAGTGAGTTTTGGAGTAAAGGATATTTTATGAGCACAGTAGGTAAACATGGTGATGAGCAGAAATTACGTAATTATGTAGTCCGTCCGCCAAAACTCTACAAGCCTTATAGATAATATGGTTTTAAGACAAGAAGTAATACAACAATCCGTAAGAAAATGATAAAATATGGTCATAAACCTTATGGATTTCAGTCAATGCCAATAGACAACATTATCAAATCGCAAGAACAAGGGAAACTGTTTGGTTATAAATTAAAAGAAGAATTAAACCCAAATAATAAGCTATATAAATTAAGAGAATTAATAAATTGGTCTAGGCTCGAAGAGTGGTTATCAAAAAATGTTTGTATTAAGAAATTTGGTAGAAATAGAAAATGTCATAGAGTGATGCTTGGCATAACGATGCTACAAGCAATGTATAATTTTTCAGATTCATTATCAGAGGAAGAGCTAAAAGAGAATATGTATTGGCAGTATTTCTGCGGGTGGGAATATATAGAAAAAGACATAGCTATCTCGGAAACTAGTATACGACGGTTTCGTAGTGTATTAGGTGAAGCTGGATATAATGAGATATTATCGGAGTTGATCAGGGTTGGGATAAAAACTAACACAATTAAAAAAAAAGATTTGGAATTAATCATCGCTGATACGACTGTACAAATTAAGAATATCAAACACCCACACGATGTTTATTTAATGGATAAAGCTAGGCTTAGCATAGTAAAGCTTTGCAACAGTTTGGGTATACATTTGAATGAAACATACGCTAGAACCTATAAACGCGATATAGTAAAGCTATGGAAATATAAAGAACATAGTAAAGCCAAGAAGCGTTGGAAAATAATGAAGCATTTAAAAATATTACTGGGTCGTTTGATTAGAGTATGTGAGCGTGAGATCAAAAATAAGCAATTAAACTTGTCTCTCAAAAATCAAGAAGTATTGCAAAAAATAAAACAAATACATAACCAATCTGTTTTAAAAAGAGAAGCTAAAAAGCAATATAAAGAAGATAACAAAGTATTATATAGTTTTCATGCCCCTGAAGTAGAGTGTATAGGAAAGGGAAAACGCAACAAGCCATATGAGTTTGGCAATAAAGTAGCGGTAGTAGTAAGTGGTCGTAGAAATTTTGTTTTATCCGCAAAATCGTTTCATAATAATCCTTATGATGGTCATACATTGCATCAGAGCTTTGAAGCAGTAGAGAGTGTCACTGGAATCAAGATAAAGAAATCATTTGTTGATCTTGGGTATAGTGGTAGCAATGTAAAGGAGAAGAGTAAGGTATATACCCCAAAAACGCGGAAGAAGTTGTTACAAGAGGACAAGTCTATGATCAAGAGACGCAGTGCCATAGAACCAATAATAGGTCACTTAAAGCAATATGGTCGGATGGGTAGAAACTTCTTGAAAGGTATGATAGGAGATATTATCAATCCAATAATCTCTGCTATTGGTTTGAATTTACGATGCATTGCAAATCATTTACAAATCGTGTCTAACTCCACATAAATCAAAAATATCATCATGCAAAAACTAGATGAACGATAAAAAATCGTTAACAATAGCTCCATATCAAAATTAGACCAACACAGAAATGTATCAGTAAAAATTAACATAACTTATTAATTTTTATTGAAAATCTTAGCAATTTGTTGTCAAAACTCTATCCCATTACAAATGATCAGGATTTGAAGTGTTTTTGGCGGATAGACTATGTACAGAATCAAGGTTCAGGCAAACCTTCTTATAAAGCATTTCAACAAAAACAGTTAAAGCTTTTTGGATAGATACCTCGTAGCTCTGCTGCGAGGAGCATCATTATAATAAAAAATAGAATGAACCTAGAGCATACAAGGCATAGATCTCTTGTTAATTTCTTGGTGCATATTCTAGCTTGTGTTACTTCTTATGCTATCACTAAATCTCGTATAAAACTTGATGCTTTAGCTCCAGAACAACTTCTCTTATCCTAAATTGGCGTTTTAAAAAACCAAAATAACTTTTTTTATTATCTTTATTACTGTCTTGTAAAAGCACTACCTTAGCTAGTCTCTCCGCCAAAACTCTAAAAGCCTTATAGGCAATAGGGTTTTAAGGCAAAAATGCATAGTAAAATCCATAAGAAAATGAAAGGTTTTATATGAAAAGCTTATGGAAATACGAAAAAATGGCAATGAGAACATTGAGTACATTTTGAGAAATAGTGTGTTTTTTCATAGAAAAATTTAAAATTAGCCCTCAAAATTAGAGTAATTTGCTCTAAAATCGCACTATTTTTGGAAATTAGTGACACAAGTGATATTTTTTAGAGTTTTGGCGGACGGACTAGCTATTGGTAAATTTCTTTTTGTTATAATAAAAGAGTCATGTTTATTTTTTACTTGGTCAACTAAGTTTAAAAAGTGTTTTTTAAACTCACTAGCAGATATTTGGATATTATTATTTTTCATATAGATATATAACTGAAGTTTTGACAAAAAATTTTTAATGATGCTCCTCGCAGCAGAGCTACGAGGTATCTAAAAAAGTTTTAGTTGTTTCTTATGATATCACGAAGCAGAGCTTCGGGGAATTAAACCCTGAGAGATTAAAAAAAGTGGCGAGTGTATCAATCTATAATTTATATTATATATCAAATAATTTACTTTAAATTGTAGAAATATCGCTTTTAAGCTGATAAAAGCACTAAATATTTAACTTTAAATATAAATTTTTACTTTAGTCAGAAAAATTAGAATTTTTGTCAAAACTTCAGATATAATCATATTCAATATAACCATGGTAATATATTATAGTCATAATATCAACTATTTATTTACTATAGAAGAAATAACATTAAAATTTAAATTTTTCATAAATAATTGGTTGTAATTTATCGTAAATCTAGTATAATTTGCTGTTTGTTTAGAAGTTCTTATGATTAACTCAAACGATAGACAGTCTACTTTAGTCGTTGCGATGTCTGGCGGCGTTGATAGTTCAGTGGTTGCTGGGATATTGTGCGAACAAGGCTATAATGTAATAGGTATTACACTGCAATTATACGATCATGGTATGGCTACGGCTAAGAAAAATGCTTGTTGTGCAGGTCGGGATATTTATGATGCTAAAATGGTAGCAAATAAGCTTGGCATGCCTCATTATGTGCTTGATTATGAAAGTAAATTTAAAGAATCAGTAATAGATAATTTTATTGATAGCTATTTGCGAGGTGAGACGCCTCTGCCATGCGTACAATGCAATAAATCAGTAAAATTCAGGGACTTAATCAAAACTGCTAAAGAACTTGGAGCTGATAAACTTGTTACAGGTCATTACGTACGAAAAATAAATGGTGATAATGGTCCAGAACTTCATATGGGACTTGACCCTTTAAAGGATCAAAGTTATTTTTTATTTGTAACTACTAAAGAACAGCTTGAATATTTAGATTTTCCGCTGGGAGGTCTTACTAAAGATGAGACAAGAAAGCTTGCTAGTAAATTTGGGCTTGAGGTGGCAGATAAGCCTGACAGTCAAGATATTTGCTTTGTACCTGATGGGAATTATAAGAACGTAATAAATAAAATACGTCCTAACGCAAGCGAAAGCGGTAAAATTCTGCATATAAATGGTTTTGAGTTAGGAACTCATAGCGGCATAATTAACTATACTATAGGACAACGACGTGGTCTTGGCATATCTTACCACGAGCCTTTATATGTGATAAAGATTGATCCTAATAGTAATATAGTATATGTAGGTCCAGAATCTGCGTTAAACGTGCAGGAATTCGTAATTAAGGACGTAAATTGGCTAGCCGGTAGCCTAAAAGATGGCGAGAAGCTGGAAGTAAGAGTTAAAGTCCGCTCAACAAGACCGCCTCGTTTAGCTGAAATAAGTAAGCTTGAGGGTGACAGAATGAAAGTAAAGTTTTTGTCTGAAGAAAAGGCTGTTGCCCCTGGACAAGCATGCGTTATGTATGACGGCACAAGAGTACTTGGCGGCGGCTGGATTACTAGGGATGTCATTCCCGCGTAGGCGGGAATCCAGTCAACTAAAAAATACGTAGTATTTTTAATTGTTTTTCTGGACCTAGTTCCCAAGCCACGGGGTGACATTAAGTATGACACATAATTCATAAAAAAATAAGCTCACTAAAAACAGGAGAAACTAATGAGTTTTTTAAGAAAGAAAAGTTTTGAATCAGTAAAAGAAATAGGTAGCTCGAGCGGTCTTAGTAAGACCCTTGGAGCATTTGACCTAATACTACTTGGACTTGGTGCTATGATCGGTACTGGCGTGTTCGTTGTCACTGGAATTATTGCCGCTAAATATGCAGGTCCTGCTGTTATGATATCTTATGCGATTGCCGGTATTACCTGTATTTTTGTAGCTTTTGTTTACACTGAGCTTGCTGCTATGCTTCCGACATCCGGTAGTATTTATACTTATTCCTATGTTGCATTTGGTGAAGTATTTGCTTGGATGATCGGTAGCGTTATAATATTAGAGCTAGGAGTTGCTTCAGGAATAGTTGCTGCCGGTTGGTCTGGTTACGTACAAGGGATACTCGTAGCTGGTGGAATTGAATTGCCAAAAGCTTTAACCACAGTGCCGACAAATGGCGGTATAGTAAATTTACCTGCATTTTTAATTTCGGTATTTATTGGGTTTATTCTATTTTTAGGTACTAAAGACAGTAAAAAATTAAATGCTATTTTAGTATTTATTAAAATGGCGGCGATATTCGTCTTTATCATTGCTGCTGCTCCACATTTTGATGCAGCTAACTGGAGCAATTTTATGCCGTTTGGTTTTAGTAACGTTTTAGTCGGTGCATCTATTTTATTCTTAGCATTTACAGGATTTGGAACAATTGCAACCGCTGCCGAAGAGTGTAAAAACCCAAAGCGTGATATAATGATCGGTATTATTGGCTCGCTCGTTTTAACTACTATTGTATATGTTGCGATGGCAGGACTTGTTACCGGCATAGCACCTTTTGATCAGTTAAATAATGATCAGCCGCTTGCTTATGCTTTAACTATCAACAACAGTAAAATCGGCTCAGCTATTGTTGCAACCGGTGCTGTTTGCGGTATGATGACAGTGCTAATGATGAATATTTATGGTACTTCACGCATTTTTTATGCTATCGCACGTGATGGGTTACTACCAAAAAGCTTTGCAAAATTACATCCTAAGTACGATAGCCCATGCATTACAATTATAATATTTGCATCTTTAGCTGCTATTCTTGGAGGATTTTGTTCAACGGAATTATTGACCCAATTAACTTCGATGGGCGCAATTATTGACTACATAACTGTTGCAACAATAGTGTTGTTGTTTAGAACAAGACTACCTAATGCTCAAAGACCTTTTAAATGTCCTTTGGTATATATTATTGCTCCTTTTATTATATGTGCATGTGTATATTTGTTATTTATTCAAGTATTTGATGGTGAATTTAATTTACATACTGCAGGACGTGCTTTATTAATTTGGTTTGTTACGATATTTGTTTTATATATTGTTAGATCATTTTTTATGAAGAAAGAAATATAGCTTCAATTATTAGGATATATACATCAAATTTTAAGAGACTCGCTTATGCTCACGTACTAAATGTACGCCTAGTTTAGCTCGCTCTAAAATTTAAAGTCTATATCCTAATACTTTTCGCTATATAATATAAATGATGCTCCTCGCAGCAGAGCTACGAGGTATCTAAAAAAGTTTTAGTTGTTTCTTATGATATCACGAAGCAGAGCTTCGGGGAATTAAACCCTGAGAGATTAATCCCTGTTGGGTTAAATTCCCCGTGGCTTGCCACGATTATTAAAATAGCATTAAATAAATCAAAATGACTGATAAACTCCAACCACTTCGAGGAATGAAAGATCTTTTGCCGGATGATTATAAAGTTCATGACTATATAATCAAAAAAGCAAAAGAGGTTGGGGAATTATATGGCTATAAGCAAATGAGTACTCCAATACTCGAATATACCAAAGTCTTTAATCGTTCAATGGGTGAAAGCTCTGACGTAATTAGTAAAGAAATCTACAGCTTTTTAGATAAAAGTGACGAATCGGTAGCTCTACGTCCTGAATTTACAGCAGGGATTGTAAGAGCTTTTATCTCAAACGGCTTGCAGCATAAACTACCTCTCAAATTATTTTCTACTGGTCCTGTTTTTCGTTATGATAGACCGCAAGCAGGGCGTCAAAGACAATTCCACCAGCTAAATTATGAATATTTAGGGGCTAAAGGAGCAATATCTGATGCTGAAACTTTAAAACTAGCAGTAGATATACTGGAAAGTTTAGAGGTTTTAGCCGATACTACTTTAGAGCTAAACTCTCTTGGTTGCAGTCAATCGCGTTCTACTTATCAGCAAAAATTAGTAGAATATCTAAACGATTTTAAAGATGAATTATCAGAAGATAGCAAAATAAGGCTAACTAAAAATCCGATGCGAATTCTTGATTCTAAAAGTGAAGTTGATCAAAAGATAGTAGCAAATGCCCCTGTTTTATCGGAGTATTATACTGAGGGATCAAAAAAATATTTCGAAGAATTATTAAAATATCTCGATATTTTAGGCGTAAAATATACCATAAATGCACGTCTGGTTAGAGGACTTGATTATTACTGCCATACTGCTTTTGAATTCACGACTACAAAGCTAGGAAGCCAATCCACTATTCTTGCCGGCGGGCGTTATGACGGGCTTAGTCGCATCATGGTCAATAACGATGAAGTGCCAGCAATAGGTTTTGCGGTAGGAATTGAGCGAATAGCCTTGATGCGGGAATATAATATAAATTCGGTAACTCCGATATTTGTATTGCCAATAGGCGAAAATAATATTTCACATTCTTTAAAAATAGTTGATCAATTACGCTTACATAACATACCTGTTTTAATAGAAGTAAGTGGTAAAATGGCAAAAAGAATGCAAAGAGCTTTAAATGAAAACGCCAAATTTATTGTCTTTATCGGTGACGAAGAACAAGCAAGTAACAACCTCAAAATTAAAGATTTAGAGAAGCAAGAAGAGTATATATTAGATTTTTTGAAAACAATTGAGTTGCTAAAAAAGTCTTAGACTTCTTTTATATATTATTGTACAAAGGGGCTTTGTTGCATGGTCGAAAAATATCCATAATGTCATTCTTAGCAACGGCGGGGATTCAGAAGCCTTTAAAGGTCATACCGTGGCTTGGGAACTAGATCCAGAAAAATAATAAAAAATACTAATTTTATTAGTATTTTTTAACTAGATTGCACACGTACAAAACTTGTAGTTTTTCCTCGCAACGACGCTAAATAAATTTTAAAAAATAATATATGAAAAAAAAATTATATGAAGGTTCAAGTAAAACCCTATATTCTTCTGAAGAGGAGTTTTTACTTGTGATGGCTTTTTCTGATAAAGCTACTTTAGAAAATGGTGAAATTATTGATGTATCAGGCAAAGGAGTGCTTAATAATAATATCTCTTCCTTTGTAATGAATAAGCTTGAAATGATTGGCATTGAAAATCATTTTATTGAAAAGCTGAATATGAGAGAGCAGTTAATTCAATATGTTGAGATGTTTCCTCTGCAAGTAGTTGTATCTTCTGTTGCGTGTGGTAGGTTTGTAAAAGAATTTGGTATGGATGAAGGCTTTGTATTTGATAAGCCAATAATTGACTTTAAAGTAAAAAGTCGAGAGTTTAAATATCCGATAGTTAATGAGCATCAAATATTAAATTTTGGTTGGTTAACTAAAGATGAAATCAATACAGTTAAAAAGCAAGCTTTGCGTATATATGATTTCCTAAGCGGTTTATTCATCGGCATCGGTATTCGGCTTGTTGAATGCAATCTTGAATTCGGACGGGTATTGACCGGTGATGAAGAATCTTTGGTAATGTTAACTGATGAAATTAGTCCTGATACTTGTAAATTATGGCATATTAATAGTAATGAAAGACTAGGATTTGAATTGCTAGAAAAAGATCCAGCTAAAGTTTATGAATCATATAAATTAATAGCTGATCGTTTAAAAGAAAAATAAGTTAGAATAAAAAATGATAAATATTTCTTTCCCTGATGGGAGTGTAAAACAGTTTGAAAAAAATATTACAGCGTTTGAAATAGCTGAGTCTATTTCAACATCGCTTGCTAAAGCAGCAATGATTGCTGAGATTAATGGTGAGCTTAAGGATTTAAATACTCAAATTGATAGTGATTGTAAATTGCGTATTTTGACTGTTAAAGATCCTGAATGTCTTGAAGTTATAAGGCATGATGCTGCACATTTAACAGCGGAAGCAGTAAAAGAATTATTTCCTGAAACACAAGTAACAATTGGTCCTGCTATTGAAAATGGTTATTACTATGATTTTGCCCGTAATAAACCTTTTACTACTGATGATTTAGCAGTTATAGAAGCTAAGATGCATGAGCTTGCTAAAAAGAATGAGAAAGTAATAAGAGAATTGTGGGATAGGGAAAAGGCTGTAGAGTTTTTTAAATCGATAGGTGAGCATTACAAAGCTGAAATTATTGCCTCCATCCCGTCAAATGAGCCTATTAGTTTATACAGGCAAGGTAACTTTATTGATTTATGCCGAGGTCCGCACGCTCCATCTACCGGCTTTGTTAAACATTTCAAACTGATGAAAGTTGCGGGAGCTTATTGGCGTGGTGATAGCCGAAATGAGGTGTTGCAGCGTATATATGGTACGGCTTGGGCTACTAAAGAGCAGCTAGAGAGCTATTTATTCATGCTTGAGGAAGCTGAAAAGCGTGACCATAGAAAATTAGGAAAAGAGCTTGATTTATTCCATTTTCAGGAAGAAGCTCACGGAATGGTATTTTGGCATGATAAGGGTTGGAGTGTATATAATACTATTGAGCAGTATATTAGAAGAAAGATTCGTAAGAACGGTTATATTGAGGTTAAAACCCCTGTTTTAGTTGATAAGAGTCTTTGGGAGCTTTCGGGGCATTGGGAAAAATTCCGTGATGATATGTTCGCTTTAGAAACAGATGACAAGACACTTGCTTTAAAGCCAATGAACTGTCCTTGTCACGTACAGATTTTTAAACAAGGTATTAAAAGCTATCGAGATTTGCCGCTTCGTATGTCAGAATTTGGCTTGTGCCATCGTAATGAGGCGTCAGGTGCTTTACACGGGTTAATGAGAGTGCGAAGTTTAGTGCAAGATGATGCACATATATTTTGTGACGAAGATCAAATTACCGATGAAACAGTTAGCTTTTGTAGGTTACTAACCGCGGTTTATAAGGATTTCGGCTTTACTGATATAAAGGTAAAATTCTCTGATCGTCCGGAGGTTAGAGCAGGGAGTAGCGAGACTTGGGATAAGGCTGAGAATGCTCTAAAAGAAGCGGTGGAGAAAGCTGGTTATAGCTATACATTAAACCCGGGTGAGGGTGCTTTTTACGGTCCTAAGCTTGAATTTGTGTTAACCGATGCAATAGGGCGTCAATGGCAATGTGGAACTCTGCAAATGGATTTTGTTTTGCCTGAGCGTTTAGACGCTAGCTATGTTGCAGCAAGCGGTGAGAAAAAAAGACCTATAATGTTACATAGAGCAATACTTGGTTCGCTTGAGCGTTTTATCGGGATATTAATCGAGGAATATGCTGGGCGTTTTCCTTTATGGCTTGCTCCTGTACAGGTTGCAATAGCTACCATTACAAGTGATTTAAACGATTACGCTTTAGAAGTACAAAAAGCTTTAATTGAAAGTGGCGTGCGAGTTGATATTAATATATCACCCGATAAAATTAACTATAAAATTCGTGAATTTTCTAACCAGAAAGTACCAATGATTGCGGTAATCGGAAAACAAGAAAAAGAGAATAAACAAGTAACTATTCGAAGACTCGGAAATACTGAACAGAAAGTTTTATCGATTGAGCAGTTAATAGAGTATATTAGGGAAGAGAATAGTAAGTATATTTAGAAACGCTAATTTAGGATAAGGGATAGATAGAAAGCTTATAGATAAAGGGTTTAAATGAGATTAATCTCTCAGGGTTTTAATTCCCCGAAGCTCTGCTTCGTGATATACTACTTGAATGGAAGAAAGCAGTTATATACATAAGAGTCATAATGTCACAGTACTAATATATCATTTAGTAACGCCGGCAAAGTATAGAAGAGTAATATTCAATCAAGAACTAGATGATTATTTGTGTAAAATTTGTGAGCACATAGAAGATCGTTATGAAATTAGATTTTTAGAAATAGGAGTAGATAAAGATCACGTACATTTTTTATTACAGTCAATACCAATGTATAGCCCAACAAAAATAACTCAAATCATAAAAAGTATTACTTCTAAGAAAATGTTTGAGAAATATCCAAATCTTAAAGAAAAATTATGGGGAAGTGAGTTTTGGAGTAAAGGATATTTTATGAGCACAGTAGGTAAACATGGTGATGAGCAGAAATTACGTAATTATGTACAGAATCAAGGTTCAGGCAAACTATAATGGACTAATGGTATGGACCTCCTGATATAGAGAATGAAAAGCAGTTGCTAATCTTCTAGGGTTAATATTTAACATATTAAAACAACAATTAAGGAGGTCCATATGGAGGTTACTACAATTGGTATAGATATTGCAAAAAGAATTTTTCAAATTCATGGTGTAGATAAAAATGGCAAGACAGTATTAAAGAAAAAATTGATGAGAGATCAGGTTTTGACATTTATGGCTAATTTACCACAATGTTTAGTAGGGATGGAAGCTTGTGGTGGTTCTAGTTATTGGGCAAGAGAAATAACTAAATTAGGGCATGAAGTAAAACTAATGGCACCGCAATTTGTCAAACCATATGTTAAAACTAATAAAAATGATCAAGCAGATGCTGAAGCGATATGTGAAGCCGTGACAAGACCTAATATGAGATTTGTTGCAATTAAAACTATAGAGCAACAAGAAATTTTATCAATACATAGGGTAAGAGAGAGATTGGTAAAAAATCGTACAGCACTTGCTAATGAAATTAGGGGGCTACTACATGAGTTTGGTTTTATTGTTCCTCAAGGCATTAATAAGGTTATCACAAAATTAATTGAGATTTTAGATGCAGGGAAATTAAGCCAGTTAAGTTATCAAACATTTAGTGAACTAAAAGAAGAATTCTTAGATAATAACAGAAAAATAAAAGAGATAGAAAAACGATTAACAATGATAGCAAGTAACCTAACTCAATATCAACGATTAAGAGCTATACCTGGTCTTGGTTTAATTACTGCTACTGCTTTAATAGCATCAATAGGTAATGCTACAAGTTTTGAGAATGGCAGGCAATTATCGGCATGGCTAGGATTAGTGCCAAGACAACATTCAAGTGGTGGGAAGGATAAGCTGCTGGGAATTAGCAAGCGAGGTGATGTATACTTACGCACTTTATTAATTCAAGGGGCTAGAGCTGTACTAAATGCCAAGATAAGATTTACATCGGAAGAACAGAAATCTAAAAAAGATTTTAGCCAATTTACGAAATGGATGTTTAATTTATCTGAGCGAAGTAGCCATAATAAAACGACAGTTGCCATAGCTAATAAGTTGGCAAGAGTGGTGTTTGCTGTACTAAGATCAGGAGATGATTATGTAGAGAGTAAAGTTTGTAGCTAAAGAGTGTGTAGCATAGCACTTATAAGTAAAATAAATGGTGATTTATATAATGAATAGGTAAAAGCAAAACAATATGTAAGAGATTCCAACCCGAAATATGCTTGAGATAATTAATATTGATGGTAAATAAGACAAACCTTAGCTTACAAAAAAACTGCGTTTTTCAGTGGCTCTTTTAGAAGCCGATGGACTGATAAGTATATAGTTTGTAAGCCAGCGAATTCCATCAGGGCTGTAGAATAAATTAGGTTGATTTATCAGCTATAAGCCGGATACATGACTGCATTTGTTTGTTTTTATTATTGATGTTATTTTTTTCTTGCATTCTACAGGAGGTCCATACATGAAAAAATTGGACAAAAAAATGAAGGAGTGTGTTTCCGCAATAAGTTAGAATAAATAGCAATAAACTTAAGAGGAAAGATGAAGAAAAATAAAGTAAAAATTTTCAGTGCTTCAGAAAAAACGGGGATAGTATTAGAAATGATGCTCCTCGCAGCAGAGCTACGAGGTATCTAAAAAAGTTTTAGTTGTTTCTTATGATATCACGAAGCAGAGCTTCGGGGAATTAAACCCTGAGAGATTAATAAAAGAGGAGTCGACACTTGGTCAGTTAGCTTCAAAATATGCAATAAGTGTTAAAACAATTCAAAATTGGAAAAAACAGTTTTTAGGTAATGCGGCATTAGCTTTTGAACCAGCTAAAGTTTTTAGTGAATATCAAGAACAAATAAATCATTTACAAGAGCAAAATGATGAACTTGCTAAAGCTCTTGGTAGAATCACAGTTGAGAGGGACTGGGCCGTGGGAAAGCTCAAAAGCTTGGATTTATCAAATAAAAAGAGTCTTGTACACTCCAAGCTAAATCAACTCTCAAAATCAAGACAGTGTGAACTATTAAAGATTAGTCGATCTACAGCCTACTATAAATCCAAGGAGATGAGTATAAATAAATTAAGTATTTTAAATAGAATAGATGAAATATATACAGATAATCCTGAATTTGGTTATCGCTATATTCATCAACAGTTACTAGAAGATGGTTTTATTGTCGGTAAAGATCGAGTACTGAAATATATGAGGATGATGGGTATAGAAGCTATGTACCCACATAAGAAAAAATCTACTTCTCGCAACGATAGTGAGCATAAGATCTATAGCTACTTACTTGATCAATATTGGACTAAATCTGGCTCAACAAAGCAAGTGTATGTGCCTAATGTGAATGAGGTTTGGAGTGGTGACATTACTTACATTAGAACTAATGGTGGCGTTATGTATATGGCAGCTATTATAGATTGGCATAGCAAGGCCATATTGAGCTATAAAGTCCCTCCGCCAAAACTCTAAAAAATATCACTTGTGTCACTAATTTCCAAAAATAGTGCGATTTTAGAGCAAATTACTCTAATTTTGAGGGCTGATTTTAAATTTTTGTATTAAAAACCACACTATTTCCCAAAATGCATTCATTTTTTTATTGTCATTTTTTTGTATTTCCATAAGCTTTTGATATAAAACCTTTCATTTTCTTATGGATTTTACTATGCATTTTTGCCTTAAAACCCTATTGCCTATAAGGCTTTTAGAGTTTTGGCGGACGGACTATAAACTGTCAAATTCTATGGATGCATCTCTTGTAACTGATGTCTTGAAACAAGCTCTCAGTAAGTATAACGCTCCACAGATATTTAATAGTGATCAAGGTAGCCAATATACCAGTTATGACCACATAAATATTCTCAAGGAGCATGATATCCAAATTTCAATGAATGGCAAAGGTAGAAGTATTGATAATATAGTAATAGAAAGGTTTTTTAGAACTTTAAAATATAATTGTATCTTTATTAATGATTTTAACAATGTTAAAGAGTTAAAAGAGGGGATTGATCATTATCTGAACAAATATAATTATCACAGATTTCATTCAAGTATTGGTTATAAAAAGCCTATGAATGTATATCTGAATTATATGCAAAATTATCAGCAAATTGCTGCCTAATAATCGAAAAATTAGGAAAACATACTACTCATTTTTTTGTCTTGATTTTTCAGTCCACTATCCTTCGTCAAGACTTAAATCTTTCCTCGCAATGACGTTAAAAAATTTTATAAATGCAATATATATTTCCTTTTAATAATTCTTCAAAATATCATCCTGAGGAATTTATTGTTTCTGAGTCTAACGCTTTAGCTTATAATGCTTTGCAAAATTGGCAGAATAGCTTTGGCGTTAATCCTTATAAATTCACTTTACTAATAAAAGGTCCTGCGTCTTCAGGTAAAACTTATCTAACCAAAATATGGCAAAATTTAAGCAATGCTTATATAATCAAAGATATTTTTTTTGATGATAAGATTTTAGCAAATCATAACGCTTTCATTATTGAGGATATAGAAAATTGGCAGGAAACAGCATTGCTTCATCTATTTAATCTTATTAATGAAAAGCAAAAATATCTTTTACTTACATCTAATAATAAAGGTAAAAATTTTACCTTACCTGATCTATCATCACGTATTAATTCTGTATTAAACGTTCTGCTTTATCCTCCTGACGATGAATTAATTAAAATTTTAATATTTAAACATTTTGCTACATCTTCTGTAACAATATTACAAATAGTAATAGATTTTTTATTAGTGAATTTACCTAGAGAATATAACAGAATTTTAGAAATATTAGAGTATATCAATAACTTTGCGTTAACTTCTAAGAGAAAAATAACTATTCCATTAGTTAAAGAAGCTTTAAGTTTTATAAATATTTCTTACTAATGCTTTACTTTTTTGTTGACTTAACATATAAAAAAATATAACTCTTTTTTGCAGTTTATTTTTTTATAAACTGAAGTTTTGACAAAAAATTTTTATTAAAAAAAAGTGGCGAGTGTATCAATCTATAATTTGTATTATATATCAAACTGAAGTTTTGACAAAAATTCTAATTTTTCTGACTAAAGTAAAAATTTATATTTAAAGTTAAATATTTAGTGCTTTTATCAGCTTAAAAGCGATATTTCTACAATTTAAAGTAAATTATTTGATATATAATACAAATTATAGATTGATACACTCGCCACTTTTTTTAATCTCTCAGGGTTTAATTCCCCGAAGCTCTGCTTCGTGATATCATAAGAAACAACTAAAACTTTTTTAGATAGTCTATCCGCCAAAAACACTTCAAATCCTGATCATTTGTAATGGGATAGAGTTTTGACAACAAATTGCTAAGATTTTCAATAAAAATTAATAAGTTATGTTAATTTTTACTGATACATTTCTGTGTTGGTCTAATTTTGATATGGAGCTAGTCCGTCCGCCAAAACTCTAAAAGCCTTATAGGCAATAGGGTTTTAAGGCAAAAATGCATAGTAAAATCCATAAGAAAATGAAAGGTTTTATATCAAAAGCTTATGGAAATACAAAAAAATGACAATAAAAAAATGAATGCATTTTGGGAAATAGTGTGGTTTTTAATACAAAAATTTAAAATCAGCCCTCAAAATTAGAGTAATTTGCTCTAAAATCGCACTATTTTTGGAAATTAGTGACACAAGTGATATTTTTTAGTCCGTCCGCCAAAACTCTACAAGCCTTATAGATAATATGGTTTTAAGACAAGAAGTAATACAACAATCCGTAAGAAAATGATAAAATATGGTCATAAACCTTATGGATTTCAGTCAATGCCAATAGACAACATTATCAAATCGCAAGAACAAGGGAAACTGTTTGGTTATAAATTAAAAGAAGAATTAAACCCAAATAATAAGCTATATAAATTAAGAGAATTAATAAATTGGTCTAGGCTCGAAGAGTGGTTATCAAAAAATGTTTGTATTAAGAAATTTGGTAGAAATAGAAAATGTCATAGAGTGATGCTTGGCATAACGATGCTACAAGCAATGTATAATTTTTCAGATTCATTATCAGAGGAAGAGCTAAAAGAGAATATGTATTGGCAGTATTTCTGCGGGTGGGAATATATAGAAAAAGACATAGCTATCTCGGAAACTAGTATACGACGGTTTCGTAGTGTATTAGGTGAAGCTGGATATAATGAGATATTATCGGAGTTGATCAGGGTTGGGATAAAAACTAACACAATTAAAAAAAAAGATTTGGAATTAATCATCGCTGATACGACTGTACAAATTAAGAATATCAAACACCCACACGATGTTTATTTAATGGATAAAGCTAGGCTTAGCATAGTAAAGCTTTGCAACAGTTTGGGTATACATTTGAATGAAACATACGCTAGAACCTATAAACGCGATATAGTAAAGCTATGGAAATATAAAGAACATAGTAAAGCCAAGAAGCGTTGGAAAATAATGAAGCATTTAAAAATATTACTGGGTCGTTTGATTAGAGTATGTGAGCGTGAGATCAAAAATAAGCAATTAAACTTGTCTCTCAAAAATCAAGAAGTATTGCAAAAAATAAAACAAATACATAACCAATCTGTTTTAAAAAGAGAAGCTAAAAAGCAATATAAAGAAGATAACAAAGTATTATATAGTTTTCATGCCCCTGAAGTAGAGTGTATAGGAAAGGGAAAACGCAACAAGCCATATGAGTTTGGCAATAAAGTAGCGGTAGTAGTAAGTGGTCGTAGAAATTTTGTTTTATCCGCAAAATCGTTTCATAATAATCCTTATGATGGTCATACATTGCATCAGAGCTTTGAAGCAGTAGAGAGTGTCACTGGAATCAAGATAAAGAAATCATTTGTTGATCTTGGGTATAGTGGTAGCAATGTAAAGGAGAAGAGTAAGGTATATACCCCAAAAACGCGGAAGAAGTTGTTACAAGAGGACAAGTCTATGATCAAGAGACGCAGTGCCATAGAACCAATAATAGGTCACTTAAAGCAATATGGTCGGATGGGTAGAAACTTCTTGAAAGGTATGATAGGAGATATTATCAATCCAATAATCTCTGCTATTGGTTTGAATTTACGATGCATTGCAAATCATTTACAAATCGTGTCTAACTCCACATAAATCAAAAATATCATCATGCAAAAACTAGATGAACGATAAAAAATCGTTAACAATAGCTCCATATCAAAATTAGACCAACACAGAAATGTATCAGTAAAAATTAACATAACTTATTAATTTTTATTGAAAATCTTAGCAATTTGTTGTCAAAACTCTATCCCATTACAAATGATCAGGATTTGAAGTGTTTTTGGCGGATAGACTTTTTAGAGTTTTGGCGGAGGGACGAGCTATTGTTAACGATTTTTTATCGTTCATCTAGTTTTTGCATGATGATATTTTTGATTTATGTGGAGTTAGACACGATTTGTAAATGATTTGCAATGCATCGTAAATTCAAACCAATAGCAGAGATTATTGGATTGATAATATCTCCTATCATACCTTTCAAGAAGTTTCTACCCATCCGACCATATTGCTTTAAGTGACCTATTATTGGTTCTATGGCACTGCGTCTCTTGATCATAGACTTGTCCTCTTGTAACAACTTCTTCCGCGTTTTTGGGGTATATACCTTACTCTTCTCCTTTACATTGCTACCACTATACCCAAGATCAACAAATGATTTCTTTATCTTGATTCCAGTGACACTCTCTACTGCTTCAAAGCTCTGATGCAATGTATGACCATCATAAGGATTATTATGAAACGATTTTGCGGATAAAACAAAATTTCTACGACCACTTACTACTACCGCTACTTTATTGCCAAACTCATATGGCTTGTTGCGTTTTCCCTTTCCTATACACTCTACTTCAGGGGCATGAAAACTATATAATACTTTGTTATCTTCTTTATATTGCTTTTTAGCTTCTCTTTTTAAAACAGATTGGTTATGTATTTGTTTTATTTTTTGCAATACTTCTTGATTTTTGAGAGACAAGTTTAATTGCTTATTTTTGATCTCACGCTCACATACTCTAATCAAACGACCCAGTAATATTTTTAAATGCTTCATTATTTTCCAACGCTTCTTGGCTTTACTATGTTCTTTATATTTCCATAGCTTTACTATATCGCGTTTATAGGTTCTAGCGTATGTTTCATTCAAATGTATACCCAAACTGTTGCAAAGCTTTACTATGCTAAGCCTAGCTTTATCCATTAAATAAACATCGTGTGGGTGTTTGATATTCTTAATTTGTACAGTCGTATCAGCGATGATTAATTCCAAATCTTTTTTTTTAATTGTGTTAGTTTTTATCCCAACCCTGATCAACTCCGATAATATCTCATTATATCCAGCTTCACCTAATACACTACGAAACCGTCGTATACTAGTTTCCGAGATAGCTATGTCTTTTTCTATATATTCCCACCCGCAGAAATACTGCCAATACATATTCTCTTTTAGCTCTTCCTCTGATAATGAATCTGAAAAATTATACATTGCTTGTAGCATCGTTATGCCAAGCATCACTCTATGACATTTTCTATTTCTACCAAATTTCTTAATACAAACATTTTTTGATAACCACTCTTCGAGCCTAGACCAATTTATTAATTCTCTTAATTTATATAGCTTATTATTTGGGTTTAATTCTTCTTTTAATTTATAACCAAACAGTTTCCCTTGTTCTTGCGATTTGATAATGTTGTCTATTGGCATTGACTGAAATCCATAAGGTTTATGACCATATTTTATCATTTTCTTACGGATTGTTGTATTACTTCTTGTCTTAAAACCATATTATCTATAAGGCTTGTAGAGTTTTGGCGGACGGACTAGATACCTCGTAGCTCTGCTGCGAGGAGCATCATTTTACTTCTAATATAGGCTCAACAAAAATTTACACAATCATTGCAAAAGACTCATTAACTTTATAAAAATATATTATAAATAACAGTAATACCGCAACTGCCTGAAAAAAAACTCTCATAGTCATAAGCTTTGAGCTAAATTTTCTATCAAATTTACCACCAATAGCCATCGATACTACCCCTATAATCAAAACTAAGCCGGTTAAACAAAGTGCTATTAACAACCACATCATAATTTATATCTTATTTACTTACAGGAATTTATACCTTACCATTTTTAAAGTAAGCAGTCTATCTATATCGAGCTGGAAATTACGAATTTTATATATTTAACTTTAAATATAAATTTTTACTTTAGTCAGAAAAATTAGAATTTTTGTCAAAACTTCAGATTTATAGATGAGTCTGGGATAGAAGATAATAGCTGTAGACCTGAATTCTGGATTAGCTAATTTTGAGATATAGCAGGTTTGTTAGGTTTCATACAGTATGCAATTAGGGCGGATAAGATATGTACAAAGGCATTCCAAATTGATCTATGTCTTGTATGTTCGATCTCGAAAGCACCCTTCAGCACACTAAATACTGTTTCGATAATTGAGCGTTTGCGTAATAATATTTTTTCAAATAATGGCATAAGTTTATTCTTCATTTTCTTCTTTATGCCAGTTACTAACTTGATTCCTTTGCTGTATAGATCATCAAAGAGCTCCTGTTTGATATAACCCTTATCGCCAAACAATAATCCCGTGATATGTTTGGTGATTATCGAAACCGGCGCTCTATCATCTACATTACCAGGCGTTAGTTTTAGACCTTGAATCTCACCTTTTTCGTTAATAACCAAATGTAATTTTAGACCAAAAAACCAACTTTTTGTTGTTTTACCCAAAGCAGCAATACCGGCAAAGACTTTATTACGAGAGATTCTTTTTCGATGACAAACCTCTAAAACCTGAATTCTGGATTAATCTAGGTTTGGAAGTAAGTATTTACAAGGGATAGGAAAGTTCTATAATTAATTAAGCCAGATATAATCAATTTTTAATCTCTCAGGGTTTAATAAATCAGTATATGTAGCTTTAGGAATAGATTTATCTGGCAGAAAGGATATTTTAGGCTTATGGATAAGTGAGAATGAAGGAGCTAAATTTTGGCTTGGTAATTTTACTGAAATGAAGAATCGAGGAGTAAAAGATATCTTAATTGCTTGTAGTGATAATCTAACTGGTATGTCTGATGCTATTGCATCAGTATATCCGAAAACTGAACATCAAATTTGTATTGTCCATCAGATCAGGAATAGCCTCAAATATGTATCATATAAAGATAGAAAGCAATTAGCAGCGGATTTGAAACTAATCTATACTTCTGCTACTGAAAAAGAAGCAGCATTAGCTCTTGAGTCATTTGATCAAAAATGGAGTAAGCAATATCCGCATATAGCTAAATCTTGGTATAATAATTGGGATAATTTGATAATTTTCTTGCAATATCCAAAGGAGATTCGTAAGATTATTTACACTACAAATGCGATAGAATCGCTGAATAGCCAATTGAGAAAAGTTACTAAGAATAAACGCATCTTTCCAAATGATGACGCAGTATTTAGTCTATCCGCCAAAAACACTTCAAATCCTGATCATTTGTAATGGGATAGAGTTTTGACAACAAATTGCTAAGATTTTCAATAAAAATTAATAAGTTATGTTAATTTTTACTGATACATTTCTGTGTTGGTCTAATTTTGATATGGAGCTATTGTTAACGATTTTTTATCGTTCATCTAGTTTTTGCATGATGATATTTTTGATTTATGTGGAGTTAGACACGATTTGTAAATGATTTGCAATGCATCGTAAATTCAAACCAATAGCAGAGATTATTGGATTGATAATATCTCCTATCATACCTTTCAAGAAGTTTCTACCCATCCGACCATATTGCTTTAAGTGACCTATTATTGGTTCTATGGCACTGCGTCTCTTGATCATAGACTTGTCCTCTTGTAACAACTTCTTCCGCGTTTTTGGGGTATATACCTTACTCTTCTCCTTTACATTGCTACCACTATACCCAAGATCAACAAATGATTTCTTTATCTTGATTCCAGTGACACTCTCTACTGCTTCAAAGCTCTGATGCAATGTATGACCATCATAAGGATTATTATGAAACGATTTTGCGGATAAAACAAAATTTCTACGACCACTTACTACTACCGCTACTTTATTGCCAAACTCATATGGCTTGTTGCGTTTTCCCTTTCCTATACACTCTACTTCAGGGGCATGAAAACTATATAATACTTTGTTATCTTCTTTATATTGCTTTTTAGCTTCTCTTTTTAAAACAGATTGGTTATGTATTTGTTTTATTTTTTGCAATACTTCTTGATTTTTGAGAGACAAGTTTAATTGCTTATTTTTGATCTCACGCTCACATACTCTAATCAAACGACCCAGTAATATTTTTAAATGCTTCATTATTTTCCAACGCTTCTTGGCTTTACTATGTTCTTTATATTTCCATAGCTTTACTATATCGCGTTTATAGGTTCTAGCGTATGTTTCATTCAAATGTATACCCAAACTGTTGCAAAGCTTTACTATGCTAAGCCTAGCTTTATCCATTAAATAAACATCGTGTGGGTGTTTGATATTCTTAATTTGTACAGTCGTATCAGCGATGATTAATTCCAAATCTTTTTTTTTAATTGTGTTAGTTTTTATCCCAACCCTGATCAACTCCGATAATATCTCATTATATCCAGCTTCACCTAATACACTACGAAACCGTCGTATACTAGTTTCCGAGATAGCTATGTCTTTTTCTATATATTCCCACCCGCAGAAATACTGCCAATACATATTCTCTTTTAGCTCTTCCTCTGATAATGAATCTGAAAAATTATACATTGCTTGTAGCATCGTTATGCCAAGCATCACTCTATGACATTTTCTATTTCTACCAAATTTCTTAATACAAACATTTTTTGATAACCACTCTTCGAGCCTAGACCAATTTATTAATTCTCTTAATTTATATAGCTTATTATTTGGGTTTAATTCTTCTTTTAATTTATAACCAAACAGTTTCCCTTGTTCTTGCGATTTGATAATGTTGTCTATTGGCATTGACTGAAATCCATAAGGTTTATGACCATATTTTATCATTTTCTTACGGATTGTTGTATTACTTCTTGTCTTAAAACCATATTATCTATAAGGCTTGTAGAGTTTTGGCGGACGGACTATTTAAGGTTTTATATCTGACAATTGATTATATTACCAAAAAATGGTCTATGCCTATCCCCAATTGGAATGAAGCTATGGCTCATTTTATGATCAAATTTGATGGTAGAATTTAATGGTTCACGAAATTTACACAATTGATGAGACAGAGCCGACAATTGATTATATTACCAAAAAATGGTCTATGCCTATCCCCAATTGGAATGAAGCTATGGCTCATTTTATGATCAAATTTGATGGTAGGATTTAATGGCTCACGAAATTTACACAATTGCAGGAGTTTCGCACTTAGCAAAGTTGCGAATCAGTTAAAAGCCATCTGATATTGTTTTGAATTGATGTTTTTATAACTTCCCAAGTTTGTTGATATAAAGTAATGTTTTCATTTATCCTCCTTTTATTCATATCAAGCCAGGCAAATACTGCAAGGCAAATATGATTTCTTTGAGCTCGGCCCGTGCGTGCCTGACAGCGTTCAATACCACAAGTTTGTTTTAATTCTCGATGATAAACCTCTATAGACCAACGTGCCTTAACAATTTTCTCTATTTGCTCACGTGTGGGATTGTCCAAGTTCGTTGTTATGTAATCAATGCGACCATTCTTTGCCACAAACTTAAATACCGTAACCCAACCGTATCCACGTAGGTGAATTTTTAGCCCCTCATCGGGTATCTCTAAACTTTCCAAGCTAACATTATGATTAACTTTTCTATTTTTCCTTAGGGTGGTAACCCATAGCCAGCCTAAATTACGTATATGTTTTAAATTCTTCAACCCGCTATACCAAGCATCCATGACTATGGCATCAGGATTGAGACCTCTTTCTTTAGCTAAAGTAAGCATATCACAAAAATGCTCATTCTTTGTTTTACCATCAGTGTCTTTATCATATATTCTATAATCTACGGGAGTAGATTGAGCAATTTTAGTATTGTAATGTAGTAAGTTTACCATTCCTATACCAGGTATAACATCATGTACAGCTCCAGAATATTGATAACGTACAAGCTCAATCTTCTGACTGTATTGCTTTGATAATAAGGTGTCATCCCCCACTAATAAACACGGTGCTTCCCAATCTATATATTTTGACACTTCCTTATAGATTTCGCTAGGACGAAAATCCTTACTCTTTAACCATCGACTTGCACTATCGTGAGATAGATCTACTGGACTCACTTCAGAT
This sequence comes from Rickettsia endosymbiont of Urophora cardui, assembly GCF_964030725.1. Lineage (NCBI taxonomy): Bacteria > Pseudomonadati > Pseudomonadota > Alphaproteobacteria > Rickettsiales > Rickettsiaceae > Rickettsia > Rickettsia endosymbiont of Urophora cardui. The sequence goes on along the minus strand of NZ_CAXIPY010000006.1, from coordinate 790,662 downwards.
AATGCCTTGCTAGTATATCTGACACTACTTGCTTGTAAAAATGATTTATATAAGTCCTTGCTACATTTTGTTCTTGTCATTTTTATCTAAAACTATTTTTCTCTAGATTAACATACTTTTTGCTAAGTGCGAAACTCCTGAATTGATGAAACAGAGCCGAATCAGTATTTAATATACTAAAAAATCGAATGAACCTAGAGCATACAAGGCATAGATCTCCTGTTAATTTCTTGGTGCATATTCTAGCTTGTGTTACTTCTTATGCTATCACTAAATCTCGTATAAAACTTGATGCTTTAGCTCCAGAACAACTTCTCTTATCCTAAATTGGCGTTGATAAGGTGGCACAGATACATAGATATGTACGTGATTTGAAGCTATCTTCCCTCTTAATATCTCTACACCATTATTCTTACATATCTCTTGGATTAGGTCCTTGACTCTCCTACCAATATATTATAGCGATATTTAGTCACCCATACTATATGATAAGTGCAATCGTAAACTGTGTGGCTTAGCTTCTTGTAATACTGCATCTCTTCATTCTATATGTTAAAACGACGCACTGCAAGTGCGGGGTTTTTCTCCCAAATTTGGGACAATAAAATTTAAAGAAAGAATCTAGTCCTTTGGAAAAATTTACACACTTAATTGTGAAGACTCTTTTACATTTCATACACACGGATCCAATTATCTAAATCACATACTCCCATTACATCAGATAATTGCATATTATTTGTTATATTCATTATCATCTCTGGAGGTAAAGCCTCAATACTGTGATATAAAGTATGTAATTTTGCTTTATGGTTCAGAGTACTTACTTGTGTTAGGTTAAAATAATTTACAATGATGCTCCTCGCAGCAGAGCTACGAGGTATCTAAAAAAGTTTTAGTTGTTTCTTATGATATCACGAAGCAGAGCTTCGGGGAATTAAACCCTGAGAGATTAATATAATTAACCACCTTCTTGTCAAAGCACGATATGTCATTTGCTGACATCATCTCTTTTAACACTGACTGTACTAAATTATCTTTGGCATGACACTGATAAAAATTAAGCAGTTTTGCAGCATCAAGCGAATCATACTTCGAATCATCTTCACATAAGGACGAAATATTATGCATCACTTCTTTTACTTTATCATAACAAAGCATATTATGTTGTATTGCATTGTTAATACGGTATCTTATCCCTGGTTCTATCTTATGAGAACTTAAGTCTATTACTATTGACCTTATTAATCGATTTGATTCTATAGCAATTGTTAATTCCTCTAAGCCATAAGAAATAATAATATTGCCGTCAATATTAATAGAAGTAAGGCTAGTATGATCTTGAATAAATTCTGATAACTCTGCTGCTCCTTCATCGTCCAAACCGCACCGCGATAAATCAAGATGTGTTAGAGATTGATTCTTTTTTAATGCAGCTAATAAGTTTAATAATTCGCCGGGACGTATATAATTACCAGATAAATTAAGATGTTGGAAAGTTCTATAATTAATTAAGCCAGATATAATCAATTTTTAATCTCTCAGGGTTTAATTCCCCGAAGCTCTGCTTCGTGATATCATAAGAAACAACTAAAACTTTTTTAGATACCTCGTAGCTCTGCTGCGAGGAGCATCATTTAAATATAGATATATCATGGCTCATTTAACGATAGATGAAAGATTTAAAATATACGAAATGAATAAGAGTGGTTATAGCTCGCGATATATAGGGACAAAGATTGGCCGTGATAAAAGCACTATATGTTATGAACTCAAGAGAATGAGGCATAATTATAGACCAGATAGGGCTAACACACTTGCTTGCAGTTTAAGGCAAGGTAAGAGAAAAAGAAAATTAGATATTGATAATAATTTACGAGCAGAAATAATAAAGCAGTTAACACAGGGTATTTCACCAGATATAATTTCAGGTAGACGTAAACTATCACGAGATACTGTCAATATTTCTACAGAGAGTATATACCAGTTTATTTATAGAGTCTTTTGCAATGATTGTGTAAATTTTTGTTGAGCCTATATTAGAAGTAATTAAAAATATAGGTAACAGAAATGCAAATAGAGAAGAATAAAAAAATAAATGAAGCAATAGATTTGCTGATAGAAGGCGGAGTAGATTTAAAAACAGTACTAAGTCAGAATGGATTAATTAAGGAATTAACCAAGGGTATTTTAGAGCGAGCACTGCATGCTGAGATGTCAGAACATTTAGGTTATAGCAAGTATGATAGAGCTGAAACTGAGAATGCGAGGAATGGTAGTTTTAGTAAGAATCTGATTAGTGAGAATGGTACTATAGAGATAAATGTTCCAAGAGACAGACAAGGTAAATTTGAACCTATAATAGTCTCAAAGAAACAAACAAGAATAGATGGCTTAGACCAAAAGATAATATCCTTATATGCGAAGGGTATGAGTGTGTCTGATATTAAAACACAATTGCAAGAATTATATGGAGCTGAGATCAGTGAGAGCCTAATCAGCAGGATTACAGATGAAGTAATAGATGAGGTCAAGATTTGGCAGAGTAGACCTCTTGAATCAGTATACCCTATAGTATATTTTGACTGTTTAGTAGTGAAAGTAAGACAAGATAAACTTATTATTAATAAATCAGTATATGTAGCTTTAGGAATAGATTTATCTGGCAGAAAGGATATTTTAGGCTTATGGATAAGTGAGAATGAAGGAGCTAAATTTTGGCTTGGTAATTTTACTGAAATGAAGAATCGAGGAGTAAAAGATATCTTAATTGCTTGTAGTGATAATCTAACTGGTATGTCTGATGCTATTGCATCAGTATATCCGAAAACTGAACATCAAATTTGTATTGTCCATCAGATCAGGAATAGCCTCAAATATGTATCATATAAAGATAGAAAGCAATTAGCAGCGGATTTGAAACTAATCTATACTTCTGCTACTGAAAAAGAAGCAGAATTAGCTCTTGAGTCATTTGATCAAAAATGGAGTAAGCAATATCCGCATATAGCTAAATCTTGGTATAATAATTGGGATAATTTGATAATTTTCTTGCAATATCCAAAGGAGATTCGTAAGATTATTTACACTACAAATGCGATAGAATCGCTGAATAGCCAATTGAGAAAAGTTACTAAGAATAAACGCATCTTTCCAAATGATGACGCAGTATTTAAAGTTTTATATCTGACAATTGATTATATTACCAAAAAATGGTCTATGCCTATCCCCAATTGGAATGAAGCTATGGCTCATTTTATGATCAAATTTGATGGTAGAATTTAATGGTTCACGAAATTTACACAATTGATGAGACAGAGCCGAATTTTTAGCCCTTCATCGGGAATCTCTAAAGTTTCCAAGCTAACATTACGATTAACTTTTCTATTTTTTCTTAGGTTGGTAACCCATATCCAACCTAAATTACGTATATGTTTTAAATTATCCAAACCACTATACCAAGCATCCATAACTATAGCATCAGGCTTGATACCTCTTTCTTTAGCTAAAGTAAGCATATCACAAAAATGCTCGTTCTTTGTTTTACCATCAGTTTCTTTATCATATATTCTATAATCTACAGGAGTAGATTGATCAATTTGAGTATTGTAATGCAGTAAGTTTACCATTCCTATACCAGGTATAACATCATGTACAGCCCCAGAATATTGATAATTTACAAGCTCGATCCTCTTACTGTATTGCTTTGACAATAAGGTGTCATCTCCCACTAATAAACAAGGATCTTCCAGATCAATATAGCTAACGCGAAAAGGTTTTTACCATAGTTTTTGTATTTACTCACATATTCACCAGATCTAAATCCTATTAAACATTGCTGGACTAACTTTAAAAACTGTTTACATAAAATTATTGATCAATGCCTAAGTTTTTCCTAATCTGTGGTAGAAACATTTCCGTGTTAGCTATATATTTTGACACTTTGCTATAGATTTCGCTAGGGCGAAAATCCTTACTCTTTAACCATCGACTTGCACTATCGTGCGATAGATCTAATGGACTTACTTCAGATAATGCTTTGCTAGTATATCTTACACTACTTGCTTGTAAGAATGATTTATATAAATCTTTGCTACATTTTGATCTTGTCATTTTTATCTAAAACTATTTTTCTCTAGATTAGCATATTATTTGCTAAGTGCGAAACTCCTGCAATCTACTCCTGTAGATTATAGAATATATGATAAAGAAACTGATGGTAAAACAAAGAACGAGCATTTTTGTGATATGCTTACTTTAGCTAAAGAAAGAGGTATCAAGCCTGATGCTATAGTTATGGATGCTTGGTATAGTGGTTTGGATAATTTAAAACATATACGTAATTTAGGTTGGATATGGGTTACCAACCTAAGAAAAAATAGAAAAGTTAATCGTAATGTTAGCTTGGAAACTTTAGAGATTCCCGATGAAGGGCTAAAAATTCACCTACGTGGATACGGTTGGGTTACGGTATTTAAGTTTGTGGCAAAAAATGGTCGCATTGATTACATAACAACTAATTTAGAGAATCCTACACGTGAGCAAATAGAGAAAATTGTTAAGGCGCGTTGGTCTATAGAAGTTTATCATCGAGAATTGAAACAAACTTGTGGTATTGAATGCTGTCAGGCACGCACGGGTCGAGCTCAAAGAAATCATATTTGCCTTGCTGTATTGGCCTGGCTTGATATGAACAAAAGGAGGATAAATGAAAACATTACTTTATATCAACAAACTTGGGAAGTTATAAAAACATCAATTCAGAACAACATTAAATGGCTTCTAACTAATACACAATTTTGCTAAGTGCGAAACTCCTGCCTTATTCTCCATGGCAAAAACCATTGATAGAGAAGATTAACTCAATGGTGCACAGAGTATACTCTAAATCTTTAGATATAAAAAAATTAACAATAAAGCAATTACAAGAAATTGAGGATTTTTTAAATAATTTACCAAGAAAAGTGCTCGGTTATAAAACACCCAATGAGGTATGGGAAGAAAATATAAATCTGGCTTAATTAATACTGGAATTTACCGTTTTTAAAGTTAGTCCAGCAATGTTTAATAGGATTTAGATCTGGTGAATATGTGAGTAAATACAAAAACTATGGTAAAAACCTTTCCGCGTTAGCTATATATCGCGAGCTATGGCTTTGTTGCATAAATAAAATTTGTAGAGCAAGAGTGGTGATAATCTGGTAAGATGTCCTGAATTAAAAAATAATCCAGATTATATGAGATCTCGGAAGAAAGCCCCTTTTAGTAAATCACGCAAGTATTCTAAATATAAAATAACGAATTGGTCAGAATATAATAATTTTTTACGCAATAGGGGTCGCATAGATTTTATGATTGCCAGTGATTTGGCGATTGGCTGGTATGCTGATTACAGAGAGGAAATGAAACGAGGAAGACCTAGACGCTATAGTGATCACGCTATATTACAGTGTTTGAAGATCAGATGCTTATTCGGTCTTAAGTTACGCCAAACCCAAGGCTTTATAAACTGGCTCTTTGAAATATCGGGTTTATCTATTAGATGTCCAGACTATACAACATTAAGTAAGCGTATGAAGTCATTAGATCTTAGGTATTTACATGGAAATCAAGATAAAGAATTTAGTTGTATTTCAATGGATAGTACAGGGATACAAGCCTACACAGGGAACGAATGGCTAGAAAATAAGCATGGTAAGCAATATAAGCGTCGCATATGGAAAAAGCTACATATCGTTATAGAAGATCAAGGTATGATACTTGCCGATAGTACCACAGAGCATACTATAGATGATAGATCACAGATTGGACTACTAATAGCTAATGTCAGAGCCAAGGATTTTCTGGGAGATCGAGGGTATGACGGTGAATCTACATATCAATTGTTGAGAAAGAAGAAGATAAAACCAGTTATTAGACCCCCAAACTCTTCAGTAAAAGTTCAATCGCTTAGGGATAAAACTGAGAGAGATGCAGCTGTTATATATCAACAAAACAAAGGATACCAAGCATGGAGGGTAAAGAATAATTATGGTAGAAGGGAGCGTGTAGAGAACACGTTCTTTCGATTTAAAACTTCTTTTGGTAGTAAGTTTCTATCAAGACATGATCAAAATATGACAAAAGAAATGTCTATTAAATGCCACTTATTAAACAAAATGTTTGAAATTGGTAAACCTATCTCTGTGCCTGTTGGCTAGGCTAGTCCGTCCGCCAAAACTCTACAAGCCTTATAGATAATATGGTTTTAAGACAAGAAGTAATACAACAATCCGTAAGAAAATGATAAAATATGGTCATAAACCTTATGGATTTCAGTCAATGCCAATAGACAACATTATCAAATCGCAAGAACAAGGGAAACTGTTTGGTTATAAATTAAAAGAAGAATTAAACCCAAATAATAAGCTATATAAATTAAGAGAATTAATAAATTGGTCTAGGCTCGAAGAGTGGTTATCAAAAAATGTTTGTATTAAGAAATTTGGTAGAAATAGAAAATGTCATAGAGTGATGCTTGGCATAACGATGCTACAAGCAATGTATAATTTTTCAGATTCATTATCAGAGGAAGAGCTAAAAGAGAATATGTATTGGCAGTATTTCTGCGGGTGGGAATATATAGAAAAAGACATAGCTATCTCGGAAACTAGTATACGACGGTTTCGTAGTGTATTAGGTGAAGCTGGATATAATGAGATATTATCGGAGTTGATCAGGGTTGGGATAAAAACTAACACAATTAAAAAAAAAGATTTGGAATTAATCATCGCTGATACGACTGTACAAATTAAGAATATCAAACACCCACACGATGTTTATTTAATGGATAAAGCTAGGCTTAGCATAGTAAAGCTTTGCAACAGTTTGGGTATACATTTGAATGAAACATACGCTAGAACCTATAAACGCGATATAGTAAAGCTATGGAAATATAAAGAACATAGTAAAGCCAAGAAGCGTTGGAAAATAATGAAGCATTTAAAAATATTACTGGGTCGTTTGATTAGAGTATGTGAGCGTGAGATCAAAAATAAGCAATTAAACTTGTCTCTCAAAAATCAAGAAGTATTGCAAAAAATAAAACAAATACATAACCAATCTGTTTTAAAAAGAGAAGCTAAAAAGCAATATAAAGAAGATAACAAAGTATTATATAGTTTTCATGCCCCTGAAGTAGAGTGTATAGGAAAGGGAAAACGCAACAAGCCATATGAGTTTGGCAATAAAGTAGCGGTAGTAGTAAGTGGTCGTAGAAATTTTGTTTTATCCGCAAAATCGTTTCATAATAATCCTTATGATGGTCATACATTGCATCAGAGCTTTGAAGCAGTAGAGAGTGTCACTGGAATCAAGATAAAGAAATCATTTGTTGATCTTGGGTATAGTGGTAGCAATGTAAAGGAGAAGAGTAAGGTATATACCCCAAAAACGCGGAAGAAGTTGTTACAAGAGGACAAGTCTATGATCAAGAGACGCAGTGCCATAGAACCAATAATAGGTCACTTAAAGCAATATGGTCGGATGGGTAGAAACTTCTTGAAAGGTATGATAGGAGATATTATCAATCCAATAATCTCTGCTATTGGTTTGAATTTACGATGCATTGCAAATCATTTACAAATCGTGTCTAACTCCACATAAATCAAAAATATCATCATGCAAAAACTAGATGAACGATAAAAAATCGTTAACAATAGCTCCATATCAAAATTAGACCAACACAGAAATGTATCAGTAAAAATTAACATAACTTATTAATTTTTATTGAAAATCTTAGCAATTTGTTGTCAAAACTCTATCCCATTACAAATGATCAGGATTTGAAGTGTTTTTGGCGGATAGACTAGGCTAGCATTGCGGGGTTAGGGGCAGTATATTCAAAAGCTTATTTATGCAACAAAGCCATGGATAGAGAAGATTAACTCAATGGTGCACAGAGTATACTCTAAATCTTTAGATATAAAAAAATTAACAATAAAGCAATTACAAGAAATTGAGGATTTTTTAAATAATTTACCAAGAAAAGTGCTCGGTTATAAAACACCCAATGAGGTATGGGAAGAAAATATAAATCTGGCTTAATTAATACTGGAATTTACCATAGAACTTTCCCTTTCACTGATCTCTGCACCATATAGCTCATGAATCTGAATCTTAATGTCAGAGAGGCTCATCCCTTTAGCATATAAGGATAATATCTTCTGATCTAATCCATCAATCCTAGTCTGACGTTTTGGTACTAGTACAGGAGCAAATTCAGCATTTCTATCACGTGGTACTTCAAGTTCCAATACTCCCCCTTCAGTAATGAGGCTTTTTTTGCCTACACCATTTCTGCTGTTTTCAGTCTCTAGCCTACCATATTTGCTATAACCAAGATGCTCATCCATCTCAGCTTTTAAGGCTCTTTCAAATATATTCTTTGTTAACTGCTTTAACATCCCGTCTTTGGCAAAAAAACTCGTTAAATCAGTATCTTTATCTACTAGCAAATCTACTGTTTGTTTTATCTTCTCTTGGTTAGTGTTACTCATGTTATTCCTGATAAATTATATTATTGTTAATATAACATATCCTAGAAATTTACACACTTAGTGAGACAGCACCTGCTGAGATTTTAAATAACATGCCAAGCAAGATTTTTGGTTATAAAACACCCAATGAAATTTGAGCAGAAAATTTATAGGTTCTGTTCTACTTAGTCCTTGAATTTTCAAAAAGAGGCATCTCTACTATAATCATTGACTTTACGGTTTGAGCTATAATCATGATAGAACTGTTGTTGCGATGTCTGCGTTGATATCGCCGATCACTGCAGATTCATTATCTTCAAAAAATATTCTACAATCTCCCGGTATGTCCTCAGCACCACCAGGGAAAAGCGTAGCATATTTTTGATCAATACGATATAGTAACTCGTTTAACGAGCAAGATTCATGCAACGGTTCTACATTAGGACGCAAAATATAAATACCATCCTTTAGTCTATGCACCTTATCAAGTAGGTTGTAATCATACGTCCCACCGCCTAATATTTTATTTTCTACTGAGTCTATATCTCTATTAAATTGTAAAGTAGTAATATTACTCTTATTATCAGGATTTGATGCAATAATAGCTGTATGGCCTCGCACAAGGTAAATATCACCAGGTTGGATTAATTTTAATTGTTCATCTTTGATATCACCTCTTAAAAAAGTAACGGGATTATAATGATATTCATTGCCTGGGTTAGAATATGCTGCCTTCATAGTGATAGTACTTATACTTTCAACTTGTTCGGTAGTAAGGTATGTTGCTTTACCTACAGATGTCGAACAATCTTCAGCACCAAATAATAATTGCTTTTTAAAATCACGTTGAGCACCATATTGATAATCTCCAAACAGCATCATGCTCTGTGTAGAAGAGAAAGGATAAGAGTACGGTATCAAGTCATCCGGTAAGTGATAGCTAGTATTACGACAAGAGAATGATGTAGCCGCACCAACCATACTGTCTTGCTTTTTATTACAAGTGGCAGCAAGACTCGCAAGCAATACTGAACTGACAGAAGGATTCTCATTACCCCAATATGTCTGTTCACTTGGCGATTGTAAAGTTGGGAGCTCACAAGGGTCAATAGTATTAGTTAATTTATGATAAAATTTACCATCATTTATTTGGCTAACTAACGTCTCCTCTTGACTCTCTGCCCAGTGTTTAGCCATATTAAGTTGTAAGTGAGTTTTATTAGTCTTTATAGGATATCCTATATTACTTAAGTCTTGATCTTTTAAATAGTTATTAATTACTATACTAGTACCATTAAATTCTTTTAAGCTTTGTGTAAACAGTGTGACTAATTCTGCATCTGATATATCAGTATGTTGTTCACGATATTCAAGAATAATCTTTTGTATTTTATCTTGACTATCTTTTGTGTAGAAGTTAAGATTTGATCTTACAGACACTATAAATTTTGCCCCTGATTGTCAGTTAAATTTTGACTGTCAGATACATATTCAAGATACAAGATTTCATTATTCTTTTCAACAGCTAATTTCTTACTATCCTTAAAAGTTTGCATAGGAGTTTTTCCATAACAATATTTACCAGAATGAGGTCTTTCATTATTGAAATACTCTAGCCAGATATCAAGATCTAATTGTAGGTCATCAAGAGCTGTATAAATCTTTTTCCGCATAGCTGTATCAAAGAATTCTTGTTTCATGGTTTTATTAAAACGCTCACACATACCGTTTGTTTGAGGAGAATATGCTTTAGTAGTAGTATGCTCTATACCTTCGATACTTAGAAATAATTCAAAAGCATGATGCTCTATATTCCCCTTATATTCTGACCCACGATCTGTCAGAATACGAAGTATTGGTATCCCTTGAGTCTCATACCATGGTAACACTCGGTCATTAAGCATATCAGCAGCAGTTAAAGCTGTTTTATCAGTATATAGTTTAACATCAGCTACTCTGCTGTAGCTATCAATAAATACCTGAGAATAAACCTTACCTATACCCTTAAAGTTGCCTACATAATATGTATCTTGGCATCCTAGATACCCTGGATGCTGTGTCTCAATTTCTCCATGAGCTTCTTTTTCATTACGACGCTTCTCTAGCACTTGTAATTGTGCCTCAGTAAGCACAATACCATCTTGAGCCATTTTTGCTTCTAATGCTTTAAGTCTTTTACTGATGTTGTTTAAATCATTACGTAACCAAATTGATCTTACTCCCCCAGGTGATACAAGTACACCTGTCTTTTTAAGCTCATTTGATACTCTTAGCTGACCATATGCTGGATATTCTATTGCCATATCTAGTACTGCTTTCTCTACAGCAGGATCAACTCTATTCGCTATTATTGGCTTTCTTCGACTAATTTCATACAACGCTTCTTCGCCACCAGTTTCATACAGTTCTTTAAATCTGTAATAACTATCTCTACTATATCCCATCGCTTTACATGCTGATGATATACTACCAAGGCTCTTAGCTAATTCAAGTAAACCTAATTTTGGTTTTATTATTTTTTGATTTAAGTTCATTCTTTATCTCCATTTAATAATTAATTTATTTTACTAAATGTAAGATATAATCTCAACTATTACAGATTAACACGTACTGATAATATTGTAGGTGCATTCCATTTCCTGATTGGTAACTCTTGTAAATGAACTAATTCTTCAGCTAATTTTTCTTTTCTACAGCTATTGCGCTTTTCTTTAATTTGTGTAAGGAATAATTCATAAGCTTTTAAATCAACAAAATTACGTGATCCACGTAATAGCAGATGTTGATTCACTGCTTGCTTAAATGTATCATGACTTTTTTCAACAGAACCATTTTCATGACTGACGCCTGGATTATTTCGCGATGGTGCAAAATTGTAATAACCAAGCAATTCTTGCCATCTTTCTGTAAATTGTCTACTATTACCACATTGCTTGGTAGCTGCACTTAAATTATCTGTACGATGCTCTGGTAAAACTCCACCTAACTCCCATACAGCTTTTTCAAACCCTGATGCTAATATATCAAAACTTTCACTATGGCATATGCTAAAAGTTTCCCAACATGAATAAGGCAACATAAAATGAAATAGTAAGTGAGGATATGGTTGCCCACCAATACAAATACCCAATTGATTCATATTGGTCCAATCAGACTGACTCTGTTTGCCAGGAAGAATATTTTGTAAAAAGATTACTGTCTTATCCTTACCATGTGCAGCTCTCCATTGTTTTAACCTTTTCTGCAAACAGCGTAATTGCTTCCCATTATAATTCCCATGATACTTTTCTGTCAAATATGCTAATATGGTAGTTGCTTGCAACTCCGGTGCTGATTCTAGCATTGATTCTATTTCATCCCAGTGCTTCACAAATGGATCCTTACGTGTCCTATATTTACGTATTGTGCGTAATTCGCTTGGATACTTATTAATACGTAAATACTTACGTGCCGTTTTTACACTCATACCTGCTTTTGCAGCAGAAATTATCTGATTATATTTTTTGATCTTTTGCATTAAAATACCTACTTGGTTATTTGTACATGTTATCAGTAATTCTCGAATAATATTTAAATATTTAAAAATAAATTTTTATTCGATTTTACTGTCCATAGTTACTTCTTTTTTATAGGTAATTTTAATGTTCGTTGAGGGTAATTCTAATATTCGTTAGTCAATTATCAAAAAAGTTTTAATTATACAATACTTACGCTATGTTATTATAAATAAGCTTAAAAACCCTTGATGTCAAGGTACGTTTTTATAGTGCATCACTTCATAAGATCCCTGAATGCATGGGAATTATGCGACACATAGAGTAAGTCTTGTTATATTCTCTTTACTGCACAGGTATTTCCTTACCATTTTGGTCTTTGAGTTCAATTCTAGGCAAAATAATGGTCAAGATGCCATTTTTTAGCTTAGAAGAAATGGCATTTTGATCAATATCATCATACAGAGAGATAACATAATTAAATTTTTTATTTAAATGATCAGTAGCACTATTTGCTTTAGTATCGTCAATGTTAGCTTCAATAAAAAGCTTATAATTATTTACTTTAAGTTTAATGTTGTCCTTATCATATCCTGGTATTTCTAGGACTAGGATATATTGTTTATCTTGAGTAATTAATTTACTTTTTATAGAACTTGAGTCATAGATAGATAATCTATCATCAAATATGCTATTCCAGTAATAATCAAAGGCAGAGAAAGGACGATTAATAAAATCTAATGGATGACGTAAATAAATAGTATTAGTATAATGATTACTATTTGATGTTTTTTTATCCTCAGCCGCAATGGTTGGATTAGCCAATAAAATAACAGTAATGCAAGTTATTAAAAATTTAATATTGTTGTATAACATAATTACCTTCTTTTACTTCAATTTGACTATATAACATATAAGGTTAATTTATAGAATTGTAACATAATTATATATCTAAACTAGATATAGTTTTAGAATAGAAAAATTCAAGTAATTATTCATGACGCTTATATCCTCCTAGGAATCTAATAAGGTATAAAAATAGGTTAATAAAGTCTAGATATAAGTTAAAAGCAGCTACAATAGACATTTTTTGTGCTAAATGATTGTCAGTATTAGTGAAGTAAAAAGATTTAATTTTTTGAGTATCCCAAGCTATTAGCCCAATGAAGATGATTACTCCTAGAAAAGAAGAAGCAAAATACACAGCAGGACTTTGCAAGAAAAGGTTAACCAGTGCAGTAAGCAGTAATCCAACAAGTCCCATTACAAAGAAAGAACCCCAAGAAGTAAGATCCTTATTAGTGCTATATCCATATAAGCTCATTATACCAAAAACAGCAGCACAAATAAAGAAAGTTCTAGCAATAGAGATAGTAGTGTAAATAAGAAATAGGTACGATAAAGACATGCCTACTAGAGCTGCATATATCCAAAATAAAGTTTGAGCTGATTGGATAGATGGTAAATTCCAGTATTAATTAAGTGTAATAGTTGAGATTATATCTTACATTTAGTAAAATAAATTAATTATTAAATGGAGATAAAGAATGAACTTAAATCAAAAAATAATAAAACCAAAATTAGGTTTACTTGAATTAGCTAAGAGCCTTGGTAGTATATCATCAGCATGTAAAGCGATGGGATATAGTAGAGATAGTTATTACAGATTTAAAGAACTGTATGAAACTGGTGGCGAAGAAGCGTTGTATGAAATTAGTCGAAGAAAGCCAATAATAGCGAATAGAGTTGATCCTGCTGTAGAGAAAGCAGTACTAGATATGGCAATAGAATATCCAGCATATGGTCAGCTAAGAGTATCAAATGAGCTTAAAAAGACAGGTGTACTTGTATCACCTGGGGGAGTAAGATCAATTTGGTTACGTAATGATTTAAACAACATCAGTAAAAGACTTAAAGCATTAGAAGCAAAAATGGCTCAAGATGGTATTGTGCTTACTGAGGCACAATTACAAGTGCTAGAGAAGCGTCGTAATGAAAAAGAAGCTCATGGAGAAATTGAGACACAGCATCCAGGGTATCTAGGATGCCAAGATACATATTATGTAGGCAACTTTAAGGGTATAGGTAAGGTTTATTCTCAGGTATTTATTGATAGCTACAGCAGAGTAGCTGATGTTAAACTATATACTGATAAAACAGCTTTAACTGCTGCTGATATGCTTAATGACCGAGTGTTACCATGGTATGAGACTCAAGGGATACCAATACTTCGTATTCTGACAGATCGTGGGTCAGAATATAAGGGGAATATAGAGCATCATGCTTTTGAATTATTTCTAAGTATCGAAGGTATAGAGCATACTACTACTAAAGCATATTCTCCTCAAACAAACGGTATGTGTGAGCGTTTTAATAAAACCATGAAACAAGAATTCTTTGATACAGCTATGCGGAAAAAGATTTATACAGCTCTTGATGACCTACAATTAGATCTTGATATCTGGCTAGAGTATTTCAATAATGAAAGACCTCATTCTGGTAAATATTGTTATGGAAAAACTCCTATGCAAACTTTTAAGGATAGTAAGAAATTAGCTGTTGAAAAGAATAATGAAATCTTGTATCTTGAATATGTATCTGACAGTCAAAATTTAACTGACAATCAGGGGCAAAATTTATAGTGTCTGTAAGATCAAATCTTAACTTCTACAAATTAAGCCAGATTTATATTTTCTTCCCATACCTCATTGGGTGTTTTATAACCGAGCACTTTTCTTGGTAAATTATTTAAAAAATCCTCAATTTCTTGTAATTGCTTTATTGTTAATTTTTTTATATCTAAAGATTTAGAGTATACTCTGTGCACCATTGAGTTAATCTTCTCTATCAATGGTTTTTGCCATGGAGAATAAGGATTGCAAAAATATACTTTTCGTTCAGATTTTGGCAATAGTTGTTCATGATTGGTAAATTCTTTGCCATTATCTAACGTTATGCTTTTGATTATATGCGACAATTGTTTAAGTTTTTTATTCATGTTACCAATCACATCTTGTGTTCTTTTTGAACGGTTTAAAGTGAGAAACACTTTTTGTGTTCTGATATCCACAAGAGCGCCTATATTACGACTTTGATTACCTTTGTTAAAAGTTAAATCACCTTCTAAATGACCTATTGCTGCTATCTTTCTATTTATCTCTGGTCTTTCAGTAATGGAAACTCGATTTGGTATTGTAATTCTTTTGTTTCTGATTCTTGTACCATGATGCAACCTATTTTTCCTTTTTCTTGCTAAAGATAAATATAATTTTTGCCTTTGTGCTATAGGAGATGTATAAATAAACTGGTATATACTCTCTGTAGAAATATTGACAGTATCTCGTGATAGTTTACGTCTACCTGAAATTATATCTGGTGAAATACCCTGTGTTAACTGCTTTATTATTTCTGCTCGTAAATTATTATCAATATCTAATTTTCTTTTTCTCTTACCTTGCCTTAAACTGCAAGCAAGTGTGTTAGCCCTATCTGGTCTATAATTATGCCTCATTCTCTTGAGTTCATAACATATAGTGCTTTTATCACGGCCAATCTTTGTCCCTATATATCGCGAGCTATAACCACTCTTATTCATTTCGTATATTTTAAATCTTTCATCTATCGTTAAATGAGCCATGATATATCTATATTTAAATGATGCTCCTCGCAGCAGAGCTAAGAGGTATCTAAAAAAGTTTTAGTTGTTTCTTATCAGGAGTTTCGCACTTAGCAAAATTGTGTATTAGTTAGAAGCCATTTAATGTTGTTCTGAATTGATGTTTTTATAACTTCCCAAGTTTGTTGATATAAAGTAATGTTTTCATTTATCCTCCTTTTGTTCATATCAAGCCAGGCCAATACAGCAAGGCAAATATGATTTCTTTGAGCTCGACCCGTGCGTGCCTGACAGCATTCAATACCACAAGTTTGTTTCAATTCTCGATGATAAACTTCTATAGACCAACGCGCCTTAACAATTTTCTCTATTTGCTCACGTGTAGGATTCTCTAAATTAGTTGTTATGTAATCAATGCGACCATTTTTTGCCACAAACTTAAATACCGTAACCCAACCGTATCCACGTAGGTGAATTTTTAGCCCTTCATCGGGAATCTCTAAAGTTTCCAAGCTAACATTACGATTAACTTTTCTATTTTTTCTTAGGTTGGTAACCCATATCCAACCTAAATTACGTATATGTTTTAAATTATCCAAACCACTATACCAAGCATCCATAACTATAGCATCAGGCTTGATACCTCTTTCTTTAGCTAAAGTAAGCATATCACAAAAATGCTCGTTCTTTGTTTTACCATCAGTTTCTTTATCATATATTCTATAATCTACAGGAGTAGATTGATCAATTTGAGTATTGTAATGCAGTAAGTTTACCATTCCTATACCAGGTATAACATCATGTACAGCCCCAGAATATTGATAATTTACAAGCTCGATCCTCTTACTGTATTGCTTTGACAATAAGGTGTCATCTCCTACTAATAAACAAGGATCTTCCAGATCAATATATTTTGACACTTTGCTATAGATTTCGCTAGGGCGAAAATCCTTACTCTTTAACCATCGACTTGCACTATCGTGCGATAGATCTAATGGACTTACTTCAGATAATGCTTTGCTAGTATATCTTACACTACTTGCTTGTAAGAATGATTTATATAAATCTTTGCTACATTTTGATCTTGTCATTTTTATCTAAAACTATTTTTCTCTAGATTAGCATATTATTTGCTAAGTGCGAAACTCCTGCTTATGATATCACGAAGCAGAGCTTCGGGGAATTAAACCCTGAGAGATTAAAAATTGATTATATCTGGCTTAATTAATTATAGAACTTTCCGATGAAGTAATAGATGAGGTCAAGATTTGGCAGAGTAGACCTCTTGAATCAGTATACCCTATAGTATATTTTGACTGTTTAGTAGTGAAAGTAAGACAAGATAAACTTATTATTAATAAATCAGTATATGTAGCTTTAGGAATAGATTTATCTGGTAGAAAGGATATTTTAGGCTTATGGATAAGTGAGAATGAAGGAGCTAAATTTTGGCTTGGTAATTTTACTGAGATGAAAAATAGAGGAGTAAAAGATATCTTAATTGCTTGTAGTGATAATCTAACTGGTATGTCTGATGCTATTGCATCAGTATACCCGAAAACTGAACATCAAATTTGTATTGTCCATCAGATCAGGAATAGCCTCAAATATGTATCATATAAAGATAGAAAGCAATTAGCAGCGGATTTGAAACTAATCTATACTTCTGCTACTGAAAAAGAAGCAGAATTAGCTCTTGAGTCATTTGATCAAAAATGGAGTAAGCAATGAGTCTTTTGCAATGATTGTGTAAATTTTTGTTGAGCCTATATTAGAAGTAATTAAAAATATAGGTAACAGAAATGCAAATAGAGAAGAATAAAAAAATAAATGAAGCAATAGATTTGCTGATAGAAGGCGGAGTAGATTTAAAAACAGTACTAAGTCAGAATGGATTAATTAAGGAATTAACCAAGGGTATTTTAGAGCGAGCACTGCATGCTGAGATGTCAGAACATTTAGGTTATAGCAAGTATGATAGAGCTGAAACTGAGAATGCGAGGAATGGTAGTTTTAGTAAGAATCTGATTAGTGAGAATGGTACTATAGAGCTAAATGTTCCAAGAGACAGACAAGGTAAATTTGAACCTATAATAGTCTCAAAGAAACAAACAAGAATAGATGGCTTAGACCAAAAGATAATATCCTTATATGCGAAGGGTATGAGTGTGTCTGATATTAAAACACAATTGCAAGAATTATATGGAGCTGAGATCAGTGAGAGCCTAATCAGCAGGATTACAGATGAAGTAATAGATGAGGTCAAGATTTGGCAGAGTAGACCTCTTGAATCAGTATACCCTATAGTATATTTTGACTGTTTAGTAGTGAAAGTAAGACAAGATAAACTTATTATTAATAAATCAGTATATGTAGCTTTAGGAATAGATTTATCTGGCAGAAAGGATATTTTAGGCTTATGGATAAGTGAGAATGAAGGAGCTAAATTTTGGCTTGGTAATTTTACTGAAATGAAGAATCGAGGAGTAAAAGATATCTTAATTGCTTGTAGTGATAATCTAACTGGTATGTCTGATGCTATTGCATCAGTATATCCGAAAACTGAACATCAAATTTGTATTGTCCATCAGATCAGGAATAGCCTCAAATATGTATCATATAAAGATAGAAAGCAATTAGCAGCGGATTTGAAACTAATCTATACTTCTGCTACTGAAAAAGAAGCAGAATTAGCTCTTGAGTCATTTGATCAAAAATGGAGTAAGCAATATCCGCATATAGCTAAATCTTGGTATAATAATTGGGATAATTTGATAATTTTCTTGCAATATCCAAAGGAGATTCGTAAGATTATTTACACTACAAATGCGATAGAATCGCTGAATAGCCAATTGAGAAAAGTTACTAAGAATAAACGCATCTTTCCAAATGATGACGCAGTATTTAAAGTTTTATATCTGACAATTGATTATATTACCAAAAAATGGTCTATGCCTATCCCCAATTGGAATGAAGCTATGGCTCATTTTATGATCAAATTTGATGGTAGAATTTAATGGTTCACGAAATTTACACAATTGATGAGACAGAGCCTAAGCAATATCCGCATATAGCTAAATCTTGGTATAATAATTGGGATAATTTGATAATTTTCTTGCAATATCCAAAGGAGATTCGTAAGATTATTTACACTACAAATGCGATAGAATCGCTGAATAGCCAATTGAGAAAAGTTACTAAGAATAAACGCATCTTTCCAAATGATGACGCAGTATTTAAGGTTTTATATCTGACAATTGATTATATTACCAAAAAATGGTCTATGCCTATCCCCAATTGGAATGAAGCTATGGCTCATTTTATGATCAAATTTGATGGTAGGATTTAATGGCTCACGAAATTTACACAATTGATGAAACAGAGCCTACAAATCAAAACAGTTTCTTTAATCCTTTTTGCAGCAGTTTATTAACAGGATCGGTAGGTTGTTGGTTTTGTGGTTGCTCTGTATTATTCTGTTCATTACTACTATCTTCCTTTTTCTTTCTTAAACCTAAAGCATCTTTTATAATATTTTCAGGTTTCTTTTCACCGCTTTTTAGGTCTTTAATGACGCTGCTAAATACCTTTTTTATTAAATATGTTTGAAGAGCTTCCATATCTAATGTATGTTGTGGATTATTTATAGAACCGTAAAGTTTGACCCCTAGAGGAGGAAAATTATTGATAGTGATACTTGCTCCGATATCCATCATATATTGCGGTAGGTTGATTTGACCATGAGCATTGGCTTTAGCCGGGCTAGCATCCAAATGACATTCAGTTAGTCGTACCATGCCACGCTCTATATTACCGGTTACTACTAAATTATTAAAGGATGTAGTACCGCCACTAAACGAGCCATTTATAAGGCGTAGAACTCCTTCCGTATTTTTAGCATTATTTATCGCATCCACAATGCGGTTTAAATCAAATCCGCTAATTTTTCCATTACTACTATTTACGTTAAATTGTCCATTTAAATTATTAACATAAGTATAAACGCTATTACCAGTAGAATTGAGTTCGGTGGTAAAATTTAATCGTCCATCGGTTATTTTTATTTTACCACTTTGCGGAGTTAAGCTTTTAACATAAGCATTTTTTAAATCAATTTTAATCGCTGCATTTTGATCTTTTCCTGAGCTTACGTAACCGTTTGCGTTAAGATCGCCACCATAAATATTTGCACTAACTGAAGTAATATTTAGCTTACCTCCGGTGATAGCTAATTTTGCTTTAAAATTATTTATTACCAATGAATCATTGGTTAGTTTATCTATATTTGCTGATAGCTGTCCCTCGATTGTATTTAAAAAGCGTAAATCAATAGGACTATTTGACCAAGGAGTGCTACTTTTAGGAGCATTAGCAGACGCTTGAGCTGTATTATTTGCAACAGGATTAGAAGCAGATGTAGGAGCGGGAGCAGAGCTGCCTGAGGTAATTTTTTCTAAGTTAATTAATGGGCTGTATATATTAAGGTTAAAATTAGTTTTTTGAAAAGCTAAATTAACATCGCCTTTAATTGCTATATTAGTATTAAAGGCTGATATTTTATCATTTATCTGTAATGTATCTTTAGTTTTTTGCACTTCCCCATTTAATTGTAATGTGCCAATACGATTTAGATTATTGACTCCAAGCAAAGCCATAAATGACTCAAAATTATTAATTTTTAAATTATGAATAGCAGATATGTCTTGCTTCAGATTTTTCAGGGTTACATCGCCTGATAAATTACTATTCCCAGCAATTAAATTGATATTATGTAAAATTAGGGCTTGTGAATTATAGACTACATTGGAAATAAGAGAAATTTTTTGGTTAATGATAGGAGGTAATTTATCAGTTTTTATTTTCAGAGCGTTAAGTAAAGGTTTTAGATTATCTGCTGCTATTTTAATATTACCATTGAAAATACTCGCCTTATCTAAATTAGAGCTAATATCACCAATGATATTACCCGGATTTGCAATAATATTTGCCTTTAAACTATTATGTTCTATATCATAATTTGCATTTGCCAGTAATTCTATATTAGTATAGTTAAGCCTTGCATCTTTTAAATTCAGATTTTTGCTATCTGCAATTATGGATGCTGTTAACTCATAATCATTTTGTAAATCACTTGGCAGCCCTAAAGTTTTAGTATTACCTTTAATATTTGCAAGACCTATGAAAGAATTATTTTCACTATCGAGCTTTCCCTCAATTTTAATTTTTTCGTCCGCAATATTGATATTTGCACTTAATGGTATTACTTTTCCAATTTCTTCAATATTACCATCTATATAAATTTTTTGCTCTAGAGCCTCTAATGCTAAAGTAAAATCTATTGGACCTTTAGTACTTTTAACGTGAGTATCTAAATTAATATTGTTAAATATTTTTTCATTACCATTCTCTTTATGTATAATTTTACCATCTGAAATTTTAAAATGATTGATAAGAATAGGGAGTTCTAACTTAGTTTTGGCATTAGAAGCTGTGGATATAGAAGCATCTTGATTTATTTCAGTTTTATTTTTAGGTGTGAAAAAATCCCAATTTTTTTGTCCGTTATTTAAAACTTCAAGATTTATCACCGGTTTTTGTAGCTCTACAGATGCTACTTCAATTGCCCCTCTAAAAAGTGGTAGAAGCTTAAGTGAAGCTTTAGCGTTTTCAACAGATACTAAATAAGGTTCTTTTGTTTTATCTATTGAGGATAATTTAACTTCCGGTAAGGATATTGCAGGATTTGGTAGTAAAGATAATTTTATATCGCCATTAATAGTTAAATCTCTATTTATCGTTTCTTTGACTTTACTTATTATTATCCCTTTATAATTGTTCAAAGGGATAAAGAAAGGAATAATAATTAACAATAATATTATACTGATAAAT
Organism: Rickettsia endosymbiont of Urophora cardui; assembly: GCF_964030725.1. Classification (NCBI taxonomy): domain Bacteria; kingdom Pseudomonadati; phylum Pseudomonadota; class Alphaproteobacteria; order Rickettsiales; family Rickettsiaceae; genus Rickettsia; species Rickettsia endosymbiont of Urophora cardui. Next base: position 769,150 of record NZ_CAXIPY010000006.1, on the reverse strand, counting down.
ATAATAAGTGAGTATTTCAAAGTTTTATTCATATGATTTAACCTTTCTTAAAGCTATATTTAATTAATCGGTATTTCTTTTGCGTCCTGCTCTTTAACCTCTATGCGTGGCAAGGTAATAGTAAGTATACCGTTTTTTAGACTTGAAGAAATATTTTTTTGATCTACATCCTCATATAAAGATATTACATAATTAAAGTTCTTATTCATATAATTATCTGAATCATCGGCTTTATTTTCGTCTTCAATGTTTCCTTTAACGAATAATTTATTACCATTTACTTTAATCTCTCAGGGTTTAATTCCCCGAAGCTCTGCTTCGTGATATCATAAGAAACAACTAAAAACCTGAATTCTGGATTAGCTAATTTTGAGATATAGCAGGTTTGTTAGGTTTCATACAGTATGCAATTAGGGCGGATAAGATATGTACAAAGGCATTCCAAATTGATCTATGTCTTGTATGTTCGATCTCGAAAGCACCCTTCAGCACACTAAATACTGTTTCAATAATTGAGCGTTTGCGTAATAATATTTTTTCAAATAATGGCATAAGTTTATTCTTCATTTTCTTCTTTATGCCAGTTACTAACTTGATTCCTTTGCTGTATAGATCATCAAAGAGCTCCTGTTTGATATAACCCTTATCGCCAAACAATAATCCCGTGATATGTTTGGTGATTATCGAAACCGGCGCTCTATCATCTACATTACCAGGCGTTAGTTTTAGACCTTGAATCTCACCTTTTTCGTTAATAACCAAATGTAATTTTAGACCAAAAAACCAACTTTTTGTTGTTTTACCCAAAGCAGCAATACCGGCAAAGACTTTATTACGAGAGATTCTTTTTCGATGACAAACCTCTAAAGATGTGGCGTCAATATAAGAAACTCCCGTAGATTGAGCTGCCTGCATATACCATTCAAGTAATAAAACTAAATAACACAGAACTCTTGGTTTTAGAGCTATAAAACGAGTATATGATGGAAGAGTTACAAAGTCTGATTTATATAATTGTAGATAGGACATATAAAAATATTTAAAGTTTTTACAAGGTGATTGATGGTATAAAAGCACTATTGTTAACAGCTCAGAATAGCTTATTTCAGGCTTTCTTGTAGGGTTTTTATTAATTAATGGTAGAAATGATTTATTAATCTCTCAGGGTTTAATTCCCCGAAGCTCTGCTTCGTGATATCATAAGAAACAACTAAAACTTTTTTAGATACCTCGTAGCTCTGCTGCGAGGAGCATCATTTTTAATATGATCTTTATCAAAACCAGGTACTTCCATAATAATAATATAGCTAACGCGAAAAGGTTTTTACCATAGTTTTTGTATTTACTCACATATTCACCAGATCTAAATCCTATTAAACATTGCTGGACTAACTTTAAAAACTGTTTACATAAAATTATTGATCAATGCCTAAGTTTTTCCTAATCTGTGGTAGAAACATTTCCGTGTTAGCTATAGAAGTAACTAAACAACCCTCAGCTATAAGCTGAGGGGTTATGAAGTGGAATCGATTAGAAATCGATCATCATTGACTGGCTCACCTTCTTGTTCATCAATATACTGCTGTATCATTTCGTCAGTAATATTACCTGAACTCACTGCCATATATCCTCTAGCCCAAAAATGATTACCCCAAAATTGTTTCCTTAAATGAGCAAATTCTTGCAATAATATTCTTGAGCTACTCCCTTTTAGATATTGTACAAGCTTACTTAAAGCCACTTGAGGACGGTATGAAATAAATATATGAACATGATCACAAGATACTATAATGGACTAATGGTATGGACCTCCTGATATAGAGAATGAAAAGCAGTTGCTAATCTTCTAGGGTTAATATTTAACATATTAAAACAACAATTAAGGAGGTCCATATGGAGGTTACTACAATTGGTATAGATATTGCAAAAAGAATTTTTCAAATTCATGGTGTAGATAAAAATGGCAAGACAGTATTAAAGAAAAAATTGATGAGAGATCAGGTTTTGACATTTATGGCTAATTTACCACAATGTTTAGTAGGGATGGAAGCTTGTGGTGGTTCTAGTTATTGGGCAAGAGAAATAACTAAATTAGGGCATGAAGTAAAACTAATGGCACCGCAATTTGTCAAACCATATGTTAAAACTAATAAAAATGATCAAGCAGATGCTGAAGCGATATGTGAAGCCGTGACAAGACCTAATATGAGATTTGTTGCAATTAAAACTATAGAGCAACAAGAAATTTTATCAATACATAGGGTAAGAGAGAGATTGGTAAAAAATCGTACAGCACTTGCTAATGAAATTAGGGGGCTACTACATGAGTTTGGTTTTATTGTTCCTCAAGGCATTAATAAGGTTATCACAAAATTAATTGAGATTTTAGATGCAGGGAAATTAAGCCAGTTAAGTTATCAAACATTTAGTGAACTAAAAGAAGAATTCTTAGATAATAACAGAAAAATAAAAGAGATACAGGAGTTTCGCACTTAGCAAAATTGTGTATTAGTTAGAAGCCATTTAATGTTGTTCTGAACTGATGTTTTTATAACTTCCCAAGTTTGTTGATATAAAGTAATGTTTTCATTTATCCTCCTTTTGTTCATATCAAGCCAGGCCAATACAGCAAGGCAAATATGATTTCTTTGAGCTCGACCCGTGCGTGCCTGACAGCATTCAATACCACAAGTTTGTTTCAATTCTCGATGATAAACTTCTATAGACCAACGCGCCTTAACAATTTTCTCTATTTGCTCACGTGTAGGATTCTCTAAATTAGTTGTTATGTAATCAATGCGACCATTTTTTGCCACAAACTTAAATACCGTAACCCAACCGTATCCACGTAGGTGAATTTTTAGCCCTTCATCGGGAATCTCTAAAGTTTCCAAGCTAACATTACGATTAACTTTTCTATTTTTTCTTAGGTTGGTAACCCATATCCAACCTAAATTACGTATATGTTTTAAATTATCCAAACCACTATACCAAGCATCCATAACTATAGCATCAGGCTTGATACCTCTTTCTTTAGCTAAAGTAAGCATATCACAAAAATGCTCGTTCTTTGTTTTACCATCAGTTTCTTTATCATATATTCTATAATCTACAGGAGTAGATTGATCAATTTGAGTATTGTAATGCAGTAAGTTTACCATTCCTATACCAGGTATAACATCATGTACAGCCCCAGAATATTGATAATTTACAAGCTCGATCCTCTTACTGTATTGCTTTGACAATAAGGTGTCATCTCCTACTAATAAACAAGGATCTTCCAGATCAATATATTTTGACACTTTGCTATAGATTTCGCTAGGGCGAAAATCCTTACTCTTTAACCATCGACTTGCACTATAGTGCGATAGATCTAATGGACTTACTTCAGATAATGCTTTGCTAGTATATCTTACACTACTTGCTTGTAAGAATGATTTATATAAATCTTTGCTACATTTTGATCTTGTCATTTTTATCTAAAACTATTTTTCTCTAGATTAGCATATTATTTGCTAAGTGCGAAACTCCTGAGATAGAAAAACGATTAACAATGATAGCAAGTAACCTAACTCAATATCAACGATTAAGAGCTATACCTGGTCTTGGTTTAATTACTGCTACTGCTTTAATAGCATCAATAGGTAATGCTACAAGTTTTGAGAATGGCAGGCAATTATCGGCATGGCTAGGATTAGTGCCAAGACAACATTCAAGTGGTGGGAAGGATAAGCTGCTGGGAATTAGCAAGCGAGGTGATATATACTTACGCACTTTATTAATTCAAGGGGCTAGAGCTGTACTAAATGCCAAGATAAGATTTACATCGGAAGAACAGAAATCTAAAAAAGATTTTAGCCAATTTACGAAATGGATGTTTAATTTATCTGAGCGAAGCAGCCATAATAAAACGACAGTTGCCATAGCTAATAAGTTGGCAAGAGTGGTGTTTGCTGTACTAAGATCAGGAGATGATTATGTAGAGAGTAAAGTTTGTAGCTAAAGAGTGTGTAGCATAGCACTTATAAGTAAAATAAATGGTGATTTATATAATGAATAGGTAAAAGCAAAACAATATGTAAGAGATTCCAACCCGAAATATGCTTGAGATAATTAATATTGATGGTAAATAAGACAAACCTTAGCTTACAAAAAAACTGCGTTTTTCAGTGGCTCTTTTAGAAGCCGATGGACTGATAAGTATATAGTTTGTAAGCCAGCGAATTCCATCAGGGCTGTAGAATAAATTAGGTTGATTTATCAGCTATAAGCCGGATACATGACTGCATTTGTTTGTTTTTATTATTGATGTTATTTTTTTCTTGCATTCTACAGGAGGTCCATACATGAAAAAATTGGACAAAAAAATGAAGGAGTGTGTTTCCGCAATAAGTTAGAATAAATAGCAATAAACTTAAGAGGAAAGATGAAGAAAAATAAAGTAAAAATTTTCAGTGCTTCAGAAACAACGGGGATAGTATTAGAATTAATAAAAGAGGAGTCGACACTTGGTCAGTTAGCTTCAAAATATGCAATAAGTGTTAAAACAATTCAAAATTGGAAAAAACAGTTTTTAGGTAATGCGGCATTAGCTTTTGAACCAGCTAAAGTTTTGAGTGAATATCAAGAACAAATAAATCATTTACAAGAGCAAAATGATGAACTTGCTAAAGCTCTTGGTAGAATCACAGTTGAGAGGGACTGGGCCGTGGGAAAGCTCAAAAGCTTGGATTTATCAAATAAAAAGAGTCTTGTACACTCCAAGCTAAATCAACTCTCAAAATCAAGACAGTGTGAACTATTAAAGATTAGTCGATCTACAGCCTACTATAAATCCAAGGAGATGAGTATAAATAAATTAAGTATTTTAAATAGGGAAAGTTCTATAATTAATTAAGCCAGATATAATCAATTTTTAATCTCTCAGGGTTTAATTCCCCGAAGCTCTGCTTCGTGATATCATAAGAAACAACTAAAACTTTTTTAGATACCTCGTAGCTCTGCTGCGAGGAGCATCATTTAAATATAGATATATCATGGCTCATTTAACGATAGATGAAAGATTTAAAATATACGAAATGAATAAGAGTGGTTATAGCTCGCGATATATAGGGACAAAGATTGGCCGTGATAAAAGCACTATATGTTATGAACTCAAGAGAATGAGGCATAATTATAGACCAGATAGGGCTAACACACTTGCTTGCAGTTTAAGGCAAGGTAAGAGAAAAAGAAAATTAGATATTGATAATAATTTACGAGCAGAAATAATAAAGCAGTTAACACAGGGTATTTCACCAGATATAATTTCAGGTAGACGTAAACTATCACGAGATACTGTCAATATTTCTACAGAGAGTATATACCAGTTTATTTATACATCTCCTATAGCACAAAGGCAAAAATTATATTTATCTTTAGCAAGAAAAAGGAAAAATAGGTTGCATCATGGTACAAGAATCAGAAACAAAAGAATTACAATACCAAATCGAGTTTCCATTACTGAAAGACCAGAGATAAATAGAAAGATAGCAGCAATAGGTCATTTAGAAGGTGATTTAACTTTTAACAAAGGTAATCAAAGTCGTAATATAGGCGCTCTTGTGGATATCAGAACACAAAAAGTGTTTCTCACTTTAAACCGTTCAAAAAGAACACAAGATGTGATTGGTAACATGAATAAAAAACTTAAACAATTGTCGCATATAATCAAAAGCATAACGTTAGATAATGGCAAAGAATTTACCAATCATGAACAACTATTGCCAAAATCTGAACGAAAAGTATATTTTTGCAATCCTTACAGGAGTTTCGCACTTAGCAAAATTGTGTATTAGTTAGAAGCCATTGGCTCTGTCTCATCAATTGTGTAAATTTCGTGAACCATTAAATTCTACCATCAAATTTGATCATAAAATGAGCCATAGCTTCATTCCAATTGGGGATAGGCATAGACCATTTTTTGGTAATATAATCAATTGTCAGATATAAAACTTTAAATACTGCGTCATCATTTGGAAAGATGCGTTTATTCTTAGTAACTTTTCTCAATTGGCTATTCAGCGATTCTATCGCATTTGTAGTGTAAATAATCTTACGAATCTCCTTTGGATATTGCAAGAAAATTATCAAATTATCCCAATTATTATACCAAGATTTAGCTATATGCGGATATTGCTTACTCCATTTTTGATCAAATGACTCAAGAGCTAATTCTGCTTCTTTTTCAGTAGCAGAAGTATAGATTAGTTTCAAATCCGCTGCTAATTGCTTTCTATCTTTATATGATACATATTTGAGGCTATTCCTGATCTGATGGACAATACAAATTTGATGTTCAGTTTTCGGATATACTGATGCAATAGCATCAGACATACCAGTTAGATTATCACTACAAGCAATTAAGATATCTTTTACTCCTCGATTCTTCATTTCAGTAAAATTACCAAGCCAAAATTTAGCTCCTTCATTCTCACTTATCCATAAGCCTAAAATATCCTTTCTGCCAGATAAATCTATTCCTAAAGCTACATATACTGATTTATTAATAATAAGTTTATCTTGTCTTACTTTCACTACTAAACAGTCAAAATATACTATAGGGTATACTGATTCAAGAGGTCTACTCTGCCAAATCTTGACCTCATCTATTACTTCATCTGTAATCCTGCTGATTAGGCTCTCACTGATCTCAGCTCCATATAATTCTTGCAATTGTGTTTTAATATCAGACACACTCATACCCTTCGCATATAAGGATATTATCTTTTGGTCTAAGCCATCTATTCTTGTTTGTTTCTTTGAGACTATTATAGGTTCAAATTTACCTTGTCTGTCTCTTGGAACATTTATCTCTATAGTACCATTCTCACTAATCAGATTCTTACTAAAACTACCATTCCTCGCATTCTCAGTTTCAGCTCTATCATACTTGCTATAACCTAAATGTTCTGACATCTCAGCATGCAGTGCTCGCTCTAAAATACCCTTGGTTAATTCCTTAATTAATCCATTCTGACTTAGTACTGTTTTTAAATCTACTCCGCCTTCTATCAGCAAATCTATTGCTTCATTTATTTTTTTATTCTTCTCTATTTGCATTTCTGTTACCTATATTTTTAATTACTTCTAATATAGGCTCAACAAAAATTTACACAATCATTGCAAAAGACTCAAGCCATTTAATGTTGTTCTGAATTGATGTTTTTATAACTTCCCAAGTTTGTTGATATAAAGTAATGTTTTCATTTATCCTCCTTTTGTTCATATCAAGCCAGGCCAATACAGCAAGGCAAATATGATTTCTTTGAGCTCGACCCGTGCGTGCCTGACAGCATTCAATACCACAAGTTTGTTTCAATTCTCGATGATAAACTTCTATAGACCAACGCGCCTTAACAATTTTCTCTATTTGCTCACGTGTAGGATTCTCTAAATTAGTTGTTATGTAATCAATGCGACCATTTTTTGCCACAAACTTAAATACCGTAACCCAACCGTATCCACGTAGGTGAATTTTTAGCCCTTCATCGGGAATCTCTAAAGTTTCCAAGCTAACATTACGATTAACTTTTCTATTTTTTCTTAGGTTGGTAACCCATATCCAACCTAAATTACGTATATGTTTTAAATTATCCAAACCACTATACCAAGCATCCATAACTATAGCATCAGGCTTGATACCTCTTTCTTTAGCTAAAGTAAGCATATCACAAAAATGCTCGTTCTTTGTTTTACCATCAGTTTCTTTATCATATATTCTATAATCTACAGGAGTAGATTGATCAATTTGAGTATTGTAATGCAGTAAGTTTACCATTCCTATACCAGGTATAACATCATGTACAGCCCCAGAATATTGATAATTTACAAGCTCGATCCTCTTACTGTATTGCTTTGACAATAAGGTGTCATCTCCCACTAATAAACAAGGATCTTCCAGATCAATATATTTTGACACTTTGCTATAGATTTCGCTAGGGCGAAAATCCTTACTCTTTAACCATCGACTTGCACTATCGTGCGATAGATCTAATGGACTTACTTCAGATAATGCTTTGCTAGTATATCTTACACTACTTGCTTGTAAGAATGATTTATATAAATCTTTGCTACATTTTGATCTTGTCATTTTTATCTAAAACTATTTTTCTCTAGATTAGCATATTATTTGCTAAGTGCGAAACTCCTGCCTTATTCTCCATGGCAAAAACCATTGATAGAGAAGATTAACTCAATGGTGCACAGAGTATACTCTAAATCTTTAGATATAAAAAAATTAACAATAAAGCAATTACAAGAAATTGAGGATTTTTTAAATAATTTACCAAGAAAAGTGCTCGGTTATAAAACACCCAATGAGGTATGGGAAGAAAATATAAATCTGGCTTAATTAATACTGGAATTTACCATTAATAATAAGTTTATCTTGTCTTACTTTCACTACTAAACAGTCAAAATATACTATAGGGTATACTGATTCAAGAGGTCTACTCTGCCAAATCTTGACCTCATCTATTACTTCATCTGTAATCCTGCTGATTAGGCTCTCACTGATCTCAGCTCCATATAATTCTTGCAATTGTGTTTTAATATCAGACACACTCATACCCTTCGCATATAAGGATATTATCTTTTGGTCTAAGCCATCTATTCTTGTTTGTTTCTTTGAGACTATTATAGGTTCAAATTTACCTTGTCTGTCTCTTGGAACATTTAGCTCTATAGTACCATTCTCACTAATCAGATTCTTACTAAAACTACCATTCCTCGCATTCTCAGTTTCAGCTCTATCATACTTGCTATAACCTAAATGTTCTGACATCTCAGCATGCAGTGCTCGCTCTAAAATACCCTTGGTTAATTCCTTAATTAATCCATTCTGACTTAGTACTGTTTTTAAATCTACTCCACCTTCTATCAGCAAATCTATTGCTTCATTTATTTTTTTATTCTTCTCTATTTGCATTTCTGTTACCTATATTTTTAATTACTTCTAATATAGGCTCAACAAAAATTTACACAATCATTGCAAAAGACTCTGGAATGCCTTTGTACATATCTTATCCGCCCTAATTGCATACTGTATGAAACCTAACAAACCTGCTATATCTCAAAATTAGCTAATCCAGAATTCAGGTTATTAGTATTTTTAACTGGCTCTAGTTCATAAATCATGGGATGACAGGGGAAAATGATCCACGCAAGCAAACCTCATGCAGGAATGACATGCTACCTTGTTCTAGTTCAATAGAATGACGCCTTACTATTCATCCCCTATTTTTAATGCTGCGATGAATGCAGATTGTGGGATTTCAATATTGCCGTACTGCCTCATTCTCTTCTTACCGGCTTTTTGCTTCTCAAGCAGCTTACGCTTACGGGTTATATCACCGCCATAACATTTGGATAAAACATCTTTACGCAATGCCTTAATAGTTTCACGGGCAATAATACGGCTGCCGATACTTGCTTGAATTGCAATATCGATCTGCTGTCTTGGTATCAAATCCTTTAGCCTTACGCATAACGCCCTCCCCCGCTGCTCAGCACGTGAGCGATGTACGATTGTCGATAACGCATCAACTACCTCGCTGTTAACTAAAATCCCAAGCTTCACAAGTTCAGACGGCTCGTATGTATCCATTTGCCACTCAAAACTTGCATAACCTTTAGAACAACTTTTTAACCGATCGTAAAAATCATATACTATCTCATTTAGTGGCAATTTATATACTACTTTTGCCCTGTTTGCTATATAGTTGTGATCTAACTGAATTCCTCTTTTTTCAGTGCAAAGCGATAATACCGCACCTAAAAACTCATCAGGTACCATTATAGTTGCTTTAATCCAAGGTTCTTCCATTGAGTCGATTTTTTGCAAATCAGGTAAATCGGCAGGATTGTGAATCTCTAGCACTTCACCCTCACGCATATGCATTTTATACACTACACTTGGAGCGGTAGTAATTAAATTTAGATCAAACTCTCTACTTAAACGTTCCTGTATGATCTCTAAATGTAGCAACCCTAAAAAACCACACCTAAAACCAACTCCTAAAGCTGATGAGCTTTCCATTTCATACTTAAAGCTAGCATCATTAAGACGTAATTTTGCCAATGAATCCTTTAAATGCTCAAACTCGCTACTATCTGTCGGATAAAGTCCACAAAATACAACCGGCAAGTTTGGTTTAAATCCGGGTAGAGCTTGCTCACAAGGTTTTTTCTCATCGGTAATAGTATCTCCAACCTTACAATCTGCTACCTGCTTTATAGAAGCAGTGAAAAAGCCGATTTCCCCTGCATGCAGAACATCCGAAATATGTTTTTTAGGAGTGAAATATCCAACATTCTCGATTGTATAAACCGAATTCGTTGCCATCATTTTGACTTTCATATTCTTACGTAATGATCCGTCAATAACTCTTACTAAAATAACAACACCAAGATAAGGGTCATACCAACTATCAACAAGCAATGCTTTTAAAATATCCGTACTACTCTCTTTTGGTGGAGGCAATTTATTTACTATTACTTCTAAAACTAAATCAATACCTATACCACTTTTGGCAGAAATCAATACTGCCTCACTCGCATCAATCCCGATTATATCCTCTATTTGCTGCTTTACCTGGTCAGGTTCTGAAGCCGGAAGGTCAATCTTATTAAGTACCGGTACTATTTCGTGATCATTCTCGATTGCCTGATAAACATTGGCAAGAGTTTGAGCCTCTACCCCTTGCGTACTATCAACTACTAATAATGAACCCTCACAGGCTGCAAGCGATCTACTAACCTCATAAGCGAAATCGACATGCCCAGGGGTATCCATCAAATTTAAATAATATGTGTTGCCGTCTTTAGCCTTATATACAAGCCGTACAGTTTGGGCTTTAATCGTTATACCACGCTCCTTTTCAATATCCATCGAATCTAGTACTTGCTGGCTCATTTCTCTAGCCTGCAGACCGCCGCAATACTCAATTAACCGATCAGCTAAAGTAGATTTACCGTGATCAATATGAGCTATTATTGAGAAGTTCCTTATATATTTTTGATTATTCATAATTATTGTGATATAATTTGCGTTTGTTTGTTACCTGTCACCCCGTGACGGCATTGTTGCGTGGATCAATTTTTCCTCTGTCATCCCGCGACTTGATCGTGGGATCCAGCTTAAAATACTAAAATTATTAGTATTAAAAGTTGCTTTTCTGGATCCCGTGGACAAGCCACGGGATGACAGAGCTGATCCATGTAATAACACTTTTGCGGGAATGACATGTAATATATAACAAAATAAAAATATATAACAGGAAAAAATAATGCGCGCGGAAATAGAGAATTACGTTAAGAAAATTGAGCAGTCTTTAGAATTGCTTCGGAGGTCACTTTGACGTCGAAACGTCAGCAGCTAGACTAGCAGAGTTAGAGGAGTTAGCGGCTAGTCCCGATCTATGGAATGATCAAGCTAATGCTCAAAAATTACTACGAGAAAAAAGCAATCTAGAAGAACAATTAGGAGCTTATAATAAAATTAGATCTAATCTAAAAGATGCATTAGAGCTTGAAGAAATGGCTGAAGCTGAAAATGATCTAGAGATAATGCAGCAAGTCGAGAAAGATTTACAATCCTTAAGCACTATTGCCGCAAAATTTGAAACTGAGTGTTTGTTTTCAGGTGAAGCAGATAGTAATAACTGCTTTTTAGAAATAAATGCCGGAGCGGGAGGAACAGAAAGTCACGATTGGGCTTCTATCATGATGCGTATGTATTTACGTTTTGCTGAAAGATTAGGCTTCAAAACTGAGATCATTAATATGATTAACGGCGAAGAAGCAGGCATAAAATCATGCACGATTAGGATAATCGGCAGACGTGCTTATGGTTGGCTTAAAACTGAAGCAGGCGTGCATAGGCTGGTACGTATTTCGCCATTTAATGCTGTAGGCAAACGCATGACCAGCTTTGCAAGTAGTTGGGTATATCCAGAAATTGACGACAATATAGCAATTACCATTGAGGATAAAGATTTAAGGATTGATACTTTTAGAGCATCAGGAGCGGGAGGACAACACGTTAATACCACCGATTCAGCGGTACGCATCACTCATATACCTACAGGCACGGTTACACAATGTCAAAGCGACAGATCGCAACATAAAAATAAAGCTCAGGCTATGAAAATGCTGCACGCTAAACTCTATGAGCTTGAAATGCAAAAATGCACCGATAGTGTTAACGAGCAGAATGCCGCCAAGACGGATAATAGTTGGGGACATCAGATTAGATCGTATGTTTTACAGCCATATCAAATGGTAAAAGATTTACGTACCGATTACGAGACTTCCGATACAAAGGGTGTACTTGATGGCGATCTCGAAAAATTCGTCTCGGCAAGTCTATCTATGAATGCTGGCGGTAAGAAATAATGAGCAATATTTTAAGTAATACTTTGTCACCCCGTGGCGGCATTGCCCGCGTGGATCGAAAAACGCCCTCGTTGTCATCCCGTGGCTTGTCCACGGGATCCAGTAATTAAAAATACGAATAAAAAAAGCTCGATTTCTCTCGCTTTATGCTGGATCTAGTTCCCAAGCTACGGGATGACATCAAGACCCTATAGTATAACTTAATGCGATAAGGTAGTGACTTTTTTAAGAACATAGTAAACAGCATCATAGAATGTTTCAAAATCTCCTGCAACTTTCCTAATTTCATTCTTGATTTTAAACCAGTAATGCTCAATAGGATTTAAATCAGGAGAATAAGTTGGTAAAAATAAAATACTGCAACCAGCAGATTCAATTAACGTTTTCACTTTTGTACTTGGAAAGTTATATAATTAATTAAGCCAGATATAATCAATTTTTAATCTCTCAGGGTTTAATTCCCCGAAGCTCTGCTTCGTGATATCATAAGAAACAACTAAAACTTTTTTAGATACCTCGTAGCTCTGCTGCGAGGAGCATCATTTAAATATAGATATATCATGGCTCATTTAACGATAGATGAAAGATTTAAAATATACGAAATGAATAAGAGTGGTTATAGCTCGCGATATATAGGGACAAAGATTGGCCGTGATAAAAGCACTATATGTTATGAACTCAAGAGAATGAGGCATAATTATAGACCAGATAGGGCTAACACACTTGCTTGCAGTTTAAGGCAAGGTAAGAGAAAAAGAAAATTAGATATTGATAATAATTTACGAGCAGAAATAATAAAGCAGTTAACACAGGGTATTTCACCAGATATAATTTCAGGTAGACGTAAACTATCACGAGATACTCAGGAGTTTCGCACTTAGCAAAGTTGCGAATCAGTTAAAAGCCATCTGATATTGTTTTGAATTGATGTTTTTATAACTTCCCAAGTTTGTTGATATAAAGTAATGTTTTCATTTATCCTCCTTTTATTCATATCAAGCCAGGCAAATACTGCAAGGCAAATATGATTTCTTTGAGCTCGGCCCGTGCGTGCCTGACAGCGTTCAATACCACAAGTTTGTTTTAATTCTCGATGATAAACCTCTATAGACCAACGTGCCTTAACAATTTTCTCTATTTGCTCACGTGTGGGATTTTCCAAGTTCGTTGTTATGTAATCAATGCGACCGTTCTTTGCCACAAACTTAAATACCGTAACCCAACCGTATCCACGTAGGTGAATTTTTAGCCCCTCATCGGGTATCTCTAAACTTTCCAAGCTAACATTATGATTAACTTTTCTATTTTTCCTTAGGGTGGTAACCCATAGCCAGCCTAAATTACGTATATGTTTTAAATTCTCCAACCCGCTATACCAAGCATCCATGACTATGGCATCAGGATTGAGACCTCTTGCTTTAGCTAAAGTAAGCATATCACAAAAATGCTCATTCTTTGTTTTACCATCAGTGTCTTTATCATATATTCTATAATCTACGGGAGTAGATTGAGCAATTTTAGTATTGTAATGTAGTAAGTTTACCATTCCTATACCAGGTATAACATCATGTACAGCTCCAGAATATTGATAACGTACAAGCTCAATCTTCTGACTGTATTGCTTTGATAATAAGGTGTCATCCCCCACTAATAAACACGGTGCTTCCCAATCTATATATTTTGACACTTCCTTATAGATTTCGCTAGGACGAAAATCCTTACTCTTTAACCATCGACTTGCACTATCGTGAGATAGATCTACTGGACTCACTTCAGATAATGCCTTGCTAGTATATCTGACACTACTTGCTTGTAAAAATGATTTATATAAGTCCTTGCTACATTTTGTTCTTGTCATTTTTATCTAAAACTATTTTTCTCTAGATTAACATACTTTTTGCTAAGTGCGAAACTCCTGTCTTGTTTTTTTGCTAAAAATTATATAGAGTATCTTCTATCCCTTGTAAATACTTACTTCCAAACCTAGATTAATCCAGAATTCAGGTTTAAAGAAAAATTATGGGGAAGTGAGTTTTGGAGTAAAGGATATTTTATGAGCACAGTAGGTAAACATGGTGATGAGCAGAAATTACGTAATTATGTACAGAATCAAAGTTCAGGCAAACCTTCTTATAAAGCATTTCAACAAAAACAGTTAAAGCTTTTTGGATAGATACCTCGTAGCTCTGCTGCGAGGAGCATCATTTCAATAAAAAACATATCTAAAAACAACAATGGCACGTAATAAAACAAACAACGATAAAAATATAGCGAACGATGAAGCAAGTACTGTATTAGCAAGAGTTTTACCTTCAAATGTTCAAGCAGAACAAATGTTGCTTGGAGCAATTTTAACTAACAATGAATTGCTAAATTATGTATCAGAATTTTTACGCAGTGAACATTTTTTTGAGCCTATTCACCAAAAAATCTATAACGGAATTGAAGTAATTACCGAGAAAGGTTTAATAGCTACCCCTATAACATTACGTAGTATGCTAGCAAATGATGAGCTTTTTCATGAAATGGAGGGAGCTGAATATTTAGCAAAATTAGTCACTATGTCAATGATGGTAATTAATCCTATTGACTATGGTAAAATAATATATGATTTAGCAATAAAACGTTATTTAATAAATATCGGTGAAGAAGTAGTAAACGACGCATATAATTCTTCTTTAGAGTTTGAAGCAAAAGAACAAATTGAACGAGCCGAATCTAAGCTTTATGATTTAGCTAGTGAAGGGATAAATGAAAAAAGCTTTACCAAAATTGCTATACCTATTTCAGAGTCGATTGCCAGCATAAATAGAGCAATGAAAAATAACGATCACGTGATAGGCATATCTACTGGCTTAATTGATTTAGATAGTAAATTATTTGGTTTTCATAATTCTGATCTTGTAATTCTGGCAGGACGTCCTGCGATGGGTAAAACGGCATTTGCTTTAAATTTAGCTTTAAATGCTTGCAATAATATGCTTATTAAAAATAAGCGGGATAATCAAGAAGTGCAATCTGTGGGATTTTTCTCTCTAGAAATGTCCTCCGAGCAGCTTACAACACGTTTGCTTTCAATGAGTGCAGGCATTGACTCTACTACTCTTCGCACAGGAATGATTAATGAAGCGAATTATAATCGTCTTCGCAAAGAAGCCATAGCTTTATCAGAATTATCATTTTTTATTGATGATACTCCTGCCTTAACTATTTCAGCTATAAGAACACGTGCTAGAAGAATGAAACGCAAGCATAATTTAGGTATATTATTTGTCGATTATTTACAATTAATTAGAGGTGTAAGTAAATCCGATAATAGGGTTAATGAAGTTTCAGAAATCACCCAAGGTTTAAAAGCTATAGCAAAAGAATTAAATATTCCTGTCATTGCATTATCTCAGCTATCAAGAGCCGTAGAGCTTCGTGAGGATAAAAGACCTATGCTATCCGATCTTAGAGAATCAGGAAGTATTGAACAAGATGCCGATATAGTTATGTTTATTTACCGAGAAGAATATTATCTAAGCAGAAAAGAGCCAGCAGTAAGCGATCCTAAACATGCCGAAAAATATGCTGAATGGCAAGATAATATGAGTAAAGCACATAATATTACCGATATTATAATTGCAAAACACCGTAGTGGTCCTGTTGGTAATGTTCAACTTTTCTATGACAGTCAATATTCTAAATTTGTTAATCTACTGAAGTTTTGACAAAAATTCTAATTTTTCTGACTAAAGTAAAAATTTATATTTAAAGTTAAATATTTAGTGCTTTTATCAGCTTAAAAGCGATATTTCTACAATTTAAAGTAAATTATTTGATATATAATACAAATTATAGATTGATACACTCGCCACTTTTTTTAATAAACATTTTTTGTCAAAACTTCAGATTTGAGCGTATTTATATCATAACTTATAAACCTGAATTCTGGATTAATCTAGGTTTGGAAGTAAGTATTTACAAGGGATAGAAGATACTCTATATAATTTTTAGCAAAAAAACAAGAGTATCCCCATGAAGAAAGATATTACTGCATTATTTTGTTTTGTCGATGATTTTTGTAAAATTAGCGAGCAGTGGATTAATAAATCATTTCTACCATTAATCTCTCAGGGTTTAATTCCCCGAAGCTCTGCTTCGTGATATCATAAGAAACAACTAAAACTTTTTTAGATACCTCGTAGCTCTGCTGCGAGGAGCATCATTAACTTATCTCGAGAGAGTTTTGCTTGCTTCAGCAATCTGGCAATACGTTGTTGTTGTCTATGTTCTAACTCACGTATGGCTAACTCCTGTAGATAATCTATATATGTTTTCTTTTCTTGCTCAAAGCTTTCTGCAACTGATTTATAGCACGATGCAAAAGTAGGTAAGCAAAGGTTCTTGAGTAAATTATTTAGCGGTTGCGGAGTTATTATCTGTTTACTCATGCAACCTCCATTGTTTTAAAGCAATGTAATTGATCATATTCAGACAGTATTGGTTGATTAATTTTTACTGAACAAACAGTTTGAGTCTGGCTATTTAGTAAATCTGTAATATGATCAATTATTGGCTCAATCTTCTTTTCTAATAGCACTTCTAATGCAGTAACTACATTCAATTCTCCATACATTGTTGCTAATTGTAATATTTTAAGATATATTTTATGCCCTTTATATGGATATATAGAGATAAGCTGGTCATATACCTGACGAAATATAGCACGTGGGAATAAAGCTTCATAATATTGATATTGAACAAATGCTCCAGGTTTACGTACTAAACTATCAATAATATGTCTATAATCAATAACTATAATGGACTAATGGTATGGACCTCCTGATATAGAGAATGAAAAGCAGTTGCTAATCTTCTAGGGTTAATATTTAACATATTAAAACAACAATTAAGGAGGTCCATATGGAGGTTACTACAATTGGTATAGATATTGCAAAAAGAATTTTTCAAATTCATGGTGTAGATAAAAATGGCAAGACAGTATTAAAGAAAAAATTGATGAGAGATCAGGTTTTGACATTTATGGCTAATTTACCACAATGTTTAGTAGGGATGGAAGCTTGTGGTGGTTCTAGTTATTGGGCAAGAGAAATAACTAAATTAGGGCATGAAGTAAAACTAATGGCACCGCAATTTGTCAAACCATATGTTAAAACTAATAAAAATGATCAAGCAGATGCTGAAGCGATATGTGAAGCCGTGACAAGACCTAATATGAGATTTGTTGCAATTAAAACTATAGAGCAACAAGAAATTTTATCAATACATAGGGTAAGAGAGAGATTGGTAAAAAATCGTACAGCACTTGCTAATGAAATTAGGGGGCTACTACATGAGTTTGGTTTTATTGTTCCTCAAGGCATTAATAAGGTTATCACAAAATTAATTGAGATTTTAGATGCAGGGAAATTAAGCCAGTTAAGTTATCAAACATTTAGTGAACTAAAAGAAGAATTCTTAGATAATAACAGAAAAATAAAAGAGATAGAAAAACGATTAACAATGATAGCAAGTAACCTAACTCAATATCAACGATTAAGAGCTATACCTGGTCTTGGTTTAATTACTGCTACTGCTTTAATAGCATCAATAGGTAATGCTACAAGTTTTGAGAATGGCAGGCAATTATCGGCATGGCTAGGATTAGTGCCAAGACAACATTCAAGTGGTGGGAAGGATAAGCTGCTGGGAATTAGCAAGCGAGGTGATGTATACTTACGCACTTTATTAATTCAAGGGGCTAGAGCTGTACTAAATGCCAAGATAAGATTTACATCGGAAGAACAGAAATCTAAAAAAGATTTTAGCCAATTTACGAAATGGATGTTTAATTTATCTGAGCGAAGTAGCCATAATAAAACGACAGTTGCCATAGCTAATAAGTTGGCAAGAGTGGTGTTTGCTGTACTAAGATCAGGAGATGATTATGTAGAGAGTAAAGTTTGTAGCTAAAGAGTGTGTAGCATAGCACTTATAAGTAAAATAAATGGTGATTTATATAATGAATAGGTAAAAGCAAAACAATATGTAAGAGATTCCAACCCGAAATATGCTTGAGATAATTAATATTGATGGTAAATAAGACAAACCTTAGCTTACAAAAAAACTGCGTTTTTCAGTGGCTCTTTTAGAAGCCGATGGACTGATAAGTATATAGTTTGTAAGCCAGCGAATTCCATCAGGGCTGTAGAATAAATTAGGTTGATTTATCAGCTATAAGCCGGATACATGACTGCATTTGTTTGTTTTTATTATTGATGTTATTTTTTTCTTGCATTCTACAGGAGGTCCATACATGAAAAAATTGGACAAAAAAATGAAGGAGTGTGTTTCCGCAATAAGTTAGAATAAATAGCAATAAACTTAAGAGGAAAGATGAAGAAAAATAAAGTAAAAATTTTCAGTGCTTCAGAAAAAACGGGGATAGTATTAGAATTAATAAAAGAGGAGTCGACACTTGGTCAGTTAGCTTCAAAATATGCAATAAGTGTTAAAACAATTCAAAATTGGAAAAAACAGTTGTTAGGTAATGCGGCATTAGCTTTTGAACCAGCTAAAGTTTTGAGTGAATATCAAGAACAAATAAATCATTTACAAGAGCAAAATGATGAACTTGCTAAAGCTCTTGGTAGAATCACAGTTGAGAGGGACTGGGCCGTGGGAAAGCTCAAAAGCTTGGATTTATCAAATAAAAAGAGTCTTGTACACTCCAAGCTAAATCAACTCTCAAAATCAAGACAGTGTGAACTATTAAAGATTAGTCGATCTACAGCCTACTATAAATCCAAGGAGATGAGTATAAATAAATTAAGTATTTTAAATAGAATAGATGAAATATATACAGATAATCCTGAATTTGGTTATCGCTATATTCATCAACAGTTACTAGAAGATGGTTTTATTGTCGGTAAAGATCGAGTACTGAAATATATGAGGATGATGGGTATAGAAGCTATTTACCCACATAAGAAAAAATCTACTTCTCGAAACGATAGTGAGCATAAGATCTATAGCTACTTACTTGATCAATATTGGACTAAATCTGGCTCAACAAAGCAAGTGTATGTGCCTAATGTGAATGAGGTTTGGAGTGGTGACATTACTTACATTAGAACTAATGGTGGCTTTATGTATATGGCAGCTATTATTGGCATAGCAAGGCCATATTGAGCTATAAACTGTCAAATTCTATGGATGCATCTCTTGTAACTGATGTCTTGAAACAAGCTCTCAGTAAGTATAACGCTCCACAGATATTTAATAGTGATCAAGGTAGCCAATATACCAGTTATGACCACATAAATATTCTCAAGGAGCATGATATCCAAATTTCAATGAATGGCAAAGGTAGAAGTATTGATAATATAGTAATAGAAAGGTTTTTTAGAACTTTAAAATATAATTGTATCTTTATTAATGATTTTAACAATGTTAAAGAGTTAAAAGAGGGGATTGATCATTATCTGAATAAATATAATTATCACAGATTTCATTCAAGTATTGGTTATAAAAAGCCTATGAATGTATATCTGAATTATATGCAAAATTATCAGCAAATTGCTGCCTGATAATCGAAAAATTAGGAAAACATACTACTCATTTTTTTGTCTTGATTTTTCATGTATGGACCTCCTGTAGAATGCAAGAAAAAAATAACATCAATAATAAAAACAAACAAATGCAGTCATGTATCCGGCTTATAGCTGATAAATCAACCTAATTTATTCTACAGCCCTGATGGAATTCGCTGGCTTACAAACTATATACTTATCATGTATGGACCTCCTGTAGAATGCAAGAAAAAAATAACATCAATAATAAAAACAAACAAATGCAGTCATGTATCCGGCTTATAGCTGATAAATCAACCTAATTTATTCTACAGCCCTGATGGAATTCGCTGGCTTACAAACTATATACTTATCAGTCCATCGGCTTCTAAAAGAGCCACTGAAAAACGCAGTTTTTTTGTAAGCTAAGGTTTGTCTTATTTACCATCAATATTAATTATCTCAAGCATATTTCGGGTTGGAATCTCTTACATATTGTTTTGCTTTTACCTATTCATTATATAAATCACCATTTATTTTACTTATAAGTGCTATGCTACACACTCTTTAGCTACAAACTTTACTCTCTACATAATCATCTCCTGATCTTAGTACAGCAAACACCACTCTTGCCAACTTATTAGCTATGGCAACTGTCGTTTTATTATGGCTACTTCGCTCAGATAAATTAAACATCCATTTCGTAAATTGGCTAAAATCTTTTTTAGATTTCTGTTCTTCCGATGTAAATCTTATCTTGGCATTTAGTACAGCTCTAGCCCCTTGAATTAATAAAGTGCGTAAGTATACATCACCTCGCTTGCTAATTCCCAGCAGCTTATCCTTCCCACCACTTGAATGTTGTCTTGGCACTAATCCTAGCCATGCCGATAATTGCCTGCCATTCTCAAAACTTGTAGCATTACCTATTGATGCTATTAAAGCAGTAGCAGTAATTAAACCAAGACCAGGTATAGCTCTTAATCGTTGATATTGAGTTAGGTTACTTGCTATCATTGTTAATCGTTTTTCTATCTCTTTTATTTTTCTGTTATTATCTAAGAATTCTTCTTTTAGTTCACTAAATGTTTGATAACTTAACTGGCTTAATTTCCCTGCATCTAAAATCTCAATTAATTTTGTGATAACCTTATTAATGCCTTGAGGAACAATAAAACCAAACTCATGTAGTAGCCCCCTAATTTCATTAGCAAGTGCTGTACGATTTTTTACCAATCTCTCTCTTACCCTATGTATTGATAAAATTTCTTGTTGCTCTATAGTTTTAATTGCAACAAATCTCATATTAGGTCTTGTCACGGCTTCACATATCGCTTCAGCATCTGCTTGATCATTTTTATTAGTTTTAACATATGGTTTGACAAATTGCGGTGCCATTAGTTTTACTTCATGCCCTAATTTAGTTATTTCTCTTGCCCAATAACTAGAACCACCACAAGCTTCCATCCCTACTAAACATTGTGGTAAATTAGCCATAAATGTCAAAACCTGATCTCTCATCAATTTTTTCTTTAATACTGTCTTGCCATTTTTATCTACACCATGAATTTGAAAAATTCTTTTTGCAATATCTATACCAATTGTAGTAACCTCCATATGGACCTCCTTAATTGTTGTTTTAATATGTTAAATATTAACCCTAGAAGATTAGCAACTGCTTTTCATTCTCTATATCAGGAGGTCCATACCATTAGTCCATCGGCTTCTAAAAGAGCCACTGAAAAACGCAGTTTTTTTGTAAGCTAAGGTTTGTCTTATTTACCATCAATATTAATTATCTCAAGCATATTTCGGGTTGGAATCTCTTACATATTGTTTTGCTTTTACCTATTCATTATATAAATCACCATTTATTTTACTTATAAGTGCTATGCTACACACTCTTTAGCTACAAACTTTACTCTCTACATAATCATCTCCTGATCTTAGTACAGCAAACACCACTCTTGCCAACTTATTAGCTATGGCAACTGTCGTTTTATTATGGCTACTTCGCTCAGATAAATTAAACATCCATTTCGTAAATTGGCTAAAATCTTTTTTAGATTTCTGTTCTTCCGATGTAAATCTTATCTTGGCATTTAGTACAGCTCTAGCCCCTTGAATTAATAAAGTGCGTAAGTATACATCACCTCGCTTGCTAATTCCCAGCAGCTTATCCTTCCCACCACTTGAATGTTGTCTTGGCACTAATCCTAGCCATGCCGATAATTGCCTGCCATTCTCAAAACTTGTAGCATTACCTATTGATGCTATTAAAGCAGTAGCAGTAATTAAACCAAGACCAGGTATAGCTCTTAATCGTTGATATTGAGTTAGGTTACTTGCTATCATTGTTAATCGTTTTTCTATCTCTTTTATTTTTCTGTTATTATCTAAGAATTCTTCTTTTAGTTCACTAAATGTTTGATAACTTAACTGGCTTAATTTCCCTGCATCTAAAATCTCAATTAATCTCTCAGGGTTTAATTCCCCGAAGCTCTGCTTCGTGATATCATAAGAAACAACTAAAACTTTTTTAGATACCTCGTAGCTCTGCTGCGAGGAGCATCATTTTTGTGATAACCTTATTAATGCCTTGAGGAACAATAAAACCAAACTCATGTAGTAGCCCCCTAATTTCATTAGCAAGTGCTGTACGATTTTTTACCAATCTCTCTCTTACCCTATGTATTGATAAAATTTCTTGTTGCTCTATAGTTTTAATTGCAACAAATCTCATATTAGGTCTTGTCACGGCTTCACATATCGCTTCAGCATCTGCTTGATCATTTTTATTAGTTTTAACATATGGTTTGACAAATTGCGGTGCCATTAGTTTTACTTCATGCCCTAATTTAGTTATTTCTCTTGCCCAATAACTAGAACCACCACAAGCTTCCATCCCTACTAAACATTGTGGTAAATTAGCCATAAATGTCAAAACCTGATCTCTCATCAATTTTTTCTTTAATACTGTCTTGCCATTTTTATCTACACCATGAATTTGAAAAATTCTTTTTGCAATATCTATACCAATTGTAGTAACCTCCATATGGACCTCCTTAATTGTTGTTTTAATATGTTAAATATTAACCCTAGAAGATTAGCAACTGCTTTTCATTCTCTATATCAGGAGGTCCATACCATTAGTCCACTATCATATTAGCATATTTGACAGAAAAGTATCATGGGAATTATAATGGGAAGCAATTACGCTGTTTGCAGAAAAGGTTGAAACAATGGAGAGCTGCACATGGTAAGGATAAGACAGTAATCTTTTTACAAAATATTCTTCCTGGCAAACAGAGTCAGTCTGATTGGACCAATATGAATCAATTGGGTATTTGTATTGGTGAGTCTTTTGCAATGATTGTGTAAATTTTTGTTGAGCCTATATTAGAAGTAATTAAAAATATAGGTAACAGAAATGCAAATAGAGAAGAATAAAAAAATAAATGAAGCAATAGATTTGCTGATAGAAGGTGGAGTAGATTTAAAAACAGTACTAAGTCAGAATGGATTAATTAAGGAATTAACCAAGGGTATTTTAGAGCGAGCACTGCATGCTGAGATGTCAGAACATTTAGGTTATAGCAAGTATGATAGAGCTGAAACTGAGAATGCGAGGAATGGTAGTTTTAGTAAGAATCTGATTAGTGAGAATGGTACTATAGAGCTAAATGTTCCAAGAGACAGACAAGGTAAATTTGAACCTATAATAGTCTCAAAGAAACAAACAAGAATAGATGGCTTAGACCAAAAGATAATATCCTTATATGCGAAGGGTATGAGTGTGTCTGATATTAAAACACAATTGCAAGAATTATATGGAGCTGAGATCAGTGAGAGCCTAATCAGCAGGATTACAGATGAAGTAATAGATGAGGTCAAGATTTGGCAGAGTAGACCTCTTGAATCAGTATACCCTATAGTATATTTTGACTGTTTAGTAGTGAAAGTAAGACAAGATAAACTTATTATTAATAAATCAGTATATGTAGCTTTAGGAATAGATTTATCTGGCAGAAAGGATATTTTAGGCTTATGGATAAGTGAGAATGAAGGAGCTAAATTTTGGCTTGGTAATTTTACTGAAATGAAGAATCGAGGAGTAAAAGATATCTTAATTGCTTGTAGTGATAATCTAACTGGTATGTCTGATGCTATTGCATCAGTATATCCGAAAACTGAACATCAAATTTGTATTGTCCATCAGATCAGGAATAGCCTCAAATATGTATCATATAAAGATAGAAAGCAATTAGCAGCGGATTTGAAACTAATCTATACTTCTGCTACTGAAAAAGAAGCAGAATTAGCTCTTGAGTCATTTGATCAAAAATGGAGTAAGCAATATCCGCATATAGCTAAATCTTGGTATAATAATTGGGATAATTTGATAATTTTCTTGCAATATCCAAAGGAGATTCGTAAGATTATTTACACTACAAATGCGATAGAATCGCTGAATAGCCAATTGAGAAAAGTTACTAAGAATAAACGCATCTTTCCAAATGATGACGCAGTATTTAAGGTTTTATATCTGACAATTGATTATATTACCAAAAAATGGTCTATGCCTATCCCCAATTGGAATGAAGGGTAAATTCCAGTATTAATTAAGCCAGATTTATATTTTCTTCCCATACCTCATTGGGTGTTTTATAACCGAGCACTTTTCTTGGTAAATTATTTAAAAAATCCTCAATTTCTTGTAATTGCTTTATTGTTAATTTTTTTATATCTAGTCTATCCGCCAAAAACACTTCAAATCCTGATCATTTGTAATGGGATAGAGTTTTGACAACAAATTGCTAAGATTTTCAATAAAAATTAATAAGTTATGTTAATTTTTACTGATACATTTCTGTGTTGGTCTAATTTTGATATGGAGCTATTGTTAACGATTTTTTATCGTTCATCTAGTTTTTGCATGATGATATTTTTGATTTATGTGGAGTTAGACACGATTTGTAAATGATTTGCAATGCATCGTAAATTCAAACCAATAGCAGAGATTATTGGATTGATAATATCTCCTATCATACCTTTCAAGAAGTTTCTACCCATCCGACCATATTGCTTTAAGTGACCTATTATTGGTTCTATGGCACTGCGTCTCTTGATCATAGACTTGTCCTCTTGTAACAACTTCTTCCGCGTTTTTGGGGTATATACCTTACTCTTCTCCTTTACATTGCTACCACTATACCCAAGATCAACAAATGATTTCTTTATCTTGATTCCAGTGACACTCTCTACTGCTTCAAAGCTCTGATGCAATGTATGACCATCATAAGGATTATTATGAAACGATTTTGCGGATAAAACAAAATTTCTACGACCACTTACTACTACCGCTACTTTATTGCCAAACTCATATGGCTTGTTGCGTTTTCCCTTTCCTATACACTCTACTTCAGGGGCATGAAAACTATATAATACTTTGTTATCTTCTTTATATTGCTTTTTAGCTTCTCTTTTTAAAACAGATTGGTTATGTATTTGTTTTATTTTTTGCAATACTTCTTGATTTTTGAGAGACAAGTTTAATTGCTTATTTTTGATCTCACGCTCACATACTCTAATCAAACGACCCAGTAATATTTTTAAATGCTTCATTATTTTCCAACGCTTCTTGGCTTTACTATGTTCTTTATATTTCCATAGCTTTACTATATCGCGTTTATAGGTTCTAGCGTATGTTTCATTCAAATGTATACCCAAACTGTTGCAAAGCTTTACTATGCTAAGCCTAGCTTTATCCATTAAATAAACATCGTGTGGGTGTTTGATATTCTTAATTTGTACAGTCGTATCAGCGATGATTAATTCCAAATCTTTTTTTTTAATTGTGTTAGTTTTTATCCCAACCCTGATCAACTCCGATAATATCTCATTATATCCAGCTTCACCTAATACACTACGAAACCGTCGTATACTAGTTTCCGAGATAGCTATGTCTTTTTCTATATATTCCCACCCGCAGAAATACTGCCAATACATATTCTCTTTTAGCTCTTCCTCTGATAATGAATCTGAAAAATTATACATTGCTTGTAGCATCGTTATGCCAAGCATCACTCTATGACATTTTCTATTTCTACCAAATTTCTTAATACAAACATTTTTTGATAACCACTCTTCGAGCCTAGACCAATTTATTAATTCTCTTAATTTATATAGCTTATTATTTGGGTTTAATTCTTCTTTTAATTTATAACCAAACAGTTTCCCTTGTTCTTGCGATTTGATAATGTTGTCTATTGGCATTGACTGAAATCCATAAGGTTTATGACCATATTTTATCATTTTCTTACGGATTGTTGTATTACTTCTTGTCTTAAAACCATATTATCTATAAGGCTTGTAGAGTTTTGGCGGACGGACTATCTAAAGATTTAGAGTATACTCTGTGCACCATTGAGTTAATCTTCTCTATCAATGGTTTTTGCCATGGAGAATAAGGATTGCAAAAATATACTTTTCGTTCAGATTTTGGCAATAGTTGTTCATGATTGGTAAATTCTTTGCCATTATCTAGTCTATCCGCCAAAAACACTTCAAATCCTGATCATTTGTAATGGGATAGAGTTTTGACAACAAATTGCTAAGATTTTCAATAAAAATTAATAAGTTATGTTAATTTTTACTGATACATTTCTGTGTTGGTCTAATTTTGATATGGAGCTATTGTTAACGATTTTTTATCGTTCATCTAGTTTTTGCATGATGATATTTTTGATTTATGTGGAGTTAGACACGATTTGTAAATGATTTGCAATGCATCGTAAATTCAAACCAATAGCAGAGATTATTGGATTGATAATATCTCCTATCATACCTTTCAAGAAGTTTCTACCCATCCGACCATATTGCTTTAAGTGACCTATTATTGGTTCTATGGCACTGCGTCTCTTGATCATAGACTTGTCCTCTTGTAACAACTTCTTCCGCGTTTTTGGGGTATATACGATAGTGGACTGAAAAATCAAGACAAAAAAATGAGTAGTATGTTTTCCTAATTTTTCGATTATCAGGCAGCAATTTGCTGATAATTTTGCATATAATTCAGATATACATTCATAGGCTTTTTATAACCAATACTTGAATGAAATCTGTGATAATTATATTTATTCAGATAATGATCAATCCCCTCTTTTAACTCTTTAACATTGTTAAAATCATTAATAAAGATACAATTATATTTTAAAGTTCTAAAAAACCTTTCTATTACTATATTATCAATACTTCTACCTTGGCCATTCATTGAAATTTGGATATCATGCTCCTTGAGAATATTTATGTGGTCATAACTGGTATATTGGCTACCTTGATCACTATTAAATATCTGTGGAGCGTTATACTTACTGAGAGCTTGTTTCAAGACATCAGTTACAAGAGATGCATCCATAGAATTTGACAGTTTATAGCTCAATATGGCCTTGCTATGCCAATCTATAATAGCTGCCATATACATAAAGCCACCATTAGTTCTAATGTAAGTAATGTCACCACTCCAAACCTCATTCACATTAGGCACATACACTTGCTTTGTTGAGCCAGATTTAGTCCAATATTGATCAAGTAAGTAGCTATAGATCTTATGCTCACTATCGTTTCGAGAAGTAGATTTTTTCTTATGTGGGTAAATAGCTTCTATACCCATCATCCTCATATATTTCAGTACTCGATCTTTACCGACAATAAAACCATCTTCTAGTAACTGTTGATGAATATAGCGATAACCAAATTCAGGATTATCTGTATATATTTCATCTATTCTATTTAAAATACTTAATTTATTTATACTCATCTCCTTGGATTTATAGTAGGCTGTAGATCGACTAATCTTTAATAGTTCACACTGTCTTGATTTTGAGAGTTGATTTAGCTTGGAGTGTACAAGACTCTTTTTATTTGATAAATCCAAGCTTTTGAGCTTTCCCACGGCCCAGTCCCTCTCAACTGTGATTCTACCAAGAGCTTTAGCAAGCTCATCATTTTGCTCTTGTAAATGATTTATTTGTTCTTGATATTCACTCAAAACTTTAGCTGGTTCAAAAGCTAATGCCGCATTACCTAAAAACTGTTTTTTCCAATTTTGAATTGTTTTAACACTTATTGCATATTTTGAAGCTAACTGACCAAGTGTCGACTCCTCTTTTATTAATTCTAATACTATCCCCGTTTTTTCTGAAGCACTGAAAATTTTTACTTTATTTTTCTTCATCTTTCCTCTTAAGTTTATTGCTATTTATTCTAACTTATTGCGGAAACACACTCCTTCATTTTTTTGTCCAATTTTTTTAGTCCATTATATACCTTACTCTTCTCCTTTACATTGCTACCACTATACCCAAGATCAACAAATGATTTCTTTATCTTGATTCCAGTGACACTCTCTACTGCTTCAAAGCTCTGATGCAATGTATGACCATCATAAGGATTATTATGAAACGATTTTGCGGATAAAACAAAATTTCTACGACCACTTACTACTACCGCTACTTTATTGCCAAACTCATATGGCTTGTTGCGTTTTCCCTTTCCTATACACTCTACTTCAGGGGCATGAAAACTATATAATACTTTGTTATCTTCTTTATATTGCTTTTTAGCTTCTCTTTTTAAAACAGATTGGTTATGTATTTGTTTTATTTTTTGCAATACTTCTTGATTTTTGAGAGACAAGTTTAATTGCTTATTTTTGATCTCACGCTCACATACTCTAATCAAACGACCCAGTAATATTTTTAAATGCTTCATTATTTTCCAACGCTTCTTGGCTTTACTATGTTCTTTATATTTCCATAGCTTTACTATATCGCGTTTATAGGTTCTAGCGTATGTTTCATTCAAATGTATACCCAAACTGTTGCAAAGCTTTACTATGCTAAGCCTAGCTTTATCCATTAAATAAACATCGTGTGGGTGTTTGATATTCTTAATTTGTACAGTCGTATCAGCGATGATTAATTCCAAATCTTTTTTTTTAATTGTGTTAGTTTTTATCCCAACCCTGATCAACTCCGATAATATCTCATTATATCCAGCTTCACCTAATACACTACGAAACCGTCGTATACTAGTTTCCGAGATAGCTATGTCTTTTTCTATATATTCCCACCCGCAGAAATACTGCCAATACATATTCTCTTTTAGCTCTTCCTCTGATAATGAATCTGAAAAATTATACATTGCTTGTAGCATCGTTATGCCAAGCATCACTCTATGACATTTTCTATTTCTACCAAATTTCTTAATACAAACATTTTTTGAT
The DNA here is from genome assembly GCF_964030725.1 of Rickettsia endosymbiont of Urophora cardui. Taxonomy (NCBI): domain Bacteria; kingdom Pseudomonadati; phylum Pseudomonadota; class Alphaproteobacteria; order Rickettsiales; family Rickettsiaceae; genus Rickettsia; species Rickettsia endosymbiont of Urophora cardui. Next base: position 739,873 of record NZ_CAXIPY010000006.1, on the reverse strand, counting down.
AACCACTCTTCGAGCCTAGACCAATTTATTAATTCTCTTAATTTATATAGCTTATTATTTGGGTTTAATTCTTCTTTTAATTTATAACCAAACAGTTTCCCTTGTTCTTGCGATTTGATAATGTTGTCTATTGGCATTGACTGAAATCCATAAGGTTTATGACCATATTTTATCATTTTCTTACGGATTGTTGTATTACTTCTTGTCTTAAAACCATATTATCTATAAGGCTTGTAGAGTTTTGGCGGACGGACTATCTAACGTTATGCTTTTGATTATATGCGACAATTGTTTAAGTTTTTTATTCATGTTACCAATCACATCTTGTGTTCTTTTTGAACGGTTTAAAGTGAGAAACACTTTTTGTGTTCTGATATCCACAAGAGCGCCTATATTACGACTTTGATTACCTTTGTTAAAAGTTAAATCACCTTCTAAATGACCTATTGCTGCTATCTTTCTATTTATCTCTGGTCTTTCAGTAATGGAAACTCGATTTGGTATTGTAATTCTTTTGTTTCTGATTCTTGTACCATGATGCAACCTATTTTTCCTTTTTCTTGCTAAAGATATAGCTAACGCGAAAAGGTTTTTACCATAGTTTTTGTATTTACTCACATATTCACCAGATCTAAATCCTATTAAACATTGCTGGACTAACTTTAAAAACTGTTTACATAAAATTATTGATCAATGCCTAAGTTTTTCCTAATATGTGGTAGAAACATTTCCGTGTTAGCTATAAATATAATTTTTGCCTTTGTGCTATAGGAGATGTATAAATAAACTGGTATATACTCTCTGTAGAAATATTGACAGTATCTCGTGATAGTTTACGTCTACCTGAAATTATATCTGGTGAAATACCCTGTGTTAACTGCTTTATTATTTCTGCTCGTAAATTATTATCAATATCTAATTTTCTTTTTCTCTTACCTTGCCTTAAACTGCAAGCAAGTGTGTTAGCCCTATCTGGTCTATAATTATGCCTCATTCTCTTGAGTTCATAACATATAGTGCTTTTATCACGGCCAATCTTTGTCCCTATATATCGCGAGCTATAACCACTCTTATTCATTTCGTATATTTTAAATCTTTCATCTATCGTTAAATGAGCCATGATATATCTATATTTAATTAATTATAGAACTTTCCAAGTAATAAAACTAAATAACTCAGAACTCTTGGTTTTAGAGCTATAAAACGAGTATATGATGGAAGAGTTACAAAGTCTGATTTATATAATTGTAGATAGGACATATAAAAATATTTAAAGTTTTTACAAGGTGATTGATGGTATAAAAGCACTATTGTTAACAGCTCAGAATAGCTTATTTCAGGCTTTCTTGTAGGGTTTTTATTAATTAACCTGAATTCTGGATTAGCTAATTTTGAGATATAGCAGGTTTGTTAGGTTTCATACAGTATGCAATTAGGGCGGATAAGATATGTACAAAGGCATTCCAAATTGATCTATGTCTTGTATGTTCGATCTCGAAAGCACCCTTCAGCACACTAAATACTGTTTCGATAATTGAGCGTTTGCGTAATAATATTTTTTCAAATAATGGCATAAGTTTATTCTTCATTTTCTTCTTTATGCCAGTTACTAACTTGATTCCTTTGCTGTATAGATCATCAAAGAGCTCCTGTTTGATATAACCCTTATCGCCAAACAATAATCCCGTGATATGTTTGGTGATTATCGAAACCGGCGCTCTATCATCTACATTACCAGGCGTTAGTTTTAGACCTTGAATCTCACCTTTTTCGTTAATAACCAAATGTAATTTTAGACCAAAAAACCAACTTTTTGTTGTTTTACCCAAAGCAGCAATACCGGCAAAGACTTTATTACGAGAGATTCTTTTTCGATGACAAACCTCTAAAGATGTGGCGTCAATATAAGAAACTCCCGTAGATTGAGCTGCCTGCATATACCATTCAAGTAATAAAACTAAATAACACAGAACTCTTGGTTTTAGAGCTATAAAACGAGTATATGATGGAAGAGTTACAAAGTCTGATTTATATAATTGTAGATAGGACATATAAAAATATTTAAAGTTTTTACAAGGTGATTGATGGTATAAAAGCACTATTGTTAACAGCTCAGAATAGCTTATTTCCGGCTTTCTTGTAGGGTTTTTATTAATTAATGGTAGAAATGATTTATTAATCCACTGCTCGCTAATTTTACAAAAATCATCGACAAAACAAAATAATGCAGTAATATCTTTCTTCATGGGGATACTCTTGTTTTTTTGCTAAAAATTATATAGAGTATCTTCTATCCCTTGTAAATACTTACTTCCAAACCTAGATTAATCCAGAATTCAGGTAATTAATGGTAGAAATGATTTATTAATCCACTGCTCGCTAATTTTACAAAAATCATCGACAAAACAAAATAATGCAGTAATATCTTTCTTCATGGGGATACTCTTGTTTTTTTGCTAAAAATTATATAGAGTATCTTCTATCCCTTGTAAATACTTACTTCCAAACCTAGATTAATCCAGAATTCAGGTTTAAAATATTACAATTAGCAAAAATGTATGGAGAATTGAATGTAGTTACTGCATTAGAAGTGCTATTAGAAAAGAAGATTGAGCCAATAATTGATCATATTACAGATTTACTAAATAGCCAGACTCAAACTGTTTGTTCAGTAAAAATTAATCAACCAATACTGTCTGAATATGATCAATTACATTGCTTTAAAACAATGGAGGTTGCATGAGTAAACAGATAATATAGCTAACACGGGAAGGTTTTGACCATTGCTGCCGTTATTGCATCACGAAAATCTTTAAAGTTTTTAATAATTTTTCTCAAGTAATTTTTAAAATTAGCCCAACAGTGTTCAATAGAATTTAAATCTGGAGAATAGACCGGTAGATAAATAAGAGTACAACCCGCTTTTTCTATTAATTCCTTTACCAACGGTGACTTATGAATACTCGCATTATCCATTATTACACATTGTCCAGGTTTTAGTGATGGGCATAATAGCTCACCTACCCACTGATTAAATAATTGCTTATCAATATAACCGGAATGCTCTAACGGAGCAATTAATTCTTTGGTGCCCTTATTATAAACCAGCAACTATATTTACTCGCTCAGTAGCAAAACCTGCTTGCTCTGAGTAAGCTCTTGTTCCTCTTTCTGACCATCCGTACAACATGGTTATATTATTACTTACCCCCATTTCGTCACAATACACAAGTTTATCAGATGCTATTTGATCAATATATTCCACAAATTGTTTTCTAGCTTCTTCATCCCTGCCTTTGTATTTTGGCTCTTTTTTTATATGTAATTTTCATTCTATGAAGCGTGTCATAAAATGTGCTCATTGGCAGCTCGGGCGCTACTGCATCTCTTATATCTATAGCTCGGCTATCAGGATTATTTGCTAAAAATTCAATTATATTCTCCTTATTAGTAAACCTAGCATCACGTCCACTTTGCAGATGTTGTCTTGAGCTGTAGTCTCCATTTTCTTTATAACGTCTAATCCAATTTGATATCGTATGACGCTCTATACCTAATAAGTCTGATATTGCTTTTATTCTATATTTAGAGGTTTTGTGAAGACTGATTACCCTATCTCTTAAATCCTGACTGTATGCTTTCATCTCTACCGTAGTTAAAATCATTATCTTACATTATTCTAAGGAATAATTCTAGTCGCGTTAGCTATATCATACTTGCTATAACCTAAATGTTCTCAGGAGTTTCGCACTTAGCAAAATTGTGTATTAGTTAGAAGCCATTTAATGTTGTTCTGAATTGATGTTTTTATAACTTCCCAAGTTTGTTGATATAAAGTAATGTTTTCATTTATCCTCCTTTTGTTCATATCAAGCCAGGCCAATACAGCAAGGCAAATATGATTTCTTTGAGCTCGACCCGTGCGTGCCTGACAGCATTCAATACCACAAGTTTGTTTCAATTCTCGATGATAAACTTCTATAGACCAACGCGCCTTAACAATTTTCTCTATTTGCTCACGTGTAGGATTCTCTAAATTAGTTGTTATGTAATCAATGCGACCATTTTTTGCCACAAACTTAAATACCGTAACCCAACCGTATCCACGTAGGTGAATTTTTAGCCCTTCATCGGGAATCTCTAAAGTTTCCAAGCTAACATTACGATTAACTTTTCTATTTTTTCTTAGGTTGGTAACCCATATCCAACCTAAATTACGTATATGTTTTAAATTATCCAAACCACTATACCAAGCATCCATAACTATAGCATCAGGCTTGATACCTCTTTCTTTAGCTAAAGTAAGCATATCACAAAAATGCTCGTTCTTTGTTTTACCATCAGTTTCTTTATCATATATTCTATAATCTACAGGAGTAGATTGATCAATTTGAGTATTGTAATGCAGTAAGTTTACCATTCCTATACCAGGTATAACATCATGTACAGCCCCAGAATATTGATAATTTACAAGCTCGATCCTCTTACTGTATTGCTTTGACAATAAGGTGTCATCTCCCACTAATAAACAAGGATCTTCCAGATCAATATATTTTGACACTTTGCTATAGATTTCGCTAGGGCGAAAATCCTTACTCTTTAACCATCGACTTGCACTATCGTGCGATAGATCTAATGGACTTACTTCAGATAATGCTTTGCTAGTATATCTTACACTACTTGCTTGTAAGAATGATTTATATAAATCTTTGCTACATTTTGATCTTGTCATTTTTATCTAAAACTATTTTTCTCTAGATTAGCATATTATTTGCTAAGTGCGAAACTCCTGGTTCTGACATCTCAGCATGCAGTGCTCGCTCTAAAATACCCTTGGTTAATTCCTTAATTAATCCATTCTGACTTAGTACTGTTTTTAAATCTACTCCACCTTCTATCAGCAAATCTATTGCTTCATTTATTTTTTTATTCTTCTCTATTTGCATTTCTGTTACCTATATTTTTAATTACTTCTAATATAGGCTCAACAAAAATTTACACAATCATTGCAAAAGACTCTCTATCCCTTGTAAATACTTACTTCCAAACCTAGATTAATCTCTCAGGGTTTAATTCCCCGAAGCTCTGCTTCGTGATATCATAAGAAACAACTAAAACTTTTTTAGATACCTCGTAGCTCTGCTGCGAGGAGCATCATTATAACCTATCCTAGAAATTTATACACTTACTGAAACAGCGCCCGGAAACTACGCCCATACCGAAAGTAACTGCAAAAATCTTTCCCCAGAATTTATATATTTCCTGATAAACAGTTTTCTCTGTTTTTAACCATAATCCCTCAATTACTGCCAAAAAGCTTGCAAGACCTATAGTAAATGCTGGAAATATGATATGAAAGCTTATGGTAAAAGCAAACTGAATTCTTGATAATAATACTTGATCAAATTCCATATATTACAAAACCATAACTAATAAATTTCTGTATTTGATTTAATTATCCACCTTTGCTATTATCAAATTCTATCTGATTAGTTTTAACAAATTTTCCTTTTTCGGAGTTCCAATTATAATGAACATTTACTATTCTTATTTCTGTAACATTAACATCACCGTTTGGCAATTGCGTAACATCATATCCTTTACGGATAGAATCAGTAATTAACAGGCTTGCTTGGCAAAGATATTTTACATCGAAGAATGGATAATTATCATCTTTCATGTCTTCTTGTTCTTCTAAAAAATTATTAGATAATTCTTTCTCTTGCATTTCTAATGATTTTGAGTTTATTTTCTGATTTTTGTAACACTATTTAATCTCTCAGGGTTTAATTCCCCGAAGCTCTGCTTCGTGATATCATAAGAAACAACTAAAACTTTTTTAGATACCTCGTAGCTCTGCTGCGAGGAGCATCATTACAAGAAGCAAGATTTTTCAATATATTTAATCCCTGTTGGGTTAAATTCCCCGTGGCTTGCCACGATTATTCTCTCAGGGTTTAATTCTCCGAAGCTCTGCTTCGTGATATACTACTTGAATGGAAGAAAGCAGTTATATACATAAGAGTCATAATGTCACAGTACTCATATATCATTTAGTAACGCCGGCAAAGTATAGAAGAGTAATATTCAATCAAGAACTAGATGATTATTTACCAATGTATAGCCCAACAAAAATAACTCAAATCATAAAAAGTATTACTTCTAAGAAAATGTTTGAGAAATATCCAAATCTTAAAGAAAAATTATTGGGAAGTGAGTTTTGGAGTAAAGGATATTTTATGAGCACAGTAGGTAAACATGGTGATGAGCAGAAATTACGTAATGATGTACAGAATCAAGGTTCAGGCAAACCTTCTTATAAAGCATTTCAACAAAAACAGTTAAAGCTTTTTGGATAGATACCTCGTAGCTCTGCTGCGAGGAGCATCATTAAAACTTTTGTGTCAAAACTTCAGTAAAATATGAGGTAACATTATAGTGATAAAATATCCTACTTTATCCAAATCGACGCTTAGTTTAGGTATTTATTTTTTAAAATTCGATAAAGTTAAAATTCTCTTATTAACTGCTAGTTGTATCATATTTGGTATGATTCCGGCAGTTGATAGTATATTATTGCAAAAGATTATCGATTTAATTGAGTCATTTAGTGACGATAATGCACATAATCTTTTATCTTCAATGATTTATTGGGCAGTATTTTATGCCCTTTGGTGGGAGGGAATTAATATCGCTTACCGCTCATACGATTATTTATATCTAAAAACCATGCCGGTTATTAAAGGAAAGATATTAAATGAGCTTTATAATTATACCCAGTATCACAGCCATAAATTCTTTCAAGACAATCTAGCAGGGCATATTAGCAATAGAATTACTGAGACTGCTAGATCATTTGAAATGATAATTTCGATATTTGGTGAGAAAATTCTCCGTAAGCTAGCAATTATTGCTTTTGCACTAGTTGCTTTATATTCGGTACATTATATTTTTGCTACCATATTTATTATCTGGATTACAGTTTTCTTAGGGCTTAGCGTTTTATTTTCAGGTAACATTAATAGATATTCGCTAAATTATGCACGAAGTCAATCGCTTGTTGCTGGTAGCATTGTTGATGCAATCAGTAATATCAATGCAGTTAGAATGTTCACCTCTCATAAATTTGAGCGTCAACATTTAGAAACAAGGGTAGAAAATGCCGTAGCTGATGAGCAAACTATGCAGTTTTTTATGTTCAAGCTGCGTTATGCTCTTGGCACTTCCTGCTCGCTAATGCTTTTTGTCATGATTTACTATCTATCAACGCTTCGTAGTGAGCTAGCTATAACCATAGGTGATTGTGTGCTAGTGTTAACCTTGTGCATAAACGTATCGGATAATATTTGGGATTTAACTCAAGAAATCGGTGATATGTTTGAACAGGTGGGAGCATTTAATCAAGGTCTATCGCTAATGGGACCACATATTATAACCGATATAGAAAACGCCTCTCCTTTAGATATAAAAGATGGCATTATTGAATTTAGAAATGTTACATTTAATTACCATCATAATAATAACTTATTCCGTAATAAATCAGTATTAATTCCAAGTAAGCAGAAAGTAGGGTTAGTTGGATTTTCCGGCTCAGGGAAAACAACTTTTATTAGCTTAATTACTAGATTACACGATATTGAAGATGGCATGATTTTAATTGATGGTCAAAATATCAAAAATGTAACGCAAGATTCTTTAAGAAAGGCTATTAGCCTTATCCCGCAAGAGCCGATACTTTTCCATCGTACTATTTTAGAAAATATTAGATATGGTCGTAAAGAAGCATCATTTGAAGAGGTAGTTGAAGCAGCAAAAGCCGCTCATATACATGAGGTGATTAGTAAGTTACCTGAAGGGTATGATACTATGTGTGGTGAGCGAGGTAACAACCTCTCAGGTGGTCAGCGTCAGAGAGTTATTATAGCAAGGGCTATCTTAAAAAATGCACCTATCCTAATTCTTGATGAAGCAACAAGTAGCCTAGATAGTGAAACAGAAAGCTTAATTCAAGAATCAATGGAATATTTAATGCAAAATAAAACTGTGATAGTTATTGCTCATAGATTATCGACTTTGCTTAATATGGATAGGATTTTAGTTTTTGATAAAGGTAGTATTACTGAAGACGGTGGTCACTCAGAGCTGTTAAAAAATAGTAAGCTTTATCAAAAATTATGGAATTCACAAGTGAAAGGCTTAATAACCTAGATTTATGGGTAACTGAAGTTTTGACAAAAAATTTTTAATGATGCTCCTCGCAGCAGAGCTACGAGGTATCTATCCAAAAAGCTTTAACTGTTTTTGTTGAAATGCTTTATAAGAAGGTTTGCCTGAACCTTGATTCTGTACATAATTACGTAATTTCTGCTCATCACCATGTTTACCTACTGTGCTCATAAAATATCCCTTACTCCAAAACTCACTTCCCCATAATTTTTCTTTAAGATTTGGATATTTCTCAAACATTTTCTTAGTAAGTAATACTTTTTATGATTTGAGTTATTTTTGTTGGGCTATACATTGGTATTGACTGTAATAAAAAATGTACGTGATCTTTATCTACTCCTATTTCTAAAAACCGGAAAGTTCTATAATTAATTAAGCCAGATATAATCAATTTTTAATCTCTCAGGGTTTAATTCCCCGAAGCTCTGCTTCGTGATATCATAAGAAACAACTAAAACTTTTTTAGATACCTCGTAGCTCTGCTGCGAGGAGCATCATTTAAATATAGATATATCATGGCTCATTTAACGATAGATGAAAGATTTAAAATATACGAAATGAATAAGAGTGGTTATAGCTCGCGATATATAGGGACAAAGATTGGCCGTGATAAAAGCACTATATGTTATGAACTCAAGAGAATGAGGCATAATTATAGACCAGATAGGGCTAACACACTTGCTTGCAGTTTAAGGCAAGGTAAGAGAAAAAGAAAATTAGATAGTCCGTCCGCCAAAACTCTAAAAGCCTTATAGGCAATAGGGTTTTAAGGCAAAAATGCATAGTAAAATCCATAAGAAAATGAAAGGTTTTATATCAAAAGCTTATGGAAATACAAAAAAATGACAATAAAAAAATGAATGCATTTTGGGAAATAGTGTGGTTTTTAATACAAAAATTTAAAATCAGCCCTCAAAATTAGAGTAATTTGCTCTAAAATCGCACTATTTTTGGAAATTAGTGACACAAGTGATATTTTTTAGAGTTTTGGCGGAGGGACTAGATATTGATAATAATTTACGAGCAGAAATAATAAAGCAGTTAACACAGGGTATTTCACCAGATATAATTTCAGGTAGACGTAAACTATCACGAGATACTGTCAATATTTCTACAGAGAGTATATACCAGTTTATTTATACATCTCCTATAGCACAAAGGCAAAAATTATATTTATCTTTAGCAAGAAAAAGGAAAAATAGGTTGCATCATGGTACAAGAATCAGAAACAAAAGAATTACAATACCAAATCGAGTTTCCATTACTGAAAGACCAGAGATAAATAGAAAGATAGCAGCAATAGGTCATTTAGAAGGTGATTTAACTTTTAACAAAGGTAATCAAAGTCGTAATATAGGCGCTCTTGTGGATATCAGAACACAAAAAGTGTTTCTCACTTTAAACCGTTCAAAAAGAACACAAGATGTGATTGGTAACATGAATAAAAAACTTAAACAATTGTCGCATATAATCAAAAGCATAACGTTAGATAATGGCAAAGAATTTACCAATCATGAACAACTATTGCCAAAATCTGAACGAAAAGTATATTTTTGCAATCCTTATTCTCCATGGCAAAAACCATTGATAGAGAAGATTAACTCAATGGTGCACAGAGTATACTCTAAATCTTTAGATATAAAAAAATTAACAATAAAGCAATTACAAGAAATTGAGGATTTTTTAAATAATTTACCAAGAAAAGTGCTCGGTTATAAAACACCCAATGAGGTATGGGAAGAAAATATAAATCTGGCTTAATTAATACTGGAATTTACCACCTAATTTCATAACGATCTTCTATGTGCTCACAAATTTTACACAAATAATCATCTCGTTCTTGATTGAATATTACTCTTCCAGGAGTTTCGCACTTAGCAAAGTTGCGAATCAGTTAAAAGCCATCTGATATTGTTTTGAATTGATGTTTTTATAACTTCCCAAGTTTGTTGATATAAAGTAATGTTTTCATTTATCCTCCTTTTATTCATATCAAGCCAGGCAAATACTGCAAGGCAAATATGATTTCTTTGAGCTCGGCCCGTGCGTGCCTGACAGCGTTCAATACCACAAGTTTGTTTTAATTCTCGATGATAAACCTCTATAGACCAACGTGCCTTAACAATTTTCTCTATTTGCTCACGTGTGGGATTTTCCAAGTTCGTTGTTATGTAATCAATGCGACCATTCTTTGCCACAAACTTAAATACCGTAACCCAACCGTATCCACGTAGGTGAATTTTTAGCCCCTCATCGGGTATCTCTAAACTTTCCAAGCTAACATTATGATTAACTTTTCTATTTTTCCTTAGGGTGGTAACCCATAGCCAGCCTAAATTACGTATATGTTTTAAATTCTCCAACCCGCTATACCAAGCATCCATGACTATGGCATCAGGATTGAGACCTCTTGCTTTAGCTAAAGTAAGCATATCACAAAAATGCTCATTCTTTGTTTTACCATCAGTGTCTTTATCATATATTCTATAATCTACGGGAGTAGATTGAGCAATTTTAGTATTGTAATGTAGTAAGTTTACCATTCCTATACCAGGTATAACATCATGTACAGCTCCAGAATATTGATAACGTACAAGCTCAATCTTCTGACTGTATTGCTTTGATAATAAGGTGTCATCCCCCACTAATAAACACGGTGCTTCCCAATCTATATATTTTGACACTTCCTTATAGATTTCGCTAGGACGAAAATCCTTACTCTTTAACCATCGACTTGCACTATCGTGAGATAGATCTACTGGACTCACTTCAGATAATGCCTTGCTAGTATATCTGACACTACTTGCTTGTAAAAATGATTTATATAAGTCCTTGCTACATTTTGTTCTTGTCATTTTTATCTAAAACTATTTTTCTCTAGATTAACATACTTTTTGCTAAGTGCGAAACTCCTGTCTTCTATACTTTGCCGGCGTTACTAAATGATATATTAGTACTGTGACATTATGACTCTTATGTATATAACTGCTTTCTTCCATTCAAGTAGTACATCACGAAGCAGAGCTTCGGGGAATTAAACCCTGAGAGATTAAAAAAAGTGGCGAGTGTATCAATCTATAATTTGTATTATATATCAAATAATTTACTTTAAATTGTAGAAATATCGCTTTTAAGCTGATAAAAGCACTAATCTTATCCGCCCTAATTGCATACTGTATGAAACCTAACAAACCTGCTATATCTCAAAATTAGCTAATCCAGAATTCAGGTTTAAAATACTTAATTTATTTATACTCATCTCCTTGGATTTATAGTAGGCTGTAGATCGACTAATCTTTAATAGTGCACACTGTCTTGATTTTGAGAGTTGATTTAGCTTGGAGTGTACAAGACTCTTTTTATTTGATAAATCCAAGCTTTTGAGCTTTCCCACGGCCCAGTCCCTCTCAACTGTGATTCTACCAAGAGCTTTAGCAAGTTCATCATTTTGCTCTTGTAAATGATTTATTTGTTCTTGATATTCACTCAAAACTTTAGCTGGTTCAAAAGCTAATGCCGCATTACCTAAAAACTGTTTTTTCCAATTTTGAATTGTTTTAACACTTATTGCATATTTTGAAGCTAACTGACCAAGTGTCGACTCCTCTTTTATTAATTCTAATACTATCCCCGTTTTTTCTGAAGCACTGAAAATTTTTACTTTATTTTTCTTCATCTTTCCTCTTAAGTTTATTGCTATTTATTCTAACTTATTGCGGAAACACACTCCTTCATTTTTTTGTCCAATTTTTTCATGTATGGACCTCCTGTAGAATGCAAGAAAAAAATAACATCAATAATAAAAACAAACAAATGCAGTCATGTATCCGGCTTATAGCTGATAAATCAACCTAATTTATTCTACAGCCCTGATGGAATTCGCTGGCTTACAAACTATATACTTATCAGTCCATCGGCTTCTAAAAGAGCCACTGAAAAACGCAGTTTTTTTGTAAGCTAAGGTTTGTCTTATTTACCATCAATATTAATTATCTCAAGCATATTTCGGGTTGGAATCTCTTACATATTGTTTTGCTTTTACCTATTCATTATATAAATCACCATTTATTTTACTTATAAGTGCTATGCTACACACTCTTTAGCTACAAACTTTACTCTCTACATAATCATCTCCTGATCTTAGTACAGCAAACACCACTCTTGCCAACTTATTAGCTATGGCAACTGTCGTTTTATTATGGCTACTTCGCTCAGATAAATTAAACATCCATTTCGTAAATTGGCTAAAATCTTTTTTAGATTTCTGTTCTTCCGATGTAAATCTTATCTTGGCATTTAGTACAGCTCTAGCCCCTTGAATTAATAAAGTGCGTAAGTATACATCACCTCGCTTGCTAATTCCCAGCAGCTTATCCTTCCCACCACTTGAATGTTGTCTTGGCACTAATCCTAGCCATGCCGATAATTGCCTGCCATTCTCAAAACTTGTAGCATTACCTATTGATGCTATTAAAGCAGTAGCAGTAATTAAACCAAGACCAGGTATAGCTCTTAATCGTTGATATTGAGTTAGGTTACTTGCTATCATTGTTAATCGTTTTTCTATCTCTTTTATTTTTCTGTTATTATCTAAGAATTCTTCTTTTAGTTCACTAAATGTTTGATAACTTAACTGGCTTAATTTCCCTGCATCTAAAATCTCAATTAATTTTGTGATAACCTTATTAATGCCTTGAGGAACAATAAAACCAAACTCATGTAGTAGCCCCCTAATTTCATTAGCAAGTGCTGTACGATTTTTTACCAATCTCTCTCTTACCCTATGTATTGATAAAATTTCTTGTTGCTCTATAGTTTTAATTGCAACAAATCTCATATTAGGTCTTGTCACGGCTTCACATATCGCTTCAGCATCTGCTTGATCATTTTTATTAGTTTTAACATATGGTTTGACAAATTGCGGTGCCATTAGTTTTACTTCATGCCCTAATTTAGTTATTTCTCTTGCCCAATAACTAGAACCACCACAAGCTTCCATCCCTACTAAACATTGTGGTAAATTAGCCATAAATGTCAAAACCTGATCTCTCATCAATTTTTTCTTTAATACTGTCTTGCCATTTTTATCTACACCATGAATTTGAAAAATTCTTTTTGCAATATCTATACCAATTGTAGTAACCTCCATATGGACCTCCTTAATTGTTGTTTTAATATGTTAAATATTAACCCTAGAAGATTAGCAACTGCTTTTCATTCTCTATATCAGGAGGTCCATACCATTAGTCCATGATATCCCACTACAAGTGAGCTAGATGACAAAAATAACGCTGTGATACCTAGTATTCTAAGGCTTCTTAGTCAATGCATGCTCTAGTACCTGATCAATATTTGAGACAGGGATAATTTCTAGACTACTTTTTATATTCGGTGGTATGTCTTTTAAATCCTTGACGTTTTCTTCAGGAATTAATACGGTTTTAATCCCTCCCCTGCTTGCGGCTAGCAGCTTTTCCTTAAGACCGCCAATCGGTAGAACATTCCCTCGTAAAGTTACCTCACCAGTCATAGCAACAGTGCGGCGTACTGGTATTTTAGTCATTAACGAAACAATGGTGGTAAACAAAGCACAACCGGCAGAAGGTCCATCTTTTGGAATAGCACCGGCGGGAACATGGATATGAACATCAAAATCTTTATAATCTTCATATTTTAAGCCAAAATCAGCCGCTCTACTTCTAAAGCAACTATATGCAGCCATTGCTGATTCTTTCATTACATCGCCAAGCTTTCCGGTAGTTTTTATTTCACCTTTACCCGGGAATGATAAAGCTTCAATAGTTAAAAGCTCGCCGCCTACCTCCGTATAAGCAAGCCCTGTGGTGCTACCTATTTGATCGTTTTTTTCTGCAAGACCAAAATTATATTTTCTAGCACCTAAAAACTCTTCTAGATTATTGCTATCTACAGAAATATGCTTAACTTTTTTATCAGCTAGAATTTGCTTTAATGCCTTTCTGGTTAATGCTCCTATTTCACGCTCTAATGATCTTACGCCTGACTCTTTAGTGTAATATCTAATTAAATCTAAAATAGCATCATCGAAGATAGTAATTTCATCCTTTTTAATTTTATGCATTTTAAGCTGCTTAGGAACTAGATAATTCTTAGCAATTTGAATTTTTTCCTCTTCTACATAACCTGAAATATCGATAATTTCCATTCTATCGATTAAAGCTCTAGGTAAATTATAAGAGTTAGCAGTTGCAATAAATATTACATTTGATAAATCATATTCCACTTCTAAATAATGATCAACAAAATGGCTATTTTGTTCAGGATCTAACACCTCAAGCAATGCTGATGCAGGATCACCTCTAAAGTCCGAACCCATTTTATCTATTTCATCAAGTAACATAACCGGGTTACTTGTCTTAACTTTCTTAAGCTGAGTAAGGATTTTACCAGGCATTGAGCCAAGATAAGTTTTTCTATGCCCTCTAATTTCAGCCTCATCTCGAACACCACCTAAGGCAAACTTGGTATATTTTCTACCCATCCCCTCGGCAATAGATTTTATTAAAGATGTTTTACCAACGCCAGGAGGACCGATTAAGCATAATATAGGACCTCTAATTTTACTGGAACGCTGTAATACTGCTAAATATTCTATTATTCGCTCTTTAACTTTCTCTAAGCCAAAATGATCGCGATTTAAAATTTTTTCAGCTTGGTTAATATCGATTTTACTATTATCATATTTACCCCAAGGCAGGCTAAGTAGTGTTTCAAGATAATTACGTGTTACTCCGGATTCTGCTGACATCTGATTCATAGTGCGGAGCTTTTTAAGTTCAGCTTCGGCTTTTTCTCTAGCTTCTTTCGATAGTTTTGCAGCTTTAATTTTTTTATCAAATTCAGCAAGATCTGATTTATCTTCATCAAGCTCTTTCTGAATCGCTTTCATCTGCTCATGCAAATAATAATCACGCTGGGTTTTCTCTATTTGTTTTTTCACCCTTTGTTGCAAAGCTTGTTCGGTTTCTGAATTAACTATATTGGATGTAAGAATGTTAATAATTGTACTGATACGCTTAAAAGGACTTGTTTCCTCAAGTAAGCGTTGTTTTTCTTCAAGCGAAGTAATCAGATGTGAAGCTAAAATATTTATAATATTTATAAAATTACTAGTCTCACTTATTTCTTTATTTATAGTTTCAATAATTTCTGCATTGATTTTTTTATCACTACCGGCATATTTAGCAAATAATTGCACAGCATTATCAACTAATGACCGCATATTATTAGCATCGAATATTTCTTCATCAGGGATAATTTCGTAACTTGCTTCAAATGCTTCATCACCTTTAATATTACTTATCTTTACTCTTGCTATTGCTTCTACTAATATTTTTGCAGTAGTGTTAGGTAATTTTACTATTTGCATAACCTTAGCAAGTATACCAACATCGTAAAGCTCGTTTTTATTTGGGTTTTCTTGATCAAATTTTTTCTGCAATGTTACTAAAATGTACTTGCTATTATCTTCTTCAGAAAGTGTTGTATTAGAAAGAGCATGCAGGGATTTTTGCCTACCTACAAATACAGGAGCAATTACACCAGGAAATACTACTATATCTCGCAGTGCCATTAATGGCAGTGATTTTTTCTTCATCAATTAAAACCTTTGAAATTTGACGGGTATTAATTATATAATATAGTATTAAGACTATTTCAAGCTACCATTATTATTTATGAATTTATTACTTCAAAATCCTAAAAATGTAGCAACTGCACATAACAGGATTAAACAATATCTGCATTTAACTCCGATGGTTCATTCCGAAAGCTTAAACGAGATGCTTGGACATGAGGTTTTTTTTAAGGTTGAATCACTGCAAAAAACTGGTGCATTTAAAGTAAGAGGCGTATTAAATCATTTATTAGAATTAAAAGAACGAGGAAAGCTACCTGAAAAAATAGTTGGTTATAGCACAGGTAATCATGGAATCGGACTTGCTTATGCCGGTAAAATACTTGGTATTAAAGCAAGAATTTATTTGCCGTTAAATACTTCTCGTGTAAAACAGCAAGCAGTAATTCATTATGGTGGGGAAGTTATATATACCGATACTCGGCAAGAAGCAGAAGAAAAAGCAAAGCTAGATGAAATGCAAGGCTTTTACTATATGCACCCATCCGATAGCGATTCTACGATAGCGGGAGCTGGTACGTTATGTTATGAGGCTTTGCAACAGCTTGGATTTAGCCCTGATGCTATTTTTGCCTCTTGCGGTGGTGGCGGACTGATCTCAGGCTCTTACCTTGCGAAAGAATTAATATCACCAACTAGCTTGTTGATAGGTTCAGAACCGCTATCGGCTAATGATGCTTATTTATCAGTTAAGAATAATGAAATATTTAGGTTTAAGGATTCACCTAATACTATTGCCGACGGTCTTAAAACTCTAAGTGTTTCGGCTCGTACTTTTGAGTATTTAAAAAAACTTGATCATTTTTATTTAGCAGATGAATATGAAATATATTATTGGACGGCTTGGCTTACCCATTTGCTTAAAGTAATATGTGAGCCATCAAGTAGTATAAATATGGCTTCAGTGGTAAACTGGTTAAAAACACAAACAACTCCTAAAAAGCTGCTTGTGCTAATATCCGGCGGTAATATCGACCCTATCCTTTATAACGAGCTATGGAAAGAAGAATATTTAACCGTGCCGCCTAACATATAGCTAACGCGGAAAGGTTTTTACCATAGTTTTTGTATTTACTCACATATTCACCAGATCTAAATCCTATTAAACATTGCTGGACTAACTTTAAAAACTGTTTACGTAAAATTATTGATCAATGCCTAAGTTTTTCCTAATCTGTGGTAGAAACATTTCCGTGTTAGCTATATCTGCTTAAAAATTCGTTTAATTCGTATAATTTTCCGGAAAACTAAAACAAGTAAGAAAGCAAAAATTTTAGAAATTTCATATAAAAATGCGAAAATCCATCCTACTGAAGTTTTGACACAATCCTTTCCATACGGAGAAATGTATTCCAATTTTTTTATACTTTTTTAACGCCAATTTAGGATAAGAGAAGTTGTTCTGGAGCTAAAGCATCAAGTTTTATACGAGATTTAGTGATAGCATAAGAAGTAACACAAGCTAGAATATGCACCAAGAAATTAACAGGAGATCTATGCCTTGTATGCTCTAGGTTCATTCTATTTTTTAGTATATTAAAAAAATCTATCATAACTCAACATTAATCTTCTTTAAACCCTTTATCTATAAGCTTTCTATCTATCCCTTATCCTAAATTAGCGTTTTTAGTAATAACAAAATTTATTTATTCTATTTGGATACATAATGTATCAAAAACTGTAGCAATTTTGTCTAATATTGCTGGTTTATACTCACTAATATTATTGGGTAATGCTAGCTTTTTAATGATGCTCCTCGCAGCAGAGCTACGAGGTATCTAAAAAAGTTTTAGTTGTTTCTTATGATATCACGAAGCAGAGCTTCGGGGAATTAAACCCTGAGAGATTAAATGAGGTTTTGGTAATTTGATTACTTCCATCAAAACTTGATTTTATTGTAATTTCCAACTTACCATGTTTATTACTTTTGCGTATTACTGGTGCAAATGGTTTGACCTGATGATTATTTCTAATATTTCTATGATCTGGTATCCCTCTGGATATAGAGATAGTGGACTAATGGTATGGACCTCCTGATATAGAGAATGAAAAGCAGTTGCTAATCTTCTAGGGTTAATATTTAACATATTAAAACAACAATTAAGGAGGTCCATATGGAGGTTACTACAATTGGTATAGATATTGCAAAAAGAATTTTTCAAATTCATGGTGTAGATAAAAATGGCAAGACAGTATTAAAGAAAAAATTGATGAGAGATCAGGTTTTGACATTTATGGCTAATTTACCACAATGTTTAGTAGGGATGGAAGCTTGTGGTGGTTCTAGTTATTGGGCAAGAGAAATAACTAAATTAGGGCATGAAGTAAAACTAATGGCACCGCAATTTGTCAAACCATATGTTAAAACTAATAAAAATGATCAAGCAGATGCTGAAGCGATATGTGAAGCCGTGACAAGACCTAATATGAGATTTGTTGC
The DNA here is from genome assembly GCF_964030725.1 of Rickettsia endosymbiont of Urophora cardui. Taxonomy (NCBI): domain Bacteria; kingdom Pseudomonadati; phylum Pseudomonadota; class Alphaproteobacteria; order Rickettsiales; family Rickettsiaceae; genus Rickettsia; species Rickettsia endosymbiont of Urophora cardui. The sequence goes on along the minus strand of NZ_CAXIPY010000006.1, from coordinate 721,532 downwards.
AATTAAAACTATAGAGCAACAAGAAATTTTATCAATACATAGGGTAAGAGAGAGATTGGTAAAAAATCGTACAGCACTTGCTAATGAAATTAGGGGGCTACTACATGAGTTTGGTTTTATTGTTCCTCAAGGCATTAATAAGGTTATCACAAAATTAATTGAGATTTTAGATGCAGGGAAATTAAGCCAGTTAAGTTATCAAACATTTAGTGAACTAAAAGAAGAATTCTTAGATAATAACAGAAAAATAAAAGAGATAGAAAAACGATTAACAATGATAGCAAGTAACCTAACTCAATATCAACGATTAAGAGCTATACCTGGTCTTGGTTTAATTACTGCTACTGCTTTAATAGCATCAATAGGTAATGCTACAAGTTTTGAGAATGGCAGGCAATTATCGGCATGGCTAGGATTAGTGCCAAGACAACATTCAAGTGGTGGGAAGGATAAGCTGCTGGGAATTAGCAAGCGAGGTGATGTATACTTACGCACTTTATTAATTCAAGGGGCTAGAGCTGTACTAAATGCCAAGATAAGATTTACATCGGAAGAACAGAAATCTAAAAAAGATTTTAGCCAATTTACGAAATGGATGTTTAATTTATCTGAGCGAAGTAGCCATAATAAAACGACAGTTGCCATAGCTAATAAGTTGGCAAGAGTGGTGTTTGCTGTACTAAGATCAGGAGATGATTATGTAGAGAGTAAAGTTTGTAGCTAAAGAGTGTGTAGCATAGCACTTATAAGTAAAATAAATGGTGATTTATATAATGAATAGGTAAAAGCAAAACAATATGTAAGAGATTCCAACCCGAAATATGCTTGAGATAATTAATATTGATGGTAAATAAGACAAACCTTAGCTTACAAAAAAACTGCGTTTTTCAGTGGCTCTTTTAGAAGCCGATGGACTGATAAGTATATAGTTTGTAAGCCAGCGAATTCCATCAGGGCTGTAGAATAAATTAGGTTGATTTATCAGCTATAAGCCGGATACATGACTGCATTTGTTTGTTTTTATTATTGATGTTATTTTTTTCTTGCATTCTACAGGAGGTCCATACATGAAAAATCAAGACAAAAAAATGAGTAGTAGGCTCTGTCTCATCAATTGTGTAAATTTCGTGAACTATAATGGACTAATGGTATGGACCTCCTGATATAGAGAATGAAAAGCAGTTGCTAATCTTCTAGGGTTAATATTTAACATATTAAAACAACAATTAAGGAGGTCCATATGGAGGTTACTACAATTGGTATAGATATTGCAAAAAGAATTTTTCAAATTCATGGTGTAGATAAAAATGGCAAGACAGTATTAAAGAAAAAATTGATGAGAGATCAGGTTTTGACATTTATGGCTAATTTACCACAATGTTTAGTAGGGATGGAAGCTTGTGGTGGTTCTAGTTATTGGGCAAGAGAAATAACTAAATTAGGGCATGAAGTAAAACTAATGGCACCGCAATTTGTCAAACCATATGTTAAAACTAATAAAAATGATCAAGCAGATGCTGAAGCGATATGTGAAGCCGTGACAAGACCTAATATGAGATTTGTTGCAATTAAAACTATATAGCTAACGCGAAAAGGTTTTTACCATAGTTTTTGTATTTACTCACATATTCACCAGATCTAAATCCTATTAAACATTGCTGGACTAACTTTAAAAACTGTTTACATAAAATTATTGATCAATGCCTAAGTTTTTCCTAATATGTGGTAGAAACATTTCCGTGTTAGCTATAGAGCAACAAGAAATTTTATCAATACATAGGGTAAGAGAGAGATTGGTAAAAAATCGTACAGCACTTGCTAATGAAATTAGGGGGCTACTACATGAGTTTGGTTTTATTGTTCCTCAAGGCATTAATAAGGTTATCACAAAATTAATTGAGATTTTAGATGCAGGGAAATTAAGCCAGTTAAGTTATCAAACATTTAGTGAACTAAAAGAAGAATTCTTAGATAATAACAGAAAAATAAAAGAGATAGAAAAACGATTAACAATGATAGCAAGTAACCTAACTCAATATCAACGATTAAGAGCTATACCTGGTCTTGGTTTAATTACTGCTACTGCTTTAATAGCATCAATAGGTAATGCTACAAGTTTTGAGAATGGCAGGCAATTATCGGCATGGCTAGGATTAGTGCCAAGACAACATTCAAGTGGTGGGAAGGATAAGCTGCTGGGAATTAGCAAGCGAGGTGATGTATACTTACGCACTTTATTAATTCAAGGGGCTAGAGCTGTACTAAATGCCAAGATAAGATTTACATCGGAAGAACAGAAATCTAAAAAAGATTTTAGCCAATTTACGAAATGGATGTTTAATTTATCTGAGCGAAGTAGCCATAATAAAACGACAGTTGCCATAGCTAATAAGTTGGCAAGAGTGGTGTTTGCTGTACTAAGATCAGGAGATGATTATGTAGAGAGTAAAGTTTGTAGCTAAAGAGTGTGTAGCATAGCACTTATAAGTAAAATAAATGGTGATTTATATAATGAATAGGTAAAAGCAAAACAATATGTAAGAGATTCCAACCCGAAATATGCTTGAGATAATTAATATTGATGGTAAATAAGACAAACCTTAGCTTACAAAAAAACTGCGTTTTTCAGTGGCTCTTTTAGAAGCCGATGGACTGATAAGTATATAGTTTGTAAGCCAGCGAATTCCATCAGGGCTGTAGAATAAATTAGGTTGATTTATCAGCTATAAGCCGGATACATGACTGCATTTGTTTGTTTTTATTATTGATGTTATTTTTTTCTTGCATTCTACAGGAGGTCCATACATGAAAAAATTGGACAAAAAAATGAAGGAGTGTGTTTCCGCAATAAGTTAGAATAAATAGCAATAAACTTAAGAGGAAAGATGAAGAAAAATAAAGTAAAAATTTTCAGTGCTTCAGAAAAAACGGGGATAGTATTAGAATTAATCTCTCAGGGTTTAATTCCCCGAAGCTCTGCTTCGTGATATCATAAGAAACAACTAAAACTTTTTTAGATACCTCGTAGCTCTGCTGCGAGGAGCATCATTTACAAACCTGAATTCTGGATTAATCTAGGTTTGGAAGTAAGTATTTACAAGGGATAGAAGATACTCTATATAATTTTTAGCAAAAAAACAAGAGTATCCCCATGAAGAAAGATATTACTGCATTATTTTGTTTTGTCGATGATTTTTGTAAAATTAGCGAGCAGTGGATTAATAAATTATTTCTACCATTAATATTATTCTATCATGAATTTCAATTATACTAGTTTACAAAGCAATAATTTAACCTTAGCTTGGCTTAAGCTTGGTATAATATCTTTAGGGTTTGCTGGTTTATATTCGGTTGTTCTGGTAGTACTTCGCACGCCGCAACTAGCTAGCTTTTTCCCCAATCCTCATATTTTCAAATCTGCATTAATTATTCACGTTGATTTATCGGTATTAATTTGGCTACTATCTATTATAGCAAGTGTTTGGGGTAGTGGAACGTCATTGCGAGAAGCGAAGCGACGTGGCAATCTTGTCAAACATTCTGAGATTGCCACGCTCCTTTTAGTCGCTCGCAATGACACGTTCCGCCTCTACCCCAAACTCGCTTTCTTTGCTACCATCCTTATAGCCATTTCCCCTATAGCTGGACATAATCCGGTCATGAATAATTATATACCGATGCTTGAGAATATAATATTCGTCTTAGGTCTTAGCTTATTCGGTATTACTTTACTTCTATATGCTATTAATATTCTATATTTTTTCAACTGGGCAAACTGGAGTAATTTAATTAACTTCACTATTTTATCGACTATAATAATGTATATCTTGAGTTGGGTTTGTTTTTGGTGTTCTTATAGTGATTTACAAAATGTTATCCAAATTATTCCTATCGAGATAGAATTTTATTATGAGTTGCTTTTTTGGAGCGGCGGTCATTTACTGCAATTTATATATACTCAAATAGCAATGTTTATTTGGATTATGTTATTTGAGAAGCTAATAGGCAGAGAATCAAAATTCCAAAAATTCTATCTGTTCTTGCTATATTTAAATTTTGTTTTCAGCACTCTGATTATTTGGGGGCATATCTCTTACGATATTATTGATGGTAATTTTAAAGAATTTTATACCAACCATATGAAATATCTAGGTGGAATAGCACCCGGATTATGTGTGGTCGTTATGTTGCTGGAATGGGTTTTATGCTATAGTCGTCATTGCGAGCAACTAAAAGGAGCGTGGCAATCTCATGAGAATTTCCTGAGATTGCTTCGGCGCTACGCTCCTCGCAATGACGAAAAAATAGAGCCATACAATAATATCACTCTCACTACAGCCTCTATAACTAAATCCACCCTCCTCTGTTCCATTACTTTATTCCTACTCGGTGGTTTGATAGCCATAAATATATCCGGCATAAATGTAGTGATCCCTGCACATTATCATGGCTCTATTGTGGGAATAAGCATCGCTTGTATGGGGTATTGTTATTTGAGTGTTAAACGTCATTGCGAGGAGCGTAGGGCGTTGTTGCATGGATCGAAAAACGCGTTCGGTGTCATACCGTGGCTTTACCACGGTATCCAAAAAATAAATAAAAATATCAATAATATTGATATTTTTAACTGGATCCCGCGATCAAGTCGCGGGATGACAATAACAACCACACTCTACCTCCTTACCTTTGGGCAGATTCTACACATATTAGGGCTTGCTTTTGCCGGTGGTTATGGCGTTATGCGTAAAGACCCAAATACTGTAATGCCGCTATCTGCTAAGCTATTAATGGGTATGATGGGCGGCGGCGGGCTTATGGCTATAGTAGGTGGCTTGATGTTTGTCTTTATTTGTGGTAAAATAATCTTTTTGAAAAATAAACAAAATTATGACGAATGATGCTCCTCGCAGCAGAGCTACGAGGTATCTAAAACAGTTTTAGTTGTTTCTTATGATATCACGAAGCAGAGCTTCGGGGAATTAAACCCTGAGAGATTAAGATTTATCGGTGAGGATCCCAATCGTGAAGGATTATTTAAAACTCCGGATAGAGTAATCAAAAGCTATGAAGAAATCTTTTCACTGAAGTTTTGACAAAAAATTTTTATTAAAAAAAGTGGCGAGTGTATCAATCTATAATTTGTATTATATATCAAATAATTTACTTTAAATTGTAGAAATATCGCTTTTAAGCTGATAAAAGCACTAAATATTTAACTTTAAATATAAATTTTTACTTTAGTCAGAAAAATTAGAATTTTTGTCAAAACTTCAGTTTTCAGGATATGGCAAAAATATTGAGGAAATATTAGAAACAAAATTTAGCGACACCGGTAATTTTCAAGATTTTATTTCATTAGAAGGTATAAAATTCACCTCTTTTTGTGAACATCATATGTTACCTTTTAGCGGTACAGTACATATAGCTTATATTCCAGATAATTGTATTGTCGGTATAAGTAAGCTTGCACGAATAGTAAACGCTTTTGCTAAGAGATTGCAAATTCAAGAAAAAATGACAGTACAAATAGCTGAAAGCGTGCAGGAAAATTTAAAGCCACTTGGTGTTGCAGTTAAAATATCAGCTTTACATAGCTGTATGTCAATGCGTGGTGTAATGCAAGATAACAGCATTATGAACACTATGCATTATACGGGAATATTCGCCGAACAACAAAAATATCGTCATGAATTCTTAAACCTTACTTCGAAAAAATAATATGTTACTATCCAAATATTTCTTACCTGTTTTAAAAGAAGACCCAAGTGAAGCCCAAATAACTTCTCATAAGCTAATGCTTAGAAGTGGAATGATTAGGCAACAAGCTGCCGGTATTTATAGCTGGTTACCACTCGGTTTAAAAGTGCTTAAAAATATTGAGAATATTGTACGCTCAAATATGGATAAAGCTGGTTGTCTAGAAGTCTTAATGCCTTGTATACAACCAGCACATTTATGGGTAGAATCCGGACGTTTTGATAATTACGGCAAAGAGATGTTAAAGTTTCAAGATCGTCATGATAATACTTTGTTATTTGGTCCAACTAATGAAGATATGGTGACGGATATTTTCCGTAATAATATTAAATCATATAAGGATTTACCAAAAAACCTTTACCATATTCAATGGAAGTTTCGTGACGAAATTAGACCACGATTTGGTGTTATGAGAGGTCGAGAATTTCTAATGAAAGATGCCTATTCTTTCGATATTGATGAAGAAAGTGCGGTTAAGACTTACAATCAGATGTATAAGGCTTATATTAATACTTTCAGAGATTTAGGCGTATTTGCTGTTCCGGTTATTGCCGATAATGGTCCGATAGGCGGAAAATTAAGCCATGAGTTTCATATTATTGCCGAAACCGGTGAAAGCAATATTTATTACGATAAAAGATTTAAGACACTAAAAGATAACCCCGATATTGATATTGAAGAAATAAAAAGCTGGTATGCAGCTGCTGAAGAGAAACACGATGCAAGTAAATTATCGTCTGATAAAGAAATAACTAGTAGCAAAGGTATAGAGGTTGGACATATTTTCTATATTGGCACAAAATACTCCGTTAACATGAATGCCCTTATTAATGATGAGCATGGCAAATTAACACCGATAGAAATGAGTTCATACGGCATAGGTATTTCAAGGCTAGTTGCAGCTATCATAGAAGCAAATAGTGATGCAAAAGGTATTATATGGCCTACCGCTGTTGCACCTTTTAAAATTTCATTAATTAACCTAAATATTCATGATAGCAAATGCTTAGAGCTTGCAGAAAGAGTTTATAATGAGCTACTTGCTCAAAATATTGAGGTGTTATACGATGACACTGACGTAAGAGCCGGAAGTAAATTTGCAACGCATGATCTTATCGGCTCACCTTACCAAATAATAATTGGTCCTAAAAAAGCTGCAAATAATATTGTCGAGCTTAAAAACCGCAAAAATGGCGAAATAGAAGATATTGATTTAAATAAAAGAGCTTTAAACTCATACTTAACGAGTCTTTTGTAATGATTGTGTAAATTTTTGTTGAGCCTATATTAGAAGTAATTAAAAATATAGGTAACAGAAATGCAAATAGAGAAGAATAAAAAAATAAATGAAGCAATAGATTTGCTGATAAAAGGCGGAGTAGATTGGTAAATTCCAGTATTAATTAAGCCAGATTTATATTTTCTTCCCATACCTCATTGGGTGTTTTATAACCGAGCACTTTTCTTGGTAAATTATTTAGTCTATCCGCCAAAAACACTTCAAATCCTGATCATTTGTAATGGGATAGAGTTTTGACAACAAATTGCTAAGATTTTCAATAAAAATTAATAAGTTATGTTAATTTTTACTGATACATTTCTGTGTTGGTCTAATTTTGATATGGAGCTATTGTTAACGATTTTTTATCGTTCATCTAGTTTTTGCATGATGATATTTTTGATTTATGTGGAGTTAGACACGATTTGTAAATGATTTGCAATGCATCGTAAATTCAAACCAATAGCAGAGATTATTGGATTGATAATATCTCCTATCATACCTTTCAAGAAGTTTCTACCCATCCGACCATATTGCTTTAAGTGACCTATTATTGGTTCTATGGCACTGCGTCTCTTGATCATAGACTTGTCCTCTTGTAACAACTTCTTCCGCGTTTTTGGGGTATATACCTTACTCTTCTCCTTTACATTGCTACCACTATACCCAAGATCAACAAATGATTTCTTTATCTTGATTCCAGTGACACTCTCTACTGCTTCAAAGCTCTGATGCAATGTATGACCATCATAAGGATTATTATGAAACGATTTTGCGGATAAAACAAAATTTCTACGACCACTTACTACTACCGCTACTTTATTGCCAAACTCATATGGCTTGTTGCGTTTTCCCTTTCCTATACACTCTACTTCAGGGGCATGAAAACTATATAATACTTTGTTATCTTCTTTATATTGCTTTTTAGCTTCTCTTTTTAAAACAGATTGGTTATGTATTTGTTTTATTTTTTGCAATACTTCTTGATTTTTGAGAGACAAGTTTAATTGCTTATTTTTGATCTCACGCTCACATACTCTAATCAAACGACCCAGTAATATTTTTAAATGCTTCATTATTTTCCAACGCTTCTTGGCTTTACTATGTTCTTTATATTTCCATAGCTTTACTATATCGCGTTTATAGGTTCTAGCGTATGTTTCATTCAAATGTATACCCAAACTGTTGCAAAGCTTTACTATGCTAAGCCTAGCTTTATCCATTAAATAAACATCGTGTGGGTGTTTGATATTCTTAATTTGTACAGTCGTATCAGCGATGATTAATTCCAAATCTTTTTTTTTAATTGTGTTAGTTTTTATCCCAACCCTGATCAACTCCGATAATATCTCATTATATCCAGCTTCACCTAATACACTACGAAACCGTCGTATACTAGTTTCCGAGATAGCTATGTCTTTTTCTATATATTCCCACCCGCAGAAATACTGCCAATACATATTCTCTTTTAGCTCTTCCTCTGATAATGAATCTGAAAAATTATACATTGCTTGTAGCATCGTTATGCCAAGCATCACTCTATGACATTTTCTATTTCTACCAAATTTCTTAATACAAACATTTTTTGATAACCACTCTTCGAGCCTAGACCAATTTATTAATTCTCTTAATTTATATAGCTTATTATTTGGGTTTAATTCTTCTTTTAATTTATAACCAAACAGTTTCCCTTGTTCTTGCGATTTGATAATGTTGTCTATTGGCATTGACTGAAATCCATAAGGTTTATGACCATATTTTATCATTTTCTTACGGATTGTTGTATTACTTCTTGTCTTAAAACCATATTATCTATAAGGCTTGTAGAGTTTTGGCGGACGGACTATTTAAAAAATCCTCAATTTCTTGTAATTGCTTTATTGTTAATTTTTTTATATCTAAAGATTTAGAGTATACTCTGTGCACCATTGAGTTAATCTTCTCTATCAATGGTTTTTGCCATGGAGAATAAGGATTGCAAAAATATACTTTTCGTTCAGATTTTGGCAATAGTTGTTCATGATTGGTAAATTCTTTGCCATTATCTAACGTTATGCTTTTGATTATATGCGACAATTGTTTAAGTTTTTTATTCATGTTACCAATCACATCTTGTGTTCTTTTTGAACGGTTTAAAGTGAGAAACACTTTTTGTGTTCTGATATCCACAAGAGCGCCTATATTACGACTTTGATTACCTTTGTTAAAAGTTAAATCACCTTCTAAATGACCTATTGCTGCTATCTTTCTATTTATCTCTGGTCTTTCAGTAATGGAAACTCGATTTGGTATTGTAATTCTTTTGTTTCTGATTCTTGTACCATGATGCAACCTATTTTTCCTTTTTCTTGCTAAAGATAAATATAATTTTTGCCTTTGTGCTATAGGAGATGTATAAATAAACTGGTATATACTCTCTGTAGAAATATTGACAGTATCTCGTGATAGTTTACGTCTACCTGAAATTATATCTGGTGAAATACCCTGTGTTAACTGCTTTATTATTTCTGCTCGTAAATTATTATCAATATCTAATTTTCTTTTTCTCTTACCTTGCCTTAAACTGCAAGCAAGTGTGTTAGCCCTATCTGGTCTATAATTATGCCTCATTCTCTTGAGTTCATAACATATAGTGCTTTTATCACGGCCAATCTTTGTCCCTATATATCGCGAGCTATAACCACTCTTATTCATTTCGTATATTTTAAATCTTTCATCTATCGTTAAATGAGCCATGATATATCTATATTTAAATGATGCTCCTCGCAGCAGAGCTACGAGGTATCTAAAAAAGTTTTAGTTGTTTCTTATGATATCACGAAGCAGAGCTTCGGGGAATTAAACCCTGAGAGATTAAATACTGATGCAATTAATGATCGTTTACGTAACATAGCTTTATCTTCTAATGCTAGTAAATAATTCTTCATATCCTTGCGAATATTAGTTATCATTCTTAAATTTCTAGAATAGAGTTTAAACCATAACTCTTTACAAATATACGCTTTATCACCAAATACCTTACCTGTTATCTTCTGAGTTATAGATTCAAGAACAGATAAATCAGCTCTATTTGCTTTTGTTATTTTAACAGCTATAATCTCTGATTAATGATTAAATGTCATTTAAATCCCATAAACCAACCATAACTAGTCCGTCCGCCAAAACTCTAAAAAATATCACTTGTGTCACTAATTTCCAAAAATAGTGCGATTTTAGAGCAAATTACTCTAATTTTGAGGGCTAATTTTAAATTTTTCTATGAAAAAACACACTATTTCTCAAAATGTACTCAATGTTCTCATTGCCATTTTTTCGTATTTCCATAAGCTTTTCATATAAAACCTTTCATTTTCTTATGGATTTTACTATGCATTTTTGCCTTAAAACCCTATTGCCTATAAGGCTTTTAGAGTTTTGGCGGAGAGACTAACTACTCATCCCAACTTTGGCCATTTTACCAAAAACTCTATTACTAGAAGTGCGCTTAGCATGACAAATAGATAGTTTTGTTGAATCAATAAAATATATTCCCGTATCTTCACCTCGTAGTAATTGCAACATTATTGACAATGGCAATATTAACCTTGGCCATAATTGTACTATTCTACTATAACATGGTAAATTAAAGTAACCCTTATATTTATGCGGTAAGTAGTATAAATAATAGTTTTTAAAGTCCTTGCAAGGCGATAGATAAAAATATATGACTATTGTCATCAATTCTGCAAGACTTAATTTTCCTATTCTATGCCTTTGCTGATTTGTTGATAATAGACGGTGTTCTATCCATTCTTCATATATTTTACAAAAATTATCTACTAAATAATATACAGTTATGATACATCTTTTCATGTTGAGTTACTGATCTTTTATTAAAAAAATCTATCATAACTCAACATTAATCTCCTTTAAACCCTTTATCTATAAGCTTTCTATCTATCCCTTATCCTAAATTAGCGTTAGAAGACTCGAACCTAAAGTTTGTTAATAGAATTAAGGACTGTTTCTAAGATCATACTAGCTGCTACTGCGTCATCATTATTATTACGCTCTTTTCGTTTAATACCGAATGATTTGAGAAAATTATTTGCGGCTTTTGTAGTGAGTCGTTCGTCTTGTAGATATATAGGTAAATTTATAGATTTTGTCAATTCTTCGGCAAATTTTATTACTATAGCTGATTGCTCTGTCTGCATTCCGCTCATATCAATCGGCAAGCCTATTACAATACCGCAAGCTTTATACTGTTCAATTTTCTCCAGCAAAGAGGCTATAATCGCTTTTTTACTTGCTTCAGTGATAATATTTAGTGGCATGGCTATGTTACGTTCTTGATTAGATATAGCAATGCCTATTTTTTTACTGCCGTAATCAATAGAGATTAGAGGTGCATTTGGTAATAAAAGCCGATAAAATTCTTGAAGATTATTTATGATCATGATAGGTTGTGTGTACAAAATTTACATAATTATTGTATTATATGCTAAAAAATATCCAAAAACATTTAGATATTAAATTAATTAAATTATCGGCAATTTTAGCCTTTATTTACTGCTTATTATTTAATAGTGCAATATTAATTTATAAATTTGATTATTATAAAGCAACAATCTTCAGAGGAATATTAGAACTATCAAAAGATTTCTGCTATGTTTATATATTTTCTTTTATAGCATTTTTTGGTCTTAGCGTACATAGATTAGCATTAAAAATTGGTTCATGCTTTTTATTTATCACTTCTGCAATAGCTAGCTATTATATTTATTTCTTTAAAATAACCCCTGCTAAGCAAGTAATTGGTAGTTTTTTCTCAACAGATTTAAACGAAGTTTATGAACTTACAAGTATTAAATTAATAATATGGATAATTTTTAGTTTATTTACTTGTCTTTACACACTCAGAACTTGCGCTACTTCTGATACTAAATCTTTCATCACAAAACTATTATCAGCAGCTTGCTTACTTATCTTTTTATATAATATCATTACTCCATCTTTTAAAATATTAAAAAATTACTTTCCTGTTCAGTATTTACATAATACTTATCTTAATTTTGCTGGAAGTCTAGGAGGTAAAAATCATGCTCAAATAGATATCAGTAAGCAGTATAATTGCGCAGATAATTCCGATAATGATATTATCGGTGTTTTAGTCATAGGAGAGTCCGCAAGATTTGATCATTTCGGTATTAACGGTTATATGCGTGATACAACACCTCGATTGAAAAATATTGAAAATCTTACTTCCTTTAAAGCTAAATCCGCATCAAACTGAACTTATATTTCTATACCCTCCAAGACTTACGCTATTAACCCACTCATTAAATACCTGACATAATAATTGCAAATACTAAGTTACTGAAGTTTTGACAAAAAATTTTTATTAAAAAAAGTGGCGAGTGTATCAATCTATAATTTGTATTATATATCAAATCATTTACTTTAAATTGTAGAAATATCGCTTTTAAGCTGATAAAAGCACTAAATATTTAACTTTAAATATAAATTTTTACTTTAGTCAGAAAAATTAGAATTTTTGTCAAAACTTCAGATAACTGTATATTATTTAGTAGATAATTTTTGTAAAATATATGAAGAATGGATAGAACACCGTCTATTATCAACAAATCAGCAAAGGCATAGAATAGGAAAAATGATGCTCCTCGCAGCAGAGCTACGAGGTATCTAAAAAAGTTTTAGTTGTTTCTTATGATATCACGAAGCAGAGCTTCGGGGAATTAAACCCTGAGAGATTAAGTCTTGCAGAATTGATGACAATAGTCATATATTTTTATCTATCGCCTTGCAAGGACTTTAAAAACTATTATTTATACTACTTACCGCATAAATATAAGGGTTACTTTAATTTACCATGTTATAGTAGAATAGTACAATTATGGCCAAGGTTAATATTGCCATTGTCAATAATGTTGCAATTACTACGAGGTGAAGATACAGGAATATATTTTATTGATTCAACAAAACTATCTATTTGTCATGCTAAGCGCACTTGACTAACGAATATTAGAATTACCCTCAACGCACATTAAAATTACCTATAAAAAAGAAGTAACTATGGACAGTAAAATCGAATAAAAATTTATTTTTAAATATTTAAATATTATTCGAGAATTACTGATGACATGTACAAATAACCAAGTAGGTAGTCCCTCCGCCAAAACTCTAAAAAATATCACTTGTGTCACTAATTTCCAAAAATAGTGCGATTTTAGAGCAAATTACTCTAATTTTGAGGGCTGATTTTAAATTTTTGTATTAAAAACCACACTATTTCCCAAAATGCATTCATTTTTTTATTGTCATTTTTTTGTATTTCCATAAGCTTTTGATATAAAACCTTTCATTTTCTTATGGATTTTACTATGCATTTTTGCCTTAAAACCCTATTGCCTATAAGGCTTTTAGAGTTTTGGCGGACGGACTAGGTATTTTAATGCAAAAGATCAAAAAATATAATCAGATAATTTCTGCTGCAAAAGTAGGTATGAGTGTAAAAACGGCACGTAAGTATTTACGTATTAATAAGTATCCAAGCGAATTACGCACAATACGTAAATATAGCAGGAGTTTCGCACTTAGCAAAGTTGCGAATCAGTTAAAAGCCATCTGATATTGTTTTGAATTGATGTTTTTATAACTTCCCAAGTTTGTTGATATAAAGTAATGTTTTCATTTATCCTCCTTTTATTCATATCAAGCCAGGCAAATACTGCAAGGCAAATATGATTTCTTTGAGCTCGGCCCGTGCGTGCCTGACAGCGTTCAATACCACAAGTTTGTTTTAATTCTCGATGATAAACCTCTATAGACCAACGTGCCTTAACAATTTTCTCTATTTGCTCACGTGTGGGATTTTCCAAGTTCGTTGTTATGTAATCAATGCGACCATTCTTTGCCACAAACTTAAATACCGTAACCCAACCGTATCCACGTAGGTGAATTTTTAGCCCCTCATCGGGTATCTCTAAACTTTCCAAGCTAACATTATGATTAACTTTTCTATTTTTCCTTAGGGTGGTAACCCATAGCCAGCCTAAATTACGTATATGTTTTAAATTCTCCAACCCGCTATACCAAGCATCCATGACTATGGCATCAGGATTGAGACCTCTTTCTTTAGCTAAAGTAAGCATATCACAAAAATGCTCATTCTTTGTTTTACCATCAGTGTCTTTATCATATATTCTATAATCTACGGGAGTAGATTGAGCAATTTTAGTATTGTAATGTAGTAAGTTTACCATTCCTATACCAGGTATAACATCATGTACAGCTCCAGAATATTGATAACGTACAAGCTCAATCTTCTGACTGTATTGCTTTGATAATAAGGTGTCATCCCCCACTAATAAACACGGTGCTTCCCAATCTATATATTTTGACACTTCCTTATAGATTTCGCTAGGACGAAAATCCTTACTCTTTAACCATCGACTTGCACTATCGTGAGATAGATCTACTGGACTCACTTCAGATAATGCCTTGCTAGTATATCTGACACTACTTGCTTGTAAAAATGATTTATATAAGTCCTTGCTACATTTTGTTCTTGTCATTTTTATCTAAAACTATTTTTCTCTAGATTAACATACTTTTTGCTAAGTGCGAAACTCCTGTATAGGACACGTAAGGATCCATTTGTGAAGCACTGGGATGAAATAGAATCAATGCTAGAATCAGCACCGGAGTTGCAAGCAACTACCATATTAGCATATTTGACAGAAAAGTATCATGGGAATTATAATGGGAAGCAATTACGCTGTTTGCAGAAAAGGTTGAAACAATGGAGAGCTGCACATGGTAAGGATAAGACAGTAATCTTTTTACAAAATATTCTTCCTTTCCTGGCAAACAGAGTCAGTCTGATTGGACCAATATGAATCAATTGGGTATTTGTATTGGTGGGCAACCATATCCTCACTTACTATTTCATTTTATGTTGCCTTATTCATGTTGGGAAACTTTTAGCATATGCCATAGTGAAAGTTTTGATACATTAGCATCAGGGTTTGAAAAAGCTGTATGGGAGTTAGGTGGAGTTTTACCAGAGCATCGTACAGATAATTTAAGTGCAGCTACCAAGCAATGTGGTAATAGTAGACAATTTACAGAAAGATGGCAAGAATTGCTTGGGAGTCTTTTGCAATGATTGTGTAAATTTTTGTTGAGCCTATATTAGAAGTAATTAAAAATATAGGTAACAGAAATGCAAATAGAGAAGAATAAAAAAATAAATGAAGCAATAGATTTGCTGATAGAAGGCGGAGTAGATTTAAAAACAGTACTAAGTCAGAATGGATTAATTAAGGAATTAACCAAGGGTATTTTAGAGCGAGCACTGCATGCTGAGATGTCAGAACATTTAGGTTATAGCAAGTATGATAGAGCTGAAACTGAGAATGCGAGGAATGGTAGTTTTAGTAAGAATCTGATTAGTGAGAATGGTACTATAGAGATAAATGTTCCAAGAGACAGACAAGGTAAATTTGAACCTATAATAGTCTCAAAGAAACAAACAAGAATAGATGGCTTAGACCAAAAGATAATATCCTTATATGCGAAGGGTATGAGTGTGTCTGATATTAAAACACAATTGCAAGAATTATATGGAGCTGAGATCAGTGAGAGCCTAATCAGCAGGATTACAGATGAAGTAATAGATGAGGTCAAGATTTGGCAGAGTAGACCTCTTGAATCAGTATACCCTATAGTATATTTTGACTGTTTAGTAGTGAAAGTAAGACAAGATAAACTTATTATTAATAAATCAGTATATGTAGCTTTAGGAATAGATTTATCTGGCAGAAAGGATATTTTAGGCTTATGGATAAGTGAGAATGAAGGAGCTAAATTTTGGCTTGGTAATTTTACTGAAATGAAGAATCGAGGAGTAAAAGATATCTTAATTGCTTGTAGTGATAATCTAACTGGTATGTCTGATGCTATTGCATCAGTATATCCGAAAACTGAACATCAAATTTGTATTGTCCATCAGATCAGGAATAGCCTCAAATATGTATCATATAAAGATAGAAAGCAATTAGCAGCGGATTTGAAACTAATCTATACTTCTGCTACTGAAAAAGAAGCAGAATTAGCTCTTGAGTCATTTGATCAAAAATGGAGTAAGCAATATCCGCATATAGCTAAATCTTGGTATAATAATTGGGATAATTTGATAATTTTCTTGCAATATCCAAAGGAGATTCGTAAGATTATTTACACTACAAATGCGATAGAATCGCTGAATAGCCAATTGAGAAAAGTTACTAAGAATAAACGCATCTTTCCAAATGATGACGCAGTATTTAAAGTTTTATATCTGACAATTGATTATATTACCAAAAAATGGTCTATGCCTATCCCCAATTGGAATGAAGCTATGGCTCATTTTATGATCAAATTTGATGGTAGAATTTAATCTCTCAGGGTTTAATTCCCCGAAGCTCTGCTTCGTGATATCATAAGAAACAACTAAAACTTTTTTAGATACCTCGTAGCTCTGCTGCGAGGAGCATCATTTAAATATAGATATATCATGGCTCATTTAACGATAGATGAAAGATTTAAAATATACGAAATGAATAAGAGTGGTTATAGCTCGCGATATATAGGGACAAAGATTGGCCGTGATAAAAGCACTATATGTTATGAACTCAAGAGAATGAGGCATAATTATAGACCAGATAGGGCTAACACACTTGCTTGCAGTTTAAGGCAAGGTAAGAGAAAAAGAAAATTAGATATTGATAATAATTTACGAGCAGAAATAATAAAGCAGTTAACACAGGGTATTTCACCAGATATAATTTCAGGTAGACGTAAACTATCACGAGATACTGTCAATATTTCTACAGAGAGTATATACCAGTTTATTTATACATCTCCTATAGCACAAAGGCAAAAATTATATTTATCTTTAGCAAGAAAAAGGAAAAATAGGTTGCATCATGGTACAAGAATCAGAAACAAAAGAATTACAATACCAAATCGAGTTTCCATTACTGAAAGACCAGAGATAAATAGAAAGATAGCAGCAATAGGTCATTTAGAAGGTGATTTAACTTTTAACAAAGGTAATCAAAGTCGTAATATAGGCGCTCTTGTGGATATCAGAACACAAAAAGTGTTTCTCACTTTAAACCGTTCAAAAAGAACACAAGATGTGATTGGTAACATGAATAAAAAACTTAAACAATTGTCGCATATAATCAAAAGCATAACGTTAGATAATGGCAAAGAATTTACCAATCATGAACAACTATTGCCAAAATCTGAACGAAAAGTATATTTTTGCAATCCTTATTCTCCATGGCAAAAACCATTGATAGAGAAGATTAACTCAATGGTGCACAGAGTATACTCTAAATCTTTAGATATAAAAAAATTAACAATAAAGCAATTACAAGAAATTGAGGATTTTTTAAATAATTTACCAAGAAAAGTGCTCGGTTATAAAACACCCAATGAGGTATGGGAAGAAAATATAAATCTGGCTTAATTAATACTGGAATTTACCCTCTACAAATCTTATTTATGCAACAAAGCCCTGCTGCGTAATGCGTAAGGTGAGTAATTTATCACTTTTTTAATTATAGCATAAGTTTTGGTTTGTTGGATACCTGATTTTGTTAATTATTACTTGCTTTGCATTACAAATTTTTATTTAATTATTGTAATATATGTCGAGTGGTTTTGACATAGTCTTAATTTTATTAGTACTAAAAAATGAAATTTTATCAAACAGTAAGTTATTATAAGATAGGGTTACGAATTATAATATTGGTATTTTTATCAATATTACACGTTGATACACTAGTAATGGCTTCAGATCATGACGATGGTTATGTGACAGTAACAAGCAAAAAGAGCAAAAGAAAACAGGGAACACTAGATCAAAAAGTAGCAAAGTCACAAGTAAGCGTTGATGTTCAAATACAAGCGATGCAGGCTCAAAATAAAGTTCAAGCAGATGCAGTAGCTGAACAGCAAAAACTACAAGCAGAACGTGAAGCTAATGAAAGAGCTGAACAGCAAAAACTACAAGCAGAACGTGAAGCTAATGAAAGAGCTGAACAGCAAAAACTGCAAGCAGAATGTGAAGCTAATGAAAGAGCTGAACAGCAAAAACTGCAAGCAGAACGTGAAGCTAATGAAAGAGCTGAACAGCAAAAACTGCAAGCAGAACGTGAAGCTAATGAAAGAGCTGAACAGCAAAAACTGCAAGCAGAACGTGAAGCTAATGAAAGAGCTGAACAGCAAAAACTGCAAGCAGAACGTGAAGCTAATGAAAGAGCTGAACAGCAAAAACTACAAGCAGAACGTGAAGCTAATGAAAGAGCTGAACAGCAAAAACTGCAAGCAGAACGTGAAGCTAATGAAAGAGCTGAACAGCAAAAACTGCAAGCAGAACGTGAAGCTAATGAAAGAGCTGAACAGCAAAAACTGCAAGCAGAACGTGAAGCTAATGAAAGAGCTGAACAGCAAAAACTGCAAGCAGAGTATCAGCAATGTCAAACTAACTCAATAAGAGTAGACGAGGAATATGTTAAAAAACCTGAGTCACAACAATTAGCTGAGGCAATCAATAATATGATCGTTGGACATACGGAAAATGCTTTTGTATCGGCAGCGCAAAAAGAAGTGATCCGAGAAAAATCTACACTTGTTATAAAAAATCCTGAAAAATATGCGGTAGAACTGGCTCAAGAATTAGTAAAGAATAAAGCTGAACTAAAAGAAGTGATTAAAATAGCTAATTATGATGCTTTTGTAGTGGGTAAAACACAACAAGAGCAAGCTTTATTATTTGCAACAAATTTAGCTCAGGTTGCACCTGATAATATAAAAAAAGTAGTAGAGCATTTAACCGAGCAAGGAACAAGAGCGGTTAATGTAGCAAATATGATGTATAAAGTAGTCACTTCTAACATTAATAATCACCTATCAGGTGGTACTATGGTAGCAGTTGCAGCGGGTGATCAAGAAAGCCCTATAGTTACTAAAAAAGGATTATGGGTTATCGGTACTTTTGGTTCAAGTAATCAAGATGCACATCAAGGTAATCCTAGCTATAAAGGCACTGTATCCGGCGGTATTATCGGTGGTGATATTTATATCGGGGAAAATAGTCTTGTCGGTATTGCATATAGCCGTATGAACGCTGACTTTAGGTTTAAAGATCCAAGCACTGGTGATAAACTGTCGGCAGAAAGCGATATTATTTCTCTATACGGCCAACAACAATTTAGTATCGGTCTTATATTACAAGAAATATTTTCAGCAAGTAACAGTAAAATTAACACCAAGAATTTAAGACAAGTTGGACCTAATAGGTATAAGACTGCTAGCGGTAAATATACAAGCAAAGCTTACGGTTTTGAGGGTAATATCGGTTATCAATTCTCTGTCATGGACGGTATAAATTTAATGCCTAATATTGGTATTAGATATAATACGTATAAAGATACTTCTTATATCGAAACCGGTACAGGCGTGAATAATATGTATATCGCAGGTACGTCGGGTAACTTAACTACCGGTATTCTAGGTATAAAAATAACTACTCCTAAGAGAGTATCAAACGATGCTCAAATAGTACCGGGATTACATGCTTCCATAGAAAATAGTTTGAGCAATAAGCAACCTAAGGTGAAAGCTAGATTTATTTGGGCAGATAATTACTTTGAGAAGACTACAAGCAATAGCACACCAAAAGTCAGCTATACTGTAGGTGCAAATTTACTTGCATCTTATAAGAATATTGAGCTACTTGCAACGTATCACTGTAATTTACGTAACAAATATACTAGTCATCAAGGTTCATTAAAGTTAAAGATATTGTTCTAATAATGTAAATCTTTAGACCTGAAGTTTTGACAAAACTTCAGTTAGACGGGTTATTGAAAAAATGGCTAGGTTGGCGTCGGTTACAATTGAAAATTCAAGGACTAAGGAGAACAAAACCTGGCTCTGTTTCATCAATTGTGTAAATTTCGTGAGCCATTAAATCCTACCATCAAATTTGATCATAAAATGAGCCATAGCTTCATTCCAGTTGGGGATAGGCATAGACCATTTTTTGGTAATATAATCAATTGTCAGATATAAAACCTTAAATACTGCGTCATCATTTGGAAAGATGCGTTTATTCTTAGTAACTTTTCTCAATTGGCTATTCAGCGATTCTATCGCATTTGTAGTGTAAATAATCTTACGAATCTCCTTTGGATATTGCAAGAAAATTATCAAATTATCCCAATTATTATACCAAGATTTAGCTATATACGGATATTGCTTACTCCATTTTTGATCAAATGACTCAAGAGCTAATTCTGCTTCTTTTTCAGTAGCAGAAGTATAGATTAGTTTCAAATCCGCGAGTCTTTTGCAATGATTGTGTAAATTTTTGTTGAGCCTATATTAGAAGTAATTAAAAATATAGGTAGTCCGTCCGCCAAAACTCTACAAGCCTTATAGATAATATGGTTTTAAGACAAGAAGTAATACAACAATCCGTAAGAAAATGATAAAATATGGTCATAAACCTTATGGATTTCAGTCAATGCCAATAGACAACATTATCAAATCGCAAGAACAAGGGAAACTGTTTGGTTATAAATTAAAAGAAGAATTAAACCCAAATAATAAGCTATATAAATTAAGAGAATTAATAAATTGGTCTAGGCTCGAAGAGTGGTTATCAAAAAATGTTTGTATTAAGAAATTTGGTAGAAATAGAAAATGTCATAGAGTGATGCTTGGCATAACGATGCTACAAGCAATGTATAATTTTTCAGATTCATTATCAGAGGAAGAGCTAAAAGAGAATATGTATTGGCAGTATTTCTGCGGGTGGGAATATATAGAAAAAGACATAGCTATCTCGGAAACTAGTATACGACGGTTTCGTAGTGTATTAGGTGAAGCTGGATATAATGAGATATTATCGGAGTTGATCAGGGTTGGGATAAAAACTAACACAATTAAAAAAAAAGATTTGGAATTAATCATCGCTGATACGACTGTACAAATTAAGAATATCAAACACCCACACGATGTTTATTTAATGGATAAAGCTAGGCTTAGCATAGTAAAGCTTTGCAACAGTTTGGGTATACATTTGAATGAAACATACGCTAGAACCTATAAACGCGATATAGTAAAGCTATGGAAATATAAAGAACATAGTAAAGCCAAGAAGCGTTGGAAAATAATGAAGCATTTAAAAATATTACTGGGTCGTTTGATTAGAGTATGTGAGCGTGAGATCAAAAATAAGCAATTAAACTTGTCTCTCAAAAATCAAGAAGTATTGCAAAAAATAAAACAAATACATAACCAATCTGTTTTAAAAAGAGAAGCTAAAAAGCAATATAAAGAAGATAACAAAGTATTATATAGTTTTCATGCCCCTGAAGTAGAGTGTATAGGAAAGGGAAAACGCAACAAGCCATATGAGTTTGGCAATAAAGTAGCGGTAGTAGTAAGTGGTCGTAGAAATTTTGTTTTATCCGCAAAATCGTTTCATAATAATCCTTATGATGGTCATACATTGCATCAGAGCTTTGAAGCAGTAGAGAGTGTCACTGGAATCAAGATAAAGAAATCATTTGTTGATCTTGGGTATAGTGGTAGCAATGTAAAGGAGAAGAGTAAGGTATATACCCCAAAAACGCGGAAGAAGTTGTTACAAGAGGACAAGTCTATGATCAAGAGACGCAGTGCCATAGAACCAATAATAGGTCACTTAAAGCAATATGGTCGGATGGGTAGAAACTTCTTGAAAGGTATGATAGGAGATATTATCAATCCAATAATCTCTGCTATTGGTTTGAATTTACGATGCATTGCAAATCATTTACAAATCGTGTCTAACTCCACATAAATCAAAAATATCATCATGCAAAAACTAGATGAACGATAAAAAATCGTTAACAATAGCTCCATATCAAAATTAGACCAACACAGAAATGTATCAGTAAAAATTAACATAACTTATTAATTTTTATTGAAAATCTTAGCAATTTGTTGTCAAAACTCTATCCCATTACAAATGATCAGGATTTGAAGTGTTTTTGGCGGATAGACTAGGTAACAGAAATGCAAATAGAGAAGAATAAAAAAATAAATGAAGCAATAGATTTGCTGATAAAAGGCGGAGTAGATTTAAAAACAGTACTAAGTCAGAATGGATTAATCTCTCAGGGTTTAATTCCCCGAAGCTCTGCTTCGTGATATCATAAGAAACAACTAAAACTTTTTTAGATACCTCGTAGCTCTGCTGCGAGGAGCATCATTTAAGGAATTAACCAAGGGTATTTTAGAGCGAGCACTGCATGCTGAGATGTCAGAACATTTAGGTTATAGCAAGTATGATAGAGCTGAAACTGAGAATGCGAGGAATGGTAGTTTTAGTAAGAATCTGATTAGTGAGAATGGTACTATAGAGCTAAATGTTCCAAGAGACAGACAAGGTAAATTTGAACCTATAATAGTCTCAAAGAAACAAACAAGAATAGATGGCTTAGACCAAAAGATAATATCCTTATATGCGAAGGGTATGAGTGTGTCTGATATTAAAACACAATTGCAAGAATTATATGGAGCTGAGATCAGTGAGAGCCTAATCAGCAGGATTACAGATGAAGTAATAGATGAGGTCAAGATTTGGCAGAGTAGACCGCTTGAATCAGTATACCCTATAGTATATTTTGACTGTTTAGTAGTGAAAGTAAGACAAGATAAACTTATTATTAATAAATCAGTATATGTAGCTTTAGGAATAGATTTATCTGGCAGAAAGGATATTTTAGGCTTATGGATAAGTGAGAATGAAGGAGCTAAATTTTGGCTTGGTAATTTTACTGAGATGAAAAATAGAGGAGTAAAAGATATCTTAATTGCTTGTAGTGATAATCTAACTGGTATGTCTGATGCTATTGCATCAGTATACCCGAAAACTGAACATCAAATTTGTATTGTCCATCAGATCAGGAATAGCCTCAAATATGTATCATATAAAGATAGAAAGCAATTAGCAGCGGATTTGAAACTAATCTATACTTCTGCTACTGAAAAAGAAGCAGAATTAGCTCTTGAGTCATTTGATCAAAAATGGAGTAAGCAATATCCGCATATAGCTAAATCTTGGTATAATAATTGGGATAATTTGATAATTTTCTTGCAATATCCAAAGGAGATTCGTAAGATTATTTACACTACAAATGCGATAGAATCGCTGAATAGCCAATTGAGAAAAGTTACTAAGAATAAACGCATCTTTCCAAATGATGACGCAGTATTTAAGGTTTTATATCTGACAATTGATTATATTACCAAAAAATGGTCTATGCCTATCCCCAAATTGGAATGAAGCTATGGCTCATTTTATGATCAAATTTGATGGTAGAATTTTGACTAACGAATATTAGAATTACCCTCAACGAACATTAAAATTACCTATAAAAAAGAAGTAACTATGGACAGTAAAATCGAATAAAAATTTATTTTTAAATATTTAAATATTATTCGAGAATTACTGATGACATGTACAAATAACCAAGTAGGTATTTTAATGCAAAAGATCAAAAAATATAATCAGATAATTTCTGCTGCAAAAGCAGGTATGAGTGTAAAAACGGCACGTAAGTATTTACGTATTAATAAGTATCCAAGCGAATTACGCACAATACGTAAATATAGGACACGTAAGGATCCATTTGTGAAGCACTGGGATGAAATAGAATCAATGCTAGAATCAGCACCGGAGTTGCAAGCAACTACCATATTAGCATATTTGACAGAAAAGTATCATGGGAATTATAATGGGAAGCAATTACGCTGTTTGCAGAAAAGGTTGATAGTGGACTAATGGTATGGACCTCCTGATATAGAGAATGAAAAGCAGTTGCTAATCTTCTAGGGTTAATATTTAACATATTAAAACAACAATTAAGGAGGTCCATATGGAGGTTACTACAATTGGTATAGATATTGCAAAAAGAATTTTTCAAATTCATGGTGTAGATAAAAATGGCAAGACAGTATTAAAGAAAAAATTGATGAGAGATCAGGTTTTGACATTTATGGCTAATTTACCACAATGTTTAGTAGGGATGGAAGCTTGTGGTGGTTCGGTAAATTCCAGTATTAATTAAGCCAGATTTATATTTTCTTCCCATACCTCATTGGGTGTTTTATAACCGAGCACTTTTCTTGGTAAATTATTTAAAAAATCCTCAATTTCTTGTAATTGCTTTATTGTTAATTTTTTTATATCTAAAGATTTAGAGTATACTCTGTGCACCATTGAGTTAATCTTCTCTATCAATGGTTTTTGCCATGGAGAATAAGGATTGCAAAAATATACTTTTCGTTCAGATTTTGGCAATAGTTGTTCATGATTGGTAAATTCTTTGCCATTATCTAACGTTATGCTTTTGATTATATGCGACAATTGTTTAAGTTTTTTATTCATGTTACCAATCACATCTTGTGTTCTTTTTGAACGGTTTAAAGTGAGAAACACTTTTTGTGTTCTGATATCCACAAGAGCGCCTATATTACGACTTTGATTACCTTTGTTAAAAGTTAAATCACCTTCTAAATGACCTATTGCTGCTATCTTTCTATTTATCTCTGGTCTTTCAGTAATGGAAACTCGATTTGGTATTGTAATTCTTTTGTTTCTGATTCTTGTACCATGATGCAACCTATTTTTCCTTTTTCTTGCTAAAGATAAATATAATTTTTGCCTTTGTGCTATAGGAGATGTATAAATAAACTGGTATATACTCTCTGTAGAAATATTGACAGTATCTCGTGATAGTTTACGTCTACCTGAAATTATATCTGGTGAAATACCCTGTGTTAACTGCTTTATTATTTCTGCTCGTAAATTATTATCAATATCTAATTTTCTTTTTCTCTTACCTTGCCTTAAACTGCAAGCAAGTGTGTTAGCCCTATCTGGTCTATAATTATGCCTCATTCTCTTGAGTTCATAACATATAGTGCTTTTATCACGGCCAATCTTTGTCCCTATATATCGCGAGCTATAACCACTCTTATTCATTTCGTATATTTTAAATCTTTCATCTATCGTTAAATGAGCCATGATATATCTATATTTAATTAAAAATTGATTATATCTGGCTTAATTAATTATAGAACTTTCCGTTCTAGTTATTGGGCAAGAGAAATAACTAAATTAGGGCATGAAGTAAAACTAATGGCACCGCAATTTGTCAAACCATATGTTAAAACTAATAAAAATGATCAAGCAGATGCTGAAGCGATATGTGAAGCCGTGACAAGACCTAATATGAGATTTGTTGCAATTAAAACTATAGAGCAACAAGAAATTTTATCAATACATAGGGTAAGAGAGAGATTGGTAAAAAATCGTACAGCACTTGCTAATGAAATTAGGGGGCTACTACATGAGTTTGGTTTTATTGTTCCTCAAGGCATTAATAAGGTTATCACAAAATTAATTGAGATTTTAGATGCAGGGAAATTAAGCCAGTTAAGTTATCAAACATTTAGTGAACTAAAAGAAGAATTCTTAGATAATAACAGAAAAATAAAAGAGATAGAAAAACGATTAACAATGATAGCAAGTAACCTAACTCAATATCAACGATTAAGAGCTATACCTGGTCTTGGTTTAATTACTGCTACTGCTTTAATAGCATCAATAGGTAATGCTACAAGTTTTGAGAATGGCAGGCAATTATCGGCATGGCTAGGATTAGTGCCAAGACAACATTCAAGTGGTGGGAAGGATAAGCTGCTGGGAATTAGCAAGCGAGGTGATGTATACTTACGCACTTTATTAATTCAAGGGGCTAGAGCTGTACTAAATGCCAAGATAAGATTTACATCGGAAGAACAGAAATCTAAAAAAGATTTTAGCCAATTTACGAAATGGATGTTTAATTTATCTGAGCGAAGTAGCCATAATAAAACGACAGTTGCCATAGCTAATAAGTTGGCAAGAGTGGTGTTTGCTGTACTAAGATCAGGAGATGATTATGTAGAGAGTAAAGTTTGTAGCTAAAGAGTGTGTAGCATAGCACTTATAAGTAAAATAAATGGTGATTTATATAATGAATAGGTAAAAGCAAAACAATATGTAAGAGATTCCAACCCGAAATATGCTTGAGATAATTAATATTGATGGTAAATAAGACAAACCTTAGCTTACAAAAAAACTGCGTTTTTCAGTGGCTCTTTTAGAAGCCGATGGACTGATAAGTATATAGTTTGTAAGCCAGCGAATTCCATCAGGGCTGTAGAATAAATTAGGTTGATTTATCAGCTATAAGCCGGATACATGACTGCATTTGTTTGTTTTTATTATTGATGTTATTTTTTTCTTGCATTCTACAGGAGGTCCATACATGAAAAATCAAGACAAAAAAATGAGTAGAGTCTTTTGCAATGATTGTGTAAATTTTTGTTGAGCCTATATTAGAAGTAATTAAAAATATAGGTAACAGAAATGCAAATAGAGAAGAATAAAAAAATAAATGAAGCAATAGATTTGCTGATAGAAGGTGGAGTAGATTTAAAAACAGTACTAAGTCAGAATGGATTAATTAAGGAATTAACCAAGGGTATTTTAGAGCGAGCACTGCATGCTGAGATGTCAGAACATTTAGGTTATAGCAAGTATGATAGAGCTGAAACTGAGAATGCGAGGAATGGTAGTTTTAGTAAGAATCTGATTAGTGAGAATGGTACTATAGAGCTAAATGTTCCAAGAGACAGACAAGGTAAATTTGAACCTATAATAGTCTCAAAGAAACAAACAAGAATAGATGGCTTAGACCAAAAGATAATATCCTTATATGCGAAGGGTATGAGTGTGTCTGATATTAAAACACAATTGCAAGAATTATATGGAGCTGAGATCAGTGAGAGCCTAATCAGCAGGATTACAGATGAAGTAATAGATGAGGTCAAGATTTGGCAGAGTAGACCTCTTGAATCAGTATACCCTATAGTATATTTTGACTGTTTAGTAGTGAAAGTAAGACAAGATAAACTTATTATTAATAAATCAGTATATGTAGCTTTAGGAATAGATTTATCTGGCAGAAAGGATATTTTAGGCTTATGGATAAGTGAGAATGAAGGGAAGTTCTATAATTAAATGATGCTCCTCGCAGCAGAGCTACGAGGAGCATCATTTAAATATAGATATATCATGGCTCATTTAACGATAGATGAAAGATTTAAAATATACGAAATGAATAAGAGTGGTTATAGCTCGCGATATATAGGGACAAAGATTGGCCGTGATAAAAGCACTATATGTTATGAACTCAAGAGAATGAGGCATAATTATAGACCAGATAGGGCTAACACACTTGCTTGCAGTTTAAGGCAAGGTAAGAGAAAAAGAAAATTAGATATTGATAATAATTTACGAGCAGAAATAATAAAGCAGTTAACACAGGGTATTTCACCAGATATAATTTCAGGTAGACGTAAACTATCACGAGATACTGTCAATATTTCTACAGAGAGTATATACCAGTTTATTTATACATCTCCTATAGCACAAAGGCAAAAATTATATTTATCTTTAGCAAGAAAAAGGAAAAATAGGTTGCATCATGGTACAAGAATCAGAAACAAAAGAATTACAATACCAAATCGAGTTTCCATTACTGAAAGACCAGAGATAAATAGAAAGATAGCAGCAATAGGTCATGTATAAGGTGATTTAACTTTTAACAAAGGTAATCAAAGTCGTAATATAGGCGCTCTTGTGGATATCAGAACACAAAAAGTGTTTCTCACGTTAAACCGTTCAAAAAGAACACAAGATGTGATTGGTAACATGAATAAAAAACTTAAACAATTGTCGCATATAATCAAAAGCATAACGTTAGATAATGGCAAAGAATTTACCAATCATGAACAACTATTGCCAAAATCTGAACGAAAAGTATATTTTTGCAATCCTTATTCTCCATGGCAAAAACCATTGATAGAGAAGATTAACTCAATGGTGCACAGAGTATACTCTAAATCTTTAGATATAAAAAAAATGATGCTCCTCGCAGCAGAGCTACGAGGTATCTATCCAAAAAGCTTTAACTGTTTTTGTTGAAATGCTTTATAAGAAGGTTTGCCTGAACCTTGATTCTGTACATAATTACGTAATTTCTGCTCATCACCATGTTTACCTACTGTGCTCATAAAATATCCTTTACTCCAAAACTCACTTCCCCATAATTTTTCTTTAAGATTTGGATATTTCTCAAACATTTTCTTAGAAGTAATACTTTTTATGATTTGAGTTATTTTTGTTGGGCTATACATTGGTATTGACTGTAATAAAAAATGTACGTGATCTTTATCTACTCCTATTTCTAAAAATCTAATTTCATAACGATCTTCTATGTGCTCACAAATTTTACACAAATAATCATCTAGTTCTTGATTGAATATTACTCTTCTATACTTTGCCGGCGTTACTAAATGATATATTAGTACTGTGACATTATGACTCTTATGTATATAACTGCTTTCTTCCATTCAAGTAGTATATCACGAAGCAGAGCTTCGGGGAATTAAACCCTGAGAGATTAAACCCTGCGAGATTAAAAAAGTGGCGAGTGTATCAATCTATAATTTGTATTATATATCAAATAATTTACTTTAAATTGTAGAAATATCGCTTTTAAGCTGATAAAAGCACTAAATATTTAACTTTAAATATAAATTTTTACTTTAGTCAGAAAAATTAGAATTTTTGTCAAAACTTCAGGTACGTACAATTACTTTGTAATTTCCTTAGCTCAGACGGAAAAACCAAGCCACGCGGGCAATACCGCCACTGGATGACAGTATCACTTTTTATATCACAAATCCAAATTGTTCTTTCAGCTCGTTTACAGTTTCAGATGCTCTAATTCTTGCTTTCTCTGCACCTTGGTGAAGTATTTTGAGTAAATATTCCTGATCATTCATTAACTCTAAATATTTATCACGCATCGGTTGCAAATTTGTAATAATAATTTCTGCTAAATCTTCTTTAAATTTTGCAAAGCCTTGATTCTTATAATTCTGAATTATATTCTCAAGTTTTTCTTCTGATAAGGTCGTATAAATATCTAGTAAATTACTAATCTCTGGTCTTGCTTCTTTATCATAACTGACAAAACTTAAATGATCTGTTTTGGCTTTTTTAATTTTTTGATGAATAAGATCATTATCATCTCTTAAATTAATACGAGAAAAATCTGAAGGATCGGATTTGCTCATTTTTTTACTGCCATCTCTAAGACTCATAATTCTTGTTCCTGAGCCACCAATTAAAACATCCGGTACTTTTAAAATTTCCTTATTAAACTTCCTATTAATTACGCCGGCGATATCTCTAGTTAGCTCCAAATGTTGTTTTTGATCCTCACCAACAGGCACTATATCAGCTCTATATATCAGTATATCAGCAGCCATAAGTACCGGATAGGAAAAAAGCCCAAGGCATGCCTTTTCTTGATCCTTTCCAGCCTTATCCTTAAACTGCGTCATGCGTTTTAACCAGCCGAGCGGTGTCACACAATTGAGTAACCAAGCGAGTTCAGCATGCTCTTTTACCATACTCTGAGCAAAAATCGTGACTTTATTAGTATCAAGCCCAGCTGCTAAATAAATCGCTAAAGTTTCGATAACCAATCTTTTAAGTTCACTAGGTGCTATATCAACAGTGATAGAATGCAGATCAGCCAAAAAGAAAAAACAATTATATTCTTCCTGCATTTTAACCCAGTTTCGAATCGAGCCTAAATAGTTACCAAGATGCAAAGAACCGGTGGCTTGCACACCTGACAGAACAGTTTTTTTCATTTTATACCTTTATTATTGTATTCATTAACAAATATATGTTATATATATACCGTGAATACTTCAAAAGTTGGTAAGTCAAATAAGCGGTGAGTCTGCGGAACGTAGATAAACTACGTGAGCAAAGACGAGTCCCGAATTTTGACTTATACGAAGATCAACTTCAAAAAGAGCTATGAGTTCATAAGACGAGGAGCGGCAGCAGTTACTTAATACGTGGCTACCTGCGTACTTATAGAACATTGTCACCAATTTTTGAAGTTCTATCTGAGTATTTACCAAATCTTGAAGTATTAAAGGTATACCAAATTAATATTTAATTTTTACTATATGCTTTGGCGTTTAAGAATTTTATCATTTTACGGATTATTATCGTTATTTACTTTTATCTTTTTTCTTATATGTTACATACCCGTAACGTTTTTCAATGTCAACTATCAAATAAGATATAGGATCGCTGTTATCTTTTCTGATGCTTTTGTGTGGCTTGCAAAAATTTGTTGTGGTTTGAAATATGAGGTAGAGGGGCTTGAGAAATTGCCTAAAACCATGTCAATAGTTGTATCTAACCATCAATCCTTTTGGGATCAGATGTTTATGCAGCTTATTATCCCTAAACATTCGTGGGTATTAAAACGTGAGCTATTTAATATACCGCTACTTGGTTGGGGACTTCGTATGGTTAAGCCGATTGCAGTAAATCGCGGCACTAATAGTTCAGTTGCTCAAATTTTAAGAGAGGGTGAGGAAAAAATCAAGGAAGGTTTATGGTTAATAATATTTCCTGAATCAACAAAAGTTCCGCCTGATAGAACAGTAAAATTTAAGCCAAGTGCTGTAAAGCTTGCTTCTATTACTAAAGTGCCGATAGTAATGATGGCACATAATGCCGGCTTATTTTGGCCTAGAGGTTTTTGGTTTAAACAGCCTGGAACTATAAAGGTAAAAATTATTGGAGTAATAGAAAGGGAAGAAGTAGAACAGACCGAAGTACGTATTCTTAACGATAAGATTGAAGAGATAATTAATAGCGAAAAGCAAAAATTATTAAATTAGTCTTGGATTAAGAAATAATTAGTATTATCATACAATTACCAACTATTCTTATGGAGGTATAGCTTATTTCACTAAGGTCCTTACATGGTGGTAATGTTTAATATGTCATATAATAAGGCATCCCACAAATTTAGTGTCAGTATCTTAATGGATTAAGCTATATTATGAGTAATACAACAGCATTAACATTAATTGCAGTTATCGATAGCAAGCAAATGATGCTTTACGATGCTCAAGGAGTTAAAATTACTAATAATAAGCCTTTAAAGTTACCTTTAGATTTAGAAGAGCATCACCACCATAGAGAAAAAAGACAGAGTTTATACCAAAATAAATCTACACCTGCTTCATTGTTCGAGCCTCATACTTCTTTAAAAGATATAGAGCATAAAGAAGCAGCAAAAAGCGTTATAAAACATTTAGAAAAAGCAGTAGGTCATGACCAAGCTAAATATAAAGAGTTAATTATAGTCGCTGAACCACAAATGCTCGGTTGTGTTCGTCACGAGCTTAAAAATGGTCTAAAAAAGATGATTACTAAAGAAATAGCGAAAAATTTAGTGCAGCATAATGCTGAGGCAGTTGAGAGGGCAGTGTTCTCTTGATGAGTCGTTATTGCGAGGAAGTATTGCCTATGTGAATAAAAGAATGTTGTCATCCCGTGGCTTGACCACGGGATGACAGGGTGATAAAGTTTCCGTTCGTAATGACGCAAAGTTTATTAACAAAAACAAATTAAATATTACAAATAATTATGTCGCGAATTTATTTTAACGGTCCTGAGGGGCGAATCGAAGGAATATATGTAAAAGCAGAAGCATATAATGCTCCTGTGGCATTGGTTCTTCATCCCCATCCTTTGCATGGCGGTGATATGAATAATACAGTAGTGTATAACGCCTATAAAGTTTTATCTGAGCATGGCTATACGGTTTTACGTATCAACTTCAGAGGAGTAGGGCATTCAGAGGGTAACTTTAATAATGGGGTGGGTGAGGTTATAGATGCCGGAACAGCACTTGATTGGTTACAGCAGAATAATCCAAACGCTCAGTCTAATTTAGTATTAGGGTTTTCATTCGGTGCATGGATAGCTATGCAGCTTGTGATGAGACGCCCTGAAATAAATAACTTTATTGCTATTTCGCCTCCGGTAAATAAATATGATTTTTTATTCCTTTCGCCTTGTCCTATTCCAGGATTTGTATTACAAGGTGATAGTGATAGTATAGTCTCAGCTGAAGCGGTGAAAGATTTAGCAAGTAAATTATCTAAACAACAAGCTCATATTAAGGTTGGATGTAAAATTATTAGCGGTGCTGACCATTTCTTTCGTTATAAAATGGAAGAATTCTCTAAAGCAATAGGGGATTATTTAAGAACATTAGATCATGGTTATCCGCAAAATAATAATAATGTAAACGAAGAATCGAAGAGTCAGAAAAAGTTGTTTTTGTATTAAATGGATGTCATTGCGAGCCACTGAAAGTGGCGTGGCAATCTCATGAAGTAAAACTCCTAAGATTGCTTTGTATTACATAACCTCCTCGCAATGACAGAAAAATCAAGCCATGCAACAGCAAGAGAACCTAATCAACTGAAGTTTTGACAAAAATTCTAATTTTTCTGACTAAAGTAAAAATTTATATTTAAAGTTAAATATTTAGTGCTTTGATCAGCTTAAAAGCGATATTTCTACAATTGAAAGTAAATTATTTGATATATAATACAAATTATAGATTGATACACTCGCCACTTTTTTTAATCTCTCAGGGTTTAATTCCCCGAAGCTCTGCTTCGTGATATACTACTTGAATGGAAGAAAGCAGTTATATACATAAGAGTCATAATGTCACAGTACTAATATATCATTTAGTAACGCCGTCAAAGTATAGAAGAGTAATATTCAATCAAGAACTAGATGATTATTTGTGTAAAATTTGTGAGCACATAGAAGATCGTTATGACTGAAGTTTTGACAAAAAATTTTTAATGATGCTCCTCGCAGCAGAGCTACGAGGTATCTAAAAAAGTTTTAGTTGTTTCTTATGATATCACGAAGCAGAGCTTCGGGGAATTAAACCCTGAGAGATTAATTCTTTGGTGCCCTTATTATATGTAATAGTTGAGATTATATCTTACATTTAGTAAAATAAATTAATTATTAAATGGAGATAAAGAATGAACTTAAATCAAAAAATAATAAAACCAAAATTAGGTTTACTTGAATTAGCTAAGAGCCTTGGTAGTATATCATCAGCATGTAAAGCGATGGGATATAGTAGAGATAGTTATTACAGATTTAAAGAACTGTATGAAACTGGTGGCGAAGAAGCGTTGTATGAAATTAGTCGAAGAAAGCCAATAATAGCGAATAGAGTTGATCCTGCTGTAGAGAAAGCAGTACTAGATATGGCAATAGAATATCCAGCATATGGTCAGCTAAGAGTATCAAATGAGCTTAAAAAGACAGGTGTACTTGTATCACCTGGGGGAGTAAGATCAATTTGGTTACGTAATGATTTAAACAACATCAGTAAAAGACTTAAAGCATTAGAAGCAAAAATGGCTCAAGATGGTATTGTGCTTACTGAGGCACAATTACAAGTGCTAGAGAAGCGTCGTAATGAAAAAGAAGCTCATGGAGAAATTGAGACACAGCATCCAGGGTATCTAGGATGCCAAGATACATATTATGTAGGCAACTTTAAGGGTATAGGTAAGGTTTATTCTCAGGTATTTATTGATAGCTACAGCAGAGTAGCTGATGTTAAACTATATACTGATAAAACAGCTTTAACTGCTGCTGATATGCTTAATGACCGAGTGTTACCATGGTATGAGACTCAAGGGATACCAATACTTCGTATTCTGACAGATCGTGGGTCAGAATATAAGGGGAATATAGAGCATCATGCTTTTGAATTATTTCTAAGTATCGAAGGTATAGAGCATACTACTACTAAAGCATATTCTCCTCAAACAAACGGTATGTGTGAGCGTTTTAATAAAACCATGAAACAAGAATTCTTTGATACAGCTATGCGGAAAAAGATTTATACAGCTCTTGATGACCTACAATTAGATCTTGATATCTGGCTAGAGTATTTCAATAATGAAAGACCTCATTCTGGTAAATATTGTTATGGAAAAACTCCTATGCAAACTTTTAAGGATAGTAAGAAATTAGCTGTTGAAAAGAATAATGAAATCTTGTATCTTGAATATGTATCTGACAGTCAAAATTTAACTGACAATCAGGGGCAAAATTTATAGTGTCTGTAAGATCAAATATTAACTTCTACATATTATAACCAGCAACTATATTTACTCGCTCAGTAGCAAAACCTGCTTGCTCTGAGTAAGCTCTTGTTCCTCTTTCTGACCATCCGTACAACATGGTTATATTATTACTTACCCCCAATTTCGTCACAATACAGAAGTTTATCAGATGCTATTTGATCAATATATTCCACAAATTGTTTTCTAGCTTCTTCATCCCTGCCTTTGTATTTTGGCTCTTTTTTTATATGTAATTTTCATTCTATGCAGCGTGTCATAAAATGTGCTCATTGGCAGCTCGGGCGCTACTGCATCTCTTATATCTATAGCTCGGCTATCAGGATTATTTGCTAAAAATTCAATTATATTCTCCTTATTAACCTGAATTATGGATTAGCTAATTTTGAGATATAGCAGGTTTGTTAGGTTTCATACAGTATGCAATTAGGGCGGATAAGATATGTACAAAGGCATTCCAAATTGATCTATGTCTTGTATGTTCGATCTCGAAAGCACCCTTCAGCACACTAAATAGTCCGTCCGCCAAAACTCTACAAGCCTTATAGATAATATGGTTTTAAGACAAGAAGTAATACAACAATCCGTAAGAAAATGATAAAATATGGTCATAAACCTTATGGATTTCAGTCAATGCCAATAGACAACATTATCAAATCGCAAGAACAAGGGAAACTGTTTGGTTATAAATTAAAAGAGGAATTAAACCCAAATAATAAGCTATATAAATTAAGAGAATTAATAAATTGGTCTAGGCTCGAAGAGTGGTTATCAAAAAATGTTTGTATTAAGAAATTTGGTAGAAATAGAAAATGTCATAGAGTGATGCTTGGCATAACGATGCTACAAGCAATGTATAATTTTTCAGATTCATTATCAGAGGAAGAGCTAAAAGAGAATATGTATTGGCAGTATTTCTGCGGGTGGGAATATATAGAAAAAGACATAGCTATCTCGGAAACTAGTATACGACGGTTTCGTAGTGTATTAGGTGAAGCTGGATATAATGAGATATTATCGGAGTTGATCAGGGTTGGGATAAAAACTAACACAATTAAAAAAAAAGATTTGGAATTAATCATCGCTGATACGACTGTACAAATTAAGAATATCAAACACCCACACGATGTTTATTTAATGGATAAAGCTAGGCTTAGCATAGTAAAGCTTTGCAACAGTTTGGGTATACATTTGAATGAAACATACGCTAGAACCTATAAACGCGATATAGTAAAGCTATGGAAATATAAAGAACATAGTAAAGCCAAGAAGCGTTGGAAAATAATGAAGCATTTAAAAATATTACTGGGTCGTTTGATTAGAGTATGTGAGCGTGAGATCAAAAATAAGCAATTAAACTTGTCTCTCAAAAATCAAGAAGTATTGCAAAAAATAAAACAAATACATAACCAATCTGTTTTAAAAAGAGAAGCTAAAAAGCAATATAAAGAAGATAACAAAGTATTATATAGTTTTCATGCCCCTGAAGTAGAGTGTATAGGAAAGGGAAAACGCAACAAGCCATATGAGTTTGGCAATAAAGTAGCGGTAGTAGTAAGTGGTCGTAGAAATTTTGTTTTATCCGCAAAATCGTTTCATAATAATCCTTATGATGGTCATACATTGCATCAGAGCTTTGAAGCAGTAGAGAGTGTCACTGGAATCAAGATAAAGAAATCATTTGTTGATCTTGGGTATAGTGGTAGCAATGTAAAGGAGAAGAGTAAGGTATATACCCCAAAAACGCGGAAGAAGTTGTTACAAGAGGACAAGTCTATGATCAAGAGACGCAGTGCCATAGAACCAATAATAGGTCACTTAAAGCAATATGGTCGGATGGGTAGAAACTTCTTGAAAGGTATGATAGGAGATATTATCAATCCAATAATCTCTGCTATTGGTTTGAATTTACGATGCATTGCAAATCATTTACAAATCGTGTCTAACTCCACATAAATCAAAAATATCATCATGCAAAAACTAGATGAACGATAAAAAATCGTTAACAATAGCTCCATATCAAAATTAGACCAACACAGAAATGTATCAGTAAAAATTAACATAACTTATTAATTTTTATTGAAAATCTTAGCAATTTGTTGTCAAAACTCTATCCCATTACAAATGATCAGGATTTGAAGTGTTTTTGGCGGATAGACTAAATACTGTTTCGATAATTGAGCGTTTGCGTAATAATATTTTTTCAAATAATGGCATAAGTTTATTCTTCATTTTCTTCTTTATGCCAGTTACTAACTTGATTCCTTTGCTGTATAGATCATCAAAGAGCTCCTGTTTGATATAACCCTTATCGCCAAACAATAAATCCCGTGATATGTTTGGTGATTATCGAAACCGGCGCTCTATCATCTACATTACCAGGCGTTAGTTTTAGACCTTGAATCTCACCTTTTTCGTTAATCCCTGTTGGGTTAAATTCCCCGTGGCTTGCCACGATTATTTTCTTGGTGCATATTCTAGCTTGTGTTACTTCTTATGCTATCACTAAATCTCGTATAAAACTTGATGCTTTAGCTCCAGAACAACTTCTCTTATCCTAAATTGGCGTTTTGCCGGCGTTACTAAATGATATATTAACCTGAATTCTGGATTAATCTAGGTTTGGAAGTAAGTATTTACAAGGGATAGAAGATACTCTATATAATTTTTAGCAAAAAAACAAGAGTATCCCCATGAAGAAAGATATTACTGCATTATTTTGTTTTGTCGATGATTTTTGTAAAATTAGCGAGCAGTGGATTAATAAATCATTTCTACCATTAATTAATAAAAACCCTACAAGAAAGCCTGAAATAAGCTATTCTGAGCTGTTAACAATAGTGCTTTTATACCATCAATCACCTTGTAAAAACTTTAAATATTTTTATATGTCCTATCTACAATTATATAAATCAGACTTTGTAACTCTTCCATCATATACTCGTTTTATAGCTCTAAAACCAAGAGTTCTGAGTTATTTAGTTTTATTACTTGAATGGTATATGCAGGCAGCTCAATCTACGGGAGTTTCTTATATTGACGCCACATCTTTAGAGGTTTGTCATCGAAAAAGAATCTCTCGTAATAAAGTCTTTGCCGGTATTGCTGCTTTGGGTAAAACAACAAAAAGTTGTTTTTTTGGTCTAAAATTACATTTGGTTATTAACGAAAAAGGTGAGATTCAAGGTCTAAAACTAACGCCTGGTAATGTAGATGATAGAGCGCCGGTTTCGATAATCACCAAACATATCACGGGATTATTGTTTGGCGATAAGGGTTATATCAAACAGGAGCTCTTTGATGATCTATACAGCAAAGGAATCAAGTTAGTAACTGGCATAAAGAAGAAAATGAAGAATAAACTTATGCCATTATTTGAAAAAATATTATTACGCAAACGCTCAATTATCGAAACAGTATTTAGTGTGCTGAAGGGTGCTTTCGAGATCGAACATACAAGACATAGATCAATTTGGAATGCCTTTGTACATATCTTATCCGCCCTAATTGCATACTGTATGAAACCTAACAAACCTGCTATATCTCAAAATTAGCTAATCCAGAATTCAGGTTATTAGTACTGTGACATTATGACTCTTATGTATATAACTGCTTTCTTCCATTCAAGTCGTATATCACGAAGCAGAGCTTCGGGGAATTAAACCCTGAGAGATTAAACGAGCATAGTAAAGATTTTTTACGATTTTTCTTGAATTATGCTGTATTTTTTGCTATGAATCTTCTTGGATAGGTGGCCGAGCGGTTTAAGGCACTAGTCTTGAAAACTGGCGTACGGGCAACCGTACCGTGGGTTCAAATCCCACCCTATCCGCCAGCTCTAAAAAAGGCTCTGTCTCATCAATTGTGTAAATTTCGTGAACCATTAAATTCTACCATCAAATTTGATCATAAAATGAGCCATAGCTTCATTCCAATTGGGGATAGGCATAGACCATTTTTTGGTAATATAATCAATTGTCAGATATAAAACCTTAAATACTGCGTCATCATTTGGAAAGATGCGTTTATTCTTAGTAACTTTTCTCAATTGGCTATTCAGCGATTCTATCGCATTTGTAGTGTAAATAATCTTACGAATCTCCTTTGGATATTGCAAGAAAATTATCAAATTATCCCAATTATTATACCAAGATTTAGCTATATGCGGATATTGCTTACTCCATTTTTGATCAAATGACTCAAGAGCTAATTCTGCTTCTTTTTCAGTAGCAGAAGTATAGATTAGTTTCAAATCCGCTGCTAATTGCTTTCTATCTTTATATGATACATATTTGAGGCTATTCCTGATCTGATGGACAATACAAATTTGATGTTCAGTTTTCGGATATACTGATGCAATAGCATCAGACATACCAGTTAGATTATCACTACAAGCAATTAAGATATCTTTTACTCCTCGATTCTTCATTTCAGTAAAATTACCAAGCCAAAATTTAGCTCCTTCATTCTCACTTATCCATAAGCCTAAAATATCCTTTCTGCCAGATAAATCTATTCCTAAAGCTACATATACTGATTTATTAATAATAAGTTTATCTTGTCTTACTTTCACTACTAAACAGTCAAAATATACTATAGGGTATACTGATTCAAGAGGTCTACTCTGCCAAATCTTGACCTCATCTATTACTTCATCTGTAATCCTGCTGATTAGGCTCTCACTGATCTCAGCTCCATATAATTCTTGCAATTGTGTTTTAATATCAGACACACTCATACCCTTCGCATATAAGGATATTATCTTTTGGTCTAAGCCATCTATTCTTGTTTGTTTCTTTGAGACTATTATAGGTTCAAATTTACCTTGTCTGTCTCTTGGAACATTTAGCTCTATAGTACCATTCTCACTAATCAGATTCTTACTAAAACTACCATTCCTCGCATTCTCAGTTCAGCTCTATCATACTTGCTATAACCTAAATGTTCTGACATCTCAGCATGCAGTGCTCGCTCTAAAATACCCTTGGTTAATTCCTTAATTAATCCATTCTGACTTAGTACTGTTTTTAAATCTACTTCGCCTTCTATCAGCAAATCTATTGCTTCATTTATTTTTTTATTCTTCTCTATTTGCATTTCTGTTACCTATATTTTTAATTACTTCTAATATAGGCTCAACAAAAATTTACACAATCATTGCAAAAGACTCCTAAAAAAACCCTTTATTCCTCATAGTTTACCTGTTGAAAAAGCAAAAATATCATCAAATATTTTTCAAAAAATTCCCTACTTATAAAATAATATTTATATTTTTTGGTAAATATTTAGAATATCTTTCTAAAGAATTTTTTATTGCTTCAAAGGATATTGTAAAAAAATAATCTTTGTCTGTTTCGTCTACTTTAATTGCTCCAAATCTTTCATGAAATCTCCAAACAGATTCATTTTCTTTTCTTACATCAAAGTGAGCTTTAATAAAACCTAGGCTAAGTGCATAACTATATATGATTAAAGCTGACTCAATAGAGTAGCCACTTGGTGTATTAGCCTTTAAAATCCATGATCCCCAACAAAACGAATCTTCTTGAGCATCATAAAGTCGTACTGTTCCAACTTGCTCTAAATTTTGATCTTGGATTAAAAAATATAATTGGGAATTATCTTGCTTATATTTTTTAATCCATTCAATTTGTTGTAATAAATCGTTAGAGGTTGAAGAGAGATATTTAGATTTAGTAGTATCAGTTCTTAGATTTAAAATAAACGAACTATCTTCTACCTCTACATCGCGTAATATTAGGTGATTGCCAATAATTTGTTTGGGTTTTATAAAGCTTATTTGGGGCATAGGGATTTGCAAAAATAATTATTTTAATCTCTCAGGGTTTAATTCCCCGAAGCTCTGCTTCGTGATATCATAAGAAACAACTAAAACTTTTTTAGATACCTCGTAGCTCTGCTGCGAGGAGCATCATTTTCAAATAAAAATATTTTGATATTTACAATTATGCAAGAAAATAATATAATAAACGCTTTATTAGGAACTAATTAGTTGATATATATTTTGAACATGTAATTTGGTTGCTAAGCTAATTAGTTATAGGTATTACTCCTCTTGCCTAATCTCAAATTCATTTTGACTGTATACTCATTATTAATTTAAAGAATTAGTTCTACAAAACTTCAAGGAATTCATATTTTAGTTCCTTGCTTTACTTTGAACTCTCTAAGTGATTTGATATATACAAATTATTACTTTAAATCTTGTAATTTATGATTATCTTAAAAAAGATTCTAGCCAATTTAGACACAACAAAATATAAGCTAGCTAATATTTTAAATGGGTTAGGCATAAAAAGTGCTTCCTTAACTGTTAAAATTGAACCTAGAATATTATCTGCTGTTAATAAAATTTTATATTTGTTACGCTACGCTATATTTTGTGCTTCAAAATGTTTAATTTCAATTGCAATTTGGTTAAATCCTAAAAAACAAATATTTAGAGAAAATTTAGCTTCTTTGAGAACCATCCTTAAAATTAAATATGCAGGTCTAAGTATTCAAAAATCTCATGATTTAAATACAAACACTCAAGAAACTCAGGATGTAATTTTTAAAAGCCCTTTAAAAGACATTTTGAATTATTATTCTGTCTCTGAAGGATGTAAATTATTATCTCACAAAATAAAATTTTTTGATACTAACAAAACATTAAAATTAACTAAACCTAAAGTAATAAATAATGATTTTCATGTATCAGAAAAATATAATTGCACAATAAAATTACCAGATACTTATCTTGCAGAAATAAATAATGCAATTGTAATCGGGGGTACAGATCTAATATTAAGTAATAATACAGCTTTATATGATGGTCTTGATAATAATGATCAGTATATTATTTATGGCGAAGAAAGCGACTTCTATCTTAAAAAATATGTTTACCATATTAAATCTATAGATATTGTAAATAAGATTAATGAAAAAAACTTGTCATTTGAAATAATAAAAAATCCCCAAATCATTGATAGCGGTATTCATCTTATTAAAGATCATTCCAAAAACTACTATCATTGGATTGTAGAATGTTTACCAAGGCTTAGTTTAATTCAAGGATTAGACAAAAAAATACCATTATTAATTGACGAAGATCATTACCCCCAATCATTAGAACTCCTAAAAATGTTCAATTTGGATAATAGAGATTTAATAAAGCTTGAAAGAAAAAACGGATATTTAGTAAAAAATTTATATTACCCCTCCCCATTATCCTTAATTAAAGACAATGTTAATACCCCTAATTATTCAAATGCAGTAGTGATTGCTCCCAAAGCGATACAGTTTGTAAAAAAGGTAATATCTAAACAATTTAATAACCCTAAAAAGGCATTTCGTAAACTTTATATATCAAGAAAAAGAGCTACATATAGAAAATTACTCAATAGTGAAGAAATTGAAAATTTCTTGATTACTCAAGGATTTGAAATTGTTTACCCAGATTTTTTATCAGCCCAGGCACAAATTGAATTATTCTCAATGGCACAAGTTATTATCGGTCCTACGGGTGCGGGTATGGTTAATTTAATTTTCACTCCTAAAGATTGTAAAATATTAATTTTAAGTAGTAACGTACAAGAAGCGAATTTCCGAGTATTTCATTCTTTAGCTATGAGCCTAGAAATGGATTTAAAATTTTTGATAGGAGCTCATACCAATACTCAAATCACATCACCTATGCATTCAGATTATAGTATTGATATAGATTTATTAAGCAAATATGTAAATTCTCTACAAAACTAAGGCTTGTAGTTAGTACATGATTTAATGTATAAGATATAATAATTTTATCCACAACAACTTATTAAATAGTTTATGAAAGGTATAATTTTAGCAGGCGGTTCTGCTACTAGGCTTTACCCTGCTACAAAATCTTTATCAAAGCAGCTCTTAACGGTTTATGATAAACCGATGATTTATTATCCTATTTCAGTATTAATGCTTTCTGGAATCAAGGAAATCCTAATTATTACTAACAGTGTATTTCTTTCTTTATATCAAGATCTATTAAATGATGGTAGTCATTTAGGCATTAATATTCAGTATGCTATACAAGATACTCCTAAGGGTCTTGCGGATGCTTTGATAATAGGTGAAGATTTTATAGGAGATTCTAATGTGTGCTTAATTCTTGGGGATAACATTTTTTATGGTCAAGGACTAGTATCAATATTACAAAATGCTAGCTCTTTACAAGAAGGAGCGAAAATTTTTGGTTATTATGTTAAAGATCCAGAAAGATATGGGATTGCTGAGATTTCTTTTCCTAGCTGTAAAGTATCAAGTATTGAAGAAAAACCTCAAAACCCTAAATCAAATTATGCTATAACTGGTTTATACTTTTTTGATAATTCAGTAGTTAAAAAAGCAAAAGCAGTTAAACCTTCAAAGCGTGGGGAATTAGAAATTACATCAGTTCTTCAAGCTTATTTAGAGGAAAATAACTTAAACATAGAAGTATTTGGACGTGGCGTAGCTTGGTTAGATACAGGTACATATGACAGTTTACTCGAGGCATCGAATTTTATTGCTACCATCGAGAAAAGACAAGGATTAAAAATTGCCTGTTTAGAAGAGGTAGCATATAATTGTAAATATATAGATGCAGAAATGTTACTAAAACTAGCTGAACTTAGCCCTAATTCCGATTATTGTAAATATTTAAAAAATATTTATTCTCACCCTAGGTGTTCTATTTTAAATACACAAAGATAAAATTTTAAAAATGCAGAGAAACTAAAAATGGATAAAGTTATTTTAATTACAGGAGGTGCCGGATTTATTGGTAGCCATTTAGTAGAATATTTTTTAAATAAATATAATAATTACTATATTATTAATCTAGATGCCTTAACTTATGCTGCTGATATCAAACGCCTTAATCATATTAGCAATAAACAAAATTATAAATTTATTCATGGCAATATTTGCCAAATCGACTTAATAGAAAATTTATTTAAAGAATATAATATATCCGATGTAATTCATTTAGCAGCAGAATCGCATGTAGATAATTCACTAGCTAATCCAAGAATTTTTATAGAAACTAATATACAAGGTACTTTCAACTTACTAGAATCTGCAAGAAATCACTGGTCATCACAAGATAATATAAACTCCAAATTTTTACATATTTCTACTGATGAAGTATATGGTAGCTTAGGTGATACAGGTTATTTCTCTGAAAATTCTCCTTATGCTCCAAATTCCCCTTATAGTGCTTCTAAAGCTTCCAGTGACTTTTTAGTTAGAAGTTACTTTCACTCATATAATTTACCGACAATAATTAGCAATTGTTCAAACAATTATGGACCAAGGCAACATAATGAAAAATTAATTCCTACTATTATTAGAAAAGCCTTAAATGGTGAGCCAATCCCAATTTATGGTAATGGAAAAAATATTAGAGATTGGTTGTATGTAGAGGATCATTGCTCTGCTTTAGACCTTATTTTCCATAAAGGCGTGGTAGGTGAAAACTACAATATAGGTACACGTAACGAACAAACTAATTTAGAACTTGCTAATAAAATTTGTAATATTTTGGATGAATTAAGACCTCACACTGATTCTACACCTTATGCCAAACAAGTAACATACGTAACAGATAGAGCGGGTCACGATTTCAGGTATGCTATCGATAATACAAAACTATGCTCAGAATTAAATTGGTCTTCTAAATTTTCTTTTATGGATTCATTAAGATTAACTGTAGAATGGTATATTAATCTCTCAGGGTTTAATTCCCCGAAGCTCTGCTTCGTGATATCATAAGAAACAACTAAAACTTTTTTAGATACCTCGTAGCTCTGCTGCGAGGAGCATCATTTATTATGAATCACAGTTATAAATTAATTGAAATTCCACGTTTTGATGACGATAGGGGAAGCTTATCCTTTGTTGAGCTAGGACAAATTTTAGATTTTCCTATACATCGTGTTTACTGGCTTTATAATTTAAAAAAAGATCGCGGCGGACATGCACATAAAAATTTAAAACAATTTATTTTTTGTACTCATGGCTCGGTAGATTTCGTTTTAGATGATGGTGAACATAACACAACCATTACTCTTGATGCACCGAATAAAGGTTTATACATTATAAAACCTTTATGGCGGGAAGTAACAAATATAAAAAATAATCCTCAAGTAATTATCTGTGCTTCAGAAAACTACCAAGAAAGCGATTATATTAGATCATACGAAGAATTTAAATTATGGAAATCAAATTTTTAGACTTAAAAAGTGCTTACACTGAAATTAAACAAGAAGCAGATAAATTATGGCAAGATGTAAATAATGATGCTTCATATCTTTTGGGAAATC
The DNA here is from genome assembly GCF_964030725.1 of Rickettsia endosymbiont of Urophora cardui. Lineage (NCBI taxonomy): Bacteria > Pseudomonadati > Pseudomonadota > Alphaproteobacteria > Rickettsiales > Rickettsiaceae > Rickettsia > Rickettsia endosymbiont of Urophora cardui. The sequence continues at coordinate 676,910 of NZ_CAXIPY010000006.1, read as the reverse complement.
GTTTAGAAAAATTCGAACAAGAATTTGCAAGTTACTTAGGAGTAAAGCATGTAATTGGCGTAGCAAACGGTCTTGATGCATTAGTTCTAAGCCTTAAGGCCCTAGGCATAGGTGCTAGCGATGAGGTAATAGTGCCTGCCCATACTTTTATAGCTTCATGGCTTGCTGTTTCCGAAATTGGAGCAGTACCTGTTCCAGTTGAAGTTTGCAAAGATACTTATTTATTAGACCCTTCAAAAATTGAGCATGCTATAACAAGTAAAACACGTGCAATTATGCCGGTTCATTTATATGGGCGTGTATGTGATATGCAACTAATTTTAGCTATAGCAAAAAAATATAATCTGAAAATTATAGAAGATGCTGCTCAAGCACATGGAGCTATAGATTTAGTTAGCGGAAAAAAAGCTGGATCATTCGGAGATTGCAATGGTTTTAGTTTTTATCCAGGTAAAAATCTAGGTTGTTTTGGTGATGGTGGATGTATATCAACAAATGATGATAAAATTGCTGATACGCTAAAACTACTACGTAATTACGGAAGTAAAGTACGTTATAGTCATGAAATCATAGGGAAAAACAGTAGATTAGATGATTTGCAAGCAGGAATACTGTCTATTAAATTAAGATATCTTAATGAATGGAATAAAAAAAGACAAAGAATTGCTAAAATTTATTTACAAGAATTAAACATTAATGATATAGTTTTACCTCAATATGATGACGGTAATGTATGGCATATATTTCCTATAATGACTAAAAAACGAGATCAATTAAAAGATTATCTTGTTAGTCAGGGGGTACAAGTTATAATTCACTACCCTACCCCAATATACTTACAACCTGCTTATCAAAATGTGAATTTAAAAGTTGGTTCTTTTGAGTTAACTGAAAAAATTAGCTCAGAAATTCTTAGTTTACCAATAGGACCTCATTTGACTGAAGAAGAGGCTATATTATGTACAAAAAAAATTAAAGAGTTTTTTAATAGGATTAGTTAAAGTTTATTAATTAAATATAAATGGATATAAAATGAAGAAGTTAGCAATAATATTATTACTGACCATAGGATTTGGTATGGAGTCTTTCGGAGCAAAAAATACAATTTAAATTGCTAAGGTTGTGGCTCTGTTTCATCAATTGTGTAAATTTCGTGAGCCATTAAAGGCTCTGTCTCATCAATTGTGTAAATTTCGTGAACCATTAAATTCTACCATCAAATTTGATCATAAAATGAGCCATAGCTTCATTCCAATTGGGGATAGGCATAGACCATTTTTTGGTAATATAATCAATTGTCAGATATAAAACCTTAAATACTGCGTCATCATTTGGAAAGATGCGTTTATTCTTAGTAACTTTTCTCAATTGGCTATTCAGCGATTCTATCGCATTTGTAGTGTAAATAATCTTACGAATCTCCTTTGGATATTGCAAGAAAATTATCTGTAATAGTTGAGATTATATCTTACATTTAGTAAAATAAATTAATTATTAAATGGAGATAAAGAATGAACTTAAATCAAAAAATAATAAAACCAAAATTAGGTTTACTTGAATTAGCTAAGAGCCTTGGTAGTATATCATCAGCATGTAAAGCGATGGAATATAGTAGAGATAGTTATTACAGATTTAAAGAACTGTATGAAACTGGTGGCGAAGAAGCGTTGTATGAAATTAGTCGAAGAAAGCCAATAATAGCGAATAGAGTTGATCCTGCTGTAGAGAAAGCAGTACTAGATATGGCACAATAGAATATCCAGCATATGGTCAGCTAAGAGTATCAAATGAGCTTAAAAAGACAGGTGTACTTGTATCACCTGGGGGAGTAAGATCAATTTGGTTACGTAATGATTTAAACAACATCAGTAAAAGACTTAAAGCATTAGAAGCAAAAATGGCTCAAGATGGTATTGTGCTTACTGAGGCACAATTACAAGTGCTAGAGAAGCGTCGTAATGAAAAAGAAGCTCATGGAGAAATTGAGACACAGCATCCAGGGTATCTAGGATGCCAAGATACATATTATGTAGGCAACTTTAAGGGTATAGGTAAGGTTTATTCTCAGGTATTTATTGATAGCTACAGCAGAGTAGCTGATGTTAAACTATATACTGATAAAACAGCTTTAACTGCTGCTGATATGCTTAATGACCGAGTGTTACCATGGTATGAGACTCAAGGGATACCAATACTTCGTATTCTGACAGATCGTGGGTCAGAATATAAGGGGAATATAGAGCATCATGCTTTTGAATTATTTCTAAGTATCGAAGGTATAGAGCATACTACTACTAAAGCATATTCTCCTCAAACAAACGGTATGTGTGAGCGTTTTAATAAAACCATGAAACAAGAATTCTTTGATACAGCTATGCGGAAAAAGATTGATACAGATCTTGATGACCTACAATTAGATCTTGATATCTGGCTAGAGTATTTCAATAATGAAAGACCTCATTCTGGTAAATATTGTTATGGAAAAACTCCTATGCAAACTTTTAAGGATAGTAAGAAATTAGCTGTTGAAAAGAATAATGAAATCTTGTATCTTGAATATGTATCTGACAGTCAAAATTTAACTGACAATCAGGGGCAAAATTTATAGTGTCTGTAAGATCAAATCTTCACTTCTACATCCCAATTATTATACCAAGATTTAGCTATATGCGGATATTGCTTACTCCATTTTTGATCAAATGACTCAAGAGCTAATTCTGCTTCTTTTTCAGTAGCAGAAGGGAAAGTTCTATAATTAATTAAGCCAGATATAATCAATTTTTAATCTCTCAGGGTTTAATTCCCCGAAGCTCTGCTTCGTGATATCATAAGAAACAACTAAAACTTTTTTAGATACCTCGTAGCTCTGCTGCGAGGAGCATCATTTAAATATAGATATATCATGGCTCATTTAACGATAGATGAAAGATTTAAAATATACGAAATGAATAAGAGTGGTTATAGCTCGCGATATATAGGGACAAAGATTGGCCGTGATAAAAGCACTATATGTTATGAACTCAAGAGAATGAGGCATAATTATAGACCAGATAGGGCTAACACACTTGCTTGCAGTTTAAGGCAAGGTAAGAGAAAAAGAAAATTAGATATTGATAATAATTTACGAGCAGAAATAATAAAGCAGTTAACACAGGGTATTTCACCAGATATAATTTCAGGTAGACGTAAACTATCACGAGATACTGTCAATATTTCTACAGAGAGTATATACCAGTTTATTTATACATCTCCTATAGCACAAAGGCAAAAATTATATTTATCTTTAGCAAGAAAAAGGAAAAATAGGTTGCATCATGGTACAAGAATCAGAAACAAAAGAATTACAATACCAAATCGAGTTTCCATTACTGAAAGACCAGAGATAAATAGAAAGATAGCAGCAATAGGTCATTTAGAAGGTGATTTAACTTTTAACAAAGGTAATCAAAGTCGTAATATAGGCGCTCTTGTGGATATCAGAACACAAAAAGTGTTTCTCACTTTAAACCGTTCAAAAAGAACACAAGATGTGATTGGTAACATGAATAAAAAACTTAAACAATTGTCGCATATAATCAAAAGCATAACGTTAGATAGTCCGTCCGCCAAAACTCTACAAGCCTTATAGATAATATGGTTTTAAGACAAGAAGTAATACAACAATCCGTAAGAAAATGATAAAATATGGTCATAAACCTTATGGATTTCAGTCAATGCCAATAGACAACATTATCAAATCGCAAGAACAAGGGAAACTGTTTGGTTATAAATTAAAAGAAGAATTAAACCCAAATAATAAGCTATATAAATTAAGAGAATTAATAAATTGGTCTAGGCTCGAAGAGTGGTTATCAAAAAATGTTTGTATTAAGAAATTTGGTAGAAATAGAAAATGTCATAGAGTGATGCTTGGCATAACGATGCTACAAGCAATGTATAATTTTTCAGATTCATTATCAGAGGAAGAGCTAAAAGAGAATATGTATTGGCAGTATTTCTGCGGGTGGGAATATATAGAAAAAGACATAGCTATCTCGGAAACTAGTATACGACGGTTTCGTAGTGTATTAGGTGAAGCTGGATATAATGAGATATTATCGGAGTTGATCAGGGTTGGGATAAAAACTAACACAATTAAAAAAAAAGATTTGGAATTAATCATCGCTGATACGACTGTACAAATTAAGAATATCAAACACCCACACGATGTTTATTTAATGGATAAAGCTAGGCTTAGCATAGTAAAGCTTTGCAACAGTTTGGGTATACATTTGAATGAAACATACGCTAGAACCTATAAACGCGATATAGTAAAGCTATGGAAATATAAAGAACATAGTAAAGCCAAGAAGCGTTGGAAAATAATGAAGCATTTAAAAATATTACTGGGTCGTTTGATTAGAGTATGTGAGCGTGAGATCAAAAATAAGCAATTAAACTTGTCTCTCAAAAATCAAGAAGTATTGCAAAAAATAAAACAAATACATAACCAATCTGTTTTAAAAAGAGAAGCTAAAAAGCAATATAAAGAAGATAACAAAGTATTATATACAGGAGTTTCGCACTCAGCAAATAATATGCTAATCTAGAGAAAAATAGTTTTAGATAAAAATGACAAGATCAAAATGTAGCAAAGATTTATATAAATCATTCTTACAAGCAAGTAGTGTAAGATATACTAGCAAAGCATTATCTGAAGTAAGTCCATTAGATCTATCGCACGATAGTGCAAGTCGATGGTTAAAGAGTAAGGATTTTCGCCCTAGCGAAATCTATAGCAAAGTGTCAAAATATATTGATCTGGAAGATCCTTGTTTATTAGTGGGAGATGACACCTTATTGTCAAAGCAATACAGTAAGAGGATCGAGCTTGTAAATTATCAATATTCTGGGGCTGTACATGATGTTATACCTGGTATAGGAATGGTAAACTTACTGCATTACAATACTCAAATTGATCAATCTACTCCTGTAGATTATAGAATATATGATAAAGAAACTGATGGTAAAACAAAGAACGAGCATTTTTGTGATATGCTTACTTTAGCTAAAGAAAGAGGTATCAAGCCTGATGCTATAGTTATGGATGCTTGGTATAGTGGTTTGGATAATTTAAAACATATACGTAATTTAGGTTGGATATGGGTTACCAACCTAAGAAAAAATAGAAAAGTTAATCGTAATGTTAGCTTGGAAACTTTAGAGATTCCCGATGAAGGGCTAAAAATTCACCTACGTGGATACGGTTGGGTTACGGTATTTAAGTTTGTGGCAAAAAATGGTCGCATTGATTACATAACAACTAATTTAGAGAATCCTACACGTGAGCAAATAGAGAAAATTGTTAAGGCGCGTTGGTCTATAGAAGTTTATCATCGAGAATTGAAACAAACTTGTGGTATTGAATGCTGTCAGGCACGCACGGGTCGAGCTCAAAGAAATCATATTTGCCTTGCTGTATTGGCCTGGCTTGATATGAACAAAAGGAGGATAAATGAAAACATTACTTTATATCAACAAACTTGGGAAGTTATAAAAACATCAATTCAGAACAACATTAAATGGCTTCTATAGCTAACACGGAAATGTTTCTACCACAGATTAGGAAAAACTTAGGCATTGATCAATAATTTTATGTAAACAGTTTTTAAAGTTAGTCCAGCAATGTTTAATAGGATTTAGATCTGGTGAATATGTGAGTAAATACAAAAACTATGGTAAAAACCTTTTCGCGTTAGCTATAACTAATACACAATTTTGCTAAGTGCGAAACTCCTGATATAGTTTTCATGCCCCTGAAGTAGAGTGTATAGGAAAGGGAAAACGCAACAAGCCATATGAGTTTGGCAATAAAGTAGCGGTAGTAGTAAGTGGTCGTAGAAATTTTGTTTTATCCGCAAAATCGTTTCATAATAATCCTTATGATGGTCATACATTGCATCAGAGCTTTGAAGCAGTAGAGAGTGTCACTGGAATCAAGATAAAGAAATCATTTGTTGATCTTGGGTATAGTGGTAGCAATGTAAAGGAGAAGAGTAAGGTATATACCCCAAAAACGCGGAAGAAGTTGTTACAAGAGGACAAGTCTATGATCAAGAGACGCAGTGCCATAGAACCAATAATAGGTCACTTAAAGCAATATGGTCGGATGGGTAGAAACTTCTTGAAAGGTATGATAGGAGATATTATCAATCCAATAATCTCTGCTATTGGTTTGAATTTACGATGCATTGCAAATCATTTACAAATCGTGTCTAACTCCACATAAATCAAAAATATCATCATGCAAAAACTAGATGAACGTGACTAACGAATATTAGAATTACCCTCAACGAACATTAAAATTATCTATAAAAAAGAAGTAACTATGGACAGTAAAATCGAATAAAAATTTATTTTTAAATATTTAAATATTATTCGAGAATTACTGATGACATGTACAAATAACCAAGTAGGTATTTTAATGCAAAAGATCAAAAAATATAATCAGATAATTTCTGCTGCAAAAGCAGGTATGAGTGTAAAAACGGCACGTAAGTATTTACGTATTAATAAGTATCCAAGCGAATTACGCACAATACGTAAATATAGGACACGTAAGGATCCATTTGTGAAGCACTGGGATGAAATAGAATCAATGCTAGAATCAGCACCGGAGTTGCAAGCAACTACCATATTAGCATATTTGACAGAAAAGTATCATGGGAATTATAATGGGAAGCAATTACGCTGTTTGCAGAAAAGGTTGAAACAATGGAGAGCTGCACATGGTAAGGATAAGACAGTAATCTTTTTACAAAATATTCTTCCTGGCAAACAGAGTCAGTCTGATTGGACCAATATGAATCAATTGGGTATTTGTATTGGTGGGCAACCATATCCTCACTTACTATTTCATTTTATGTTGCCTTATTCATGTTGGGAAACTTTTAGCATATGCCATAGTGAAAGTTTTGATACATTAGCATCAGGGTTTGAAAAAGCTGTATGGGAGTTAGGTGGAGTTTTACCAGAGCATCGTACAGATAATTTAAGTGCAGCTACCAAGCAATGTGGTAATAGTAGACAATTTACAGAAAGATGGCAAGAATTGCTTGGTTATTACAATGTTGCACCATCGCGAAATAATCCAGGCGTCAGTCATGAAAATGGTTCTGTTGAAAAAAGTCATGATACATTTAAGCAAGCAGTGAATCAACATCTGCTATTACGTGGATCACGTAATTTTGTTGATTTAAAAGCTTATGAATTATTCGATAGTGGACTGAAAAATCAAGACAAAAAAATGAGTAGTATGTTTTCCTAATTTTTCGATTATCAGGCAGCAATTTGCTGATAATTTTGCATATAATTCAGATATACATTCATAGGCTTTTTATAACCAATACTTGAATGAAATCTGTGATAATTATATTTATTCAGATAATGATCAATCCCCTCTTTTAACTCTTTAACATTGTTAAAATCATTAATAAAGATACAATTATATTTTAAAGTTCTAAAAAACCTTTCTATTACTATATTATCAATACTTCTACCTTGGCCATTCATTGAAATTTGGATATCATGCTCCTTGAGAATATTTATGTGGTCATAACTGGTATATTGGCTACCTTGATCACTATTAAATATCTGTGGAGCGTTATACTTACTGAGAGCTTGTTTCAAGACATCAGTTACAAGAGATGCATCCATAGAATTTGACAGTTTATAGCTCAATATGGCCTTGCTATGCCAATCTATAATAGCTGCCATATACATAAAGCCACCATTAGTTCTAATGTAAGTAATGTCACCACTCCAAACCTCATTCACATTAGGCACATACACTTGCTTTGTTGAGCCAGATTTAGTCCAATATTGATCAAGTAAGTAGCTATAGATCTTATGCTCACTATCGTTTCGAGAAGTAGATTTTTTCTTATGTGGGTAAATAGCTTCTATACCCATCATCCTCATATATTTCAGTACTCGATCTTTACCGACAATAAAACCATCTTCTAGTAACTGTTGATGAATATAGCGATAACCAAATTCAGGATTATCTGTATATATTTCATCTATTCTATTTAAAATACTTAATTTATTTATACTCATCTCCTTGGATTTATAGTAGGCTGTAGATCGACTAATCTTTAATAGTTCACACTGTCTTGATTTTGAGAGTTGATTTAGCTTGGAGTGTACAAGACTCTTTTTATTTGATAAATCCAAGCTTTTGAGCTTTCCCACGGCCCAGTCCCTCTCAACTGTGATTCTACCAAGAGCTTTAGCAAGCTCATCATTTTGCTCTTGTAAATGATTTATTTGTTCTTGATATTCACTCAAAACTTTAGCTGGTTCAAAAGCTAATGCCGCATTACCTAAAAACTGTTTTTTCCAATTTTGAATTGTTTTAACACTTATTGCATATTTTGAAGCTAACTGACCAAGTGTCGACTCCTCTTTTATTAATTCTAATACTATCCCCGTTTTTTCTGAAGCACTGAAAATTTTTACTTTATTTTTCTTCATCTTTCCTCTTAAGTTTATTGCTATTTATTCTAACTTATTGCGGAAACACACTCCTTCATTTTTTTGTCCAATTTTTTTAGTCCATTATATTCCTTACACAAATTAAAGAAAAGCGAAATAGCTGTAGAAAAGAAAAATTAGCTGAAGAATTAGTTCATTTACAAGAGTTACCAATCAGGAAATGGAATGCACCTACAATATTATCAGTACGTGTTAATCCAAGCAGTACAGTTAGTATTTTATCTGTAGCTTATTCTGTGCCTAGTCGCTTAATAGGTTATACTTTAAAAGCTTATATTTATTCTGAAGAAATAGAGCTTTACTATGGTAACAAATGTTTACAAAAAATGTCTAGAATCAGCAATGGCTATGTTATTGATTATAGACATATTATTGATAGTTTAGTACGTAAACCTGGAGCATTTGTTCAATATCAATATTATGAAGCTTTATTCCCACGTGCTATATTTCGTCAGGTATATGACCAGCTTATCTCTATATATCCATATAAAGGGCATAAAATATATCTTAAAATATTACAATTAGCAAAAATGTATGGAGAATTGAATGTAGTTACTGCATTAGAAGTGCTATTAGAAAAGAAAATTGAGCCAATAATTGATCATATTACAGATTTACTAAATAGCCAGACTCAAACTGTTTGTTCAGTAAAAATTAATCAACCAATACTGTCTGAATATGATCAATTACATTGCTTTAAAACAATGGAGGTTGCATGAGTAAACAGATAATAACTCCGCAACCGCTAAATAATTTACTCAAGAACCTTTGCTTACCTACTTTTGCATCGTGCTATAAATCAGTTGCAGAAAGCTTTGAGCAAGAAAAGAAAACATATATAGATTATCTACAGGAGTTAGCCATACGTGAGTTAGAACATAGACAACAACAACGTATTGCCAGATTGCTGAAGCAAGCAAAACTCTCTCGAGATAAGTTATTAAGCAACTTTGATATTAAGCGTATCCCAGGATTATCGCCAACTAAGATCCAATATCTTGCACAAGGAGAATTTATGGATCGCTATGAAAATATACTTATTTTTGGTAATCCTGGCACTGGCAAAAGTCATCTTAGTATAGGTTTAGCACGTGAGTGGTGTCTTGCTGGTAGACGTGTATTATATACAACAGCAGCTAATTTGGTTCAACAATTACTAGAAGCAAAGCTTAGTTTAAAACTTAAGCAAATTATTAAAAAATTCGATTATTTTGAAATATTGATAATTGATGATATATCATATGTACCATATAATCGTGAAGAAACTGATGTTTTATTTACCTTATTAGCTGAACGTTATGAAATGCGTAGTGTATTAATTACTAGCAATTTAGTTTTTGCAAAATGGAATACTATTTTTAAAGATGAAATGACTACGTCAGCAGTTATTGACAGATTGGTTCACCATTCTTCAATTCTTGAACTCAATACTGAAAGTTATAGAATCGCTACAGCTAAAGGCAAAAAATTAACTATAAAATCGGAGGATAATAATGTAACACTTTAGACAATATTTTTTACTCAAAAATGGGTAATTTTAATATTCGTCATGGGTAATTCTAATGTTCGTTCATCACGATAAAAAATCGTTAACAATAGCTCCATATCAAAATTAGACCAACACAGAAATGTATCAGTAAAAATTAACATAACTTATTAATTTTTATTGAAAATCTTAGCAATTTGTTGTCAAAACTCTATCCCATTACAAATGATCAGGATTTGAAGTGTTTTTGGCGGATAGACTATTTAGTCCGTCCGCCAAAACTCTACAAGCCTTATAGATAATATGGTTTTAAGACAAGAAGTAATACAACAATCCGTAAGAAAATGATAAAATATGGTCATAAACCTTATGGATTTCAGTCAATGCCAATAGACAACATTATCAAATCGCAAGAACAAGGGAAACTGTTTGGTTATAAATTAAAAGAAGAATTAAACCCAAATAATAAGCTATATAAATTAAGAGAATTAATCTCTCAGGGTTTAATTCCCCGAAGCTCTGCTTCGTGATATCATAAGAAACAACTAAAACTTTTTTAGATACCTCGTAGCTCTGCTGCGAGGAGCATCATTAAATTGGTTTAGGCTCGAAGAGTGGTTATCAAAAAATGTTTGTATTAAGAAATTTGGTAGAAATAGAAAATGTCATAGAGTGATGCTTGGCATAACGATGCTACAAGCAATGTATAATTTTTCAGATTCATTATCAGAGGAAGAGCTAAAAGAGAATATGTATTGGCAGTATTTCTGCGGGTGGGAATATATAGAAAAAGACATAGCTATCTCGGAAACTAGTATACGACGGTTTCGTAGTGTATTAGGTGAAGCTGGATATAATGAGATATTATCGGAGTTGATCAGGGTTGGGATAAAAACTAACACAATTAAAAAAAAAGATTTGGAATTAATCATCGCTGATACGACTGTACAAATTAAGAATATCAAACACCCACACGATGTTTATTTAATGGATAAAGCTAGGCTTAGCATAGTAAAGCTTTGCAACAGTTTGGGTATACATTTGAATGAAACATACGCTAGAACCTATAAACGCGATATAGTAAAGCTATGGAAATATAAAGAACATAGTAAAGCCAAGAAGCGTTGGAAAATAATGAAGCATTTAAAAATATTACTGGGTCGTTTGATTAGAGTATGTGAGCGTGAGATCAAAAATAAGCAATTAAACTTGTCTCTCAAAAATCAAGAAGTATTGCAAAAAATAAAACAAATACATAACCAATCTGTTTTAAAAAGAGAAGCTAAAAAGCAATATAAAGAAGATAACAAAGTATTATATAGTTTTCATGCCCCTGAAGTAGAGTGTATAGGAAAGGGAAAACGCAACAAGCCATATGAGTTTGGCAATAAAGTAGCGGTAGTAGTAAGTGGTCGTAGAAATTTTGTTTTATCCGCAAAATCGTTTCATAATAATCCTTATGATGGTCATACATTGCATCAGAGCTTTGAAGCAGTAGAGAGTGTCACTGGAATCAAGATAAAGAAATCATTTGTTGATCTTGGGTATAGTGGTAGCAATGTAAAGGAGAAGAGTAAGGTATATACCCCAAAAACGCGGAAGAAGTTGTTACAAGAGGACAAGTCTATGATCAAGAGACGCAGTGCCATAGAACCAATAATAGGTCACTTAAAGCAATATGGTCGGATGGGTAGAAACTTCTTGAAAGGTATGATAGGAGATATTATCAATCCAATAATCTCTGCTATTGGTTTGAATTTACGATGCATTGCAAATCATTTACAAATCGTGTCTAACTCCACATAAATCAAAAATATCATCATGCAAAAACTAGATGAACGATAAAAAATCGTTAACAATAGCTCCATATCAAAATTAGACCAACACAGAAATGTATCAGTAAAAATTAACATAACTTATTAATTTTTATTGAAAATCTTAGCAATTTGTTGTCAAAACTCTATCCCATTACAAATGATCAGGATTTGAAGTGTTTTTGGCGGATAGACTATTTAGTCCGTCCGCCAAAACTCTACAAGCCTTATAGATAATATGGTTTTAAGACAAGAAGTAATACAACAATCCGTAAGAAAATGATAAAATATGGTCATAAACCTTATGGATTTCAGTCAATGCCAATAGACAACATTATCAAATCGCAAGAACAAGGGAAACTGTTTGGTTATAAATTAAAAGAAGAATTAAACCCAAATAATAAGCTATATAAATTAAGAGAATTAATAAATTGGTCTAGGCTCGAAGAGTGGTTATCAAAAAATGTTTGTATTAAGAAATTTGGTAGAAATAGAAAATGTCATAGAGTGATGCTTGGCATAACGATGCTACAAGCAATGTATAATTTTTCAGATTCATTATCAGAGGAAGAGCTAAAAGAGAATATGTATTGGCAGTATTTCTGCGGGTGGGAATATATAGAAAAAGACATAGCTATCTCGGAAACTAGTATACGACGGTTTCGTAGTGTATTAGGTGAAGCTGGATATAATGAGATATTATCGGAGTTGATCAGGGTTGGGATAAAAACTAACACAATTAAAAAAAAAGATTTGGAATTAATCATCGCTGATACGACTGTACAAATTAAGAATATCAAACACCCACACGATGTTTATTTAATGGATAAAGCTAGGCTTAGCATAGTAAAGCTTTGCAACAGTTTGGGTATACATTTGAATGAAACATACGCTAGAACCTATAAACGCGATATAGTAAAGCTATAGAAATATAAAGAACATAGTAAAGCCAAGAAGCGTTGGAAAATAATGAAGCATTTAAAAATATTACTGGGTCGTTTGATTAGAGTATGTGAGCGTGAGATCAAAAATAAGCAATTAAACTTGTCTCTCAAAAATCAAGAAGTATTGCAAAAAATAAAACAAATACATAACCAATCTGTTTTAAAAAGAGAAGCTAAAAAGCAATATAAAGAAGATAACAAAGTATTATATAGTTTTCATGCCCCTGAAGTAGAGTGTATAGGAAAGGGAAAACGCAACAAGCCATATGAGTTTGGCAATAAAGTAGCGGTAGTAGTAAGTGGTCGTAGAAATTTTCAGGAGTTTCGCACTTAGCAAATAATATGCTAATCTAGAGAAAAATAGTTTTAGATAAAAATGACAAGATCAAAATGTAGCAAAGATTTATATAAATCATTCTTACAAGCAAGTAGTGTAAGATATACTAGCAAAGCATTATCTGAAGTAAGTCCATTAGATCTATCGCACGATAGTGCAAGTCGATGGTTAAAGAGTAAGGATTTTCGCCCTAGCGAAATCTATAGCAAAGTGTCAAAATATATTGATCTGGAAGATCCTTGTTTATTAGTGGGAGATGACACCTTATTGTCAAAGCAATACAGTAAGAGGATCGAGCTTGTAAATTATCAATATTCTGGGGCTGTACATGATGTTATACCTGGTATAGGAATGGTAAACTTACTGCATTACAATACTCAAATTGATCAATCTACTCCTGTAGATTATAGAATATATGATAAAGAAACTGATGGTAAAACAAAGAACGAGCATTTTTGTGATATGCTTACTTTAGCTAAAGAAAGAGGTATCAAGCCTGATGCTATAGTTATGGATGCTTGGTATAGTGGTTTGGATAATTTAAAACATATACGTAATTTAGGTTGGATATGGGTTACCAACCTAAGAAAAAATAGAAAAGTTAATCGTAATGTTAGCTTGGAAACTTTAGAGATTCCCGATGAAGGGCTAAAAATTCACCTACGTGGATACGGTTGGGTTACGGTATTTAAGTTTGTGGCAAAAAATGGTCGCATTGATTACATAACAACTAATTTAGAGAATCCTACACGTGAGCAAATAGAGAAAATTGTTAAGGCGCGTTGGTCTATAGAAGTTTATCATCGAGAATTGAAACAAACTTGTGGTATTGAATGCTGTCAGGCACGCACGGGTCGAGCTCAAAGAAATCATATTTGCCTTGCTGTATTGGCCTGGCTTGATATGAACAAAAGGAGGATAAATGAAAACATTACTTTATATCAACAAACTTGGGAAGTTATAAAAACATCAATTCAGAACAACATTAAATGGCTTCTAACTAATACACAATTTTGCTAAGTGCGAAACTCCTGATTTTGTTTTATCCGCAAAATCGTTTCATAATAATCCTTATGATGGTCATACATTGCATCAGAGCTTTGAAGCAGTAGAGAGTGTCACTGGAATCAAGATAAAGAAATCATTTGTTGATCTTGGGTATAGTGGTAGCAATGTAAAGGAGAAGAGTAAGGTATATACCCCAAAAACGCGGAAGAAGTTGTTACAAGAGGACAAGTCTATGATCAAGAGACGCAGTGCCATAGAACCAATAATAGGTCACTTAAAGCAATATGGTCGGATGGGTAGAAACTTCTTGAAAGGTATGATAGGAGATATTATCAATCCAATAATCTCTGCTATTGGTTTGAATTTACGATGCATTGCAAATCATTTACAAATCGTGTCTAACTCCACATAAATCAAAAATATCATCATGCAAAAACTAGATGAACGATAAAAAATCGTTAACAATAGCTCCATATCAAAATTAGACCAACACAGAAATGTATCAGTAAAAATTAACATAACTTATTAATTTTTATTGAAAATCTTAGCAATTTGTTGTCAAAACTCTATCCCATTACAAATGATCAGGATTTGAAGTGTTTTTGGCGGATAGACTATTTAAGGTTTTATATCTGACAATTGATTATATTACCAAAAAATGGTCTATGCCTATCCCCAATTGGAATGAAGCTATGGCTCATTTTATGATCAAATTTGATGGTAGAATTTAATGGTTCACGAAATTTACACAATTGATGAGACAGAGCCATTTGCTGATAATTTTGCATATAATTCAGATATACATTCATAGGCTTTTTATAACCAATACTTGAATGAAATCTGTGATAATTATATTTATTCAGATAATGATCAATCCCCTCTTTTAACTCTTTAACATTGTTAAAATCATTAATAAAGATACAATTATATTTTAAAGTTCTAAAAAACCTTTCTATTACTATATTATCAATACTTCTACCTTTGCCATTCATTGAAATTTGGATATCATGCTCCTTGAGAATATTTATGTGGTCATAACTGGTATATTGGCTACCTTGATCACTATTAAATATCTGTGGAGCATTATACTTACTGAGAGCTTGTTTCAAGACATCAGTTACAAGAGATGCATCCATAGAATTTGACAGTTTATAGCTCAATATGGCCTTGCTATGCCAATCTATAATAGCTGCCATATACATAAAGCCACCATTAGTTCTAATGTAAGTAATGTCACCACTCCAAACCTCATTCACATTAGGCACATACACTTGCTTTGTTGAGCCAGATTTAGTCCAATATTGATCAAGTAAGTAGCTATAGATCTTATGCTCACTATCGTTTCGAGAAGTAGATTTTTTCTTATGTGGGTAAATAGCTTCTATACCCATCATCCTCATATATTTCAGTACTCGATCTTTACCGACAATAAAACCATCTTCTAGTAACTGTTGATGAATATAGCGATAACCAAATTCAGGATTATCTGTATATATTTCATCTATTCTATTTAAAATACTTAATTTATTTATACTCATCTCCTTGGATTTATAGTAGGCTGTAGATCGACTAATCTTTAATAGTTCACACTGTCTTGATTTTGAGAGTTGATTTAGCTTGGAGTGTACAAGACTCTTTTTATTTGATAAATCCAAGCTTTTGAGCTTTCCCACGGCCCAGTCCCTCTCAACTGTGATTCTACCAAGAGCTTTAGCAAGTTCATCATTTTGCTCTTGTAAATGATTTATTTGTTCTTGATATTCACTCAAAACTTTAGCTGGTTCAAAAGCTAATGCCGCATTACCTAAAAACTGTTTTTTCCAATTTTGAATTGTTTTAACACTTATTGCATATTTTGAAGCTAACTGACCAAGTGTCGACTCCTCTTTTAATGATGCTCCTCGCAGCAGAGCTACGAGGTATCTAAAAAAGTTTTAGTTGTTTCTTATGATATCACGAAGCAGAGCTTCGGGGAATTAAACCCTGAGAGATTAATTCTAATACTATCCCCGTTTTTTCTGAAGCACTGAAAATTTTTACTTTATTTTTCTTCATCTTTCCTCTTAAGTTTATTGCTATTTATTCTAACTTATTGCGGAAACACACTCCTTCATTTTTTTGTCCAATTTTTTCATGTATGGACCTCCTGTAGAATGCAAGAAAAAAATAACATCAATAATAAAAACAAACAAATGCAGTCATGTATCCGGCTTATAGCTGATAAATCAACCTAATTTATTCTACAGCCCTGATGGAATTCGCTGGCTTACAAACTATATACTTATCAGTCCATCGGCTTCTAAAAGAGCCACTGAAAAACGCAGTTTTTTTGTAAGCTAAGGTTTGTCTTATTTACCATCAATATTAATTATCTCAAGCATATTTCGGGTTGGAATCTCTTACATATTGTTTTGCTTTTACCTATTCATTATATAAATCACCATTTATTTTACTTATAAGTGCTATGCTACACACTCTTTAGCTACAAACTTTACTCTCTACATAATCATCTCCTGATCTTAGTACAGCAAACACCACTCTTGCCAACTTATTAGCTATGGCAACTGTCGTTTTATTATGGCTACTTCGCTCAGATAAATTAAACATCCATTTCGTAAATTGGCTAAAATCTTTTTTAGATTTCTGTTCTTCCGATGTAAATCTTATCTTGGCATTTAGTACAGCTCTAGCCCCTTGAATTAATAAAGTGCGTAAGTATACATCACCTCGCTTGCTAATTCCCAGCAGCTTATCCTTCCCACCACTTGAATGTTGTCTTGGCACTAATCCTAGCCATGCCGATAATTGCCTGCCATTCTCAAAACTTGTAGCATTACCTATTGATGCTATTAAAGCAGTAGCAGTAATTAAACCAAGACCAGGTATAGCTCTTAATCGTTGATATTGAGTTAGGTTACTTGCTATCATTGTTAATCGTTTTTCTATCTCTTTTATTTTTCTGTTATTATCTAAGAATTCTTCTTTTAGTTCACTAAATGTTTGATAACTTAACTGGCTTAATTTCCCTGCATCTAAAATCTTGTATCTTAGTATTGTCTTTAGTAAACAACTATAAGATACTTAAGGGCACTTAAGTAAGAAGACTAATATGCCGTATTAAATCTTAGGGCTATGTAACCCTGTAGTTGAGATCAAACAATTAGTCTTCACATACTCATTAAAGATCGGACGGTATTCTTAGGTCTTGAAATTAATCAATGAACCTGTATTTACAAGGTTGATCTTTGGGTATTCTACTTATTATTAACATAGAAGGTCAAATATGAGTAGCATTATTTTGGGTATAGATATTTCTAAAGCAACATTTGACGTAGCTTTATTAAATGATAATAAAATCAAAACCAAAAAGTTTAATAATACTGCAAAAGGCTTTGCTGCACTAAAACAATGGTTAGAAAAAAAGGGAATAGATACTGCTCACGCTTGTATGGAATCAACAGGTGGTTACGAAGTTAGGTTAGCTCAATATCTTTATGATAATACATTTAAAGTTAGTGTCGTAAATCCAGCTCGCATCAAGGGCTTTGCAATGAGCAAGCTTTCAAGAGTTAAAACTGACAAATCTGATTGTGAATTGATAGCTTCTTTTTGCAAGGCTATGCAACCTGATCTTTGGCAACCAACCCCTATACATATTAAAGAATTACAACAATGGGTAAGACGCTTGGATAGTTTGATTGCTAATAAAAATCAAGAAAATAATAGATTGAGCGGAGCAAGTAAAGCAGTTGCCATTAACATTATGATTCATATTGAATTTCTGGATAAGCAAATTAAGGAAGTAGAAGAACTTATCTCTAATCATATTAAAGGACACAAAGACTTACATGATAAAAGTAAACTTCTTGATTCAATCCCTGGTATAGGAGAAAAAACAATAGGAGTGATACTTGCTTTTCTTGTTGTAGAAAATTTTAATTCTGCAAAACAACTAGCTGCGTTTGTTGGTCTTAACCCAAAGCCAAAACAATCAGGCACTTCTGTCCATGGAATAGGAAAAATATCAAAAACAGGAGATGCTAATTTACGTAAAGCTTTTTATATGCCTGCCATAGTTGCTATAAAACATAATCCGATTATTAAGGATTTTAGTCAACGTTTGAGCAATGTTGGAAAATCTAAAATGGTTATAGTGATTGCTGCTATGCGTAAGTTGCTTCACATAATTTATGGTGTTCTTAATAACAAAACATCTTTTAGTGCAAATATAAAAACCCTGTAAAATAAAATTGAGGTAAAATAATGAAAAAGTTGTTGACACTCAAGACGGTATCTCAATTAATTTTGTGATAACCTTATTAATGCCTTGAGGAACAATAAAACCAAACTCATGTAGTAGCCCCCTAATTTCATTAGCAAGTGCTGTACGATTTTTTACCAATCTCTCTCTTACCCTATGTATTGATAAAATTTCTTGTTGCTCTATAGTTTTAATTGCAACAAATCTCATATTAGGTCTTGTCACGGCTTCACATATCGCTTCAGCATCTGCTTGATCATTTTTATTAGTTTTAACATATGGTTTGACAAATTGCGGTGCCATTAGTTTTACTTCATGCCCTAATTTAGTTATTTCTCTTGCCCAATAACTAGAACCACCACAAGCTTCCATCCCTACTAAACATTGTGGTAAATTAGCCATAAATGTCAAAACCTGATCTCTCATCAATTTTTTCTTTAATACTGTCTTGCCATTTTTATCTACACCATGAATTTGAAAAATTCTTTTTGCAATATCTATACCAATTGTAGTAACCTCCATATGGACCTCCTTAATTGGGTAAATTCCAGTATTAATTAAGCCAGATTTATATTTTCTTCCCATACCTCATTGGGTGTTTTATAACCGAGCACTTTTCTTGGTAAATTATTTAAAAAATCCTCAATTTCTTGTAATTGCTTTATTGTTAATTTTTTTATATCTAAAGATTTAGAGTATACTCTGTGCACCATTGAGTTAATCTTCTCTATCAATGGTTTTTGCCATGGAGAATAAGGATTGCAAAAATATACTTTTCGTTCAGATTTTGGCAATAGTTGTTCATGATTGGTAAATTCTTTGCCATTATCTAACGTTATGCTTTTGATTATATGCGACAATTGTTTAAGTTTTTTATTCATGTTACCAATCACATCTTGTGTTCTTTTTGAACGGTTTAAAGTGAGAAACACTTTTTGTGTTCTGATATCCACAAGAGCGCCTATATTACGACTTTGATTACCTTTGTTAAAAGTTAAATCACCTTCTAAATGACCTATTGCTGCTATCTTTCTATTTATCTCTGGTCTTTCAGTAATGGAAACTCGATTTGGTATTGTAATTCTTTTGTTTCTGATTCTTGTACCATGATGCAACCTATTTTTCCTTTTTCTTGCTAAAGATAAATATAATTTTTGCCTTTGTGCTATAGGAGATGTATAAATAAACTGGTATATACTCTCTGTAGAAATATTGACAGTATCTCGTGATAGTTTACGTCTACCTGAAATTATATCTGGTGAAATACCCTGTGTTAACTGCTTTATTATTTCTGCTCGTAAATTATTATCAATATCTAATTTTCTTTTTCTCTTACCTTGCCTTAAACTGCAAGCAAGTGTGTTAGCCCTATCTGGTCTATAATTATGCCTCATTCTCTTGAGTTCATAACATATAGTGCTTTTATCACGGCCAATCTTTGTCCCTATATATCGCGAGCTATAACCACTCTTATTCATTTCGTATATTTTAAATCTTTCATCTATCGTTAAATGAGCCATGATATATCTATATTTAATTAAAAATTGATTATATCTGGCTTAATTAATTATAGAACTTTCCATTGTTGTTTTAATATGTTAAATATTAACCCTAGAAGATTAGCAACTGCTTTTCATTCTCTATATCAGGAGGTCCATACCATTAGTCCATTATATTTTTTGGTAATATAATCAATTGTCAGATATAAAACCTTAAATACTGCGTCATCATTTGGAAAGATGCGTTTATTCTTAGTATAGCTAACACGGAAATGTTTCTACCACAGATTAGGAAAAACTTAGGCATTGATCAATAATTTTACGTAAACAGTTTTTAAAGTTAGTCCAGCAATGTTTAATAGGATTGAGATCTGGTGAATATGTGAGTAAATACAAAAACTATGGTAAAAACCTTTCCGCGTTAGCTATAACTTTTCTCAATTGGCTATTCAGCGATTCTATCGCATTTGTAGTGTAAATAATCTTACGAATCTCCTTTGGATATTGCAAGAAAATTATCAAATTATCCCAATTATTATACCAAGATTTAGCTATATGCGGATATTGCTTACTCCATTTTTGATCAAATGACTCAAGAGCTAATTCTGCTTCTTTTTCAGTAGCAGAAGTATAGATTAGTTTCAAATCCGCTGCTAATTGCTTTCTATCTTTATATGATACATATTTGAGGCTATTCCTGATCTGATGGACAATACAAATTTGATGTTCAGTTTTCGGATATACTGATGCAATAGCATCAGACATACCAGTTAGATTATCACTACAAGCAATTAAGATATCTTTTACTCCTCGATTCTTCATTTCAGTAAAATTACCAAGCCAAAATTTAGCTCCTTCATTCTCACTTATCCATAAGCCTAAAATATCCTTTCTGCCAGATAAATCTATTCCTAAAGCTACATATACTGATTTATTAATAATAAGTTTATCTTGTCTTACTTTCACTACTAAACAGTCAAAATATACTATAGGGTATACTGATTCAAGAGGTCTACTCTGCCAAATCTTGACCTCATCTATTACTTCATCTGTAATCCTGCTGATTAGGCTCTCACTGATCTCAGCTCCATATAATTCTTGCAATTGTGTTTTAATATCAGACACACTCATACCCTTCGCATATAAGGATATAGCTAACGCGAAAAGGTTTTTACCATAGTTTTTGTATTTACTCACATATTCACCAGATCTAAATCCTATTAAACATTGCTGGACTAACTTTAAAAACTGTTTACATAAAATTATTGATCAATGCCTAAGTTTTTCCTAATCTATGGTAGAAACATTTCCGTGTTAGCTATATTATCTTTTGGTCTAAGCCATCTATTCTTGTTTGTTTCTTTGAGACTATTATAGGTTCAAATTTACCTTGTCTGTCTCTTGGAACATTTAGCTCTATAGTACCATTCTCACTAATCAGATTCTTACTAAAACTACCATTCCTCGCATTCTCAGTTTCAGCTCTATCATACTTGCTATAACCTAAATGTTCTGACATCTCAGCATGCAGTGCTCGCTCTAAAATACCCTTGGTTAATTCCTTCAGGAGTTTCGCACTTAGCAAATAATATGCTAATCTAGAGAAAAATAGTTTTAGATAAAAATGACAAGATCAAAATGTAGCAAAGATTTATATAAATCATTCTTACAAGCAAGTAGTGTAAGATATACTAGCAAAGCATTATCTGAAGTAAGTCCATTAGATCTATCGCACGATAGTGCAAGTCGATGGTTAAAGAGTAAGGATTTTCGCCCTAGCGAAATCTATAGCAAAGTGTCAAAATATATTGATCTGGAAGATCCTTGTTTATTAGTGGGAGATGACACCTTATTGTCAAAGCAATACAGTAAGAGGATCGAGCTTGTAAATTATCAATATTCTGGGGCTGTACATGATGTTATACCTGGTATAGGAATGGTAAACTTACTGCATTACAATACTCAAATTGATCAATCTACTCCTGTAGATTATAGAATATATGATAAAGAAACTGATGGTAAAACAAAGAACGAGCATTTTTGTGATATGCTTACTTTAGCTAAAGAAAGAGGTATCAAGCCTGATGCTATAGTTATGGATGCTTGGTATAGTGGTTTGGATAATTTAAAACATATACGTAATTTAGGTTGGATATGGGTTACCAACCTAAGAAAAAATAGAAAAGTTAATCGTAATGTTAGCTTGGAAACTTTAGAGATTCCCGATGAAGGGCTAAAAATTCACCTACGTGGATACGGTTGGGTTACGGTATTTAAGTTTGTGGCAAAAAATGGTCGCATTGATTACATAACAACTAATTTAGAGAATCCTACACGTGAGCAAATAGAGAAAATTGTTAAGGCGCGTTGGTCTATAGAAGTTTATCATCGAGAATTGAAACAAACTTGTGGTATTGAATGCTGTCAGGCACGCACGGGTCGAGCTCAAAGAAATCATATTTGCCTTGCTGTATTGGCCTGGCTTGATATGAACAAAAGGAGGATAAATGAAAACATTACTTTATATCAACAAACTTGGGAAGTTATAAAAACATCAATTCAGAACAACATTAAATGGCTTCTAACTAATACACAATTTTGCTAAGTGCGAAACTCCTGTCCTTAATTAATCCATTCTGACTTAGTACTGTTTTTAAATCTACTCCACCTTCTATCAGCAAATCTATTGCTGCATTTATTTTTTTATTCTTCTCTATTTGCATTTCTGTTACCTATATTTTTAATCTCTCAGGGTTTAATTCCCCGAAGCTCTGCTTCGTGATATACTACTTGAATGGAAGAAAGCAGTTATATACATAAGAGTCATAATGTCACAGTACTAATATATCATTTAGTTAACGCCGGCAAAGTATAGAAGAGTAATATTCAATCAAGAACTAGATGATTATTTGTGTAAAATTTGTGAGCACATAGAAGATCGTTATGAAATTAGATTTTTAGAAATAGGAGTAGATAAAGATCACGTACATTTTTTATTACAGTCAATACCAATGTATAGCCCAACAAAAATAACTCAAATCATAAAAAGTATTACTTCTAAGAAAATGTTTGAGAAATATCCAAATCTTAAAGAAAAATTATGGGGAAGTGAGTTTTGGAGTAAAGGATATTTTATGAGCACAGTAGGTAAACATGGTGATGAGCAGAAATTACGTAATTATGTACAGCATCGAGGTTCAGGCAAACCTTCTTATAAAGCATTTCAACAAAAACAGTTAAAGCTTTTTGGATAGATACCTCGTAGCTCTGCTGCGAGGAGCATCATTTAAATATAGATATATCATGGCTCATTTAACGATAGATGAAAGATTTAAAATATACGAAATGAATAAGAGTGGTTATAGCTCGCGATATATAGGGACAAAGATTGGCCGTGATAAAAGCACTATATGTTATGAACTCAAGAGAATGAGGCATAATTATAGACCAGATAGGGCTAACACACTTGCTTGCAGTTTAAGGCAAGGTAAGAGAAAAAGAAAATTAGATATTGATAATAATTTACGAGCAGAAATAATAAAGCAGTTAACACAGGGTATTTCACCAGATATAATTTCAGGTAGACGTAAACTATCACGAGATACTGTCAATATTTCTACAGAGAGTATATACCAGTTTATTTATACATCTCCTATAGCACAAAGGCAAAAATTATATTTATCTTTAGCAAGAAAAAGGAAAAATAGGTTGCATCATGGTACAAGAATCAGAAACAAAAGAATTACAATACCAAATCGAGTTTCCATTACTGAAAGACCAGAGATAAATAGAAAGATAGCAGCAATAGGTCATTTAGAAGGTGATTTAACTTTTAACAAAGGTAATCAAAGTCGTAATATAGGCGCTCTTGTGGATATCAGAACACAAAAAGTGTTTCTCACTTTAAACCGTTCAAAAAGAACACAAGATGTGATTGGTAACATGAATAAAAAACTTAAACAATTGTCGCATATAATCAAAAGCATAACGTTAGATAATGGCAAAGAATTTACCAATCATGAACAACTATTGCCAAAATCTGAACGAAAAGTATATTTTTGCAATCCTTATTCTCCATGGCAAAAACCATTGATAGAGAAGATTAACTCAATGGTGCACAGAGTATACTCTAAATCTTTAGATATAAAAAAATTAACAATAAAGCAATTACAAGAAATTGAGGATTTTTTAAATAATTTACCAAGAAAAGTGCTCGGTTATAAAACACCCAATGAGGTATGGGAAGAAAATATAAATCTGGCTTAATTAATACTGGAATTTACCATGCATTGCAAATCATTTACAAATCGTGTCTAACTCCACATAAATCAAAAATATCATCATGCAAAAACTAGATGAACGATAAAAAATCGTTAACAATAGCTCCATATCAAAATTAGACCAACACAGAAATGTATCAGTAAAAATTAACATAACTTATTAATTTTTATTGAAAATCTTAGCAATTTGTTGTCAAAACTCTATCCCATTACAAATGATCAGGATTTGAAGTGTTTTTGGCGGATAGACGAGTTACCAATCAGGAAATGGAATGCACCTACAATATTATCAGTACGTGTTAATCCAAGCAGTACAGTTAGTATTTTATCTGTAGCTTATTCTGTGCCTAGTCGCTTAATAGGTTATACTTTAAAAGCTTATATTTATTCTGAAGAAATAGAGCTTTACTATGGTAACAAATGTTTACAAAAAATGTCTAGAATCAGCAATGGCTATGTTATTGATTATAGACATATTATTGATAGTTTAGTACGTAAACCTGGAGCATTTGTTCAATATCAATATTATGAAGCGGCTCTGTTTCATCAATTGTGTAAATTTCGTGAACCATTAAATTCTACCATCAAATTTGATCATAAAATGAGCCATAGCTTCATTCCAATTGGGGATAGGCATAGACCATTTTTGGCTCTGTCTCATCAATTGTGTAAATTTCGTGAACCATTAAATTCTACCATCAAATTTGATCATAAAATGAGCCATAGCTTCATTCCAATTGGGGATAGGCATAGACCATTTTTTGGTAATATAATCAATTGTCAGATATAAAACTTTAAATACTGCGTCATCATTTGGAAAGATGCGTTTATTCTTAGTAACTTTTCTCAATTGGCTATTCAGCGATTCTATCGCATTTGTAGTGTAAATAATCTTACGAATCTCCTTTGGATATTGCAAGAAAATTATCAAATTATCCCAATTATTATACCAAGATTTAGCTATATGCGGATATTGCTTACTCCATTTTTGATCAAATGACTCAAGAGCTAATTCTGCTTCTTTTTCAGTAGCAGAAGTATAGATTAGTTTCAAATCCGCTGCTAATTGCTTTCTATCTTTATATGATACATATTTGAGGCTATTCCTGATCTGATGGACAATACAAATTTGATGTTCAGTTTTCGGATATACTGATGCAATAGCATCAGACATACCAGTTAGATTATCACTACAAGCAATTAAGATATCTTTTACTCCTCGATTCTTCATTTCAGTAAAATTACCAAGCCAAAATTTAGCTCCTTCATTCTCACTTATCCATAAGCCTAAAATATCCTTTCTGCCAGATAAATCTATTCCTAAAGCTACATATACTGATTTATTAATAATAAGTTTATCTTGTCTTACTTTCACTACTAAACAGTCAAAATATACTATAGGGTATACTGATTCAAGAGGTCTACTCTGCCAAATCTTGACCTCATCTATTACTTCATCTGTAATCCTGCTGATTAGGCTCTCACTGATCTCAGCTCCATATAATTCTTGCAATTGTGTTTTAATATCAGACACACTCATACCCTTCGCATATAAGGATATTATCTTTTGGTCTAAGCCATCTATTCTTGTTTGTTTCTTTGAGACTATTATAGGTTCAAATTTACCTTGTCTGTCTCTTGGAACATTTAGCTCTATAGTACCATTCTCACTAATCAGATTCTTACTAAAACTACCATTCCTCGCATTCTCAGTTTCAGCTCTATCATACTTGCTATAACCTAAATGTTCTGACATCTCAGCATGCAGTGCTCGCTCTAAAATACCCTTGGTTAATTCCTTAATTAATCCATTCTGACTTAGTACTGTTTTTAAATCTACTCCGCCTTCTATCAGCAAATCTATTGCTTCATTTATTTTTTTATTCTTCTCTATTTGCATTTCTGTTACCTATATTTTTAATTACTTCTAATATAGGCTCAACAAAAATTTACACAATCATTGCAAAAGACTCGAAGCAAAGCTTAGTTTAAAACTTAAGCAAATTATTAAAAAATTCGATTATTTTGAAATATTGATAATTGATGATATATCATATGTACCATATAATCGTGAAGAAACTGATGTTTTATTTACCTTATTAGCTGAACGTTATGAAATGCGTAGTGTATTAATTACTAGCAATTTAGTTTTTGCAAAATGGAATACTATTTTTAAAGATGAAATGACTACGTCAGCAGTTATTGACAGATTGGTTCACCATTCTTCAATTCTTGAACTCAATACTGAAAGTTATAGAATCGCTACAGCTAAAGGCAAAAAATTAACTATAAAATCGGAGGATAATAATGTAACACTTTAGACAATATTTTTTACTCAAAAATGGGTAATTTTAATATTCGTCATGGGTAATTCTAATGTTCGTTCATCACTTAGTACTGTTTTTAACCGCATAGCGAAAATCTAGGGAGCTTGCTCCCTAGATGGATAGCGTTATAATATAAGCGTTGGCATATTATAATTTAGTAGAATGGAATTGAGGCGTAATAGTCATCATGTTTTTAGAATAATGTATCACTTTGTGTGGATACCAAAATCAACTAAACGCAATGGATAAAATTGAAAAAGAAACAAAGCAGTTTAACCTGTTTTGAAACTCGGTCGCTTGCGGCCGAGTTCTTCATATCTACTCCGCCTTTTATCAGCAAATCTATTGCTTCATTTATTTTTTTATTCTTCTCTATTTGCATTTCTGTTACCTATATTTTTAATTACTTCTAATATAGGCTCAACAAAAATTTACACAATCATTGCAAAAGACTCAAAAGTTACTAAGAATAAACGCATCTTTCCAAATGATGACGCAGTATTTAAGGTTTTATATCTGACAATTGATTATATTACCAAAAAATGGTCTATGCCTATCCCCAATTGGAATGACGCTATGGCTCATTTTATGATCAAATTTGATGGTAGAATTTAATGGTTCACGAAATTTACACAATTGATGAGACAGAGCCTTGATCCACGCAGGCAAGCCTTTAAGCGGGAATGACATAAGAGTCATGCAACAACCTATTTACAGTCACAGAAACACATCACTCACTTATTCAAAAATTTCTCTGCTTCAAGGGCAGCCATACAGCCAGTACCTGCTGCGGTTATAGCTTGTCTATAGATTTTATCTTGAACATCACCAGCAGCAAAAACACCCTCTATATTAGTTTTAGTGCTTCCAGGGGTAGTAATAATATAATTATCGCTGTCCATTGTAACTTGCCCTGCAAATAAAGCAGTATTTGGTTTATGCCCAATAGCTACAAATACGCCGTTACAATTTACTAAGCTCGTTTCTTTAGTATGAACATTTTGAATTTTAACACCAGTAACAGATTTTGGCTTATCATTTCCAACAAATTCCTCTACTACATGATCCCAAATCACAGATATTTTAGGATTTTTAAATAGCCGCTCTTGTAATATTTTCTCAGCTCTAAAATTATCTCTTCTATGTACTATAGTAACTTTGCTTGCGTGATTGGTCAGATATAAAGCCTCTTCAACAGCACTATTACCGCCACCAACTACCACTACTTCCTGATTCTTGAAAAAGAAACCATCGCAAGTAGCACAAGCTGACACCCCAAATCCCATAAATTCTTGCTCTGTAGGGATGCCGAGCCATCTTGCTTCCGCACCAGTACAAATAATTATACTTTCAGCTTCGTACTCTGTCCTAGATCCTATAAACACTTTAAAAGGTCTTTGTGACAAATCCACTTTCTCAACATAATCGTTAACAATTTTAGTGCCGACATTTTCAGCTTGCATACGCATCTGTTCCATTAGCCAAGGTCCTTGTACGCTTTCTGCAAATCCTGGATAATTCTCAACATCGGTAGTAATGGTAAGCTGACCGCCAGGCTGAATACCATTAATTAATATTGGATTTAAAGAAGCCCTTGCTGCATAAATAGCAGCACTTAAACCGGCAGGACCTGAGCCGATTATCAGTACTTTAGTAGTAATTTTCATAATTGAATTTATCTTTTTTTTATAATTTTTCTAACCAAGATTTTATATGTTCAATTTCATTAGAATTTGTTAAGGAGGGAGTATGACCTGCATATTTAATGTCGTAAAGATCAAAATCTTTTGTTTTTTGCATTTTTTCAACAGTAGATTTTGTTAGAACTTGAGATTTAATGCCGTGAATCAGTAATATTTTACATTTTATCTTATTCCATACAGACCATAAATCTACATCTTTTTGGCTTTTGACATTTCTTATGCCTTTTGTTATAGCAGGATTATAATTCATTTTATATTTCCCACCAAATGTAGAAATGACACTATACTTTGTTAAATAATCCCAATCTTCTTCATTTTTAATCCCTGATTGTCCATAAATAAGCTTTAAATGCTCTTTTGCACTCTCTAAATCTTCTAATATGACAGTTTTTTTAGCATAAGCTGCAATTTTGACTAAAGGAGCGGCATCGATAAACGCCCCTATATCATTTAATATTAAACCTTTAAAAATATTTTTAAATTTACTGGCAAGAACCATACCTATAATTCCGCCCATTGCAGTACCTAGCCAAATAGGTTTTTTTATCTTTAACTTATTTAAAAACAGCAACGTCTCTTTAATATAAGTAGTATAGTTATAATGACTGGTTTTTTTAAAATTTTCACTATCCCCGCGTCCGGGATAGCTTAAAGAGATTACTCTATAATCTTTACTTAATTCTTTAGCTATTTTATCAAAATCATGAGCATTTCTTGTTAAACCATGAGCACATATTATTACATTTTTATTTTGAGGATCACCAAATTCTACATAAGAAATTTTATGTTCTGGTATATATTGAAGAGGAAGAAAGTTAATATATGGACCAACTTTAATTGAGTTAATTTTCATATAAACCTACTAATTTAAATCACTTAAAAATATACTGACCATTGTCGGCATATATACTACTACAAAAAGTAGCGATAAAAACACGGTGGCAGCGACCTTTTCAGGATAAAATTTTTGTAAATTGGCTATAACTATGGTATTTGCAGCTAAGGGTGCTGTAGAAAGTAGCTTTAACGCATTATAATAATCATTATTATACCATTTTGTTACAAAATGATCAAACATGATAAATAGCCCTACCCCTAAAGGATAAAATAAGAATTTAGCAGCAAAAGTAGCTAGAGTAAATTTTATATCCACTTCGAATTTTTGAAGTGATGAAAGAGCAAGTCCTACCATAACCATACCTAATATAGAAAAAGAACCTTTCATATTATATATAAAATCATCTAAGAAATCAGGTAAAGTAAAACCGCAAAAACTAAATAAACAACCTAGGAAAAATGCATTTAAAATTGGCAATTTTACTACTTTCAATATACTATCAGTAGTGTTTGCAAAGCTTCGCATACAAATATAAAAGCCTACCGAACACTCATAAATATTAACGCCTATCACTGCCATCATGTAAATACTTAGCGTATAATCATCAAAAAGTGCAGCAGCTATAGGCAGCATGAAATATCCACCATTTGCCGTACCTGCAGACAAAGCTATAATATTACGTGTATGATCCTGCCAAAATTTACCGAAAAAATAGTAAGAAAATAATGACAACAATGTCGCAATTACAAAGGTTACAACCGTAACACTTAATGCTGAAAATGTCAAAGTTGTGCTAGCAGGAATAGTAAAGAATACTATAGGCGATATAAAATAGAATAATAAAGATGAGATGCTATCTCTTTCAACATTTGAGTATTTACCCGCTAAAAACCCGATTACTACACTTAATAACACTGAAACGGTTTTAAAAAAAACTATACTAAAAATTACCATGTAATGAGCTAAAGATATAATTATCTATAATATATTAGATTTTATCTTTTTTCACTAAATTTTGTAAAGATTTTTAATATTAACCTGAATTCTGGATTAATCTAGGTTTGGAAGTAAGTATTTACAAAGGATAGAACTGAAGTTTTGA
Source organism: Rickettsia endosymbiont of Urophora cardui (assembly GCF_964030725.1). Classification (NCBI taxonomy): domain Bacteria; kingdom Pseudomonadati; phylum Pseudomonadota; class Alphaproteobacteria; order Rickettsiales; family Rickettsiaceae; genus Rickettsia; species Rickettsia endosymbiont of Urophora cardui. The sequence goes on along the minus strand of NZ_CAXIPY010000006.1, from coordinate 646,776 downwards.
CAAAAATTCTAATTTTTCTGACTAAAGTAAAAATTTATATTTAAAGTTAAAGATTTAGTGCTTTTATCAGCTTAAAAGCGATATTTCTACAATTTAAAGTAAATTATTTGATATATAATACAAATTATAGATTGATACACTCGCCACTTTTTTTAATCTCTCAGGGTTTAATTCCCCGAAGCTCTGCTTCGTGATATACTACTTGAATGGAAGAAAGCAGTTATATACATAAGAGTCATAATGTCACAGTACTAATATATCATTTAGTAACGCCGGCAAAGTATAGAAGAGTAATATTCAATCAAGAACTAGATGATTATTTGTGTAAAATTTGTGAGCACATAGAAGATCGTTATGAAATTAGATTTTTAGAAATAGGAGTAGATAAAGATCACGTACATTTTTTATTACAGTCAATACCAATGTATAGCCCAACAAAAATAACTCAAATCATAAAAAGTATTACTTCTAAGAAAATGTTTGAGAAATATCCAAATCTTAAAGAAAAATTATGGGGAAGTGAGTTTTGGAGTAAAGGATATTTTATGAGCACAGTAGGTAAACATGGTGATGAGCAGAAATTACGTAATTATGTACAGAATCAAGGTTCAGGCAAACCTTCTTATAAAGCATTTCAACAAAAACAGTTAAAGCTTTTTGGATAGATACCTCGTAGCTCTGCTGCGAGGAGCATCATTTAAAAACCCTACAAGAAAGCCTGAAATAAGCTATTCTGAGCTGTTAACAATAGTGCTTTTATACCATCAATCACCTTGTAAAAACTTTAAATATTTTTATATGTCCTATCTACAATTATATAAATCAGACTTTGTAACTCTTCTCATATACTCGTTTTATAGCTCTAAAACCAAGAGTTCTGAGTTATTTAGTTTTATTACTTGAATGGTATATGCAGGCAGCTCAATCTACGGGAGTTTCTTATATTGACGCCACATCTTTAGAGGTTTGTCATCGAAAAAGAATCTCTCGTAATAAAGTCTTTGCCGGTATTGCTGCTTTGGGTAAAACAACAAAAAGTTGGTTTTTTGGTCTAAAATTACATTTGGTTATTAACGAAAAAGGTGAGATTCAAGGTCTAAAACTAACGCCTGGTAATGTAGATGATAGAGCGCCGGTTTCGATAATCACCAAACATATCACGGGATTATTGTTTGGCGATAAGGGTTATATCAAACAGGAGCTCTTTGATGATCTATACAGCAAAGGAATGAAGTTAGTAACTGGCATAAAGAAGAAAATGAAGAATAAACTTATGCCATTATTTGAAAAAATATTATTAACCTGAATTCTGGAATGATGCTCCTCGCAGCAGAGCTACGAGGTATCTAAAAAAGTTTTAGTTGTTTCTTATGATATCACGAAGCAGAGCTTCGGGGAATTAAACCCTGAGAGATTAAAAAAAGTGGCGAGTGTATCAATCTATAATTTGTATTATATATCAAATAATTTACTTTAAATTGTAGAAATATCGCTTTTAAGCTGATAAAAGCACTAAATCTTTAACTTTAAATATAAATTTTTATTTTAGTCAGAAAAATTAGAATTTTTGTCAAAACTTCAGGTATAAAACTTGATGCTTTAGCTCCAGAACAACTTCTCTTATCCTAAATTGGCGTTTATAGCTATTTATATTGTATTTGCAATGATATTAATATAATTTTTTCTACTTTTGGTTTACAGTTGAATAGAATATCAAAAATTATAAATTATCTTATAAATAGTGAGATAAAACAGGAAACTAAAAAAGACTTACAAATAAAGAATTTAGGGGGAAGTTTACAAGTTAAAAGTGGAGATCTTCTATGTACTTATAACATGTGGTACCCACGGCCGGACTTGAACCGGCAAGAGCTTACGCTCCACGGATTTTAAGTCCGTTATGTCTACCATTCCATCACGCGGGCAATTAAAAATACAATACTGTATTTTGCTAAGTGGACAGATTAGTAAAAAAAAGAAAAAAAAGCAAGAACTTTTATTTATTAACTTACATAATAATAAAGGTCTAATGTAGGCAAATCAAATTTTGCCTATAATATATTAACTACAACAGTGACAAAATAGTAATAATATGATATAATTAGACCCAGAAAGTAATACTTTCTTTTGCATGTTATTGACAAATGCCGCAAGGTAAGATAGTTTTGCATAGTGAGTTTTTTATTAATCTTAATATTAAATGTAAGTCTGATCTTTAATTTTTTATTAAGCATAATTTAAATTCCAATAAGCAATTTCTATCTAAAAAGGTTTTTATGACTACAAATATAGTAGGTAAAGTTAAATGGTTTAATCCGACGAAAAATTTTGGATTTATTGAACAGGAAAATGGCGGCAAAGATGTGTTTGTACACAGATCTGCCGTGGATGCAGCAGGTCTTGCAGGTCTTAACGAAGGACAAGATGTAATTTTTGATCTTGAAGACAAGAATGGTAAAATTTCTGCAGTTAACCTCAGGATTAAATAAATATATTTGTACCAAAAACAGCTATCCAAAGTTTTCAAATTTTGGATAGCCTCGTCACCTTTTACAACAAAATATTAGATATTTTGTTTTGTCTTATAATAACCTTATATATGTCTTAAGCATTGGAATGGTTTAATGCTTAAAAGTAAAAAAATATCATAATTATGGTATTATTAACAAATAATTTTAAAGCTAATTAAAATCTTTATTTGCTGTAAATTATAAGATTTTTTTGAAATGGGTTCGCTATTACTTCGAATCAATTAAAGCTATTTTGTTAATATCTGAAGTTTTGACAAAAATTCTAATTTTTCTGACTAAAGTAAAAATTTATATTTAAAGTTAAATATTTAGTGCTTTTATCAGCTTAAAAGCGATATTTTTACAATTTAAAGTAAATTATTTGATATATAATACAAAATTATAGATTGATACACTCGCCACTTTTTTTAATAAAAATTTTTTGTCAAAACTTCAGTAATATGCTATAGATAATTTAATGGCTGCTATTAGTGTATTCTTGTAATACAAAAATAGTAAAGTCATTAATTTTTTGCTATGAGTTATTTTTATACAATCAATAATGTGCATATTTTAACTTAAACTTTATTGGATTATATAATGAAAAATTTTAATTTACCTGAAGAATTAACTACTACGCTTGAAGCGATGAAGATAATAGAGCCAACCGAAATACAAAAACAATCGATTCCGGTTGCTATCGCAGGTTCTGATATACTGGCTTCTAGCCAAACTGGTTCAGGCAAGACTTTAGCTTACTTGTTACCAGTAATTAATGCATTTATTAAAGATAAAACTACTACTTTAATATTAGTGCCGACAAGAGAACTTGCAACACAAATCTGTTCTACCTTAAACAAAGTAACTACGTCTTGCAAAATAAATAATGCAGTTTTGATAGGTGGTGAACCTATGCCTAAGCAATTTACGCAATTAAAGAAAAATCCTAAAGTAATTATAGGAACTCCAGGGCGTATTATTGATCATTTAAATCGTGGAAGCCTAAAAATTGATCGTATAGGTATAACTGTGCTTGACGAAATGGATAGAATGCTAGACATGGGCATGAAAGAGCAGTTAGAAGAAATCAATAAATTCTTGCCGGAAAAAAGACAAGTTTTAATGTTTTCTGCTACTATGCCAAAACATATTATTTCTCTTTCACAAAAATATTTAAATAATCCTGTACGTATTACAGTAGGTGCTACTAATAAAGCAGCAGCAGAAATAAAACAAGAGTCAGTACATATTACAGATAAAGAAAAATTTACTGAATTAAATAAGCAGCTTGGTGATAGAGAAGGATCAGTAATTATTTTCGTAAAAACAAAACGTTCTGCTGATCAATTAGCTAAAATGCTAAGATATGAAAATCATAAAGCAGAAGCTATACATGGTGATTTAAGTCAGCGTCAACGTGATAGAGTAATTTTATCATTCCGCAAGTCAAACCATAGAATAATGGTGGCCACTGATGTGGCTGCTCGTGGGCTTGATATTCCGCATACTCAGCACGTAATTAATTATGATTTACCGATGTGTCCGGAAGATTATCTGCACCGAATAGGTAGAACAGGTAGAGCTGGTGCTAAAGGTAACGCATTATCATTTATTTCGCCTGATGATGTTGTTAGATGGCGTGCTATTGATCGTTTAATAAATCAAGGCGAGTCCACTGCTAGAGAGAGCTTTAGAAGTAACAAAAATAATCGTAAAAGATCATTTGGTAATAATAGAAGAGGCGATAATTCTAATAAAAGATTCGGTTCTGGCAATAAGAGAAGTTCTGAGAGTAATAGTAATAATTACGGTCAAAGAAGAAGTAAAGTATCTTAAGAGGAAAGTCTGTCATCCCGCAACTTGTTTGCGGGATCTTAGGATGCAGACCGTGAGATGCCGTGATCAAGGAATGAGCATGACGTTTCCAATCAACGCAATGGCACATAATTATAGGAGGATAAATTCATAATTTCTAATTTTTCACGATTACAAAATATATATAGTATTTTATTTATATTATTTATTTCGCTCCCTGGTGGTTTAATTTATCTACTTACCGGTTCGACGCTTTCTTTTTGGCTTCGAGAATCCGGTTTTGATAAAATTACCATCGGTCTTTTTAGTCTGGTTAACTTCATTCATATATTTAAATTTCTATGGGGACCGCTACTTGAAAAAATAAGCTTTATACCCTCAAATAGTCGTGGATATAAATATTGTTTAATCTTTTCACTGCTTAGCTGCATTTGTTGCGTATATATTTTAACTGGCTTTAATCCCACTACTAATTTTATATCATTCTCTTTGTGCTTGATAATTCTGGCATTTTTTTCCTCTATTTATGACATGCTTTTGCAATCTTCTCAAATGCTACTTATTAATAATAAAAATTGGGGAATAAGTGAGGCAGCTTGCACTAGTGGGTTTAGAATCGGCATACTCATATCAGGTTCTGGTGCATTATATTTATCAACTATAATATCTTGGCAAGAAGTTTATCGTGTAATGGCGATTTTATGTGTACCATCATTATTGTTAATTATTTTCTATCCGCTAAAATTTAAGGAAAAAATAGCCGTTAATGATTTTGATAGATTTTGGCACGCTTTTTATGATTTTATCAAAAAATCTAAATGGCTAATAATTGTTGGCTTTATGCTTCTATATCGCTTACAGGATAACTTTCTTTCGGTTATGCCAAATATGTTTTATCTTGATATCGGCTATACGAAAAAAGATTTAGCTCTTGGATATAAGGCTTTTGGCATGTGTGCTACTATAGCTGGAGGATTCATAGGCGGTTTTCTATGCCGAAAATATGAATATGCTTATATCTTTAGAAGAGTATTAGTTTATCATGCTTTATCTAGTATAACTTTTTTATTGCTCTATTCTTATAGTCAAACTATTACAACTCTTTATATAGCAGTGTTTCTTCAGGAATTTACCAAAGGGTTAACTATGTCGCCGTTTTTTTCTTACCAATTAAGATGTTGTAGCTCTAAATATTGCATAACGCAGATCGCCTTGATTACGTCTATTGCTTATATTAGTACTGTATTGTTTGGAAGCATTTCCGGTTACGCCGCTACATATTTAGGCTGGGGTTATTTTTTTGCTATTGCAGGTTTTTGTTTTATACCAGCATATATTCTAATCAGATATTTACCTAGAGTATAACTTTTGATACTTCAAGATTTGGTAAGCCAAATTTCGGGATTCGCCTTTGCTCAGACACTATTTATACGCCTAGCTTAGCTCACCGCTTATTGACTTACCAACTTTTCAACTGAAGTTTTGACAAAAAATTTTTATTAAAAAAAGTGGCGAGTGTATCAATCTATAATTTGTATTATATAGCAAATAATTTACTTTAAATTGTAGAAATATCGCTTTTAAGCTGATCAAAGCGCTAAATATTTAACTTTAAATATAAATTTTTACTTTAGTCAGAAAAATTAGAATTTTTGTCAAAACTTCAGTTTCAAGTATCTTCAGTATATAGACAGGAGTTTCGCACTTAGCAAAAAGTATGTTAATCTAGAGAAAAATAGTTTTAGATAAAAATGACAAGAACAAAATGTAGCAAGGACTTATATAAATCATTTTTACAAGCAAGTAGTGTCAGATATACTAGCAAGGCATTATCTGAAGTGAGTCCAGTAGATCTATCTCACGATAGTGCAAGTCGATGGTTAAAGAGTAAGGATTTTCGTCCTAGCGAAATCTATAAGGAAGTGTCAAAATATATAGATTGGGAAGCACCGTGTTTATTAGTGGGGGATGACACCTTATTATCAAAGCAATACAGTCAGAAGATTGAGCTTGTACGTTATCAATATTCTGGAGCTGTACATGATGTTATACCTGGTATAGGAATGGTAAACTTACTACATTACAATACTAAAATTGCTCAATCTACTCCCGTAGATTATAGAATATATGATAAAGACACTGATGGTAAAACAAAGAATGAGCATTTTTGTGATATGCTTACTTTAGCTAAAGAAAGAGGTCTCAATCCTGATGCCATAGTCATGGATGCTTGGTATAGCGGGTTGGAGAATTTAAAACATATACGTAATTTAGGCTGGCTATGGGTTACCACCCTAAGGAAAAATAGAAAAGTTAATCATAATGTTAGCTTGGAAAGTTTAGAGATACCCGATGAGGGGCTAAAAATTCACCTACGTGGATACGGTTGGGTTACGGTATTTAAGTTTGTGGCAAAGAATGGTCGCATTGATTACATAACAACGAACTTGGAAAATCCCACACGTGAGCAAATAGAGAAAATTGTTAAGGCACGTTGGTCTATAGAGGTTTATCATCGAGAATTAAAACAAACTTGTGGTATTGAACGCTGTCAGGCACGCACGGGCCGAGCTCAAAGAAATCATATTTGCCTTGCAGTATTTGCCTGGCTTGATATGAATAAAAGGAGGATAAATGAAAACATTACTTTATATCAACAAACTTGGGAAGTTATAAAAACATCAATTCAAAACAATATCAGATGGCTTTTAACTGATTCGCAACTTTGCTAAGTGCGAAACTCCTGTATAGATTTTTTTTATCAATATGTGCTTTTGCGGCTTTTTGAAGTAATGTAATCAGGGCTGGATCATCAATATCTTGTTCGTAAGAATCTAATTTAATCTCTCAGGGTTTAATTCCCCGAAGCTCTGCTTCGTGATATCATAAGAAACAACTAAAACTTTTTTAGATACCTCGTAGCTCTGCTGCGAGGAGCATCATTTTTGCTCACATATTATATTGTAAAAATAGCCCTAGTAAGTTATAATAACAAGCAAATTTATTAAAGTAATTTTACTATGTTTATTCAAACTGAAGATACCCCAAATCCTGATGCAATAAAGTTTTTTCCTGGACAGGAAATAAGTACTCAGCCTATATTTTTTAGTGAGCGTGCTGAAGTAAAAGGAAAAAGCAAACTTGCAGAATCGCTATTTAATATTAATAATGTTAAATCAATATTTTTTGGTAGTGATTTTATAACTGTTACTAAAAAAGCTGAAAGTGATTGGCAAGCGATAAAGCCGGAAGTTTTAATGGTTATTATGGATCATTTCGTTGCGGGCTTTTCAGTATTTGAAGAAAGTGCTAAAGTAGATGATGTAAACCTTGAGGGGTTTTCAGACATAGAGAAGCAAATTATCGAGATTATTGAGACAAGAGTTCGTCCCTCTGTTGCACAAGATGGGGGTGATATAATTTATAAAGGTTTTGAAAAGGGTGTAGTAAAGTTAGCATTACGTGGTGCATGTCTTGGCTGCCCAAGCTCTACTATTACCTTAAAAAACGGTATTGAATCGATGCTGAAACATTTCGTACCGGAAGTTATAGAAGTTGAAGCTGTTGAAGAGGATTTTAATCAATAATAATTTGGTTTAACCGCATAGCGAAAATCTAGGGAGCTTGCTCCCTAGATGGATAGCGTTATAATATAAGCGTTGGCATATTATAATTTAGTAGAATGGAATTGAGGCGTAATAGTCATCATGTTTTTAGAATAGGAAAGTTCTATAATTAATTAAGCCAGATATAATCAATTTTTAATCTCTCAGGGTTTAATTCCCCGAAGCTCTGCTTCGTGATATCATAAGAAACAACTAAAACTTTTTTAGATACCTCGTAGCTCTGCTGCGAGGAGCATCATTACTGGAATTTACCCTGTCTTATCCTTACCATGTGCAGCTCTCCATTGTTTCAACCTTTTCTGCAAACAGCGTAATTGCTTCCCATTATAATTCCCATGATACTTTTCTGTCAAATATGCTAATATGGTAGTTGCTTGCAACTCCGGTGCTGATTCTCGCATTGATTCTATTTCATCCCAGTGCTTCACAAATGGATCCTTACGTGTCCTATATTTACGTATTCAGGAGTTTCGCACTTAGCAAAATTGTGTATTAGTTAGAAGCCATTTAATGTTGTTCTGAATTGATGTTTTTATAACTTCCCAAGTTTGTTGATATAAAGTAATGTTTTCATTTATCCTCCTTTTGTTCATATCAAGCCAGGCCAATACAGCAAGGCAAATATGATTTCTTTGAGCTCGACCCGTGCGTGCCTGACAGCATTCAATACCACAAGTTTGTTTCAATTCTCGATGATAAACTTCTATAGACCAACGCGCCTTAACAATTTTCTCTATTTGCTCACGTGTAGGATTCTCTAAATTAGTTGTTATGTAATCAATGCGACCATTTTTTGCCACAAACTTAAATACCGTAACCCAACCGTATCCACGTAGGTGAATTTTTAGCCCTTCATCGGGAATCTCTAAAGTTTCCAAGCTAACATTACGATTAACTTTTCTATTTTTTCTTAGGTTGGTAACCCATATCCAACCTAAATTACGTATATGTTTTAAATTATCCAAACCACTATACCAAGCATCCATAACTATAGCATCAGGCTTGATACCTCTTTCTTTAGCTAAAGTAAGCATATCACAAAAATGCTCGTTCTTTGTTTTACCATCAGTTTCTTTATCATATATTCTATAATCTACAGGAGTAGATTGATCAATTTGAGTATTGTAATGCAGTAAGTTTACCATTCCTATACCAGGTATAACATCATGTACAGCCCCAGAATATTGATAATTTACAAGCTCGATCCTCTTACTGTATTGCTTTGACAATAAGGTGTCATCTCCCACTAATAAACAAGGATCTTCCAGATCAATATATTTTGACACTTTGCTATAGATTTCGCTAGGGCGAAAATCCTTACTCTT